>CAVRAU010000023.1:0-365759 GCA_963719055.1 uncultured Acidobacteriota bacterium | reverse complement strand
AATCTCTCCCGTTAGGGTCTTCATGCGTGCAGTTGTCCGACCCGGAACCGAGTCCGGCGGCAGAATTCTCAGCCGGTAAAGGGTGTCCCGTTTTCTTTCCGTTAGGGTGACCCAACGGGGATCATTTGGAACCCCCCATATGTCGGCTGATTTTCCCGCGGGAAAATGCCGAACTGTCGTCCCTAACCAGTAGAGCCTCTGCCTACGCCTTCTTGGATCGCACCTGGGGAGCTCGAAGCCGGCCGCAATCGGTCAAGAAGTAGACTCGGCTTTTGGATTGATCTTGGAAGGAAGGCGCCAAGGATGAGAAAGACGCTCTGCTACATGCTCGCGGTTCTTGGACTCGCCTTGGCGATGTCGGCGCGCGCGAAGGCGCTATCGATCCAGGAACGGATCGACGCCATCGTGACTCCGTATCTCGAGGCGGGCGACTTCATGGGTGTAGTTGGAGTACAACGCGACGGCGCAGAGGCCTTGCTACTTCCCTACGGGTTTGCGGGCGTCGAATTGAAGGTGCCGCATCGAGACAGCAGCGTCTTCATGATCGGCTCGGTGTCGAAGCAATTCACCGCAGCCGCCGTGCTCGCACTCGAGGAGGCCGGGGACCTCGACATTGCCGACTTGGTCGCAAAGCACCTGCCCGACTTCCCGCATGGTTCGTTGATGACGATCGAGCAGCTTCTCACCCACACGTCAGGCGTCGCCGACATCTACTCTCTCGAGCGGTTCGGCGCCAGCGCTGGCAGAGAGGGGACGTTCGAGGAGATCATCGGCGATATCGGGCTGGCCGATCTGAACTTCAGCCCGGGCTCGGGATACGCCTATAGCAACGGCGGGTATGCGGTCCTGGCTGCGGTGATCGAAAGGGTCTCGGGAGTCAGCTACGGGGACTTCCTGAGGAGCCGCTTTTTAGAACGCCTGGGGATGTCGCAGACCGCACACGATGGCCCGTCTGCGGCCGTTACGGGCCGCGTGCCGGGCTATGACCCCTGGGGACAAAGAGAGCTGAGCCTTGCCGTTCCCGTGTCGGCCGCGTTCACGACAGGCTCGGGCTCTCTCTGGTCCTCGGCGAGAGACCTGTTGACGTGGAGTGCGGCGCTGCACGGGGGCCAGGTGCTAGGCGAGAGCTCGTATAGAAAGCTCACCCGGGACTATGGCCACGGCTACGGGTACGGAGTCAGCATGTTCCAGAGGTTCGGGCGCGATGTCATCGGCCATGACGGCCGGGTCGCCGGCTACTCGAGCGATCTTGCGAGGTACGTCGACGAGAGGACAACGATCGTGATCCTCAGCAACGTGCAGTCCGTGGCACGGGACGAGATTCGCCGGCTGGTGGCAGCAGCGGTGCTCGGCGAGGACTACACCGTGCCTGGCGCCAGAGAGCTTTTGACGCAGCCTACGTCATCTCTGCAAGATCTGGTCGGCATCTACTCGTTCGGGCCCGGTTTCAACGTCTCGATAACGGAGTCAGGCGGCCGCCTCCTGGCCCGCGCCAACGAAGGTGGTTATTCCGAGCTGGTGCCAGTGGACGCCAGAGCCTGGTTCTCTCGTATGCTGTACGCGACGGTCCGTTTCGGTCGCGACGGCGATGGGATCGTCAACACGCTGATCTGGGGAGACGGCGAGGGTGCACCCATCGGCCGGAGGGCCGAAGTGGATTCCGGCCCGGATGCCGAGGAGTTCACAGCAGGCCGCCGGCACCGCCTCCTCTCGCGCCTTCTTGACGAGAAGCGCGAGCTGCTCGTCTACCTTCCGGACAGCTACGCGAGCACGCGGTTTTCCTACCCGGTGCTTTACTTGCTAGATGCCGAGAGCGACTTCCTCCATACGATCGGCGTCGTCGAGTTCCTGGCGGGCATCGACCGCATCCCGGAGCTGATTGTCGTCGGAGTCGTCAATACTCACCGGAGCCGCGACCTCACGCCAGAGTCCGGCGACAAGGAAGAGACCGAGTTCTGGGACGCGGTGGGCGGCGCCGACCGCTTTCGGCGTGTGCTGCGCGAGGAGGTGATTCCGTTTGTCGATGCGACGTACCGTACCGAGCCCTACCGCATTCTGAGAGGATCATCGTTCGGTGGCCTGTTCGCGATCCACGATTACACGAGCGCGGACCCCGTGTTCGACGCTGCGATCGCGAGCAGCCCCGCCGTCGGCTGGAATTTCGGCCGTTTGCTGGAGGCGGCGCCGGACCACTTTGCGGCCGGGGCGCCGCGCCCGCTGTACGTGGCCTCTGCCGGCAAAGACTTCCCGGGCAGTCTCGAGGACGTGTTGGCATTCGCCGGCATCGTCGAGGCCACGAGCCGCCCGGACCTTTTCCGGCATGAGCACTTTGCTCAAGAGGGTCACTACACGCTGCACCATCGGAGCACCTACCACGGACTCGAGTTCCTGTACGAATCCTGGCCCGTGCCCGACGCGCTGGTAGAGACGGCCGACCTTGGGGCCTATCAGCGCCACTTCGCGGCTCTCTCCGAGCGTTTCGGCTATACGATCCCAGTGCCGATGCGCTCGATCGTGCGCATCGGCAACCAGCTCTTGCGTCAGCAGGACTTCGTGAAGGGCCTCACCGTTTTCCAGAGCGCGCTCGAACTCTATCCGGACCTGCCCGAGGCTCATTGGCGCGTGGGCGAGGCCCACCGCCTGGCCGGACGCCTGGAAGAGGCCCGACCGCACTTCGAGCGCGCTTACGAGCTGGCGCTTGACCAGGACGCACCCGACCTCGCGGACTACGCCGAGACGCTTGAGTCGCTCGACCGCCGGTGAACGGTCTGGGGTTCGCCCCCACGCTTGAGCGGATCGAGCGTTGGCTCTTGGGCGGCGGGCGGTTTTTGTCAGCGGCCGAGTCGGCTCCGCGGTAGCCGCTTCGTCCATCGAATTAGTAGCTCACCGCCCCGTCGCTGGGTACAGAGCGGCGGGTGGGTTAGTCTCATTCGGGTTCCAGGTTCTCAACCCTGGAGATCGGTATGCGCGCGAAACTCTTGAATTACGGTCTCGGTGTCACCCTCGCGGTGTTCGGCTTCCCGTTCGCAGCGGGAGCGCAGCCTCCAGCTATGGAGCAACGGGTCGACCGCTACCTCCAGCCGTACTCGACATCGGGCACCTCTCGGGGACGCTGCTGATCGCCCGCGGCGACGAGGTCCTCTACGAGAAGTCGTTCGGCCTGGCCGATCGCGAACACGGTGTGCCGAACACGCCGCGAACGAGGTTCTGTGTCGGCTCGATCAACAAGCCGATGACGATCGTCATTCTCGCTCGTCTGGTCGAGATGGAGAAGCTCGCGCTCGACGACAAGCTGATCGAGTTCCTTCCCGAATTCCCGCGAGCCGATGAGATCTCCGTCGACGATCTGCTCAACCACAGCGCGGGCATCCCGCATCGCGTCACCGAGCCGATCGATGAGACGCGACCGCAAACACCGGCCAGCATGGTCGAACTGGCCGCCGGAAAGACCTGGTCTTCGAGCCGGGATCCGACAGTGTCTACAGCTCCGCCGGATTCTCGGTGCTCGCCCGGGTGCTCGAGCTGGCCGGTAGGAAGCCGTACGCGGAGCTGCTGGCCGAGCATGTGCTGCGCCCCGCCGGCATGGCGGAGACCTCGGATTCCGGTACGCGTGCCATTCTCGAGCACCGCGCTTCGAGCTACTTCTTCGATACCGATGGATTCCTCAACGCGCCGCCGTCGGACATCTCGTACCTGGTCGGAGCCGGATCGGTCTTCTCGACGCCGCGAGACCTGCTGGCGATGCAGCGGGCGCTGCTGGCCGGAAAGCTCGGGAAGCGTGCGCAGGAACTGCTCGTGCGCGAGAGCGGGAACCTGAGCTGGAACGGTCTGGCGAACGGCTTTCGCGCCTTCGCCGACTACGACGCGGCCAGCGGCGTCAGCGTCGTCGTGGCGAGCAACCTGACCTCGGGTGCGCTCGACAAGATTCGCAGCGCGCTGCCGAAGATCGCTGCGGGAGAGGACGTGCCCACGCCGGAGCCGATCAAGGCCAAGGCCGCCGACATAGACACAGAGATTCTCGAGAGCTATCAGGGCGCCTACGAGTTGCGGCCGGGGAGAAACCTCGAGCTTCGCGTCGTCGACGGCCGCGTGATGATGGAGGAGTGGCTCCTGATCCCGACCTCGAGCGAACTCTCTTCTCGCCGCAGGACTACGCCGAGATCGAAGTCGTGTTCGACGAAGAGGGCGGCGTCAGCCGGCTGGACTGGACGACCGGCGGTCAGACCTACCCGCTGCCGAAGGTGACTGCGTCGCTCTCCAAGGACTCCGATTCTCGGGCAAGCGCCATCGATTCGTTCATCGCTCCATTCGTCGAGCTTGCGATGTTCGACGGCAACGTGCTCATCGATGTCGGGGGCGAAATCCGGTACGAGAGGTCTTTTGGATTCGCGAACTACGAGCACGGCGTGAAGAACGCCGCTGACACGAAGTTCCGTATTGCATCGGTCTCGAAGACGCTGACCGATGCAGCCTTTGCCGTTCTGATCCAGCGCGAGGTGCTCACTCTCGAGACGCCCCTGGCGGAGTACCTGCCGGAGTTTCCGTCGGCCGAGTCCATCACGATCGTCGCACTTGCTGAACCACACGTCCGGGATCGCTCACACCAACGATCAGCCCTGGGGCGACGGAGCGACTACCTACTCACTCGACGAGTTGATCGAGCGCCTGGCCTCCCTGCCGCTCGACTTCGAGCCGGGTTCGGATCGGAACTACAGCAACGGCGGCTATGCGGTCGCCGCCAAGGTGTTGGAAATCGCTGGAGAAGGGTCTTTTGCGGAAGTCATGCGCGACCTCGTGTTCGAACCGCTTGGCATGAGCAATACCGGGCACATCGCCGACGCGCGCTTGCCGATCCCCAAGATGTCGACCGGGTACGAGCCCGGCACCCGGCCCGGCGAGCACCGTCACGCGCGGTTCTACGCCGTGGAGACCCGGCCCGGTGGCGGTTCCCTGTACTCGACGGCGGGCGACCTGCTGCGCTTTGCGCGCGGCGTGTTTCGCGAGGGTTTCCTCGAGGCTTCGCTGGTCGAGAGCGTTCTGGGTGCCGACGATGGAATCTTCCTCGCGCAGGGCCGGTCGCCGGGCTTCGTGGCCAAGCTTCTCTACGACCCGACGCGGGACGTCATCGTCGTGAGCCTGGCGAACAGCTACGCCGTTCCCGCGGATTGGGCGGCCGACTCATCGCTGACCTGGCGACCGGAGACGCGAAAGTAGCTTCATGGCCGGCGATCCAGCGATCGGCGGTAACGGTAGCCGAGAGCGACACACGCCTGGGGCGCTATAGAAACTCACGCGGTGGTGGCGAGTTGCGTGTCGAGCGCAGCATCCATGGTGAGATGTTGCTGCACGACTTGTCGAACGGATCAGTGACCGCGCTCGTTCCGCTCGCCGACGGTGCCTTCCTCATGCCGCCCTATTTCCAGCGCTGCGAGCAGGCGGTCGAGACCCGCTCGATCAGTTGTCGGATCCTGTCGGGGAACCCAAGATACACAACCGAGTGGACACCAGTCGATGAGACGCTCGAGTAGGACACGTACGGTTCTCTTGGGTCGTTCAAGGCTCGGAGGTGGAGAGATGCAGGGTCGAGAGACGCAGGGTCTTTGGCCCGCGAAGCAGCTTGAGTTGCTCGCGCTTGTGTGGTTGGTTCCGATGATGGCGGCCTGCGGCGAGCGGGTCGAGGTAAACGAATCCGGTCCGCCTGCGAGCGAGATCGTCGAGTATCGGGGCGCCCGCGTTTTTACGGGCGAGGGATTTGTCGAGGCGCGTCTGTGTGTTGGCGGGAGGTTCTTCGTGGATTGTCCCCAAGACGCGGGATCTCGCGTGGACCTGGCGGGCGGTTTCGTCATTCCGCCGCTCGGCGACGCGCACACCCATCACTTCGACGGACCCTACACGCTGCCGTGGCAGCGCCAAGCCTATCTCGATGCGGGCGTGTTCTACGCCATGACGCTGACCGCACCTACCAGCGGGGTGCTGGAGATCCGAGATCAGCTGAGGGGCCCCGGAAACGTCGACGTGGTGACGTCGCTGGGCGGCATCACCGGGCCGGACAGCCACCCGGCGGAGATCTACGAGGCGCTGGCCCTGGGGATTGGCTCGTACGAAGAACAGGTCGCGCGCGCCGAAGAGATACGCGCCAGCCGCAAGCGGGCCGACGACGCGTACTTCGTGCTCGAAACGCCTGCCGACTTGGAGCAGAAATGGCCGCTCATGATGGGCAACCGACCTGACATCGTCAAGGTCTACCTGCGCACCAGCGAGCGATACGACGAAGATTATGGAAAGTGGGGGCCTGGCGGCGGTCTGGATCCGGATCTCCTGCCGCTCGTCAGCCGTTTGGCCGACGAGGCGGGGCTGCGTCTTGCCGTGGCCAACTCGAGCCTTGGTGATTTCCGCGCTTCTCTCGCCGCGGGGGCCGACCTGGTGAGCCACCTGCCCTGCTACATGGACACGATGAGTGATCCCGAAAGCCCGTACTACGGGGTGGATACCGACGACGATTGCCGACTGAGCGCGGAGGATGCCGAAGCGGCGGCCGCTGCCGGGATGGGCGCGGTCCTGATCGTCAGCGAATGGGCCAAGGACCGGCCCGAGATCTATGTGGAGTGGGAGAAGCGAAACACGGCTCTACTCGAGGAGGCGCGTGCACCGCTCGCAATTGGCTCGAACGCCTACGGCTCCACGGTGGTCGATGGGTTGATCGCTGGGGCGGAGAAGGGCTTCTTCGAGCCGGCTCGGCTCTTGCGCCTCGCAACCGCAGATACGGCTCGCCTGATCTTCCCGGAACGCCGCGTCGGCTGCCTCGACGCGGGCTGCGAGGCGAGCTTCTTGGTGCTGGAAGGCAACCCGCTCGAGAACTTCGAGGAGATTCAGAACATCCGGCTCCGAGTCAAGGACGGGGAGCTCCTGGCGCCGGCCAACAACGACGGTTGATCGGGCCGATCCGTCGGTCAGAAGAGCCGCCGGAAATCCGGCGCCCGCGAGTCGCTACATCATGGGGCCAGGACCACGAGCCCCCGTTTGCGGGCAATCCCGAATCCCCCGACGGGGACGACCGTATGTTGGATCGGAACATGGCATGGCCGTACTGTACGGAGGCAGATGAGCGTCAGGAATCCGCTGGGAAGAACCTTCAGCGGTGGCTGGTCGAGCTTCGAGGGAGATGGCATCTCGCGAGCGAGAAACATCAGGCCAACGAGCCCATAACCGAGGAGCAGGCCGGCAATTGCACCAGCTTCGGCTGGCTGGACGAAACTGTGCCGAGAAGCCAGCCGACAACTACTTGGGCGACACTGTGAACGCCGCAGTAGATCCGCGCCACGCCAGCGAGCACTACCAGCGGCATGCCGACAACCCACATTCAGGTTCGCCCGTTCCTGGCCAGCGCCGTCAGCGGAGTGGCCGGCCCCTGCGCGTTGCCGGAAGGTCATCCCGTAGCCGTCCGAGAGCTCGAGTGGCGTGAAGCGGTCGGTAACGTAGAACGGTCTCGGTATGGCGAGCCCCCACTTGAGCAAGGAGTTGACACAGCCCGAGCCTCGCGGTTCTCCTGATAATGTGGGCCATGGGTCCAAGATGCCCAGAAACGCGGCCCGCAGCGAAGCTGTTCATCACCGGGGACGAGGAAGAAAAGCCATGAATCGCGCGTTAGGTTGTCTTGCACTCTCCTGCCTGTTGTTGGGCAACGGGCCTCCGGCGCCGGCGTCGGGAGATACCGTAGCCGGGAGCGTCCTCTGGACCTACGACGTCGGCGAACAGATATGGACACCGCTCGCGCTGGAGGCGGGGGTTCTGTTCTTCGGCGACGACGAAGGTACGCTTCATGCGCTGGACATCGCGAAACGGCAGCTGCGCTGGCGATTCGCGACGACCGGCAGGATTCGCTCGGCGGCAACAGTCGACGGAGGCTCGGTTCTCTTTGCCAGCGATGATGGGTTCCTCTACGCCGTGGATCGTGAGAGCGGCAGAGAGCGCTGGAAGCTCGACCTCGGGAGCTCCGGGCTGGAACGCCGGCTGCCGGCGGCTGGTCCCCCATACGTCATACGATTATCTGCACTCGTCACCGACCGTGGAGGACGGAACGGTCTATGTCGGCAGCGCCGACAAGAAGCTCTACGCCGTCGATGCCGAGACCGGTCGCGTGCGCTGGAGCTTTGCCACACAGGGCCCGATTCGCTCCAGTCCGGCTGTTTCCGGAGGAACGGTCTACTTCGGCAGCTGGGACGGAAACGTCTACGCGGTGAGTGCAGAGAGCGGCGAGAAGGTGTGGAGCTACGGAACTGGAGCGCCGATTCAGGGGTCGCCGGCGGTAGCGGGGGGCAGGGTCATCGTCGGAAGCCGCAGCGCCAGAGTCCTGGCTCTCGATGCTGCAAGCGGCGAAGTGGAGTGGACGTACGTGCTTGCTCGACGGCTCGTGGGTGGAGTCGTCGCCTGTGGTCGAGGGAGACATCGTCTATATCGGCAGCTCCGATGCACTCGCGCTCCTCGCGCTCGACGCGAGATCCGGCGCCGAGGTGTGGCGATTCAAGACCGGAGGCTGGTCCTGGGGCACTCCGGTCGTCACCGACGAGGTCGTCTATATCGGCAGTATCAGCGCCTCTCCCTACTGGGTCGATCTCGTGGCGGGATTCTTCGCCGTCGATAGGCAGACCGGCGAGGAGCGCTGGCGGATGACCCCAGAGGCGGTCGAGGGATATGTCATCGGCGGGGTGTTCGCGGCTCCCGCAATCGACGCGGGAATCGTGTACGTGGCTAGCCTTGACGGGCGAATTCACGCGATCAGGGAATAGAAATCTGCGGGCGGAGCCGGTGCGGCGCCAGGCTGGGAGAGAACTAGTTGAACCAAAGAAACTGTTGGGCGGCAGCACCGTTGACACCGATGGTGCCTTCTGCGGTGCCGTCGTCCAGCACCAGTTGCAGCGGAAAGCCGCCGCCGACAGGTGAGGCAATCACCGGATCGGCTACCGACTCGAAGGTGACTTCATGGCCGGCTGACTGGACCATTGCGGCACCGCTGGCGACGGCCAGGGCGAGCCCAACACAGACGGCGAACGCGCGTTGTGCGGCATGTTTTCTCATGACGTGCCTGCCTCTCCTATTCGAGATCCGGTGGCTCGGTGATGGACCACGCGGAGGTCGATCGGCACCGCGTGAGTGACGAGCTCGTCGTAGAACTCGGTGCTCAGGATCACGAGCGAGCTCCAGAGTGGGCTTTGCTCCGGGTCTCGGGGCGACCACCAGAGCTCGTGCTTGTGGGCGATCGTGTAGCCGACGCCGGCGCAGGAAAGTGGGGCCGAGCTCGATCTCGCGGCTGCGCGTTCCAATCGGTCCGGTCCAGGACCTCCCCGAGGCGATGCGGACAGTTGTCAGCACGCGTCAGGGCGGCACCCCTTACGCGGCCAAGCTCATGTCCCTCAGTGAGTTAAAGGATTCGAGTTGGGCGAAAACGGTGTTCCGAATCTCTCCCGTTGGGGACACCATTCTTGCACTGTAAACCACCGTAATTAAATTGCTTACGACAATTCAAGTGCTCAAATTTGGGTGCTCCAACGAGGGCTCCTTGGAACCCTTCCGTGGAGCGCGGCGCTAGGGTTCGGAGTCCGGCGATAGCTTCCGTGCTGGCAGCGCGTACAGCTCCCAATAGACGTGCCGCACCGGCAGGTGGTCTTCACGATCCCCAAGCGATTCCGGACGCTTATCCGAGCACAACGTGGACACGGTGCTCGAGACCGTCCTCGGAAAGCGGGACGAGCGCGTCTTTCGCAAGGGGAGTCCCATCGAGACTGATGCTGGACACTCCGCGGCAGACGGCATCCGGATTCTCGACGACAATCCGATAGAGCGTGTCGCCATGACGATAGTCGATCTCGAAGCGTTTCCACTCGCGAGGAATGCACGGATCGATGGCGAGACCCGAGCCGCGCTTCTGGAATCCGAGAATCGACTCGAGTCCGGCGCGATAGAGCCAGCCCGCGGCGCCCGTGTACCAAGTCCATCCTCCCCGTCCGACGTGCGCCGGAGCGGAATAGACATCTGCGGCGATCACGTAGGGCTCCACCTTGTACCGGTGAGCGCTCGCGCGACGGCTCGCATGGTGAATCGGATTGAGAAGGTCGAAGAGATCGACGCTCTTGTCTCCCTCGCCCAGCCTCGCGAAAGCAATGACCGACCAGATCGCGGCGTGGGTGTACTGCCCGCCGTTTTCCCGGATGCCGGGCAGATAGCCCTTGATGTAACCGGGATCCTTGTCCGTCTGGTCGAACGGCGGGGTGAAGAGCAGCAGGAGGCGGTCGGCCTTTCGGACCAACCGTCGTTCGACCGATTCCATGGCCTGGCGCGCCCGGTCCGGATCACCGGCTCCGGAGAGGACCGCCCAGGACTGGGCGATCGAATCGATCTGGCACTCGTCGTTGCGCGCCGAGCCGAGCGGCGTCCCGTCATCGAAGAACGCTCGCGTGTACCATTCGCCGTCCCACGCTTCGTCCTCCAGCGCCGTCAGCAGAGCATCGGCGCTCTGCCGCCAGCGCGTCGCACGCTCCGGTTCCGCGCGGCCATCGGCAATCCGGGCGAACTGGCGCAGATTCTCGTGGAGAAACCATCCAAGCCACACGCTCTCTCCGCGGCCCTCTCGGCCGACCCGGTTCATCCCGTCGTTCCAGTCGCCCCCGCCGATCAACGGCAGACCATGATCGCCGACGGCGAGAGAGCGATCCAGTGCCCGCGCACAGTGCTCGAAGACAGTCGATGTGTCCTCGGAAACCTCGGGCTCGAAGTACGACTCGTGCTCGTCTTCTCCTAGAACCGGACCCTCGAGCCATGGGGCGGTCTCGTCGAGCACGCTCGAGTCCTCGGTCACGGCCAGATACCGAGCCACGGCATACGGCAGCCACAGGAGGTCGTCGGAGATCCGCGTCCGCACCCCGCGGCCGGTGGGGGGGTGCCACCAATGCTGGACGTCTCCCTCTGGGAACTGTCTTGCGGCCGCCCGCAGGATGTGCTCGCGCGCGATCTCCGGTCGCGCCACCAGCAGCGCCATGACGTCCTGGAGCTGGTCGCGGAACCCGTAGGCTCCTCCGGACTGGTAGAAGGCCGAGCGGGACCAGAGGCGACAGGAGAGCGTCTGATAGAGCAGCCAGCGGTTGAGCAACAGATCCATCGACGGATTCGGCGTACGCACCTGGACCGTGTCGAGCACGCTGTCCCACTGGTCCTGGACCTGGCGAAGCAGCGCGGCGCAATCCGTCTCGCGATATCGCTCGATCAGCGTTCGCGCCTGTTCGGGGCTCTCTCCCTGTCCGAGCAGGAACAGCACGTCGGCGCGTTGGCCCGGCTGCAGCTCCAGCTCCGTCTGCAGCGCAACGCAGGGGTCCAGGGTCGCGCCGGTCTTTCCCGAGAGCTCGTCGCCACGCTCGAGCGAGGCCGGGCGGTCGAGGCCCGCGTTCCGCCCCAGGAACTCGAGGCGGCTCGCAGGTCCACGAGGTCTGTCGCCCACCCAGGTCGGCAAAGGCGACACGGCTTGCGAACTCCCCGTTCCAGGCGTTGCGCGCGAACGCAGCGCCGGTCGCTCGGTCGATCTCGGTGACCACGTACGGCACGGAACGGCTGCGCGAGACGCCGAGTACCCACTCGGCATAGGCCGTGACCGAAAGCCGGCGCGTGCGACTCGACTCGATTCACCAGCGTGAGCCGCGAGATCTTGATGGAGTCGTTCGGCGGCACGAACTGCGTCAGATCCAGCGCGATGCCGTGGGAGGTGTGCTCGAACCGACTGTACCCCTGACCGTGCCGAACGACGTAAGGCGAGCCTTCTTCGCGGATCGGAAGGCAGGTCGGCCCCCAGATCTGCCCACTGTCCAGATCGCGCACGTAGAACGCCTCGCCCGGCGTATCGCTGACCGGATCGTTCGACCACGGGGTCAGCTTGTTCTCCCGACTGTTGACGGACCAGGTATAGCCGGAGCCCGACTCGGAGACGTGAAACCCGAACTCCGGATTCGCTACGACGTTGATCCACGGAGCCGGCGTCCACTGTCCCTCGCCCAAGACCGTGACGTACTCTCGGCCGTCGCCCGAGAACCCTCCCAGGCCGTTGAAGAACTCGAGATCGAGCTTTGGGGCGGGAACGGGTTCCGCTTCCTGGCGCGGCGCCCGGAGTCGAAGTGGCACCGGTCCCGGTCGGGATCGCTCCAGCCGAATCACCTGTTCCGACAGCGTGCCCCGGTTCGCCAAGACCAGCACGCGCGCCGCCGATCGGAGCAGCAACAGGTCCTCCCGTTGCAGCAGGTCCTCCCGCAGCACGAAGACGTTGCCGAGCTCCCCGTTTCGCTCGCCGCCGAGCGCGGACCGGCTCGCCCGCACCTCGGTCTCGAACGCTTCCTGGAAATCCTGGACGTAGGAGGTGCCCCTCGCGTTCAGAATCACCAGGTCGGCGGCAATCCCTTTGAGGCGCCAGTACTCGTGCGCCCTGAGCAGTTGTCGCGCGACGCCGCGCTCCTCGTCGCGCTCGACGCGCACGACGGCGATCGGAAGATCGCCGGAGATGCCGAACGCCCACAGCCCGGAGGCTCCCCGTCGGTTGGTGGCCAGCTCCTTTGGAGTGGCGCGCAGCGTCTGATCGTTGTAGAGGATCCGGTTGGCCAGTCGTTGGAAGAGATGCGCTTCGTCCTGCGTGATTCTGAGGTGATGCAGCTGGACTTGCGCGTACATCCAGGCCAGCGAGCTCTCCCGCTCGAAGGTCTCCGGCTGGAGGTACTTCTGCGCGATGTCGAGCGCTTCCTTCCGCGAGTCCGCCACCAGCGTGGTGAAGACCACACGGACCGTGGCGCCGGCCGGGATCGCCACCCGATGTCGGAGGCTCACCACCGGATCGAGCGTTGCCCCGGCGCTGTTGGTCAGCGTGCCCTCGCTCAGCGAAACCGGCGCCCCGATACCGCGACCCCGGCCCAGGAAGCGGGCGCGGTCGCACTCGTACTGGCACGTGCCCACCTCTTCGCCTTCGATCGCGGCGACGTGCGCCAGCCACGGCTGCGGCTCGTCACTCGACCGGGGGCGGCGGGTCGCCAGCAGTGTGTCGAGCTCCGCGACGAACTCGGTTTCCACGAACAGGTTCGAGAACGCTGGATGGGCCTCGTCCGCGGCCTGTGGGGCCAGGACCACTTCCGCATAGGAGGTGAAGTCGATCAGCCGGTTGCGATCGCCGAGGTTGGTCACCGTGAGCTGGCGTAGCTCCGCGTCGTCTTCGGGAGAGACCACGATCTCGAGCTCGATCGACAGGGACCGGTCGCGCTGAATGATCTTGGCCCGATCTTCGGCATAAACGACGTCGTACTGATCCACTTCGGTGCCGCTCGGCTGGAACCCGGCCGACCAGACCTGACCGGTAATCGCGTCCCGCAGGTAGATGAAGGTGCCCCAGCAGTCGCGGGTCGTGTCCTCGCGCCAGCGCGTGACGGCGAGATCGCGCCACCGGCTGAAGCCGGAGCCCGCTGCCGTGAGCATGACCAGATACCGACCGTTGGAGAGGAGATGAGTGCGGGGGGGGATGTCGTGTGGCGATTCGAAGCGCCGCAGGGTCGGTGGCACGAGCTCGCGGACCTGGGCCGCCGCCTGGACTTCCTCGCCCCGCGGTCGCGTGACGGCCACCGCGCGCGGCGTGCGCTCCTGGAGCAACAGCTCCGAGGCCTGGACCATGGGATGAGCGTGGAACCGTTTCTGCGTCAGGCCCTGGTGAACGACGTTGCCCAGGGCGACGATGGTCATCCCCTGATGGTGCGCCATGTAGGCCCGAACCACGGCGACCTGGTCGTCTTTGGGAAGCCGCGACGGCGTGAAGTCGAGCGCCTCGTAGAATCCGTACAGGCCCTGCGCGCCGACCGCTCCGAGGTCAGCGATGTTGTCGATGGCGGCCTTGGCATCGACCATCGCCGCGAGGGCCGTGGCGTAGGGAGCGACCACGACGTCTTCGAAGAGTCCGCGCTTGAGTCCCAGGCCGGGCACGCCGAAGTCCGAGTACTGGTAGGTGAGATGGACGTCGCGGATGTTGTAGGCGGACTCCGAGACCCCCCAGGGGACTTCTCGTTGCTTGCCATAGCGGATCTGGCGTCTCACCACGAGTCGGCTGGTGAGATCCAGAAGGCTGCCGGCGGGCTGCTCCATCACGAGGAGCGGCATCAGGTACTCGAACATCGATCCCGACCAGGAGACCAACGCCGCGCCGCGTCCGACCGGCGTGAGCGACCGGTCCAGCAGAAACCAGTGCCGTGGCGACACGTCACCCTTGGCGATCGCGACGAAGCTCGCCAGCCGTGCCTCCGAGGCCAGCAGGTCATAGAAGCTGGGGTCGAGGGTGCTGTCGGCCGCGCGGAAGCCGATGGAGAAGAGCTTGCGCGAGGGATCGAAGAGGAACCTGAAATCCATCGCCTGCGCCATCTGCTCCGCTTGGAGCGCGACGGCGGCAAGGCGATGCTCGAGCGCGCTCGCCGCTCCCTCGGTCGCGTCCCCGCCGAAGAGCGTCTCGAGGTCGCGCGCGTGACTCCGGACGGTGTCCAGGACGGCGACAGCCCAGGCCTGAATCTCCGGGCCGGACGCGTGTCCTGCCGCCGCGAGGGTGCGGACGATGTCCAACAGGTTCTCCGCCCGAGCCTCCAGCTGCTCGAACCGAGCCCGCCATTCGCCGGTCGACGATGGCGGATCGTCCAGCAGGGCCGTCATCGCGTCCAGGGCCTCTCGCACCTGGGACGCAGTCACCATCTCGGAGCGCGCCCCGTGCGGAGACCGTTCGAGCGACTCGCGCACCGGCTCGAGCGCGTCGCGGATTCCATCCAAGACCTGAGGACCCAGCGACGGGCGCCCGGCGAGCTGACGGCAGCCTTGCGCCAGCGTGATGAGGTGCCCCGCGAGGTTCCCACTGTCCACGGTGGATACGTAGAGAGGCTCGAGCGGCCGAAGATCCGTGGTCTCGTACCAGTTGAAGAAGTGACCGTGGAGCCGGCGCATGGTGGTCATCGTCTTCAGGGTCGCCTCGAGTCGCTGCACCATGTCGGCGATCCCGATCCACCCGAAGTCGTGGGCGACCATCGTGCTCAAGAGGTACAGACCCATGTTGGTGGGTGAAGTGCGGTGGGCGACCACCGGCTCGGGGTCTTCCTGGAAGTTGTCGGGGGGAAGGGCGTGTTCTTCTTCGTTGACGAACGTCTCGAAGAAGCGCCAGGTGCGCCGAGCAATGAGACGGAGCGTGCGGGTCTCCCCCGGCGACAGGCGGTGTCTTTCGGCGAGCTTCTTGGGAACGCTCAGCCACCACGCCAGAATCGGCGCCAACGCCCACAGGAGCACGAGGGGGCCGGCAACCGGCCAGGCGGCCGGCCGCGCTACGCCGACGAGCACAGCGGCGGCCGCAGCGAGTAGCGGACTCCAGCGAAGGTGCTGGTAGAAGGCGCGGAGCGAGCGCTCGACCCCGGTGCCGGCCTGCGCGGCCGGGACCCACTCGAGCAGATGCTGCCTGCTCACATACAGACGCCAGAGCGTGCGCACCACTCCGTCGGTGATGTAGGCGGCGCGGTGGGCCAGCGCCGCGAACGCCAGCCACACGTGAAGCGACGCGAGCTGCGCGTCTCGAACGGTAGCGCGCAGATGACTTCGCTTGGAGAATCCCTGCCGCCGCGGAATCAGCCCGTCGAGCACGGGCGCGAAGGCCGGAAAGGCGAGGGCTGCCAGAACCAGGGCGGTCCACAGAACCGGCGGCACGCCGGGCAGCGTCCAGCCCGCGACGATCAGCAGAAACGAAAACGGCGCCATCAGGCTGCGGCGCAGGTTGTCCAGCATCTTCCAGCGGCCTTGCACGGGTATGCGCGCGCGTTGCCCGTTCCCGGGCTCGGTGCCGCCGTGGCCGAAGATCCAGGGGAGTAGCTGCCAGTCGCCGCGCACCCATCGCTGGTTACGGCGGGCGGCCACCTCATAGTTGGCGGGAAACTCCTCGAACAGGTCGATATCGGTGGCGAGACCGGAGCGGGCGAAAATCCCCTCGAACAGGTCGTGACTCAGTAGCGTGTTCTCGGGCGCCCGGTCCGCAAGCGCCGCCTCGAACGCGTCGACGTCATAGATCCCTTTTCCCGTATACGACCCCTCAGTGAACAGGTCCTGATACACGTCGGAGACCGTGGCCGCATAGGGGTCCACGCCGCCGGGGCCCGACACGATTCGCTGGTAGGTCGTGCTTCCCGGTCCAGTCGGCAGAGTCGCGGTGACCCGCGGCTGGAGGATCCCGTATCCCTCGACCACCCGGCGCAGCTCGGGGTCGACGCGCGGCCGATTGAGCGGGTGAGCCATCGTCCCGACGAGGCGGTAGGCGGCTCGCCCGGGGAGTCGAGTGTCGGCGTCCAACGTGATGACGTACCGGACGTCATCGGGAACGGTAGGTGGTCTGCCGTTGACCGGAATGAATGAGGTGTCGGTCGCGCCGCGCAGCAGCCGGTTCAACTCGTGCAGCTTGCCGCGCTTTCGTTCCCAGCCCATCCACCTGCCTTCCGCCTCGTTCCATAAACGTCGACGATGTAGCAGGATGAACCGGTCTCCTCCCCCCGGCGGGCTTTCGTGTCGCTGGTTGAGGTCCGCGATGCCCTCGGCCAGCTCCCCGAGGAGCTCGTCATCGCCAGGCATGTGCTCGCGGGGAGCGTCCTTCCAGTCGGTCAGCAGGGCGAAATGGAGATGACCCTCGGGGTTCGACAGGTAGTGCACCTGGAGCCGCTCGATGAACTCCTCGATACCCTCGTGCTTGGTGAGTAGCCACGGAACCACGACCAACGTTCGCATCTCGGCAGGCACGCCACGCGAGAGATCGAGCTTGCACAGCATCCTCGGCGAAACGATGATCGCGGCCAGGCGATGGACCAGCGCCACCGCAATGTCGGAGGCGGGGATCAAAGCGAGGATCCCCAAGAGCGCGAGGAACGGCGCGCCCACCCCGACCCTCCACGTCAGGAACAGCGGCACGGCCAGCAGGAGAGTCGTGAGGAGAGCGATCAGTCCGAAGTAGCCGGACGTGGCGTGGGCGCGCCAGGCGCGGCGAATTCGAAGCCGCAGCTGCGGCCGATAGTCCAGCCGCTCTTCGAAAGCCCACCTGCCGCCCGACACCAGGTGGTACCCCGGGTCCTCCTCGCGGCGCTCGGGAACGGCGAACGGCGCTGGCGGTGCATTCGAGGAGGCCATCGCCGCCTCGGTCCTGGTCTGCGAGGAGGCCCGCTCACGCTGACGCTGGGCCGCGCGGGCCAACGTCACCGCTTCGTGCGCCACGTCCAGCTCCGACCACTTCGACCCTCGCGACAGCTCCTCGACGGCCTCCCGATATTTGTCGCGTGTCTTGAAATCCATGGCGGTGAAGCCGGGAGCCAGTCGCAGGGTCTTGTCCACCAGACTCACGCTCTCGAAGAATTCCGCCCAGCTGATGGACGACATCCACCGCATGCTGGTGATGATGTTGCGGACGGTGATGTTCGCTGCGGCCTGGGCTTGATGGACCTGTGTCACGATCTCGCCGGGCGAGGTCCCCTGGGCGGCCAGAGTCTCGTTCAGCCAGTCGAGGGCCGGCGCGACCGAAAGCGGCTGGTCACGGAGCCGCTGTAGCAATTGCACGGCGAACGCGCTGGCCAGCGGGGCGGTGCCGAGGTCGCCCAACACGTCTTCGGCCGGCTCCGCAGGCCGGCCGCTCAGGCCCAGCAGACGATCCGCCACCTCGTCTGCACTCGCCCGTCCCTTGCGGGCGCGGATGATCAGGTCCACCAACCGTCGCAGGTTCTCCAGCAGAGCGACCCGCAAGTGGATCGCAATCGCCCAGGTTTCACCAATGTTGAGGGTTTGAACGCCCTGGTAGGCGCGCACGAACCCCGTCAGCGTCTCCAGATCGAACCGACTGTCTGTATGCGCCACGTAGGCCCACGCCAGTCCATAGACACGTGGGTATCCGCCGAGGTGGTAGCCCTCGGCGATCTTCGGCAGGAGCTTGTAAAAGCTGTGCGGGAGGTGATCCCGGATCTCTCGGATCTGCGCGTCGACGACGTGGAAGTTGTCGAGGAGCCACTCCTCGGCCTGCGTGGTGTGCTGCTTCCGTCGCACCGCCTCGACGATGTCGCGGTATCCGGCGAGAAGCACGTTCCCGTTCTCGCGGACACGCGGCAGGAGCCGGCGTGTTTTGTCACGATCGGCGGCGGTGGGTTGGGCCGCGGCCAGGCTCTCTCCGTGCTTCTCGAGCCGCTCGATTCCGAAGACCTCGGCGCGAATCGGCTCATATACCCGCGGCAGAGCCGCAACCCTGTCGTCAATGGCGCTCACGCCCGAGTTACCCGCCGAGACGTGCGGAGACGTGCAGGTCGCAGGAACAACTCGATCCACCACAGAGCGGCGGCCGAAAGGGTGTGGAGGGACTACCCGGGCATGCTTGCGATCGCGGGTGAGCACGGTTACCGTAATCTTATAGCGAGTTGGAGCGCCAGCTACGAGAATCCGGCAGGGCGCACAAGGTCGTCCAGGCGATCCCAATCGATCAGCCCGCCGCCGCTCGCGAGTTCGCTCGGTCCCTCTAGTGATGTCCCGGACAGCGTAAACGCTCCCTTGAGTCCGTCCGCATGCCCTGGTCGAAGATTCGCCAGGCCGAAAGCCTCAGGCGGCTAAGCTCATGTCCCTCAGCGAGTTCAAGGATTCGAGTTGGGCGAAAACGGTGTTCCAAGTCTCTCCCGTCAGGGTCTTTCTCTAGCCTTCAGCAGGTTGGAGTGTCCTACTTGGAGCCTTGGCTCGGGCTGGGCGCGACTTGGTCCTGGTTGTTGTAACCTTGAGGGGTCGCGTTAGAGGCGTTCGGCGCTCGACTCAAGGAGGAATCTCATGATGCATACAGTGCTCTACGATCCAGCAAGCACACGATTGCGTCACGGCGGAGCGGAGCTCATCGACGAGTGGGATCAGTCAGCACAGAGCACGATCTGGGTCGCTCTCGACGACGAGCCGGCCGAGTCCGAGTCGGAGTTGCTGTCGAACCGTTTCGGCGTGCACCGGCTGGCGATCGCCGACGCGTTGCGCGAGCGTCACCCACCGAAGATCGAGCCGTTCAAGGACAACACGTTCATTCTGCTCAAGGGTCTCGACGCCTCTTCGACATCACTCGAGTTCGGGACGATTCAGCTTTCCCTGTTCGTCGGTGAGCGCTTCCTGGTTACTCGCAGCTCCGGGCGTTCGTTGAGTAGCGAGAAAGTTCTTTCCGAGCTCAAATCGGGTGCGATGCCGCCGGAATTCTCGCCCGCCGGCCTGGCGCTGCTCCTCTGCCGCACGGTGGCGGACCGCTTCTTGCCTCTGCTACTCGCCGTCGAGAAGCGGCTCGAGGAGATGGAGACGGAGATGCTCGAGAAGCCGAGCGACGAGTTGCTCGTGGAGCTTTTGCGCCAAAAGGGCGATCTCAAGAAGGTGCTCCGCATCCTCCAGTATCACGCGCAGGTCTTCTCATCCGCTCGCTCGAATACGCCGGCTCAGCTCGGCGGGCACGATCACGAGTTGACGGACGTGCAGGAGCAGCTCGACCGCTTGCTGAGTCTAGCCCGTTTGTACTACGAGCTGACCGACGACCTGATGAACGGCTACCTCTCGCTCTCCGCCCACCGGCTGAACCAGATCATGCAAACGCTGACGATCGTGACGGTGATCTTCGTCCCGATCACCTTCATGGCGGGAATCTACGGCATGAACTTCGAGTTCATGCCCGAGCTCGGAGTCCGCCCTGGGTATTTCATCCTGCTGGGCGCGATGCTCAGCGTGGTTGCGACGATCGTTCTCTTGTTCTATTACCGAGGCTGGCTCGGGGGTCGCCCACCCCGGCGCTGAAGATCCGACCCGCACAGAGCAGAGAACTGGGTTGACGATTCAGCTTCGGGGCGCTCCGGAGCGCAGTCCCGCGGCCTTGTTCCAAACCCGGTCCTCGACGTCGTCCACGAACAGCTGAAGGTGCGGGAACGGGATCTCGATCCCGGCCTCGTCGAGGGCCAGCTTCGCCGCCTCTATCGCCTTGAAGTAGGTGCTCTGCCTGTCCTTGGCGGCGTCGATCCACATCCGGACGTTCAGATTGACGCTCGAATCCCCCAACTCCTCGACCACCACGTCGGGCGCCGGGTCGCTCTTGACCGTGTCGATCTTGCTCACCGCTTCGAGCAGGACTCGCCGCGCGGCCTGGATGTCTTCCTTGTAGGCGATACCCACGGCGACGTCGACGCGCAGCTCGCCGTGCTGGCTGAGGTTCTCGAGCACGGCGTCGACGATCGACTTGTTGGGGATTACGACGTAGGTGTTGCGCGGCGTGCGGATGCGGGTCGAGCGCAGGGTGATGTTGTTGACACGGCCGAACTGCTCTTCGACCTTGATCCAGTCACCGATCACGAACGGCTTGTCCCAGAAGATGATGATGCCCGAGATGACGTTGGCCACGGAGTCCTGGGCTGCAAACGCCAGCGCCAGGCCGATCACACCGAGGCCAGCCAGCGCGGCGCCGACGTTGATCCCCAGCTGCGCGGCCGCCATGACCAGGCCGACGACCATCACCGCGTAATAGAGAATGTTGTCGACCAGGAGGCCGATGAGCGCTTCCTCCATGCCGGCGCGGCCCATCAAGCGGCGCAGGACCCGGCCCAGCACGCGCGCCAGCACCCAGAAGATGACGAGGAGTACTAGCGCTGCGACGAGCCTGGGAATGAAGGCGATGACCTGAGTCATGAGCTGTGAGATGTCGATCGAGTCGAGTAGCTTTTGCATCGGTGATGATCCTGGCAGGCTGTGGGTGGCTCGGGTGGCGAGAAACGGAGGTTGAGTCTACATCAAGCCCGACCCCACGAGCGGCGTGGCCTTCGTTCTCGTCCGAATAGTTGCAGCGGATCGTCGTCGAGAAGAGCCTCTTCGGCTTCGATGGCGAGTGCCTCTTGGGCCAGCTTCTGGGACTCGGTACGACGCTTAAGACGGGTGCTCAGAACGGTCCTCTCCAGGAACACCATTTGCGATTCCAGGCCCGAGTCAGTCAAAGCAGCCCGCCTGCAAACACGCTTCGTAGACTGCAGCCGCGGCGACTCGACTGCCCTCTACATTCCAGTGCGGGTCACCGTCAAACGTGGTGGGGAACACAGTAGTGTTCTGGAAGGCAGGTAACAACGAAATCACCGGGTAATCCGCCTCGCGCGCTACTTCTTCGAAATAGCGAAAGGGTTCATGTGCATAAGGGCCGAGGTTTTCATAAACGCCCTGCTCCCAGCTGTCGGGCGTTTCCCGGTCGCTGTACTGGTAGGCGCGTGGAAGAACCAACAAGACGAACTTCGCATCGAGTTCGAAGGTACAGAGTTCATTGATTCGATCAATGTTGCGCTGTATATGCATCAGATACGGCCGACTGGCAGCCAACGGCTGATCCGTCACAAAAAACCGTCTGGCAGGAAACCCGAAAATGTCCTCGTGCAGAGACTCCAGCCCGAGGCTCAAAAGCAGCTTCTGCAATGCAATTAATGTCACTGGCGTGTAATCCAGCAACTGAAGGATGCCCTTTCTTTCCAGTAAACGGGCGTATTTGATGTCATCGTGAAAATCCGTCATATCGACGGCCAGGATCACGACATCCGGTTTGTATTTATGGCCAATGTCTCTCAGCAAGCGATAACTCAATAGCGGCGAGGACGATGGCCACCCGAAGTTCACCACGTTGATCTGCTTATCTTGCATCGCCTCACGCGCTTTTTTCTGCAGCAGGGCTGGCACGGTATCTTCTAACGGCAACCCCCAGCCATAGATGTATGAATCACCCAGAAAAACAATGTTGTGATGATTCTCCTGAAAATGTTCGGCTCCTACATCCGAACGAACGCCATCTGAATTGACTTGCTTGAGGAGCCTGGGCCGCAAGCGATGGTCCACATTATCCACAATGTAGAGCTCGCCCCTGAAGATCAGTCTCTGTCCGATCAGTTCCAGCAACAGTATTGACAATGCAGCTATTACGAACACAAGTGCAAGCGTTTTGAACATCTTCATTCAATGCTGATCCTTTGTCGGCCGGCAATGGCTCATCAGCCAGCGCAGCCAAGCATATCGAGACTGGGAGAGCGCCGCCGGCGAGAACGCCAATGCTAGAGTTCTCCGATCCAGGCGGTGCATACGTGATGAGCGAGCGGAAGCTGACGGACGGCGAGATTCTGGCCCTGGAACGGCCCGAGCCGGCCCTGATGACCTACTACCTGCTGAGCTCGTTTCTCTTCGGGCCGTTGCTCTTCATCCCCCTGATCCTCCTGTCGTTCCGCTATCGCACGCTGCGTTATCGGTTCGACGAGGAGGGCATCTCGATGCGCTGGGGCGTGCTCTTCCGACGCGAGATCCACCTCACCTACTCGCGCATCCAGGACATCCACCTGGTCTCCAACGCGGTCGAGCGCTGGCTCGGCCTGGCGCGCATCAAGATTCAGACCGCCAGCGGCAGTGCCAAGGCGGAGATGACCATCGAAGGTATTGGTGCGTACGCCGAGCTGCGCGACTTCCTCTACACCCGAATGCGCGGCGCGCGGGCCGGAGGCGCTGGGCCCGTAGCGTCGGGGCAGGCGTCGGCGACTACCGGCATCGCCCCTAGCGATGAGCTCACCGCTACCCTGCGCGAGGTGGCCGAGGAAATCCGGGCCCTGCGCCGCGACCTGGCCAAGGGCAGCCCGGCCGGCGAGGAGACGCCCGATGCTTGAGCCGGTACAGCGGGGCATCCGCCTCCTGCTCAAGGTGCCTCCCGAGCCGGCCCCGCCGCTGGGCGATCCCTCGTCGGTGCGCATCTTCCGCGCCGCGCCGGGCTTCCTGCGCTACCGGCTGCTGGGCTGGGGCTGGAAGCAGGTGAGCGCGTTGATCGGGCTGCTGTTCGGCCTCGAGTTCGTCCAATTCGGGATGGAACGGGCAGAGGAGTTGCCCAGGATCCTGCGGTGGCTGCCATGGACCGGGCTCGAGATGCTCGAGTACCTGGCGATCGTGGGCTTTGTGGTCCAGTTGGGCTACTCGCTGGTGCTGGTCCTGCTCGACTTCCGCTATCGCTGGTACGTGGTCACCGACCGTAGCCTGCGCATCCGCGAGGGCCTGTGGAAGGTGCAGGAGCGCACCATGACCTTCTCCAACATCCAGAACGTCAGCATCCGCCAGGGGCCGGTGCAGCGGTTCTTTGGCATCGCCGACCTCAGGGTGCAGACCGCCGGGGGCGGCGGCAAGATGGGCGATGACGACGACCAGGGCTCCGCCGATCACCTGCACCTGGGCTACTTCCGGGGCGTTGCCAACGCCGACGAGATCCGTGACGCCGTGTTGGCGCGGCTACGGCGGCTGCGCAGCTCGGGGCTGGGAGACCCCGAGGAGCCGACCCAGCCAGCGCCGGCCTCCGGGCCGGCGCCGGACGCCTTCGAGGCCGCACAGGAACTGCTGAGCGAAGTGCGCTCCCTGGCTGGAGCCCTGCGCAACTAGCTAGCCTTTCGTGCAGCCGGCCGAGACCCTAACCGCGAAGAGGTCAACCAGGAGCGAACCATGTCGAATATCAAACGGATCCAGTTCCAGACGACGATCAAGGCGCCGGTATACGAGGTTTGGGAGATGATGCTCGGACCGGAGAGCTATCCCCGCTGGACCGCGCCATTCGCCGAGGGTTCCTATTACGAGGGGTCATGGGAACGGGGAAGCCGAATCAGGTTCCTGGTCCCCTCCGGCGATGGAATGGTCGCTGAGATCGCCGAATCCAGGCCGAACGAGTTCATCTCGATACGCCACCTCGGGTACGTCGCCAACGGCACCGAAGACACCGACAGTGACTCTGTTCGAGCTTGGGCTCCCGCATACGAGAACTACACTTTCAACTCCGTGCCGGAAGGCACGAGGCTCGTCGTGGATCAAGACGTGACAGAAGACTTCGAGCAGTACATGAAGGATACCTGGCCCAAAGCTCTCGAGTCGCTCAAACAGCTGTGCGAAGAAAAGGGTGCCCTCCTTGAACGGTGTTCGCTTCAGTCCAGCGGCATCGCCAACGCCACCGCTTCTTCGGCGTTGCGCACATACAGGCGATCGCCAACCAGCACGGGGTGGTTCCAGGTCTTGGCGTCGAGCACCTTGAGGCGGGTGAGCTCCTCGAGGCGCTCCGGGTTGGCACGAAGCAACGCTACGTCACCCTTCTCGGCCATCACGAGCAGTTGGTCGGCGTCGGGCAACAGGAGCAGCTGCCCGTTGCCGTAGCGGCCTCCCTTCCACTTCCGCTCACCAGTCTCCAAGTCGACGCAGGCGAGGATGTTCGGATCGAAGCCGTACAGGAAACCCTCGTGGGCGACGTAGTCGTTGAATCCGGACTTCATCGCCAGGGAGGTCCAGCGCACGTCCGCCACCAGGCCGTCACCCTCTCGGCGCAGGTCGAGGCGACGCGTGCCGCTGAAGTCCGTGCTCATCAGCAGAGTGGACTCGCCCATCAGCAGCGGCTGCAGGACCCGGTAGCTGTTGTGCTGCCAATCGTGCCGCCACGCGAGGGAGCCATCGTCGGGATCGAGAAGGGCGAGTCCGGCGTCGGTCACCTGCGCCACCAGGCGCTGGCCCGCGACCTCCGACAGTTGCGGTGAACTGTAGCTATGACCGCCGGCGGGGGCGCCCCAGCGCACCTGGCCGTCGTCGATCCCGTAGGCGAGAACGCCTCGGTCACCCTCTCCGCCGGCATAGACGATGACGACCCCGTCGACGACCAGCGGCGAGGAAGAGAATCCCCAGGTCGGCGGCTCGCGCTCGGCGTCCTTTCGCAGATCAGCTTGCCAGACAACCTCGCCTGTTGCCGGATTGAGACGGTGCAGCAGGCCCTCCGCTCCGAGTGTGAAGAGCATGCCGCCGGCGAGCGTCGGCGTCGCCCGTGGACCGACGCCTCCCATCGCCTCGAAGAAGCGCGATGGGTACGCGTGCGCCCACAGCTCGGCACCGGTCTCCGCGTCGTATGCGACCACTACCTCAGATTCGCCGCGTTGCTCCTGGGTGAACAGGCGCCTGCCCGCGACGGCAAAGGACGACCAGCCCGGACCGACACTGATGCGCCACAGCTCGCGCGGCGGGCGCGCACTCCAGTCCTCGGCCAAGGCCAGCCCGGGCACCACGGCATTCCGCCCTGGACCCCGGAAGCCGGGCCACTCGGCCTCGGCCATCTCCTCGACAACGGCTGCGCCGCGGGAGGTTGACGTCCGGTCGGCGAGGAACCGCTCCTCGGCCGTCTGCTGCCCAGCGCCAAGCGCGCTCGGCCTGAAAATCACCCCAGACCCCATCCATTCGCACGAGGGTCCAGAAACCGAAAGCAACCGTCGCCGCCAAAAGCGCCACCGAGATGCGCGGCAGCGTAGTCAACCAACGACTGGCGATGAGGCCCAACACGTAGGCGGTGATTCCCCACGGAAGCAACGTGGAGACGATCGGAAAGCCCCGCATCGTCGGGTGCACGAGCAGCAGGGTCAAGAGGAAGATCAGCACCAGCCCGCCGACACCGACGAGCTTCTCGCGCCAGGTCGCCCGGCTCCCGGCCACCCACCAGACGACGATCAGCAGCACACAGACCGCCGGCCCGAAGAAAGCGACCATGAAGACAGACAGGGGCGGTTCGGCGAACAGCAAAGGAAGGTACTTCAGGCCCCAGAGCGCGGCCAGCAGGATGAGTGCTGGCCAGAGACGCAACCGAGACGGCTCGGACTTGGAAGAAATCGAACTCATGCTGCCTCCACTTCGGATTGGACTTAGGACCACATACTAGCCGATCGTCTGGGTTTCGGGTCCTTGGGGGCCCGCCCGTGTTTCACCCGGCCTTGGCGCGCTACACGGCGGCTGACCTCTGGACTGACCGCCACACTTCCGCGCGCATGCTGCCACTACATCTGGACCAGAGCCATGACATCGCCTCCAGGAAGACCGCCTTCATCGATCTGTCGGGTGGATCGCGTCTCGATTCGGAGCGATTCTCCTCACCTCGTGTATCCTTCCCAGGCCCCTGAGGAGAGGAGCCCGAATTGAGTGATTCGAATACGGAAGAGAGCCGCGGTGCGACCCGCTGGGTCGTCCTGGTCTTGATGAGCCTCGTCATCTTTGCCAACTACTACCTCTATGACTGTTTCTCGACGCTCAAGGGGACGCTGCAGACCGAGCTCGGGGCCTCCTCCACCCAGTGGGGGCTCATTCGGAACTTCTACAACGTCCCGAACACATTTCTCTTCATGGCGCTGCTGGGAGGGATCTTCCTGGACCGGTTTGGCATCCGCAAGACCGGCTTCGTCTTCACACTGCTCTGCGCACTGGGCGGCATCGTCACCGCCTACGGGGTGAGCGACGCCTTCCGGGTCGGTGGCTTCGGCTACGGGTTCATGAGTTCGTTCCTGCCCGACTATTCGCCCGAGCTCAAGATGATGATGTTCGGCCGGCTGCTCTTCGGTCTCGGTGCCGAGACCCAGATCGTCATGCTCAACAAGGTGCTGGCCAAGTGGTTCATGGGTAAGGAACTGGCCCTGGCCTTTGGTCTCAATCTGGGTCTCGCTCGGGTGGGCAGCGCCCTGGGGATGTCCATGTCGCCGAGGATCGCCGAGCGATTCAGTTTCCATACATCCCTGTGGCTCGGTGCGGTCGTGATGATCTCGAGCGTGATTCTCTTCCTCATCTATATGGCCGTGGACTACCGGGACGAGAAAGGGCGCGGCGGTGGCGATGCGGCCAAGCTCGCTGCCGACGAAGAGTTCCACATCAAGGACGTGCTGTCGCTGTTTGCCAACAAGTCCTATCTCTACATCATGCTGCTGTGCGCGACGTTCTACGCCATCGTCTTCCCGTTCCAGGACTACCTGGCCGACATGCTCAAGCACAGGTACGGCTATGGCGATATCGCGGCCGGGGACTTCACGTCCCTCATCCCCTGGGGGGCCGCGGTGTTCACCATCATCTTCGGCGCTTTTGTGGACCGGAAGGGTCTGCGGGCGACGCTGATGATCGGCGGTTCGGTTCTCCTGGTCGTCTCTCACCTCGGCTTCGCCTTGACCTACATGACGCCCTGGTTGCTGGTGCCGATGTTCGGCATCGCCTTCTCACTGGTGCCCTCCGCCATGTGGCCGGCCGTTGCGCTGATTGTCGAGGAGAAACGTCTCGGAACCGCCTATGGACTGATGACCTGGATGCAGAATCTATGGTGGTGGGCCATGGCGCTCATCGCCGGCCGGGTTCTCGACAAGTCGAACCCTGACGTCACCGTCGAGGCTCTGCAGGCGGGAACCGGAGTCTACGACTACACCGTCACCATGTTGACCTTTGCCGGTTTCGGGCTCTTCGCTGTCTTCTTCGCCATCCGTCTGAAGGTCGCGGATCGCGGGCCTGATTCGCATGGCCTCGAGTTGCCGAGCGCCGAAGCGGCGGCTCTCAACAAGGCGATGCAGGCCGAAGCTGCCACCTAGTCAATCCGCAGGGGCCCCCTTGGGTGGCGACTGCTGAAGGCCCTGCTCGGCCTTGTTTCGAGACAGCCGGTAGAGAGGGATTCGATCAGGTCAGCCGATCCCAGAGACCGGACTGATAGACGATCGCCGCGAGGAAAACGACAGCCGGCAGGATCATGCCTCGCCAGAAACAGGCCTTGCGTGACTCGACATTCCCGAAGATCAGAAGTGGGTTGATCACGAGAACGAAGGGAAGCGAAAAGAGCAGCATGAAGAAGACGCCTAGCCCTGCGAACTCGGCAGCCCCAGCCCTGGAGTCGAGACTCGCGATTCCCAGCATGCCGACGAAGAGAATGACCAGCGGCAAAAGCAATCCGAACACCCAGCGGTCCCGGGTTCTGAGTGCGATGGTGCTCTTCTCATCGGTGGCTCCGGTCGGTGGTGAAGGGCCTCGCAGGCCCATCAGCAGGATGGCGGGTACGATCAATACCAGCGTACCCAGCTTGTACCAGGTCGGTTCGACACCAGAGCGCTCGATTAGACTGACGAGCGTGACCAGAGCCACCAGACCTGCCAGCAGATAGCTGACAAGCCTTCGCTGCTCACCGGCAATGAGCCTGGCGATCGAGCCGACGACCAGACCGATCAGAGCCAGGGCTACCAGCACCACGACAACCATGAGGCGCCAGGGCGACATCATGAAGAGACCAGATCGCAGCACGAACATGCTGGCGCCCGCGAAGAGGACGTATCCAACCACGACTGCCACGATGCCACGCAAGGTCTTCATCAATCCGATCTCCTGATCCTACCGACTCTGCATAGTGACTGGGTCTGCTTGTCGATTGACTTGAGCCCCGAATCCTGTCGGCTTTAGAACGTGAGGCCGCCCCCAACGTTCGACCGTTGTCATTCCACGGTGCTTGACCACGTGTTCGTATTGCCCGATTCGAACCCGTCGGCAAACACCTCGAGGGTCGGTGGCACGAAAGCGGCCGCGAGCGCCACGTAGGGGCCCTGGTAACCGATGGAGTTTTCGGTGATCTCCCAAGTCACAGCCGTCCACACGGTCTGGTCGCACCAGTCCCGGTAGTAGCGGTTGAGGTACGTTGCGCCGCTGGGTGGGACGGCGGTGCCCGAGTAGGCCGCGTTGGGACCGCCGGGGACGAAGCCCGGCGCCGGTCCGAGGGTCGAGCTCTTGTCATCGCTGATGCCATGGTTGTCGGTTCCCTGGAAATAGGGATAGCCTGGTTCCACCACTGCGGGCGGTTTGCCGATATACGCGGCCGACGAGGAGGCGCTTTCCGAGGCTCCGAACCAGGCGTGGTAGAGCTGGTAGGAAGAGTGCTCCCCTCCCAGGGACGACATGTTGGTGAGGAAAACCATGTTCAGTGGATTCTGGCCGTGGAAGAAGTGAAGAAAATCGAGCGCGTGGGCGCGGCAATCAGCGGCGCTGTGGGAACCGGTGGCGCCGAGGCGGGCGGCCAGCGCCAGGAAGACACCGTATCCGGCGCGCATGGCGTTCGAGCCCCAATGGTACGACCAGTCGGGCATGCCGTTTCTGTAGAGGTCGTTGGTCGAAAAGATGTAGTCGACCTGCGCGCCGATCGACGCCATCATGTTGCTTACTACCTCCGGTTTCGCCGCGTTGGTCTGAACGTAGGTCAGTGCCGCCTGGGTGTCGTAGGCCAAGACGTTGAAGAACCTTCCATTCCAGTTTTCGGGGTAGTAGGTATTCACGTAGTTCCCGGCACCGGTCTGGTCCGGGTCGAGGCGAAAGATCTCTGCGGCCGCCCAGACCTTGGGGTCACTGTCACCCTGGGATTGCAGCCAAGACCAGGCAGCCAGGGCCGCGGCACGAAGTTCGTCGGCCGTGGTGGTCATCCCCAAATTGGCGAAAACGCGCGCGGCCAGGGCACTGGTTCCGGCGAAGATCGCGCCCGACTCGAGATTGGGATCTTGGTAGTACCGGACGTTGGGATCGGCGCTCGGCGGGCTCTCCGACGCCCAACCGTCGACGTGCAGCTGCGACAGGACCGAACCGTTCGGCAGCTGCATCTTCAGCAGCCAATCGAGCTCATAGGCGACCTCGTCGATGATGTCCGGAATGCCGTTGCCGCTCTCCGGGATCTGGAGATCGCCGTCGCGAAACACGCCGGGGTTTTCCTCCCACGCCCGGAGCAGGTGCAGCACCGCGGTGGAGGTGGCCGACCAGACGTACTTGTTGTAGTCGCCCGCGTCGTGCCAGCCGCCGGTGAGATCGAGGTTGCCGTGATCGGCGTGGCCGGCCGCCGGTCCGACGGCGACATCGGTCATATGACAGGCGGCGGCATCCGCCCACGCGCCCGCGTGTTCCGGGCTCTTGGCAGTGTTGCAGCGCTGGAGGTAGAAGGTCTTGAGGGCCGTGCGCATGGCCTGACGGTAGACCTCATCGGCGATCGTGAAGTCGTAGGACTGGCCACCGAGTGACGGACAGTACAGCCGGTAGGTACCGGGAGTACCGAGAGGGGAGAAATCCACCCACCACACCGTGTCGCCGGAAGGTGTCCCGTCCTCGCCCATGGCAGTGATGGAGCCACCGTCTGTAGGTATCGTCATCACCACGGTGTCGTTGATGTCCCGCACCTCCACCGTGGCGCCTGGGTCGGCGCTGAAGACCGCAGTCTTGGCGTCGCCTGGACGGTAGCCAAAATGGTCGAGCTTGATGCTGTGGCTGATCTGGGCCGCCTCGGCCCGCGCCGCCAGCATCACCGCGAGGATCGTCAGATTCAGACGTCGAGCAACCATGATCCATCACAACCCAGGATTGATACACAGGGTTGGATCCCTGTATACCCGATGGAGGGGGTCTCTGCAATGAAGCACTAGGTCACGTTTGCAGAGGTGGAGAGCTCATTGAGAGTGAGGCTCTAGCCCCGATTCCGTCCAGCGCATCGCGGCAAGCGCGGCGAAGCCGAGGACGCCGAAGCCGGCGACTAGAGGCAGGACAGTGGCATCATGGGCTTGTCCGATCAGACCTCCGCCAGCGATCGAAATGAGCAAAGAGAGTGCGCCGACCACCCCGGGTTTTCGCCCGGTGCTGTCTGAGAGCGGTCCATAGGCGAGTTGACCGACGGCGATGCCGACGAATATCAGCGTCACGACGAGCTGCACGTCGTTGGCTCGGTGCCTTGACTCAATTCAAGGAAGAAGAGGGTTTGTCCAGGGTGCATCCTTCTTTTGGTGTGATGACTGCAGAAGAGAAGGGGTGGGGCATGTACAAAACGTCTCGATCATCATCTGAGTCAGTTTGGGGTTTAGGTTGAAGCGTTGCGGCGCCGCAGGCTTGGCCGGGTCAGTGAGAGAGGTCACAGAGACTCGATCCAGATAGGTTTAGGTTGGACGGGTGAGGCTCTTCTTCCTATTCTCCGTTCTGATGCTGTCTGTGGCGGAACTGCTGGCGACCATTCTCCCTCCAGATCGGACCATTGAGTGGGAACCCGGCGTCGAGGGTGGCATTCCTCATCGCACGCAGGTCTTCGCCGACGTGACGCAACCGCCCTACAACGCTCCCAACGACGGCTTGGCTGACGCGACCCCTGCCATTCAAGCCGCCATTGATGACTGCTCGGAGGGTCAGGTGGTGTTGGTCCCCGCAGGGACCTATCGTTTGGACGGGCGGCTCCAGATTCGCAAGGGAATCACGCTGCGAGGAGCTGGCCCTGCGGCCACGATCCTCGAGCTCCAGCTCGACAGTGACATTTACATCGGAGGCAATTGGACCAACAGTGGAGAGGTCACCCAGATTGCTTCCGGCTACGGCAAGGGCTCTGACACCCTCGTGGTCGTGGATCCGGAAGAGTTCAGCGTGGGCGAGTACGTCTTCGTGGATCAGCTCAACGATCCCTCGTTCGTGGACGACGGGGGGTGCACGTGGAATGGGCGAGATGGCAACTCCCGGGCCCTGCGGCAGCTGGTCAAGATCACGGGTCGATCGGGCGACTCACTGACGATCGATCCAGCGCTGTACTATGGCTTCAGCCCCGCTTTCGTCCCCGAGATCATCGAGCTCAGCACCTGGGTCGTGGAGTGGGCGGGGATCGAGGACTTGAAGCTCGACCGCGTTGCCGCGCCCGTCGGGCAGGGTCGTAACATCGAGATGACCTCGTGCGCCAACTGCTGGATCCGCAACGTCGAGAGCGACAGGGTGTACGGGCGGCACTTTTGGCTCAACCGCTGTGTCCATTGCGAAGTGCGCGATTCGTTCGTCCATCACGCCTTCAACTATTGCTCGGGTGGGATCGCCTACGGCATCGTGATCGCCGACGGCACATCGGACACCCTGGTCGAGAACAACGTCGCTCACTACCTCAACAACCCGATCTCCAATGAGAGCCTGGGAGCGGGCAATGTGGTCGCCTACAACTACACCGACGAGGCCTGGAATTGCGACGAGCCGGATACCGACTGGCTGATGGCGGACCTCAACCTCAATCACTGTGCCCACAACTACATGACGCTGGTCGAAGGCAACCAGTCCAGTCAGATATCGGCGGACGCCTTCCACGGCAGCTCCAGCCACCTGGTCCTGTTGCGCAACCACGCCGATGCTCAGCACCTGACACCGCGCTCGTCGCATCTCATCTCGGTGGATCTGCATTTCATGAATCGTCACGTCTCGGCGGTCGGCAATGTCCTCGGACAGCCCGGGCTGTTCGGCGACTACGAGCTGAATGGCGTTTCGTGCTCCAACCAACCGGCCGCATACAAGCTCGGTTACAACAATGATGGTGACTGCGATCCGACAGGCAACGACCCGCAGGTCGCAGGTACGCTCCTGCGTCACGGCAACTTCGAGTACTTCACGGGATCCACCGTCTGGGATCCGACGATTTCGGATCATGACCTGCCGAACTCCTACTACCTGACATCAAAACCGTCGTTCTTCGGCGACTTGCGCTGGCCGGCGTTCGGTTCCGACCTGACTCCCAGAATCGGAGCTCTTCCAGCGAGACACTGCTTCGAGCAGGGGCTGATGCCGAATTGCCTTGCAGGAGCCCTCTTCTCTGACAGCTTCGAGTCCGGTGGCACCTCCGCCTGGTCCAGCACCGTACCCTAGCTAGCCATACCGGCTGCGACCCTCCTGATTTGGCTGGCACTCGCGATTTCGATGTGATGAAAAGAACTCAGTTGACGGGCCGTTTGACGGAACGCAGCTCTCTTTATCGGGGCCTCTGGGCGAGGATCCGGACCACCGGCACGGGGCGCCCACCTGTCCAGTCGCTCGGGAAGACGCCGTCCTGGTACTCGAGGATTCGCCAGTTCGAGAGTTCCGCCAGGAGCTGGTTGGGTCGGTACCGAGTTTCCGGGGCAGGGCCGGGGCCGGTGAAAGCGGATCCGTACCCTTCCACCAGGAGGAATCCGCCGGGTCGAACCGCAGCCTTGAGTCGGTCGAAGATCTGAATCGAAGGGTTGAAGTAGACGTTGGTCACCAGATCCCAGCCTGCCTCGCCGAGATCGTACTGAAAGAGGTCGGCCTGGATGGCCTCGATTTGCAGGCCGCGCTCGCTCGCCGCCTGTCGTGCCTTCTCGAGACCGACCGACGAGATGTCGATCCCCGTGACCTGGAGTCCTAGGTTCGCCAGGTAAAGAGCGTTGCGGCCGTCTCCCATCGCCAGCACCATCGCAGAATCCCCCGGTTTTAGACCCTGTTCGCGAACCAGGCGCTCGGCACAATAGGCCGCGAAAGAGTTCCCTGGACTGACCTCCGGGATTTCTGTTCTCCGAAAGACATCGTCCCAGCCTGCCGCTGCACTGTCTAGAGCTGGGTCTCCGCTCTGTGCTGCTGCCGACCGCGGTGCGATCAGGAGAATCCCAATTAGCGGCAGGGCCCAACGTAGCGGTCGGAGGCGTGGCGCTCTTGACAATTTCATAAGGCAAGAATAGCGGAGGTTCGCCGGATTTCTCTACACCCTTGACAAGGGGCGAATCGAAGCGTACTGTATATACTGTCTATGAACAGTAATGCACAGCCGCTGCTCCTCCACCTGGTCCCAGAAGACCCGGAACCGCTGCGTGAGCAGATCGCGCGCCAGCTCCGCGGCCGTATCGTGCGTGGCGAGATGTCTGCAGGCGAGCACCTTCCCGGCCACCGGCAGTTGGCGCGCCGGCACCGTGTGGCGCCGTCCACGGTCGAGGCCGCTTACGAATTGCTCATCAAGGATGGCCTGCTCAGCGGCGCTCCCGAAGACGATGTCTGGGTTGCGGAGCTCGATCCCGAGCGACGTCGCGAGCTCGTGGAGGGCCTGCAGCTCGAGAAGCTGGTGGCGGAGGAGCTCGGGCGTCGGGAGTTGGAAATGGCCCGCGACGTGCAGCGCCGGCTGTTGCCTCCGTCCGAGGTTGCCGGTCCCGGCTGGGAGGTGGTCGCTCGCTGCCTGCCGGCCCGAGTGGTGGCGGGAGATTTCTACGACGTGCTCCGGCACGCCGACGGCTGCGTCGATGTGGTCGTGGCGGATGTGGCCGGCAAGGGCTTTGCGGCTAGCCTCATCATGGCCTCGGTGAAGGCGATGCTGCCCTACGTCAGCGCCGAGGGCGGGGTTGCCGAGCTTCTGGTTCGTCTCAACCAGCGGCTCGCGCTCGAGCTTGGGCGCGGCGAGTTCGTAGCGCTGACCGTGGCGCGCTACAACCCATCCAAGGGGCAGGTCGAGTTGGCCAACGCGGGTGCGCCGGATCCCTACCTGATCGTTCCCGGTCTGCCCGCCCAACCCCTGTCGGTGCCAGGTCCGCGCCTACCTCTGGGTGTGCGCGAGGAGATCGCCTACGCCTCTCGCACGGTGGCGATCGGTGCCAAGGACCGTCTTCTGTTGCTCACCGATGGCCTGCCCGAGGCCCGCGACGACACCGGGGAGCCCATGGGATATGGGGCTTTGGAATCGATGATCTCAGAAGAGCCCCCGACCGATTCGCCTTCTGCGTGGCTTGCCGGGCTCTTCGACCGGGTCCAGCAGCACTCTGTGCGCACCCTGGAGGACGACTGGACTGCGGCCATGCTCGTGCCGCGCGAGCCCGAGGGGGCATCGTGATCCTGAACCTTTCAGAGCTCTCCGACGAGCCGCTGCACGCGCAGATCTCCCGCCAGATCCGGGCGAAGATCCTGTCTGAAGATCTGGCCGGCGAGGAACCGCTGCCGTCGATCCGCAGCCTGGCCAGGGAACAGAGGGTGAGCGTTATCACCATACAACGGGCCTACGAAGACCTGGACCGTGAAGGTCTGGTGCGGTCCCGGCGCGGCAAAGGGTTCTGGGTGGCACCGATTCCTGGGGGAAGGAAGCATACGATGGCCAAAGACCGATTCGTAGATGCCTTGGAAGAGCTCGTGACGCACGCCGCCGCCGAGGGATTGAAGGCGGCAGACATGCGCCGCATCCTCGCCACGATTCTGGGGAAAGGGTCGCGAAAATGACGAGATCCCGGCCGGAGGCCACTGTTGCAGCTCGCCTGAGAGGTCTCACCAAACGATTTCCAGGGTTCGAGCTGGGTCCGCTGGATCTCGTTCTGGAGCCTGGCACCGTGCTGGTCCTGGTGGGGCCCAACGGCGCCGGCAAGACGACGACCCTGAACTGCATGGCCGGCTTGATGGTGCCCGATGAGGGTGGGACCGAGATCTTTGGAGCCCCCGTCGATCCGGCTCGACCGGCGTACCGGCGCGATATGGGCTACGTCGGCGAGGAGAGCGGCTTCTTTCGACGCTGGACTGTGGCCAAAAACCTGGACTATCTGGCCCACTACCTGCCTGGCTGGTCGACCGATCGAGCTCGGCAGCTTGCAGATCGTTTCGCGCTGCCGCTGAACAAACCGGTCAAAGACCTGTCCCGCGGCAACCGGACCAAGCTGGCCCTGGTGGCGGCCTTGGCGCCCGGACCGCGTCTGCTCCTACTGGATGAGCCCACCTCTGGCCTCGATCCGGTCGTGCGTTCGGAGGTGCTGGACGTCTTCTGGGAGATCACCGAGGATGGCGAGCACGCGGTGCTGTATTCGACTCACGCGCTGTCCGACATCAGCCGTCTGGCCGACGAGCTGGTCTTTCTCCGTGATGGCCAGCTGGTGCTGCGCACCGGGCGGGACGAGCTGAGTGAGCGCTGGCGGCGGGTGTCGTTCCGGCTGCAGGACGAGGTCGTGGAGCTGCCCGGCGTTGTCGAGCACCGAGTGGTGCGGGCGGAGCACCAGGTGATCACCCAGGACGCACCGGCCACGCTGGAGCGGCTCAGCGAGCTGGGGGCGGAGGCGGTGGAGGTGGCGCGTCTGAGTGTGGACGAGATCGCGGTACAGATTCTCAAGGAGGGGCACCATGTGGAACGCGCTGCGAACTGAGATCGCCTATAACCGACCTTGGCTGCTGGGTGGCCTGGGTCTAGCCGTTGGGGTCGTCATCATCGTCAGCGTCGTATTTTTCGCTGTTGGCGAGGAGGGTCCACCGAGCCATGCGGCGGCCGGCATTCGCGGCATGTTCCTGTTCATGGCCCCGCTGATCGTGGGATTCATCATCCAGACCTACCGTTCCGAGGAGCGGCGAGCGCGCCTGCTGCTGGCCGGACCTCTCACTCCGCGGCAGCTGGCTGGAGTGAATGTGCTTCTGCCGATCTTCCTGTTCGGGATTGGTGTCCTCGCCTCAGGGCTGATGCTTGGCATTGAATTCCTGGTCACCGGCAATCTGGCACTCGAATCGCTACACATTGTCGGCTATGTGGGCGGGTTGATCTTCATGGGTCTGATGATCGGACTGGTGGCCATTGAAGCGACCGCGGCCCACCGCCAGCGACGCCTGCGGGCGGCCGCGACCGGATGGGCGGGCCTCGTGGTGGGGGTGCTTCTCCTGGCAGCGCTGACCTCGGCAGTCGTCTTTCTTCAGCGGTCGTGGAGCTGGCCGATCCTCCACCTGGGGAATCTGATCGTCGCGGTCACGGCCATGGTGATCACCGTGCTGCTGTACTCAGGCCGAACTGATTTCACGAGGTGACCCGTGGAAGGAGACAATCCGTTTTGCTAGCCGCTGCCATCACCCTCCAGCTTCTTTTCGGCATCGCCGGCTCCGCCTCGGCGGAGAGTTGCCGGCCGATTCCTGGCCTCGGTCCATTGTTCGAGCCGGGGCTCGTACTGTTGCTCGGCGAGCAGCACGGTACGGCACAGAGTCCGGCCTTTGTTCTCGACCTCGCGTGCCATGGGGCGAGAAAGGGCCTGCCGCTGGTCGTCGGCCTCGAGCTGGATCCGGCCGAGCAAGGGACCGTGGATCGCTTTCTGGAGTCGGCTGGAGCGCCGGCAGATCGTACGGCGCTGATCGCCGGCGAGATCTGGCAGCGCGACTACCAGGACGGGCGCAATAGCTCCGCGATGGCCGAGATCATCGAAGGACTGAGGGTTTTGCGGCAACAGGGGTCTGCCGTCGAGGTATCGCTCTTCGACGCCGCCTACGATCGCCAACGGGAGACTCGGATGGCCGAGAACCTCGTAGAGACGGCTTGTGGGAACCCGGAAGGCCTCACCTTGGTGCTGACCGGCAATCTTCACAGTCGGGTGACGCCGGGCGCTGGCTCGGATCCCATGGGTTACCTGATCGCGAAGTCGATCGGCGAGGAAAGGGTGGTCTCCCTCGATCTCGCCCACCTCGGTGGTAGCTCCTGGCTTTGCTTTGCCACCGCGAACGGGCAGGAATGCGGCAAGGTCGGACTGAAGGGTCGCGGCCCCGCTGAACCCGCAGGAATCACGCTTCTTGATGCTATGAGCGCGACCGGCCATCACGGCTGGTACCAGGTCGGCGAGATCACGGCATCGCCGCCGGCCAAGGAGGGATTCTCGGGATTCTGATACAAAGAGCGCCTGGCAATCGTTGATACTTCTTCGACTCATCGAGCATGAGACGTCCGCAGGATTGGTGTCTCTGCAGGGAAAGGAGCAGGATATGGAACTCGGATCGTTTTCAATCAGTCTGGCTGTCAAAGACCTTGAAGCCTCCAAGGTGTTCTATGAGAACTTCGGTTTCGAAGTCTTCGGCGGAGATGCCTCACAGAACTGGCTGATCATGAAGAACGGCGATCATGTGATCGGTCTCTTTCAGGGGATGTTCGAGAAGAACATCCTCACTTTCAATCCAGGCTGGGACACCAACGCCCAAGAGCTCGGTGCGTTCACGGACGTGCGCGATCTGCAGCGTCAACTGAAGGCGAGAGGTGTGCAGTTGGATAGCGAGGCGGATGAGAGTACGTCGGGACCCGGCAGCTTCACAGCCATCGACCCGGATGGCAATCCCATTCTGGTGGATCAACATGTCTGAGCCGGGAGACTGAAACCGGCCTGGTGGGCTCCTTACTCTCCCGCCACTCTGCTATCGCAGCCCGAGTGCTATCGCTCGTGATGCTGTCGGTGACGAGGTCATCGAGCGTGTGGCCCTGCACATCAAGTAGGAACTCGACCATCAACTCGGCTTCGTAGTGCCTTCGGTCCCAACGTTGCTGCCAGTCCCAATACTGACCATCTGCCAGGATGTCGATGCGACGTGGCAATGTCGCCGTACTGTCCGAACGGAGCAGGGCGATATTGGCCACGTACTCGGGAAAGCCCTCCTGCTTCCACTGTGGCAGGTCGCTCCAAGCGCTGCGGCCGATCCGGTCGATCATGTAGTGGTGGCCCACCTCATGGGCAATGACATGGGCCGGGTCGCCTTCCCAGATGCTGTACCGGGGACGCCCGCCGGTCCTATGCGCCATGGCGGCAATATTGGGTCTGCTGATAAAGGTGTTGTCGAATACCGATAGAGCAAAGCCCTGGGCCTTGGTCGTGACCAACGACAGGCGTGCGAACAAGGCGTATTTGAGTTGGTTGTCGAATAAGAACACCCGACTGGTGCGGGAGGGGTCGTAATACCCACTGCCGAGCAGCCTCCTCTCGACGTCTTCGACAATTCGGGCGATCTCGTCCCGAGCCTGACCATCGAAGTAGACGACGACCGAACCGGATTGGAGGTGCCTCGCAAACAGTATCTGCGGAAAGGCAAGCACCGTGACCTGAAGAGCAAACAACGCCAGTAGCACGAGCAGAAGCCCCAAACCCCAGCGGCCAAGGCTGCTCGAAAGAGATCGTCTCTCGCTCACGGAGTATTCCTCCTTGTTCATCTAGTCATACGGTTCGTTCTGCGCAGAGTTTTCGGCTCTTGTAGTGCGTGCCTGAAACGTGGCGGGGTGCGAGGTTCCAATGAATGATCCCTGGGCTTCGATCAACTGGCTCGAGACGCTGTGGCAGCCACGGAGCATCTGCAGACCTTGCCCGGATTGGGGGATGCCCTGATCGGCATCTCCGGCTACAGCCAGGGAGGCTGGACGGCACCTTTGGCAGCATCGATGACCTCACGGTGGCGGCCGTCGAGGTCGTTGCCTCGGGTTTCACGAGTGGGTGGGACGAGCTGCAGAGACTGAAGAAACAGAACCGGCAGGCGCAAGGCAAGCCCATAGAAGTGAAAGTCTTTCCCGAGGCCGAGCATTCGATGCTGCTATTGCCCAGCGGATACACTCCGGGTTACTTTGGCGCCAGCGGCCATCGATTGATCGACGCGCCCCGCGGGGATCTCTCCCTGCGGAGATGTGACCAATCAGCCCGATCGCGGTCTAATCCGGGTGAGCCACGGCTCTTGGCACCTATCTGAATCAAGAAAAGGAGCATTGCTATGTTTGAACTCTTTCCGGAAGCCCTGCAGCCCTACGAGGGTCTCATCGTCGGTGCGGCCACCGCCCTCATCATCTTTGTTGTCGGTTGGATCGCCTCGAAGTGGGTCCATGCGCTGGTCTTGAGAGCCGCCCGCCGCAGCAAGATGGACGAGGCTCTGGCCCGATTTCTGTCCGCGATGGCGCAATATGCGGTGCTCGCCTTCGCGCTGATCGCGGCGCTGAGCAAGGTGGGCGTCCAGACAACCAGTCTCGTCGCTCTCCTCGGTGCCGCGGGTCTGGCGGTCGGTCTGGCTCTGCAGGGGAATCTCGGCAACTTCGCCTCGGGCGTGATGCTGCTGTTCTTTCGTCCCTTTACGCTCGAGGACAAGGTTCGGGTTGCCGGTGAGAACGGGCAGGTCAAGAACGTCGGGCTCTTTGCGAGCACCCTCATGACACCGAGAAACGAAGAGATCATCGTTCCCAACGGCTCGATCACGTCGGATGTCATCGTCAACTACACCTCCCAGAGCAGACTGCGTGGCGGGATCGCGGTGGGGATTGCCTACGGCTCCGATGTGAATCGGGCCATGGCGGTCATGATCGAAGCCTGCAAGAGCGTCGACTCGGTGCTCAGCGATCCGGCGCCATCGGTCAACTTCAACGGTTTCGGCGCCTCGTCGCTCGACTTCGAGGTTCGCCCCTGGGCGACGACGGACGACTACCTCGGCATGCTGCACGAAGTGCGCATCGCTCTCTACGAGGCCCTCAACGCCGCCGAGATTGAGATTCCGTTCGACCAGATCGTGGTGCACCAGGCCGCCTGATACTGTCTGGCCCACGGTTCTCGAGATCGGCTCGGGTCCTGTCGATCACTGCTCTCGGAGAGCCGTGGCGATTGGCGTCCTGGCCGCCCGGATAGCCGGGAAGAGGCCGCCGATGAGACCGATCAGCAAAGCGTAGACGATCCCCTGGGCGAGCAAGCCAGGAGACACATCGAAGGCGAAGGCGATCTGAGCGAAGCTGGCGTAGTTGATCGTCGAGGCCCGAAATCCGTCGAAGACGAAATACGCCAGGCTGCCCCCGATCAGCCCACCGGCAGCCGCCAGGACAAGAGACTCGAAGATCACCGCTCCGATGACCGGACTGGCCCGGAAACCCATGGCTCGCAGGGTGGCGATCTCCCGCGTCCGGCTGGCCACCGCTGAGTACATGGTGTTGAGGGCTCCGAAGATCGCGCCCAGCCCCATCAACCCTGCGATCAGGGTCCCCAGGCCGGTGATCAAGCCATAGAGAATGGTGGTCTGAGAGGCATAGTAGTCCGCCTCTCGCAGAACCTTGACGTTCAGTCGCGGGTCGCTGGTCAGGGAGTCCTTGAACTCGGAGAAACTGCTGGCCGATTCGAGCCGCGCATAGACAGATTGGTAGCTGTTGCCGCGTCGGTACGCCGACTGGAGTACCGACGCATCGCACCAGATCTCCGATTCCGCGATCCCGCCTTCGGCTTCGAAGATGCCAACGACCGGCCAGCGGTCGCGACCGACCTCGATCTCGTCGCCGAGCTTCAAGCCGGCAAACTCTCGTGAGGCTCCGATCCCCACCACGACCTCGGCGAGGCCCCATTCAAAAAATCTACCCTGGGTCACCACGAACCGATCACGGATCTCGACCGCGGCGGGCACCACTCCTCGCAGGGGCACGTTGGCGTCCGTGCCGGTCGATCTCTTGGGCAGGTTGATGATCACGAAAAGCTCGGAGGAAGCCTGCGGTCCATTGGGGCCCTGGACGATCCCCGGGGCCTCGGATATCAGCCGGGCCTCGTCTCCCGTCAAGCCGCTCATCATCTCGGTGTCGGATCCACTTCGCAGCACGATCGCGTTGTCCAGGCCGACCGACATCTCCATCGTCCGCAGGATTCCTTGAGCGATGGACAGAACGGCGAGAAAGACCGTGACGACACCGGCGATTCCGACAACTGCGGCCAAGGCCGCACCCCGTCGTTGACTCAGAGTCCGGAGGTTGACGCCCAGAAGAGACCCGAACTGCACGAACCAGTTTCCTCGAGAAGCCAAGTCGTTATCTCCTCAGCGCGTCGGCTATGGCCAAGCGCTGCGCCTGCAATGCCGGCAAGATCCCGGTGGCAAGTCCCAGGATCAGCGCCACCACCAGCCCGAGCAACAGGTCCCGGTTCGGGAGAAAGAACACCGGCAACGATCCGCCACTGGGATCGCCCAATGAGACCAGCCACCAAGCCAGGGCCAGACCGAGGACTCCTCCCAGGCACGTCAAGATGCACGACTCCGCGAGGACCAGGATCATCACCGTGCGATCGGTATAGCCAACCGCCTTGAGCACTGCGAGCTCCTGGATGCGTTCGCGAACGGCTTGCGCCATGGTATTGCCGGCCACCAGCAGGATGGTGAAGAACACGGCACTCAAGATGAAGGTCATGATGGCGCCGATGTTGCCGATCTGCTCGGCAAAACCCTTGACGAAGGCACCTTCCGGCTCCGTCTTGGTTTCATTCGGCGAATTGGCGAATTCGTCATCGATCTGGGTCGCGATCCTGGCGGCATCTTCGGGATTGTCGATCTTGACCCAGTACCAGCCGACCACACCCTCACCAAAAGCGCGGGACTCATCGAAGTAGTCGTGGCGGAAGAAGAACTGGCTGGCGTCCGTTCCCTTCTCGGCTCCCTCGTAGATGCCGACGAGGTCGAACTCCCAGGTCTCGCTACCATCCTTTTTCGACCAGATGGTTGCCTGAATCGGAATCCGATCACCGACTTTCCAGCCGAAACGGTCGGCAGTCGTTCGCCCGACGACGGCCCCGGTGCGTGTCGCGAGCCAGGCCTGCGTCTCCTCATCGGTCAGCAGGTACTCCGGAAACATCTCCATGAACTCCTCAGGAACCACCGGCACCTGGGCAAAGAAGTTGCTGGGCTTCTGGTAGATGCCGCCGAACCAAGTGCCAAACACGGCCTTGGAGACCCCCGCCATCGCCTCCATGCGCGACTTGTAGCTCTCTGGCAGGGGCTGGATGATGGACACCTTGTGGCGCACCACCAGGCGGTCGAGTCCGGCGACATCGATGCCTTGGTTGAAGGCCTGTCGAATGGCTCCGAGATAGCCGAAGAGTACAAAGGCCACCAGGATGGAAAGCAGAGTCAGAACGGTGCGCAGCTTCTTGCGCTTCAGGTTGCCCCAGATGAGACCGAGGAATTTCATTCCCGAGGCTCCGAGCTCAGTCTGCCCTTGTCCAGATACACGATACGCCCAGCGCGGGCCGCGGCGTGGGGATCATGGGTCACCATGATGATGGTCTTGCCCTGTTGCTCGTTCAGGCCTTGGAGCAGATCGAGGATCTCATCTCCAGATTTCCGGTCCAGGTCGCCGGTGGGTTCGTCGCAGAGTAGCAGGGTCGGGTCCGAGGCGATGGCGCGAGCGATGCCGACGCGTTGCTGTTCTCCCCCGGACAGCTGGGCGGGCTTGTGTCCGGAGCGGTCGGTCAACCCCACGATATCCAGGGCGGTTTCGACCTGCTTCTTGCGCTGGCTGCGGGAGAGTGGGGTCAGCAGCAGAGGCACTTCGACATTGCGCTCGGCGCTGAGCACCGGCAGCAGATTGTAGAACTGAAAGACCAGGCCGATGTGGCGGGCGCGCCAGGCCGCCAGCTTTCGGTCGCTCAGCTGCTCGAGGCGTTGGCCACCGACGATCACCGAGCCCTGGGTCGGTCGATCGAGTCCGCCGATGAGATTCAGTAACGTACTCTTGCCGGAACCTGAAGGACCCATCAGAGCCAGGAACTCGCCCTCGGGCACCTCCATGTCCAGACCTCCGAGCACATGGATGCTCTCGGAGCCCCGCTGAAAGATTTTGTCGACTCCCTCGACTTCGACCAGGAGCCCATTCTCGACACTCATTCCCCGATCTCCTTCACCAGGTCCCCGTCTTCAAGATCCTGGGGTCCGTCTACGATGATTCGCTCCCCGGCCGACAAACCGGCAGTGATCACGAAGTCGGTGGCACTCTCACTCTGCACGTGCACGGCTCGCCGCTCGACTCGCTCTGCCGCCACCACCAGAACGATCTGCTGATCTTCGTCGACTCGAACCGCCGTTTTGGGAACCACGACGCCATCGATTCGCTCTGCGTTTTTCCCAGAATCCTGAAAAGCCACCTTGACTCCCATATCGGGAAGAATCCTCGGGTCGAGCTCGCTGAAGCCGATGCGCACCTTGACGGTAGCCTTCTGACGATCCGCGGTCGGAATGATGGCGATGACCTCGCAGGGAATCTTCCAGTCCGGGTACGCATCGAGGGTGGCGACCACCGACTGCCCTGCTGCGACCCGATGGATATAGGCCTCGTTGACATCGACTTCGATTTCCAGCGAGCTCATATCGACGATCGTGCCGATACCGGTGCGGGTGAAGCCCCCACCGGCGGAGATCGGTGAGATCATCTCGCCGGGTTGGGCATTCTTGGCCACCACGACGCCCTCGAAGGGAGCCCGGATGATCAGATCCTCCAACTCCTGCCGCCAGAGCCGGGCCTGCTGTTCCGCCACCGCCACCTCATCCCGCTGTCGATCGAGCCGTGCGGCAATGGAATCGACCTCGGCCATGGCGACATCGAGATCCGCCTGGCTGGAGATCTGTTGATCGACCAGATTGCGGACCCTGGTCAGCTCCAGCCGCGCTTCTGCCAACCGGACCGAGGTCTCTTTCAGAGCCGTCCGAGCGGCCTGGGTCTGGGCCTCGGACAGCCTCACATTCGCGGTCACGTTGACCGGGTCCAGCCGCGCCAGAACCTGGTCTTTCTCGACGGTCATTCCTTCCTCGATCAGGACCTCGAGTACTTTGCCCGTCACCTTCGATGAAACCGTTGCCCGACGACGGGCGGTTACATAGCCCGAGGCGTTGAGAACCGTCCCCTGAGTGCCGGCCTGAAACTCCCGCGCCACGGCCGTGCGCACCTGAGCCACTGCGCGGCCTCGGAACCAGCCAAGCCCGACGACCGCCAGCACCCCGACCAGCCCGAAGATCAGGAGAACCAGCCACCATCTCTTCTTCCTCTCGACGACTTCGCTGCGGTCGATCTTCAGCTCATCGAGGCGATTGTCTTCGGATACCAAGGTCGAGTTCCTTTGCTTCGAGTCATGAACTTGTGATTCTGGCACAGGACGGGTGTGCTTCTCTATTTCTTCTTCACGCGTGCCAGGACCGCGTGGTCAGGGTTGAAGATCACCCGCTTCGGTTCGGCCTCCAACGAGAACTGGAAGTTCTTCTGGGGCTTGTCCATGAAGGCCAGCATCGTCTTCTCCAGGCCGTTCGCAGAATTCGACTTTCACCGGGATCGCCATGGTGAAGTCCGGCTCCACATTGCGTCTGTTCGATATGGAGCTTCAGCGTGATCCCATCCTCTGCCGCTGATAGATCGAAGCCCCATTCGTAGGTTGGAATCGCAGCGGTGTAGATCCAGGAGTCGAAGAACCAGGTCCAATCCTCCTTGGAGATCGATTCGACGATCTTCTGAAAGTCCCGGTCGTGGCAAAGCGACCCTTCTGAGTTTCGACGAAAGTGCGGAGAATCTGGATGAACATCGCATCGGAACCGGTCTTGGCCCTCAGGATCACCGCAGTGAATTGAGGGTCATGGCGCCCTTCTTGTAGGTCTGAGACAGGTAAGCGGATGGCGCCTCGCCGACCAGGCAGCGGCGGCCGTGTCCGATGGGACCGACCCGGTCGCCGGCTCGCTTGTTGAGCAGGGAGAACCCGGGTCGGCTGAACTGGCTGAAACTCGGATTCGATCGATCCGGTGAGCTCGTCGGGCAAAGGCGTCGAGCATCTCCGGTAAAGAACTTCTTTCCTTTGTCCACTTGCGTCTCGACGAACATCATGGCGGAGTATTCGGCGAATCCCTCGCTGAGCCACTGATCGCGATAGCCGTGCCAGCCCACCTGGTGACCCCACCAGAGGTGAGCCACCTCGTGGGCACGGAACATCTCGCGCTCGGCGACGTGGTCGGTCAAGGTGCTGAAGTCACCGATATGGATCAGCCCGTCGAAGGCCTGGCCGTGGGTTGAGGGGATCAGACTGACCACGAGAGCCGTAGCTCCCGCGGGCGATCCGAATCAGGTCTTCCTAGATAGTCGAGGATCCGGACCGTGTCTGCGCCGAGCTCTCGCACTCTCGGCCGCGAGATGAATCCCCCCAGCGAGCTGAAAGCGGACACAGTCGTCGAACCGGAGGTGGGGAGAGATTCCTCGTGATACTGCTTGGCAAAGACAAAGCTCATCGTCTTGAGCGGTTCATCCATCTGCCAGACCGATGTGACGTCCTGGTCACTGAGGTCTTCGCTAACGGGCTTTCCGAGGGACCGGGCGGCGAAGCTGGGTCGGTGTCGGATCGTCAAGCTCGCCGTGTGTGGGTCGTGGACCCCGGTGCCAGGGTAAGTGCCGGATGGATACCAGGACCGACCGGGAGCGTAGCCCGACATCTCGAGTTCGTACGTCAGGCTGAGGGTCGGTCGGGTGTCCTTGAATCAGGGGTTCGTTCAGCAACACCACGAGAGAGTCGTCGTAGACCTTCTTGTCGATCGCCGAGCTGCGTTTGCCCAGATGGTCGCGGACGAAGTCCAGATCGTTGGCGCTCTTCATCCTGGATACTCTCGATCTTGGCCCAGGGATGGAGGAAGAGTTGCACGGTCTCGTCCCCGTCGCCGCAAGGCGCGAAGACAATCTCCGCTTCGATCTGGGCGTCCACCGGGCGAACGTTGGCGATCCCTCTCTGGGACTCGTTGGAGAATTTCGTCAGATCGGCGGTGATCGAGACGTGCTCGATGTCGAGGGTCGGTCTGGGCTCGGCGCTGGGGCGACCGGTTGGCAATCGGTCTGCCTGTCGGTCCAGACTGAGCCAGCTCTCCAGCACGCTGTAGGCCGGGTTGAACCACTCGACCACGATCTCCTCGGGTCTCCGGGGATCGTAGTCGAAGGTCAGCCATCCGTGTTCCCGGGTCTTCATGTCGACCCGCACGTAGGCATCTTGGCTACTTCCGAGCGCTGCCACCACGCGGGCGTCGACGTCGAATCCACGCAGTGCCAGCCAGTGTTGATGTCTCTGCTTGGCAAGAGAGTTGGCTGAATACCGTGCGGCGGCCGTTGGCTTGGGCAGCTCGTCCAGGGGCGTCATGCCGACCCCTCTCACGACCAGGGCATCGAAGGACCCTTCGAGATGCTCCAGCTCCGGGTCACGAGCGAAGCGACGTAGCTGACGCAGCTCCTGCGGGTCGGGTACGGTCATCCTGAAATCGGCCGACCCCCGAAACACGAAACCTGTGAGATGGCCGGCTGGTGGTGGGCCGCTGAACCCAGATGTGGCCGTCATCCAGATGCCATTCCGCCGTGTCGACTGCCAATGAAGGCCCTCTTCGGGTAGATCAATCGGCGAGGAAGTGAAGGCCCACTCCTGCAGATCCTGATAGTCCTCGAGTCAACGGGTGGGGAGACTCGGCTGCCGGGCCCGGGACTCCGCAGAGAAGACCGACGATGACAGTCAGCCAGAGGCCCCGGGAGCGGCTCATGCGAGCTCTTGGTACCAGGCCTTGAACGCGACTTCGAAATATTTGGGATTGAACAGGATCCAGTCCGCCGTCGCAGCAGGCATCTGAAACCCGGCAGCCGCATCCGCCAAGGGGATCCCCTTCTTGTGAGCCTGGCGGGCCGCTGCTTCGACACTCTCGACCAGCGTCAACAACGTGTCCACATCACGGCCGCTGGCGAGGGCGCCGTGTCCTGAGACGTAGACCGTCTCTTGCTCGCGGCGCAAGGCGCGGATGCTCTGGGTAAAGGCCTGGGCTTCGGTGTCGCGGTAGTTGGGGAACAGCCCATTCCAGACGAGATCCCCAGAGAAGACGATGCTGGGCTCGTCTATCTCTACAGTCACGTCGCTGGGAGTGTGTCCGTTTCGCGGATGGAGAGTCACGATCCGACCCCCGAGATCGATACGGGTGGGCTTCGAGTCCTCGATGAAGCTGCTGCCGTCCAGCATCGCCTGTCGTTTGTCGCTGGGAGGACTCTCCTTCTGGGCATCCTCGTTCTGGATGAGATCGAGAGTCGTGCGGGTGGTCCAAACCCTGGGCCGATCGGCAGCGCTGTACCCCTCGACCCCATTGGCGTGGTCACCATGGAAGTGGGTGATCAGAACATCGGTAGGCCAGTGGCCTGTCAGCTCCCGAGCGTGCCGACCCAGCCATTCGGCCCCAGCCGGCTGGACGAAGCTCTCGACTGCCAGAACGCGCTCCTTGCCAGCGATCAACCCGCCGTTGCATCCGGTTGTCCAGTCTTTGCTCTCGAGGGGGGTCGAGACCACTGCCCAGACACCTTCGGCCAATTCTTCCAGCCGCCCCCAGGGCTGCTGATCGACAAGGGTGTGGTCGGCGGCCAGAGATCTCCATGGGACCAAGCCGCCAGCGACCATGAGGCTCGCCGAGAGAGCGGATCTGGAGATGAATTCACGTCGCGAAAGATCGAAATGAATCATGGGTATCGAACCTCCGATCCGAGTCTGTAGGCAAGCCTGGTTGAATCGAGGAGTGAATCCTCAGCGCAGGGCTGCGTACTCTTTGCGAGCGTTGGCCAAGATCGGCAGATCCTCATCGGCGTCGGCCAGAAGCGCGAAGAGATTCTCGTACTCCTGTCGGCTGGCATCGGTGTCGCCCATGCCAGCGTAGGCCCGGGCGAGTCCGAGGATGCCGAGGGTATGGACGGGCGCTGTCGGATCGACTCCGGCAAGATCCGAGATCTTCTTGAATTCCGTCCATGCCTCGCTCGGCCGATCCAACATCATCAGCGCCTGACCGCGCAGATAGAGGACGATCAGGTTGGAGCGCTCGTAAGGAGTGGCTTTCTCGAGCGCATCGAGGATGGCCTGCGGGTTTTCGTCGTGATAGGCCAACGCGGCCTCGGCCAGTGGTGTCCAGACATATCGGATGTAGGTGTTGACTGGAAACTGTTGCGACATCTCATAGATGAGAAGCTCGGCTTCTTCGGTTGCCCCGGCGATCGCGAATGCGAGTGCGGCGATGGGCATGGAGTCCCGATTGGCAGAAATATCGATCGCGGCGGCAGCACGCTCGGCCGCGCTGTCGAACCTCCCGAAGACTGCCTCCCAGCGGGCCAGACGCGCCAAGTAGTCGGCCGGTCGTTCCCGAAAGCCGCTTCTCACGGCCGCCTCGATGGCCAGGTCAGTCCTGCGTTCGGCTTCCTTGAGCTTGCCGCGTGACGCGGCGGCCTGGGCCTGGAGGATGAGAACGTCCGATTCCCGGGATTCACCGGCCATCTGTTCCAGAATCTCGGCCATCGTCACCTGGTCGCCCTCGAGATAGGCGATCTCGAAGCGAATCGTACTCAGGGCTGCACTGCCCAGGGCGTGACTCACGGCATCTTCCAGGACCTGTTTGGCTTCGTCGATCATCCCCAGCCTCAAATAGGCCGTCGCCAGGTTTCCATACGGAACGGGATGATTCGGAGCGAGCTTCACCGCCTGCCGCTGCTTCTTCCACGGCCTTGTGATACCAGCCTATTTCGATGTAGTCGTTGGCGAGATTGTTGGGCGGAATCCACTCTCGGGGATAGGTCTGCTTGAAGAGTTGGTAGGTATCGACGAGCTTGCTGAGCTCACCTGTCACGGTGGAGAAGTAGTGAGCCGTAATATAGAGGCGCTCTTTTTCGCTCACCCTCTCGCGGAGCTCATAGGCGCGGCTCTTGTGATAGACCGCTTTGTCCCACTCGGCTAGGTTGCCGTATACCGTTCCCAGTCGAGCATGGGCCAGGGCAAAGTCCGGATCGATTTCCAGGGCCCGTTGGAAGAGGGGAATCGAGTCAGGCTCACGTCCGGCATCCCGCGCCTCCTCGGCGAGAAACAGAGTCCTCAGCGCCTCCAGCGAAGAGGTGGTGGCCTGTTCGACCGGAGCGTCGAAGCGCTCGATGGTCGCCAGCGATTCACCCAGACTCTCCCGCAGATTCACCGCCGCAGTTCCGACTGCGGCCAGAACATCCTCCTTGCTGCTGGCATCGATTTGTTCTCGCGCCAGCGAGTTTCCGGTCTGACACTCGATAGCGTTGAGGGTGATGACGAAGTTGTTGCCGAGTGGAGCGATCTCGCCGGTCACCATGGCCTTGATGCCCTGGCGCTCACAGATCTCCTGGCCAATCTCTGGCGTTACCTTGTCGGTAGCGCTCCGACCCATCAGACGCAGGGTTTCCTGGACCTGCCTTTCGGGGAGCAGATTCAAGTAGGGAGACTCTTCGAGCTTGACCGCCAAGGCCTGCTTGAGGGTGCCATCGAAAACGGGGTCGCTCGTCGAATTGACCACATCCGTCAACACCAGTACATCGCTCTCGCCCAACGCCGTGGGGCCTGATTGCTTCATCAAGAGCCCGACGATCGCGGCGACAGCCACCACCAGCAGGGCCGAGAGAATCCACAGGGTTCGACGTGATTTCGGCGGTTGTACCGGGACCTCTACCGAACCGCTGGCGACCTGAGCCGGCGGGATCCCGACCGAGCTGCCAGGCACGCCGATGGGCTGCCGAGCCGCTCATGGGAGTGGCGACAGAAGCGGTGCCGCTGATGGCGTGGTCCTCGAAGTAGGACTCGTCCGCGGCCGGCACGGCTGCTGAGACACCGGATTCGATGGTGCGGCGCACCCGGCGAATATCGGTATGGATCTCGAGAGCGCTCTGATAGCGCAGGATCTTGTTCTTCTCCAGGGCCTTGGCGACGATCTGCTCGAGCTCGTAGGGAACCTCGAGGCCGAGTCGGGTGGGCGTCGGCGGTACCCGGTTCAGGATCTTGTCGAAGATCGCGGCCTGGGTGGATCCCGGGAATGCCTGCCGACCGGTGATCATCTCGTAGAGCACCGCTCCAAGCGAGAAGAGATCGGTACGGGCATCCACCTCCTGGCCCAGGGCCTGCTCCGGAGACATGTAGGAGACCGTCCCCATGGCGGTGCCCGAATCGGTCAGATCTGCGGTCTGGGTCGGGGCGTCGGCGACGATGGTCTCGTCTTCGCTGCCGGGTAGCATCTCGGGGGCGGTCAGTTTGGCCAAGCCGAAGTCCACGACCTTGATCTGGCCGCCTTGCGCAATGAAAATGTTGGAGGGCTTGATATCGCGGTGGGTGATCCCCTTGGCGTGGGCTGCCGCGAGAGCCTCGGCAACCTGGATTCCCATCTCGATCACCAACTCGATGGGCATCGGCTTGCCACCGATGGCGTACTTGAGGTTCTGACCCTCCAGGTACTCCATGGCGATGAAGGGCACACCCTCGAACTCGTCGATCTCGTGGATCGTGCAGATGTGGGGATGACTCAACGAGGCGGCGGCTCGCGCCTCGAGCATGAAGCGATCGACGGCCCTGCGGTCCTGGGCCACCGCTTCGGGCATGAACTTGAGCGCCACGAAGCGACCGAGCTTGGTGTCCTCGGCTTTGTAGACCACACCCATCCCACCCCCACCGAGTTTCTCGACGATCTTGTAGCGCGAGACGGTTTTACCGATCATGACGGGTTGCCGCCCCACCGAAAAGCATTTCCGGACAGGGTCCGACTATTGTATACGGCCGCGCGCTTTCGTGCTTTCCAACCGCCGGGAGGGGCTCGAAAGAACCGGTCGAAAGCTATCCAGGGAACGAAGGATTCTGCTGGATCCGGTCCAGCTGGCGAAGATGGTGATCGAGATGCGCAACCAGGAACACGCAGGGCTTGCTCGACGTTGAAGGGTCCAGCGATGGGGTGGTTGAAAGCCGCGTACTCGAGGCCCCGCTCCTTGGTCTCGTCGAGCACGGCCTCGAGGTCGTCGCGGGCCTTGTCCCACGCTTCGAGAAGTCGAGCCAGGTCGATATCGTCATCCGGAGCGGCCTCCGGTACCGGGTTCTTCACCCGCAGGCCGGTCTTGAGCACCAGCCAGAGCACGGCGTTGCCCAGCCGGTAGCGCAGGCTGCGCTTGTCCTGACCGCATACCGCGATGCTTCTTGATGGAGTCGGCAGTCCGCTGCTCGGCCAGCACCACGTGATGACCCACCTGGACGGGCGTCCAGGCCTGGGCTTCCGCGCGAAAGTCCAGCTGCTCCGGCGAGAAGCCCTTCGAGGGCGGTGACAAAGCGCGCTCTGCGGGTCTCCAGATTCTCGAACAGCTCTGCGGCCTGAGGGATCATGGTCACTATCCTACTTTCTCGACACTGTCCGGGCCAATCTGAAACCGCTGCATGAATTTGCGATCAATCCAGTCCTTGAGCTTCATGACCCAGCGTCCCTGAAAAGACAGTCCCTTTTTGGCACCCAAGGCGGTGCCGTCTCCCAGATTGAGGAGAGTGAGGAAGTCGCTCTGGGGTGTGTACTCATCCAAGGGCTCTCCGGCCAGTGCGGCCCGTAGATTGTGGGCGAGAACCGGACCTTGGCGGACGGCGTAGACCCCCGCCTTGGGTGTGCGGGGGAAGTCGACAAGGGTGCCGCAGTCGCCGACAGCGAAGAGATCATCCTGTCCGAGAACCTGCAGGGTCGAGCGGATCTGGACAAATCCACGCTCTTCGGTGGGCAGGCCCGAATTGCGTAAAAGGGCATGACTGACCGCGCCGGTGACCCAGAGCAGGGTGTCACAGGGCCAGATCTCGCCGTCGTCCATGACCACTTCGTGGGGTCCGGCGGATTGCACCCGTCTCCCGCAGTGGATCTCAATGCCCCGCTGGAGCGCGGCGCGCTGGGCCCGACGGGCGAGACTCGCTGGATAGCCTGCCAGAATCCGCGGGCCGGCATTGATCAAGTGAGTCTCGACCGGGCCACAGCCAGACCGGCGCAGCCGCTCGAGAAAGGTGAAGGCCAGCTCCACCCCTCCAGCTCCACCGCCGACGACGAGGATCCGGAATGGCGAGTCATGGCTATGAGCGGAGGCCCTGGCGATGACCTCGTTGGTTTGTCGCATCAACTCCGATATCGGTCGCGTGGGGATGGCGAACTCACGGATGCCTGATAGGTCGAGTCCGGCGACGGTGGAGCCCACATTGATCGACGCCAGGTCGTATGACAGCCGATTGCCGCTCTCGAGGACCATCTGTCGCGCGGTGGCATCGATGAGCTCGACCGGTTCGACGAGGCATTCGACACCGGCCCAGCGACAGAGCCTCGGAATATCGATTTCCAGCTCTTCCGCCGTGTATTGGCCGGCCACGAAGCCGGGGACCATCCCCGAGTAGACAGCGATGGGTTTGTCCACGACCACGGTGACTTTGGCGTCGGCCAACGGTCGATTGGCGAGGCTCTCCAGAACTTGCACGTGAGAGTGCCCACCACCCACCAGAATGACCTCGCGCCGATTGCTCATGTGTCTCCGGGTGCTAGAGTCGCCGGATTCCTCCCGTATTGTACTCAGAGTCGGAGAGTGATTTGATAGGCGCAGGCAAGAGACAAACGAAGTCGATCACAGGGTCGGTGTGGACGCGGGTGATGGCGGTCATCCTGCTGGGTAGCGCTCTCGGTGCCGTGTTCCTGACCAGCCCGTCAGCGGAGACGACCATGTCCGACAAAGAGAAACTCGAGCGAATCGAGACCCTCTACAGGAAATACGAACGGAAGTTCCCGGAGGTCGAGGGAATTACAGCCAGCGAGCTCAATGCCGATCTGCAGGAGGGCCGGGAAGTCGTTCTAGTCGATGTGCGCAAGCCGGAGGAGCAGGCGGTTTCCATGATCCCCGGTGCCATCACGCAAGCGGAGTTCGAGCAGAGACAGGATTCGCTACGGGACAAGACGATCGTCACTTATTGCACGGCCGGATACCGAAGTGGTCTGTACGCCAAGAAGCTCGAGAAGAAGGGATGGCAGGTCCTGAATCTCGAAGGCAGTCTCCTGTCCTGGACCCACGCGGGCGGCCCCCTGACCGACAGCGAGGGGGAGCCCACCAAGCGCGTCCACGTCTACAACGCCGACTGGAGTCTGGAAGCCAGCGACTACGACCCGGTCTGGTAGATCGAGGGGAATCCGATGAAGAGAGCCTGGCTGCAGAGCCAGTTGGGTCGCAGATAGGCGATCTAGAGCCTCGACGCCGTCAGCTCGACGTCGGCGTACTGCCAGGCTGCGGCAAACTGCTCAGCGATCTCCTCGGCCTCGGCTGTCTTGCCCTGCGCTTCGAGGCTCTGCTGCAGACCGAAGAGCGACCAACCGTTGTCTGGGAACGTCTCGAGGTCCTCGCGGTACACGCGCTCGGCATCCGCGGCGCTGTCCGGCGTCGAGATAGACGGCCCCCAGGAGTTGCCGCACCGGTTGGTACCAAGGCGGTGGCTCGTCATAGGTCGAGCGCGTCCTCGAGCTCCGCCGCCGCCATCAGGGCTTCGATGGCTGTCTCGTAGTCGCCGCGCGCTGCGGCGATCTCGCCATCCAGGACCTCGACGGCGATATCCATCAGGCAGCGGTCGTGTTGAGATCCCAGACCGTGACCTGTTCGAGCTCGGGCTCCGTGGCCAGAGAGCCGAGAGCTTCGGCTTCGGCTCCTGGCCTGCTCGAGCTGACCGGTGCGAGCGAAGGCCATTCCCCTGGCGAAGTGCCAGACCGCCCGTGGGTAGATCAGATCCTCATCGGGCTCGTTGGCCGCGAGGATCTCATCCCATTGCCAAAGCGGACGTAGCCGTAGAGCGGCGTGATCCAGTAGTGCTGCACGCGCCGAGCCCGGGCTCGCGCATCTTCTCGTGATCCACCCGGTTGGACATCTCGCGGGCCGCTTCCAGCGCCACCTCGCTGCGACCTTCGACGCTGGCGGCGTACCAGATGTAGTGCCAGTTGTGGGGCATGTACGTGACCGGGTAGAGGCCCTGGTTGCTGCAGGCCGTGATGTAGCCGTCGTCGGCTTCGACCGCTGCCTGATTGGCCACGGTGGCGTCGTGATAGCGGCCGACCCGCAGGTAGATGTGTGAAGGCATGTGAACGAGGTGACCGGCGCCGGGAGCGACGCTGCCCAGACGATCGGCGTAGTCTTCGGCCAGCTGGGGTCGCTCCTTCTCGACGATGTGGATGTAGAAATGGGCCGCGCCGGGATGGTCCGGATTCTTCTCCAGAGCGCCTCTCGAGGGTCGCCATCACCTCCACGGTTTCAGGCTTCGGTTCCCCATTCTTCCGACCAGTAGTCCCAGGGGGTGGTGTCCATCAGGGAGGAGGCAAAGAGCGTCGCCGCGTCGAGATCATCGGGGTACTTCTGCGTCAGCTCGCGCATGGCGTCGGCGTAAGCCCGATCGAGCTCGGATCGATCGTCGGGTGGGTTCTCGACATAGCGAACCGCCAGCGCGCTGATGTAGTCCTGCTCGGCTTGCGGAAGCCGTAGGTGCCAGCTCCTTGGCCTTCTGCATGGCTTCCCAGGCGATCGGCATGTTCTCCGGGTCCATCAGCGAGTTGATGTTCGGTCCGCGCACAAAGGCGATGCCCCAGTAGCACATGGCGCATTCCGGATCGAGGCGGGCGGCCTCGCGGAACGATCGCTCGGCCTCCAGGTGATTGAATCCGTAGGCCAGAACCAGACCCTGGTCGAAGAACGTCTGCGCTTCCGGACTGTCTGTGGTGATGGGGTGGTGGTGATCACCCATGCCCTCGAGCAGCGGGCCCAGCCGGTCTCCGTCCGCGGCGTGCCTCCAGCAGCCTCGGGATTCTGCTCAGGTTGGTCTGGAGCAAGCGATGAAGCCTGGAAGAAGCGCGCCCAGAACAGGATGAGAGCGAGGGTCCTGTGCGGAGTCAGCATGAGCCTCTCCTCAAGATTCGTTGGACTTGGCAATCGCGTAGAGTCGCGAGCTGGTGCGAACGAACAGGGTGTTGGCCGAGATGATAGGCGAGGCCATGCAGGGCTCACCCATGTCGTTGGAGCCCAGGATCTCTGGCTTCTCTCTTCGGCAGCCACCACGGAGACCACACCTTCCTCGCTGGCGAAGTAGATCTTGCCGTCGCTGGCGACGGGTGAGGCGCTGAAATTGCCGCCCAGTCGATGACGGAAGACCAGCTCACCAGTATGGAGCTCGAGAGCGGTCAGGATTCCCGTGTTGCGCACGAAGTAGATGACGTCACCGATGATGATGGGGGTGCTCGTGTACGGCCCACCGGGCTCGCTGACCCAGGCGACTCCGTCATTGGAGGTCTGGCCTTCGGCCAGGGAAACATCACCCGTGGCGCCGGTCCGAATGGCAAAGAGAGGCTTGCCGCGATAGCCGCCGGAGAGGACGATCAGGTCGTCTTGCGACCAGAGGCGTAGTGGTCTTGACCTCGTAGTCGCGAGCGAACCGCCAAAGCTCCCGACCCGATTCGGGATCGAGGCCGCGGTCGAAGTCACCGCCGGCCACGACCACCTGGCTGCGCTCCGGCGTGATGTGGAGCGTGGGTGTCGCCCAGATGGGTTTCTCGTCGCGCTCCACCTTCCAGACCTGGTCACCTGTCGGTAGATCGTAGGCCGCCACAAAGGAATCCGTGTGCCGATCGACCTGGACGATGAGTCGATCGTCGAGAATCACCGGTGAGCTGGAGTACCCCCATTGAGAACTGGCATCGCCGAAGAGACCGGGATCGAGAACGCCCAGGTCCTTTCTCCAGAGCTCGGTGCCGTCCATGTCGAAGACCACCAGTCCTTCGGCGCCGAAGATGGCCGCGATGAATCGGCCGTCGGTGACCGGCGTGGAGTTGGTCTGACTTGCCTTGACGTGACGTTTGGCGCTCGGCGTGCCCTCGAAGGCCTCCTTGAACCAGAGAATCTCGCCACTGCTCTTGTCCAGGCAATACAGTCGCCAGGAGTGTTGGGTCTCATCGGTGACCAGATCGATGCCCCCATCATCGCCAAGCACCAGTTCGGGCGGCTTGTCTGCGACGGCCGTGGTCAGAAAGATCCGATCCATCCAGATGATGGGACTGGAGTGACCCATACCCGGAATGTCGGCAGCCCAGCGTATGTTCTCGCCGGACTCCACATCCCAGTTCGTTGGCAGGTCCTGATCGTTGGCAATTCCGCGAGCGAACTCGCCGCGAAACTGCGGCCAATTCTGCGCGGTGGTCCCGGTGGCCACGAGCAGGACCATCAGTGCAAGGATCGAGGATGCTTGATGTGTTCGTCGGGTCATGATCTCGACGCTCCTCGGTCGATGCCTACTGTCGCTCGTAGAGCATCTCCATCTGCTTGTATTCCTCGTCGCCCATCTTCATGAACGACTCGAACTTGAAATGGTCGTCGTCGATCCAGGTGTAGACGTTACTCTGCTCGATGATGACTGCCTGCCATGGGGTTGGTGAAGGATCCCTTGATCACACGGGTCTTGCCATCATCGGAGCACTCGCCGGTGTAGAAGACGATGAGGGTGCCCATGTTGTCCATATAGACCGACTCGTACCGTTCATCGCCGTTGTTGTAGGCATCGAAGCCGATCGCCGTGTAGGGGAAGCCTTGGAAATCACCCTGGTGGTGCCACTTCAAGAAACGCCCATCCATGATCCATTCCGACTCGGCCGTGGATTCGTTCAGCATGGGCTCGGTGCCGGGGGCCATCCACATCTTGATCTGGGTCTTCCACTTCCCTTCGTATCGTTGCAGATGCTGGTGATGCTCGCCGGGTTGCGCCAGCTTCATCCAGGCTGCCATTTCGGCCTGTGCCTCGGCGCTCATTTCGGGCTCGCCGGTGCCCTCCTGGGCCGTAGCGATCGCGGTCGTTGAGAGACAAAGGGCGAAGACGAAGCCGGTTGTCATGGCTGGAGATTTCCAGTTCATCGTGTTTCCTCCTGGGTGGGGTTGGTTGGGCAGCCCCAGCCTACCCCAGGAAGGGTGGCTCATCCAACTGGATCTGGAGGGACCGCGAGGGCGTTCTGGACCTGGTCCAGGGCGCCCTCCTCGGTCATCAGTCCGAGGTGGCTGATTCTGTCGAGTGTCACCTGGTGGGCACCCTCGAGGTGACAGGTCTCGTATGGATAGACCACCAGATCGTGCAGGGTGCCCACGGTGGTGGCGGCCGACCGAGGTGCCAGCGTCCGGAAGTCGCCGAGTTCCTGCAGATAGGGTGACCCGAGCGCCAGCATCTTGTAGATCGGGCCGAACTTGATCCACCTGACAACGGCGGTGCCGTGATGGGGAGAGCCCAGGGTGACGATTCGATGGACGCTACCGGCCAGGTCCGGGTGTCGGCGCAACACCTCGCGGATCATGACGCCACCGATCGAGTGGGCGACGATATCGAATCCCTCCTCGGGAAACTGCTCGGCGAGCCTCCTCATGACCTTTGCCAGAGGCCTTCGCATACGACAGGGGTGTCGGCAGGGGCGTTCCCATGAAGACCGCGCGAGTGGGCCGGCCCACTCGTTCGAGGCGCCGCCGTATCCCCCACATGCAGGTGCTGTTCAGGAACAGACCGTGGACACAGAGGACGGGTCTGCCCGTGATCGGCCCGGTGGCTGGCGGAGACCGGTCTGGAATGCAGCCCGAAAGGACCACCAAAGGAGGGTGTAGGCGCCCGTCGAGGGTTCTCCTGTGGAAGGAGATCCAGCCGGCAAATCCGAGCGCCGGAGGTCGACGATCTTCGCCCTTGAAATAGCTCAGGAATCGGATTTGAGAGACCGTTGCCCAGAAGAGGACACCTCCACCAAACGCGACCAGCAGCGCTATTGGAATCAAGAGGAGAAGGAGGGGTTTCATTGGCCAATTCCGCTCGTGCCGCTGAAGTCTAGCGAATCGAAACCGGGTACCATAGTGCGATATTTCTGCAGGAGGACCCCGCGAATATGCAGTCAGAGGAGTCTGTCTCGAAGCAGGTGCAGGACGATTTCCGGCGCGCCTGGAAACAGCTGGTAACCACCGATCTGGCGTACAAGATCCTGGCATTTGTCGTGCTGACGCCGCTGTCGGCATTGGTGCTGCAAGCGCTGATTCGGTTTTCAGGTCAGCAGGCGCTGTCCGATCAGGACATCCTGTTCTTCTTTTTGAGACCCGTTGGCTGGCTGACGCTCATCGTGGCAGGGGGAATCATCGTCGGGATCGTTGCCATGGAGCTGGCGGCTCTGATGGTGATCGGTTTCGGTGCCACCGAGAATCGTGAAGTCAGGGTCGCCGAAGCCCTGGCGACCACGTTGCGCAAGGCAGACAGCATCCTCTTCGTCACGGCGCGGATGATCGGTCGGATACTTCTGGTGGCCGCGCCGTTTCTGGTGGTTGTAGGTGCGACCTATCTCCTTCTCTTGACCCGAGCACGACATCAACTACTACTTGACCTTCAAGCCGCCCGAGTTCTGGCTCGCGGTGGGTATCGCGGTTCTGGTGGTCGCGTGTGCTCGCGGCGGTTCTGCTGCGGATGGTGAGCGGCTGGCTCTATGCCGTGCCTCTGTTGCTGTTCGAGGGAGTGGCTCCCAGTCAGGCGTTGGCGGAGAGCTCGCGGCGAACGGCCGGACACCGTTGGTGGATCGCCAGCTGGATCCTCGCGTGGGTGCTGTTCGCGGCGATCCTGTCGGCGGTCGTGACCGGGCCCATTGGGTTTCTGGGTCGACTTCTGCTGCCGTGGTTTGCGGAGAATCTGACCCTTCTGGTGCCGGTGCTGGGCTCTGGTGACCCTCCTTTTGGGCCTCGCCAACCTGGCCGTCAATGTTCGTCGTAACGGTTGATGTTCGGACTTCTCCTGGTGAGGCTCTATCGGCAGCAGAGGAGATCGGGGTGAGGCCAGGTTGCCGATTTCGGCGGCGGACCTCGAGATCGGGAAGAGGGCTCGACTGCGGCTCACCAAGGGTCGTGTTGTCGGCGGCGCGCTGTGGTCGCGGTGGCTGTCGCGGCTCTCGTCGGCGGTCTGGTCTTGAGTCAGAGTCAGCTTCGAGGACGACACCCAGGTCACCGCTCATCGGGGCGCATCAGGAGCCGCGCCCGAGAACACCATGGCCGCCGTCGAGCGGGCCATCGCCGACGGTGCGGACTTCGTGGAGATCGATGTCCAGGAGACCGTCGATGGTGTCGTGGTCGTCGCGCACGACAGCGACTTCATGAAGGTGGCCAACGACAGCACGAAGATCTGGGAGGCGAGCTTGGAGCACCTCCAGGGACTCGATATCGGCAGCTGGTTCGGGCCCGAGTTTGCCGACCAGAGGGTGCCGACCCTGGCGCGAGGTGCTGGATGCGTGCAAGGACAAGGTGGAGGTCAACATCGAGCTCAAGTACTACGGCCACGACGAGCGCCTGGAGGAGCGCGTCGTCGAGTTGGTGGAAGAGCGGGACATGGCCGCGGATGTCGTGATCATGTCGCTGAAGCTGAAGGGCGTCGAGAAGGTCCAGGCGCTGCGGCCCGATTGGACAGTGGGTCTTGCTCTCGGCGGTGGCGTTGGGGGATCTGACCAAGGTGGATGTGGATTTTCTGGCGGTCAGCACCAAGCTCGCGACACCGTTCTTCATCCGTGCCGCCCACAAGACCGGCAAAGAGGTCTACGTCTGGACTGTCAACGACGTCGTCGGCATGTCCACCTACCTCAGTCGCGGGGTCGACAGTCTGATCACCGACGAGCCGGCGCTGGCCCTGGAGGTCATGGCCCAGCGGGCCGAGCTGAGCTCCGCCGGAGCGTCTGCTGGTGGAGTTGGCCGCCCTGTTTGGCCTGAGCTCCGACACAGGAGATGACCGAAGCCGACGCATGAGGCTCGATCGGGGCCTCGCTTCTCATTCCTCCATCCCCCAGTTCACCAACGAGCAGTTGATGGGGGAGGTGGGGATCTCGGCCCGTTCGAACTGGCGCAGTGCCAGCCTGTAGCAGACCAGGACTATCGCGATGGCGATGACCCAGGTCAGCAGCCAGGAGGCCGGGTTGGAGCCCAGCATGCGAACCAGGATCTCCAGAAACGCGCGCCCAGCGTCGGGGCTGAACAGACCGAAGACGGCCAGGACTACCTGGGACAGCAGGCCGAGCATGGGGATAGCCAGACCTACCCAGTAGATCCCGCGGATGTATCGGTTGCTGTGGGTGGCCCGGAAGGAGCTCAGAAACAGAGCTGTCAGTAGCAACCAGGGAACCAGGACGAGGAGCATGTAGACCGGTGTCTCGGGTCCCTTGGCAGGCGCCTCGAGCGCCGGGTAGTCCTCGAGGAGGGGAATCCCCTCGACTTCTCCGGTGTCCACGGGTCCTGACGCTCGAGTCCCACGACCTGATCGTGCTCGACCACGAAGTACCGGTCTCGCAGCTCGTCGGGCGATATGGACTGGCCGTAGATATCCTCGATGGCACGGCTCAGCATCAGCGCCTCGAAGTCGGCAGAGGTCTCCTCAGACGTGTTGTAGGGGTTGTACAGGAGAGCCGAGGTTCCCTTGAAGAGCTCCTCGGACCAGGCCTCGTGGGACTCTCCCCAGGGCGAGGTCAGCGTCGGCGGCTCGCCGGTGAGGGTCGCCCCCATGAAGCTCGAATCGACCTCCACCCAGACCATGGTCTCGAGCTCCCTCGGTCCGGCGTTGGCACCCTCGTGGAGATCCACTTCGACGCGGGTCTGCAGGACTTTGAAGTCCACCATTGGCGACGGGTCGGAAGCTGTTGATCGGGCCCAGGAGCCCGTTGCGTAGCCAGCAGAGAAGGCGATCAGCCCAGGCAGCATCAGGACAGCGAGAATGGTTCGCCGGGAAACGGGGAGCGAATCGAGGCGATAAAGGTTGTAGGTGAGGATGCCGATCCCGGCAAAGAGCATGTAGCTGCCAAAGGGCAGGTAGAGAAACCGCAGGCTGGCGACTTCTTCCCACCGATCGATTCCTCCTCCCAGGATGAATCCCATCACAGCCCCGAACCCATACACCATCCAGGGAGTGAACTGCTTCCAGGGTGGGGCGGTGTGTAGGACATTGAAGAGGGTGCGGTAGACCTGCCACCGGCTTGCCGGCTGATCGGTGGAGGCTGCCACGGTTCTCTCCGCCGACGCGGGGCCCGCGGTGGCGGGTACGAGTCGGTACGCTGCGGGTAACGATCGCGAGCGTGTGGCGAGAGACGGAGATAGCCAAAACGAAGCAAATACCCGTCGACGCCCAAGGCCACTGGATGAGTAGAACAAGTAGCAGCGGGATTCCCACGAGACTGCCGAGCACCAGGGCCCAATAGGTTCGTTTGCCGCGAAGCTTCTGCAGCCCGGGCTCGATGCTACTGACGAGAGTCGTGGCGAGAAGCAGCCCCGCCAGCAAGGGGCCGATCAACGTCATGTAGGGAATCTCGAGGAATTGCGTTCGTCCGGCCTTGGACAACAGAGTGGCATGGAGTGCCAGCACCCCCAGGGAGCCGGCCAGAACCACGGCGCCGGCGAGGAAGACCGCCGCGAGGTGTCGCCGCCACAGGGTCTGCGAACGAATGGGGAGAGTCATCTCGAGGCGCTGACAACGTGTCCGCACCTGGCCAAAGAGAATGTAGAAGGCGAGGGCCAGCCAGAGGATGATCAGGAGCGCGGCCACGGGCAGCTGCGCGTTCTGAGAAGCGGCTCGCCTGTCTCCAGGCGACCATTCCCAGCAGGACGCTCGTGTTCAGCATCGTGATGGTCAGCCAGAGAGGCAGCCATCTCAAGGCTTCATCGTGCCAGATGCGGATCATGATCTCGCTCCTCTCCTCAGCTCTGTCCACCAGCGAGCTCGATGAACATCTCTTCCAGGGCAATTCGCGTACAGCGGACTTCGCTCAGACCCATCTCACCGCTGAGCAGAGCCTCGACTCGGGCCGGCTCGAGGTCGAAGACCGCGTGCAGAGCGTCTGCCCGGTCCCGGACACCGAGACAGGCGTCGAGGGCCAGGAGTTGCTCCCTGGAGACTCCATCCTGGCGTTGCACCATGGCCAGGGAGTAGTTCTCCCGCAGCTCGTCGAGCTCGGTGTCGATGAGCACCCGGCCGTCGTGGAGCATGACGATCCGATCGGCGAGTCGCTCCACGTCGGTCATGTAGTGCGAGGAGAAGAGAATCGTCGTGCCGCTTTCGTTGAGCAGCTGGATCGAGGTCTCCAGAAACTCGCGTCGGGCCGCGGGGTCCAGACCGCCGGCGGGCTCATCGAGGACCAGCAACTCGGGGCGATGGGCCACCGCGCAGAGCAGGGCCACCTGCCGGGCCTGTCCCTTGCTCAAGGTCTTGATCTTCTGGCGGCCCGGAATCGAGAAGCGCTCGATCATGTCCCGTGCCAGGTCGTCATCCCAGGTGGGGAACAGGCTCTTGTGCAGAGCGATGACCCCGTCGACCCGCAGTTGCGGCGGCAGGATCTGATCCTCCGAGACATAGCCGACACGGCGCTTGACCTCCAGGGGCTCTGTTCGAGGATCGAGACCGAAGACTCTCGCCGAGCCTTTCTGGGCATCGATCATTCCCATGGCAATCCGCAGCAGGGTTGTCTTGCCTGCACCGTTCTTTCCCAGCAGGCCGACCACCTGCCCGGAGGTCGATGGAAAAGGAGACACCGGCGAGGACGTCGTCGCCCTGTGTATAGGCCCGGTGAACGTCTTGAAAATCGACGATGGTCATGAATCGGTTCCTCCTGAGCCGTCGTTGTGAGTTTCTGTCTCGGCTCTGTCTTTCGCTTGTCGAGCTCCGAGCGCACTTCTTCGAGCAGGCCGACCACCTCATCGAAGGAGACGCCTGCCAGATGGGCGCGGGACAGGAGCTGTCGCGCCGGGTCGCGGAGTCGCTCGCGTTGCTTGGACGGGGTCGAGTACCAGGGCCGCTTCGGTCACGAATGTCCCCCTTCCTCTTTCGGTTCGGATCAGTCCTTCCCGCTCCAGCTCGTCATAGGCCTTCTTGACCGTCAGCGGAGCGATGACCAGCTGTTCGGCGAGCTCGCGCTGCGAAGTCAGCTTGTCGCCCGGTCGCAGACGGCCGCCGGCGATGGCATCGCGGATCTGACGCATCAGTTGTCGATAGATGGGAAGCTCGCTGCCGGCTGTGATCACGATCTGCATAGGGTCTTCCTTCAAGGCTGGTGGTACTCGAGGAGTACCGCCGTCCAATCGTCGTCGAGAATCGAGCCGGAGTGTTGGTTCGCCGCATCGAGCAATCGATCCAGCCACCGGCCGGGGTTGCTGAGTGTGGCATTCTGGACCAGCCGGCAGCGGACTCGAGTAGGCGGGCAAATCCTTCGTAGCCGAGAGGGTTCCCCCGAGTATCGAGCGCTTCGGGAATGCCGTCAGTCACAAGCAGCAACCGGTCGTCCGGATCCAGCGGATATCTCGAGGTCGAGTAGACAACATCCGGCCGAATGCCCAGGGGGAGGCGATCACCGTCCACGCCGAGTGTCTCCACGGTGCCTGTATGACGGACGAGATAGGGGTCGGGAAGACCCGCGTTGGCGATGGACACTATTGCGGCCTGGGGATCGAATCGGGCATAGGCTAGCGCTACAAACTCGCGGTTGCCCAGCATGGGGAACAACCTTCGGTTGAGCTCTCCCAGAGCCTGACCCGGAGAGTCCTGGGCAGCACCCAGGGCCAGCAGGCCTTTGGTCGCGGCCATGATCAGACCGGCGGCCAGTCCTTTGCCGGCCACATCGGCGATCACCACGTCGACGATCCCGTTGTCGAGCGGCACGACGTCGTAGAAATCACCAGCCAGCGCACCGGCGGGATAGCTGCGACCGTTGACGGACCAAGAATCCCCGCGCACCTCGGATGGAGGCAACAAGCGGTGCTGGACGTTGCGCGCCGTACGTAGCTCCTGGGTCAAGAGTTCCTTCTTCAGCATTGAGAGGGCCAGGGGTGCATTGCCATCCTCCACAGAGCCCAGCTCCGGAGTGGACACACGGTAGGTGCCCTTTCGGGGCCCGTCACAGAGTCCGTTGGATTGGAGCTCCTTGTAGGCCTTGCGCACCGCCGCCGGCGAGACCGCCAGTTGGGTGGCGAGATCCTCTTGCGACTGCAGCAGGTCGCCGGGGTGGAGCTGCCGCTCGGCTATGGCCGTGGCAATCTGGCTCTGAATCTGCCGGTAGACCGGTGCTTCGTCGTGGGGGTTGATGTGCAGGTGCATGGTGGGTCGCTCTTAAGTGCTATACAACTATATAACACTATACGAGCAGAGCGCAACCCTTGTTTCATCCGAGCCTCTCGATCACCGCTTGGGAGAGGCTTAGATTGTCCAGTTTCGTGGCAGCGATGTACTTCTTTTCATCCCGGGTAATGATCTGGATGCGGTAGAAGAGCTTGTTGCCGGATTGCATACCCCGGATGGGTTTGATCTCCTGGATTTCCATTCGTTGGATCTCCCGGCTTCGCCCGAGGCCGAAGATCCCACCGGCCAGTACCAGCCTGTCCGAGTGGACCTCGACGGTTCGTCGGTCGAACCAGAGATCGAGAGCGCCCAGGAAGATCAGTGCACTGAAGAGCCCCCAGAGGATGGGGAAGAAGATGGGGGCTTCGAGATGGATCAGGAGATAGTTGAATCCCAACCAGAGAATCGAGGAATCCGGTCAGAGCATGAGCGCAGGTCCCCTTGTGGCGGGCAGCCTCGAACGTCAGTCGACGAGCGCCGGTAGAGAGAAGCTCCGAGTCGATGCCGTATTCGGTCAGATCGATAGGCGGTGGCTCTTCCGCCCCCCAAACATCGGATGCGTCCGCGGTGCCTGGGCTTCCCGACTCTCTGCCGTCTTGAAGACCGGTACTTCGAACTGGGAGCTGTAGTCGACGCCTGGAACCTCGGCTTCGACCTGAAGACGCCAGAGGGTCTTCATCGTCATCACTTCTCTTCTCGGTCGGTGAGGCGTCGAATGGAATCTGGAAATCGACCGGGATCTCGGATCGGGTGGAGTCGAACTCGGCCGATTCGCGTTCGCAGGTGCTGTTCCTGTTGCCAGAGAATGCTCTCGCGGGTCCTGCGGTTCTCGCCGGAACCCCGGTCACCGGTTGATGCAGTTCAGAGTCAGATGAAATCCGTCGGCAGGCTTCAAGTTCACCGAGGTGAGGACCCGTCCAGCCAGTGGCCCCCCGATCACGCCTGGAAAGGTGGACATCTCCAAACACGCTGTCGCCGAACTTCTTCCAGCGGATAAAGGACCGAATCGCCCAGATCGCGAGACCGATGCCCACCAGGGGAAAGATCAATCCGAGTAGAGCCAGATAGTTCCCGTTGTCTCGAACCTCCCCGGGCACCAGGAAGAGCAAGGGAACAGAGATCAGGTTCCAGAAGACCGCCATGATTCCTGGCAGGAGGAACTGTGCCTTTCCTGTGGCGGTGATGCGACCGTCGGCCCAGTCTTCCTTCCAGCGCCACGGCTCAGCCGGGTTGTTGGTGACCCGCTTTTCCTCTTCCGCGAGACGACGTTTGCCCCAGATGCCGCCGATCATGATTCCGAAGCCGACGCCAGTGAAGATCGTCGCAAAGACTCCCATCAGGGCGAAGAGTCCCCACCGAAACTCGGCATAGAGAACGGCATCGGAGGGATTCTGCAGATTCACATAGCAGCGGAACGGCTCGCCGGTGGACTGGTAGTGGGAGAGTTCCCGATGTGCGTCCTGGTGAAAGGAACCGATGTTGTCCGAGCCGGTGCTCAGACCGACTCGATCTCCTTCGTAGGTCGCCCCGCGGAACTCGTAGAGGTACCTCGCCTCGACTTCGTAGGTGGTGGAGTCATCGCCCGTGTTGGTGATCAATTCGGTGTGGACGATCCGGGCCGGTACCTCTTGCCACTCACGAACCTCGATCCAGAACCACAGCATCTTGACTGCGAGGAAACCGACAAGCAGGCCTGCCGCGGCGAAGGGCAACGCGAAAAGAATGAGGCAGCCGAGTCCTTTGCGGGTCTTGTTCACGACGCTGATTCTGTCGGAGCCGGTCAGATTGTCCAAGGGACGCCACCACACGCGCTGCAATAGCCACCCACCCGGGCGGGCAGGAGGTCATCCCGCCTCACCGGGTATTGGGGAAGGTGTCAGGGATTGCTATGAATGGGGCGCGGGGTCGGCTCCGACGTCGATCCCGATTTCTTCGCCTTCCCGCAGACTCACTGAACACCTGGAGGACCCGAAATGAGCACCACTGACAAGCAAGCCGATCTGGCTGGTCCCGGTATCGGGACTTACGAAGAGGTGGCAGAAGCCCTACCCAAAGACTACGAATCGCTGCTGACTCGCCGAGAGACGATGGAAGCTCTTTTCGAGGTCAAGAGGTACATCGAGGACGGACTCGCCAAGGAGCTCAATCTGATGATGGTGCAGGTGCCGTTGATCGTCGATGAGGCCAGCGGTGTCAACGACTATCTGGATCGGGATGGCTCGCGCACGCCGGTGCAGTTCCCCGCCGGCCTACGGTTTGGACAAACCCATCCAGGCGCAGGTGGTGCAGGCCGCGACCAAGTGGAAGCGAATGGCTCTCAAGACCTTCGATTGCCAGGTGGGGCAGGGCATCAACACCGATATGAAGGCGGTGCGCAAGGACTACTTCCTGGATCACGATCACAGCGCCTATGTCGATCAGTGGGACTGGGAGCGGGTCATCACCGCCGAGCAGCGCAACCTCGAATTCCTGACCGACGTGGTGCAGCGGATATGGAAGGTGCTTGTATGGTGCCCAGACCCATGCCGAGGAGCTGTTCCCGCAGCTCAAGAGCGACAAGTATCCGAGTCCCCCGGAGGAGCTCAAGTTTCTCCATGCCGAGGAGATCCTCGACATGTATCCCGATCTGCCGCGCAAACAGCGCGAGACCCGGATACTCGCAGGACTTCCCGGCGGTCTTTATCTACGGCATCGGTTGGCCGCTGGCAGACGGCTATCCGCACGAGATGCGAGCGGCGGACTACGACGATTGGGTGACCGAGACCATCACCAAGAACGGCCAACTGATGCACGGTCTCAACGGCGACATCCTGGTCTGGAACCACGTGACGAAGCGTCGCCACGAGCTGACCTCGATGGGTGTCCGGGTCACCAAGGAGACCCTGGTCAAGCAACTGGAGATGAGCGGTCAGATGGACTTCCTCGAGCTGCCGTATCACCAGGCCATCATGAACGACCAGATCCCGCTCTCGATCGGTGGCGGCATCGGTCAGTCGCGCACCTACATGTACCTGCTCAAGAAGGCGCATCTGGGCGAGGTGAGCGTCACGGTGTGGCCCCAGATCCTCAAAGAGATCTCGCGCGGCCAAGAACATCCACGTCCTCGAGTAGATCCGACGACCCTATCGTCACGAGCAGACGATAAACTGCCGGTCTCGTGAACAACTTGCGGGACCGGCCTTTTCGTGCAGCGATATTCGATCTGGATGGGTTGCTGATCGACTCGGAGCCCCTGTGGCAACAGGCCGAGATCGAGTGCTTTGGCGAGGTCGGAGTCTCCCTCAACTCGCGAACAGGCGCAGGAGACATCTGGGGCTGCGCTCCGATGAGGTCGTTTGTCTGCGGTTCGATGAATACGGTTGGGACGAGCAGGCGCATCCGCTCGAAGTGGTGGAGGAGCGCATCGTCGAGCGCGTTGTCGAGCTCATCGAGGCCGATGGCCAGCCCATGCAAGGTCTCTACGAGGCTCTGGACTTTGTGCAGACGCAGGGTCTGCGATTGGCGGTGGCCTCGTCGTCGAGGATCCGCGTCATCGAGGCCTCCCTGCGAGCTCTGGAGATTGCCGATCGATTCGAGCTCACCCACTCGGCCGAGCTGGAGCTGCTGGGCAAACCGCATCCGGGTGTCTACCTGACCACCGCTCGCAAACTCGATCTCCCACCGGCCGCCTGCGTGGCTTTCGAGGACTCTCCCGCGGGTCTGGAGTCCGCCAAGGAGGCCGGGATGGCCTGTATCGCGATCCCGGACCGCTCTGTGGCTGGCAATGCCCGCTTCGCTCGTGCCGATCTGGTGCTGTCCTCGTTGGCCGAGCTCGACGAGATGGCCTGGTCTTATCTGTAGGCAGCTTGACAGTCACGGGATCTGTCTCTCATAATCCCGAACGAACGTTCGGTTTGTGGGAGGAGCCAGCCATGCCGCAAAGCCTGCGCGAGGCGAAGTCGGAAGCCTCCACGACGCGTGCCCTCGAAGCCGCGCTGGAGTTGTTCTCCAGTCAGGGCTTTGGCGCCACCTCGATGCGGCAGATCTCCGAGCGTTCCGGCCTGTCGGTCGGCAATCTCTATCATCATTTCGCCAGCAAAGAGGACATTTTCCAGCTTCTTATCGAGGGATACTGGACGCGCCTCCTCGATCCGGATCATCCGCTCACCCGTCTGTTCAGAAGGGCCGACTTTCCCGACGACCTGGAAGAGATGGCGGAGATCATCGAGAAGGTCGTGGAAGACAACGCGGCCTACATCCTGCTCTTCTACGTCGACGTCATCGAGTTTCGGGGCGAGCACATTCGCGCCTTCTACGAAGGTATGGCGAAGTCCTTCCAGGAGGTCTACGGGCAGCGCCTCGAAGAGCGGCAGGAGGCTGGCGAGCTTGGCGACGTGGATCCGCTGGTCGCGGTGATGGTGGCGACCCGCTGGTTTTTCTATTTCTACACAGTGGAGAAGTGCTTCGGGACTCCGATGCATCTCGGGATGAACCCGAAGCTGGCGACCCGGGAGTTCATTCGGGTGCTGCGCAATGGTGTGCTACCCCGGTCGAACAGTCGTAAGGCGGCTGAGCGGTCGGTTGAAACATCGGGAAGCTGTCTGGAGTGAAGGGAGCTTTCCGCAATCTCTCGACCCAAAATAGGGGGATGAAAGATGATTCATCAGATCCATCAACTGTTTCAAGGAAGTGGAGTGCGGCTGCTCCTGGCCACAGGAATGATCTTTGTGGCAGTTGTGGCCTTGACGGCGATTCCGGTCTTCGCGCAGGAGCCTGCTGCGGAGGAAGCGACCGAGGCGGAAGAGCCGCAAGAGGAAGCGGAAGCGACAGAGGATGTGAAGCAGGCTCTGGCCGACGAGATCGTGGTCACGGCTCGCAGACGCGAGGAAAACGTCCAGGAGGTGCCCATCGCCGTCTCCGTGATCACCGGCGAGACGCTCCAGGATGTCAAGGCCAAGGACATCTCGATCCTGCAGGACTACACACCCAACATGTCTATCTATGAGGGTCGCAACCAGTCGACGACCATGACGGTCTTCTTGCGAGGCATCGGCCAGGCGGATCCGCTCTGGGGTGTCGACCCCGGTGTTGGGCTTTATTTCGATGATGTCTACATCGCGCGTCCGCAGGGGGCGCTGCTCGACGTCTTTGATGTCCAGCGAGTCGAGATCCTGCGCGGACCCCAGGGGACGCTCTATGGCAAAAACACGATTGGTGGGGCCATCAAGTACGTCAGTCGTCCCCCGACGGACATCCCGGAAGCCCAGATATTGCTGACGGCCGGCAATTACGCACAAGCTGATGTCCGCGCGATCGCCAGCGGCCCCTTGATCAGGGGGAAGCTGCGCGGAAAGATTGCGTTCGCCAAACTGACCCGCGATGGATATGGCACGAATCTGTTCACAGGACGGGAGGTTTCCAACAAGGACACCACGGCCCTTCGCCTGGGCCTCGACTGGCTGCCGTCCGACCGAGTGACCGTGAGCTTCGCCTTCGACATCAGCAATGACCGGGCGGAACCCAAGGGACTGACACGACTCGCAGCCAACCCGCTGTGTCCACTCTTCCTGGGTGTCCCCTGTCCACCCGAGGACAACATCTTCGACACGCGAAGCGGACTGGAACCCAAGAACGGTACAGACTATACGGGGTATGCGCTGAACATCCGGTGGGCCATCAACGACAACTGGCTCTTCCGGTCGATCACCGCCTACCGGGACTCCGATACCGAGAACAACATCGATTTCGACACCACACCGGCTCCCATCACCGACGTCGAGGCCACCTATTTCGACGATCAGACCTCGCAGGAGTTCCAGTTCCTGTATGACGCCGGCGGAAGAATGAAAGGTGTATTGGGTTTCTACTACTTCGACGGATTCGCGGGCGGTCTGGTCAAGAACAACTTCCTGAACGCCATCTTCGGCACCACGGATGGCGACACCAAGACTGAATCGATCGCGCTGTTTGGCGACGGTAGCTACGCCTTCAACGACAAAGCGACTTTCAACTTCGGGCTCCGGGCCACTCAAGAGGACAAGAATGGTCGAGCATTCAACGCGGGCTATACGGACGCCTCATTCGAGGAGATCGCCGTGGTCACCGCGGACTACGACAAGACGGCGACCTTCGACTCTCTGGCTCCGAGACTCGGTTTTGACTACCTGTTCAATCCTGATGTCATGGGGTATATCTCCTACTCCCGCGGTTTCAAGAGCGGTGGCTTCAACGTCCGCGCCCAGGCGACCGTCTTTCCCGAATCTGCTGAGCCTTTCGACGACGAAACAGCTAGATGTTGTCGAGGTGGGTGTGAAATCGGTGCTGGCGGATCGCCAACTGCTTCTGAATGCGGCGGTGTTCTACGGCCAGTACACGGATATTCAGGTCAGCACCTTCACGTCCTACGACTCCGACGGAGATGGGGAAGACGATGCCTTCTTCGGTGCCTTCGGCAACGCTGGCGATGCCACCAACAAAGGTGTCGAGCTCGAATACGACTTCAATCCGCAGTCGGTCAGCTGGTTTGGCTTGAACGGTTTTATCGCCTACCTGGATGCGACACCTGACGAGTTCCTCGACGAGAATATGGACACTTTTGTCGATACACAGGTGATCACCAATGCACCCGAGTGGACGGCAGCGATCTATGCGAAGTTCGACTTTCCGGCTTTTGGTGGTCTCATCTCCGGCAGTCTCGGATACAGCTATCGGGACGACTCGGTGCTGACCAACGAGGGTGGCCCCGACCCGACGAATCCGACCCAGCCACTGCTACCCATCATCCAGCCTGCCTTCGGCCTGTGGAATTCCTGGATCGGTTGGTTCTCGGGTAACGGCAAGTGGCGCTTCACCATCAACGGCGTCAACCTGGCCGACGAGGAATTCCTGACCAACGGGTACAACATCCCCGTTCTGGGACTCCTGCAGGGCTCCTACGGTACGCCACAGACGATCAGTGCGACCTTCGGGTACACCTACAAGTAGTCGAATGGAATCCACGTGAGATTGCCATGATCGAAACTGGACTAGCTGAGAAGGTCGTCATCGTCACCGGTGCGGCGGCGGGGATCGGCAGGGCTACGGCCCTGCGCTTCGCCGCTGAAGGTGCCCGTGTGGCGGCTTGGGATGTCAGCAGCGACGGGGCCGAGGCTCTGCTCGCTGAGATCGAGGCTGGCGGCGGCGAGGGTCACTTCGCCGCCGTCGATGTCTCCAAAGCTGCGGCGGTCGAGAAAGGGGTAGCCGAGGTTGTGGACCGATGGGGGCAGATCGATGTCCTGGTCAACAACGCCGGCATCCTGCGCGACGCGCAGCTGGTGAAGTTCAAAGACGGTGAGGTGGTTTCCACCATGACCGACGAAGCCTTCGATGCCGTCATCGGGGTCAACCTGAGGGGTGTGTTTCTGTGCACGCGGGCTGTGGTGCCACACATGATTCGCGTCGGTGGCGGTGCGATTCTCAGTGCTTCCTCGGTGGTGGGCTGGTACGGGAACTTTGGTCAGACGAACTATGCCGCCACCAAGGCCGGGGTCATCAACATGACCCACAGTTGGGCCCGGGAGTTGGGCCGCTACAACATCCGGGTCAATGCCGTCGCTCCAGGCTTCGTCGCCACGGAGATTCTCCAGAGCATGCCGGAGAAGGTCTTGGATGGAATGGTTCACCGTACACCCTTGCGCCGTATGGCAAGACCCGAGGAGATCGCCGAAGCCTACGTCTGGCTGGCATCGGACAGCGCCTCCTACGTGCATGGCACGACGCTGCCAGTGGATGGCGGGCTCGTTGTAGGGACATGAGTCGGCGTGGCTGTGTTGTGGCCAGCGGCCCAGCCGGGCAGCCGGATGGGGTCATACCCGAAGATGGGTTCAAACCAGGCTCGCGTGGACTACCGCACGCCGGCTGACGGAAAGGTGCGATATGGCAAAGAAGAGCGGCTTCTCGATAGGACGATTGGTGGTTGTGGCGATCATTCTCTTGGTCGCAGCGGCCGCTGTCTGGATGTACGGGATCTGGAAGCACCCGCTAGCGACGCATGTCAAGAAGGCCCGGCGGACGCTCGAGACTCTCGGCCTCGAGAAGATGGAGACCGAGATCGCTGGGAATCGGTTGGTCTATTTTCAGGGAGGCGAGGGGCCGCTGCTGGTCTTGCTCCACGGTGCGGGGGATCAGGCTGGGACCTGGGCAACCGTGGTGGGCGCTCTGCTCGAGGAGTATCGACTGATCATCCCGGATATCACCGGGCACGGCGACAGCGAACCCTCCGAGGGTCCACTGGATTTCAGGGATGTGGTCTCTGGGCTAGAGGCTTTCTTGGAAACGCAGACAGGCGACAGTCCGGCGATTCTGGTGGGCAACTCCATGGGTGCCTGGCTGTCTGTGCTCTATGCACATCGGCATCCCGACGACGTCAGCCGCGTGGTGGCTATCAACGGTGGGCCGATCAGCGGCGACCCGAACAACCCCAGTCTGACCCCGGCTGACCGGGAGGCGGCGCGAGAGTTGATGGATATGCTGCGCGACCCGGCGAGTCCCAAGACTCCCGATTTTGTTCTCGATGACATCGTGCGGCGGACCCACTCGGGTCCCATTGGTCGCATGCTGCAACTCCCGAATAGCTTTGTGGAGTTCTTGATGGATTGGCGATTGAGCGAGGTCTCGACGCCTGTGGAGCTGGTCTGGGGCGAATCGGATCGGTTCATGAGCCTGGCCTATGCCGAGCGCCTGCTGAATGGGCTCCCCCGGGCCCGTCTCACCAAGGTGACAGCGTGCGGTCACATTCCCCAGGCCGAGTGTCCGGATCGATTTGTGGAGACGCTTCTCTATGTTCTCAGAACCGATCCGCCACCACCGGCCGCTGTCGAAGTCGAACCAGAAACCGAACCGGACACTGACCCGATGGAGACCGCCGATGCTTCACGGTGATGTGCTGGGAGAGCGGGCCCGGGTGACACCCGACAAGACAGCCCTCGTCTTGGTTTCGACCGGCGAGCGGCTGAGCTATGCCGATCTCGATGAACGCGCTCGTCGCTGCGCCCAGGTCTGGAAGCGCAAGTTGGGTCTCGATCCGGGAGACCGCGTGGGAATCCTGGCGCACAACCGCATCGAGTACCTCGACGCATTCTTCGCGGCGGGCAAATCCGGAGTGGTTCTGGTGACACTCGGCACGCGTTTGACCGCCCACGAGCTGCGCCACATCGTCGAGGACAGCGGTATGCAGGCACTGCTCTACGACGGCGAGTTCGCGGACACCGTGCGCAGTCTGCGAGAGCATGTCGAACTGGATAGCTGGATCGCGTTGGACGAGCCGCTCGAGGGTACGGATCAACGATTCGATCAGCTGGTCATGGAGGTCGAACCCGACGGGTGGGTCAGTCCTCGAATCGATCCGGAAGATACTTATTGCCTGCTCTACACATCGGGAACGACTGGCCGCCCCAAGGGTGTGATGATCCCTCATCGCATGGTGGCGTGGAACGGGTACAACACCGTCTGTAGCTGGCAGCTACGCGAAGACGACGTCAGTCCGATCTTTACGCCGCTCTATCACGCCGGGGGTTTGATGGCCTTCCTGGTGCCGTTGTTTGTCGTCGGAGGCACCATCGTCCTGCATCACGGATTCGACGCTGCGGAGATCTGGCAGACGATCGAGCGTGAGCGCTGCACGGTGGTTCTCGGGGTGCCCACCATATGGAAGATGCTGATGGAAGCCGAGGAGTTCGCCTCGGTAGATCTGTCTCACGTGACGAGCCTTCTATAGTGGCGGCGCGCCTCTTCCTTCCTACCTCATCGAGGCCTATCAGCAGAAGGGAGTCGTCTTCAAGCAGGGGTTCGGCATGACGGAAGTCGGAGTCAACTGCTTCACCATGACCGTCGAGGACTCCTTTCGCAAGGCGGGCTCGATCGGTCGTCCCCTGATGTTCACCGAGGTGCGGCTGGTGGATGAGGAGGGCAACGACGTAGCTACCGGCGAGGTGGGAGAGATGTTGTTTCGTGGCCCGCACGTGTCGAAGGGGTACTGGCACAACCCCGAGGCGACGGCAGCGGCGCTCGATGCCGATGGTTGGTTCCACTCAGGCGATCAGGCGCGCTCGGACGCGGAAGGTTTCTTCTACATCGCTGGCCGGCAGAAGGACATGATCATCAGCGGCGGGGTCAACGTCTATCCGGCGGAGATCGAGGCCGAGCTGCTGCAGCACGAAGATGTGGAAGACGTGGCGGTGGTGGGTGTGCCCGATGAGCAGTGGGGAGAGATGGGAGTGGCTTTTGTCGTGCCGCTGGCCGGCAAGGAGATCTCGTCGGCAGCGCTCGCCGAGCATCTCGGCACGAGGCTCGCCAAACTCAAGATCCCCAAGGTCTTTCGTGTTGTGGACAGCCTGCCTCGAACTGCCTACGGCAAAGTGGTCAAGCCAGAGCTGCGCCAGCTCTATCTGGAGGAGAGGGAATGAGCGAATCCACCTCGGTGCTCACGCACCATATCGAGGGCGAGGGTGAGACCATCCTGTTTCTCAACGGCGGCTTTATGACCTTTTCCTCGTGGGAGGTTGTGGCCAAGCCGATGCGCTCGGGATACCGTCACCTGTTTTGCGACCTGCGTGGCCAGATCAAGTCGCCGGGTTCCTCTCACTCCCGCCTCGAAGACAACGTACAGGATGTCCTGGAGCTGTTGGACTCCCTGAATATCGATCAGGTGCACATCCTGGGCACCTCCTTTGGTGCCTTTGTCGGGCTCCTGTTGGCGGCCACCGTTCCTGAGCGGGTGCTCTCGGTCATCGCTGCCACGACGACCGATGTCGCCACTCCTGATCTTGTTCGCGGCGTCGAGGACCTGCGGCGCACTGTGGTGGACATCGTCGAGGGCGGTGACGCCGGCAGGTTTCACGATCTGCTGTTGCAAGAGGTGTACTCGCCTGAATTCGTGACCCAGTACCGCCAGGAGTTCGCCAAGCGGCGCCAGCAGATGGGCAAACTGCCGCGGGATTGGTTCGCGGGTCTGCAGGGAATCATCACCTGCACCGAGACCGTCGATCTGCGACCGCATCTTGGCCGGATTAGTTGTCCGACTCTTGTGATTCATGCAGCGAGAGATGAAGTCATCCCCAGGGAGCGCTCGCTAGCCTTGGCGGCGGCCCTGGCCAACGCCGAATTCATCGAGCATCCGTCCAGCGGCCATGCTCTGGTGGCCGAGGATCCGAAGTGGTTCGCGGATCAATGCCTCGAATTTCTGAGCCGGGTGGCTGTTGGCAGGCATGCCGCTCGAACCTGACATTTGTGAGGAGCCAAGATGAACAAACAACCGATCTATGTGGCGTCATACCATCAGTCGAAGTTCGGCAAGCTCAAGACGATGACCGTCCCCGACATCGTGCGCAACGCGATCGAGGGGGCCTGTGACGAGATCGATGTGGAGCCTTCTGTAGTCGATCTGGGCACCATTGCCTCGGCCTGTAACTTCACGCTCAACCAACAGGGTCTCCTGGCCGGCTTGATGGCCATGGTTCCGGGTCTGGCCGGCAAGCCGCTGGAGTCGGTGGAGAACGCCTGCGCCTCCGGTGGCCAGGCCGTACTGGCGGTGGTTCACAAGCTCCTTCTCGGAATGGGGGATGTCGGTATCGCGGTGGGCTACGAGAAGATGCGCAACGACCTCGGCAAGATGGATGGCAAACAGGTAGGCGAGGCTCTCGGTGTGTTCTCGCACCCGGACGAGAGGGAAGGCAAGACCTATATCTTTCCGCACCTCTTCGCTGAGGTCATGCAGGCCTACATGGAGACACATGGTGTCACCGAGGAGGACCTGGCCCGTATCTCAGTAGCCGAGTATGAGCACGCGCAGCACAACCCCTACGCGCAAATGCAGGGCGTTTCGGTGACCCTCGAGCAGGCTCTGGAGATCGGTGGGATCAATCGCTACATCGTCGAAGGGTTGCCGCTCAAGACCTTCGACTGCTCGCAGATCACCGATGGCTACGCGGCTCTGATTCTGGCCACCGAGGCCGGTCTGGAGAAGTTGGGTATTGCCAAGGCGGATGTGGTGGAGCTTGCCGGATACGCGCAGGCAACCGATCCTCTGATGAAGGGGGGACGGGACGTCCTGAAGCCGGCTGGGGCTCTCAAGGCGATGCAGACGGCCTATGAGATGGCGGGTATCTCGGCGGATGATGTGGATGTAGCTGAGGTCCACGACTGCTTTACGGTGATGGGTGCCATCGGGGTCGAAGTGTTGGGCAAGGCCGCTTACGGACAGGGCGCACAGTTCTGGAAGGAGGGCGCCGCCGCGGTGGACGGTCAATGCGCGGTCAACACTTCCGGCGGATTGATCGCCAAGGGGCATCCCATCGGCGCGACCGGGGTGGCCATGGTCGGTTGGTCAGCGATGCAGTTGTTGGGTCAGGCGCCGGCACCGTTGCAGCGGGCGAATCCGACAGTCGCCGCCACCTTCAACATCGGCGGACCGATCTGTGCCTCGGTGTGCACGGTCCTGAAACCCGCGGTCTGAACAGAAAGGAGAAGACGGTTGAGCGATATCAGCCCGGACAAGAGCGGTCATTTGCAGTTCGACGACTACCAGATCTGGTGGGAGTACTTCGGCCAGGGCGACAAGGAGGCCATCTGTTTCTTGAACGGTCTGGCCATGCACACCAAGGCCTGGTACTGGTTCCTCAAAGAGATGCAGCCCGACTACGACGTGATCCTCTACGACTATCTGGGCCAGGGAAAGTCGTCCTGTCCCGATGAGCCTCACTACATGCCGGAACAGTGTCGGTACCTCACCGGCATCATGGATCACTTGGAAGTCGCCAAGATCCACCTCCTGGGCATCTCCTATGGTGGCTTTGTGGCTCTCGACTTCGGGCGGCTCTACCAGGATCGTTTGCACACGCTGACCATCTCCGGGATTCTGCTGAGTCACGAGCGGCATTTCCAGATGTATCAGGATCTCTCGCTGAAGTTCTACGCGGGCGGCCCGGAGGCCTTCGAGATCTACACCCACTACCTCTACGAAAAGATCTTCGGCGAGGCATTCCTTCGCCAGACACCACCGGAGACACTGGAGGATATGCGTCAGCGGTTTCACGATCGCTACAAGGACCGGGTCCACAGTCTGGTGCGACTGACGGAGGCGCAGAACCCGTTCTTCGAGGGCCTCGACGATCGCATGCCAGAATACCGAGCCATCCAGACGCCGACGTTACTGGTGGCGGGGTCGCAGGATCGCTGCCTGCCCCTCTGGCAGCAGGAGCGGATCCTCGACATCATCCCGGACATCCGGTACGAGCTGGTGGAGGGAGCCGGGCATGTGGTCTATCTGGAACGGCAGGATATCTTCTTCCCGATGCTGAAAGCCTTCATGAGCGCCAAGTCGACGGACTTCGAGATTCGTGGCACCTGAGCTCGTTGCCAGCTGGATTCTGGTGGTGGTGTACGCCATCGTCATTCTGACGTTGGTCGTCCGCGGCGCCCGACGCAACAAAAGCGTGGCCGACTACGCGCTGGGCAACATCGCCTTCTCGCCCGTGGCGGTGGGGCTGGCGCTGGCCGCCTCCACGACAAGCGCCGCGACCTTCATCATCAATCCAGGACTGGTCGCCTACTTCGGTCTCAGCGCGGTCTTTGGCCTCTGTGTCGTGCTGCCCATCTCGATGTTCATCTCACTGGTGGTCCTGACCAAGGGCTTTCGCAAGTACGGAGATTCGGTGCAGGCGCTGACGCTCCCCCAGTGGGTCGGACAACGATTCGACAGCCGGGCCTTCTCGATCTTCTTCGCGGTTCTCTCCCTGCTTCTCATCACTTTCATCGTCCTCATCCTGGTCGGGCTGACCAAGGTGGTGGCCGCCTCGCTGGGATTGAACGAGACCGCGGTTCTGGCTGCGTTGGTGATCTTCTCGTTCGGCTACATGATGTTCGGCGGGGCCAACTCCATGGTCTATACCAACACCGTGCAGGCTGTGATCATGATTGTCGTCGCGGTGATTCTCCTCGGATCGGGCTTTGAGCACTTCGCCAATGGCTGGAGTGGCTTCGTGGACTCTCTGCGTGGTATCGATTCGAATCTGGCGGGCCTCTTCAACGAGCAGAGCCCTCTATTCCGCGATGGGTTCGAAGTCATCTTCTGCACCATCGTCGTTGGCATCGCGATCGTCTGCCAGCCGCACATCATCACGAAATCCCTGCTGCTCAAGAAAGAGCGCGATGTCAACCGGTATCTGGTGACCGGGATCATCGTCCAGATGCTCTTCTTTCTGGTCGTGATTGTCGGGCTGTATGCGCGGTTGGATTTTCCGACGCTGGAGCATCTGGGCCAGACCATCCTTCCCGACAGCGTCACGTCGACCTATCTGGTGACGCAGTTCCCCTGGTTTGTAGGGGTCGTCGTGTTTCTCGGTCTGATCTCAGCGGGGATGTCGACCCTGGAAGGTCTGATCCAGGCGATGTCCATCATCATCACCAACGATCTGATCAAGAACGTTCATAGCTCGATGACGGGTCGCGAGCTTTCAGGGCAGTTCCTCTTCACCTTGAATCGGGGGGTTATCGTGCTCTTGGCTGTTCTCGCCTTCGGTCTGGGCTACTGGCAGCTCGTGGCACCCAACCTCAGTGTGATCATCTTCGCCCAGCTGGGGGTCTACGCCTACTTCGCGGCGGCCTTCGTGCCCGTCCTTTTCGGCACCTTTCTAGAGGATACGCCCCGTATCGCCGTGGTCAGCGCCGCGGTCGCCGCCGTCGGGGTGCACTTCGGGCTCTACTACACCGGCCAGTATTACTTTCCCTACTTCATAGACGTGTCCGTCAAGAACCCGGCGATCTCGACCGCCTTGGGGATCATCGCCGCGGTGCTGATCGGCGGGGTGCTCCACCTGATGTACCGCACGCCGCGGCTCTCGGAGCGCACCTCATAGGAGCGGGTCGATCTCATCGTAGCCTCGGATCTCTGCGCCCGAGATTTGCCGGCCGCTTCAAGGGCGGGGACAAGCCCCGCCCCTACGTCACAGCGTCAACTCTTTGTTCTCCAGGTTTCTCTACTCTGATGGCACGGGTGGTTCGAGCTCGGCGGGAATCGGTGATTGATAGGGCTTCCCACCGGTGCGCTCGAGAAAATCCTCTTTGGCAGCCGCCAGCAACTCGGGATCGGTGATCAGCTCGATACCGGTCAGGGCGATCACCTTTGATGCAGCGACGGCGCCCTTCACTCCGGCGCTGGTGCCGTGGCATGCCGTGGTCGCCCAGCTGTGCCAGGGCACGTCGGCCGCGGCGGTGGTGATGCTGAAACCGGCCTGGGGCACGATGTAGCTGACCTCGCAGACGTCGGTGGAGCCGCCAGTCGCCGGTTCGACCTCCTCGGCGAGAGCCTCGACCTCGCCGACGAAGCCTTTCTCCTCGATATCCAGAAATCGCTGCAGAGACTTCCCGAACTCCTGCTCCTGAGCGGTGAACGCGACATCGCCCACCATTTCCAGATTGGCCTGAATAGCCTCCTGCATCGGCCGGTTCATCAGGCATTCGTGCACACCGGTGATCAGAGTGACCTTGTGGGTCGTTTCGGTTGCCAGAGCGGCGCCTTCGGCGATCTTCAGAATCCGCTGGTAGTAGCGCTCCACCGATTCCCGGCTTAGGTCACGCACGTAGTACCAGACCTTGGCGTACTCGGGGACGACGTTGGGTGCATCGCCGCCTTCGGTAATCACATAGTGGATTCGGGTGGAAGGCTCGATGTGCTCACGCATCATGTTGACGCCGTAGTTCAGCAGCTCGACTCCATCGAGGGCACTGCGGCCGTTCCAGGGGTCATAGGCCCCATGGGCGGCTTGTCCAAAGTATTCGACGGTGAAGCTGTTCATGGCCTGCCCAGGATCATTGCGAGTCTTGGTCTCTGCGGAAGGGTGCCAATCGATTGCGGCGTCGAGGTCGTCGTAGAGCCCATCCCGAGCCATGAAGACCTTGCCGACCACGGTCTCCTCGGCCGGTGATCCGTAGAGCCGCACCGTACCGGCAAGCCCCAACTCCTGCAAGGTGTTCTTCAGCGCTACGGCGCCGGTGACCGAGGCGGCCCCGAAGAGATTGTGTCCGCAGCCCTGGCCGCTGGTGACCCCGTCCGTGCGCGGCGAGCGCTCGGGCACCGCGGCGTTGCCCACACCGGGCAGAGCATCGTACTCAGCGAGGATTCCGATGACGGGCCGCCCCTCGCCCCAGCTGGCCACGAAGGCCGTGGGCATCCCGGCAACCCCGCGGTCGACACTGAAGCCCTCCGCCTCGAGGTAGTCCTCCAGCAGAGCCGCAGAGCGCTTCTCCTCGAGAGCGATCTCGGAATAGTCCCAGAGTTGCATGGAGATCTCTTCTGTCTTCTCGGCCAGGCTCTGGGCCTCGCTCATGGCGGTCTTCTTCGCCTGTTGGGTGTCGGTCGCAGAGGTCGCCAACGAGAGCAAGAGGCCGAGCGATACGGATGTCACGATGGGTCGCAGCATGGAACTCCCTCCATAGAAATTCGAAGCGGGGGGAGCTTACCAGCCAACGGCCGGCGTCACGTCGAAGTGGACCAGCCGGAGAGATCTCCGCTCTCGAAGCCGTCAGAAAAGACGAAGTCACCGTAGTCGGGAGGCAGATCGATGCCGTTGACCACACCGAGAGGGGAATAGTCGGTGAAGCCTGGGAAGATCAACCCGAGATGATTGTTGGCCAGCCGCCGGATGAGGACCTCACTGAGGATCGTACGGTAGTCCGTCGTCACCGCCAGATCGATCCCTTCGAATAGCTGGCCTGGAGCCAGACCGGGCCACGCTCCATGAATGCCGCCGTTGACGTTGCCACCCAGGACCATCATCAGGTTGCCGTGCCCGTGGTCGGTTCCGTCGTCGGCGTTTTGTACGAGCCGCCGGCCGAATTCGCTCATGACCACCACGGTGAGACGCTGTGTGTAGTCATCTAAACCTGGGCCGTCGAGGTCGGTGTAGAGGGCGTGCAGACCTCTCGACAAGTCGTCCAGGAGTAATGGCAAGTAGTAATCCTGACCATCATGGGTGTCCCACCCGCCGAGATCGACGGTCGCCACGTGCAGACCCAGATCGAGTTTCATCATCCGGGCGATGACCTGCAGATGATCGCCAAAGCTGGTCTCGGGATAGACGGCGCCATTGGCTGGAATGTACTCCCCGGAGACATACAGCTCGATCACGTCGACGGCATCGAGCGCCTTGGTTCCGGCGATGTGCAGAGGCGTGGATTCGAATCCATAGATGCGCCGTAGCGAAGTCCGCTGGGCAGGTTGCCAACGCCAGGGCCCTGTGGACAGCCGGAAGGTGTCGGGATCGATGAGGTTGACCGCTTCGAACTCACCGCGCAGGGAAGCCTGCTGAAGCCCTCCCATGGCGAGGGTCGGCATGATGACTTCGGGAGGGATCTCCGTGGACGACTGTAGATGACGGGTGAGCCATCCTGTTGGCGTGCTCAAGAAGCCGGGCGTTCCCAGTTCCATGAACTCCATGGCGTCGAAATGACTCCGGTTGGCCTCGTCGAGTCCGGTCGCCTGGACCAGGGCCAGATTGCCGTTGTCGAAGAGCTCGAGCAAGGGCGCTGCGGTGGGATGCAGACCGAACGGCGAGCTGCCGAGCTGCAGAGCCGCCCCGGGCCACTGTTGGGCACCTGTAGCGTCGGCCGTGCGGCCTCGTAGTAGCCACGATCGACACCACCGATGGGAGGCATGAAGTCGAGACCGTCGATGCCGCCGCGGAGAAACAGGACGACCAGGGTCTCCGAAGCACCCGGCTCCTGGGCAAAGGCCAGGGTGTTGAAACGAGAACCGGCCATGGCGGCGATGGAAGCCGAACAGCCAACCATGAATCCGCGCCGAGTGATTTCACACATAGATCGTCCCTTGTCGTGCAGTCGAGTCTCAGCGCCGGAAAAACTCCGGTGCCATGAAGATGAGACCCACCATGGCTTGTAGCCGCGCCCGGGTATCGGCGTCGGTATCCACCGGTAGATCGAAGTCTGGATTGACGCCCTGGGCCATGAATTCGACAAGCTCCTGGCGTGTCTGAGGGGTCATCGGGCGTCCCAGGACGCGATCGATCCAGAAGTCGGCCAGTTCGTTGGCCGAGCGGATCGTGGGCGGGGTGGCGGCGAGTGTGTCGAGTCGGTAGTCGCCGCTGCCGTTCTCGACATCGATGAGCCAGTTGGTGAGTCGCCAAGTCATGACCCGTGGGCTGGAGCTGAACCAGGCCGCCCCCACATCCGGATAGCCATTGGGTGGATGCCAGGCGAACAGTTGCTGACCCGTGTTGTAGTAGAGCCAGCGAAAGGTGTCGGTATCGGGATCACCCTCCACGAAGGGGAAGTCGGCTTCGCAGGCGCGCATGGCGCTGACCACGATTTCGAGCGGGCGCTTGACCTTCTCACTCCAGGTAGCCCGGAACTCAGCCGACAGAAGGATGGTGCGCACGACCTGGGCCAGCTGATCGGGTGCATCGATTTGAGCCGTGAAAACCGCGGCGGCGGCATCGATGACGGCTTGCGGTGGGGAGTCCCCGATCAGTCGCCGGCAGAGCTTGCGGGCGATGAAACGGCCGGTACCCGAATGAGCCGCCAGGATGTCGAGGACATCCAGAAAGTCCTTCTCGGGCGGCTGGTTCGCGGGCAGCTGCACACCGAGGACATTCTTGGCTGTGGTGTCATGCCAATCGTGGCGGTAGAGATAGCCGCCGTCGCCGGTGTAGGGGTCCCACCAGGGATCGCCGTCGATCGACCAGCCGGTCAGACAACGGGCAACGGAGAAGACGTCCTCGTCGACAAAGCCGATGGCTATGCCGTCGCCATCCACGGGGACCTCGTTGCGGGAAACGGCACCGTAGTAGTTCTCCGATCCCAGGGTGTGGAGCTCCATCAACTCGCGGGCGTAGTTCTCATTGGGTCCGTCGTCGGAGTTGAGCCAGTTGTCCAGATAGAAGAGCATGTCAGTGCTCTTCGCCACGTCCTCGAGCATCTGACGGAAGTTCCCCAACACGTTGGCTCGAATCACATCGCGGTCGTAGTGGACCCAGACTGGCGCCTCCCAGAAGTCCCAACCGTAGACATTGAAGTGGTTGTGCCAGAAGTCGGCCAATACCTGGACGAGCTGGCGCCGACTGTAGATGGCGCGGATAAAGGTGGCCAGCTGGGTCTCGGTGGCCGGGCGGATTCTCTCTTCCCATTCCGGGTCGGCCACCGCGTGATCGATCCAGAGCTGTTGGAGGGATTTGCCGAGAGTGGTGAAACCCGAGGCGGCAATGCGGTTGTCGGCCTCGGTGTCGTCGATCGAGCCCGGGTCGAGCTGCTGGTCGACCCACGCAGTCAGGCGTTCCAGATCGTTACCCCCCAGAGCATCGAAGGCCTGGAGATCCCCGGGTCGGGGGCCGAAAGCGGCCCGGGTGTAGGCAACGACACCCGCTGAGGGTGCTGGTGCTCGGTTAGGGGCGGTGAGGCTGTCGATCCGAGACCGACTCTCGGACGATCGCATCCTCGGTCGCGAATCGCGAGCTTGCTGCTGATAGGGATCAGGCTCGACGCGTCGAGATCGAAATCTCTCGGGTACGGCGAGGTGAAGCAGATCCCGCCGGCTGGTCGCACCACCCGGTATTACAGGTTTCACGTTCTCTTGTCTAACCCACAGAACCGGCGAGCGCTGTTGCGGATTTCATAGATCGGGCCGCGATCCGAGGGAATCGCGCCTACTGACGGTCGAATTGGAGGTTTCTCACCCGGCCCGCGTCGAGAGCGAATCCTTCGACAACACCGTCTGCTCCGCGCTGAAACTCGAACGTTCCGTACTCGTCGCTGGAGAAGATCTCGTCGAACAACGGCTCGAGCGGATGCCTCTCGAGTCGAACGATTCTGAAACCCAGGGATCCATCCTGTACATCCAGGGCGTAGGGCACGCCAAGCTCCTTGCTGTAGAAGGTGCCGGCATAGGCCTCGAGTGCCTGCGACGAGGGTGCGCGCGGAACGTACTTCTCGAAGATTCGCGGCTCGTCAGCGCCCTCGATCAAGATCGACATCCGTTGCCCGTCCTCTCCAAGAGCTTCGAATTTCGCCTCTGCGGTCAGCCAGGGGCCCTGGATGGCAAAGCGACCGTCTGCCATGGGAATCATCTCGAAGCGGTCCTCATCGGAAATGATGAGAACAAGCTTCTCTTCCTCCCCTTCGACGTCCCATGCCGCCCGCCGTTTCTCGTTCCAGTAGTGCCCGGTCAGGGCCTGCAAGCGGGCGGTGGAAAACTCGGCTTGGCCGCCGTTCTTCGGAGAGGTTGACGCCCCGGTCATGTCGGGCTCCATCAAGTCAGCCAGATAGAGGTCCGCCACCTGTCGCGACCGTGCCGGTGGATCGGCATCCGCACGATTGCAGTAGACGACCACCGAGAACTTCTGCTCTGGAAAGCGAATCGTGTCGGTGCGGAAGCCTACGAAGCCGCCGCTGTGAGCGACGATAGGCAGCCCTCGATAGTCGGCGACATCGAGACCAAAGGCATAGGTCATGGGTCCCTCATGGTTCAGCAGCCCAGGTGTCGTGACTTTTTCGATCAGCTGAGGCCCACCCTTGCCGAGCTTGTTGTCATAGAAGTTGCGGTCCCAGAGGAGGAAATCCTCGACCGTCGTGTAGACGCCACCATCACCGACCATGTCCAGGATGGTCATGCTGATGCGAAAGCCGTCTTCCGTGGGGGCGTAGCCGTCGGCACGAGCGGGCACGATATGGGTGTGGTCGTCGTGAAAATGCGAATGATCCATTCCCAGGGGGCCGAACATGTTCTCTGCCGCCCATTCTCTAAGAGACTTTCCGGTGGCGCGTTTTACGGCATGGGCGAGCAACAAATAGCCGGAGTTGCTGTATAGGTGCTCCTCGCCAGGTGTGAAGTTCAGGGACGTTTGTCTTGCCAGAAGATCGAGGGCGTACTCGTCGGTGTAGTAGGCCTCGTCCCCCATACCGGCGAGCCAGGCGAGGGTGAGATAGTCGCGGATACCGCTGGTGTGGTGAACCAGTTGGCGCAGCGTTACTTCGTCGGCCCAGCCGGGAAACTCCGGAAACAACTGGCTCAGCGGGTCGTCCAGCGAGATGGCGTCCTGTTCGTCGAGGATGGCAACCGCCATAGCGGTGAATTGTTTCCCTACCGATGCGGTGCGGAAGACCGATGCAGGCGAAAGGGCAATTCCGTACTCCAGATTGGCCATGCCGTACCCGCGCTTGTAGATCAACTCGCCATCGCGGACAACCCCGAGGGAGCAGCCGGGAGATGTCGTGTTGTCGTAGTCGGCAAAGATGGCATCGACCTCGGCAGGCGACGGGTCGGAAGCATGCGCAATCGTAGCCACGACGAGTAGGGCCGCGGAAAGAGCCAGGGACAATACCAATCGCCGCTTCGCAATCATCCTCGTTCCCTCCCAATGGCAAGAGCCGTACCTGCGGGAGAATTATAGGCCGATGAATGAAAGAGCAGTGAGGCTAAACAGAGCTCCCATGCGCATGGGGTATCCTCACGGTCTTCGATCCAAAGGGGGTTCCTATGAAACGAGCGCGTCTGGTTCCGGTTCTCTGTGTTCTCGCCCTGATTGGCTTGACGACGGCGAGCTTCGGTGGCGGCCTCGAAGATGAGGTCGACGGCGAAGTTACTTCTCTCTTCGAGATCTTCAAGTATCTGCACGCCAATCCCGAGCTTTCGTATCAAGAGGACGACACTGCCAAGTATGTTGCCGAGGAGTTGCGTCGCCTGGGTTTCGAGGTCACCGAAGGAGTCGGAGACTACGGTGTCGAAGGGCGCACCTCCTGCGGTGTTGTGGCAGTGATGCGGAACGGAGACGGTCCGACGGTCATGGTGCGAACCGATCTCGATGGTCTGCCGGTAGAGGAAGAATCGGGTCTGCCCTACGCCAGTGTAGCCAAGGGGCTTGCGGACGACGGCAGCGAGGTCTTTGCGATGCATGCCTGCGGTCATGATCTACACATGACCTCGTGGTTGGGAACCGCACGCATGTTGAGCCAGATGAAGGACTCCTGGAGTGGCACCCTGGTGTTCATCGGACAGCCCGCCGAGGAGCGTGGAGCAGGCGCCCAGGCCATGCTGGAGGACGGTCTATTCGAGCGGTTCCCGAAAGCCCGACTACGCCCTGGCGTGGCACAGCAACGCCTCGTTGCCCGCTGGTTCCGTCGGTCTCGTGGAGGGCTATGCGCTCGCCGCTGTCGATTCGGTCGACATCCTGGTGCGGGGCCAAGGGCGGTCATGGCGCCTGGCCGCACACCACCAAGGACCCAGTGACGCTGGCGGCCCAGATCGTCGTCAACCTGCAGACCATCGTCAGCCGCAAGGTCTCGCCTCTGGACTCGGCCGTGGTCACCGTGGGCTCGATCCATGGCGGCACCAAGCACAACATCATTCCCAACGAGGTCAAGCTGCAGCTGACCGTCCGCTCCTACAAGCCCGAAGTGCGCCAGCTCCTGCTGGATTCGATTCGCGACGTGGCACAGAATACCGCCCGGGCCCAGGGGTGGCCCGAGGATCTTCTGCCCATAGTCGAGATCCAACGAGGAGGAAGGCACACCCTCGACCTTCAACGATCCGGAGCTCATCGAGCGCGCGGCCGAGGTTCTTCGTACCGAGTTGGGTGACGACCGCGTCGTCTACGTGGATCCCGTCATGGGCGGCGAAGACTTCTCCTACTTCGGCATCGAAGGCAGACATTCCCATTGCCATCTTCTGGTTGGGCGCCATCGAACCGTCCGTCGTCGAAGCCGCGGCCGCCGAGGGCCGGACCTTGCCATCGCTCCACTCCTCCGGATTCAAGCCCGACGCCAAGCCCGCCATCCGCACCGGTGTCACTGGTATGACCGCCGTCGTCCTCGACCTGATGGCACCCTGAGCCTCGGTATTGCGGCTGCGGTCGGTCTCCGCGCTGACCGTAGGCTTGAACTGGTTTGAAGCGGCCGGTCTCTGTGCCGGCCGAGGGCGACGGGCGATGCTTCGGCCGAGTCCGCTTGTCCGATCGAGAGGCCAGAAGAGTCGGGGTTCGATACGATTAGGGAGGACCTCGAAAATGAGACGAGTACTCTGCATGTGTCTGCTTCTTGGGTCGATTCAGGAGCTCCTGTCAGCTCAGACTGCGCAGCCACTGTTCCTTCACCACGAGACCTCGGATGTCGTCTCGGAGCTCTCCCCAGAGCTCCAGGAACTCGAGCGGGAATCACTGGAATCGGGCGCCGTCCTGCGCCGGAGCTATGTCTCGATCCCTGCACGTTGGACACCGGAGATCGCCCTCGTCCGGAGAGCCCGGAATGGGCAGTGAACCTACGAGCTTCCTGACCCGTGACCGAGTTCGGTCTTGGGGACTCTGCCTCATTACCGTCAGCCGAGGAAGCGCTCCCTTTGGACGGGGGCGGATGACTCGGACCTCGATCGTTCGTGGTCTCACCTCCAACTCGAGCTCTTCAGGTGAAGTCCCCAAAGGCCTTTTGTGTCGCTCCGTTAGAGTACAACCACCATGACACAGACAGAGAACGCTCAGATTCGGCATCTGAAGATCATTGCGACGGCCTTGCTGATGGGTGCCGGAACGTTTCTCGTTGTCGCCGCCTACCTGGTGACATCCGGGCAGATGGTGAGCGAGACCGGACTCGGAGGCATCTTCCTGGGGATCTGGGCTGCGCTCGGCGTCGGCGGACTTCTGGCCTGGTCGCTCATCCGGAACCAGCAAGCGGGCTCTGGCCGCTGCGGCGATAGCGGAGGCCTCGGACGACGCCGGCAGGTTCAAAGCGGTTCAACGCTACGCTACTGCGACGATCATCGGCGGAGCCTTGGCGGAAGGCACCACCCTGTTCGCCGCGGTCGGAGCCTTGCTTACCGGTCACATGGGACTTTTCGCTCTGGGTGGCCTGGGTCTCGTGGCCATCGTGACGCTCTTCCCGAGCTTGGAGAAGTTCGAGCGGTTCGTTGAACGGGGTGGCGGAGATTCGGCCCTACGGCCCCGAGCTGACGGCTCCCCAGCGCAAGGCCGGCGCGAGGTTCCCCATTCGAGGCCGGCGCAGAGGCCGGCCACTACAGACTAGCTATCGATATCGCCATTGGATGATCGCTCCGCCACTACGTCAGGCAGCGTAGCGGACCCAGCGCCAGATTTCTTTCAGGGTGGGTTTCTTGCCGTACATGAGAATGCCGACGCGGTAGACGCGGGCGCAGAGCCAGATCATGAGGCCACAGAAGCAAGGGTCAGGACGTAGCTCAGGGCGATCTGCCAGGCGGGTGGGGTCTTGACCGCGATGCGCAGCAGCATGAGGAAGGGTGTGAACAGCGGAATCAGCGAGGTCACCACGGCCATGGTGGAGTCGGGACTGTTGATCACCGGAAACATGAAGATCCACGGGGCGACGACGAAGATCACACCGATACTGGAAGCCTGCTGGGCCTCTTGGGTGTTGTTGAAAGCCGACCCGATCATGGCGTAGAAGGTGGCGTAGAGGAAATAGCCCAGGAGAAAGAACAGAAAGAAGTGCACGATGAGCGAGGGTGGCAGCGTGGGTAGCGAGATGCCTTCCGGCAGGAAGGCGAACAAGGTCAGGAAACCGGGTGCGGTGAGCGCCAAGGCGGTGGCAAACCAGATCCCCAGCTGAGTCAGACCGGCAAGGCAGATTCCCACCAGTTTGCCCGCCATGAGATCGACGGGTTCCACTGCCGCCAGCAGGACCTCCACCACGCGGGAGCTCTTCTCCTCCAGCACACCGTGCATGACCTGCTGGCCATAGATCAGGGTGGTCATGTAGAGGATCATGAACAGGGCAAAGGCGACCGCGAATCCCCCGAACCCTCCTTCAGCTCGGCTACCTTCCTCGGAAAGGCGAATGGTCTCGAGTCCCACGGATCGGCTGAGCTCGGAGACTACTTTGGCGTCGTAGCCGGCCTCTTCGAGGCGGTATCTGGCGCACCACCCTGGACACGGCCGACCCAAGGACCTCCTGGGTGATGAAGTTGGCTACGCTCTCGGCGTGATACTCCACTTGATTCTTGGCCAGGAGATCGTCGTTGATCCACAGCCAGGCATCGTAGTCCCCGGCCAGGACTGCCTGGTCGAGTTGCTCCCTTTGCGCAGCGGTGTCGGCTGCCGGTGGCAGGATCTCCAACTCGAAGCTCACCGGTGTGTCGCCCAACTGCTGCCCGGTCGGCATGGCCCACTTGGAGAGCGTCTCGGCCAGCGGGTCGGCCACTCGGCCGGTCTCATCGACGACGGCCAGGGTCTGTCCCGCCTTGGTCTTGGCCACCATCAAGCTCGGCAAGATGGACCACCCGGCCATCAGGATGGGCAGGGCAAAGGTACTGATCCAAAATCCCTTGCTGCGCAACCGGGCCATGTACTCGCGCTTGGCGATGGTCCGGACGTTAGCGATCTTCATCGCGCACCGCCTTGATGAAGATGTCCTCCAGCGAGGGCTCCTCGGAGAGGAACTCATGCACCTTCAGAAAACTCACAAGTTCTGCGAGAACCTCGGCTCCGCTGGCGGTCGGGCCGAGCAGAAGCATGGCACCGCCGTCCACCAGAATGGCCTGCTCCACACCCGGAAGTTCCTCCACCTGCTCCAGGTCGCCATCGGCCATCAATCGATAGGAGTGGCCGCCATAGGATCGTTTGATGTCCGAGAGCTCGCCGTCGAGCACTGTCTTGCCATGGGAGATGAGACAGATGTGGTCGCAGAGCTTCTCGGCCTGGTCCATGATGTGGGTGGAGAAGATGACGGTCTTGCCGAGGCTCCGGTACTCGTCGAGCAGGTTCTTGAAGAGAATCTGGTTGACGGGGTCGAGGCCGGAGAAGGGCTCGTCCAGGATCAACAGATCCGGCTCGTGCAGCACGGTGCCCACCAGCTGGATCTTCTGCTGCATGCCCTTGGAGAGCTCCTCGACCCGCTTCTTGGCCCAGGCGTCGAGCTCCACCTTCTCGAGCCACGTGCTCGATCGCCGGTAGCGCCTGCGCCCGACTCATGCCGTGCAGCTCGGCCAGGAAGACCAGGTGGTCGGTAATGGTCATCTTGCGGTAGAGGCCCCTCTCTTCGGGCAAGTAGCCAATGTTGGACAGATCTTTGGCGCTGCGCGGCTTGCCCTGGAAGAGAACGTCGCCCTGGTCTGGGGCGATGATGTCCATGATCATGCGGATCGTCGTGGTCTTGCCTGCCCCGTTGGGACCCAGCAGACCGAAGATCGTCCCCGGCCGTACGATCATGGAGATCTGGTCCACGGCGAGAAAATCGCCGTAGGCCTTGCTGACGGACTTGGAGCTCCAGGGTGGGGATCATGGCGTCGGAGGGGATTGTACTCTGAGCGGACTGCCGTCCTTGTGGACTCTGCAGATGAATCGCTTCCAGACCGGTTTGATCGACAGGAGGCGGGGCTTTTGATAGAAACAACCGCGGCCTGGCACCGTAGTCATCCTGACTGCGGATCATCCATCCACCGGTGTCGATAGCGATACGTAGTATGCGACTGCTCTGTTCGAGTCTTCTGTTGGCTTTCAGCCCCGTGGTCGCCTGGTCGGCGATCGAGGGCGCGGTGTCCACTGCCGCAGGAACCGCCATCGAGCATGTGCAGGTCGAGGTGGAAGGCGACGGTAAGACCGTCTTCACCGGCCGAACGGGTGAGTTCAGAGTCAAGGATGTCGAGCCTCCGGTGACCTTGTTCTTCACCCACCCAAGATTCGAGACCCTGGTGCTCGAGGTGGATCCAGCGGCGGTCCAGCCGCTAGCGGTGACGATGGTTGCCAAACAGGAGGTCTACGAAGAGATCGCCGTCACCGCCGCGCCGGGCGAAGACAACTTCTCGCCGGTCAGCGTGGCCACAAGTGTCATCGATCCCGAGGAAATGCCGGCGCCCCCTTCGACCCTGACCGATATGGTCGTGGAGGTGCCAGCCGTTTCTCAAAACGGTCAAGGTGGCATCTTCCAGACCTACTCCATCCGAGGTGTGTCGCGACAGAGGATCATGACTCTGGTCTCCGGGATGCGGATCGTCGGCGAACGCCGAGCCGGAGTCTCGGCCTCGTTTCTCGATCCCCGATTGATGCGATCCGTCGATGTGCTGCGCGGCCCATCCTCGACCTTCTATGGGTCCGGAGCTCTGGGCGGCGTCATCCAGGTCTTTCCACGCCGTTTCGAGGGCTGGGCGGGAGAGGGCGGCTATCAATCCCAGGGTGACGAGAACTACCTGCTGGGTGGATGGGGCGACGGCAAATGGTCGCTGGGTGTTGCCCGGCGTGACGCCGGTCAGAGCAAGGCACCCAACGGTGAGATTCTCAATACTGGCTTCACCCAGACCTCGGGGACGCTCGAGCGACGATGGACCGCTGGCAAGCTCCAGTACGAAGTCCTGGGGGTCGCCTCTCGGGGTCTGGACATCGGCAAGTCCAATACCGATTACCCTGAGCGCATCACCATCTATCCGCAAGAGGAACACTACCTGGCTCGCTTCGCTGTGCGTCACGACTCAGGTTGGAAGCTGGAGGCCTGGACACATCCCAACTCACTCGAGACCCATGTCTCCGAAGAGGACGAGCTGAGCCGAGTCGACAACGAGGCGCTCGACTTCGGCTTCAATTGGCAAAGGCGGGTGCGAGTCGCGGGCACGGTTTCGACCCGATTCGGTGTCGACTATTTTGGCCGTCGAGGTGTCAGCGCACTGGAGACCACCTTTGACTTCTCCTCCGGGACGGAGGACGAACAGAAGACTCTGGATGATGGAGAGGACAACGAGGCGGGGCTCTACGGCTCCATGGAATGGAATGTGGGTCGAGCAGTGGTTCTGGCCGGTGCACGGTTCGCCTACCAGAGCCAGGGAAATGCCGGGGAGCCGGCGACAGACGACAACGCCCTGACGGGCTTTGCCGGGTTGGTCGTACCCCTGGGAGCGGGCTTCGAGTTGGCTTCCAACCTCGGCTCGGGGCTTCGATTCCCGTCCCTGAGTGAGCGCTACTTCAGCGGCACCACCGGCCGCGGTGAGGTGATCGGGAACCCTGATTTGGATCCGGAGCGTTCGCTGAACTTCGATATCGGTTTGCGCTGGTATGGCGAAAAGCTCTTTGTTTCGGGCTTCGTGTCGCGCAACGAGATCACCGATTACATCGAGCGCATCGAAATCGAGCCCGAACTGCTGACTTTCGTCAATCTTGTCTCCGGCACCATCACCGGCTTCGAATACAGCGGTTTCTACCAGTTCGACGACCATTGGACTCTGAACTTCGGTGGTCACCTCTTCGAAGGCGTCAACGAGATGGAGGATCCACTGGCTGATATTCCCGCCAACCGATTCAATCTGGGCGGTGTGTGGCGCCGAGGTCCCTGGGTGGCGGAGGTCCGTTGGGAGCAGCGCGCTGACATCACCGATCCCGGCCCGGGCGAAAAAGCCATCCCCAGCGTCAGCCTTCTCTCGGCGTCTCTGCAATACACCTTGGCCAACGGTCTTGCCCTGTCCCTGAGCGGTCGCAATCTCCTCGACGAGGAGTACTTCAACTCGGCCGATCGACAAGGTGACCTACTCGCCCGGTCGAGCCATCGGACTGGCGCTCCGTTGGCAGCGACCATAAGCTCCGCAGCGTGAAATCCCTTTATCGTGGACCCGAGTGGCGCTGGTTGGTCACTCTGGCGGTGATCGCCCTCGTTGTCCGGTTGGGCTGGGCCCTCCTGATGATGGACCGCGTCCCCCAGTTCGATGAAGTCGAGTACATTGATCTGGCCAGTCGGCTGGCAGCGGGGGAGGGCTACGTCGATGAGACGGGTGCTCGAGTGGCGTACTGGCCGGCGGGCTATCCGGCCCTTCTGTCTTGGGTGTTTCGCCTGAGTGGTGGCCCTTCCGAGGTCGGGGCAGTGGCTCTGCAGATCGCCCTCGGCATAGCTACCTGTCTTCTCTTGTCCGTGGTGGGAAGTCGGGTTGTGGGTCCGGGGGCAGGTCGTCTCGCGGGTCTCTTGCTGGCGCTCTATCCCACCCATGTCATGTACTCGACTCTGCGTTTGACGGAGCCCTTGTTCACGCTCCTGATGCTGGGAGCCATCGGCATCTTGTCTCTGGCGAGGCAGCCAGGGGTGATACCCGCGATTGTCGCAGGTCTTGTCTTGGGTGCGGCTGTTCTCACACGACCCCTGATCGTGCTGCTTCCCTTCGTCCTGCCGCTGGGACTGGCAACCAAGGGCCAGCGACGAGGTCGAGCCCTCTCGACGGCCTTCCTGGTGTTGTTGACGGCTCTTTTGACGGTGAGTCCGTGGCTCTGGCGGAATCACCAACTCACCGGTCGATGGACATCTTTGACCACCTCGGGTGGCTTCAATTTCTGGGTGGGCAACAACCCTGAGGCCAGGGGTGGCTATATCCGGCGGGGCGAGATCGACGCATCTTTGGCGGTCGGAGATGAATTCGATTGGCATCGTGGATATTCGATGGGCTTCCAGGCCATCCGCGAGGATCCGCTGAGAGCCTTGGGGAGACTGCCGCTGAAGATCTCGCATCTCGTGGCGCTGGAGACAGACGGTGTCCTCTGGAACCTCAAGGGGTTCACACCACGTCCTGGCCTACCGACGGTTCTGTTGCTCTTGTTTCTTGCCAATGTCGCCTACTTGTTGGCGCTGGGCACGGCCACTCTGGCGTTGCTGGGCCGCAAGGATCTGCCCGTATTCGGCAGACTGACTGTTCTTCTGTGTGTCTACATGCTGGCCATCGTCGTGGTCTTCTTTGGCGATCCCAGATTCCACCTGCCGCTCATGCCGTTTCTATTGTTGTTCAGCGCCTCGCTCTTCGCGGACGACGAGGGATGGCGATGGCCCCGTTTTGAAGATGTCCTGCCCGCATCACGAACACGGCTCACCCTCTGGATTGGTCTCATGGTGACGAGCCGGTTTCCTGATGGTGCTCAATCTCGCGGTGAAGCATGCGGAAGGTGCATGGTGATGGGGCTGTGGACCATCGCTGTCGATTTTGCTATGGTTGCCGTCTGAGTGAAATGGCGAAGCGGAGGAAAGACGATGTCACGGAACATTCTGATCATTGCGGTAACGATGCTCCTGCCGGCGCTGTGCGTCGCGGGCGTTGTCGATACGTATGGAGAGGCTCTCACCGAGGGGCTCGAAGTCGACACCTATTGAAGAGATTCTCGAGGACCCGGATGCTTGGGCGGGCAAGAAGGTGCAGATCGCCGGTGAGGTTTCTGGCGTCTGTGCTCGGCAGGGGTGTTGGATCGATATCACCTCACCGGAGGATGCCACCCTGCGCGTCAAGGTGGACGACGGCGTGATCGTGTTCCCGCAAGAGTCGATGGGTCGTCAGGCCGTCGCGGAGGGCGAGGTCGAGATCCTGGATATGGAGCCCGACAAGTACGAAGCTTGGCTCCGTCATGTGGCCGAAGAAGAGGGCAGGGAGTTCGATCCCGGCGAGATGGGCGAAGGTCCCTACCGGATCGTGCGACTGAAGGGTCTGGGCTCGGAGATTCAGGGCCCCTAGGGACTCGCGGCGCTCTCGACCTCCTGCGGAGCGGCAAAGCTCGAGAGCTTGCCGCGGGTCCGAACGTAGAGATTCCCGTCGGCGATGGCAGGCGTGGCCCAGATCTCGTCATCCAGATCGTTCAGGGCGAGTACCTCCCACTGCGCGCCTGCTTGCAGCACGGCCATCTGGCCCTCCAGGGTACCGATGAAGATCTTGCCGTCGGCGGCCACGGGTGAGGCATACACCTTGGGGCTGCCCTTGGTGAGACGACCTCGCTTGAGCAGTTCGCCGGATGCGGCGTCGTAGCTGGACACGATGCCATCTTTGACCATGTAAAGAGCGCCGTCGTAGACGATTCCCGTCGGGATATAGGGAACGCTTTGCTGCGAGCTCCACAGAATCGCTGGCTCTTTGCCCTGGCCAGGAAGCCGGATGGCATGGATTCCCCAGTCGTCGGTGCTCATGCTCTGGTTGAGCTGCTGCCAATCCTCGGCTGAAAGCGATCCGTCGCCGTCCCAGTCGACAAACCCGAAATGCTTGGTCATCCAGGTACCTTCGACCTCCTGCCGCGACATTACCCCGTTGCCATCTGCATCGTGCTCTTTGGTGAGCTCGCTGAAAGGTGGAGGCGGCTCCGGAGCCTGATCCGGAGCATTGACGAACAAGACGTCTCCGGCCAGTACAGGACTCGACACAGGGCCGACGCCCAGACCGTTCAACACCCAGCGACTCTCCCCTGAGGACAGATCGTAGGCATCGAGCCACCGATCTCCCAGGATGACGAGCTCTCGCGGGTGCTGGGCATCGGGATAGAGAATCGGGGTCGTGTAGCTCAGACTCCGACCTGGGCGCTCCTGGCGCCACCGCTGCTTGCCGGTGTTCTTGTCTACCGCCAGGAGAAACGAGCCGCCATTCTGGTCACAGACCAGGAACAGAGTGTCACCTGCCAGAACTGGCGAGGCCGACATACCGTAGAAGTTGCGAAACGGACCCAGGGCCAGGCGCCAGAGCTCATCACCGCGAGCGTTGTAGGCCACGAGACCGGTCTCCTGGAAAAAGGCGAAGACGTTGGCGCCGTCGGTCACCGGCGAGGGCGTGGCCGAATCGGTGTCCTGGTGCATCTCAGATTCACGATCACGTCCGATCTCGCGTCTCCAGAGCTCCTTGCCCGATGTCCGGTCCAGGGCCAGGGTGGTGAAGGTTTCGGCATCGATCGCGGTAAGGAAGATGCGGTCATCGGCCAGCACCGGAGACGAGCGGGCGAAGGGAATCTCCACTGACCAGGTCAGATTCTGGTCGGGTCCAAATTCCGTTGGCAGATTCTTGGCCTCGGACACCCCCGATCCGTTGGGGCCGCGAAAACGGGACCACTCCTGGGCCAGGCCAGGGCCAGCCAGACTGATGGCAGAGAGAATCACCGCAATCAAGCGGTAGCGATAGGACATGAGAACCCCTTTCAGCGCTGGTTGCTAGATGAAAAAGCTGAGCGCGACTGTAGCACGCGCTCAGTGGAGCCCTGGTCGACCTCTGAGTCTCAGACCTCGCGCGGCAGTCTCTTGCGTAGCTTGAGAGGTTTCTGACGCTTCTTCTTGCGCAGGCGCAGATTGAGCATCTCCACGAAGACCGAGAAGCCCATCGCGAAGTAGATGTAGCCCTTGGGGATGTGGAACTCCAGCCCGTCCGCCACCAGCGCCATGCCCACCAGCAACAGGAAGCTCAAGGCCAACATCTTGACCGTCGGATGCTCCTCGACGAACTCGCCGATGGGCTTGGCAAAGATCATCATGAAGACCACCGCCAGAACGATGGCGATCACCATCACGGGCACATGGTCGGCCATGCCTACCGCGGTGATGACCGAGTCGAGAGAAAAGACGATGTCCAAGAGCATGATCTGAAAGAGAACGCTGCCGAAGGTCGCATGCACACTGACGGCTTCTTCGCCTTCGACGCCTTCGAGGTTGTGATGAATTTCATGGGTAGCCTTGGCCAGGAGGAACAGCCCACCGATGATCAGGATCAGGTCGCGTCCGGAGATCTCGTTGCCGAAGACGGTGAACAGGGGTGCGGTGAGCTTGACGATCCAGGCCAGGAAGAGCAGGAGGACGATGCGCATGATCATCGCCAGGGCCAGACCGACCATGCGGCCCTTTTGCCTCTGATCTCTCGGGGAGTCGGCCGGTAAGAACCGAGATGAAGACGATGTTGTCGATCCCCAGGACGATTTCCAGCGCGGTCAGGGTCACCAGCGCGATCCAGGCTTGAGGTTCAGCGATCCATTCCATGGAGTGCTCCCGTTCTCGAGTTCTCTACAGGGATTTCGATTCGTGGCGAAGGATAGCGTAGACGATCTGGTCCATCAGCATGTTGATCTTGAGGACGCTATGTCGCAGCCGGCCCTCGGAGGTGAAGCCGGCCTTCTCCAGAACGCGACACGAGGCTGGGTTCGTCTCGAAGACGCGAGCCTCGATGCGCTCGACAGGCAAGCTCTCGAAGATCCACGTGGAGAAAGCCCGCACGGCCCGAGTCGCAACGCCTTGCCCCCAATGGTCTTCGCCCAACCAGTAGCCGAGCTCCGCCGTGCGACGGTAGACATCCTCGCGGATGCGAAACCCGATGCCGCCGATGACTTCCCTCTCGGTGGCGATGGCGAACTGGGTCGGAGGATCCTGCTCGGCAACATGGGCCAGCCACCCTCTGGCGTCTTCTCGGGTGTAGGGATGGGGAAAGCGGTCCTCCAGATTACGAGCCACGTTCTCGTTGTTGGCGTGCCGGATCAGTCCTGCGACATCGTCAGAGCGAAACTCGCGGACCCAGAAGCCCTCACCGAGATCGAGCCGCATCAGGAGATCTCGGGCAGCAGGACTCCGGCGCCTTGGATCTTGCCGGTTCGCAGACACTCCAGGGCCTGGTTGGCCTCTGCCAGTGGGAATGTCTGAATCTCGGTTCTTACGGGTATCTGGGGCGCCAGGGCGAGAAACTCCTGTCCGTCGCGGCGGGTCAGGTTGGCTACCGATCGAACGCATCGCTCTCCCCAGAGCAAGGAGTAGTCGAAGGCAGGGATCTGAGCTCATATGAATCCCGGCGCAGACGACCACGCCTCCCTTGCGCACGGCAGCAAGCGCCGCTGGGACGAGCTCGCCTGCGGGTGCAAAGAGAATGGCCGCGTCCAACTCGGTGGGGGGATGCATACTGGAGTCGCCTGCCCATTGCGCTCCGAGTCGATGAGCGAATTCCTGGCCCTCGGTGTCCCCCTGTCGAGTGAAGGCGAAGACCTCGCGACCTTGATGCCGCGCCACCTGGGCGATGATGTGGGCGGCGGCGCCAAATCCGTACAGTCCCAGTTTCGGCGCCTCTCCTGTCATGCACAGGGAGCGGTAGCCGATGAGACCGGCGCAGAGAAGCGGCGCCGCTTCGGCATCGGACAGTCCCGGAAGCCAGAGGAAAGGCGTAGCGATGGTCCGCCACCGCGTACTCGGCGTAGCCGCCGTCGATCTGATAGCCCGTGAAAACCGCTTGATCACACAGATTCTCTTGGTCCCGCTTGCAGTACGCGCACTCGGCACAGGTTCCACCAAGCCAAGGCACACCTACCCGCTGCCCAAGCTCGAGGCCCTCGACGCGCTCTCCGACCGCTTCCACGACACCGACGATCTCGTGGCCCAAGACCAGTGGCAGCTTGGGCTCCTTCAGATCACCATCGACGACATGCAAATCGGTGCGACACACGCCGCAGGCGGAAACCCGGATCAAGACCTGGTCGGGGCTGTACTCGGGGATCGAACGCTCCATCAGGCGCAAGGGCCGCCCAGGGCCCTCGAAGACCATGGCTTTCATGCTTCCTCCGCGTCCTCCTCTTCATCGCGGATCAGAATATGGTCGATGAACTCGGCAATCTTCAGGAGCTGCTCGTCGTTCAGCGACTTGACTGTCTTGCGGACCACAACGGGGAGGGTGCGGCCAGCGGTACCAAGCGCCAGAGATACAGCCTTGCGGGTGACGATCCCGACATCAGCCTCCTCGAGTGGGTGGAGGAAGTAGTAGTACAACCCCCTGTCCGTCATTGCCAGGACGACCTCCACCAATTCGGATACGTGAGGTTGCTTGTCTGGGTCGGAACGGATCTGCTCGACGATGACCTCGGCCCTTTGGCGCAGCTCGCTCGAGATCTCGAAGGCAACCCAACCGATACCTTCCTCTGGCTCGGGTTCCGTCTTGCGGGTCGTCATATCGTCATCCGCCATCCAGTGCCCGCAGCAAGGCTAGCACGAGGGCAGAGGGCCCAGAGGCTAGGCCACGCACCAGAATTGCCGCCCCTCCTGCAAGCCGAGAGACGCTCAGTTGCTGGCGGATCAAGGCACGAGCGCCTCGCGATGAGACCGCGGCGAGAACGACGGCGTGGTCCTCGGTGGAGAGCAGCTTTGGCAAGGATTCGGATGGGTGAGATCGGTAGACCGCGCAGGGTCTTGCCGATCTTTCGTGGGTCGATATCGATGAAGGCCTGGAGCGCCGCACCGAATCGTTTCAGGTGCTTGGACAGTCGACGTCCGGTCTGTCCCGCACCCCAGACAAAGACAGGTACCGATCCGGCCAAGGGGGCCCTCGACGAGATGGTGTGCCTTGCAGGTGAGAAAGCGCTCCACCGAGTAGCGTGAGTCGGTTCGGGTGAGCCGATTCTCGTGATGGCGCCAGAGATACAGGGTCCTGGGAACCTTGCCAAAGATCTTGCCGCTCGCTGCCAGACGAAGCCAGAGGTCGTAATCCTCGGGCCACCCCATGTCGCGATAACCGCCGATAGAGGCCAGATCCTCTCGCCGGGCCATGACCGAGGGGTGAGGAAGCGGGCTCTCGATAAATCGCTCGCGGAAGATGTCGTCGTGGTCGACCAGTCGATTGAGCCACTCCTCATAGATTCGAAACCCCTCGCCGAGGGTCTGGCGCGGGAAGTGAGCGACGAGTGACGAGACGATGTCGGGTGCCCCTGGGGCCTCGAGTGCCGCGACCTGGAGCTCCAACCGACGGGGATGGGCTATATCGTCGGCGTCCATTCGTGCCACGATATTGGCCGCCGCATCTATCGAGGCCGTCATTCAGAGTTTCGATGAGGCCCCGGTGTGGGCTTCTGTAGACCCGCAAGCGAGAGTCCTGGGAGGCTGCCCGCAAGAGACGCGAGGCCGAATCGTCGGTGGAGCCATCGTCGACGGCCACGATCTCGTAGTCGGCGAAGGTCTGACGGCCGAGGCTTTCCAAACACTGCGAGAGGAATGGGGCAGCGTTGTAGACAGGCAGCAGGATCGAGATCGTAGGCGGTGGCATGCTCTCTGGGGCAGAGCCTGCAGTCTACTGGTTTTGCGCCATCCGGTCCGGTCATAAAGGTCCTCGCGGGCCTTGGGCCTCTGTTGGGTCTCAGAACCAAGGCGATGAGATTCCATCAGAGCCGGCCGAGAGTCGTGGTGTCCTCGCCACCGGCTTCGATCCACATGAGAACCAGGTAGGCCACCGGCAGGAGCAAGAGGGTGATCCAGCCGAGTCTGAAGAGTGCGTACCAGCCCGGCGTGCCCCGGCGGAGTACCTGGAGCTCTTCCAGATAGACGACCTCGCAATCGTTGTCATCGCGGCGTGTACTGGTGCGACGCCAGAAGCCCTGCCAGTCGTCCATCTGGTAGTTGACGAGCAGGCCTTTGAGATGAATCTGGTCGCCGACCCGTGTCTGATCCAGAGTCCGCCGGATCACCGGGTTGTCGGTGATCAGGTGATTGTTGCCGAGGCCGTCATGATGGAACTGGACACCTCGCGGGTACTTGAAATAGCAGGTCCAGGGGCCGCTCTTGAAATCGACCCGTTGGTAGTCGGGGGTCTCGAGATTGGCTCCCCAGATGACACATAGATCCTTGGTATCCACCGAGGTGCTGTCGTGGTAGATGTCGGCGACGCTGTCGATGTTGTTGTGGCTGACCACCAGACCCCAGAGCTCGTAGGTCGCCACGGGCTCCACTCGACATTCCTGACCCTTGTACTCGAAGGAAAAGGGCTCTCGATCGATGAGATCCTGATGGGGAGGCTGGCGCAGGTCGGCATGGACGCTCTCGGGTCCCAAGAGATCGCCCTTGAAGAACCACGAGATCACGGTCACCGTCAGGGCCACGAGCCAGAGTGGCCCCACCAGTCGGCGTAGGCGGTGGGGTTGCATGGTGGAAATAATACGTCACCAGGCCGGGTGAAATTCGTCCCTCCTGGATCCGATAACATCCGCCAACATATTGGAAGTCCGTTCTGCCGGAGCTTTGAATTGCGTCGCTATCTGATCCTCGCTGTCGTTGTCTTGTCTTTTGGGAGCCCTGTGGGTCCTCCGGACCACCCGTGACGACTTCCTTCTGGGAGGCATCCAGGTCAACGAGCCCGACCATGGCGCCTGGGTCGACGCCCTGAACGACAGTGGTTTCAATACCGTAGCCATCACCGTCTATGCCAAGCAGGGCGACTGGGATTCGGCCAACCTCTGGTACGAGGAGGAGGAACCTTGGGTCGTTGGGGAGGCCATCGTGGCCAAGGAGAAGGGCCTCGAGGTCGTTCTGGTGCTGCGGGTGGCTCTCGATCACGCCTTCGAACGCAACAGGTTTTTCTGGCACGGCATGATCATGCCCGCCACTGACGAGGAGGTGGAGGAATGGTTTCGGCGCTATGAGGCTTTTGTCGTCAAGTGGGCCCAGATCGCCCAGGACGTGGGCATCGATGTCCTGGCGGTCGGCAGCGAGCTCAACGCGCTCACCAACACCAGAGTTGTCGACGAAATACCCAGTCTGGAAGAGTACTGGACCAACGAGGAGAAGGTCACCGGCGAGAACGAAAAGGTCCTGGCCCACGCGGAAGAGATCGAAGGTCGCCAGATCTGGGTGCGCGGCAACGAGGACTACCAGGCCCTGGAGCCGTATCTCGACGATCGCTCGGCAGCGCATGCCCAATGGGCCGAAACCATCTCGTACTTGGATGAGCCCGACCCCATCGGGCGGATCAACCACCGCCGGGCCCTTCTCAGATCGAGCTGGATCCAACTGATCGACCAGGTTCGGGGGACCTACGATGGGTCCCTGGCCTATGCGGCCAACTTCGATCAGTATTTCGAAGTCGATTTCTGGGAGGAGCTGGACTTGATCGGGATCAATGCCTATTTTCCCTTGCGGCAGCGAGATCTGCCACCGCAGAGAGCGCAGGCGATCGAGTCGCTCTGTTTCGTTCCCGCTGGTCGACCATCTTGCACGAGATCGACGACTTTCGGCGCCAGCAGGGGATTCCCGATCACCGGGTGCTCTTTACCGAGCTCGGTTACGTTCGCCGGGCCAACTGCACGATTCAACCCTGGGAAGCGCATGGATTCACGGTGTTGCCGTCGGCCGAGGGGCCGAAGCTCATGATCTGGGAAGATCAACCTCCGGATCTGACCGAGCGCGCCCAGGCGGTCAGGGGTCTGTATGAAGCCAACCGGGAATTCGGCGGCAGCATGCTTGCAGGGATTCTCTATTGGAAGCTTTCCAGCGAGCCATCCCATCGCGAGGTGGAGCCCTTCGTGCTTCTGGTAGGGGAGCGAGCGGACGAGGACCCGCTGCTACCGGTCATGCGACGATTCACATCTTGGCTGCCTTTTGGATTCTGAGTACCCAAGCGACTGCGGAGAACAGAATGAGACCTATCCGGACCCTGATGATCGCTGCGCTGCTGTCGGCGGTATGCGAATCCGCGACCCTTGCCCAGGAAGTGCCGCCTTTCCACGAGTACGACCCGCCCTCCACTCTGGTGGTGCCCGAGAACCCGGTCTCGCGGGCTCGCTACCCCTTTGTCGATGTGCACAATCACCAGTTCGGCATGCCCGACCAGGATCTTGTCGAGCTCACCGCGGCCATGGACGAGCTCAACATGGCGGTCATGGTCAATCTCAGCGGTCGCGGGTTTCGACGGCTGGAGCTGGCCGAAGGCAAGATCAGCTTCGATCTGCAAGAAGGAGAGTTTCTCCAACGAGCGGTGGAGAACGTTCGCCAGAATGCACCCGGCCGTTTCCTGGTCTTTACCAACATAAGGCTGCAGGGGATCGACGAACCAGGCTGGATCGAGCGGACGCTGCGACAGCTCGAGATGGACGTGAAGAACGGTGCCCAGGGCTTGAAGATCTACAAGAACCTGGGATTGACCGAGAAGGACTCCGGCGGCGAACGGATTGCAGTGGATGATCCGCGGCTGGCGCCGATCTGGAACCGATGCGGCGAGCTGGGAATTCCAGTGCTGATCCACACCGGGGAGCCGGCGCCGTTCTGGCAGCCGAAGGACGCGAACAACGAGCGCTTGCTGGAGCTCATGGAGAAGCCGGAACGCTATCGAGACCCGGAGATCTTTCCCTCCTGGGAAGATCTGATGGCGGAACAGCATCGGATGTTTCGACGTCATCCGAAGACGATCTTCATCAACGCCCATCTGGGCTGGATGGGCAACGATCTGGAGCGCTTGGGAAGCCTGCTGGACGAGCTACCCAACGTCTATACGGAGATCGGGGCGGTTTTGGCGGAGTTGGGGCGCCAACCACGATTCGCTCGTGAGTGGCTGATCCAATACCAGGATCGGGTCCTTTTCGGGAAGGATTCGTGGAGACCCGAAGAGTACCCGGTCTACTTCCGGGTGTTGGAGACCGCCGATGACTACTTCGATTACTATCGGCGGCGTCATGCCTTCTGGAAGATCTACGGACTCGACCTACCGGATGAGGTCCTGAAGAAGATCTACTACAAGAATGCTCTGGCCATCCTGCCTGGACTCGACGCTTCACTCTTTCCGGAATAGCGATGCTGAAGAGAATCTGGCGGGCTTCGATCCTGCTTGGCGGCATCCTCATCTCTGGCTGTGGCACGGGCCACGTCTCGGCGGCAGAGCTCGATCTCATCGTCGAGGCCCTGCAGCTCGAGCCCGGGTCGGTCGTGGCCGATGTCGGGGCCGGAAACGGTGAGTGGGCCGTGCAGCTGGCCCGTCACGTGGGCGAGGAAGGACATGTCTGGGCCACTGAAGTGGAAGCGGATGAGGTCGAGGACATCGAGAGCCGGGTCCTCGGATGCCTTTCTGAACAACGTCTCAGTGGTCCTGGGGGATCAGTCGAGCTCCGGTCTGCCCCCGGATTGCTGCGATGCCATCCTCTTGCGGCTGGTCTATCACCACTTCACCCGGCCGGAGGAGATGCGCGCCAACCTCCGCCAGGCGCTCAGACCCGACGGGCTCCTCGCCATCGTCGACATCTCTCCCCAGAGATCCTGGAGGGATCTGCCGGATGTCCCCGACCGTGGTGGACACGGCATCCCTGTCACGGATCTGATCCGCGAAATGACCACCGATGGTTTCGAGGTCGTGTCGCGTCAGGACGAGTGGAACGGCGACAAAGATCGCTACTGCGTCGTCTTCCGACGCTGACCCGACCTCTTCAACCCCTCAACCGGCGCTCTGCAGGGCCTCGACCGGAACCTCGCCCGAGAGACTGCTGAGAAACGCCACGAGGTTCTCGATCTCGTCGTTCCTCAGCTCGATGCCCAGTTGGAGCTTCACCATGATTCGGATTGCCAAATCCAGGTTCTCAACGCTACCGTCATGGAAGTACGGCCCGGTCTCGGCCACATTGCGCAACGACGCGACGCGGAAGACGAATTTGTCCCCTTCGTTCGCGGTCACGGCGAATCGGCCTTCGTCGACCTTCTTGCTGCCCGTGTGCTCCCAGTAGTCGCCAAAAACTCCGAACTTCTGAAAGCTGTAGGCTCCGATGTTGACGCCGTTGTGACAGGTGGTGCAGCCGAGCTGGATGAACTTCTCCATACCGGCCTTTTCCTGGTCGGAAAGGGCGTCCTGGTCCCCCTCCAGATAGGCATCGAAGCGACTGGGTGTCAGCAAGGTGCGTTCGAAAGCTCCCAGAGCCCTGCCGATGTTGGCGTAGACAAGGGGTTCGGCATCTTCAGGGAAGGCCTCGGCGAACAGAGGCGGATAGTCGTCGGAAGCCGCGAGGCGATCGACCAGGAACTCCTCGCTGGGGATGGCCATCTCCACCGGGTTGGTGATGGGCATACCCGCTTGCTCCTCCACATCTTTGGCGCGCCCATCCCAGAACTGGGTCTGGTGCAAGGCGGCGTTGAGCACGGTGGGGGAGTTGCGGTCGCCAACCGAGCCGTCATCGCCATCGGATGTGGGTTCGTTGTCGACGCCAAACGTGGCCAGATCGTGACACGAGTTGCAGCTGATATTGCCATCCTTGGAGAGTCGCGTGTCGTAGTAGAGCTTCTTGCCCAGGTCGATCTTCGCCTGCGTGATCGGATTTTCCGGGTTGAGAGCTTCGCTGGGCAGGGGTGCGAATCGCAGGGAAGCCTCCTTGAACAGATCCATGGTGGGGGGGGCTTGATCGGTGGTGGCGGCCTGTTCTTCCGCGGGTGCACAGGCGAAGCTGGTGACCAGCAGCGTGAACACCACAACCAGATGACGGGTTGTCATGACGATTCCTCCTCTCGGTATGTCGAAAGGATCCCGTGCGGGCACGCGAGACCCGACCCTGATGGTAGGACCGACTGCCGGCACACTCAACACCTTTCCGGGTGGGGCGGTCCAACCCGTTTGGGGGAGCGGGAGTTCTGTAGACTTGCGACGCGAATCATGAATTGAGGAGTCCCGGGTGAGCGAAGACCTGCAACTGGACCGACACGAACGGGCGCGGCTGGCAATCCAGCCGATGGCGGCTCGCTTGGATCTGGAGAATCGTCTAGAGGCCTACAGCGATTGGCGCTGGGCGGGCGAGCCTGTCGGTGCACCGATACTGCACATCGACGATTTCTCCGGCATTCCCTTTCTGGTGGACATCACCGGAGTCGAGGAGTACCAGCACCGGGCACGGCTCAGAACTGGAGCCGGTGAGCTGTATGCAGCGGTGACAGATCCGACACCCGGCTATGAAGACTACGCCTGCGAGGTCATGGGTCTGCCGCCGGTGGAGAGCTTGAGGGCGGAGCCAGAAGGGAACCCTCATTTCCTGTCGCGGGCCTGCGGCTCCGACGACACCTGGTCGCGGCTGATGGCCGTGGCGCGAAAGGCCGGGCGATTGACGATCCACCCGTTCATGGGTATCGAAGACGTCTGGACTCTTGCCGCGGCGATTGGACAGGAGGCGGCGGTTTCGGTGACCGTCCTGGCACCGCCTCCGCCCGTGACGTGGATTGCCAACGACAAAGCTCTGTTCGATGAAGTGGTGGAGCTGTCTCTTGGTCGCGACAAGCTGGTGGAGACCTACTCTTCAGTTCTGGTGAGCGAGTTGGCCACTCATCTGGAGCTCTTGGCGGGCAAGCATGAGCAGGTGGCCTTGAAAAGACTGCGATGCGCTTCCGCCATGGGTAACGCGGTGTTCGACTCCAGCCAGGTCCTGCACATGACCCCTCCCGAGATCGAGGAGATGGTTGTCGAGTTTCTCGAGCGAACCGAATGGCAAGGGGAGGAAGCGGTTTTGGCGGTGGCTTGGGAGCAGGCCGAGCACTCGCCATCGACGCAGCTCTGGATCCCACCCCTCGGCAAGGATGCGCCGCGACTCGATGGCGTCTACGAACAGATCCTGGTGGGGAAACGCAAAGTCTTCATGGGCAGCCGACCGTCGACGCTGTCAGCAGAGGTCAATCGAGAGTTGGCCGATTCTTCCCTGGTCGTGGCCGAGGCCCTCCAGGCCCTGGGCTATGTGGGGCGCTGCTCCTTCGATTTCCTGGTGGTCGGCGATGCCGATGGCGATTTCGAGGTGCGATTCACGGAATGCAATGGTCGGTGGGGAGGGACCAGCACCCCCATGGCCTTGTTGGATCGGCTGTTTCCCGGTGGGCGCCCCTGCTACCGCGCTCGGGACTTCGTCCACCCCGAGCTGGTGGGCGCTCCTTTCACCGAGCTGCTGGACCAGGTGGGTGACGAGGCCTGGGACCGGGCCTCGGGACGGGGCAGGTTTCTCTTCTACAACACCGGTCCCCTGAAGAGCCATGGCAAGCTCGATGTGATCGCTCTCGGGGAAAGTCAGGCCGAGGCGGATGCCGCTCTGGAGGAAGATCTGCCCAGGCTTTGGGGACTCTGAGTCCACAGCTACCAGGTCAAGACAAACAGTACCGTGTACAGCACGCTGATCCCCAGTTGTCTGAGCCCAATGGAGGTTGGCTTGGCTCCCACCGCCGGGCGCCAGGTCGACCACAGGGCTTCAAGCCACTGCGGAAGATACGCGATCACCAGTGCCAGAGCGATCACACCATCGACCCCGAGGGCGCCGACTCGCGAGAAGGTTGAACGAGGTCAAGCTCAGTGCCGGGAGCCCCATCTGCAGTCGTTGAAAGATCTCCGGTACCTTGGCGAGGCGTCTTTGTTGCAGCCGCGAATGGACAAAGACGATGGAGGCGGTCGACTGGGCCCAGGTCAAGGCCCACAGTAGCCAGCCCAGCGGATCGGGATCGCCTGTGCCTGCCCAGAGCCCGGCCGGGGCTGTGAGGGCGAACACACCAGCCCCGACGATCTCCAGACTGATTTGATTGCGTTCGTCGCGCCTGGCGACGAGATAGAGATACCAGGCAAATACAGCCAGGCCCGGAATGGCCAGGTACAGAAGATAGGCGAAGCCCCGGAGGACCAGGCCGATGATGTGGATCGATCCGATGGTGGCATAGATCGCGGACCAGAAGACAGCAGGTTTCAGGTCGTCCCGTGACCGTCTTCCACTCAGTGCCTTGACGGCAATGGTCATCGGTTGCCGGGACAGAAACCCACAAAGCGAGGCGACCACCAAATAGGCCACAGGTGTTGTCCATCTGCCGCCCACCGCCAGCCCGATGATCAGCGGCGACAGAAGAAATACCCACGATCCGTGATCGTTGGGAAGAGCGATGGAGCGACGAAAGACGCTTCTACGGGAGGGCATGACCTGGCGCTGCGAGAGGAGGATTTCTACGATCTCAACCGGCGATGGGCAGGGATGCCCTGGCAGCTGGACGCCGCAGATGGATCCCGAGAGAGGCGGCCAGGAACAAGAGCTCGGCCACGGCAAACAAGATCAACCATAGGGTGACACTGGATTCACCAAAGCCATAGGAATGCAGGCCGGCACTGAGAATGAAATTCACACCCAGATAGGTCATCAGCACGGTCAGAAACGCCAGGATGCTCCAAGCGGCGGTGCCGAATGGGCCGAGCATCTTGTCGAAACGTCCATGCAAAATGGCCATATAGGCCAGCAGTGCGATCAGCGACCAGACCTCCTTGGGATCCCATCCCCAGTAGCGCCCCCACGAGGATGCCGCCCAGATCGAACCGGTGAAGATTCCCGCCGCCAGCAGGATGGACCCGATATGGAGATAGAGATACAGGAGATCCTGGAGCTTGCGCACCAGAGCCTGGTTGGCGGGTCTGATCATGCCGACAAGGATCTGGGCGTGGGCGATGAGGACGCCGATGGCGAAGACCGAGTAGCTCACCATGGTGATGGGGACATGAATGGCCAGCCAGGGTGTGCCGGTCAAGACCGGTGGCATGGGATGAATGAAACCGTCCATGGGCAAGAGATCCAGGAGGACCATGCACAGGGCCGACATGAAAGCGGCATTCAGCACCAACAGCCGATTGCGATTGATCAGGGCGGCAACGGCCGCAAACAGGCCGACTCCCCAGCCGAGGAAGAGCATCGATTCGTACATGTTGGAAGCCGGAATTCGACCAGCGATCTGCCAGCGGATGGCCAGACCCCAGGTCATGACGCCAAACGCGCCAATCAGCGTGGCGGCGGTGAGCGCATCCACCAGGCGATGGGGCCTCAGATATCCGATCAGGGCCAGCAGGCTTGCCGGCAGCAGCAGGAGCCAAGCGATGCGAGTCGTGCGGATCCTGTTGTAGAGCACCTCCCTGGAGATGGCCTGGGGCGAGGGGTAGTGTGCCGGGAGCCTGGCTGGCGAGGCGTCCCTCGAGCTCCAGTAGCTCTTCGGCCGACGCGAGATCGGCCGGCCGGGTCCAGGTGCCCTCGGGGTCCGCTGCCGGCATCACGTTCAAGCCCGAGCCATTGAAGAACCTCTGCAGCCGCAACAGGCGACCTTCGAGCTCCTCCGCGGCTCTCAACTCGGGTCCCAGGGGCTCTTCTCTCTGGGACTTCTGACGGGCTTCCTTCATCAGGCCGAGGGCGATCTGGTTGTTGGCGACATCGGCGAACGAGAGGAACCGAGTCTGTGCCGGCAGGTTCGCCGCGGTGGCGAGCTCGGGACTGTCCAGCTTGACGATCGGCTGCTGCGACCAGAATTCGGGGCTGAAGCTCCAGCCCAGAACCAGGGCCACCGGATCGATACCCTGCCAGCGTTTCTGGCCGGTGACTCTCCAGGTGGCTTCACGGGCCAAAGTGTCGAGGGGCATGGTCCGACCGTCGTGCTGGACAGGCAAGTCGCGCAAGTCTCGAGCGATCTGCGGGTCCGGAAGACCGGCGGAAAAGTCCTGAGCCGAAAGCACCGCCGTGGCCAGGATGGCGGCCAAGAGGAATGCCCCGACCACCTTGAAGGGACTGGCGGTTCTGGGTGTGTCGGGAGGAGACGATTCCAGACCCGAGTCTCGCTGCTGGCGAAGCATGGCGAGACGGGTGAAGAAGACGGTGGTCATGCCGAGGATGAGGAGCACGTAGCCGGCGAAGACCACGAACTGGGAGCGATCTCGCGAGACCGACAGGACCGTCATCTCGCGTCCCTCTTCCTGGCGATAGCTGCTCTGGTAGAAACTGAAACCGCGATACGAAAGCTCATGGTTCATTTCGATGACGGCGGGAAAGGTGGTCTGCCGCTCGCTATCGATGACCTGGACTCGACTCCGGAACTGAGCCGGCCGGCGGGTCCCAGCGTAGTAGTCGATCTCGAAAGCATCGAGCTTGACCGCAAACGGCAGCTGGAACTTCTGTACCTCTCCAGGAATGTAAGCGTTGACAAACTCGCTGCTCTGATCGCCTTCCCAGAGCGCTAGTTGCCCCTCCTTCTTGAAGGCCGCGGTACCGAGTGCACCCAGGAGTATCAACACCAGCGAACCGTGGGTCAGAACGAATCCGATTCTGTTGCGACCCCAGGGCCAGCGCACGACCATGGAGCAGAGGACATTGATGGCGAAGAGCAGTTGCAGCGCCAGAAAGAAGGGCGCGTAGTAGATGGCTTGAGCCTTCTGGGTCCCCAGGCGTGATTCGACGAGGGTGCCTGCCGCCAGGACAAGAACAATGAAGACCAGCAGAAAGACGGTGAGCTTCAGGGAGCCGAGGCGATGAAGCCAGCGACTCATTCCGGGGGCTCTTGTCCGGCGAGCCAGCGGCTCCAGTCCACTTCGGCAGGGTCGGAGAAGATCGCGGAAGGCAGTTCGGTGAAGACGGCGATGTCTGTGTGTCCGCCATCACCACGGTTGTCGGAGAGAAGAATCGCCCCGTGGGGCTGCCAGTTGTGCCAGGGGCTCTGGAAACGGGGCTCCGGATCGTCGGCTTTCGAGAAGAAGTCCCATTGTTCGACCAGCCCGGTGTCCTTGGCTACATAGACGAGGTACTTGTTCTCGGGAGTCCGGCCCACATTCTCGAAGGTGAGCTGTAAGGTGTCCGCCATGCGGCCATCGAGCATCTCTTTTTCGCCCACGTATTTCAGTGTCACGCCGGAGTCCTTGAGCTTGAACGGCATGAACATCCAGTAGCCGTCATTGATCCAGACGGCTTCCCCGCGATCGAGCATCTTCTCCAGCGCTGGCGGGTCGGTGATCTCCTCATCGTTGGACCAGGCTCGGCCCTTCTTGCTGTAGAGGTTCATCAGAATGAGGTAGGGCTTTTCGGTCTCCCGGTCGACTCCCTCCACGCGGAGATCACCCGTGAATTTGTCCCAGACATGGCGACGGCGTCCAAAAAAGCTCCAGGTGATGAAGCGGGTTTCGTCCCAGGCTTGCCGACCGCCTAGATTGGCCATGACCTGATCGGCGATTTCGATGGCCTGCGCATCGGAGGCCGCGGTGTTGAATCCCGGGGCCGCTGGATTCTCGCTGCTACCGATGGGCGACTCCAGCATCAAGCCGACCAGCATAGTGATCACAAGGAGACGAGTCACGAATTCGATGGAACCGGTTCTAGGCATAAGGCACCTCGCGTTTGGACAGTGTCCGGCGTTGAAGGGTCAGAACGGTACGTCGGTGGCGTCGCACAGGAATCGCATCAGCGGCACCCCGGTCTTGCAGAGTCGAGTGTATTCGTCGATGAAGCCGGGAGCGGTGACGGCGGTATTTGTCAGCTTCATGACCGCGATGAAGTCCTTGCGTTTGAGATCGTCGATCAGGGGATGATCCGGATCGTATCCCTTCGGGGGCCGCTTCAGGGAGTCGCCCTCCAGCCGAAACGTCTCCGCGAACTTCTTGCCACCCAGCGCGCGCTTCCACCCCTTGGGATCGTCCGCGATGGCCGCTCTGATCCTGTTCAGGGTCGGGCCGTCAGGATGCCAGGTTCCGAGTCCTACGAAACTGTCGCCGGGCTCGAGATGAAGGTAGAAACCGGGAGAATGGACGTCCTTGGCCTGCTTGTGTCGAAACTGGATCCCGACCGAGGTCTTATAGGGACTCTTGTCTTTCGAGAACCGGACATCTCGGTAGATACGAAACAGCGAACCGCCGACTGGGCGAGGATCCGCAACGAATTCCGGACTGATTTTTCGCAGCCGGGGCCCGAAGTCACTGATGAACTGCAGGGAAGGGTGCTTGACGGAGTCCTCGTACTGCTCCTTGTGATCCTGGAACCAATCGCGGCGGTTGTTCTTCTTCAGCTGGCGCAGAAACCGGAAGAGCTTGTCGTCGAAGTTGGGTGCTGGGCTCATGGCCATGATTCTCCTGGAATCGTTATAGAATGCAAGGTTGAGTCGTTGCCCTGCAGTGGGGGAATGCGGGCCGATTCTATCCTTTCGAATTGAATAGTCACCCCAGTGGAATCACGGAGGTTCTAAATGAAGAAATTGACGGTATTGTGTCTGGCCTTGGCGCTTATGGCTGGAGCGGTCGGTGCCGAGGAGATGACCCTGGACGAGCTCCTGGCGGCACATTTCGAGGCTCTCGGCGGCGCCGAGAATTTGCAGGCGATCGAATCCGCCAAGTTCAACGGCAACATGGCGATGGGACCCGGCATGGAAGTGCCGTTTACGATGGTCTTCGATCGTCCCATGAATATGCGCCTCGAGTTCACCATGCAGGGAATGACCGCGGTACAGGCCTACGACGGCGAGACTGCCTGGTCGATCATGCCTTTCATGGGCAAGACCGACCCGGAGGTCATGGCGGAAGATCAGGCCAAGAACATCAAGGAGCAGGCCGACTTCGACGGTCCGCTGATGAACTGGCAGGACAAGGGACACCAGATCGAGCTCATGGGTCTGGAAGAGACCGATGGCACGGAGGCCTACAAGCTCAAGGTCGCTCTGGCCAACGGTGATGTGCGCTACCACTTCCTGGACTCCGAGTACTTCATCACCATCAAGCAGGAAGGCAAGACCACCATGCAGGGCAACGAGGTGGAATTCGAGACCATCCTGAGCGACTACAAGGAAGTGGACGGGTTGATGTTCCCCCACTCCATTGAAAGCCGGCCCAAGGGAGCTCCTTCGGGGCAGGTCATCACCATCGAGACCATCGAGCTCGGTGTGGATGTCAGCGACGATATGTTTGCCATGCCGGAAGTGGCCGCCGAGGCCGCGACCGGTACGGACGGCTGATCCGCTAACCTATTCAAAGAGTGTCCGTCGCTTGGTGCGGCGGACACCCTTCAGCTTTCAGGAGGGGATCCATGCTCGGAAGACCGCATCGGATTTGTGTTGCGTTGATTCTCGTTCTCGGCCTGGCCGGCGTCGCCACGGCCCAGGTAAAGATTGACTCGAATACTTTTGGCGGGTTGTACGCCCGGTCCATCGGGCCCGCCTTGATGAGCGGCCGCATCGCGGCCATCGACGCCGTCGCCAGCGACCCGCTGACCGTCTACGTGGGTGCAGCCACCGGTGGTGTGTGGAAATCGAAAGACGGTGGCATCACCTGGAGCCCGATCTTCGACGACCACCCGCAATCGATTGGTGCCATTCGCATCGACCCCAACGACAAGGAAGTCGTCTGGGTCGGCACCGGGGAGACCTGGGTTCGCAACAGCGTCTCGGTGGGTGCCGGTGTCTACAAGAGCTCCGATGGTGGCGACAGCTGGACCTATGTCGGCCTGAAAGAGACCGAGCGCATCTCTCGAATCGTCATCGACAACGAGAACAGCGACACGGTCTTCATCTGCGCCACCGGTCAGCTGTGGAGCGCCAACGAAGAACGAGGCGTGTTCAAGACCACCGATGGCGGCGAGAACTGGGAGAAGGTCCTCTATGTCGATGAGGACACCGGCTGCTCTGATCTCAGCATCGACCCGCAGAGCCCGAACACGCTCTACGCCGGCATGTGGCAGTTCCGCCGATATCCGGATTTCTTCGAGTCGGGCGGTCCGGGCAGCGGTCTCTACAAGAGCACCGACGGAGGTGAGACCTGGAGCGAGCTCACCAAGGGTCTGCCCGAGCACGGAGAAGGGGCGCATCGCGGTCGCCGTGGCGCCGAGCCGCCCGCGCCGTGTCTACGCCGTGGTCGAGATCGAGGATGACACCTCTCTGTATCGCTCCGATGACCTCGGGATGAACTGGGAGAAGGTCAACAACTCGTTGGCTGTCCGCAGTCGGCCCTTCTACTTCGCCTACATCGTCGTCGATCCTGTAGACCCCGACCGTGTCTACAAGCCCGGCTTCTTCCTGGGTGTCTCGACCGATGGAGGAAAGGCCTTCACGTCGGTGATGAGTGGCGGTTTTGGCGGCGGCGTCCACAGCGATCATCATGCCCTGTGGATCAACCCGGACAATCCGTATGAGCTGCTTCTCGGCACCGACGGCGGAGTCTACATGTCCTATGACCGCGCGGCTCATTTCCGCATGATCAAGGCTCTGCCGCTTGTCGCAGTTCTATGAAGTCAGCGCGGACATGGATTGGCCCTACAACGTCTACGGCGGTTTGCAGGACAACGGTTCCTGGCAGGGACCGTCGCGGGCACCCGGTGGCGTGCAGAACAAGGACTGGCTGATGGTCGGCGGTGGCGACGGTTTCCACACCTATCGCGACCCCGACGACACCAACATCATCTACGCCGAGTACCAGGGCGGCAACCTGCTGCGGTATCACCTGTCGACCGAGGAGACCAAGGAGATCGCCCCATTGCCTGGTGAAGGAGAAGAGGCCTACCGGTTCAACTGGAACACGGCCCTGCACTTGTCGCCGAATACTCCAGGCACGATCTACTACGGTGGCCAGTACCTCTTTCGATCCAAGGATCGGGGCGAGTCCTGGGAGAAGATCTCTCCAGATCTGACGACCAACGATCCGCAACGCCAGCGGCAGATGGATTCCGGTGGTCTGACCATCGACAACTCGACCGCCGAGAACAACACCACCATCTACACGATCTCCGAATCGCCGTTGAACGGTGACCTGATCTGGGTGGGAACGGACGACGGTCTGGTGCAGGTGACCCGCGATGGTGGAGAGACCTGGACCAACGTCACCGCCAACATCCCCGATCTACCGGCTGGCCTCTGGGTTTCACACGTCGAGGCGAGTCCGCACGAGCAGGGGACGGCTCACGTGACGGTGGATGGTCACCGCTCCGGCGACATGAATACCTACGTCTACCGGACTCGAGACTTCGGTGCGACCTGGGAATCGATCGTGGGCGAGGGGCTCGACAGTTTCGCGCACGTCATCGTCCAGGACCTGGTCAATCCCGAGCTGCTGTTCGCGGGTACCGAGACCGGGGTCTACATCACACTCGACGGCGGTCAGCAGTGGGCCCGATTCAAGGGCGGCGTTCCCATGGTGCCGGTGCGGGACATAGACATCCACCCTCGGGAGCACGATCTGATCATTGGCACCCACGGGCGCGGGATCTACATTCTCGATGACCTGACACCGCTGCGCAGTCTGACCAGCGAGGTATTGGATTCGAGTTTCGCCCTCTTGCCATCCCGTGACGCCATCATGGTAATCGGTGGGGGTATGGGGTGGTTCGGTGGTGACGGCGAGTTCAGTGGCAGCAATCCACCGGAGGCCGCGAATATCTTCTTCTACCAGAAGAAACGCCACATCTTCGGCGACCTCAAGGTCGAGATCTACGACCAGGAAGGTGAGCTGATCACGACCATCCCGGCACCCAAGGTGCGGGGCTTGAACCGGGCCGATTGGCCGATGCGTCTGCCGGCACCGAAACTGCCTCCCGCCACCAATCTGGTGTTTGCGTTCCAGGGCCCCCGGGTCCCCGAGGGCACCTACACCTACAAGGTGATCAAGGGCAAGGAGACCTACGAAGGCACCGTGAACCTGGTGCCCGATCCGCGCTCGCCGCACTCGGCGGAGGATCGCAAGCTGCAGCAGGAGACGGCCCTCGAGCTCTACTACATGCTCGGTGACCTCACCTATGTGGTGGACTCGCTGATCGATCTGCGTGACCAGGCCAAGGCACATGCCGAGGAGCTGGGTGGCAAGGGCGCTATGGCCAGCAAGCTGGAAGCCTTCGCCGACGATGTCGAGGAGTTGCGCGGCTCGCTGGTGTCGACCGCCGACACTGGTTGGATCTCGGGTGACGAAAAGCTGCGCGAGAAGATGGGCAACCTCTTCGGTGGTGTGGTGAGCTACGACGGGCGACCGACCCAGTCGCAGCTGGACCGGACCGTGGTCCTCAAGGGCCGGCTGGAAGCGGCGCAGAAGTCGTTTGCAGCGTTGACCACGGGCAAGACCCTGAGTCAGCTCAACAGCCAGCTCGAGGGCAAGAGCCTCGAGCCCATCGCTGTCATGAGTCGCGAGGCCTGGGACGAAGAGCAGGAGAAATCCGGCGCCAGCTCCACCAGCCACAATGCCAAGACGGTGGGGAAGGAGCTGTCGAACCGAACCTGGTTGCCGGTTGGCGGGTTCTAAAGGCAATTTATAGCCTCGGGCCTCTGTGCCCGAGGTCTGCCGGCCGCTTCAACCCAGGAGTTGGTACGGCCACCGCGAAGAAGCACGAAGGGCGCCCCGCGGGGCGGATACTCCTGCTCGTCGGGGTTGCTGTCAGGCGGACAGCTGTTCCTGCAAGAGGTCTCGCGCTACCCAGGAGTCGATGGCGGAGGCGATCTCTTCGGGGAGATCGACAAAGCGCAGGCCCATGCCGGGCTCGTGGCATTTCTGCTTGGCCCAGTCCCGTTTCCACACGACCTCGCATAGGCAGGTTGCCACCACGTTGACGGGCTCCGGTAGCGGAATCTCCAGAAGGAAACGGCTGCCAGGCTCTTTGGGGCAAGTCGCCCCGATCATCATGCCGCTGCTGCTGATGTTCTTGGCATACCCAAAGAAGGTCTTGGTACCGCCATTGCCATCTGTGTTGAGGACGGTAATCGGGGCATGCAGCGGCTTGCGTTCGTCGGGGGGCAGCGTGGGCGGTTGTTCAGATGGGTGCTTTCCCAGCAGCATCGGCGGACTCCGTGACAGTTCCTGGGATCAGTGTGGGCCAAAATGGCTCAAGGGTCAGTGAAATAAATCACTTGACTTGTGCTGCTCCTCAGGCAGACTACGCTCGATGCGGACAGGAAACGATCTGGGCCAATGGTGCCGTGGGCTGGCACTTGCGATACTGGTGTTGTCTTTGGGAGGCTGCAGCGAGCTCTTCCCGAAGCGCACCCCTGGGGAAAAGCTCTATCGCAAACACTGTGCCGATTGCCATGGCATTGATGGGGGCGGACACACGATTCGAACCATGGGTGATCCCGACGCCAACCTCCTGGACGATCGGTGGAAGTATCCGGGTGACGCCTCGGGTATGGAGACCGTCATTCTCCAGGCACTGGTCTTCGAGCACCCGACCTTCGACAAATTCAGCCGTGAAGAGGTCAAGCAGATCGTCGATCATGTCTTTTCATTGCGCGGCGAAAGGCGTAGATAGGACCAACGGCCCACCGATTCGCGCTCCGTTGTCGTCCACTCGACACTAGATATATCTACACTTGGCTCTAACCGTAAGTGTCTGTTGCGTGGGCACTTAGCCGGCGATACGCTGGGCCGGTCTGCGACACCCAAGAGTGGCGGGATCGGTCTGTGGTCCACTGATGGTCCGCGATCTGGCCGCCCATGGCGCGAACTGTGGCAACCATCGACCGACGAAAGACAAGAGACGGCCAGGCCCGCTGGCGAGTGCGGATCCGACGTCGTGGAATCACGGAGACAGCCTCGTTCGCGAGTCGATCCGAGGCGGACGAGTGGGCTGGCGAGGTCGAGCGCGCCATCGAGAAGGGTCTGTGGAGCGAAGGCGGCCAGAGTGGAGGATTCACTCTGGGTTGGATCCTCGACCGGTATCTGGTCTCGCGCCAACCGAATCGGGATACTCGACGACAGCTCGAGTGGTGGCGGCGACACCTGGGTGCGGAAGCCGCGGCGTCGATTTCGAGGCGTCGGATTCTCGGATTGCGCAGAACACTGACGTCAGAAAGAACTCTGTCCGGTCGCGGCCGGAGCCCGGCGACCGTCAATCGGTACATGGCAGCCTTGTCAGGGCTCTTCTCCTGGGCACTCAAGAGCGACTATCTTGCCGTTCACCCCATGAAGGGAATCGAGCCTCTGGCCGAGGGTTCCACCCGACTTCGTTTCTTGAGCGACGACGAGAGGCAGTCCCTCGTCCGGGCTTGCCGCGAATCCGGGGGTCTGAGGCTGCAGACCCTGGTGGTCCTGGCTCTGTCCACGGGTGCGAGAAGAGGAGAGCTTCTGCGTCTGCGATGGTCCGATCTGGATATCGCCAGCCGCCAGGTCGTCATCGAGGGCACGGGTCGGCTCAGAACTCGCACTCTGCCGCTGCCGGGACCGGCCTTCGAGCTCCTGGGTCAGTTGTCGAGGGTGCGGCGGATCGATCGCAGTGACGTCTTCGCGGAGCCCGATGGTCGAGTGCGATTCCCCCGTGCCGCGTGGAGAGCCGCCCTCACCTCAGCGGCGATCGAAGACTTTCGATTCCACGACCTCAGGCATTCTGCAGCCTCCTATCTGGCTCAGAGCGGTGCCTCGCTGGCGGAGATCGCGGAGATTCTGGGCAACCGGACCCTGCAGGGGGTTCGACGCTACTCACATCTGACTGTCGACCAGGCCCATTCGGCCCTGGGTCGGATGCACGACGATCTATTCGAGACCTAGCGTCTGCCGGACGACCGGCTCCAACCGCGTGACACCTGCAGCCTTGCCCAGCGCCAGAGCTTCCTCGGGAGTCTTGCCGTCGACATAGTAGGCCTTCAAGGCGAAAAGGGCGCCGACGCGGTTGCCACTGGCGCAGTGAACGACCACGGGATCGGCGCCGACATCGAGGGCCTCGGCCAGCTTGCGGGCGTTTTCCTCGCTGATGTCAGCGGCGCCGGCGATAGGAATCGACACATAGGTCATGCCCAACGACTCGACGAACGCCGGGTCAGTGGACCCCTTCTCACCTGGCGCCCGCATATTGATGACGGTCTTGTATCCCAGTCCGGCCAAGGTCTCGAACTGTGCGGGCGACGGCTGGCCACCGGTGAGGATGCCTTCGAGAGGGGCCTTGCCCTTGGGAAGCAGCCCAGCCGGGTCCGCGGCGACAGGGGGTGGTTGTTCGACAGCCGGTTGGACTTGGGCAACCGGCTCGGCCGCGGGCGGGGCCTGAGCCCCAGGCTCGGCGCAACCCACCACCGGTAGGGTGACGATGGAAGTCAGTAGAAGTATCGAAAGCAGTCTCATGGAATCCCTCCTGGGTGTATACCCGACGGGGTATTGTAGCCGTCTACTTGTCTCCGGGCTAATCGAGGACGAAGCGGAGTTGTTGGGCTGGATGGGTCTGTTGTTATCGAAACCGAGCAGGGACTCGCTTGGTCCGAGAATTCCGGCGAGAGCTGCGACCACGGGCGCGGGTCAGTTGATATAGCCGAGGGCTTCCAGATGCTTCTTGCGGGCGTCCAGTTCCTCAGGCGTCAGCTCGCCCGGTGACAGATCGTCTTCGGTGATCACGGTGGCGTCCGGGTTGTACACCTCGACAAGCGGTTGTTGCCAGAGCGCGATTCCTTCGGTGGGTGTGTCGATGGGAGCCCCCACCTCCTCGGTCGCGATGCAAAGGGCCACCTTTCTCAACGCGAACTGCTGTAGGTTCAGAGTCTTGGCTCGCCAGGTCTCAGTGGTCTGGTCCAGGGTGTCCTCGAACAGCTCGGTCGACCTCTTCGGTTCCTATTCGTCGGACTGCCATCCGGAAGCGAGCCGCGTAATCGGTTCGACCCTGGTCGGCGAGCCTCTTCGAGTCCAGCCCGTAGGAAACGTGGACCTGGGCCCCAAACGGCAGGACCAGATCCCGACAGTCGTTGTTGAACTTGAGAACACTCACTTTCTGCCCGTCGATCACGATATCTCGACGCAACCCCCGGCGCGCAAAACGGTAGACGTCGGTATCGATGTGCCGGTGGTCGGGAGCCGGGGTCACCGCCACCAGGTCCGGTAGTGCCATCGCTGCCAGTTGTGGGGTGTGGTCGTGGCTGTAGCGTTGCGAGCGGGTGGTGTCAAACGGCGGCACCCACTCCCACACGATGCGCCCAGCCCTGGTGATCTCGAAGATTCGACCACCCCGGCTGGAGGTGATCAGCACGTTGCCATTGGGGAGAGACTGCTCGACGCCACTGGTAGGAGAGTAGAAGCCGGTGGATCGGTATTGCCACACCAGGGTGTCGGAGCTCGGGTCGATCTCCAGGAGGGAGCTTTGGCGATCTCCATAGAAGCTGCGGTACCGATTGTTGAAAACCAAGATGTTGCCGGCAGCCGGTGATTCGGGGCCGATCATCAGGGGCTCGTGCTGTTTGTCCAGATCCGCACCGAAGGTCCAGGTCAGATTTCGAGTCTGTTTGTCGATGACGAACACCAGGTTCATCTCGCGGGAGCTCACCAGAAGGTTGCCTGGTCGGAAGCGCTCGTCGCCGTGGTCGAACCATGGATTGTCCGGCAGCTCCTGAACGGAGTTCAGGTGCGTGACATCGGTCTTGTTCGCGATCTCGGGAGGGATGAACGATTCCAGGTAGTCGCCGGAATGCCACTGCCAGACGACGTTGCCTGCGCGGTCGACCTCCACGATGTCATCAAAGCGACCCTCGTCGGGCCTGATCAGGGTCATCGTGTTGCCGCTTCTCCAGCCGGATCACGTCGTGATGGGCGAAAGCCATGCTCGGCTTCATACTCCCAGACCCGATTGCCAGCCCAGTCGTACTCCACGACGCCGCGTCCCAGTGCGATGGCCAGCAGCGAGCCGTCTTCCAGGAGTCGCAGCCGGGATTTGACCCTGGCTTCCGGCCAACGATGCACGATGCGACCGTTCATGTCCAAGAGGATCGGAACCCGGTGCGCATAGAAGGCCAGGGTGTAGCCGTTCCAGGATCGACTCGGATCGTAGACAGTGACCCAGGATTGTGATGCCGGCTCATGGGCCCCGGCCGACTCGATCGAGTCTGGTGTCGCACAGCCTGCGCCCAGCCCTGACAGCAAGAGCGTCAGAACCCAATAAGTCGCGAAGAGGGAAGTCAGGTTTTGCAATACACAAGAAGACTCGAGTGGGTGAATGTAGGGCGCCTCACTCCACCCAATTCTCGAGAAAGCGACGGTCGTCGGCATCGTGCTCGTCGGCCAGAGCTTGGAAGATGGCTCGTAGTTGCTCGTAGGGCAGGGTACCGATGATCATCCTGTTGTTGACGATCATCGTCGGGGTCGACCGGATGCCGTGGGCGAATCGCTCGTCTGTTTTCTCGAACTCCCTGCCGGTCTGAATTAGACGATCCACCAACTCCCTGGTCGCTGAATCGGTCAAGGCGGCCTCTACACCGAATCGCCCAGGCAACGCTGCCCGCCACTCCTCCTGTCTCCGGGCCTGCTGAAAGTTACCGAAGATCTCGTCGTGGATCGCCAGAAACTTGTCCGGGTCGAACGCCGCTGCGTAGGACATGTCGCAAGCGCCGGGGTGAAGATCTTTCTCCACCACGTCGTTGCACTTGGCCTCGAGAGGAAAGAACTGGAACGCGATGTTCATCTGACCCGCGAACTCCGTCTTCAGCTGCTGCAGTTGTTCGTGTAGATACAGACAGTCGGAGCACAGCAGGTCCCCGTACTCGACGATCCGGATTGGGGCCTCCTCGAAGCGTTGCGTCGCTCGCGCTGTCCAGAATGGTGAAATGAAGCTGGGCCACTCTACGACTTCGAGGTTGTAGAATTCCTTGACCGCCCGCGCGGCCACTCCACCCGACTGCGCATCTCTCCGGGCGTTGGTGTATAGGGTGAAGCCGTAGGCACCGGCAAGAGCCACAAGCGCGTAAGTTGCCAAGTGCTTGAGCGAAGGGCGAAACCAAGCGTTCATCGCGCCCTGATCCCTGTCGATGCCGTACTTCCAGAAAAGAAAGCAGCTGGCGAGGGAAAAGATGTAGAACCCGCTGCACAACAGACATAGGCTACCGAGGCCAATGACGGAATAGAGCAGCAACGCGATGACGCCGATCGCATTGATCAACGCGAGAGTCTTGTTGGTCCTCTCGAACGGGGCGGATGGAAACACGGCACCCAGCATGACCAGGATGCCGAGGAGCAGACCGAAGAAGCCCAAAGGCACGCCACCCATATCGGCGATCCAGCTGTGGGCCGAGCTGTCGCAGTTGAAAAACGTGTTGATGTCGCAAAACGAGCCCTTGAAGATCGAGGTCGGATAGTTGGCGGCATAGTAATGGTCGATCGTCAGGGCCGACGCGATGGTCATCCCCAGGCCGGCGACAAAGCTCAGCCATCGTGGCCACTTGCTCGCACTCATCGTCAAGCTGTCTGGCATCGATTCTCCTCGGGAGACGGCCGATCAGCTGGGTTTGCGCTTGCCGTCCAGGCTCGCCATGCCTGCTCCGCGGCAGGCGATGAAAAGAAACAGGAAGGCGTAGACCACCGCCAGCTCACCTCTGTTGATCGTGGGAAAGAACTCGGCTCCGAAGGCGAACTTCCAGTGGAACTGAGTGTAAGCGACCGCCATCGTGCCGCTGGCCAGGAAGGCGGACCAGGCCGTGAACAGACCGATCGCGATCAAGACACCCGCGACCAGCTCGATCATCCCACCGATCCAAATCTGGGATCCCACCGGTGGTGGGTTCTCGGTCAGCACGCCGAAGATCTTCTGCACGCCGTGGAAGGCGAACATCAGTCCAGAGACGATCCGCAGGGCGGCGTAGACGGGTTCGGTCATGGGGGCAAGAAATCGGGTCAGCATGGCGATCTCCTCAGTGTGAGAAAGGTTGACGAGGCCAGAGGCTGGTTTGGGAGGTGAGAGAGCCACGACCTCGCGCGCAATGTTAGACCAACGTTGCGATCTCGTCTGCAGGTGGGTCGACGCAGCGAATCTTGGAAAGTTGCAGATGAGAGGGATGAATGGCGCACCCGGGAGAATTCGAATCCCCAGCCTCCTGATCCGTAGTCAGGTGCTCTATCCAGTTGAGCTACGGGTGCGTAAAGAACTACTGCGGACTGCAGATTGTAGAGAATCGGTTTCGAACATGCAATTGTCGGCCGGTGCGATGTGACTCAGGCGCTCGGCCGGCACGGAGACCGGCCGCTTCATTCGGTCGAGCTACCGCAGACCAGATATCTCAAGCGATCGTGCTCTTCCTCTGCAGGATCATGTTGTGCTCGTCGACGTAGATCAAGCGCGGCTTGTGGCCCACGGCCTCTTCCTCGTCGAAATCTGCGTAGCAGCAGATGATGACCAGATCTCCTTTGCTGGCCTTGTGAGCGGCGGCGCCGTTGATGGTGATCTCGCTCGAGCCGATCTCGCCTTCGATGTAGTAGGTGGCGAAACGCTCACCGTTGGTTACGTTGTAGATCTCCACGCGCTCGAAAGGCGTCAGATTGGCCGCCATCGCCAGCTTGGGGTCGATGCTGATCGAGCCTTCGTAGTCGAGGTCGGCATCGGTGACCGTGGCGCGGTGGATTTTGGATTTGAGAAGCGTCAGTCGCATGGTTGGTTTCCTTGCGTTGAAAGTCAGTGCAAGTGGTGCCGGGGGAACGCCGGCACAGAGGCCGGCCGCTACTGGTCCGAGATCGGTTGGCCACTGTAGGCCGGCCAGAGCCGGCCCTCTGGCCCGAGATCTGCCGGCCGAGTCGTCAGGCCGGCGACATGAGCCTCGGCGCCTCTACTGCGTCCGAGATCTGTTGGCCGAGTCGTCAGGCCGGCACAGAGGCCGGCCACTACTGGTCCGAGATCTGTTGGCCGAGTCGTCAGGCCGGCACAGAGGCCGGTCACTCCATGCCCGAGATCGTCGGGGCGAGTGGTCGGGATGGCCACGACTAGAGGTTCTCCATATCGATTTGCAGGTTGTCGAGGAGTCTTGTGGCTCCCAGGCGGCCTGCCACTGGAATTACGATTCGGCCGTCGAGGTATTCGACGGGTTTGAAGTCTTCAGCATCGACCACATCGGCGTAGTCGACGATCAAGCGTGATTCACTCGCGAGTACTTCGGCGAGAATCGCCCTTACGGTGTCGGCTGATCGCTCTCCTGCCTCGATGACCTCTTGCGCGGCATTCAAAGCTCGGTAGAGAACCGTGGCAGCCTGGCGGTCCTCGGTGCTGAGATAGGCGTTGCGCGACGACAGTGCCAGACCGTCGTCTTCTCGGACCGTGGCAAGAGCTTCGATCTTGACCGGCACGTGCAGGTCGCGTACGAGGCGCCGCACCACGGCCAGCTGCTGGGCGTCCTTCTCTCCAAACACTGCTACATCGGGTTGGACGAGGTTGAACAGTTGCGAGACCACCGTGGCGACACCGCGGAAGTGACCGGGCCGCTGGTCGCCTTCGAATCCGTCCGACACTCCTTCCACATCCACGAATGTGCAGTGCCCCTCGGGGTAGATGGTGGCGATCTCTGGAAGAAACACCAGGTCACAGCCAGCAGGTTGGAGCTTCTCCGCGTCCTGCTGGGGATCGCGGGGGTAATTGTCGAAGTCTTCGTTGGGACCGAACTGGGTGGGGTTCACGAAGACGGAGACGATGACCTTGTCCGTCAGCTCGCTGGCCCTACGCACGAGGGCGAGGTGCCCTTCGTGGAGTGCCCCCATCGTGGGGACGAAGCCGACTTTCGCACCCTCGCGCTTCCAATCGGCCACGACGTCGAAGCAGCTCGTGGGAGCCTTCGACGATCTCCATCTCGAGCGCTGCTCTCGCCTCAGCCATAGATCTTGCGAATCCGTTCCTGGGAGGGGTCGTCGTAGGACTCGTCCAAGCTCGGGTAGCGACCTTCGCGTACGTCCAAGGCAAACTGCCGAATCGCGTCGCGGGCCTGCTGTCCCAACTCTGCGTACCTACGGACGAACTTGGGAGCCAGGCGGTCTTCCAGACCCAGCAGGTCGTGAAACACCAGAACCTGGCCGTCGCATTGGGGACCGGCTCCAATGCCAATCGTCGGGATCGTCAACTCCGCGGTGACTTCGGCCGCCAGGTCTGCGGGCACGCATTCCAGGACCAGGGAGAAGGCCCCGGCCGCCTCCAGTTCGCCCGCCGCCTCGAGCAGGGCCTCTCGCGCCTCACGTCCGCGTCCCTGAACACGAAAGCCGCCGAAACGGTGAACCGACTGCGGTGTCAAGCCGAGATGCGCCATGACCGGTACCTCGGCGGCCACCAGGTCGCGAACGATATCGGGCCTCGGGCCTTCAATCTTGACGGCTTGGGCGCCGGCCTCTTTGACGAATCGCAAGGCGTTCTCCACGGCCTGATCACCACCGAGGTGAAACGAGCCGTAGGGCATGTCAGCGACCAGTAGGGCGTGTCGGGTTCCCCGGCGCACCGCTCGCACGTGGTGGAGCATTTCTTCCATGGTCACCGAGAGGGTGTCTTCGTAGCCGAGCATCACCATGGCCAGGGAGTCTCCTACCAGGGTGATGTCGACACCCGCCTCGTCCACCAACCGCGCTTGGCTGTAGTCGTAGGCGGTCATCATGACCAGGCGCTCGTCCCGGACGGCGGCGTCAGCGATCCAGGGCACAGTGGCCGGCTTGGGCTTGTCCTTCATCCTTGGTACTCCTTTCATCGGGCGCCCCTTGATTCGGCGCCCCAAAGCCGTGCCGCTGCAACTGAAAAAGCCCTTCCCGCTGGCTGCGACGGAAGGGCTTCGGACGCTCTCCGGCCCGATTTCTGTCCCTAAAACCTCGTTTCCAGGTGCCGGTCCCCTTGGTTGGGGATCCGACCCTCGAGGTGCCAGGCGAATCCAGTGGCCGGGAGGCCTATTTCTTCCGTCTCGGTCCCCGTCGAGCCTCGCGGCTCTCAGGAGGATCCAAGCGGCACGTAATACTGCGTTCCCTTGACGGGCCTCGAGACCTGGCGCACCAGCTCTTCGAAGTCCTCCGACCGATCGACAAAATCCAGATTGCGCGTATCCACTACCAGCAACGGCGATCGGTTGTAGTAATGATAGTAGTGATGGTACGCATCGATCAACTCGGACATGTACTCCTCGGACATCTCTTTTTCAAACGTCCGGTCTCGCCTGTTGATACGGCTCATACAGGTATCCAGATCGGCCACCAAATAGAGGACCAGATCAGGAACGGGTACCTGAGGCTCCAAGAGCGTATAGAGCTTGTCGAACAGCAGCAGCTCGTCGTCCGATAGGTTGAGGTAAGCGAAAATGCGATTCTTTGGGAATGTGTAGTCGCTGACCAGCAGGCGATCGAAGAGATCCCTCTGGGCAATGTCCTGCTGTTGCTTGAACCGCGAAAGCAGGAAATACAGCTCGGTCTGAAATGCGGCCCCGGGCCGATCCCGGTAGAAGTCCGGCAGGAACGGATTGTTGACGTCTTCGAGGATCTTGACGCCCTCGAAGCGCCGGGCGAGCTTCTCGACCAGCGTGGTCTTGCCGACACCGATGGGACCATCGACCGCAAGATAGTGAATGGGAAGAGATTCTTGGCTCACGCTCGACTCGCTCGGGTCACAGACTCATCGATTGGATTGTAGAGCGTATCGCGTTCGACGGGAATATACCCGGCTTCGGTGACGATTCGCTCGAGCTCGCTACGGCTCAGATAGTCGTGGGTCTCGGATCCGGCCATGTGGTAGATGGTCTCCTCGACCACCGTGCCATCGATGTCATCGGCACCAAAACTCAGGGCCACTTGCGCCAGCTTGGGTGTGATCATGATCCAGTAGGCCTTGATGTGCGGGATGTTGTCCAGAACCAGTCGAGCGGTGGCGATATGCCGGAGGTCATCGGTGCCAGTGGTGTGATACTGCAGCCCCATGTAGTTGTTCTCGGGGTGATAGGCCAGGGGTATGAAGGCGTTGAATCCACCGGTGCCGTCCTGGAGATCCCGCAGCCGCATGAGGTGATCGACCTTGTGCCCCGGCTTCTCGACGTGGCCGTAGAGCATGGTGCAATTGCTCGGGATGCCCAGCCGGTGAGCGGTGCGATGGACCTCCAGCCACTCCTCGGCGTCCAGCTTGCCGTCGCAGATGATCTCTCGCACTTCCGCGTGGAAGATCTCGGCTCCGCCACCGGGCAGAGAGCCCAGACCCGCTTCCCTCAGGCGATTCAAGACGTCCTCGATAGAGAGCTTCTCCTGCTTGGCGAACCAGCCGATCTCGATGGCCGTGAAGGCCTTGAGATGCACATGCGGGAATCTCTCCTTGAGACCCCTCATCATCTCCAGATACCAGTCCAGCGATAGATCGGGGTGGAGCCCACCGACGATGTGGAACTCGCTAACGTCGCTGCCGCCCTGCTTTTCCGCCTGCGACCACACCTCTTCGTGGCTCATCTCCCAGGCATGGTCCTCGCCCTTCAAGGCCGCGAAGCTACAGAACTTGCAGTCGTAGGTATAGACACAGACATTGGTCGGATTGATGTGCCGATTGACGTTGAAATAGGCGGTGTTGCCGTGCAGCTCTCGGCGAACCGCGTTGGCAAGACGGCCGAGGTGGAGCACATGCGGAGTGGTGAAGCAGAGAAGCGCATCGTCCGCGCTGAGGCGTTCGCCTGTCTGGACCTTGGCGGCGAGGGCCCGCAACTCCTCTGGGAAAGACTCTGGCTTGACTGGGATGGTCATGGGGATGATGTCCGTGGAGGGTTAGGTGAATCGGGGTCTCGGGCCTCCTGCCGGCGCAGAGGCACGACCGCTGCAAGAACGAGGTCTGGTGGCCGCGGCGATGGTGCGGCAGTATATCAAGGGGATTGTGTCGCCAAGGCGGGCTAGGAGCGCAGCAGCAGATCCAACGCGGTGGCGGCGAAGAGCCAGACCGCCAGGAAGCCGTTGGCTTGGAAGAAGGCGGCGTTCAGCCGCGACAGATCGCCGGGACGAACGACCCAGTGCTGGTAGCTCAGCAGCACGACGCAGCCCATCACGCCGACCCAGTAAAGGATCCCGAGGCCCGGTGGATAGACCCGGGGCAGCGCTATCAGAAGGGCGATCATCGCCAGATGAAGAACCCCCGAAAGCCAGAGGGCTCCCGTCTCTCCGAACCGCGCGGGAATGGAAGAGAGACCTGATTGGCGATCGAAGTCCATGTCTTGCAAGGCGTAGAGCGCGTCGAAACCGGCGACCCAGCAGAGCACCGCCGCGGCGAGGATCAGAGGCGTGGCGGTGACGTCGCCCCGCACCGCGATCCAGGCCCCCAGCGGCGCTCCAGCCAAGGCCAGGCCCAGGAACAGGTGCGACAGCCAGGTAAACCGCTTGGTGAAGGAATAGCCGAGAAGGATCAGGACTGCCAGCGGCGTGAGCGCCAGAGCCAGTGGATTGAGTTGCCAGGCAGCCAGGACCAGAAGCGCGCAACTCGCAGCCGTAAAGGCGATGACGAAGGCAGGGGAGACCAGGCCAGCGGGAAGTGCTCGATCGGCGGTGCGGGGATTCTCGGCGTCGATATGCCGATCCGCCCACCGATTGAAGCTCATGGCGGCGCTGCGAGCTCCCACCATGGCGACGACGATCCAGCCCACGGTGTGCCATCGCGGCCAGCCCACGGCGGCCAACATCATCCCCGAGAAGGCGAACGGCAGGGCGAAGAGAGTGTGCTCGATTTTGATCATTTCGAGCACAGTCCGCAGATTGCGCAACGGTTTCACGGACCGATTTCTACCGCATCTGAGATGGAAAGGCCAAGGGTTTCCATTAGACTCGACCGTGCCCATGGCGCTGACGACCACATGTCCAATGGATTGTCCCGATTCCTGTGCCCTCGAGGTCGAGGTTCAGGATGGCCGCGTGCAGACGATCAGAGGAGGCCACGACCATCCGAATACGGCCGGCTTTATTTGCAGCAAAGTGGCCCATTTCAGACGCCGGCTGGAACATTCGGATCGTTTGCTGTATCCGATGAGGCGCACGGGCGAGAAGGGTGAGGGTCGGTTTGCCCGGATTTCCTGGGACGAGGCCATCGGAGAGATCGCCGAGAGATTCCAGGACATCTGCCAGCAGTGGGGTGGTGAAGCTATCGTGCCGTTTCACTATGGCGGTTCCAATGGCTTGCTGACGGATGGCCTGATGGATGCCCTGTTCTTCGATCGAATCGGGGCCTCGAGACTCGATCTGACCATATGCGCAGTACCCACCACGGAAGTCGCCCAGGGCATGTACGGCAGGATTCCCGGTGTCGCCTTCGAGGACTTTCCCCAGGCCAGGTGCATCATCATCTGGGGCGCCAACCCCAAGGCCTCCAACATACATCTTGTTCCCTATCTCCGTCAGGCCAAACGCAATGGCGCCTTCATCGCCACCGTCGATCCGCGCGCTAACTTCTCCGCCAACGAAGTCGATCTCCATCTGCCGGTGCGACCGGGTACCGATCTGCCACTGGCTTTGGCCATGATCGGTCTTTGGCGATGGGAAGGGCTCTTGGATTCCGAGTTCCTCGACCAGCACACTTCTGGCCGGGAGGCGCTGTTTGCCGAGGCCGAGAAGTGGTCCTTGGACCGGGCTGCCGAGGCCACCGGCGTGGACGCGGCGGCGATCGAGCGGCTGGCTCGCACCTTCGCCCAGGCCGACCCGGCCTTGATTCGTTGTGGTTGGGGTCTGGAGCGTAATCGCAACGGCGGTCAGGCGGTCGCCGCCGTGCTGGCGATGCCGGCCCTGTTGGGCAAATTCGGCAAGCGGGGCGGCGGGTACGCCTTGAGCAACGGTGGCGCCAAGCGGTTCGACCGCCAGCAGGTCCTCGACTCCTCCACGAGTGAGGCGCGCCGGAGCTTCAACATGACCCAATTGGGCCGTTGGCTCAACGACGAGGAGGAACCGCCGGTCAAGGCCCTCTTTGTCTACAACGCCAATCCGGTGGCGACAGTACCCAACCAAAGCGCCGTCGTCAGGGGCCTTGAACGACCGGATCTGTTCACGGTGGTCTTCGAGCAGGTCCTGACTGACACGGCCCGCTATGCCGACATCGTTTTGCCCGCGGTGACGTTTCTCGAGGGTTGGGACTTGCGGGCGGGGTACGGCAGCTACGTCATGGGTGGTGTGCGGCCCGTCATCGAGCCGATGGGGGAAGCGCGGACCAATCAGCGGGTCTTCGCCGATCTGATCGGTGCTCTGGGTCATGAGGATCCGTGCCTCGATTGGAGTGAGGAAGAGCTCTTCAGACGGGCGGTCGCCGCCGTCGACTTGAGCGGTAGACGGGCGGATCCGGACGTGCTCGTCGAGGGGCGCAACGAGGGCTACGACTTTCCAGGCCCAGGACCGGTGCAGTTCGAATCGGTACATCCCCGGACACCCGACGGCAGGGTCCATCTGACCCCGCAGGTTCTGGGGCCGCAACCCTATGCGTTCACCGATCCCGACCGCGACCAGCCCCTGGCGCTGATCTCACCCGCCAGCGGCGGCATGATCTCGAGCACCATGGGAGAGTACAACTGCGATCAGTTGCGGGTGGAGATCCATCCTGACGATGCGCAGCCGCGGTCGATCACCAGCGGCGACGAGGTCAAGGTATTCAACTCCCAGGGTGTCGTGGAGTGTACGGCGTGGGTGACGAACCGCGTTCGACCCGGCGTCGTCTCGATGCCCAAGGGCGCCTGGCGGCGCTCCTCACTCAATGGAGCCACTTCGGTGGCGCTGTGCCCCGACCACGTCAACGTGGTGGGGGGAGCGGCATGTTTCAACGACGCCCGCGTCGAGATCGAACGCCTCTAGCCATGCCAGCGAAGTCCGGGCGCACCGGGCTCGTGGATACCCAGCGCGTCCAGGACGCGCAGGACATAGTGATCCAGGAACCGGGTGAAGTCTTCGCCACCGACATAGAAGGCGGGCACCGGTGGCAAGATGGTGGCACCCAGGTAGGCCAGCCGTCGCAGATTCTCCAGGTGAATCACGGTGAGGGGGGTCTCGCGAAACCCGATCACCAGGGGCCAGCGTTCCTTGAGGGCAACGGCGCCGCTCCGGTGGACCAGAGTTCCTGCGGCACCGGTGGCCAGGGCACCCAGGGTCCCGGAGCTGCAGGGAACGATGGCGGTCCCCGTCAAGGTATAGGACCCTGAAGAGATGGAGGCGTCCAACTGGTTCTCGCGATAGGAATGGATCTTCTTGATCGATTCCTCTTCCAGATCGGCGGCTGCGATCAGGGCTTCGGCGGCGCCACCCGTCAGGTCCATCTCGTGTTTCAGGACCTGCGTGGCTCCTTTCGAAACCACAAGATGGACCTCGGTCCACATCCGGGTGTCTCGCCATGTGGGCGAGGAGGTGGCGCGGCAGCGCCATACCCGAAGCGCCGGTGACTAGAAGTGCCAGGCGATGCGACATCTAGCAGCCCGAGGCCAGCTCCTCGAGCGTCGTGATCAGGAGCTTGTAGAAGTTGACCACAGAGCTGACCTTGATCCGCTCATTGGGTGAATGGGGAAACTCGATGTTGGGCCCGATCGAGATCATGTCCATGCCGGGAATCATCTCCCCGATGAGTCCACACTCCAGACCGGCGTGCACGGCCTCGATGGTGGGATCGCTCCCCAACTCGCGCCGGTGAACCTCCTGGACGACGCGCAGCAGCTCGGACTCCATGTCCGGTTGCCAGCCCGGATAGCCGGGATCCTCTTCCACACTGGCGCCGCTCAAAGCGGCCGTGGCCCGGATCTTCTGCCGCAAGGCCGTCAAGGCCGAAGCGACGGAGCTGCGGCTGGACAGCCCGATCTTCAGGCTGCCGTGACTCGGTGACACGGTCGCCAGGTTCGTGCTGGTCTCCACCAGACCCGGGATGTCGTTGCTCATCATCGTCACACCGTGGGGCAGTGCCGCGATGAGACGCAGAACTCGTTTGGCGGTGGCTCGAGTCCAGACTTGGGCTGGCCTGTCGATCTCGGTGATCTCCCACTCCGTGTCGGGCTCCACGGTCTGGAACTCTCTCTTGATGGCTCCGAGCTCATCTTCCAGCGCGCCGACAAAGGAGTCCTTGTCGTCGGCCGACACCAAGACCTCGGCTTTGGCCTCGCGAGGGATCGCGTTGTGCGCGTTGCCTCCTTCGAGGGTTGCCAGATCGAAGGGTGTCGACAGCGATACGGCGTAGAGGGCTCGGGCCAGAAGCTGAGTCGCATTGCCCCGCTGGAGGTGGACATCGATGCCCGAATGCCCCCCTTGCAGGCCGGCCAAACGAATCCGCAATGGAATCCCCTCGGCGGGAGCGTCGGTTGCGGACACCGGCAAAGTGACGGCGCTGTCGGCCCCACCAGCACAGCCGACACACAGGGTCTCTTCCTCCTCGGAATCCAGGTTGATCAGTCGACGTCCTTTGAGCATCTCGGCGTCGAGATGCTTGGCCCCGGTGAGACCGGTTTCCTCATCGACGGTGAAGAGCAACTCCAGGGGTCCGTGGGTGAGATCCGTAGAGTGCATGACGGCCAGCATGGCCGCGATACCGATGCCGTTGTCCGCGCCCAGAGTCGTACCCGTAGCCTTGACCCATTCGCCGTCCTGCTGCGGCTTGATCGGGTCGGAGTCGAAGTCGTGGTCGACATCGGAGTTCTTTTCCTGGACCATGTCCATGTGGCTCTGGAGGATGGTGATGGGACAGTCCTCTTTGCCGGCGCTCGCGGGTTTGCCGATGACGACGTTACCGGTGGCGTCCACCTGATACTCCAGACCCTGTGCTTCGGCCTGATCGATGATGAACTGCCGGATCTTGTCTTCGCTCTTCGAACCTCTGGGAATGGTGAGTATGTCGTCGAAATGTGCCCAGAGCGGGCCAGGTTCCAAATCTCGAATGAAAGTCATGAATCTCCTCCCTCACGGTTAGGTGTTGATTGTATCGAGGTCGGAGCCTGCTGGCTCGTCTGCGCCTCGGAAGTTTGACCTGCTTTCGAGGCGTGACCTACAATGCCCCGAGATTGCAATAACTTACGGAGATTTCCGATGGCAGACAAAACGGATCAACCGTTCGTTCCCGCTTCGCAAGAGATGGCGGAGCTGACGGTCAAAGCCGTGCTCCTGGGGGTCGTCATGGCCATAGTCCTGGGCGCGGCAAATGCCTATCTGGGTATGAAAGCGGGTCTGACGGTGGCCGCGACGTTCCCGGCTGCAGTGGTGGCGATGGCCGCCTTGCGTGGCTTGGGCGGCACGGTACTCGAGGAGAACGTAGCTCGTACCACCGCTTCAGTGGGTGAGGCCCTGGTTGCCGGCGCCATTTTCACCATTCCCGCCTTCGTCATCAGTGGTGCCTGGGAGTCTCTGCACTATTGGGAAGCCACCGCCATCATGATGATCGGTGGCATCTTGGGTGTTCTCTTTGTCATCGTTCTGCGGCGCACCCTGGTGGTCGAGGCCGATCTGCCCTTCCCGGAGAGCGTTGCCGCCGCGGAGATCGTCAAGGCGGGCCAAGGGGGACAGACCGGTGCCGGTCTGGTGTTCGGTGCCATGGGTCTGGCGGCGCTCTGGGAGTTGTTCAAGAACTCCAATGGCATTCAGTTCGTGCAGTCGAGCGCCCAGAGGTTCTATACATTCGGCAAGTCCAACATCGAGATCCTGGGCGAGAAGATGCAATACGGTGGCGGTATGTTGCTGGAGACACCGTCCGCTTCGCCGGCGCTCATCGGTGTCGGCTACATCGTCGGGATGAGAGTCTCGGCCGATTCTCTTTGCCGGCGCGGTCATGGGTTGGCTTCTGCTGGTACCCCTGGCAGTCTTTCTGGCGCCCGACCTGGCGGCAGGTAGAAACGACGACGCCTCGATGTTGGCGTTGGCCACGGAGATCTGGTCTCGCCAGGTGCGTCCACTGGCGGTGGGCACCATGATCGTGGCTGCCTTCTACACTTTGTACAACCTCCGGGGCTCACTGGTCGCCGGGATCAAGAAGGCCATCATGGATATTGGTGGCTCCAAGAAAGATGAGACCGCCGAGCGGACCGAGATTGATCTGGACTTCAAGAAGGTCTTTGTTGCCATCGGGGTCATGGCCGTTGCCACCTTCTTCCTCTACTACTACTTTGCCCAGAATCTGGGTGGCGCCCTCGTCCTGACCGTGGTCATGGTTGTTCTGGGATTTCTCTTTGCCGCTGTGGCGGGGTACCTGGTAGCGCTGATCGGCAGCTCCAACAACCCCATCTCGGGCCTGACCTTGAGCGCCCTGTTGATCTCGGCGGTTCTCATGGTCGCCATGGGCCTGACGGGTGTCAAAGGTGTCGCGGCGGTGTTGGGAGTGGCTGGGGTCGTCTGCTGTGTTGCGGGAGTCGCCGGCGACATGATGCAGGATCTGAAGGTCGGGCACATTTTGGGCGGCACGCCCTGGCGGATGGAGATCGGCGAGATCATCGGCGTGATCGCGGCAGCCGCGGTCCTCGCCTTTCCGTTGATGGCTCTCGACAAGGTCTACGAGATTGGTTCCGTCGAGTTGCCGGCGCCGCAGGCAGGTCTCATGGCCTTGATGGCCAATGGCATCGTCGGGGGCGAAATGGCCTGGCCTCTGGTCATTGTGGGCATGTTCCTGGCGTTGGGCCTGATCTTGATCGGCGCACCGTCTCCCATGCTTGTCGCTGTGGGCATGTACCTGCCGTTCTTCTCCACCGCGGCAATCTTCGTCGGCGGCCTCATCAAGTGGCTCCTCGAATCGAGATTGGAGAAGGCGAAGGCCACAGATGAAGAAAGGACCCGAGCCGAGAACTCCGGAATTCTTCTGTCCTCTGGATTCATCGCCGGCGAGGCCTTGATGGCGGTGGCGCTGGCGTTTCTGGTTCTCGGGGCGGATTTCTTCGAGCCGTTGAAGGCGATGCACGAGAAGATCGCCGGCGGTGTGACCCCGAGATACTGGCTGAGCCTGCTCATCTACCCGATCCTGATCTACCTCCTGGTCTGGGTGCCGATCAACCGCATGCGCGGCAACGGTGCACCGATCGACAGAAGGTGGAGTGATCGAAGACTGAAACCCATCGCATCACCGCCTCCTCGAGAGGGGAGGCGGTGATCACGTCGAAGTCAGTCATGAGGCGACGCCGCAAAGCCAAAGCACTCGCGGAGATCAATCTGCTGGCGCTGATGCCTGTGCGTCTGGCGCCCTGGGATGAAGTGGAGGGCAAGGTCGTCATTGAACGACCCAAACCGAAGGGCGCGGGCAGGAGTCGGCGAGAAGCTTCGCTACTGGCTCGCGGTTCGGAGAATACGCCTGGACGAGCGAGGCAGTTTGGCCTGGAGACTCCTCGACGGCACGAAGTCGGTGGCAGACGTGGCGGATGCCCTGCGAGTGGAGTTCGGAGAAGAGGTGGAACCCGCCGAGGATAGAGCCGGTCAGTTGATTCGAATGCTCCACAAGGAAGATCTTTTGGCATATCCGGGTTGGGACGAGATTCGAACCGCCCAAGAATGCTAGGATTTCACTGAGCCTAGGGAGGGAATAGACACGTGAATCCGTGGTGGTTGCGACCGCCGGCTGAAGAAGGGCCTGCCAAGGAAGAGAAGGCGAAGAAACCGGCGCCGAAGACCCAGGAAAAGCAGCAGGTCGAAAAGCAAGAAGAAGAAGACGGCTCCCGGCCAAGGCCCCTCGGGGCGGAGTCGAGGTGGCAGACGCCGCCGAAGCCCGGCGGCCAAGGGTCGACGGAAAACGGCAGATCAGCGTCGTATCGCCGTCTTCTTCGATGCGGAGAGCCTTGCCCAGGAATTCGATCTCGACCTGATACTCGGTCGTTTGGCGGACCGAGGGCGCCTCATCGCCAAGAGGGCCTATGGTGACTGGCGGCGCTACGGCGATCAGGAGACAGCCCTTCGGGCGGCTGGCCTGGAGATCGTCGATTCTCCACCAGGGCCGCCGTCAGGTAGTGGAAGCGCTGAAATCAGGCTCGCCATAGACGCCGTGGAGCTCGGTTTTTCCAAAGATCCCTGTGAGGTGTTCATCATCGTTTCCGCCAATGGAGACTTCGCCCCGCTCGTGGCAAAGCTCCGAGAGACGAAGGCCGAGGTCATCGGGGTCGGTCATCGTGAGTCCGTGGCGGCGGATCTGGCCGCAGTGTACGACGAGTTTCTCTACGTCGATGAGCTCTCTCAGCCGAGCACTCCAGAACCGGAGGCCAGCGGTGTCGATGCAGAACAACAGCCGGTCTTCACTCTGCTGGTGGAAACCATCAAGAGTCTGGAGCCGGGAAGCGAGGGCATCCTCTGGGGTTCGACACTGAAGCAGGAGATGCGCCGTCGGCAACCGGAGCTCGATCTTTCCGGGCTCGGGTATGCCACGTTCACCGATCTTTTGGAAGATGCCGAGCGCCACGAAGTCATCCGTTTGGAGCGGGATGATCGCTCGGGTAGCTACTATGTGGTGGGCCTGGGCGAGGAGTGACTTTTTACCTTGACAGGAAATGACTTAGAATCAATCCTTTGATTGCTGAAAATGGTCGTGTGATACTTTCGCGCTGCCCCAGAGAGGATGCCGATGCCGACAGCTTACATGGAGGTCTACGAGGAGGAGTTCGACCGCCTCGAAGCGGCCCTGCGACGCCTGCGCTACGACTCGAACGCCAGGGCGGTCTTTCTGATCGACAAGAACGGTCAGCAAATCGCAGCTGCCGGTGAGGTCGAGGAGTTCGACACGACATCACTGGCTTCCCTGACCGCGGGTAATGTGGCGGCTACCGATGGCTTGGCCAAGTTGATCGGGGAGCGAGAGTTCTCCGTGCTTTTTCACGAGGGTCAAAGGGACCATATCCACATCTCCATCGTGGCTCGACGTGCCATCTCTGTTGGTGATCTTCGACGAGCGGTCATCCCTCGGTCTCGTGCGTTTGCGGGTCAAGCGCGCCAGCGTGGAGATGGACGAAATTTTCGAAGAAATGACGCGGAAAGAGGGCAGGGGGCCCAGTGGTCAGGTTCAGGCGAGCCCATTTGCCGAGATTACGGACGAGGACATCGACTCCCTCTTTAGTGAGTAGGCAGTAGGTAGTCTGAGACGAGCTCTGGTAAGACGGGTCCCGAACCATGACTTTCATCAATTACGCCGCCAAGGAAATCAACTGCAAGATCGTGTACTACGGTCCCGGTCTGGGCGGTAAGACGACCAATCTCCAACACATCTTCAACAAGACCGCCCCAGATCGCCGGGGCAAGATGATCTCGCTGGCGACGGAAGCGGACCGCACCCTGTTCTTCGATTTTCTGCCGCTCGATCTGGGTACGATTCGGGGTTTCACCACGCGGTTCCATCTGTACACCGTGCCAGGTCAGGTCTTCTACGACGCCAGTCGCAAACTGATTCTCAAGGGCGTAGATGGGGTCGTTTTCGTCGCCGACAGCCAGGTCGATCGGATGGAAGCCAATATCGAATCCATCCGCAACCTGGAAGAGAATCTCGAGGAGCACGGATTCGATCTGCGGTCGATTCCCTACGCTCTGCAATTCAACAAGCGCGATCTGCCCAGCGTCATGCCGGTAGACGAGATGTACCGCATGCTCAATTTCAAGCGCGAGCCCACGTTTATCGGTATCGCCACTCAGGGAGTCGGTGTCTTCGATACCTTGAAGAATGTCGCCAAGCAGATACTCTTGGAACTGCGAAAGAAATAGGAAGAGTCGGGTCTAGATGGCAAAGCGCTGGAAACCGCAGGAGATCACCTATCTGAAACGCTATTCCAAGGTCAGGCTCCTGAGCGAGTTGACAGAGCGTTTTCGCACTCAGCCCGAAGAAGTGATCGAGAAGCTCAAGACTCTACAGCTGGCATCCAAAGACGGTCATGGCTATGTGCAGAGACCGCGGAATCCGCTGCTCGATGACTACGAGCGGGGTCTCAAAGCCCTACATCAGGGAAAATGGCGCGAAGCGGCGAAGAATTTCGAGCGGGTAGTCGAAGAGTGCGGAGAGACGGATCTCGAAGGTCTGGCTCGTCGCAACCTGAGAACCTGCAAGGAGAAGCTCAGTAAGGACGATCCGGGTAGCGATGATCCCTTCTTGAACGCGGTCTACGAGCGCAATCGGGGAAACTTCGTTGAGGCCCTGGCCATCTGCAGCGCCGGCGGCCGGCAGAGCAAGGACGAGCGCTTTGCCTACCTGGCGGCATCCATCTACTCGCTGACGGACGAATTTGAGAAGGCCGGCAGTTTTCTTTCCCTGGCCATCGAGCTCAATCCGAAGAACCGGATTCATGCCTTCCACGACGCCGATTTCGCTGCTCTCCGAGAAGACCCGGAATACAGACAACTCTTCTACTGAAAGAAGAGCTGATGTAGCCCTGACCACCATTGGTGGTGGTACCGGACTGGGCAATCTTCTGCGCGGTCTCAAGCATCATGTGGGCCACGAGCTGGCCGAGCTGACTGCGGTCGTCGCGGTTACCGACGACGGCGGATCGTCAGGTCGCTTGCGTAGGGATTTTGGTGTCTTGCCGCCGGGAGATATCCGCAGCTGCATCGTGGCTCTGGCCGATGACGAGGATCTGCTCGCGAGGCTGTTCCAATACAGATTCGGGGAAGGCGAGGGACTGTCGGGCCATTCTTTTGGCAACCTGTTCCTGGCCGCGCTCGACGGCATCACAGGCGACTTCTACCAGGCGATCCTGACCGCCGAATCCGTCTTGTCGGTACGCGGTCGGATCTTGCCCGCCACCCTCACCGATTTGCATCTCAGGGCGACAGGGCGATCGGGGCGCAAGTACGATGGAGAGTCGGCGATAGGCGAGTCGGGTGAGCCGCTGCGGGAGCTGAGCCTGGAGCCGGCTGAGCCACCCGCCTTTCCACCGGCTGTCGAGCCATCGAGGAGGCGGACCTGGTGCTTCTCGGTCCGGGCTCACTCTACACATCCATCGTGGCCAATCTGCTGATTCCGGGCATCGGCACCGCGCTGCACAACAGTCGGGGCAAGATCGTCCTGCCCTTGAATCTGATGACCCAGCCGGGAGAGACCGATGGTATGGACGGAATCGCTCATCTCGACGCGATCGAAAAGTACGCAGGCGAGGGTGTGGTGGATATCGTCTTGGTAAATTGCGGCCCGGTTCCTGCGGATCGACTGCCTGCCTACGAGCAAGAGGGCGCGCAGCCGGTAGTCGTGGACCGGGCAGCGATACAAGCGCGGGGAGTGGCGGTGGTGGAGAAGGATCTGCTGGCGGATGGACCTCTCGTGCGCCACGATCCAGCCAAGCTCAGCCGGGCGATTCTCGACCTCGCCTATGAGGACGAGCCTCGATGACCCAACCGGGGCAGAAGATCCTGGCAGTCGTCCTGGCTGCCGGGCAGGGTACGCGGTTGCGTTCCTCGTTGCCCAAGGTCCTTCATCCGGCAGCCGGTCGGCCGATGTTGGACTGGGTCCTGCGGGCGGCCAGATCCGCCGGTTGCGAGGACATCGCGGTGGTGATCGGTCACGGTGCCGAGAAAGTGCGAGAAGTCTTCAGCGGGGAGGAGGTCACCTGGGTTCTGCAGGAGGAACAGAAAGGCACCGGGCATGCTCTGGCCCAGGCGGAATCGGCAGTGCGCGATCCGGGAATCATGCTGGTCTTGTCGGGTGATGTTCCCCTGCTCAGTGCGACCACCCTGAGGCGGCTCGTGGAGGCAGCCCGGGAAGGCTGGGCCTCGATGGCTGTGGCCGATCTGGACGATCCTGGATCCCTGGGGCGTGTCCTGACGGCCGCGGATGGCAGCCTTGGCGGAATTGTCGAAGCCTCGGATGCGGCGCCACAAGAGCTGGCCATCGGCAGGGTCAATGCCGGGCTCTATGCCTTGCCGACACCGGACATCTTTGATTTCCTCAGGCTCCTGGAGCCGGACAACGTCAAGGGCGAGCTCTATCTGACCGATGCCCTCAATGCGGCGGCGCAACAGGGCAAGCCGATCCGGCTCGTCGAGCTGGCCGACCCAGCCGAATCATGGGGCGTCAACGACCGAGCCGATCTGGGGCGTGCTCACCGGGCGCTCTTGCACCGTCATGCCGAAGGGCTGATGCAGGTCGGTGTGAGCATCCTCGATCCGGAGAGCACAACGATCGAGGCCGCCGTCAGCGTGGGCCCAGATACGGTCGTTCATCCCGGCGCATCGTTGCTCGGCAACACTTCCATCGGTGAGGGCTGTACGCTCGAGCAGGGTGTGTGGCTCCGCGATGTGTCGGTGGGAGACGGGACCCGGATCGCCCCCTACTCGGTGCTAGAAGGCGCGGACATCGCCGCGAGGTGTCAGATCGGGCCGTTCGCTCGGCTGCGTCCGGGGGCTGTCGTTGCCGAGGGTGCGAAGGTCGGGAATTTTGTCGAGATCAAGAACTCGGAGCTCGGCAAAGGGGTCAAGGTCAATCATCTGGCCTACATTGGGGATGCCGTCGTGGGTGAGGGCTCGAACATCGGCGCCGGGGTTGTGACGTGCAACTACGATGGGCGGAAGAAGTCACCGACCCGCATTGGTCGTCGCGTGTTCATTGGGAGCGATACCATGTTGGTGGCTCCGGTAGACATCGGAGACGAGGCCATGACAGCGGCCGGCTCTGTCGTATCCAAAGACGTTCCTGCTGGGTCGCTGGCCGTAGAGCGCTCGACACAGCGGAACATCGCCGACTGGGCGCGACGATTTCGACGACGGAAAGGAAAGTAGGCCATCTGAAATGTGTGGCATTGTCGGCTATATCGGAAAACGTGACGTGGTTCCCTTGTTGCTCGAGGGATTGCAGACCCTGGCCTATCGGGGCTATGACTCGGCCGGAGTCGTGGTGTTGAAGGATGGGAAGCTGCTGGCCTCCCGGGCCGAAGGCAAACTCGAGAACCTGGTCCGCAAGCTGGACAGCGAGCCGTTGAGTGGAACCTATGGGCTGGGACACACTCGCTGGGCGACCCATGGAGCACCCTTGGAGCGCAACGCCCACCCCATTGTCGACTCGCGTCGACAGTTGGCGCTGATCCACAACGGCATCATCGAGAACTTCCTGCCGCTCAAGGAGCGGCTCATGGGTGAGGGCTGGGAGTTCTCATCCGACACCGACACCGAAGTGGTGGCCAACCTGATCAGCTCCCATCTCGATGGAGATCTTCGGGCGGCCATGCGATCGGCGATGCAGGAGCTCGAGGGCCTCTTTGCCATCGCGGTGGTCTCCACCGAGTCGGACGAGCCAGAGATCCTGGCGGCACGGCAGGGCCCGCCACTGGTCTTCGGGGTGGGCGAGGACGAGTACTTTCTCGCCTCCGATCCGGCGGCCGTGCTGCGGTACACCAAGAATGTGATCTTCCTGGAGAACGGCGACCTGGGACGTATCAGTCCCCGGGGCCTGGAGATCTGGGACCGGGAAGGGGAGGTCGTGGAACGGCAGGTGGTGCGGCTCGACTGGGATCCCATCCAGGTCGAGAAGGGTGGCTACAAGCACTTCATGCTGAAGGAGATTCACGATCAGCCCCAGGCCATCCAGGACACCTTCGCCGGTCGTGTGGACTTCGAGAAGCTACAGGTGGACTTTGGCACTTTGGAGATCAGTCCGGAGGCGGCACGCGGGATCGAGCGTGTGCACCTGCTGGCCTGTGGAACTTCTTGGCATGCCGGGTTGGTGGGCAAGTTTCTCATTGAAGAGCTGGTCCGAATTCCGGTCGAGGTGGACTACGGTTCCGAGTATCGATATCGCGATCCGGTGGTGGACGAAGGCGTGCTGGCTCTCGGCATCTCTCAGTCGGGGGAAACGGCGGACACGCTGTCGGCCATGGAAGCCGCCCGCGAAAAGGGTGCCAGCCTGTATGCGATCTGCAACGTTCTGGGCAGCCAGGTGACGCGAATCAGCGATGGGTGTATCTATACCCACGCCGGCCCCGAGATCGGTGTGGCGTCGACCAAGGCCTTTACCACTCAGCTGGTGGCTCTGTATCTGTTCGCCCTGTACCTGCGCCAGCAGCGCGGGCTGGGAATCGAACGCCAACATCTGTCAGGACTGGCACACATACCCCTGGCAGCTGACGAGATCCTGCATCAGGAGAGAGCCATCGAGCGGCTGGCCCGTCGTTATCATCGTAGCGACGACTTTCTCTATCTGGGCCGCGGAATCAACTATCCGGTGGCGCTGGAAGGCGCCCTGAAGCTCAAGGAGATCTCCTACAGCCACGCGGAGGGCTATCCGGCCGGGGAGATGAAGCATGGACCCATCGCCCTGATCGACGAGGACTTCCCCGTGGTCGCCATCGCCACGGGCGATCGCGTCTTCGAAAAAGTCTGCAGCAATATGCAGGAGGTCAAGGCTCGGGATGGCGTCGTCATCGCGCTGACCGACAGAGCGGATGCGGAAGTGGAGAAGGTGGCCGACGAAATCATTCGGGTACCCAAGCTAACCGAGCTGCTACAACCCATCGTCAATGTGATCCCGTTGCAGCTATTCGCCTATTTCGTCGCGGTCCGACGTGGCGCCGATGTCGATCAGCCGCGCAATCTGGCCAAGAGCGTCACCGTCGAGTAGGCAGGTCTCGAATCCTATGTCTGCCTTCGTCCGCCTCGATCTCGAAGGCGAGCTCAATCCCGAACAGCTAGCTGCGGTGACGCACGGTGACGGGCCCCAGCTGGTTCTCGCTGGCGCCGGCTCGGGCAAGACGCGGGTGATCACCTATCGCATTGCCTGGTTGATCCATGAGCGTGGAGTCGAGCCCGCCTCCATTGTGGCGGTGACCTTCACCAACAAGGCAGCTGGCGAGATGCAGGAACGCGTGGAGCGGTTGGTCCAGCTTCATCCCCTACCGACCTTCGTCGGCACCTTTCATCGATTCGCGTTGCGGCTGCTCCGCCGGCACGGCTCGTTGGTGGGGCTGAAGTCGGATTTCGCGATTTTCGATTCCAATGACCAGATCTCGTTGGTCAAGAAAGCGCTGAAAGCCGAGAACCTCTCGGAGACAGCGTTCGCGCCGCGGGTCGTGCTGGGAACCATCAGCAGTGCCAAGAATCGGCTCATGGATCCGCAAACCTACGCGGCGGCCGCGGACAATTTCTTCGAGCGGCAGGTGGCCAAGGCCTATGGCCGCTATCAGAACATGCTGCGGGATTCCTCGGGCGTCGATTTCGACGACATGCTGCGTTTGGCTGTCCGTTTGATCACCGATGAGCCCGAGCTGCGCAACCGTCTGCGCCAGCGCATCGATTATCTGTTGGTGGATGAATTCCAGGACACCAACCATGCGCAGATGCGTCTGGTGCACGAGTTGGTAGGGGACGACGGCAACCTGACAGCCGTAGGCGACGAAGATCAGGGGATCTATCGATGGCGAGGAGCGGATCTGGACAACGTACTGAATTTCGAGGCCGGCTTCCCGAAGGCCACCGTGCGAGCTCTGGAGCGCAACTATCGATCGACGCAGAACATCCTGACGCTCTCCGGTGATCTGGTCGAGCACAACGAGAAGCGGCGGGGCAAGCGGTTGTGGACCGATTCCGGGCAGGGCGAGCCGGTGGAGCTGTACAAGGCTCGTGACGAGCAGGACGAGGCCAAGTGGACCCTGAACACGCTGGAGGATTTGCAGGGAACCTGTCCGTTGAGCGACATGGCTGTGCTGGTCCGGACCAACGCCCAGACCCGGGCCTTCGAGGAGGAGCTCAACCGTCGTCAGATTCCCTATCAGCTGGTCGGTGGGGTGCGGTTCTACGAGCGGGCGGAGATCAAGGATCTGGTGGCCTATCTACGCGTCCTGCGCAATCCCCAGGACAATTTTTCACTGCTCAGAATTCTCAACCAACCGCCCAGGGGAATCGGCAAGGCGACGCAGAACCTGCTGGATCAAAATGCCGCCGAAATGGGGCGTTCCCTATGGGATGCTCTGTGCCATTCGGAGTTGTCGAGCTTTCCGCCCCGTAGTGCCAAGGCCTTGGAGAAGTTCCGCCAGCTGATCCAGGAGCTGCAGAAGGAGGCCGAGGAAGCACCCCTTCCCATTCTTGCTCGACCATCTTCTCGAAAGAACCAAGTACCTGGACCTCTTTGCCGCAGATGAGCCGGATCAGCAGGCCAAACGGGAGAACATCCGCGAATTTTTGACCGCCGCGCAGGAGTTCACCGAAGGGTCGGAGTGGTCCACCGAGGAAGATCTGCTGACCGCATTCCTCGATCACATTTCCCTGGTGAGCGATCTCGACAACTGGCGTCGGGAGCAGGGTATTTCACTGATGACCTTGCACAGTGCCAAGGGACTGGAGTTCCGGACCGTGGTGCTGTCGGGTCTCGAAGATGGCTTGCTGCCGCACTTCAACAGCGGTGGCTCGCAGGATGAGATCGAGGAAGAGAGACGATTGCTGTATGTGGGTATGACCCGCGCCAAGGAAAGGCTATTCCTGTCCTCTTGTCGACGGCGACGCATCGCGGGCCGCTATCAGAATCAGGAGGAGTCGCCGTTTCTGCTGGAGTTACCGCAAGACAAGTTGGAAGTCAGCGAAAGTCCCGAGCTCTTCTACGACCAACGCACGGCCGGCGCCTACTCCTTCTTCGGTCGCCGGAAGCCTGCCGAAGTGGAGATTCTGCCGGATGCAGACGGTGACTTTGGCCGTGGCCGGCGCGTCCGTCATCCGACCCTGGGAGAAGGCGTCGTGATGGCCTACGAAGGTGACGGCGACACCGCCAAGATCACCGTCTTCTTCGACCGCGCCGGCAAACGCAAGCTCATCGCCAAATACGCCAACCTCGAGCAGCTCTGACCGAAGAGACCACCTCGCCCGGCCGCTACCTCACTGTTCCTGCAGAGTCGGCAGGAAGTCGCGGCGGAGGATGGCGTAGAGGTAGTTGTCGACACGGTTGCCGCGGAGCACGAAGTACTCGCGGAGACGGCCCTCGCGGTGGAAGCCGAGCTTCTCGAGAACGCCTTGAGAGCGGACGTTGTCAATAGCGCAGCGAGCCTCGATGCGGTCGAGCTTGCTTCTCAGAAACAGCTCGGCGAGCAAGAGGGTCAGTGCCTGAGGCATGAGCCCGAGACCCTGATAGAGGGTCGAGAGGGCGTAGCCGATCTCGGCCAGGCCATGATCCCAGTTGGTGATGACCAGGGTGATCCAACCGACAGGCCGATCCTCGAACCGGATGATCCATTGGAACTTGTCGCCTTGCCCACGGAAGAGATCGGTCATGGCTTGTCGTCCGAGCTCCGCCCGCAATTGCGACAGAGAAGCTGAGCCGAGTGGCTGGAATTGCCTGACGCTGGGCTCGTCGCGCCAACTGCACAGGTAGACCGCATCGGCCGGCTGAGCGGGCCGCAGGGTCACATCGTGTGCGTGGACGTTCTCGCTGGGCAGGGACATGGCTCGGACCTCGCGACAATCATACGCGAGAACAATCAGGTCTCGGCAATCGGTCGTTTGGCAAGCCGTCTGGATTCCCTGGAAAGGAAGTGATCGGGGGCGAAGGACAAGAGCGCCATGTAGGTGAAGCCATAAAGGAAAAGGAAGAGGAACGGCAGGGAGAACCACATCTCCAGCTGCCAGGCCAGGACGAAGCAGCCTGCCGAGTAGACGGCCAGGGCGCGCTCGATCTGGGCCGAGAAGTTGCCAGAGACCCGATAGCTCTTCTGTTGCCAGGAGTCTCCGGCGGATTCGATCCGGTACTTTGGAGTGCGCTCGAAGACCCCGCCCCAGAGAAAGAGTCCTGACAGGACCGCCCGCGCGTTGTTGACAGACAACCCGATTCCCAGACCCATCAGCGAAGGGAGCAACCGGATGTCGCGACGCCAGTCGGGATTGACCGCCATCTGGCTCAAAATATAGAAGAGGACAACGGAGCCTGTCGCGCCCAGAAAGAGCGGCAGATCCAGATACAGAAGGAGCCGCGGGTCACCCCCTCGGCGCACGAACATGGCAGGGAATACGAGAACCGACAGCAGCAGCATCAACAGGTAGGCGGAGTTGTTGGTCAGATGAATCACCGCCTCCAGTTTGACCCGCAGGGGAATGGGTGCCCGCAGAATGGTCCCGAGGAGCTTGCGCGCTGTTTGGATCGAGCCCTTGGCCCAGCGGTACTGTTGTCTCTTGAAGGCGTTGACATCTACCGGCAGCTCGGCCGGTGCCTGGATAGTGGGAAGAAAGACAAATCGCCAACCGGCCAGCTGCGCCCGATACGAGAGGTCGAGATCCTCCGTCAGGGTGTCGTGTTGCCAGCCGCCAGCGTCGAGAATGGCCTGACGACGCCAGATCCCCGCCGTGCCGTTGAAGTTGAAGAAGCGGCCGCTAGCGCTACGAGCAGCGTGCTCGATGGCGAAATGTCCGTCGAGAAAGATCGCCTGGATCTGGGTCAGAAGGGAGAATCGTCGATTGAGGTGAGCCCATCGTGCTTGGACCATACCGACTTCCGGGTCGGCGAAGCGAGGCAGAGTCTGCTTGAGAAACCGGGCCTGCGGTACAAAATCGGCATCGAAGATTGCCAGGAAATCGCCCTTGGCACGGCTCAATCCGGCCTCCAGGGCACCGGCTTTGAAGCCTTGCCGACTCCGTCGGTGGAGATGATGGATCTGGAGGCCCTGCTCGCGATGGTGGGCGACCCGCCTGGCCACCTGATCCCTGGTGCTGTCGGTGGAGTCGTCGAGGACCTGAATCTCGAGTCGGTCGCTTGGGTAGTCGAGGCCGCAGACTGCATCGATCAATCGTTCGGCGACGTACTGTTCGTTGAACAGCGGCAGCTGGACGGTGACCAGGGGCCACTCATCGGGCTCCGACCCCACCTCAGCCAGACGCGAGCGGCTGCGGTAGTAGAGTGCGACCAGCAGCAAGCGGTGAAGACCGTAGACAAAGAGAACCCCCAAGACGAGATAGTAGAGCGCCAGGATTGCTTGTGTTGCGACGAGATCCATCGATGTCCCTTCCAACGGCTGGCCGCACGACTCAGCGGTTTGGGAAGATCGTCATTCTACCTATCTTGGCCCATGTCGGTCTGCTGATCCTCTTCAACCTCGAAGATCATCTTGCCGGTACTCTCTTGCTGGTGGCAGCGGGTTTTCTCGGTATCTTGCTGGCCGAGCGTCAGCTCCGAGGGCAATCCGGGAACTCTGTGTTGTGGCTGATTCTGACAGTGGCTGTTGTCCTGCGCGGTCTTCTCTTGCCACTGCCACCGTCGTTGTCCGGGGATGTAGAACGCTATGTCTGGGATGGCCGCGTCCTCAACAGTGGGTTCAATCCCTATGAGCTGGCTCCCGACGCGCCAGAGCTGGCCCCTCTCCGGGACTCGCTCTGGGAGGATCTTGAACATCGCCAGGTGGCGACGGTCTACCCGCCTTCGGCCGAGACTCTCTTTGCCATCTCGGCCTCGCTGCCGGCATCGGTCTACGCGCTGAAGACGATTCTCGTCCTCCTGGATCTGGGCACCTGCGCTCTGTTGTGGGTTCTGGCGAGGAAATGGTCCCTGCCCCCGGAGAGAATCCTCTGGTACGCCTGGAACCCATTGGTGACGGTGGAGATCGCCGGCATGGGTCATGTGGACGGTCTCGGGGTCGCTCTCGTGGTGCTGGCGACCACCCTGTTGGCTCTGTCTCCCGAAAAGCTCGGTAGAGCGTCGTTCGCGGCCGCTGGGGCGGTGCTCGCCAAGCTCGTCCCAGTCCTGGCGGTGCCCGTCTGGGGTAGACAGAGTGATCGGCCGGGATGGTTCCTCGTCGTGACCTTGGCTCTTTCCTTCCTCGGTCTCTTGCCGGTGTGGATCAGTACCGGCGGTGTGCCGCCGGGGTTGATCGAGTATGGGGTCTCCTGGGAGTTCAACGGACCCATCTTCGAGCCGTTGTGGCGTGTTCTGGACCGCCTGGATCTGCAGTCGGCGGTGGAAACGGGGTTGGATCGGCTCAAGGAGACGACCGGCAAACACGACTTCTGGAATCATCTCTATCCCTTCAACTACCCTCAGCTGTGGGCCAAAGCTGTGCTCTCGCTGGGGTTGCTGGCAGCACTCATCTGGTCGTGGCGGACCACCGATACGGCGCGGTCACTCGGTCGGGTGTTCGGCAGCATCCTGATCTTTTCGGCCACTGTGTACCCCTGGTACGCCCTGTGGTTCTTGCCCTGGGCCGCCCTGCACCGGCGTCCGGCCTGGTTGGCGCTGTCGGGTCTGCTTTTTTTCTCGTATGTTCCACAAATCTGGGACGTGCCGCTTTTTCCGTGGGTCCAGGCCCTGATCTGGTTACCGTTCGTCGCCGTTATACTGGTTGGAGTCCGATGGTCTACGCGTTGATCCTGTCCTACCGTGGGGACGGTTACTCGGGTTGGCAGCGGCAGAACAACGCCCTCACCGTCCAGCAGGTCGTCGAGGAGGCTCTGTCCGGTCTTCTCGGCTCGGAGGTGAAGATCCATGGGGCCAGCCGGACGGATGCCGGCGTCCATGCACGCGGACAGGTGGCCCACCTCAATCTCGATCATGAATTCCCGGTTCGCGGTTTGCAGCACGGTACGAATCAACGCCTGCCCGATGACATACGGGTGATGGGGGCGTTTCGGATGCCTGAGGAGTTTCACGCCAGGAAGAGTGCTGTGGCGAAGGAATACCGGTTCAGACTGCTGGGCGCAGCAACACTCTCCCCACTGGACGCACTCTTTGCGGTGCGAATTGCTCCGGACATCGACTTGGTGGCCATGCAGCGGGCAACCTCGTCGTTGGTGGGAAGGCACGATTTCACGGCCTTTGCCCTGGCTGGAGGTGGCCATGGTCAGCCCTTTCGACGGGTCCTGTCAGCAGAGTGGAAACGGTCGGGGGAGGAGCTCGAGCTACAGATCGTCGGGGATGGATTCTTGCGCGGCATGGTGAGGTCCATCGTCGGTACTTTGCTGGAGGTCGGGCGCTCGCGGATGACGATCCCCGAGTTCGAGACCCTGCTCCGGGGCAGGCCTCGGGAAGAGGCCGGACCCACGGCGCCGGCGCACGGTCTGGTGCTCCAGAAGGTGCACTATGCAGAGGAGTGGGGCCTAGAGGAGTCGTTTTCGGGCGCGGATGATGTGCTAGATTAACCTCTTCGCGCGCCTGGTTCACACCAAAACAACAGTAGGACCTGACCCGATGCAGGAGCTCCTCATCCACCAAATCGACAGAGATCGACTACCCCGTCATGTCGCCATCATCATGGATGGCAACGGACGCTGGGCGGCGGGCAAGGGGATGCCGCGTGTGGAAGGTCACCGAGCCGGCGCCCAAGCGGTCCGGGACACCGTCGAGGCCGCGGCCGAGCTGGGGCTGGAGTACCTGACCCTGTATGCCTTCTCGGTGGAGAACTGGAAACGACCGCGCTACGAGGTGTGGACGCTCATGAACCTGCTGAAGGACTTCCTGCGGCGGGAGCTCAAGACTCTGCAAGACAACGGCATCCGTTTGCAGATTCTCGGCCGCTGGCGAGAGCTCGATGCCTCGATCGTGCGGCAGCTGGAGCGGGCGGTGGAGGCGACAGCCGCCGGCACCGGTATGACGTTGAACATCGCGCTGAACTACTCGGGTCGATGCGAGATTGTCGATGCCTGTCGCCGGGTGGTATCGGACTGGGCGAACGGCGAACCGCTGGAGATCGATGAAGATACGCTGGGCCGCTATCTGTACACCTCCGGGCAGCCCGATCCCGATCTTCTGGTACGCACCTCGGGCGAGCTCAGAATCAGCAACTTCCTTCTGTGGCAGATCGCCTACGCGGAAATCTGGACTACCGAGACGCTGTGGCCCGATTTTCGACGGCAGCATCTCTGGCAGGCCCTTGTCGACTACCAATCTCGAGAACGGCGATTCGGTGCTGTCGAGGTCGATGGCGTGGCAGCGAGCCCGGGCGCGGGCCGACCATGAAGCGTATCGCCACTGCGGCGGTGACGGTGCCGCTGGCATTGGCTGCGGTTTTCTATCTCCCTGGGGTGTGGTTCTTTCTCGTGGTCCTCTTGGTGATGGAGGTCGGGGTGCTGGAATACACAAGGCTGGCCGATCGCCTGGCCCCGGGTGGCCCCCATGGGATTCTCCTGGTTCTCGTCCCCCTGGTGGCTCTGGCGATGGTACCGGAACTCTGGATGGGCCCAGATCTGCAACCCCCGATCGGGATGTTGTGGCTCGTTTCTTTTGTCGGTTGCCGTGTTGCTGGGCTGTCTGGTGCTGTGGCTTCGCGTACCTGTCGATCAGGGGTTGGCGACCCTGGGGGCATTGGCCTATGGATTGCCCTATCTCGCTTTGCCGGTAGCCAGTCTCTACTATCTACAGCGCCTCGATCCCTGGGTTCTGATTCTCTTGTTTGCCATCGTCTGGCTGGGGGACACAGCGGCCTTCTATTGCGGCAAGAAGTGGGGCCGGCGCAAGTTCGCACCCGTCGTCAGCCCCAACAAGACCTGGGAAGGGGCTGTCGCCAGCCTGCTCGCTGCCGTCGTCGCAGCGGGCGTCTGGAGCTACCTGAGACTGGGTGAAGTGCGGCTCGAGCTGTTGGGGTTGGCGGTTCTGACTTCGATCGCGGCACAGATGGGTGATCTGGTTGAATCGCTCATCAAGCGGGGGGCCGGAGTCAAAGACTCTGGACACCTGTTGCCGGGTCACGGAGGTGTTCTGGACCGGGTCGATGCCCTTCTCTTTGCCGCCCCGGTCATGCTTCTGGGTCTTTACATTTTCGGATCTTCGGTGGCTCGGCCATGAAGAACCGACTGTCATTGCTCGGTTCGACAGGCTCGATCGGCAACAGCGCGTTGGATGTGATCCGTCATCATCCAGAGCGACTGGAATTGGCGAGCTTGGCCGCGCATGGCAGCGACCTGGAGATGCTCGAAGCTCAGATAAGGGAGTTTCAGCCGCTTGCCGTCGCCGTGTTCGACCCCGAGAAAGCCGAGGCTTTGACCCACAAAGGGGTAGGCAGCACCCGAATCGTCGCGGGCCCCGAAGGCTTGCTGGAGGTGGCGACGCTACCGGAGGTCGATCTCCTGCTGGCAGCGGTTGTCGGAGCCGCAGGTCTGCCCGCGGTCCACGGGGCTCTGGCCTCGGGAAAGGATGTGGCCCTGGCGAACAAAGAATCGCTGGTGGTGGCAGGCGGTCTCCTGACCCGGTTGGCCAAGCAGAACCAGGCCAAGATCCTGCCGGTTGACAGCGAGCATGTGGCCTTGCATCAGGCCCTGCGTAGCGGCGCCAGCACCGAGGTGCGCCGGTTGATGTTGACGGCGTCGGGGGGTCCTTTTCGGACACGCGAACTTTCGACCTGGCATGAGATCGACCGCCAGCAGGCTCTGGCCCATCCGACCTGGGAGATGGGAGCCAAGATCAGTATCGACTCCGCGACTCTCATGAACAAGGGGCTGGAATTGATCGAGGCCAGTCATTTGTTTGAGATTCCGGCGGAGCGCATCGACGCGGTGGTCCATCCCCAGTCAATCGTGCATTCGCTGGTGGAGTTCTGTGACGGCTCCTGGATCGCCCAGCTATCGGTCAACGAAATGATCTTTCCCATCCAATATGCGCTCGCCTATCCCGATCGGTGGGACAATGACTTCCCACGACTCGAGCCCGAAGAACTGGGTCGGCTCGAATTCGAACCGCTGGATCACGAGAAGTTCCCGGCGGTGGATCTGGCGCGAGAGGCTCTGGCGATGGGAGACAGCGGTCCGGCGGTCCTGAATGCTGCCAATGAAATTGCCGTGCACGCGTTTCTCGAAGAACGCATCGCCTTTGTACGAATCGTGCCGCTGGTCCAGGAGGTCTTGCGATCCCACCAACCGGAGACGGTGACCTCCCTCGAGGGCGCTCTGGCCTGGGATCTTTGGGGGCGCGATAGAGCACTCGAGTTATTGAGCTCGAAGGAGAAGGAAAGCTGATGAATGGCATTCTCGAAACTATGACCGGGCTGGGCAGCAACATTGCGGCCTTCATTTTCGCCCTGGGTGTGATCATTTTTGTCCACGAAGCCGGGCACCTGTTGATGGCAAAGGCGTTCGGCATGAGAGTTCTGGCCTTTTCACTGGGGTTCGGCAAGCGGATTTGGGGATTCGAGCGTGGCGGAACGCAGTACCAGGTGTCCCTCATACCGCTGGGTGGCTATGTGAGGTTGGGTGGCGAGGACCCCGGGGAGGTGTCGGACGATCCCCACGACTTCATGAATACCCCCCGCTGGCAGAGAATCCTCGTCTATCTCGCGGGCCCGGCGATGAACATCCTGCTCGCCATCGTTCTGATCGCTCTGGTCTTGATGGTAGGGATTCAAGTGCCATCCCTGCGAGAGATTCCCCCGGTCATCGGCGCCATCGAACCCGACTCACCCGCCACCGAGGCGGGCCTGCAGGTAGGCGATCGAATCCAAGCTGTGGATGGCGTCGAGGTGACGAAATGGGACGATGTGTTCTTCGTCTTCGTGACCTCGCCAGACCGGCGCCTCCTCTTGTCGGTGGACCGTGATGGGGAGCAGCTCGAGCTTGCCCTCACCCCCGAGAGGATCCCGAAATACGAAATGGGTAGAACAGGAGCTTTTCCCACGTTCTTGCCTCGCATCGCCCAGGTGGTGCCCAATTCGCCGGCAGCGGCAGCCGGTTTCGAGCCTGGCGATGAAATCGTCGGTGCCGATGGACGAGAGTTGAGCCAATGGCAGGAGTTCGTCAGCCATATCGAGGAGAGACCAGGGCAGTTGGTAACGGTCACAGTCCTGCGCCGCGGCGAACAAGTGGAGCTTCTGGTGACGCCGGCGGATGAGAGTGGCAAGGGGAAGATCGGCGTCATGCATGGTTACTTCCAGCGACTGCCTCCTCATCTGGCGTTGGTGGAGAGCATCCGGTTCAACTGGGACATGACGCGGCAAACGTTGACGGTGCTGGGAAGAATCGTCACCGGTCAGATGGCTGCCAAAAGCGCCCTGTCTGGCCCCATCGAGATCGCCGCCCTGAGCGGTGCCGCGGCGCGCTCGGGATTCAAGAACCTGGTCCAGCTCATGGGTCTCATCAGCATCAGCATCGCGATTCTGAATCTCCTGCCCATCCCGGTTTTGGATGGCGGACAGATCACCATTCTGCTCTTCGAGAGTCTCCGGCGGCGGGACCTTCCCCTGCCGGTCAAGGAGAGGATCAATCAAGTTGGGCTATTGATGATCGTTCTGCTGATGGTGGTGGTGCTATATTTCGACATCGTCAAGAACGTACCCACGGATTTACTGCCGGGTTCCAAGAGTTGATTTCCTGAGGGGACAAAAACGTGGCGGACAAGCTCGTTCCAGGGGTCGAAGCTCCCAATTTCGATTTGACATCCACCGAGGATGTCGTGCTGATGTTGCGCGATGAAGTTCCCAGAATGGCTGTGGTGGTCTATTTCTTTGCCGACCCCGGCAGCGAGAGAGCTCGTCGGGACCTCCAGGCGCTGGCCCAGGTGCAGAACAGTCTAACGGAGAAACGAGCCGTCATTCTCGGCATCTCGCGCACCAAAGTCGACGGTTTGAAGCAGGTCCAACGCGATTTGAAGCTGCGGTTTCCTCTTCTTTTCGACGATCGCGACTTCTCGGCCGCCTACGGCATCGAGGCGCCGGAGGAAGGAGATCCGGAGCCGGCGCTCTTTGTCGTCGACCGGGACCAGAAGATCCTCTGGGCGGCGAATCCGGTGGGCTTCGATGGACGGCGCTCTGAAGGAGATCGCCGGCATATTGCAGGGACAGCCCGCGCAGACCTATCACTACCCCTCCAAAGTGGTGAACCGGGTCGTCAACTGGTGGGTCAACAAGGTTCGCCCGCGCCCCGCCTGAAGAGGCGCCTCTAGATAGATCTGAGGATTTCCAGGTCGCGTCGGTGGCCAGCCGAGTCATCGCCCATCGGTGTCTCGAGAATCATCGGCACTTGCTCGAAGGCCGGCTCATGGAGCAGGCGCTCGAAGACCTCCAGCGGTATTTCTCCCTGACCCAGATTGGCGTGGCGGTCTCGCTTGGCACCCAGCTCGTATTGGGAGTCGTTCAGGTGCAAACAGCTTGGCTCGGCGGTTCCGAAAAGCTCGGTCATCGTGTCCAGGAACTCGGCGTAACCAGTCGGGTCGTGCAGGGCATAACCGGCGGCGAAGGCGTGGCAGGTATCGATACAGATTCCGATGCGGGAAGGTTGACCGGTCAGGTCTCGAATCATCGCGAGATGCTGCAGACGAAAGCCGACCAACGTGCCCTGGCCGGCGGTGTTCTCGAGCAGAACTCTCGTTTTGTTGTCGGGAAGCGCCGACAGGACTTCGCTCAGCGATGCGGCAATCAATTCGAGACCGGCGTCGATCCCCGCACCCAGGTGGGCTCCCGGGTGGACCACCAGACCGGGAATACCCAGCCGATGGCAACGCTCGAGCTCGTCAGACAGCGCGGCGCGTGATTTGACGAGGTTCTCGGGTTTGTTGGCGGCCAGGTTGATGAGATAGGTCGCGTGGGCGACCAGGGGACCGATACTGCTCTGCAGGTGAGCTTGTCGGAACTTCTCGACATCCTCTGGAGTGAGGGTTTTGCCCTGCCATTGGCTGGCATTCTTGACGAAGACCTGGATCGCTTCGCACTCCAGGTCCTCGCCCCGTTCGATCGCCCGGCTCATGCCGCCGGCGATGGAGACGTGGGCGCCCAGGGGAGGAGACATGATCAGGCCGTATCTTTCCACATTCGGGGGCCCCGGTGGGTCGGCAGTGTCGCTTGGGCATGGACCTGCTGGCTGCTAGACTCCCGCGCATGTTACGGCGGGTGGCTCGGGGTCTCGGTTGGCTGTCCTATGGGGCGGCTCTTCTCGCCATCTTTGTGATTGTCGGGTACTTCTCCTTCAGCCTCTTCGTGCGCAGCGGGGTGACCTCGGTGCCAGATCTCGTCGGCTTGCCCGAGGCAGACGTGGACTCCCTCCTGGCCGATCATGGTCTGCGATTGCGCCGACAGTACAGTTCAGACCGCTTCGATGAGGAGATCCCGGCTGGGCATGTCCTGGAACAGTCACCGAATCCTGGAGGCTTGATGAAGCGCGGCGCCGCGGTGGAAGTGGGGGTCTCCCTCGGCCCCGAACGACTCACGGTGCCGGGGGTGGAGGGCCAAGCGCTGCAGGCGGCACAGGTTGAACTGACGTCTGCGGGTCTGGGGATTGGTCGAATCGTCAACGTTTTCAGTTATGGGGTGCTCCCCGGTACGGTGGTCGAGCAGGCCCCCGCCTCGGATGCACAGGTCGGACGTGGGACGACAGTCGCCCTGTTCCTGTCTGCCGCCAGTCGCGCGGACAGCTATGTCATGCCTGATCTGGCGTATAGAGATCTTGAAGCCGTACGACATTTCTTCGAGAGACGTGGTTTTCGTCTTGGCAGTATCAAATTCGAACCCTATGAGGGGTTCTCACCGGGCGTCATCCTGCGACAGTATCCCTTGCCGGGCCATATTCTGGGCCGTCAGGATGTGATCTCTCTGGTGGTGACGACCAACGGCTAGGGGCCCTGCGATGTTGCTTTCACCTTCCATTCTCGCCGCCGACCTCGCCGACCTCAAAGGTGCTGCCGATCTTTGCGCTCGTGGTGGCGCCGACCTCATCCATGTGGATGTCATGGATGGTCACTTCGTCCCGAATCTGACGATCGGGCTACCGGTGATGCATGCCCTGAGGGCGCGCACCGACCTGCCCATGGAAGTCCATTTGATGGTGTCGAATCCGGACCGACTTCTGGACGAGTATCTGGAGTCTGGAGCCGCCTGGTTATCGGTTCATTGGGAGGCGGCCGTTCATCTCGATCGCACGCTGAACAGGATTCGTCAGGCGGGGGCCAAGGCCGGGGTGGCTCTGAATCCGGCCACGCCAGTGGAAATGTTGGTGGATGTCCTGCCGGCCGCGGATTATGTGATGTTGATGTCGGTCAATCCAGGGTTTGCCGGCCAGCCTTTCCTGCCCTATGTTCTGGACAAGGCGCGGCGTCTGCGCGAGATGGCCCGCCAGACCGGTACCCCTCTCACCATCGCCATGGATGGGGGAGTCGGGCCCGGCACGATTCAGCAGGTCGTCGGGGCCGGGGTGGACTTGTGTGTGGCGGGGTCCGCGGTCTTTGGAGCGGCTGACCCCGCAGCGGCGATGAAGGAGCTGCGGAGACTTGCGGAGATGGAATCCGGATGAGAAGCTCAAAGTTGAAATTCCCAGCCCTCTTGGTGATGGTGGTCCTGACCTTCGTGTCCTGCAAGGGAGGCATCAAAGAGGACCCGATTCTGCGGTTGTCTGCCGATGAGGCCCTGACCAAGGGCAAGGAGTTGATGGACCGGGAAAAGTACAGGGAGGCGACGCAGTACCTGGATCACGCATTCGAGGTCGCCCCCAACTCGGCGAGCGGGCGCGAGGCCCTCCTGCTGTCGGCAGATTCCTATTTTCTGGCAGGAGGGACCGCGAACTTCGTCAAGGCCGAGGCCAAGTATCGAGACTTCTTGAATCGGTTCCCGACCAGCGACCGCTCCGACTACGTTCAAATGCAGATCGCGCACTGCCTGGCGGAGCAGATGCTCAAACCCGATCGGGATCAGACCGCGACCCTCAAGGCACTGACCGCGTTCGAAGGGGTCTCGCAGCTCTACCCGACCAGCAGCTATGTCGAGGAGGTCGAGGCCCAGATCGTCCAGATTCGCAACGCCTTGGCCGAGCACGAATACAGGGTGGGTCGATACAACTACCGGCGGCGGCTCTACACCGCTGCGGGGTCGAGGTTGGAGGGTCTTATCGAGGATTATCCGGGATTCGAAGAAATGGACAAGGTCTTGTTTCTTCTGGGAACGATCTACGGTAAGGGCGGCAAGCCGGACGAAGGGATCAAGCTCTTCGAACAGTTGCGCGCAGAGTACCCGGACAGTCCATTCGTCAAGAAGATACCCAACACCGATAGATTCAAGAGATAGGAAAAGAAAGTGAAGAAGCAATCATGAATCGGATGCCATCGCTCTCCTTTGTTGCCATTGTCACCCTGCTGACCGGGGCCTGCGCCTCGTCGGGTCCGTCGTCAGGACAAGTCGATTCGTCGCGCGATCTATCCGAGATGAAAGAACGCATCCTCGAACTGCAAGAACAGGCAGCCGTGACCGAGGTCGAAATGGATCGCCTGCGAGCGCAAGTCACCAGGCTCGAGGAGAGGCTGGCCGGTGGTACGCCGACAGGGGCGATGGAGCCCGCGGCCGTCATCACGGAGCCACCCCGGTCTTTCCAGACACCGCCTCCAGTCAGCAACACCAGCGAGCCTTCTATCGAAGAGACGGACTTGGAGCCTGGACCCGCCATGGGCGCCGCAACCGACGCTGCGGATGGCTCGGGCGTCCCTTCTACCGATGAGTCCCTAGCCTCGAGCTCTGCCAGCGATCAACCGCCGACCACGCTGCAGCCAGTGGAGCCAGCCGCCCAGGCCCTCTATGACCGCGGCTATACCCTGTACCATCAGGGAAAATATCTGGATGCCGAGGCGAGCTTTCAGCGGTTTCTCCAAGCGTATCCTTCCACCGAGCTCTCCGACAACGCCCAGTTCTGGATCGGCGAGAGCCGCTACTCTCGAGGGGACACTCGCGGCGCCCTGGCGGCCTTTCGAGAAGTGCTGCAGAAGTACCCGGATGGTAACAAGGTCCCGGATGCGCTCATCAAAGAGGGTGATTGCCTGGAGAAGTTGGGCGACCGCGATGGAGCCCGTGATCGGTACGATGAGGTCAAGCGCCGGTTTCCCGACTCGGGGGCGGCAGTGATGGCCGAGGATCGGCTGGCAAGCCTCGACGGCTGATGGGCCGACCCGGTGAGCCACTTCCTTGACAGTCCGATTTTTTGCGTGTAGCTTGGTTCTCGATCGCTAGAAATGCATATCTGATGCATATTTATAGACTTACGACCGCTCAGGTTGCATAGGAGGCCCAGGTATGACATCTCGTAAATCAGCTTTCCTGGCCTTGGCCGTTCTGGTCCTCGGGGCCGGAGGGCTTGGCGCCGCGGACCAGCCGCCAGGAAACCTCCAACTCGTTGGAGACCATTGGACTGCTTGGCAGCCGCCGACATCGTTTCCAGAGGATGCCGAGGTCTACATCATCCAGAAGGGTGACACACTCTGGGATCTCTCCAGCCAGTACTATGGCGACCCCTACCTCTGGCCGCAGCTCTGGGAGCGTAACCAGTACATTCAGGATGCACATTGGATCTATCCCGGTGACCCGCTGGTCGTCGGAGTCGAGGTGACCTCCATCGACGAGCTTGCCGCAGGGGATGGCTCGACCGGAGATGACATGGCCGATGCCGGCGCCGGAGGGGGCTTGGATCTCGACCGTACCTCGTCGCCACCTGTACCTCTGGGTAGCGAAGATGATATCTACTGCAGTGGCTTCATCGGTGACAAGAACGTGCCGTATGACAGCACCGTCCTCGGCAGCGAGTACGCCGTCAGCTCCGGTGATATCCCAGGGTCCCATCTCCATTACTCTGGCGCAGCCAGCGTCATCCTCAATCTCTCCACCGCGGATATCATCTACATCGATGGTGGGCGAGAGGCGGGCCAGATGCCGGGCAGCATCTACACGATCATGAGACCGGAGGGTCGCGTCGATCACCCGGCGAGCCGCCAGCCGGTCGGGTACTTCTTTCGCTATGTGGGGCGAGCGCGGATTCTGTCGGTGCAAGAGACCACGGCCATTGCCGAGATCGTCCATGCCTGCAACCCCATTGGTGTCGGAGATCTTCTCAAGCCGTTCACGCCCGAGCCGGTGCCGCTGGCTCGTCGTTCGGGCTTGATGGGTGTCAACGATCCCGTCCCGGCCGAAGAGCTGGTCGACGCGCCTTATATCATCAAGTCCAATGACAACTTGTTCTCCCTGGGGCAAGGTCATGTGGTCTACATCGATCGCGGCGCCGCCGACGATGTCGCCCCTGGCGATCTCTTCGCGATCTACCGCGAGACGCCTCAGGGTCTGCCGCCTCTGCTCGTCGGTGAGTTGGCGGTCCTGTCGGTCACCGAGCAGGCCTCCATGGCCAAGATCCTGGACTCGAGATACACGGTTCACCTCGGCGATAGACTCGAGCCCAAGACCTACTAGATTCTTCAGGAGTCGTGAATCCGGAGCGCGGGGCAGCCCGCGCTTCTCTTTTTGTCTCCACTCGAACCGTTTTGGGTCTTTCGACCGGGTCTGCAACTGTGGTAATCTGATCGACCTCCGAAAGCATCGAGAGGGGCGTGGTGACGAAGCAGAATCTCAACGGGCGGCTAGGCCAGATCGTGGATGAGTTGGTACGACGCGGAGTCCCTCTGGATCAGGCTCGGCGAGAGTTCGAAAAACAATTCATAGTCGCCACACTACGCACCAACGAGGGCAACTTATCCCGCTCTGCGCGATCATTGGGAGTCCACCGCAACACCCTGAGGAATAAAGTCAGCGATCTGGGGATTGCCGCCCGAGACATCGGGGCGGTGACCGCGCGTCGCCGCCGCAATCTGCGACACTAGATTCAGCAAGAAGACCGAAGTCGTGGTAGAATCTCTTCGCAGCCGGGGCCACCGGCTGCGTTTTCAATAAACCCAAGAAATGAAACGCGCTGTGGTTGATATGCCCCCAATGGGGGATAATGACTCTCAAGCCTAGCAGTCGCAGTTGATTTGGAAAGATCGCCATGAGCCAACAGATTCTCAGTCGTGCCTCCCGGGTGACCGCCGGGGTGATTCTGTTTGGCGTCGTATCACTCAGCTCGCCCCCCACCCTGCCATCGGTTCCTGATGAGCGACCGTCGCCACCCTCTCTAGAGGAGATCTATGTACTCGAAGAGCTGGCGGAATGGGTTCTTGGCCATCCATTGTCGGACGAGTTCAGGGTATTCGAGCCCACGGACCTGGCTGGCGCGGTGCGGCAGCGGCGACAGAGCTTCGAGCTCTTCAGCGAGTATGGAGCCGATGCCGACCGCCGGGATCTGGTCACGGATCTGCCGTACGGTGAGCTCATCCATGATACCGCCGAGCGACTCAGCATCGATGGCCTGCTATTGGCCTCGATCATCAAGACGGAATCGGGTTTCAACCCCTATGCCATCTCTCCGCAGGGTGCCCTGGGGTTGATGCAAGTCATGCCCCGAACGGCCGGGTTCTATTCGGTAGAGGATCTCCTGGAGCCGGAGGTCAACATCGAGGTAGGGGCCCGGTATTTCGTCCGCCTGCTGGATCAATTCAACGGTGATGTGGCCCTGGCCTTGGCGAGCTACAACGCTGGCCCCGGAATGGTCAGGCGCTATGGCGGCCTGCCTCCCTTCCCAGAGACCCGCCACTATGTGGACCGGGTTCTGACACGCTACGTCCGTTTGCAGAGGAATCTCTGGCAGACTTCGGGCGCTAGCGAGATGCTTTTCTGATCATTCCGGCTTGGTGGAGGAGTCCTCACCCTCCGGCAGGGACTTGTCCTGATCCGGGCTCAAGCCCTTCTTGAAGTTGCGAATCCCCTCGCCGAGGCCCTTGCCGAGCTGGGGAAGCTTGGAAGCGCCAAAAATGATGATGACGATGAGGAGAATGATGAGCAGCTCCTGAAATCCTGGCATCTATCTCAAGCCTCCTGAGTATCCTTCCAAGAAAACAGTCTAACAGATGAGAAGAGGGGACACTCGCTCTCCGAGCTCACTCCTGATCGCGGTCGCTTCCGGCAGATGGCCCAGATGTCGGAGAGCTCGGCCGATTGTCTCGGGAATCAGCTTCCGATGCCGTGTGTCGCCTCGCAGACCGAAGGTCTCGTAGGTTCCCGTGGCTTTGAGAGCCCTCTGAGCGGCAGCCCGATGATAGGAAATGCGCTGCTCCGGCTCATCGCCCAGATGATGAGCAAGAATCTCTTCTTCGAGGGTCGCGGGCGGGAAGAGGCTGTCATTGAGCAGTGACGCCAGATCGTAGTGCCTGGGGCCGAGACGCAGATCCTGGTGATCGAGAACCGCGAGCTCTGGATGCGGATCCACGGGCACGAAGTTGCGGCTCATGAAGTCACGGTGGCAGGGCACGAGAGACTCGGTGTCCAGTAGCCGGCAGAGCTCCTGCAGCGTCTCCTCGAGGGCTCTAGAGAATCCCGGGTCTGCGACCACTCCCCGGGGCTCGAGCAAAGAGGTCCAGGTCTGTTGTAGCTCCCGCCACAGCAAGTCCCGATTCAGCGGCGGATTCAGGGGTGCCACCTCTTCGAGAGCCAGCGACTGGATACGTTGCAGATCGGCCGTGGCCCGCCAGAAATAGGCCGACAATGTCCCAGAGGCTGTATCCCGCAGATCGTAAAGCGTATCGGAGCCCAGGTCCTCCAGGAGAGTCAAGCCGAGCTCGCAGTCACTGGCCAGGACCCGGGGCACACGCACACCGGCTCGCGAGAGTAGGCGGGTGGTTTCGAGAAAGTTCCTGCAGGCAGCACGGATGTTCGACGGGTAGACGGCCACGATGGCGGTACTGTCGGCAGAGTTGAGCCGAAAGTAGCGGCGCAGGGAGACATCTCCGGTCAGCTCCGTGAAGTCCTCGACTTGCTGCCCTTGCTGGTCGAGCCAGGCCAGGACCGCGTCGGTTCGAAGGCTCTGGGACGTATCGTTGGTCATGGAAGGCAGGACGCTAGCACAGCTAATTGACAGGTGCAGGTCCCATGATCATAATCGCCAGGGCTCGACCGTGGACGAACAAGGAGACTCGCACTGGACGCCAGACTACGCCAACTGCTGCAGGACCTGAGAGGTGCGATCACCGAGGCCCTGGCCAATTCGACGGATGTGACCCGTTCCATGGATCAGATTCGCGATGAGGGGTGGTCGGTGTATCTGGTGATCGATCGCAAGTTGGAGGATGAGACCCCAGAGGGGATCGAGTTGACCGACGGCAAATCGGGTCAACCCGCGCCGACCTTCAAGATCAACAGCACGGATCTGTCCTTTCTCAAGTCCGTTGGCATCGACCCCACTCGCAGAGTCCGGCGACGTCGCTAGCTCCGACGGCTTCTGCCAGTCCTCTCTGGCCTATTCCAGCCAGGCGAAGGTCCAATTGCGTCCAGCCTCGTCCTGGTCGCGGCGGTAGCTCCACAGCCAAGCGGGGGAACACCGGGTACACACCGATACGGTATGAACCTGCTCGACGCCGGCTCGCGATAGTTGCCATTCGGCGGCTGCGGCGAGATCCAGATGGGGTCTGGGCTCTCTGTGGATGCGGACCGCAGGGTCGCTGGCGTCCGCGACCTGGCTGGCCACATCCTCTCCGACCTCGTAGCAGCAGGCCCCGATTGCGGGTCCAATCCAGGCTCTCAGGGAACTGGGCTTCTCGGCGAGCTCGTCGAGGGTCCTCTGAATGATGTGACCGACGAGACCCCGCCAACCTGCATGGATGGCGGCGAGGTGCCGTCGTCCTGCAATCACGATCGGCACACAATCGGCGGTAGCGATCGACAGAGCCACACCACGTTCATCGGTCGTCAGGGCGTCAGCGTCACCGCAAGAGCCTCGTCTTTGAGCTGCGACGACAGTGGCGGAGTGGATCTGGTGGGGCCAGGAGAGTCGCAGCCCAGGATGGCCGACCGCCTCTTCGAAGGCCCGTCGTCGCTGCCGCTGGGGACCCTTGCCCAGGAAGGCGATCTGGCAGTGATCCCCTCGCAAAGACCAGGTGTGAAAGCCGCCCTGGAGCAGCGGTGGAGAGTGGTCTCTCGTGTTCATGGCACAGATCGCGGACGCGGCCCATTCTATCTTGGCCCGACGTTCAGAAGTCACTGATCCGGACCCGGCCATTCGGTAAACTACGCACGGTTTCGAAGTCCACTCCGCAGCCGTCATGAGAGCTGGGTAGCCACTTGATCCAATTCCTGAGTGTCAACAAGAAATTCGCCGGTGGTGCGGCAGCCTTGCGCAATATCAGCTTCAAGCTGGAGCAGGGCGATTTCGCCTTCTTGCGTGGCGCCAGTGGGGCGGGCAAATCGACGTTGCTGAAGCTCATCTATCGGGAGCTCGAGCCGAGCTCGGGTCAAGTTCTGGTCAACGGTCGCAATGTCGCGCTGATTCCAAGAAAGAAGGTGCCATTCCTGAGGCGTACGATCGGAGTCGTGTTTCAGGACTTCCGACTGATTCCCCGGCGCACGATCTTCGAGAACATCAGCTATCTGCCCCAGATTCTGGGTATGGGCCTGCCGGAGCGCAAACGGCTCGCCTACCAGACGCTGAGACGGGTCGGCCTGGCCCACCGCATGAACTCCTTTCCCCTGCAGCTCTCGGGTGGCGAGCAGCAGCGAGTGGCCATCGCACGGGCGCTGATCAATCAGCCGGAGATCCTGATCGCCGACGAGCCCACCGGAAATCTCGACCCGGACCTGTCCTGGGAGATCATGCGTCTCTTCGTGGAAATCAACGGCAAGGGCACGACCGTGCTGTTGGCTACCCACGAACCGAGCTTTGTGCGTGCAGTCGGGGGTCGAGTCCTGTCCCTGGATCGGGGCCGTCTGGTTGGCGACAAGATCGTGGAGAGGCAGAGTCGTCTGTTGACCATGGGTGCCATGGACGAAGGATCATCCGATCGAGAAGCCGATACAGGTAGTTCCTCGTCATGAGTTTGTTCCGGATCTTCAGATACTTCCTGGGCGAGGCCCTGGTGAGCCTTTGGCGGAGCTGGAGAGTCAGCTTGCTGGCGATCATGACCATCGCCATGAGCATCTTCATCGGTGGCACCTTTCTACTTCTGAGCGGCAACCTGAGTCGGGTGGTGGAGAACTGGCGCCAGGAAGCCAAAGTCATTGTCTACCTGCAATCATCGGCTGCAGTTGGCGATGTGGAGCGCGTCCGAGCCCTGAGCTCCGGGCCCGCGTGGGTCTCCTCCGTTCACGAGGTCTCTGGCTCGGAGGCCAGCGCGCGATTTCGCGAGACCTTTCCCAGCGTGCAGGACCTCTTGAAGAGCTGGGAGGACGAGCCGCTGCCGGCGTCGTTGGAGGTGGATTTCGATCTGTCCCAAAGCAACGACCAGGCCTTCGAATCCTGGTTGGAGACCTTGCGCAGCGACCCGGCGGTGATCATGGTCGACGAAGATCGGGACTGGCTGCGTCAGCTCGATGCCCTCATTGGCATCTTGCGGGGTGTGGGAGCTGTCGTCGGGTTGGCGCTGCTCGGAGCCGCGGTGATCACCATTGGCAGTGTGATCCGGTTGACGGCCTACCTCTACCGGGATGAGATCGCGGTCATGCGGCTCGTCGGTGCGACCGAGCTGTACATCCGCGGCCCCTTCTTCTTCGAAGGGCTGATTCAAGGCTTTCTAGGGGGTCTGGTCGCTGTTCTGAGCCTGTTTGCGGCCTTTTTGGGACTCAACCCCAAGGGAACCACCGTTCTCCTCGGAACGGTCCTTGTGGACCGATTTCTGCCGTGGCAGGCGATTCTGGCCCTTCTCGGTATCGCCACCCTCGCCGGCTGCTTCGGTGCCGTCCTCTCACTGCGCCGCGAAGACCTGGCATCCGACTGACCCGAGAGGCTCGAAGCGGCCGGTTTTCGTGCCGGCCGCTTCAGTACTCGGCACCCATGAGCGGATGCCAGTAGGCTGGCCTAGATTGAGGACGGTTAGCAGGGACAAAAAAAGAGGGGGCTGGTAAGCCCCCTCGTGAGCGAAACGGAAAATTGCATGGTGTTCAGTTGCTGGGTGGCGGACCGCCGGGAAGCGCTTTGAGCTCTTCCTCGATCTTGGCCTGCTCTTCTTCAAGAGCCCGAATCCGATCGGCTTCTGCTTCCACCCCTTTGTTGTACTCGGCGGTCTGCTGATTCTCTTCCACTCGGGCCACCGCAGCCGAGTCGCCGGCCTTTTGGTAGGCGCCGATGGCCGCCTGGTAGCTCTTCTGCTTCTCGTAGACAAAACCGAGCTGTTTCCAGATGGTGACCTGGTCCCTGCCTGGCTTGGCCTTGTCGAGAGCCTGTTTGAGAATCGATTCGGCGGACCGGAACTGGTCCTTCTGGGTGAAGGCCTGTCCCTGGTAGAACAAGGGCAACCAGTCGTTGGGGTTCTTGCGAGCCGCCTGCTGCAGGGTGGAAAGCGCTCCGTCATACTGCTTGGCTCCCAACTGGGCGCCGGCCAGCAGCATCAGGTTGTCGTAGCTGGGATCTGCCGCGACCAACTTCTGCGCTGCGGCGGAAGCCTGCTGATAGGCCTGGGCCTTGGTTTGTCCAGTGGTGGAGCGTCCTTTCCTCACCAAGGCCTGGGCATAGGCGTTGAGCTTGGCTGGGTCGTTCGGATCCAACTGGGCGGCCTTGCCGAGAGCTGCCACCGCGGTCGCGGTATCGCCGTCTCGCAGCGCGGCCGCGCCGTACTGATACTGGATGGTGGCATCGTTGGGGTTGGTACGCGCAGCCTGGGCCAGTTGCTGGAGGGCGCGACCGCTGTCGCCACTCTTCTCCAGTGCTAGAGCCATCATCTGATGCAGCGCCGGCTGCTGACTCTTCGGCAGGGACGAGGCGTCGATCTTGCCCAGAAGAGCGGCCGCATCCGAATAGCGTCCTACTTCGAGATACACCTTGCCCAACGCGAGCTGGACACCGACATTGCCGGATTCCAGCTCCAGAGCCTTTCTCAGATGAGTGAGGGCCTCCTGGTCGCGGCCCAGCTTGGCCAGCGATTGACCCAGCATGTAGTGCCCCTGAAACACATCGGGACGCTCATCTACGAAGCCCTGGAATTCCTTGGCTGCTTGTTGGTAGTTGCCACCCTTGAAGGCCGCCACCCCCTCTTCCCAGCCAGCTTCCAGCACCGCGGCCGAAGCCACGAGGAGAATGGCCAGAGAAAGTGTGGTTGTGAGGCGATTCTTCATGGTTGCCCTCCTTGCTGTTGCAGTAAAGGAATGCAAGCTCGATGCCTACTGCAGCCGGAAATTCACGGTCAGGTTGTAGATCACCGCCACCGGTTTGCCGTTCAAGGTCGCCGGTTTGAACTTCCATTTCTTTACCGCGTCGGCCGCCGCTGTATCGAGACCCATGGGTAGACCCTTGAGAATCTTGACGTTGGTGACGCTACCTGACTTGTCGATGATGGCCTCGACGATCACCACACCCTGGATTCTGGCCTTGCGAGCGATCTCGGTGTATTGCGGCGAAGGCGCCGACACCTTGACAGGTGGCTGGACATCGCCACCCACACGAATCGGTCCTTCCGGCTCGGCGGGAGGAGGTCCTTCCGGGATCCCGAAAATGATGTCCGTGTCAGGCATCTCGATCTCGGTGTCGATCTCTTCTGGCAACCGAATGGGTTCCGGCTCGTCGGGTGTCGGATCAGGGATGGGCACCTTCTTCGACCTCGCCTTGGGGATATCCTTTTGCTGCTTTGGTGGCGGTGGCTTGAAGCGCACCTGTTGCACGACATAGACCTTCGCTTTTTTGGCCTCCTGCTGCTGGGCAATCATCTCGGGCACCCGGATGAGGAAGAAAACGATGTGGAGAGCGATCGCGACTCCGATAGCGATCCGCATGTTCTTCTTGTCATCTTCGTACTCGAGAGCGAAGGTCTCCTCAGCCATCATGGTTGTGGGGACGGCTTCCTTCATCTTCGACGCTGCGGGTTCTTTGTCTTTTGCCATGGCGATCAGTACCAGAACATGTCGATTTCACGTTGAGTGGGGATCGAGACATTCTTGACCTCGAGCCCTATCTTGTCCGGGGCCTGCCGTAGCTCGTCGAAAACACTGACCATATAGCCGTACTCCGCCATTTCGTTCGAACGGATGATGACCGGTTTCATGGGGTTGCGCTCGAGCTTGGGCTTCAGGTAGTCCAGAATCTGGTCCAACTGCATGGGCTTGGTATCCACCAACAGGACACCCCCGGGTTGAACCTCGATCAGCACCGATTCCTCTTTGTCGACCAGCGGGCTGTCATCCTCCTGAGGTAGCGAGAAGTCGATGCCACGCGTCGCCGCAAAAGTCGTGGTCACCATGAAGTAGATGATCAACAGGAAGGCGATGTCGGCCATCGAGGCGGTGGGAATCTCGTCGTCGACCGAACCTCTCTTGAACTTCATTACCTCAGCCTCCAGATGCGGCCGAGTCGACGGTCTCTTGCTCCGAGAGGAGATAGATGACCCTCGCCTTGGCCTGTTTGAGGGAATCGATCACCCCATCGACATAGCGATAGGGAACGTTGGTGTCGGCCTTGAGTACGAACTCTTTGGCGGGATCCCTGGCCACCACGTCAGCGGCGAAAGAGAGCACGTCCTCCGGATGCACTGGAACGCTGATCTCTTCACCGCCACTCACCCGAATCTGCCCGGCCTCCGTGATGGAGATGTAGGCAGCTTTCTTCGGAATCTCGAGGCGGATATTGGTCTTTGGCAGAAAGACCTGTGTTTTGTCCACTTCGAAGTTGATGGTGACCATGAAGAAAATGATCAGCAGGAAAGCAATATCCGCCATCGAGGCGGTAGGTATGCCCTGGTTCTGAACTGATCGGACTAGGAGTTTCATGGTCTATACCGATTCCCGGACTCTAGCCGCCAGCTGCCGGCTTGGTGGCTGGTGCGGATCCAGCGCTCGGCCGCGCTCCTGCGGGCTCGGGGCTGATTCCACTGCGCTGCATCTCGCCAAAGGTCTCCAGAAGCATGTTCGTGGAGGTCTCGATGTCGCGCACGAACTTGTTGATCCGGCTCATGAAGAAGTTGTAGGACAACTGGGCCGGAATCGCCACGGCCAGACCTGCGGCCGTTGTGATCAGGGCCTCTGAGATACCCGCGGCCACCAGGCCGGGGTTGGACAGACCGGCCTCGGCCAGAGCGTCGAACGACTTGATCATGCCGGCCACCGTGCCGAAGAAGCCCAGTAGCGGCGATACGTTGGCGATGGTCGCGAGCCAGACCAGATTTTGCTCGAGACGTCCCATTTCGAACAGGGCTGCGTTCTCGATGGTCTTCTCGACGTCCTCCTTCGGCTCACCGTACTTCAGCAGGCCAGCCTTCATGATGGACGGCACGGGCCCGCGGTAGTTCTCGCAGACCTTGATGGCGTCTTTGATCGATCGGTTGACGATCAAGGACTTGCGAATCTTGGCGAGAAACTCATTGACGTTGATCTTGGCTTTGCGCAGCGCGATGAAACGCTCGATGATGAACACCAATCCAAGTATCGAGAACAACAACAGAGGGTACATAACGGGACCACCATCCCTGAAGAGCTTTACGAAAGTTCCGCCGAATTCCACGACTTTCCTCCTCTATCTAAATTAGACCCCAGATCGCCGAAACGAGTTCCCGACGACCCCCCACAGATCGGAAGATACCGGTCCGCCAAGAAGCGAGACCGCACTCCGATGTCATCCAATTGTCAACAGCGAAGAGTCTATTCCTCGCCAGCTGTGGAAACAAGGATGGCATGCTAGCACAGGGTTCTGTAAGCCGACAACCGAGCGGGGTTCGGAGTCGGTGGGGCCTATTCGCGACCCGACAGAATGCGGTCCATTCGCCCTCTTTGGGCGAAACAGATCGCGATCGCGAGGGCGTCTGAAGCGTCCTCGCTGAGCTGGGTGTCCGGCCAGCGACAGATGCAGACCGACCATCTTTGCGACCTGGCCCTTGTCCGCACGACCGTGGCCCGTGACCGCGTTCTTGACCTCGGCCGGGGTGTACTCGTCGATCTCCAGCCCCTGAGCGGCCAATACCGCCAGGAGTGCGCCACGGGCCTGCGCCAGAACCACCAGCGAGCGCGTGTTCATACCGAGAAAGGGGGTCTCGAGTACCGCGATTTCGGGCTGCCAGCGAGCGAGGAGAGCCGTGAGCTCCGCGGCCATGTGAGCCAGGCGATCGGCCACCGGTTTCGCAGCCGAACAGGAGAACCTGCCATGGGCGAGGGCGCGCAGGGATCCGCCGTCGGCCTCGATCAGGCCGTAGCCGGTATGTCGACTGCCGGGGTCTAGGCCTAGGATGCGCAAGATTCTTTGTGGCAGGGCCGTGAAGTCAGCCCATCTGGGAGGCCAGGACGTCGGCGTCGATATCGAAGTTCGCCCAGACATGCTGGACATCCTCTTGATCTTCGAGAGCTTCCATGAGGCGGAGAAGCTTGGGGTGCCTTGTCGGCTTCCACCTTGATCTGGTTCTGAGGCAGCATCGCGAGCTCTCTGGCGACAAGGGATACCTGGCGTTGCTCGAGCTCTTCCTGGAGGGCTCCAAAAAGCTCCGGCTGAGAGTAGATCTCGTAGGTCTCCTCCTCGATAGAGATATCCTCGGCCTCGATCTCCAGGGCGAGCTCCATGAACTCCTCTTCGCTCATCTGGTCTTGTCGACGGCAAACAGCCCCTTCTTGTCGAACATCCAGGCCACGCAGCCGTTCTCACCCAGATTGCCGCCGCTCTTGGAGAAGAGGTGACGAATCTCCGCCACCGAACGATTGCGGTTGTCCGTGACCACCTCGACCAGGATGGCGACTCCGCCGGGACCGTAACCTTCGTAGGTCACCTCCTCGTAGGACACGCCCTCGAGCTCGCCGGTACCTCTCTTGATGGCCCGGTCGATATTGTCGTTGGGAACATTGCTGCTCCTGGCTTCCTGGACCGCGGTACGCAGTCGCGGATTGCCATCGGGATCGCCACCACCCAACCGGGCGGCTACCGTCACCTCCTTGAGTAGCTTCGTCCACAACTGACCACGGCGGGCGTCGGTGACCGCTTTCTTGCGTTTGATCTGTGACCACTTGCTGTGACCCGCCATTCTGCGCTCCTACCTGTCTCGAGAAAGGATGTGTCGCTCGACCTTCTGATTGGGCAGTTGCCCTTGATCTCGTCAGCGATTCCCATTGTAGCGCGGTCGCCGTCGCCGGTTGCGACCGCGGTCGGAGCGTCCTGCGGCTCGCTTTCTAAGTGGCTCAGTCGAAAAGACTTCTTCGTTGACGACCGGCGAGTTTAAGTGTTAGAAACGCGAGGCGATGGTCTGGTTCAAAAGGAGCAAGAAGCCCAAGCCCGTAGTCGCCGTCCGACAGCGCAGCCAGGTACCGGAAGGGTTGTGGGTCAAGTGTGACGGCTGTCGGGAGATCATCTACTCCAAAGAGCTGCACAAGAACCTCATGATCTGTCCCAAATGCGGGTACCACTTCCGCATCTCGGCTCCGGAACGGATCGGTCTGCTGATCGATGAAGAACAGCCCCGGGAGCTTTTCACCGGCATCTTGCCGGTCGATCCGCTGAAGTTCCGGGATAGCAAGCCGTACAAGAGTCGCTTGAAGCAATACCAGGACAAGACGGGCATACCCGAAGCAGTCCGGGTGGTGGAGGGTCGGATCGATGACCTACAGGTGATCCTGGCGGTGATGGAGTATCGCTTCATGGGTGGGTCCATGGGTTCCGTGGTCGGAGAGAAGATCACGCGCGCCGCCGAGGAAGCGCTGCGACGCGACATCGGCCTGGTCGTGGTGTCGGCGTCGGGAGGCGCCCGCATGCAGGAGGGCGCCCTCTCCCTGATGCAGATGGCCAAGATCAGCGCTGCCCTGGCTCGTCTGCGAGAGGCCCGGTTGCCCTATCTGTCCATCCTCACCGATCCCACGACCGGTGGGGTCACGGCCTCCTTCGCCATGCTGGGTGATCTCAACATCGCCGAACCAGGCGCCTTGATCGGCTTCGCCGGCCCGCGAGTCATCGAGCAGACCATCGGCGAGAGCCTGCCGGAAGGCTTTCAGCGCAGCGAGTTCCTTCTGCAGCACGGTTTCCTGGATATGGTCGTGCCACGCACCGAGCTGAAGCAGACCGTGTCCCGGTGCCTGCGACATTTTCACTGAGCGACTTCGGCCCTCGGTACCCTGGGGTCGAGCCTTCCGGGAGCGTATGTGTGAGCACCGAGTCCGAGCTCGAATCCCTTTTGCAGCGCCTGGAGGCATTCGGAGTTCGTCTGGGGCTCGAGACCACCCGACGACTTCTGACGGCCTTGGGTGACCCCCAGGAGAATCTTCGTGCCTGTCCTCGTAGCCGGCACCAATGGCAAGGGATCCACGGCCGCCTTGCTGGCCGGCATGGCGAAGGCTGCGGGTTACCGCGTGGGTCTGTACACCTCTCCTCATCTCGAGTCGGTGGAAGAGAGACTGCGAATCGATGGCCAAGCGATTCCGACCGCGGCACTCGCATCCACTGTGGCCGAGGTCGTGGCCACAGCCGAGAGTCGTCTGGGATATCTACCGACCTATTTCGAGGCCCTGACCGCGTCTGCGTTTCTCTGGTTTGCTCGCGAATCCGTGGATCTCGCGGTGCTCGAGGTGGGGCTGGGAGGTCGACTGGATGCCACCAATGGATGCGAGCCCGTGCTCTCCTTGATCACCGAAATCGGCCTCGAGCATCAGCGGTATCTGGGCAAGACCCTGGCCAGCATCGGGCGGGAAAAGGCGGGAATTCTGCGTCCAGATCGCCCGGCGCTCGCCTGGGTGGAGCGGCCGGAGGCTCGCCAAGCCATTCAAGAGGTTGCCGACGAGATGGGGGCGCATCTGTCCTGGGGAACTGCGCTGGCCTCCATCATGAGCCGGGAGGAGCTTGGGTGGAACGGCCAGCAGATCGAGTTGCAGACTCCCAGCGGCAAGCACCAACTGACCTTGCCGCTGCCAGGTGAGCATCAGGTGGCCAATCTCGCTCTGGCAACGTTGGCGGCCGAGCAGCTCGCCATTTCGGGGCTCGATCGGTTCGACCCCGCAGCCATCGCAGCCGGTGTGGCGATGACTCGCTGGCCGGGCCGGCTCGAGTGGGTGGAGCCGTCAGCCGCCAAACCCGTGCTGTTGGACGTGGCTCACAATCCCGATGGTGCCGAAACCCTCAGGCGCTCGCTCGACCGGGTAGAGGGTCGATGCGTTCTTCTTTTCGGGGCCTTGGCAGACAAGGAGGTGAATCGCGTGCTGCCGGTTCTGGCCGAGAGGGCCGACAAAGTGGTCCTGACGTCTCCGGCGAGTCCCCGAGCCATGGACCCCGAGGCTCTCGCCGCCATGGTGCGACCGCGACAAGACCGTCATCGAGACCGATAGGAACGCGGCGCTGTCAGCGGCCTTGGCGGCGGCAGGGGACTTTGTCGTGGTCTGTGGCTCGGTCTATCTGGTCGGCGACGTGCGAATGGATCTGCGCCAGCGGTTCGGTGTGCCGTATCCTGCGACGGACAATCTGCAGCGACGATAGATAGAAAGTGACCAACGGGTCTCAGGCCAATGGAGGATAGAGCGGGAATCTCTCGCAGAGCTCCAGGACCTGGTTCCGTACTCCTGCCAAATGGTCGTCGTCCTCCGGCTCTTCCAGGGCCCGGGCGATGAGATCGGCAATCTCGATCATCTGGGACTCTTCCATACCCCTGGAGGTGACCGCCGGTGTGCCGATACGAATACCCGAGGCCACCAGGGGTGGCTTGGGGTCGTAGGGAATGGTGTTCTTGTTGACGGTAATGGCCGCTTTCTCGAGGGCCTTCTCGACGAGCTTGCCGGTTTGTCCGGCCGCCGCGACGTCGACAAGAAATACGTGATTGTCGGTACCGCCGGAAACGATCCGAAAGCCCAACTCCACCATGCGTTGCGCCATCGACGCGGCGTTGGCGACCAGTCTTTGTTGATAGACCTTGAACTCCGGTTCCAGAGCTTCCTTGAAGGCTACGGCCTTGGCCGCGATGATGTGCATCAGGGGCCCACCCTGGATTCCAGGAAACAAGGCGCGGTCGAGGCTCTTGGCGAACTCCTCGTGACACATGACCATGCCGCCGCGAGGACCCCGGAGGGTCTTGTGCGTAGTGGTAGTGACGAACTGGCAGTGGGGAACGGGTGACGGGTGGAGATCGGCGACCACCAGGCCCGCGATATGGGCGATGTCTGCCATCAACAACGCCCCGGCCTCGTCGGCGATGCTGCGGAAGCGCTCGAAGTCGATAGTGCGGCTGTAGGCGCTGGCACCACAGATGATCAACTTGGGACGATGCTCGCGAGCCAGCTTGGCCACCTGCTCGTAGTCGATGGTCTCTGTTTCTTTGTCGACCCCATAGGACACGACCTGGAAATCGCGGCCCGAATAGGACAGCCGGTGTCCGTGCGTCAGATGACCGCCACTGGCCAGGTCCATCCCCATGAGCGTGTCACCAGGCTCGAGAACGGAGAAATAGACGGCCATGTTGGCCTGGCTGCCGCTGTGGGGTTGGACGTTGACATGCTCGGCGCCAAAGAGCTCCTTGGCTCGCTGAATGGCTAGGCGCTCGGCCACGTCGACATTCTCACAGCCACCGTAGTAGCGGCGCCCGGGATACCCTTCGGCGTACTTGTTCGTCATCACGGAGCCGGCGGCCTCGAGTACCGCCTGGCTGACGAAGTTCTCGGAGGCGATCAGCTCGATCGACTCGTTCTGTCGCCGACGCTCGGCGGCGATGGCGGCATAGATCTCAGCGTCGGTCGCTTGCAGCGAGCGGTATTCGGACATGGCAGGACTCCCTATCAAGGCGGGAGGAGGGGTGGGGACTATTCGCTAGCCGAGTCGCCACCCTCGTCAGCGGTCTTCTTGGCGGTCTTCTTTGTCGCGGTCTTCTTGGCGGCGGTCTTCTTGGCGGCGGTCTTCTTGGCTGCTGTCTTCTTGGCAGCGGTTTTCTTGGCGGCGGTCTTCTTTGCCGCTGTCTTCTTGGCAGCGGTCTTCTTGGCTGCGGTCTTCTTGGCAGCGGTCTTCTTGGCCGCAGTCTTCTTGGCGGCAGCCTTCTTGGCGGTGCCCTTCTCCGGGCTATCCTCGCTGGCCTTCTTGGCAGCCGTCTTCTTGACGGGCTTGCTACTGCGAGGGGTTCGTTTCTTGAGCATCTCTCGCCGACGCTCTTTCAGTCTCTCTTGACGGCGTTTTCGTCGGCGTCTCAGCTGACGGTCTTTTTCCCGCATCTTCCCTCCTCGGATCTAGGCGTATTCAGCCGGGGGGTCAGCTTGCCCGACCTCGTCCCCGGTGTCAAGCGGTGGATGGGGTCTATATAGGGATGTTTCCATGTTTCTTGGGTGGGACACTTTGGCGCTTGCAGCCCAGCTGGCGCAGAGCCCGAATGATCTGTGGGCGGGTCTGTCGTGGCTGGATGACAGCGTCGATAAAGCCCCGCTCGGCGGCGATATACGGGTTGGAGAACTTCTCCCGGTACTCGGCCACCAGCTCTCGGCGTAGATCCTCGGACCCGTCGCCGGCCGCTTCGAGCTCGCGTCGGTACAGGATACTCACTGCGCCCTCGGGGCCCATGACGGCGATCTCGGCGGCGGGGTAGGCCAGATTGACATCGGTTCGCAGGTGTTTGCTGGACATGACGCAATAGGCACCACCATAGGCTTTGCGCGTGATGACGGTGATCTTCGGGACGGTGGCTTCTGCGAACGCGTAGAGGAACTTGGCCCCGTGCTTGATAATGCCGCCGAACTCCTGCTGGGTTCCCGGGAGAAACCCCGGCACGTCCTCGAAGGTCACCAGCGGAATGTTGAAGGCATCGCAGAAGCGGACGAAGCGTGCCCCCTTCAACGAAGCGTCGATGTCCAGGACCCCGGCCAGGTAGTTGGGCTGGTTGGCGACGATCCCGACGCTCTGATTGGCCAACCGGGCAAAACCGACGACGAGGTTTCTGGCGTACTCGACCTGCACCTCCAGAAATCGGCCGTCATCGACAACCGAGTGGATGAGGCGCTTGATGTCGTAGGGCTTGTTGGGGTCGCCGGGAATCAGGCTGTCGAGAGTCTCGTCCTCTCTCTCGGGATTGTCCTCGCTGGATCCGGCGGGCGGGTCCTCGAGGTTGTTACTGGGCAGATAGGAAAGCAGGTCGCGGATGGCCAACAAACAAGAGGTGTCGTCGGGCACGGTGAAGTGGCAGACACCGCTCTTGGCGGCATGGGTGGAGGCGCCTCCCAGCTCTTCCTTGGTGACTTCCTCGTGGGTGACGGTGCGAATGACGTCGGGTCCGGTGAGGAACATGTAGCTGGTGTTCTCGACCATGAAGATGTAGTCGGTGATGGCGGGCGAATAGACCGCACCCCCGGCACAGGGACCCATGATGGCGCTGATCTGGGGTACGACCCCGGAGGTCAACGTGTTGCGCAGGAAGATGTCCGCATAGCCACCGAGTGACGCCACGCCTTCCTGAATACGCGCTCCACCAGAATCGTTCAAGCCGATCACTGGAGCACCGTTCTCCACTGCGAGATCCATGATCTTGCAGATCTTGCGGGCGTTGGTCTCGGACATGGAGCCACCGAAAACGGTGAAGTCCTGGGCGAAGACATAGACCAATCGGTTGTCCACCGTGCCGTATCCGCACACGACCCCATCGCCTGGGATCTTTTGATCCTCGATGCCGAAGTCCTGACAGCGGTGGGTGACCAGAGCATCGATCTCGACAAAAGAACCCGGATCGAGAAGCAGCTCGAGGCGTTCGCGGGCGGTCAGCTTGCCGGCAGAGTGCTGGCGCTCGATGCGAGCCGGGCCTCCGGCGGCTCTCGCCTCGGACAGTCGTCGTTCGAGCTCGCCTACTTTGGTGTCGGCTGGCGCAGATTTTGATTTCGTCATGAACTTGATTATCTCATCGCTGGCGCTACGAATTCGATACCCCGAGTCGGCGAGGGTGTGTAAGAATTTTCGATCGTGCCGTTTGACGATCTCGATACGACCGCCATTGCTCGATCGCTCGCCCAGATCGCGGACCGCGAGGGTGACCTGGCGGACGTCTTCTTCGAACGTCAGGAAGTCGTCGAGCTGCCGGCAGCCGAAGAATCAGCCGGTGCACGAGTGTGGCGCGAAGAGGGGTTCGCTGTGCGCTTGATTCGTGAGGGGGCTGCCTGGCTGGCGTCGCGAGATCAGATCGAGCCGGAGCTCTTTGCCGACAGTCTGCGACAGGTGGCGCGGGTCCTGCCCGCGGCGACCTATTCTCCGCCGATCCTGCCAGTCGCGGTCTTCGAGGATTCGCAGGTGCCACGAGCGATGCAGAGATTTCCGGTGCAAGTGACCCGGGCGATCCGGCGCCGGCTGGCTGGATTTCCCTTGCGCCTGAAGATCCGGCGATATCGCCGGTGGCTGCGTGTCGTCGGGACTCATGTGGCTCCAGAGCAGGAACGGGAGGAGTTTCATAGCTTCGAGGCGGAGACTCCTTGGGGGCGTCATGGCGCTTTGTTGGCCGAGATGGGTGAGGAGCAGGTGGAGGATGTCGCGACCAGCCTGACCTCGCTCTTCCGTGCCCGGGAGGCTTCGGCAGTGCGGCCAGGGCCTTCGCCGGTGATTCTGGGGCCGGCTGCTTGCGCGGTGCTTCTTCATGAAGCTGTCGCCCACGCTCTGGAAACCGACACCCTGGCCCTCGGGGGCCGAATCGAAAAGGCCCTGGGTTTGCGGGTGGGTAGCGATCTCCTCAACGTGTTGGACAATCCCGGCAGACGGTCCGGCGGGCGTCTGTCGCCAGACCGATGATGAAGGGATGAGAGTCGTCCGTCGGTGGCTGCTGCGCGGGGGAGTCGTGGAGCAGCTGCTGGCCGATCTCAAGACGGCGCACGACTCGCCGGATCTCATAGCCGGAGCGGGGCGGCGAAGTCACCGCCACGTACCCCCAGTACCTCGTTCGAGCCACCTCGAGCTGCTTGCCGGAGATCTGTCGATCGAGGATCTCATGACCGACGTCACTGCCGGCCTGTTCTTCGCCGAGGCTTCCCGAGGAACCCTCGATCCTCTCTCTGGGGAGTTTTCCTTGTCCGTCCCCTGGGGTCGACAGATTCGCCAGGGCAAGGTCGGTGACCTGGTGGCTCCTTGTCGTTTGCGGGGGCGGGTCTCCGACCTGTTGCAGGCCGTGACCGGCGTCGGCGAAGAGCGACGATCGGCGGGTGCGGGTTGGTGTGCCAAAGGGGGTATCAAGCTGCCCGTGTGGGCGACAGCACCCGCCTTGAGGCTGGAAACGGTCGAGGTGGTCGGATGACGGATCAGGGGCAATCAGCGGAGATTTTCGAGTCGTTGAAGCGGGCGGGCATGGAAGAGGCCGAGATCTATTCCAAGAGCGGCCGCTCACGGCGATTCGAGATCGGCTCGCAGGGCAAGGCGGGGAGCTCCAGTGTCGAGCGCGGCTGGGCGATTCGGGCAGGCAGCCCCCGGTCCTCCTTGTTTATCGCCGGTACCGGGCTCCCCAAGGCGAGTCTGAAGTGGCCAGAGCCGGATGGCCAGCCTTTGCGGTTACCCCCGGCGATGCCGATACCACCGTGGCGTCCTCCCACTGATCTCGACACCGCTCTGGTGGCCGAGGCCGAGGCCGTGGCTCTGCTGTCGGGTATCGAGAGTGCCCTGATCCACGAAGTGCCGGGTAGCCACATCATCCTGGGTCGGTTGGAAGAGGGCACCAGCGAGACCTCGATCGTCAGCACGCAAGGCATCGATGTGGACTACCGCAGCCGAGCCGCCTCGTTGTTTGTCGAGGCAGTCGGCCCCTGGCAGGGATCGGCCTCCGCGGTCTTGTCGCTGGCGGAGCGGGACCATCGTGCGTTCCAACCCGCGGCGATCGCCAAGCGGCTGGCGAATCGACTGCTGCTGACGCGGCAGGGAGCGGCTCCCTCGAGAGAACGGGGCGATGTCCTGGTCGGTTCCGCCGTGGCCGCGCGGCTCCTCGCATCGTTGTTGCCCCTGCTGCTGGGAGTCGATGCCGAGGCGCTGGCTCGACGTCTCAGGGACCGGCAGGGCAGATTGGGCAGCGGGCTGCTGACGATCATCGACGACGGTCGGCTGCCCGCCGGCGTCCTGGCCAGCCCGGTCGACGGCGAGGGCCTGCCCACCGGACCGGCCGTGCTGATCGAGGAGGGTCGCTATCGCCAGCCCTTGGTGGACTGGCGACAGAGCGGCGGCGAACCACGGAAGGTGTTTGGGTGTGCCCGACGCGAGAGCTGGCGGGACCTGCCTCAGACCTCCCCCTCCCATCTCTATCTCCAGCCTCGAGACGGAGTTGGCGTCGGCGAGCTCCTGAGCTCCGTCTCTCGCGGCTACTATCTGCTGGAGCCGCTGGGACCCGGCATGTTCGACTTCGAGCGCGACCATTTTCGTCTACCCGTGTGCGGCTTTGTCCTGCGTCAGGGTCAGGCCACCGCACCCTTGTCGCGGACTTGGGTCGAAGGGGGGATCGGTGCCCTACTGCGGAATATCCAGGCGGTGGCTCGCGACTTGAGCTTCCAGCCACTGAGTGCCATGATCGGCGCCCCCTCGCTGCTGATCGGTGGGCTTGGTCTGCGGAGTATGGACTAGGCGGGCCCGCCCTCAGTCACTCTTGACCGCCTTGGCCTTCAGCTTCAACTTCCCCTTCTCCGACGCCACTCGAAAGCTGACCTGGTTGCAGCCGGTCTTGTCGCGGATCTTCGCCGCCTGCTTTTCGAGATAGGTCTGGAACTTCCCGAAGTCGGCTTTGGGACCGGTCGCGCTGTCCGCGTAGAGACCCTGGAAGAGAGCCTGTGTGGCGGCGTCGCTGGGTTTCTCATCCACCACCACACCTTTTAGCGGATCGAACTGGATTTCCTCGGAGCCGGCGATCGGGCGAGCCTTGCGGCCCAGCTCGACCTCCCGCATCCGTCGGTTGAACAAGACGAGAAATGCATTGAACTTGGCTTCCAGGGTATTGAAGCGGAAACGATGCGAAACCGCCTTCATGCGCTCGGTGCGCAGCTCCTTGATCTGGTTGATGATGCTGATCCGCCGCTGTTCCGGAGGGATGGGGAGGTTGCCGCTGAAGAACCGTTCGTAATCGATGCGAAAGCGACGGATATCCTGATCGAGATTCATCAGTCTCTCGTTGAGGGTCTTCTTGCGCTTGAGTGAAGGTAGATCTACCACGGGTGGCTCCTAGGGTACCCTGCGAAACACTGTTCTCGAGTGATGCTCTTCACATCGTGACGCACGTCACATCCGGTTCCAACGATACGGGTCAGGCTAGAATTGCCTCGAAGCCATGACCGAAACCCCCACAGAAGACCTGCGTCGACACATCCCATCCGTAGACCGGCTGATGGCTGAGCCTGGCTTTCAACGACTCATCGGATTATACGGGAGAGATCTGGTGCGCCAGCGACTCCGACAGGGGTTGGATGAGTTGCGGCACCGGCTCGCCGACGACGGAGAGGCACAGACCGGAGAGCTCGGCACGGAGGTCGAGGCCTTGAAAGCCAGACTCCGGACAGGTCTGGAAGAGGAGTTGGGCGGTGCTTTGCGTCGGGTTCTGAACGCTACCGGCATCTTCCTGCACACGAATCTGGGCCGGGCCCCCCTGCCCAGGAGTATCGCCAGCGACTTGCCGCCGCTGCTGAACGCCTACTGCGATCTGGAGTTCGATCTCGGCAACGGCCGCCGGGGTGAGCGCAATCGCCGAGCGGAGCGGCTGCTCGAGGCGGTCACCGGTGCCGAGGGCGCGCTGGTCGCCAACAACAATGCGGGCGCGCTGGTCCTGGTCTTGTCCGCCCTGGCCCGCGGCGGCGAAGTGGTGGTGTCCCGGGGTGAGCTGGTGGAGATCGGGGGCTCCTTCCGCATTCCGGACATTCTCGAAGCGGCGGGTGCGACGCTGGTTGAGGTCGGGACAACCAACAGAACCCGAATTGCCGACTACGAGAAGGCCATCGGGTCTGAGACCGCGTTGTTGCTCAAGGTTCATCCCAGCAACTATCGGGTCTCGGGATTCGTCGAGTCGGTAGACATTCCGGCTCTGGTCGAGCTGGGGCAGAGGCACGATCTCCCCGTCCTCATGGACGAGGGCAGCGGTCTACTGCGTCACCATTCAGCACCCCAGCTGGCGGGGCACCCCAGCATTCAAGAGCTTCTGGCCGCTGACTGCGATCTGGTTTGTGGCAGCGGAGACAAGCTGCTGGGTGGGCCTCAGGCCGGTCTCCTGGTGGGCAAGCGAGAGCTCGTGGACCGTTGTCGGCGCCACCCCCTCTATCGGGCGTTGCGTCCCGACCGCACTGTTTTTGCGGCTCTCGAGGGCGTCCTCAGGTTGCACCTGGCGGGCGAGCCGATGCCGCTGGATCGCTTGTGGCTCGATCAGGCGCTGCAGCGCGAAAGGCTCGAGCAGGTCGCCGAGCGACTCGGCGCCGACATCGTCCCGGCCGAGGCTTTTCTCGGGGGTGGGGCGGCACCCGAGCGGCCTGTTCCGGGCGAGGCACTGGCGCTGCCGGGAGACCCCGCCTTGCTCGAGCGTCTCCGCGCCGGCGATCCGCCGGTCGTGGGATACATCCGCGAGGGTGCACTGATCCTGGATCTGCGCACGGTCGACCCGGAAGACGACGAGGTCCTGATCCAGGCGGTGCAGGCGGCGTCAGCGAGATAGAGCGGCGTCGCCGCTGTGGCATTTCATACTGCTTAACCCATCCAGACCAGTAGAATCGATCTATGTCCTCGTCACGTATCCTGGTCGTGGAGGACCGGGAGTCCCTGCGCCGTATGTTGGACCGCGCTTTGAGCGGTGAAGGCCATGTGGTGGAGACCGCCGCGGACGGTGAGACGGCCTTGGAGCTTCTCGCCACGCGACAGTACGATCTGGTTCTCACCGATCTCAAGCTCCCCGGCCAGTCGGGGATCGATGTGTTGCGAGGCAGCCGCAAACTGAATCCAGGATTGCCTGTAGTCGTCCTGACAGCCTACGGGACCGTTCACACGGCCGTGGAGGCCATGAAAGAAGGAGCCGTGGACTTCCTGGAAAAGCCGGTCGAGATCGACGATCTGTTCCGACTCGTGGCTGCCGTGGCGGGCGAGACAGCCGCCGAGGATTCTTTCAGCGTTGCCGGTGGACCGACCATTGTGGGTGCGCACCCCAAGGTCCGCACCGCCCTCCGACTTCTCGAACGCGTGGCCCGCACCGACAGCACGGTCCTGTTGACCGGCGAAAGCGGCACCGGCAAAGAGCTCTTTGCTCGGGCGCTGCACGCGCTGTCTCCGCGTCGCGAGGGGCCCTTTGTGGCTGTCAACTGTGCCGCCATCCCGGAGACGTTGATCGAAAATGAGCTCTTCGGGCACGAGAAGAGGCGCCTTCACTGGCGCCCACCGACGCCAGCCCGGTCGCTTCGAAGTGGCCAAGAGCGGCACCCTGCTGATGGATGAGATCGGCGAGCTACCCCTGGCGGTTCAGGCCAAGGTCTTGCGGGTGTTGGAAGAACGGACCTTCGAGCGTGTGGGGGGCTCACAGACCCTGCACGCGGATGTCAGGTTGGTGGCCGCCACCAATCGGAATCTGGCCGCGATGGCCGAGGCCGGAGGCTTCCGCGAAGACTTGTTCTACCGGCTGGAGGTCTTTCCGATCGAGCTCCCTGCCTTGCGAGATCGGCCGAGCGATATTCCGCTGCTGGCGCAGTATCTTCTCGATCGCCTCGCGGAGCGTCAGAAATCGAGCCGCCGGCAGTTGACGGACGATGCCCTGGAGTTGCTGGAATCGCACCCCTGGCCGGGCAACGTCCGACAGTTGGCCAACGTCCTGGAGCGCGCCATGATCGTCGGCGAGGGTCTGCGGCTGGGAGCCGCCGAGCTGCGTCCACTGCTCTCCGCTCTGGGTAGCGGTAACGATCGCCAGCGCATCTGCGAGGCCCTGACCCAGGCCGATGGCGACAAGCATCAGGCCGCCGGCAGTTCTGGGGATCAGCTATCGTACGCTGCAGCGCCGGATCAAGGAATACGATCTCGGGGGCTTCCCGGAGTATCGGAAATAGGGCGTCGTCGCCTGCTATATTCGAGACCCCGTGCAAAACCACCCGTCAGAGGAATCAGTTCAGTGAGCTCGGAGAACAAGTCCCGCAAACTGGTCGACTGGTACACGGTCTCGCTCGATTCCGTCAAGGGGTGGGGTTTCGTGGTCGTCCTGCTGGTCTTGGGAATCGTGGGAGTCATGGGCTACAGATTTCTGGATCGAATGGTCCTTGAAAGGGAAGTGGCCAGGGTCATCCTGGAGGCCGAAGATCTTCTGCGCACAGTGCGCAGCGAAGGCGCGATCAACAGCTACCGAGAGGAGTACTTCGTGGCCCGTCGTCATTTGGAGGAGGCGCGGGAGCATCAGAGCGCTGGGGCGCTGCGCGAGTCGTTCGTTAGCGCCGAGCGCAGCCGCACGCTGCTGGCGTCGATTCTCAGCACCTTGCGAATGCGTGGTGCCGAGGGCGAGGCCATGTTCATTGCGGTCCAGGGTGGCGTCCAGTACCGACGTGGAGACCGCGGCTCATGGCAGACCGCTCGCAGCCGCGTGGCCCTCAACGCGGGCGACTATGTCAAGACCACTGGCAGTGGTTCGGCAGAGATCATGTCCGTCGATGGCACCCTGTACACGGTGCGACCGGATACCGTGCTCCTGATCGGCCGCACCCGGCCGGCACCCGGCGAGGCGCGGCAGCGCACCATCGATCTGGAGGCAGGGTGGGTCGATTTGGGAACCGCTCAGACCAGCAGCCGCATTTCGACGCCGCAAGCGGAGGCGAGAGTCCAGCGCGACAGCAAGGCGGCCATCAGCCACGATCCGGAAGAGGACACCAGCCGGTTCGCCGCCTATGAGGGCCAGATGGTGGTCTCCTCCTCGGATGGTTCCAGTCGAGATGTGGGGCCTCTGGAGCAGGTCGTCCAACAGGGCACGGCCCTATCCAGAAAGAAGCTGCTGCCCAACGCACCGTTGCTTCTCGGGCCCGAGGACAACTACGAGGCTGTCATGGCAGCCGATGGCGAGCTGGTGCTGGAGTGGCGTCCGGTCGAAGGCGCCAGCCGCTATGCGCTGCAGGTCGCCAGAACCCGTTTCTTCGTCCAGAACATCATCGATCTGGCCGACCGTACCGAGACCTCGGCGACCATTGGTCTGCAGGGGACGGGGAGCTTCGTCTGGCGGGTTGCCGCCTTCGACGACGATGGCGAGCGGGGCCCCTGGAGCATTCTGCGGCGGTTTCGGGTCGCCACCGGCTCGGCCATCAGCGACGGGGCCACCGAAGGCGAACCCGATACGGGTCCTTGACCTGACCCTCTTCTGTAACGCTACTGCCAGTCCGGGCTCTCGTCGTCGTCTTCACCCTCGACCTGCGGTTCCTCGTCCGGTGGATGGGCCATGAACCCCCGACTCCGGATGTGGAATTCGACGTGGTCGTAACTCATGGTCTCGTTGAAATCCGAGTCGAACCGCGTACTGGTGCCGGGGTTGAGAAACCCTCGCTCGAGCCTGGCACTGCTGCGCTCCAGCAGGCCGCCCTCTTCGTCGTAGAGGACTACCTCGAGCTCGATCGAAGTGGCTGGATTGTCGGTCGGATTCTCCAGGGTGCCGCTGATCTCGACGGAGTTGGTGGTCTGATCCAGATTCTCTCGCCAATTGGATACCCGTAGCTCCGGAGCTGGCGCCTCGGCCGGGATGGTGTCGTCCTCTTCGGGGGCCCGGGTTCTGCCGAGATTGGGATGTCCGACATCAGCGTCGGTGATCACCAGCACCGCCTTGGGACGGTCCGGCTCGTCTGCAGGCGGGTCTTCGGCGGCAGCTTGCGCGGTCAGCGCAGCGACTGGCTTCCAGATCGACCTCCGAGAGAGGCAGCGAGCCCAGGGTACCGTTCGGCAACGTGAAGATCACCAACTTGCCTTCGACCTTGAAGGGTCCCGTGGTCTCGATTCTGGAGCCATCGCTGGCCACCAGCCAATCGGCGGCGGCTCCACTGGCCAGCCAGGCCAGGGAGCCGCAACCGAAGATCACAACAGCGAGAGTCTGGCGTAGCTTCATCTTTAGAAGTCCTTCCAGTTGGCCTCCACGGTACAGATCGGAATGGCGGCGAGGAACTCGATACCGGTGTCGTCACGCACCGCCTTGATATTGATGGTGTAGTTGGCGTACTTGCAGTTGGTCGGCAGGAGCTTCTTGATCTCGTTCACCACATTGACCATATCGTCCGGCAAGTCACCGGGTCCCTCATCCCCATCGGGCGGGTTCTTGGTCTGCGACGTCTCGGCGAACGGAGGTGACAAGAAACCCTGCTCGACGGTGAAGTAGCGCTCGTTGGTGCTCAGCAGGGTGTTGGCGGCCGTCGAGGTGACGAGGTAGATCCTGCTGTCGCCAAAGCGCTGGCAGACCGATCCATCGTCGCTGATCGATTCCTCGGGCACGTAGGAGGAAAAGATCGTGACGCCGGCCAACGAGAACGCCTCGGAGATGACCCGTTCCGTTGGATCGAGACGTAGGTACCAGCCGTAGGGGGCTTGCCGCAGGTAGTCGGCCGTCGTGTTGGTGTCGGTCAGGGCAATCTGCTGGTAGTCGGTCTCATCCTGCGGCAGAAAGCCATCGTTCCTTCCGAAGTCACGGTCCACGAACATGTAGAAGCGACCTTCGTTCCTGGGCTTGGCCCAGATAGCTGTCGTCCCAGAGATCCTCCCGGTCGCCGGTGCCGAAGGCCACCGCGTATTTGCCCAGCTCGGTCACGAAGACCACCGTGGGCTCGTGATAGATGGGGCGATCGAAAGTATTGAAGATGGCGAAAGGCTCCCAGTTCTCGGAGGTCACCTTGAAGCCACCCGCATTTCCCAGATCCTCGAGAATCTCCACGGAGCTGATATCCGCTTTGTAGAGATAGCCGGCGGTCGTGCCGAAGTAGACCGTGTCGGCATAGCCGTTCTGATCGGTGTCGACCACCGCGGGATCGCCGGCGGCCGATCCGATCACGGCCCGTTTGTAGATGGCGCGACCGGTCTCGATATCCACCATGTACAGGAAGTTCCCACGCACTCGGGATTGATCTGCCGAGTGCTTCTCGTCGGGATCCATCCCGCCACCGAAGACCGCGACGTACTTGTCGACGACGCCACCGTCCGCGTCGGAGTCGACACGGATTCGGGCGATGGTCGGTCGGGACCAGGTATCGCCGAGATCGACAAAGCCGTTGCCGTCATCATCGCACCGTTTGGCTTCCGTTTCAGGGTCTATGCCGGGATGGTCCAGGTAGGGGTCGTCTATCTCATATGACGCAGTCCTTGCTGTCCTCGAACTCCCACATGACCTCGGGGTAGCGGGCCGTGCCGCAATCGATGCCACCGTTGGTGCAGGAGGGGACGTAGTCGAGGGCACCGTTGCGTGCCTGTGGAATCTGCGTTGAGACCATCGCATTCGAGCAGGACGTCGGGCTGGGTGATATCGATGGCCCACAATCCGGAACCGCCTTCCCGCAGGGTCCCCACCAGCGTGCTTCGCCATTCTCTTTCACTGGGATTGGGAATTCCGTCCCCCTGCACGGGGTCGATGAAGGCATCGCCGCGAGCGATCCGGCCGTCGACCGAGAAGTCCTGCACGCTTGTCTGTTCTGAGGTCTTCCATCATGGGCATGACCGTGCGCGGAACATAGGAGAACAGCTCCCGTCCTGTCCCCTTGTCGAACTCGCCGACCACAAACTCCTGGCTGGTCACCGGGTTCGATTCGCAGAGACCGGTCGGATTCCCGTTGGGACCGCGGAAGAACCCGGCATCGAAGATATGGGCCTGGCCATCGTTGGTGCCCGCGATGATCACCTTGCGGCGATACCGATGTTGGGCAAAGAAGCAGCGGTAGCCATCGGGTGAGGTGTCACAAGGATCCTGCAGCGGCAGCGTGCCGCTGCCTTCCGCGTCGCCGACCCAGTAGGCGAAATTGTCCGGGTTGCCGTACACGAGCGGATCGGAGTGGAAGAAGTCACCCAGGATGTAGTCGAAGTAGGTACCGGGGTCGGTCGGATCCTCGGCGGTCTTGACACCATGGGTGAAGTTCATGTTCTCGGAGGCGATATCTCGATTGTCTTGAGTCGAGTGTACAAGCGGGATCGTCTCGGTGACAGATATCCATTCCATACAACATGTCCCGCCATAGACCGTCACTGTTGCCGGCATTGAGTCGGAAGAAGCGTCGGCGATCGGGCACCTGGAAGTTCTTGCGATCGATGGAGTAGTAGACGCGACGTCGCAGCTCACCGTTGCCCAGGTTGAAGGTGCCGTCGCCGACACCGCTCCCCATGTCGATGAGTTGGGTGTCTTCCGCGGCCTGGAGCAGCAGCTCCTCGCCCGCGTTCCAGATGTGGCACTGGCTTTCGTCTCCCGCGGCACAGCCCTGCGTCGGGTCGGGGACCAGGCGGGTGACGATGGTTCCATCAGGCAGCACCACATCCTGCTCGCGCAGGGGTACGGGGCGCAGATAGGCATCCAATCGTCCCGGCCAGATAGGTTCACCCTGCAGGGGCATGAAGCTGGTCAGATAGACCTTGTCATCGACATTGACCTGCGCCTGCGGTACCGCGGCGGAGGCGAAGGACCGGGACTGGCTCTTGACCGCGTTGGCGATCTGTTTCATGGCATCGACCAGCTCCTGCTCGTTGCCGGGCAGGATCGGTCCCTCGACATCGGTGACACCGTCGTTGTCCAGATCGATGGCATCCGTGCCGCCCCGCTCCGCGATGCAGTTGAGGAAGTTGGCATTCGTGCCCGGCACGCCGAAGCCGATGATGAAGGTGCGGATACTGCGGTTGTTCTGAGTCAAGAGGCGATCGGCCATCCAGCAGGGATTGCGATCCCCGCCGCCATCCGTGGTGCCGTCGATACCGCCGTTGTAGCAGGTCTCGTCGCCATCACTCAGGATCAGCAGGTTGACCGTTCGGCAGCCGAACTGGTCGTCGCCAACCGGGCCCGTGGCCACCGTCTTCCATTGATCGAACCACTGCATGAAGTTGTACATCGAGTTGCCGATCGGCGTCGAGCCGCTGGGCAGCAGTGGCGGGGTGATGACGTACTCCGGTTTCAGAGCCAGCCTTCCCTGGGCGCCCGTGGCGGTGAAACTGTCGGGCAGGTCCTGGAAGTAGGGGGCCACCCGGAAGTCGGCCGTCGCGGGATCGGCGAAGTCGAAGCTGGGAGCCAGACGTTTGAGGATCTGGGCACGGTTGCTGTTGCCAGCACCCCAGGCCTCTTCATCCTGCCAGTCGAAGGGGATGACGTCACCCCGGTCGAAAGCCCGAGGTATGACGGCTCAGAGGGTCGGAGGTCGTGGGGTACTTGGCATTGACGCCGGCGGCGACATCGTTGCCGGCGTCGCTGTTGGGTTCCCAGCCGCGACAGGTGTTGGTCGCTCGCGTGTCGTCGGGGTCGTAGAAACCTGCGGGGTTGCCCGCGCCGTCGGTGAAGCCATCGCCCTGCCAGATCAGCGTCTCGCTGCCGCCCGGCAGGTCACGACCGTTGTTGTCGGTGGGGTAGGTCTTGGTGAACTCCAGATCGACGTTGTTCCATGACATGCCGTAGCTGCCACATCCGTCGCGCTCCCGCACGCTGACCTCGACCACGATGTTGTCGTCGCCATAGGCGCCGGAATCCACGTCGTGCCAGGTGACCTCGAACTCGCGGCCTTGAGACCGCACCCATTCGATGGTCTCCGCAGTTCCATAGGGTCCCAAGACGGGGAAGGAAATGAGCTCGCCAGTGCTCTCGAGATTCGCCAGATCCTGTGGCGCTCCACAGGTTCCCATGGCCCAGGCACTGCGGCCGGCGTTCCAGGCGACTTCGGCCATATCCGCATCCAGATCACAACCCGAGCCGCCGTCGGAGTCGTCCATACAGGTGTCCCCGAAATGCTTGGGTGTGCCTGGCAGCGGATAGGGGAGATCGGTCGCCCAGGGCGGGTCTTCCACCGGCGAGTAGAGATAGTGCTTGCGGTAGGCCCGCACCTGGTCTTGGTTGTACGTGGCAAATCCCCAGTTGATGCCCTGGAGATCGGGATCCTGCATGACCTGGAACAGGGCGGATTTCGCCTGGTAGAACTTCGAGTTGGGATCGTCACCCGAGCCGGGGGCCCAGCGATCCTCAGGCAGGCCGTTGTCGAGGTCCGGCGGTGTCCAGTTCATGGACCCGGAGACGTCGAAGATGACGAAAAGGTAGGGTACTTCACCGCTTTCCTTGACCAGATCGCGGTCGTCGGCGATACCTGTGCTGGTGACCAGCGTCGCTACCATCAAGAGGCAGACGAGTCGAAACATGGGGTTCGAGAATGAGATCCTTCGAGTCATGGCGACACCTTCCTTCTAGAAATTCTCGCGGATCAGAACGCGTTGTCGAGGCCACCACGGTTCGGATCGGTGGCGGCGTCGACGCCGGATGTGATGTCCATTCGCCAGGGTTGGAATGAGACCAACACACTCAGTTGCTCCTGCGCCAGCGGCGTCGGAACATCGGGTGGGGTGTCGGGATTGCCCATCCAGGCGATGCGTGTCGCCGTGGAGGCGACGGCATGGTTGATCTTCATGAACTCGGCGCCCTCGTTGATCTGGCAGAGATTGCAGGGAGCGCTGAGGATTGGCAGAAACGGGGACACTTCGAGACGGTGGCGGATGTTGAGATTGGCCACATCGGTGCCGGGCTCGACCAGATCGAGCTCGAACGACCGCAGGTCGGGCATCACCAGGGCCTTGGCCATGGCGATGTCGATGCCGCTGGTGGCCGAGTGGAACGCCTGGTGACCGAGGCGCTCGTTGATACCGATTTGCATCTCGCTCTGGGTGACGAGCGATACGGCGAGCCCGACGATGGTGAGAATGAGGAGGACCAGGAGGGCGAGGATATAGACACTGCCCTGTTGGCGACGGAGGGTGCGGTTGGATCTACGCATCAGAGATTCCTCAGGTCGATGGTCGATTGAATCAGTTGGCGACGAAAACGCCGTTCATCCAAGGTGTTGAAGGGATCCACGTCCCGGTTCTCGATCCTCGCGATCTCGAGGGAGTCGAAGTTCCGATCGGGCACCTGGACCCGGGCCAGGGTGGTGAGCCGCACGAAGTAGATGTCCGGCTGCTCCGGGGTGGCGGTCAGGGGATCGGTGTCCCAAGGCGGTACGAAGGGTGCCGCGTCGGGGTCGTCCTGATCGTGGTTGAAAAGCCAGTCGTCGTCCTGACCGTCGGCGGTCTCGGTCAGCACGATGTCGTCCTCGTTGGTAAAGCCGTCGCCGTTGCGATCGGTCAGGGCGTCCCCCAGAGCCGAGTCATAGCCCAGGGCAACTTGCAGATCGAGGATGTTGTCCGCCAGATCGAGACGCACGTTATTGCCTGCTGGTCGTCCTGGGGTCGACGATCTCGGTGCCGGGGATCATGCTGGCGACGGAAAGCGCCGGGGCCGCGATGGTATTGGGATCGGGCTCGCGGACATAGAACCGAAACTCCTCGACGAGCCCGGCCAGTGCGACGTTGGAGAGGCCGCTGGGCAGGGTCGGATTGCCACCCAGACCGGAGTTGTAGAGGGTCCTGAATTCGCTGGTGTAGGTGCCACCCGTGACGTCGAATGGGACCGAGGCCTGACCGGCACCACAATTGGGGCCATTGCTGATCTCGACCACCGCGTAGATCGCCTCGTCGATGGGGCTGACGAGCAGCAAGGCGTCTCCGGCGACAGCATTGCAGAGCGGCTGTCAGATCCTGCGGCACACCAGTGGGACTCGGATCGGTGACGAGGAGAGTCCCGTCTGTGGCCTGCGTTTCGTCGGTGGTGTCGACGCCATTGATGGTGAGTGCCAGAGTCGCGGGACTGGCGAAGTTGAGCTGGTAGACCGGGGAGTTGAAGACACCCCGGATCGTCAGGACGTCGGTCCCCTCGGCCACGAGAGGGGTGCTGGCGTCACCGATCGCGATGTTCTGTCCCGACGCCACGTCGTCGCGAACGGTCAGGGCCGGCTGATAGCGGGTACCGTTGCCTCTGTCGACCATGTCGGCCAGGCCGCCTCGACCGGTCATGCGAATCAGTCGGCTCATCTCGTGTTGGATGACGCGCTGCGCCTGCTGCATGTCCGAGACATCGATCTGGGTGCGGGCCAGCTGGGTCTTGGCCTGGAAGGCCTGGAAGAGCACCAGCAGAATGATGATCGCAGCGGCGAAGGCGATGACAAGCTCGACCAGGGAGTAACCCTGCCGGCGAGGCACGCGGCGCCTGGGCCGAGGTCTGTGCGTTTCGTATGAAGTCATCTCGCCCATCCTCCTTAGAAAGCCTTGAGAGTCTCGACGGTGATCTGACCCGCGCCGCCGCCGTGGGCCCAATCCTTCTCCCCCGCGACATCCACCTCGACCTGTTTCAGATGGACGGCTCCGGCGAGAGTCCCCGCCGCCAGCGGGTTGTCGAGCTCGCCGTCGTGGTCGTCATCCTCCAAGCCACGGATCAGATCGATGACGCCATCCAGATCCGTGTCGACCACCCCGTTGAGACCGAATTGACGAATGGTCGTGGTCTGTGTCCAGGGCGCGATTTCCCCAGCCGGGACGACGGTGACCCAGGACTCGTCGCCTCGCTTGTCCACCTCGCCATTCGTGTAGAACAACTGCGAGATTCGCTCTGTGCCGGCGGTGAGCTCGAGCTCCCAATTGTTGAAGCCGAGCTCGCTGTAGGTCTCCATCTCCGAACGCCCGTGATTGCCGGCGATGGTGGATTCCCGGCCCTCGATGTTCTGCAGGACCGAGCGCATGAAGAGCGGCAGCAGCCCGACCATCGCGATGAGGACGATGCCCATGGCGATGAGCACCTCGATCAGGGAAAAGCCGCCCCGACGAGAAACTTGTTTTCTGTACACAGCAGATCTCCTTTGGTTCAGCATGGGTAGGTTCCTCTCGCTGCCGTTACTTCCATTCCCAGGGTTTGTTGTTCTCGTTGCGGAAGTACCACCTCACGTCGGCGTCGTGGAACTTCTCGATCCGCACGCGACCCGTGGCCGCCGGCTCGACCCGGACCTGCAGAAAGTTCCCGAAGGGATCGGCAAACCGAAAGGCTCCCCGTAGTGTCGGCTGATCCATTGGGCTGAAACACCGCAACGTTCTCTCCGGCCACCGGAGTGAACGCCCAGATGGGCGTACCGCCTCCGACCAGTGGGTCAGCCGCCGGGGCATCGAACGTCACCCGACTCGGCAGCTGGTATCTGGCCAGTTCCCAATCGGTAGAGCGATGTGGGCTGCCGGCGATGGGGTTGAAGATCCGGTCACCCGGGTCACCGGGGAGGACGCCGTCCACTTCGACAAAAGCGATGACTTCGTTGGTGTTCACGTCGATGCGGACAACGGTTTCCGTGTTGTAGCGGATCGCGTAGTCACGCGCCATCCGCATGAGCAACGATGTCTCCTGGGCGATGCCGGTGAGCTTCGAGCGTTGAATCAAACGCAGGAAATTGGGTGTCGCCATGGTCGCCATGATGGAGATCAGGGCGATCACGACGAGCAGCTCGAAGAGGGTGAAGCCTGCGTGCGAGTGGTCTTGACGATTGGAACGCATTTTCTGGTCTCTCCGTGGGTCGTCCATCAACGGACACATCGCTGAGATCGGATCTATGGTGTCGCAAGAGTAGTGCCAGGTCTCTGGCATCTCTTTGAATACGCATCAACTACTTGTGAGAGAAGGACTTAGGAGTGTTGCCAAGGGATTCTCACGACAGACCCCGGTGTGCGAGTTTTGTTTCTTTTCTACACAAAAATGCCAAAGGGAAATGAAATCGCCGCTCGGGTCCCGCCTCCCGGGCGGTCCTCGAGATCGATCCTGCCGCCATGCAGCGTCACGATGCGGTGAGCCAGGGAAAGGCCCAGACCCACACCGTCACTGCGGCCTGTGGCGAAGGGCTGGAAGAGTCTGGTGCGGACCTCGGTGGGAATTCCCGGCCCGCGATCCTCGACTGCCAGCTCGATCTGGTCCCCTCTCTGCTGCAGGCTCAGGTGAATGGGACCTGATCGTCCGGCGTCCTGCTCGGCTCGAGCGGCATTGTGCAGAAGATTGCGCAGCGCCCGCTCCAACAGCTGCGCATCCCCTTGCAGCTTCCACGATGCACTTCCTTGGGGTTCGATCTCCACCGGTACCGCTTCCAGGGCCGGGTCGGCGGCCGCTCTGCGAGCGATTGCCAGCAGATCCACGGTTTCGACCCGGGCGCTGTCCGGTTGCGCGAAGGACAGGAAGTCTTCGACAACCCTCTGCAGGTGGTCGCTTTCTCGACGGATCTCCTGCAGATAGTCGGTGATGGATTCTTCATCCGGATGGCGTTCGATGAGCGTCAGATATCCACGCAGGGTCGCCAAGCTGTTGCGCAGTTCATGAGCGACTCCTGCGGCCACCTCACCGAGCTGCTCCAGACTGGTGGCGAGCTGGCGAGCTTCGGCTTCCCGGTGGCTTTCCGTGAGATCGACGAACAGAGCGAGATGGCCCCGGACCGTGCTGTCGTCCCGTCGCAGGACATGAACCGTGAATCCCAGGGTGCGACCGCCCTCGGAGGTCTCGAGGCGAATTTCCTGACGGGGAAGACCCTTGGCTTCAGTCACGGCCTGGGACAACATGGCGAGCAGCCCCGGATGAGTCTCCAGACAGGTCGCCACGGGAACCGGTTCCTCGATCGGGTCGATCTCGAGGAGATCGCTGCCCAGCTGGTTGAGAGTCAGGACCAGCCCCTGCTGATCGAGAAGGAGAAGACCGCTCTCCAGGCTGGCCCCCAGTGTGCGCTGCAGGGCGGTGAAGTCGTCCTCCGAGGACTCTTTGGAGGCGGCTGCCAGAGCGGTCAACGCCTTGTCTACAGTGGACACGAGCATCGAGACATCGTCCTGATCGTCGCTGTCCGGCGTCACCCGCTGCACCTGCTCCACCAGCGTGTCGTAGGGCTTCAAGAAGTGGGGCAGAAAGAGCAGGGTCAGCATCAGTAGCGCGACGCTGGTGGGCAGAACGACCCAGGTCAGAACGCCAACTCCCTGCCTTTGCCGAGACAACTCCATGGCCGGCATCTCGAGACGGAGGATGAAGCTCTGGTCTTGATACCGGAAGGGGGCGAAGCCCATGACAGAGTCGCCTGCGGCCGCACCGGGTCCGAACGCCACGGCTCGGGTCAGAGGTTGGCCCTGCAACGGAGTGAGAAGGTTGCCAGTCGCCTGGGCGCCGAAGGAGCGCAGCGGGCGACCGGTGGTGTCGGCAATGGCGATGCGACTGGCGGCTGGGGCCTGTCGACGCAGCTCTGTGGGTGTGGGCCAGGGGCCCGCGGCAAGATCGATGGCGAACTTCTGGGTGATGGCCAGGACTTCTCGCTGGCGCTCCTCGACCAACAGGTCGATGGCACTGCGATAGGCGAACAGAGTGAACCCGGAGATGAGAACCAGCAGAAAGACCGTGACCGGCAAGAGAATCTGGATCTCGCGCCGCAGTCCGAGCCGCGGCCAGCGCCGACGACTCATAGCAACCCGCTGTAGTAGGCGATCAGCAGATCGCCGAAGAACAAGGTCAGGAGAGCACCCAGGGCCAGAAAGAAGCCGAAGGGCAACCGCGAGCGCATGCCGAGGCGGCCGGCCAGGAGCATGCTGATCCCCACCAGCGCCCCGCTCGAGGTCGCCAGGACGATTGTCGTCAAGACACCTTGCCAGCCCAGAAACGCACCGATCAGTGCCAGCATATTGACGTCCCCGATTCCCATGCCCTCCTCACCCCGCCACCAGTACCAGTAGTTGATGACCAGAATCAGGATGCCGGCGCCAACCAGCGGTGCCGACCACGGCATCGAGCAATCCCGGCATCGGAGCCCAGAGCTGCAGCCCCAGGCCGACGAAGATGCCGGGCAGGGTGAGGCGATCAGGGAGAAGGAAGTGCTCCATGTCGATGGCTGCCAGCAATACCATCAAGCATGAAAAGACCAGTGCATGGACCAGGCTCGGACTGATTCCGAACTTGAGAAGACTCGCCACGAAAAGGATGGAGGTGAGGCCCTCGATGATCGGGTAGCGCCAGGAGATCGGCGCCCGGCAGTGGCGGCAGCGTCCGCGCAGGATGAGGAAGCTCAGAACCGGCAGGTTGTCCCTGGCCCGAATGGGTCCCTGGCAATAGGGGCATCTCGAGCGGGGCAGGACTGTTGACTTTCCCCGGGGAATCCGGTGAATCAGGACGTTCAGGTAGCTGCCGACAACCAGGCCGACCAGTCCCACCCAGAGCAGGAAGAAGATGGACTCAATCACCATGACGCATTGTCCGGGTAATGAGAGGGGTCGCGCAAGCCAGGAGCGCGAGCCCGCTGATGAGGGCACCCCAGATCAGCACCGGATTCCGATGCTCGAGCACCAGGCGGTGGGACCCCGCAGGGAGCTCGATGCCCATCTGACCCAGGGCGGTGACCTGGATGGGGGTGGAGGCTCCATCCACTCGCGCTGACCAATCGCGGTCGGCGGTGATGGCGGCCACCAGGAAGGCCTTGTTCTGGGCTTGGTAGTCGACCAGAATGCGGCTGGCGTGGTCTTCGATAACGGTCACCTCGGCCTGCGAGTCGAATTCCAGGCTGCGGCCCCCGGCCTGCTGTCGAGGGGACCACGATGGCGTCGAAATCCTCGAGATCGAAGTCTCGATCCTTGATCCGCTGCACAGCGGCGGGCAGATCGGCACACGAGTCCACTCGGGAGACAAACCGGAATCTCTCCAGGACATAGGGGTTGCCGATCACGCGCGCCGGGTCCGGCATGGTTCCCGTGCGCTCCTTCTCATCCATCTGGGCCTTGGGCGATCGGCGTCGGACGACGATGCCGACATTCCACGCGCCGAGGAACCTATAGGCTCTCACGGACCAGCCCTCACTCAACAGAGTCGAGTCGGTTCTCAGCGTCTCCAGAGCATGTCGCCCCCACCGGTTGATCATCTTGTCGGGATCGGTTTCCAGGGCATAGGAATATCCCCAGAGATTCGCCGAGTAGGGATCGAGCCGCAGAAGGAATCGCTGTAAGGACGGTGGCACCTTTTCCTCGGGTGAGGGGATGAAGAACTCCCAGTCGTTGAAGAGACCCGCGTCGGAGAAGACCCGCCCAGTCGAGGGCGGGAGCTGCTGCAATACCCTTGGTGGCTGGCGTAGAAAGCCAGCGGGTATCGGGTTGTTCACGGTCCGGCCGTAGTACGCGAATTCCACAGTGACCAGCGCCAGAACGAGTCCGACCAGCAGAGCTGGCGAGAACCCAGGTCTCGAATGGAGGCGCAGAAGGATCAGGGCCCCGAACCAGAAAACACCGGCGACAAAGGTCTCCTTGCCCAGGTAACCGGCCCTGACGGCCAGGACTTCGGCTGGCAGCGTCGCCTCTCCTGCCGGCTTGTCGTACCACTGCAACTTCTCGGCGCTGGTTCCCTCGATGAGACGGACTGCGAGATCCGGTGCCACCAGCGGGGCCAGATAGAGAATAGCCGTCAGCACCAGGGCGACACTGGCGACGATCAGCGGCGCCCTCAGCCGCGCCTTTCGATCCTCGCCTCGACTGGAGAGGATTCCCTGCCAGGCCAGGGCTGCCGCAAAGACGATCGCGGTGGTGGTCAAGATGAGGAACTTCTCGGGAAATCGGATCGCCGAGAAAGGCGGCACCTTGACCAGGACTGCGGTGTAGAGGGGGTTGTAGCGGCCCAAGGAGAGGAAGGCGCCCAAGAAGCATGAGGGTGATCAGGGTGCGACGTCGGGGAAGCTGTTTGTCGAAAAGACCGCCCAACGCCAGCGCCAGGATCATCAGACCGGTGTAGATGAAGAGAATCAGGGGCACCGGTCGCTCGACACCGGGGTAGCCGAAATACAAGAGGGATTCGGCCATTGTCGGGTCGCCATAGATGCGCGGCCAGAAGAACTCGGCGAACCTCGCCGGGGGTGTCGACCAGGTCGTCGCGGTGTGGAGATCCAAGCCCGCCCCCCTGGAGGAGTCGGCGATGTGTCGCAGAGTCGGCAGCAGCTGAATGGCGGCGATAGCCAGGGAGGTCAGACCGATCGGCACCAGCCGTGCGACCCGGTACCAGCGACTCGGCACGTATTCGAGAGCCAGACACAGGAGTGCCAACAGACTGAGCAAGCGGCATGATCGGGCTGCCCACCAGAACCTGGGCGCCGATTCCGAGAGCGGTTTTGACGCTCGCCGGGACCCATTGTCTGGCCGCTGGCTCCCGCAGGGCCTCCTCGCCCCAGCGCCAGAATCCAAGGCAGCCAGGCCATCCCCAGGAACAGATTGAGCAGATTGGGTGAAGACACGAAGGCGCCACCGCCGACAAATGCCACGGCGGCCAGACTGGCCGCGGCCGATTCGCACCCCCAGCGCCGCGCCAACCTCCAGGCGCCGACGAAAGCCCAGAGCGCGTGCAGAAAGACCAGTAGACCGATGACGTAATCGACGGGCAGCAGAAAGATCATCCAGGTCGGCGGGTAGAAGGTGGCGTAGTGAGGATTGGTGAGCAGGGGCTGTCCCCCATGAATCGAGGGGTTCCAGTAGGGGATCCCCTCGGCGCCGACGCGAGCGAGGTCGGTGAGCATGGGGAGATGAAGACCGGGAATATCGCGCTCGGCCAGCGCTCTGCCCGGGAGAAGTAGCTGTCCGTAGAGGATGGACAGGGCGATGATGCCGATGATGACCGGCAGCAACCGAATCAGCCGCCGGTGCATCGCCACACCACTTTCCACAGGGTCTCGATACCCTCGCCAAAGTCATCGAGGGGGATGTGCTCGTCGCTCGAGTGGATACCGCGCAGGGCCCGGGGGCCGAGGGGGAACGGTGAGAATCCGTAGGCCGGAATGTCTCGCTGGCGAAGAAAGCGCGCATCCGTGATGGCGGTGATGAAGGCCGGCACCACGGGTGCCGAACTGCCGAGTTGATCCTGCAGACAGACAAAGACAGGGTGGTCGGTGGGTGAGGGTGGGGATTGGGCGGCAGTCAGGAGAACCTCGAGCTTGACATCGGGACCCGCGAGCTCGCGCAGCTCGGCCAGAAATGCGGCTTCGTCAGTGTCGGGGAGTAGGCGCGCGTCGATCCGCGCCCGGGCCACATCGGGAGTCACGTTGAGATCCGACCCGGCCTCCAGGACATTGACCTGGACGGAATCCAAGAGATAGTTGGGCAGGCCCGGCAGCAGCCGCAGGACGGGGTCGGGCTCCGCCAGAATGGAATCCAGATCCTCGACCACGGACCGGAATGCGGGACTCTCCAGCGGTGCCAGCGTTTCGAAAAAGAGCCTCGCTTCCGGCGTCAGGCGGAAATCCAGAGGTCGATCCACCATCTTGCTGAGCCCTCGCACGAGACGGTGGGGGGCGCTGTGCAGATTGAGCGTCGAGCCGTGACCGGGACGACCCGTGCTGGTCGCCAGCATCCACAGGGGTCGCTTCTGTGCCACTTCGATTCCCCACCAGGCGACACGATCACCGTAGACCCGATTGGAGCCTCCCTCGGTGAGGACCGCTGCCACGTTTTCGAAGAGCTCTGGGTGATTGTCGATCAGCCATCCGGTTCCTGCCATGCCGCCGGTTTCCTCTCCTCCAACCGCGAGAAAGGCGAGCGCCACGGATGTGGAGGTCGATTGCCGGTAGCGCAAGAAAGGCGACCAGATGGGCGATTCCCAGACTCTTGTCATCGATGGCTCCGCGTCCGTAGAGAGCCCCCTCATCGATCTCCGCCGCAAACGGCTCGTGAGTCCAGCCCGATCCGGCGGGAACTGCATCGAGATGATGCAGCAGGATCAAAGTAGGAGCACCGGCTACCGCAGCCTCGGCACGAGCGTAGAGAAACGGCTGACCCTCCGGAGAGATGATCCATTGGGTGGTCACCCCGGCCTGATGGAGAAGTCCGCGCAGATAGGTGCCCGCCTTTCGCGCCCCGTCGAGGGTGGAGGTGTCGATCTCGATGTAATGCTCGAGCCACTCGGTGGCTTCGTCGACCGTCGGCTCCAGCGCCTGGAGGACCTGGCCTGGAAAGGCGATCGCCAGGAGGATGAGCAGGAGACTGGCCGAAGCACGCACGGTGGAGTGAGAGTCTAGCAAGGGCAGCACCTTTGAAGAATCGGGTCCAGAAAGAAAAGAGGCGCCGCGAATCGCGGCGCCTCTTGGAAAACCTGCTTTCAGAGAGTGAAAGCGTCAGTCGATCTTGGCACCTGCTGGGTAGGTGACGAAGAAGCCGTCGGCCCAGACGATGTCCTGATCGTAATCCGAGGCCAGGAAGGGCCCCATGGTGTAGGCGTTCCGGAACCGTTCGGTCCGGCGGTGCCGTCACGACCAAAGCTGCGGACCGCCATGACCTGGGCGGAGAGCGGGTTGCCCGAGTACCAGTACTCAATAGGGCCACCCCAACCGTCCGTGTTCGGCACTTCCTGAATGTAGAACATGTTGTCGTTCGGATACAGTGTCTGGAGAAGAGTATCTCCAGTCACCGAAGATCCAGGAAGGCTGTACGTCTTGGCTGTGCTTCCAGCGGCGGCTGCGCCCACCTGGTCGGTCAACCAGGAGAACCAGGCGGCACCAACATCACGCATATCACCAACGGTCCTCTTCTGCTTCGCCTTCTGGAGAGCATCCAGCAGGTTCGGGATGAGGATCGCAGCGATGATGCCGATGATGGCAACCACGATGAGGAGCTCGATAAGGGTGAAACCCTTTTGGCCCCGTCGTCTCATGAGTCGCATCATAGTCATTCACTCCTCTGTAACAGTTAGTGTTTCCGCTTCGCTCGAATACCCTTTCTGCAGATTGCGTGCCAAGCGAGAAAACCCTTGTTTCAGGGAGTTTTTGGGGTCGGTTCAGGAGAACCCGGCCGTCGAGGTGACAAGAATTGACCAGGGGTTTGCCACAGCCTGTCAGCCGGCGAGTCGGCGGACGACCTGCCGGTAGAGGTCCACACCTTCGACAAAGCCCCGCAGATCGATCCGTTCGTTGAGCGTGTCGCGGCGGAAGGTGTCGGTGACGAAGATCAGGAATGGCGAGAAGCCATAGGCCGGGGTACCGGCCTGGCGAAAGAAGCGGGCGTCCGTGGCCGACCAGGCCAGAAAGTAGGGGCCGACAGTGGCATAGGGATGGGCTTCCTGGAGAGAGTCGACAAGAATCTGGAAGGCAGGATGATCAATGGGGCTGCCGTAATCCGCTCCCGCAGGAGGAGTGAAGGTCAGTGAGACGCCGGCAGTCGCCCAGTCGGGGAGAAGGGTCCTCTTGGCCTCCTCGAAGTCCGAACCGGGCAGCAGATGCAGGATGATTCTCATCCTGTAGCCTTCTCCCTCGGGATCCGGCTCGATCTCGAAAGGGGCGGTCTCGTCTCGGAAAAGCGATTGCAGATAGGGCGGCAGCGCCTTGAACTGATCGGCATGGTCGAGGGTCGAGAGCAGGTCGTCCAGCATCTCCTGAGTCTTCTCGCTACCCCGCGAACCGCCATACGAGAGCACGAAGTCCTGGATCTCTGGGGTCACTCGTAACTCGTAACTCGAGTCGCTGATGTGGTTCAGATCCTCTCTGAGAGCCTCCAGCCGCTCTCGAGTCGGGGCGCAGGCCCAGCCGTCTGCGAACCACTTCTGGGCGAACTCGACCCCCCAATACTTGATGTTTTCGTGAGTGATCGCTTCGATGACCCCACCCTCGGTCAGGACGACCGAGAACCGGTCGGCCAGGGCAGGGTGGTTGGCCAGGATCCATTTCGAGCCCAGATCGCTACCCACCTCCTCGCTGCCCGAAGCCAGGAAGATAATCGTGTTCTCGGGTCGTTCCTGATCCTTGGCCAGATCGACGATGGCCATGAGCTGGGCGATGGCGAGGCTTTTCATATCGAAGGCGCCGCGGCCGTAGATCCAGGCCTTGTCGATCACTCCCCCGAAAGGTGGAAAGTCCCAATCCTCCGGATCACCCGCCGGATAGACGTCGATGTGGTTGTGGAGGACGATGGCCTGCTCGGTCTCGCCCTCCAGAATCGCCCACAGGTTGGCTTTGTCTTCACCGAGGCGCTCGATGTAGGGTTCGAGACCCCCTTGCCGCAGGTGCTCGGCCAGGAAGAGCGCGCCATCCACCTCGCTACCGGTACTCGAACTGGTGTCGATCTGAATGTACTCCTGGAGTAGCCGCACCTCCTCGGTCTGACTGAGCGCGGCGATGTCTCCGATAGCGTCCCTCCCCCTTTTCAGGGGGCGGGCGAAGTAGGAGATCCCCAGCGCCACGAGGCCCATGAGGGCGGCCAGCCCACCGTAGAGTGCGATGCGAGCGAGAAGCTTTTGGCGCGGAGGAAGAGCGGCGAATCTCTTGGAAAGATACATGCGCGGCGCGATCTTAGCATCGGCAAAGTCGTTCCCGGGACGATTGTTTGTGTATCCTTACCCGGTGTCTGGAGCGGAGAGATCGGAGCCTTCACAAACGGACAACTTGAATCCGGGCGCTGCCATGGGGAGTAGAGACAGCAGGATCTGGCTAGGTTGTCTGGTCTTCGGTCTGGCAGCCTGTCTCTTCTATCTGGTGGTCGAGATCTATCTGCTCGGAGGCGAGTTGGGGTTTCCCCTCGACGACAGCTGGATCCACCTGCAGTTTGCTCGCAATCTCTTTGCCGGCAACGGTCTCTCGTTCAATCCAGAGGTGCTGGTGCCCGGCTCGACGGCGCCGCTGTGGACAGCCCTTCTGTCCCTGATCTTTTTTCTACCCGGCAATCCGCTCTTCTGGACAAAGCTCTTCGGCGTCGTCCTCTATCTGGCCGGCGGCGTGGTGACCTATCGTTTGTCACGAGAGTTGGGGCTGGACCCCTGGCCGGCGAACCTCGCCGCGGCGGTGACCCTCGCGACTTCCTGGCTCGTCTGGTCGGCGCTGTCCGGGTCTGGAGATCTCGCTGTTCATCGTCCTCAGTCTGGCGGGAATTCTGTTCCATATCCAGGAGCGTCGAGATCCCGCGCGCATTCCCGTGTCGCTGCCCATCCTGGCGCTCGGCTTTCTGGCTCGTCCGGAGGCGGCATTGCTGATCTTGGCGGCGGTCGCCGACCGGCTGCTGGTATTTCGGCTCGGGGCGGATGGTCAGGGGACCTGGCACCCGCCGCGGTGGCGAGATCTGCTTGTCGGATTGGCGATCGCCGCGGTGATCGTAGCTCCGGTCTTGGTCTTCAATCTCTCAGTCACCGGATCGATCTTGCCCACCACATTTGGAGCCAAGTCGGGAGGGCTGGCTCGGTGGCTGCCGGAGATGGGCTATCTGTATACAGTGTTCGGGATCTTCTTCCAGGCACAGCCCTGGATGGCTCTGTTCGCCGCTGCCGGAGCCCTGATTCTTCTCGCCGATCTGGGGACCCAGAAGGAACCGTGGACTGCTGCCGATTCTCTGGCTCTTTGGTCTGCCGTTCGCCTACGGTCTGATCGATCCGCCGGGTAAGTACAGCCTTGTGGGGAATTTCGGCCGCTACTACTTTCCGCTTTTTCCCATCGTGGTCATCCTGGGAATTCTGGCCGTGCAGCCCGTCGCCCGGCGACTCGCCAGGTGGGTCAAGGTAGGGTTCTTGCGGATCCCTCTCCGCCTACTGGCGGTTCTGGTTCTCCTGGCGCCGACCCTGACGGAGCTGGCCCAGGGTGCGGGTCGCTACGCCCAAGGAGTCGTCAATGTCCAGGACAGTGACGTCAGGGCCGCCCGCTGGCTGGCCCACCGATTGCCGCCCGAGGCGGTGTTGGGTGTGGGTGATATCGGTGCCATCAAGTACCTGCTTCCCAACCAGGTCGTCGATCTGGCGGGTATTGCCAATCCCGAGATCAAGACCTGGGGCGCAGTCGCTTTTCTGGAACACTACAAGCCAGACTATCTGGTGATTTTTCCCAACTGGTTGGACCGGCTCATCGACGACGTCTCCGCTTTCCAGGCGGTCCACGAGATTCCGATCGCCAACAACATCACCATGGCCGGAGATGTCCTGGTGGTGTACAGGACCCCTTGGACTCGTTATCCCTTGGTCGAGCCGGCAAATGGAGCTAAACCATGACTCAGATTCCCGTCTTTGATCTGCGGCGCGCCATCGAGCCCATCGCCGAGGAGGTCGAGAGCCGTTGGAGCTCGCTGTTGATGGCGAGCTCCTTTGTCGGCGGAGCGGAGGTCGATCGCTTCGAGAAGGCCTTCGCGGACTTTGTCGCGTCGGCCGGCTGTGTCGGTGTCGCCAATGGCACGGACGCATTGGTCCTGGCGCTGCGGGCCCTGGATCTGGAGCCCGGAGACGAGGTCATCGTTCCCAGCTTCACCTTCATCGCTACCGCCGCGGCGGTGGTGCTGGCTGGGGGGACACCGGTCTTTGCCGACGTCGAGGCCGCGAGCTTGAATCTCGATTGGGCGCGAGCCGCGGACCGGATCACCGATCGCACGGTGGGCGTCATCGGAGTCCATCTCTATGGTCGGCCCTTCGCTGTCGATCGAGCTCAGGATCTAGCGGTGCGGCATGGCCTCTGGTTGGTCGAGGATGCGGCACAGGCTCATGGTGCCGAGTGGCAGGGTCGGCGGGTGGGCAACTTCGGTTCTTTGGCAACCTGGAGCTTCTACCCGGCGAAGAATCTCGGCTGCTTTGGCGATGGTGGGGCGGTGACCGGCAACGATGTCGATCTGTTGGCCAGGGTCAGGAGATTGGCGAACCATGGTCGGCGTGAGCACTACGTGCACTCGGAAGTGGGCATGAACAGTCGCTTGGATGCGCTCCAGGCCGGAGTGCTCAATTGTCGCCTGCCGTCGCTGGCAACGCACAACGAGAGACGCCGGCAGATCGCACAGCGGTACCGAGCGAATCTGGCCGATGTCGGAGATCTGCGGTTTCTGATCGACCCACCCGGGGCGCTATCGGTGTTTCACCAGGAAACGGTGATGACCGGACAGCGAGATGAGTTGCGCCAGTTTCTGCAGGAGCAAGGAATCGGCACCAGTGTTCACTATCCTCTGGCGTTGCACCTGCAGCCCGCCTTTACCAGCAGGGGCTCGCAGGTCGACGATCTACCGGTGGCGACGCTGGCCGGACGAGAAGTTCTCTGCCTGCCCATGTTCCCCGAGCTCACGGACGGCGAGGTGGAGGAGGTGTGTGTGGCGGTTCAGCGGTTCTTCTAGCGGGTATCGCCGCTCCCGACAAACGGTAGTGCCTCGACTGGAAACCGGATCACTTCAAAAAGCGTCGCGACCAGCTCCAGTTGCTCACCGGCGCGGTGAGGGCTGACGAACTCCCACACCACCTGGCCCGCGGGTGTGATCTCGAGCGCCCGAGCCATCTCGGATTCTGTGATCAGCGTGTTGCCATTGGGCAGACGTTGACAGGATCCTGCCTCGGGCGACGAGAGGCTCGGCTGATCTTCGCCGGGGAATACCCATGACAGCTCTCCGTTTGCCGGGTCGAATTCGACGACTCGAGACCCTGTACGAGCACCCTTGTTGTCGAACAGAAGAAGAGTTCCCGAAGAAAGAGGCACGGGCTGATGCTGGCCTCTCCAGGGCCCGCGCCAGGCAGCTGTCACCTTCACCGCATCGGGATCGATCAGCGCTACGGTGTCGATCTCACGCAGCGAGACCACCAGCTGACCGGGTCGGAGGACGTCCGAGCCTGCGGCCAGAGTGCCATCGATGGGCAGCACGGTGTTGGTGTGGAAGATGTCCGGGTGGTCGGGGAGGGGATGGATCAGGTCGGCGAATTCGGACGCCGCGAAGCACTCGAGGAGCGACACGCGACGCAAGAGCTCACCCGTCGGGTGTCAGGAGGACGATGGAGTCCTCCAGAATCGTCGCGTCGGGCCGGAGCTCGGGGACGACTCTGGCGGTCTTGGCGATGGCCAGGATCCGGCCATGTTCATCGACAGAGAGATGGTTGTAGTAGGGCAGGTCCGAGGCCCAAATCAGGTTGGAGAGGCGGTCGAGCTTGATCATGCCACCGCCCTGGAAGATCGCCAGCAGGTCACCGTTGGGGTAGAGAAGGGCTCGACGGATGTAGGCCGTGTCGATGGTGGGCTTCTTTTCGGGGAACGCTCTCTCGAAGGGATAGTGCCACCGGTGCATCAACGTTCCCTGCATGTCCACGAGCACGACCTCCGGTCCGTGACCCGAGACATAGAGATTGAGACCGGGCTGGGCCAGGTCGGAGTCGTGGCGGGTCACGCCGGTCTGGGACGGCGCTGCCTTGGAACCGGCCATATAGGGTAGCGAGAGCACTCGGGCAAGCTCTTCTCCGGCGTTCGATTCCTCAAGTCGGGACGTTTGGAGATGCCAGCGCCCCGGCGGTTGGATGTCCTCCCCGTCGATCAGCTCCTCGGTGGAGGGGCGCAGGAAGAGCGCGACGAGAACGAAGAGCAGGCCGGCCCCGAGAATCACGGTCAGCCGCCCTCGCGCGCTCAGCCTGCTCATGATTCGGGTCGCAGCCCGGTGTCCAGGGGAAAGGGTGCCACCACCAGAAAGTCCTCCAGATCTCGTCGCGCTTGCCCCGCCAGAGGATGACGATTCTCGTCCAGGCACCGGAGCCGTTCGCGCAAGAAGTTCTCTTGCCAGGGATACCACCGGCCGAAGGCCTCCATGGCCTGCAAGCAGAGATCGTTGGACCCGGTGATGCGGGCGATATCGAGGAGGGCCGCACGGCGAAGTTCGCTCAGCAGATCGACGGCAAAGGGCTCGTCCAGAGCTTTGAAGATCCTCGGTCCCAAGGACGGTTCTTCTCGCACCAGCTCCGCCGCCAGGAGCAGCAATCGAGTCATGGTCGGGGGGTACGGCCAGGGATCCGAGCGGTAGCCTTCAAAGGCCCTTGTCAGGTGCTCGCCGGCGCTCTCGGTCTCCCCGGACTTGGCCACCAGTCGAGCCAGGATGGCCTCGGCTTCGATGATTCTGCCATCGGTTCGCAGCTGTTCTATGAGCGGCTCCGCGGCGTGGTTGCCGCTGTCTGCCAGGCACTCGGCCAACATCAGGACATCGATGGGTGCTGTCGGCTGCTGGTCCTGGGTGTGCCACTCGGTGCAGGCCCGGTGAAGCTGCTGGCGCACGAAATGCTGACGAGCGCGGATTCGGGATGCCAGGTCCGGTGGGGCGTCGGGGGGCATATGAGGAGACTGATTGACGGCGGCGGTCCTGGCAGCCCTCAGGTCGACCACTTGCTGCCAATCCAGGCTCTCCTCTTCGACGCCGCTCGGTCGATCCTCGCCCCGGCTCCTGGCGAGTTGGATCAAGTCTTCGATCTTGAACCTCCCGGCCCGACCGAGATTCCTGGCGAAGCCGAACTCGATAATGGGCCGGTCGTCGGAGTTGATCCAACGGTTCTCCTGTTCGAGGATGGCCCGGGTCAGCGGGTCGGCGGCGACAAAACCGGCATAGAAGCCCTCGGCCCCTTCGACCCCCCAGATTCTGTTCATGGCTGTTTTGAAGGGCTCAGCAGCCAGGCGGTCCCGCAGTCGGGCCGTATCGTGGCGGATCGGTCGATTGGAGGCCAGGAGCATCAAGTCGGACTGGTTGGTGTGCCAGATCTCTACAGAATCGAAAACGACCCCCATTGTTGCCATCGCCGTGCGGACGATCTGACCGTCCACCTCGTATCCCTGCAGCCACTGAATGAAGATGCCATCCTCGGTCAGACGCTGGGAGACCGCAGAGTAGAAATCCCTGGTGAACAGGCTGGCGATTCCAGCGCGGTAGGGGTTGGAGGGTTCCGAGAAGACGACATCGTAGCGCTGCCCAGTGGTCAGCAGAATCTCGCGGCCGTCTCCGATGATCAGGTGGACCTTTGGATTGCCGAGAACATCCTGATTGACCGGTACGCATTGCCGAGCCACTTCCACGATATCCGGCTCCAGTTCCACGACATCGACTTGCTCGATGGTGGGAACCCGAGCCAACCAGCCAGCCGTGCTCCCGGTTCCCAGTCCAATCACCAGGGCGTGTCGTGGGTTGGGGTGGAGAGCTGCTCCCAGCAGGCCGCTCATCACCTGAGTCGAGGCATCTTTGCGGGCGTGACCGTCGACCTTGCCACTGATCACAAAGCTGGCGCCGTCGACAGATTGCATAGCGATCGAGCTCTCCCTGCCATCCGCCTCCCAGAGGATGATGCGATTCTTCCAGCGGATCTGGTCGGTCAGGTCGTTCTCGTCCGCAAAGGTGAGCTTCATCCGACCGGCGCCGATCGGGCTGTGCCGCCAGAATGCCGTGGGCCCGGTAGAGGTGGCCAGCACCAGCGCGGCGAGAGCGATAGCCAAGGGTGTCGCGAGTCGCCGGTGAGCCGGCCGCCTTGTTCCAAAGACTCCGGTAACGATCGCCAGAGCTACCAGCACGGTGACGACCAGTCGCCAGGTGCCGGTTGCCGAGAGCAGGGGGATCAGGCCAAACCCGCCGGCAAGGGAGCCGAGAATGGCGCCGGCCGTATTCCAAGCATAGGTCCAACCCACCTCCGTGCCGACCCGGTCGCGACCTGTACCCAGGATGGCCACCAGGAGTGGAAACTGATAGCCGGCGATGATGGCTCCTGGCAGGACCACCACGGCGACCACCACCGACCAGGAGAGGACGAGGCTCGGGAACCCCAATCCTCCCAGGTCCCTCAATACCAAAGCGACGACGGCGAGCCGGTCCCCGAGTGCCAACGGAATGACCAGGAAGAGCGCCTCCAGCGAACAGGTGATCGAGAATGCGAGTAGCGAGGGGCGCCGGGTCCTGGTGCCGGCGCCGTAGAGGAGTCCACCGGCACCGATTCCCGCCAGCGCCACGGCCAGGATCAGACCGAAGGTATAGGAGGATCCTCCCAGCAGGGGAGCTAGCATGCGGTACCAGACGAGCTCCATGAGAAAGAATGCGAAGCCCACGATCGCTGCTGAGATCAGCACCAGCCGTGCAGGTGCCGACGTCGCCACTGCTGGCGACGGGATCGCCCGGACCTCGTGATCCGTGCTAGCTGGGGTCGGTTCGCGGGCAACCGCCCCGCGCTCGGCGAGACCTCTGGGCCAGGCGTCGGGCGAGCACGACGACCAGCAGATTGATCAGACTGGCGATCCAGATGGATCGGCGGATTCCCAGAATCTCGATACTGAAGAAGGTCGTGGTGAGGGCGCCCAGCACGGCACCGAGGGTGTTGGCTCCATAGAGAATTCCTAGCAGCCGCCGCCCGGGGTCCTCGGCCCGTTCCACGGCTCGAGTGACCGCAGGAAGAGTGCCTCCCATGAGAAACGTCGGCAGACCGAGGACCAAGGTCGCGAGAAGGATCCTCAGGAGGCTACCGGTCACCAGGCCCAACTGCTGAGATCCTCCAGCGAAGATGTAGAGCCAACGAGTCAGCAAGATGAGAAAGGGGCTGGCTGCTGCCGAGACGGCGATGCCGAGCTCGAGCCGAGCGTAGAAGCCGAGTGGGCTGGCCTGGCGATCAGATCGGGGTCCGAGGATGAGACTGCCGGCCCCGAGACCGCCCATGAAGATGGCCAGGACGGCTGCGGTGGCGGGCGTCGAAGAGCCGAAGATCAGACGCAGCAACCGTAGCCATGCCATCTGGTAGACCAGCGCACAGAACCCGGAGCCGAAGACCAGCAGACTGATCTTGGTGACGGTGAATCGCATGGGGAGGGGTGAGTTCGACTCGGTTCTCGGCCGCCGGCCGATGCCTACCGGTCACGGCCAGCGTTCGCATGTTATCCCAAGGTCGTGAAAGCGAAAGTCATCGCGAGATCAGGCCGTGGCTCGGGCAGTCTGCGGTTGCCGCTCCGTCCGGTTCGCCAGCCAATAGCTCAGTTGGGCCAATCCGATGCCCACGTATCCGTCGACCGCGTAGTGCCACCCGGTGACGATCGAACCGAGGAAGGTCAGAAGGGTGCCAATGACCGCCACTGCGAAGAGAGGTCTGGCATACCGTCGGATCCACAACATCAGCAGCCAATGGACGCCCACATGGAGGCTTGGCATCGCAGCGATACCCAGGGCAGGTTTGAACTGCTTGAGATCTCCAGAGCGCCCGCCACGACTTTCTCGTAGTTGTCCCACAGCATCGCCTGAGCGCTGCTGGCCTGGGGAATCTCTGGCAGCACCTCCTCGAGATACGGGCGAAAGGCGTAGATGGGGCCCAGGGTCGGAAGAGACACATAGATCCAGGCACCCGACACCCAGATCAGGACGCAACTGAGGACAAAGCGGCGGCGGATACGGGCTCCTGGCAGGGCCAGGAAGAAGGCGATGCTCAGGGAGACCGACGGCAGCCAGAGGCCATACCAGATATCGAGCAGTCGATCAGTCCCGTGCCACGGTGAGCTCGGTGAGAAAGACAGGGTGAAAAACCGAGATGGAGGATCGTGTCGAGACGCCAGAAGACGCCATCCCAGAGCCTGTGATTGATCAGCGGCGTGCAGACCTTCAGCCATAAGTAGCAGAAGAAGAAGCCGATGATCGCCAGCCACAGCCTGAGTGTGAGCAGCAACCAGGAACCGAGAGCACACGCCGAACATTCGGCTGGATCCGACGCCTTCTGAGGAGGAGGTAAACCAGATAGAGACACAATCCGACGGCAAAATACTTCGCCATCACCGGAATCAGAGGTGGAACGGTGTACTCGAAGGTCTGCCAGTCGATTCTCAACCGTGGCGGCGTAGGAAGACAACGGTTGCGAACAGACTGACGGTGGTGACGATCTCGAAGGGATAGATGCCGGCTCGGACCCGCGCCAGGATAGAGGTCACCCTAGCCACGGTAGACGATCCAGAGAGCCGCCAACGCCCAGAGGAACATGTTGATCAAGAACGGTGGGTCTCTCAGGATCGCTTCTGTGGGATTGCGGTTCGTGTGCTTTTGATAGATGAGGTAGAGGTATCGGAAGATGCCGAAGAGGACCATCGGAATCGTGTAGATCAGATGTCGCGTCTGGAATTTCTCGATGGTCTCCGGCGAGATGGCGTACATGGCATAGGCCACCACGGTGGAGGCGGTGACGACGTTGATCATCTGGTCGAGGAATTCGGGGCTGTAGTGGCTCAGCACCGGTCGTTGACCGGAGGCGTCGTCGGCTAGCAGGATGAGCTCGTGGCGTCGCTTCGAGAAGGCGAGAAACAAGGCGATGAAGAAAGTGCAAAGGAGAAGCCATGCCGATACCTGCACATGCACGGCAGCGCCACCGGCGAGGACTCTGAGGACGAACCCGAGGCTGACGATCATCACGTCGAGGATGACCGTGTGCTTGAGACCCGCTGAGTAGAGCTGGTTGAGCCCCAGATAGATGGCCAGTATGGCAAAGAAGGGCCAGCCCAGGGAGGCAGCCAGCGCCAGACTGACGATCGCCAGTCCGAGACCCAGCACCGTAGCCGCGAAGACGCTGACTTCACCCGCAGCGATGGGCCGGAAGCGCTTCATCGGATGCAGGCGATCTTCGGCTCGGTCCCGAATGTCGTTGAAGACATAGACGGCACTGGAGGCCAGACAGAACGCGGCGAAGGCCATCAGACCGTTGTGGACCGATTCCGGATCGGTGAGCCGCTGAGCGAAGACCAGTGGAGCGAGGACGAACACGTTCTTTGCCCAATGTGCCGGGCGCAGAAGTCGAATCATGGGGCCTATCATGGAGTGTATTGTAGGGGAGTCACTGAAAATCTGGACCTCCAATGAAGAGATTCCTTCTCACCTTTGTCCTACCGTGCCTGCTGGTGATCGTTTGGGTGGCGTTGCCTTTGATCCGCGGTACGGACTCGCTCTTCCTGCGGGATGTCTTCAACACTCATCTGGGCAAGAAGTGGGTCCAGGCCGAAGCCATGCGCGAAGGGTACCTGCCGGTAGTGGACACCTATCGCGATGGCGGCGAACCCCATCTGGGCAATCCAAACACCGTACCGCTGTTGCCGGACAACCTGCTCTACCTGGTGGCGCCGACCCTGTGGGCGTTCAATGCCCACTTCTGGCTCCATCTACTCCTCGCGCCTCTGACCATGTTCTGGTTGGCTCGGGTCTGGGGTTTGGATCGCCAAGCGGCATGGGCTGCCGGGATCTGTTACGCCGCGAGTGGATTCTTCATCTCCAACCTGGGCTTCTACAACCTTGTCGCCGGAGCCGCTTGGACACCGGCGTTCGTGGCGGCCTGGCTGCAATTGGCTCGGCCGGAGAGCGAGCGCAAGAATCTGCTGCCGGTTGGGTTGATCTGGACCGTGCTGCTCCTGGCGGGAGATCCCATGACCTGCGTCATGGCTCTGTTCCTGGGAGCCTCGGCAGTGCTCGTGCGGTGGGGTTGGCGTCGGGTCGCCTGGTTTTGGGCCGGCTTGGCGATCGTTCTCGGGACTGCGATCGCGGCACCGCAATGGGTGGAGTTTCTGCGCATTCTGCCGATGTCCTATCGGGGGCACATGGGGTTCTCGGAGGCCGCCGCAACCGCAGCCAGCTGGCACCCCATGGCGGCAGCGGAGTGGTTGATTCCGTTCTTCTTCGGGCGTCCTGATCTGGCGTTCTGGGGTCAGGGTTTCCATGGTGGAAACTTGCCCTTGTTTCCCAGTCTCTACCCAGGGGTTCTGGCACTGATCTTGATTCTCGGTAGTGGTCGCCCATCGAGCCGGGCGGCTCGGTGGGCATGGGCCGTAGCGGGTCTGGGGGTGTTCCTGGCCCTGGGTGAGCACAATGTCCTGGTGCGTTGGCTGTTGAAGATACCGGGCACCGATCTGATGCGATTGCCGGTCAAGTTCTGGTTGATGACCGCTGTGGGTCTGGCCCTGCTCTGTGGCCTGGGTTTCGAGCGGTTGATGGGCGCCTCTCACCGCCGCACCTTCTGGAGGATTTTGGCAGGTCTGGGTCTCGTGTTTCTTTTGCTGTGGGTGGGTTTTGGTGCTGCCGGGACGGCGAGTCCTTCGTGGTTGGCCTCCAAGGTTGCCGGCTCGTTGACTAGTGAGCGGCTCCTACTGGAGCAGCAAGCTTGGGCTGGATGGGCGCTGATCACCCTCGGTCTCCTGGCGGTCATGGGATGGATCTACAGATGGGGTCGCCGCTCTCCCGAGCTCGCGGGTGCCGGCTTGCTGGTCCTGCATCTAGCGGTACAGCTTTGGATTCTGAGGCCCGCGCTGCCCATGGTGGAGGTGGGGCAGTTCTTGGAGCCGCCGGCGCTGCTGGCGCACGTCGGCGAAGGGTCCATCGTCACGCATGGCAAGTCCAATGGCCTGTTTGGCGCTGTCAAGATGTCGCCGGCCGATTACCCCGATGCTCGCCCCATCTGGTTGCAGCGGCAGGTTTTCGATGAGCTCTATCCGGTCGCCGGCACGATCTGGGGCAGGCGCTACGATTTCGCCATCTCGGCTGAAGGTCTGGACGCGTTTCTGACCCGGGCAGCAGCGGAGGCTCTGCGAGTTCTACCTGACGATCGACGGGTGCGACTGTTGGCCGCCTCGGGGGTGGATGTTCTGCTGCTCGGCCGGGCGCTCGAAATCGAGAGCGACGATGTCGCCAGACTGCGACATCGGCAGCCCGGGGTGGGCGGTGAGATTTTCGTCTACGAGATCGACGCGGCGCCACGAGCACAATTCCTCGGCAGGGTGTTGCGAGCACCCCATCTCAACGCGGCGCTGGAATGGATCACCGCCGAGGACTTCGACCCGACGACGACGGTAGTCCTGCCGGAGGGTGGTTCCAGCTGGGATGGGCCACCGGGAAGCGCCAGAGTCACCGAGTCCGGCACCCACCGGATGGAGCTCGAGGTCAGCTCGACCGTCCCAGGCGTTCTGGTCTTGCAGAGGGCCTTTCTGCCCATCTACCGGGCGCGGGCGAATGGTCGGCGAATACCCATCGTGGCCGCCAACATCCATCGGCTTGGGATCGAGCTGCCTGCGGGGGATCACCGGGTCGAGATCTGGATCGACCGTCGCCCCCTTTGGATCTCCACAGCTGTCGCCCTCATCGCCCTGGTGGGTCTGATCACCCTTTCCCTGCGGCGGCGCCAGACTTGAGGCTGCTAAGATCCAGTGGCTGCACGATGGTGCGTTCCGCCTCGCGGCGTAGCTCAGTCGACTTGAGGGAGTTGGCCTCGTGACCCAACCTGTGGTGAAGACACCGTTTCAGAAAGTCCTGGTCGCAAACCGTGGCGAGATCGCGGCACGTGTCATTCGTGGCCTACGCGACGCGGGGATTCGCAGTGCGGTCGTCTACTCGGAGGCGGATCGGCGGGGCCTGCCGGTCCTGCTGGCCGATGAGGCCTATTGCATCGGCGCGGCGCCTTCCCGCGAGAGCTATCTGAGAGCCGAGGCCATCGTCGAGCTGGCGCAGGAGATCGGCGCGGATGCGATCCACCCCGGCTATGGATTCCTCGCCGAAAACGCCGATTTTGCCGAGCTTTGCGCCCAGGCAGGAATCAAGTTCATCGGACCCTCGGCAGCGGCCATCGCCCTCATGGGATCGAAGATAGAGAGTCGCCGCTTGATCAGTCAGGCCGAGGTGCCGATCGTGCCGGGCGGTACCGAGGCCCTGGAGACTGTCGAGGAGGCCGCCGCCTTTGCGGAGGAGATCGGCTATCCGGTCATGCTCAAAGCCACGGCGGGTGGAGGGGGCAAGGGCATGCGACTCGTCCAGGGACCGGATGAGCTGGCCAGCGCCTACCGTGCAGCTCGATCCGAGGCCGGTGCCAGCTTCGGTAACGATTCCGTGTACCTGGAGAAATACATCGTCGAGCCACGTCACGTGGAGATTCAGATTCTCGGGGACGAGCACGGCAAGGTGGTGGCGTTGGGAGAGAGAGAATGCTCGCTGCAGCGGCGCCATCAAAAGGTCGTCGAGGAGGCGCCGTCGCCGGTGGTGACTCCCGGGTTGCGCCAACGAATGTGTGAAGCAGCGGTCCGTGCGGCGCAGGCGGCGGGATATACCAACGCGGGTACGGTGGAGTTCTTACTCGCCAGAGATGGCGAGTTCTTCTTTCTTGAAATGAATACCCGCTTGCAGGTGGAACATCCGGTGACCGAGATGGTGACGGGCCTCGACCTGGTCCGGGCGCAACTCGAGATTGCCCAGGGTGGGCGGCTGGGAAGCGAGTTCGATGACGTACAACCCGAGGGGCACGCCATTGAAGTGAGGCTCTATGCCGAGGATCCCTATCATGGCTTTGTGCCCTCTCCAGGGACGATTCGGAGACTGCGCTGGCCCGAGGGACCCGGGATCAGAAACGATGCCGGCGTCTACGAAGGCGCCGAGGTGCCGATCCACTACGACCCGCTGCTGGCCAAGCTGATTGTCTGGGGCCGTGACCGGGAACAGGCCATGGAGCGACTGGCCAGGGCTCTCAGTGAGCTGCGAATCGAAGGGATCCGCACCACCGTGCCGCTCTTCAAGGCTTTGCTGGAGGATGAGGATTTCCGACAGGGCCGGCTGGATATCGGCATGTTGGACCGCAAGATGGCTGATGGAGAATTGGCGGCGGACCAGAAAATCGAATTCCCTGAGCTGGCGATCATCGCGGCGGCGTTGGAGCACCTGAAGGGACAGGTCCGCACCTCTGCGGCGCCGGTCAGAGAAGGAGGCAAGCGAGAGCGCTGGCGCCACGCGGCTCGACAGGAGATGTTGCGGGGGAACCGATGGAGCTGATTGTTCTGCGGGGTGGCGAAGAGAGCCGCGTCGAGGTAGAGGAGCAGGGGCAGGTCTTTCGTCTGCGGATCGGGGAGCGATCCTATGTCGTCGACTCCGCGGCCACCAACGGTTCCGTACGGAGCCTGGTGATCGAAGGTCGCCAATTCGAAGTCTCGGTACGACGCGAGAACTCCAGCAAGTACACCGTCAGTCATCAAGGAGCCATCGACGAGGTACAGGTACTCGATCCCCTGACCTATCTTGCCGAACAGGGTTCGGGCAGACAGAAGCGTGAAGGTCCCCAACAGATTCTGGCCTACATGCCCGGTCGGGTTGTCGAGATCCTGGTGGAAGAAGGAGAGTCGGTGCAGCCAGGCCAGGGTCTCATCGTGCTGGAAGCCATGAAGATGGAGAACGAGATCCAGGCCGAGCACGAAGGCGTCGTCACCCGGATCTTCGTCACCGCCGGCCAGCCCGTCGAAGGCGGCGACCCTCTCTTCGAGCTCGAATAGATCTTCAGACCGGTAGGCTTCTGCAGAGACAAGAACGGTAGTGGCCGGCCTCCGCGCCGGCCTCGGTTGGAGGGTCTCCGTGCCGGCCTTTTGTATCACTCTGGAGCGAGCATCTGGATGGCCTGTTGGGTGACCTCTTCGACGGTGATGTCGCGCATGCATCGGTGGCGCAGGAGGGGGCAGCGACGGCGAAAGCAAGGGGAGCACCAGCGGTCGGTGTAGAGGACTCGGTGGGCATCGCCGACCGGGCTCGTGCGGCGCGGATCGGTCGGACCGAAGATGGACAGACAGGGGACTCCTAGCGCTGCGGCCAGATGCATGGGGCCGGAGTCATTGGTCACCAGGAGGTCCATCTCCGACATGACGCTCGCCAGCTGGCCGAGGTCCAGATCGGGTCCAACCACGGGATGGATCTTGCCCGATTCCTCGTGGATCCTCACCGCCAGCCAGGTCTCTTTTGGACCGGCCAGGACCAGCTGCTGGCTGCCAGGAAGATTGCGTCTGAGCTGTTGAGCCAGCTCCGCGAATCGCTTCCACGGCCAACGTTTGCTGGGGCCGAACTCGGCGCCGGCGAAGAGACCGATCAGCGGCGAGCGGCTCGGATCGAGGTGGGATCTGGCCAGCAGATCTCGCCCTTCCCTTACTTGTTGGGGAGTGAGCTCGAGTCGTGGGATCCACTCCGTTGGTACTTTGATTTCCATCGCCGAGAGCAGCTCGGTATAGTCCGCGACCTGGTGTCGCCCTCGCTCTCGATGGTCGGGGACCCGCGGAGCGAGAAGGGCACCTCGCAGGAGTCCCTCCGGAGACCAGCCACCATAGCCCCAGCGTTTCGAGATACCGGCTCGGTGGGCCAACCAGGCCGCACGGTACGAGTTGGGAAGGATCACTGCCTCGTCGAAGCCGGAGTCGCTCAAGGCGTCAAGGGTGCCGGCGTTGGACGCGGCTCGGACGACGTACTCGGCGATTCCTGATCGACCTTCGAGAAGAGGGCGTAGGTGGGGTCTACCGAGGACCGAGAGACGACGGCCGGTCGACGCCAGGGCATCCAGAACCGGCAAGGCCATGACGGTGTCGCCGACCCAATTCGGCAGGATCGCGAGCGATTTCACGCTCGAGTCTCCGCCATCTGCTGATCGAGTTGCCGTGACAGCCAGGTCCAGAACGAGTCGATAGGCCGGGCCCGCAAGGGCAGCTCTGCCAAGGGAAGATCGAGTCGCCGCAAGAGCTTGACCCGGTCCTTGGAAGTGGTGAGGACGGCGTCGGCCCCGGACTCCTCCCAGGCTGTCCGTATCTGCTGCAGGCTGCGATCCGGATACTTGTGGTGATCCGGAAATGTGAGCACCTCGGAGATGGGGAAGTCTGTTTGCCGCACCGCCGCGATGAAACGCTCGGGCCGGGCGATCGCAGCGACCACCAGTACCCGACTTCCCGGCGACAAGTCTCCGCCTTCGGCCATCTGCGCGGCTAGGGTCTGGAGCTCGCACGCGAACGCTGGCCCAGTGAATCCGAAGGGGCGCAGCCCGTTGGCCAACTGCTGAGCTGCGGCATCCTGCATGCCTACCATCAGGGCCGCGTCGGCTCGTTCCATGGCGGCGAGAGGCTCGCGGAGCCTGCCCCCCGGCAGCAGCCTGCCCCCTGCCAGAGGATCATCCGAAGGGAAGACAACCAGATCGATATCTCGGAAGAGACCGAGATGGGAAAAGCCGTCATCGAGCAAAAAGACCTGCGGGGCGGGGTCGAGGCGTTCCAGGGCGTGGCGGCCAGCCTCGTATCGGTCTCGGCCGACCACAACAGCCACGCCTGGCAACTCACCGGCCAGCAAGACCGGCTCGTCGCCGGCCACCAGGGGTCCGAGCAGAGGACCTTCGCCGGTACTCACTACGCGGACCCTCTTGTCTTGCCTGCCATAACCCCGGGAGAGGATCGCGGTACGCAGTCCACGCTGGGTCAGGTGTCGAGCGATGGCCGCCACCACCGGTGTCTTGCCGGCGCCGCCCCAATGCAGATTGCCGACGCTGATCACCGGTCGGGACAGTCGCCGCGCTCGTCGGACGTACCAGTGCCACCGCAATTTGTGGGCTGCCCCATACAGGAGTTGCCAAGGCGATCGTGGCGGGAGGGTCGTGGAGGCGACGGCTTTCACGATGATGTATCCGATGGGATGGGGTCGTTCGAAGCTCCCAGATCTACGAGTGACTCCAGCAGGGCTGTCGTGGTCCGCAGGCTACCCCGGTTTGCCGCGACGACGCTCAATCCTCTTCTACCGAGCGCGGCGGCTTCTTCCGGTTCAGAGATCCACGTATTCCAGACCTGGGCCAATTCATCGGTACTGACAACTTGTTGCCAGGCGGTGCCGCTCTCGAAAGCGGCGGCGATCTCGCGAAAGTTCTCCATCGACGGACCGACGCTGATGGCCACACCGTGCAGCGCCGCTTCCAGCGGGTTGTGCCCCCCTGTGGGCACCAGCGTGCCACCGATAAAGCAGCCGAGGCCCACTTCATAGATCGCCGCCAACTCACCGAGGCTATCCAGGAGCAAGATGTCTGTGGCCGCGGAGGCGGCGGTCAGATCCGTGCGTCGGGTCAGAGACTGCCCCCTTGCCTGCACCAACGCCGCAACCTCGTTCCAGCGCTCAGGGTGACGGGGAGCCAGCACGAGTAGGGCTCTTTTCCCACCTCCGATCTGTCGAAAAGCCGCCAAAATCTCCTCTTCCTCCCCCGACATGGTAGAACCCACGACCAAGATGGGCCTACCCGCAGCCAGGTTCCGAATGGCTTCAGCCAGTTCCGGCTTGGCCTTTTGAGTCGGTGTCTCGAACTTCAGATTGCCGGAAACCACAACTCGTTCAGCGGGCACGCCGAGATCTAGGAGCCGCTTACGGTCCGCTTCTGATTGCATGCCGAACCGGTCCACAGGTCCGAAGATCGGTCCGAGAAGGGGCTCGAGCCGGGTCATGCGCCGAAAGCTACGATCACTGACCCGACCATTGACAACGGCGATGGGAAGCCCGCGCGCTTGGACCCGCGAGAGCAACAGCGGCCACAGGTCGCCCTCGACGAGGACCAGCGCTCTGGGGGAGTAGTGGTCGAGGAATCTCTCGACGATGGGTCCCAGATCGAAAGGCAGATAGGCGACGGCTGCGCGATCTTTGAACAAGCGCTTGGCCAGTGCCTGACCCGTGGGCGTCACGGTGGTGATCAGCAGAGGCAGATGCGCGGGCAGACCCCGAATCAGAGTGTGAGCGACTCCTACCTCACCCACGGACACGGCGTGAACCCACAAGGGAGCGTCGGGAGCCTCGCCGGTGTAGCGGCCCAGACGCCCCGGCAGGCTGCCCAGATAGTGCCGGCCGCGACGGAGCAGCAGGAAGGGCCCGACAACCAACAAGACACATGTCGTGGCAATCTGGTAGAGGAACCACATGGAATTTGCAACAAGGCAACAGGGCACCTGTCCCGTATAATCGAATCGGCCACAGGCGGTTGCCCGTTGCGAGCCCGCGGTCGGGTGTTTCTTCCCGGCGCACGTGCATTCTATCTTCACAGAATCGTCATCGTACGGGTGTTTCGGGAAGCCGCCGGGTGGGATCACCGATGGCAGAGCTTCGGCGATTCGCGAGATGCATAGACGATGCCGGATCGACGGCCGTATGAACCGTTGATCGACTGTCGATCGAGATAGGGATACACGTGCCTTTTCACCTCTACACTTCACGTCCGCAGCAATCCTGGACCGCAGCCGCGGACACCGAGGTCATGACTGCGGTGCAGGACGGTGATGAGAGGGCTTTCGACGAGCTGATCCGTCGCAAAACACCGCCCCTCCTGCAAGTGGTCACACGCATAACGCGGGATCGGGAGGAGGCGCGAGATATCGTTCAGGTGGTCTTTCTGCGGGTGTGGGAGAAACGACAGAGTTTCGATACCCGGTGGAGTCCGAATACCTGGATCTTCCGTATCGCCGTCAACCTCGCCATCGACCAGGTGCGCTGGCGCCGGACCCGGGAGCAGGCCTTGCGACCCCTGGGGACCCACCTGAGGAGTCTCAAGAATCCGGGAGCTCGGACGCTGGCCGATCTCGGGGACCGGGAAGTCACTGAGATTCTGGAACGTCTGTCAGAGGGCTTGACCGAGAGGCAACGATTGGTGTTTCTGCTGGCAGGCGTCGAGCGACTGGGATCGGACGAGGTGGGCCAGATTCTGGGCTGCAAGGCCTCGACGGTCCGCAACCACCTGTTTGCCGCGCGCAAGCATCTGCGCCAAGAGTTGGTGCGACGCTATCCAGAGTACGCCCCCACAGGCTGGGATTGCACAGATCAGGGCGGGCCGATCCAGTGAGCTGTGCCCGCTGGCGGGATCTGCTTCGGGCCGAGAGCGTCGATGAGCTGGCCGGGTCTCGACGCGAGGAGTATTTGATCCATCTCCAGGGCTGTCCCTCTTGTCGCCGGGCTGCTGCCGAGGCGGATCCCACAGTGGTCTTTTCCTTGCTACCGGAGGAAAAGATCGAGGAAGGGGAAATCGAGGAGATTCGGCGCACGGTGCAGGCCATGCGGCGGGTGCGAGCCATGGAGGCCTCCTGGTCTCGCCGAGGTCTGGCGGTGGGTGCCCTCGCCGCCATGGTGCTGATGGCCATTGTCCTGATACCCATGCGCTCGGAGCGACAGACTCCTGAAGAGGTCCCGTTCGCGGGAGCCGTCGGAGTCGGTTCCGGGCTGGTGAACGTTCCGCGAGCCGCCATCGACGGTGCGGTGGTGAAGCTGCAGGTGGAGTTGGCGCGATCCACGCGGGTGTCCGATCTGTCGAGATCTCCGACCCTGCACACGGTTTCTCACCTGGAGATCGCTACCCACGCGGGCGAAAGGGTGGACCGCGATCTGGGACACGGGTACCGAATTCGGTTCAGCTGGCCCGGAGAGATATCGATGGGTGGCCCGGTATTGAGGAGTTTCCAGTTATTGCACTCTGACCAACAAGGCGAGGTCGCTCTGTTCAGCGCCCACTTGCAGCCATTGCCCAATTCCCCCCTGATTGTTGGCGTGACGCCGGCCGACGAGGACGAGGAGCAGCTGTGGTTGCTCCTGACCTACGCCGCGGATGAATCTGTCGCTCGGTTGTCGGAGAACTGAGAGTCGAATGCAATTCATCTGCAAATTGGGAACTCCGACGGGACAGGTCATCGAAGAGGTGATGGAAGCCCATGACGAGACGACGCTGAAGAAGGATCTCACCAACCAGGGCTATCATCTGTTCGAGATTCGTCGTCGGGGATTGATGGGGCGATTGCGGCTCCCGACCCTCGGGGCACGGAACCAGAAGATCAGTCCGCGGGATCTGATGATCTTCAATCAGGAGCTGGCTGCCTTGCTGCGGTCGGGTCTACCGATGCTGCAGGCCCTCGAGCTGGTGCTTTCCCGCCAGCGCAACCCGGTCTTCAAACAGATCCTGACCCAGGTTCGCGATCAGGTGAGAAGCGGAGAGGATCTGTCGACCGCCATTGCGGCCTACGGTGATCGATTTCCCGGTCTCTATCCGGCGACCCTGAAGGCCGGCGAACGCAGCGGTGAGATGGAACAGGTGATCCGCCGATTCGTGCGCCATCTCAAGCTGGAGCTGGAGACCCGCAAACGAGTGACATCGGCGATGGTCTATCCGGCGGCGTTGGTGGGACTCTCCCTGGGTCTGATCGCCGTGATGACCGTCTTTGTGTTGCCCAACTTCACCGATTTCTTCTCGACGCTGAACGTGGATCTGCCGCTGGTGACCAAGATCACCATGGGCTTCTCGCTGTTTGTCAAGGAACATATCGTGGTGATCCTGATCGTCCTGGTCGTCGGCACGGTCGCCTTTCTGCAGTACGCGCGCTCGGAGACTGGCCGTCTGACGCTCTCTCGACTGCTGCTCACAGATCCCTTTCCTGGGTGACGCTCTTCCACCGTCTGGCGCTGTCGGAGTTCTGCCGTTCCCTGTCCACCCTGTTGGCCGGAGGGATTCCTCTGGTCAGCTCGATGGAGGTGTCGGTCAAAGCGGTGAGCAATCTCCATCTCAGGGGGCAGCTGGCTCCAACCACCGATTCGGTGCGTGAGGGCAAAGCCCTGGCCGAGACCCTGGAGTCCACGGGAGCGGTGCCGGAGATTCTGGTCGACATGGTGGAGGTGGGCGAAGCGACGGGATCGCTCGATGTCATGCTGTCCGATGTCTCGGATTTTCTCGATGAGGAAGTGGAGACGCGTCTGCAGCGGGTTCTGAGCCTGCTGGAGCCGGTCATGTTGGTCCTCATGGGCATCATCATCGCCACACTCTTGATTTCGGTGTATCTACCTCTTTTCAGTCTTCTTGGATCGGTTGAGTGATGAATCTGGATTCCCCGAACAGCCCCATCGCCTTGGTTGACGCAGCAGGAGAGCTCGCAGCGAAGCAGCAGCGAGAGGAACGGGAGGCGGCGGTGCTGGCCGAGCGTCTCGGTCTGGAGTTGGTGGATATGAGCCGGTTCAGGATCGACAACGACCTGCTGCGCTCGATTCCCTTCGATCTCATGCTGCGCTATTCGTTCATTCCGGATCGCCAATTGGCTGGCCGGCTGGCGGTGGTCATGTCGGATCCCAGCGATGTCACCAAGCAGGACGAGCTGGAGCTGCTGCTGAACCAACCCCTGGAGGTGCGGGTCGGCGCGCGCTCGGCGATCGAGGAAATCCTGCAGAAGTCGGAGAGCGCCCAGCGGGTGCTGGACGAGGCAACGGAGGATTTCCGCCTGCAATTGGTTCAGGAGGATTCGGATGGAGAAGAGATCCTCTCCCTCGATCGGATTACGACCGACAGTAGTCCCATCATCAAGTTGGTGGACTCCGCCATCTTCAACGCCATTCAGCGGCGGGCCAGCGATATCCATATCGAGACCCGCGAGTCGGAAGTCATCATGAAGTACCGCATCGATGGCGTTCTCTACCAAGCGATGGAGCCCATCGACAAGCGGCATCACCAGACGATCATCAGCCGCATCAAGGTGATGTCCGAATTGGACATTGCCGAGAAACGGGTGCCGCAGGACGGTCGGTTCAAGCTCCGGTTCGAAGGGCGAAACATCGACTTCCGAGTCTCCATCATGCCATCGGTGCACGGCGAGGACGCGGTGATCCGAATCCTCGACAAGGAGTCGATGAGCAAGGAGTTCAAGAACCTGCGGCTCGATGTTCTCGGTCTCGACGGCGGCACCATCGACAAGATTCGCAAGTTCATCCGCGAGCCCTACGGCATGGTTCTGGTGACGGGTCCCACCGGTTCCGGTAAGACGACCACCCTCTACGCGTGCTTGTCGGAGATCCAGTCCTCGGAGGACAAGATCGTAACCATCGAGGATCCTGTCGAGTATCAGCTTCGCGGCATCACGCAGATACCGGTCAACGAGAAGAAAGGTCTGACCTTTGCTCGCGGTCTGCGTTCGATTCTGCGACACGATCCCGACAAGATCATGGTCGGTGAGATCCGAGACGTCGAGACCGCGCAGATCGCGGTGCAGTCAGCCCTGACCGGTCACCTGGTCTTTACCACCGTGCATGCCAACAACGTCGTCGATGTGTTGGGACGTTTTCTGAACATGAATGTGGATCTATACAACTTCGTTTCGGCGCTCAACTGTGTCCTGGCGCAGCGGTTGGTGCGCAAGATCTGCACCAACTGCCGGCGACCGGCCGAGGTCTCCCGGGAGTTGCTGGTCGAGAGCGGGCTCGACCCGGATGTCTATGCCAACCATCCGTTCTACGAAGGCCGGGGATGCCTCGAATGCAGCGGCAGCGGGTTCCTCGGCCGATCGGCCATCTCCGAGCTGCTCGATCTTTCCGATCGGATCCGCGAGCTGATTCTGGATCGCCGCCCGGCATCGGAGATCAAGAGGGCGGCCAAGGAAGAGGGCATGGTCTTTCTGCGGGAGTCCGCGCTGGAGCGGGCGTTTCATGGAGTCACGACGCTACGTGAGATCAATAAAGTTACCTTCGTGGACTAAGAGGTTCTTTGGCCTGGAGCCGATGCCGTTACCACCGGCCGTCTTCTCCGTGGACGAGACCCAGCTGCGCTTTGCCCGCTTCGAGCGCCAGAGTTTCGGCTATGAGCTGGCGGACTATCAAGCCGTGGATCTCGATCCCGATCTCTTTGCAGCCGGACCCGTCGGCGGTCCGATCCACGATCCGGAGAGATTTCGGTCGGCGGTGGCCGAGCTCCAGGAAGGCATGGAGGGTGAGGTGCAAGAGGGTTCACTGATCCTGCCGGATCCCTGGCTGCGCATCGCTCTCGTCGAAAGTGAGGATTTGCCTCGCAAAGGCGAGGCCCGGGAGGAGGTCCTGAAGTGGAAGCTGCAAAGAACGGTGCCCTTCCGAGTCGAGGAGCTGCGGGTTCGCGGCACCATGACTTCTCCCAGAAACAGGTTTGGGAACGGTCGTGTGCTGCTGGGTTTTGGACTGGAAGGGCTCCTGAGGCAACTGGAAGGGGTCTTCGAGGATCGCGGGATTCATCTGGGATACATCTCGAGCGAGAGTCTGACCCTGCTCTCCGCGGTTCGGGATGTTCTCAGCGGTGTGGAGTTGGGCGCCGTGGCCTTCGTGTCGACGCGGGGCTACAGCCTGACGTTCGTGCTCCACGGCGAACCCGTGTTGCATCGATTCAAGGCCTTGCCCCAGATGGCCGGTGACGAGCCCCCGCAACAACTGGTGGAACGCGATCTGAAGCTGACGAAGATGTACCTGGGGGAGCAGTTTCCAGGTGGCGAGATCGGACGTCTCCTGCTCATCGGGCCCCGGGAGATCGAAGAGAGGTGGCTCGGGTGGCTGGCTGGCGGCTTCGGCCTCGCGGCCCATCCCCTGCGCCTGGAGAATCTGCCTCTGAGCACGGCGGGCACGGAGGTGCCCCTATGCGAGGTTGCAACCTTGCTGGGTGCCGCCAGGCAGGAGGTCGCATGAGGACCATGGGGCCCAATCTCGCTGCGCAACCGTTCGCCAATGAGCGACCGGTGAAGCGGACTACGCTCTTGATCTGGATTCTGGCGCTGGCCCTGTTGGCGATCAACATCTTTCTCTATCAACGCCACCTTGCGGCTCACAACGAGCAGCGGCAAACCATCAGGAGCCTGCAGGAGCAGATCGGGGCAGAGGAGGAAGCGATCAAGCAGGGGCAAGCTGACCTCGCATCTCTGCATCTCGACGAGCAGAACGAAGAGGTGGTCTTCCTGAACGAGGAGATCGCCCGCCGGACGTTTTCCTGGAGCCGGTTGTTCGATCGCCTGGAGGAGGTTCTGCCAGCCAACGTCGAGCTGCACCGGGTATCGCCGAAAACCTCGAAGGAGCGTCGCGGTAAGCCGAAGAATCCACGCCTTCAGGATCTGATCGCCATCGATATGAAAGGCAGCGCCGAGACAACCGAGGAGCTGCTGCAGCTCGTGGACAACCTCTTCGATCATTCGAGTTTCACCTTGCCGAATCTCATGGGAGAGAACCAGCGAGACGACGGCCATCTGGAGTTCAATCTCAACGTTCTCTACCTACCCTCAGTGATGCCCGAGGAAAGTGCCGAGACGGCGGAAAGCGCGGTCGAAGAGGCGGCGTTGGCAACCGATTCGGCGGGGGGTGACGGATGATCGGCTCGGCAGTGGTGTGGCGGCGGATGCTGAAGCTCTGGCTCCCGGGTCTGTTGTTGCTGCTCGTCAAATCTGGGCGTGTTGTCGACGTACCGGTTTCTGCTCGCGGGACAGACCCAGTTGCGCTTGTCTCGAGTCGAGAGGCTGAGCACCACGCTGGCCGAATTGCAGGCGCACCGGGCCGCTCTGGATGACGTCTGGGCGAAGGCCGAAACCAATCGGCTTCGGGTAGAGGAATTCTATGGACGGTGGTTGTCTTCCGAGGCCGACCGGCTGACCCAGGTGATCGCCGAGGTCAAGACCATGGCACGAGCCGCGGGTGTGAAAGCATCGGGCTTTCGGTACCCTGACGAGGCGCTGGAGGAGTTCGAGCTCGTGCGCCGCTCCATCGTGTTTTCGGCGGAGGGCAGCTACAAGGAGTTGCGGCGATTCATCTATGCCCTCGAGCGCTCGGAGCAGTTCTTGATCCTCGACGAGATAGGAGTCAGCGAGACAGGCGGTAAAAGCACGGATGTTCGGGTACGCATCAGTGTCTCGACGTTGTTCCTGGACAATCTTGAGAGCGCAGAGGCCTAGGCGTTGAGTAAGAAGCAGAAGCAACAAGCCCTGTTGGCCGTTCTCGCCTTGATTCTCGTGATCGCGGCAGGACGACGGCTCGGTTCGTTGTTCTCGGTGGATAGCTTCAGCGGTTCGGGTGGTCGCTCGTCTGGCGGTCGCACCACGGGTCTGGCCGAGCAGGATTGGAGAACGACGCTGCCGGAAGTCGAGGAGCTGCATTCGAGTGCGCTCGTGATGGGGACCGAAGCGCTCAGCGAAGGCCGAGATCCGTTTCAGGCAGGTCGTCCCGAGCCTCCTCCGCGACCCAAGCCGACGGAGTCGGATCTTCGCCAGAGGATCGAAGAGGCTCGCCAGCGTCGAACGACCGAGGTCACGGCGCCCGTCCGGCCGCCGGCGCCGAGGCCACCCGCCATCGACGTGGTGTATCTGGGCAACTTTGGCAATGGCCGTCGGCGGCTGGCGGTGTTCACGGACGGCAGTGAGATCTTCAATGTCCCGGAGGGGGACATCTTGAAGGACAAATTCGTTTTGGTGAAGATAGGAATGGAGTCAGCCGATCTGGGCTTTGTCGGGTTTCCCGAGGCTCCAGCCCAGCGATTGGAGATTGGAGGATAAGATGCGGGCGATGCGAAGGCACCGACTCCGCGGTTTCAGCATGGCACTCGTCATGGCTCTCGCAGCCCTCATGGGCTGCTCGGGCTACAACACCTCTCGCCAGGCGCAGGTAGCCGAACAGGAAGGAGACTGGGATCAAGCGGTGATGCAGTACCTGGAGCTCGTCGATAACCATCCCAACAACGTCTCCTATCAGACGGGTCTGCTGCGGGCCAAGCTCAAGGCCTCGCAGATGCACTTCGAGCGAGCCAAACTCTTGCACGAAGCAGAGGCTCTGGACCGGGCATTGGAGGAATACAGGCAGGCGGTGCAGCTCGACCCTACCAACCAGTACGCCCGTGTCGAGCTCGAGAAGGTCATGGAAGACATCGCTGTCACCGAGAGAGGCGGTGATCCAGACCTGACGCTGGCGGAAATGAAAGAGGCCGCCAGAGGCGCCAGAGCCCAGCCGCCGGTGCTCGATCCCCGCTCTGCAGAACCGATCTCCCTGAGCTTTCCCCGTCCCGTGTCGGTCCAGGACATCTATCTGGCACTGGGTAAGGCCTTTGGCATCAACGTCATGTTCGATCCCAAGCTGCGCGATCAAGAGATCGCCATCGAGCTCGAATCCGTCAACGCCCAGGACGCTCTCGAAATCCTGATGCGGACGTCCAAGCACTTCTACAAGGTGCTGGACGAGCACACCATCATAGTGGTCGAGGATACGCCCCAGAATCGTCGCGCCTACGAGGATCTGGTGATCCAGACCTTCTTTCTCTCGAATGCCGAGCCCAAGGACGTCATGACCATGCTCCGCAGCCTGGTGGGAGCCAAGAACGTGGCCGCCAACGATCAGCTCAACGCCATCGTTTTGCGGGACAGCGCCGACAAGGTCAAGGTGGCCGAGACGATCATCGGCACCAATGACAAGTCCCGCGGCGAAGTCGTGGTGGATGTGGAGCTGCTCGAGATCGACACCAAGAAACTCCAGGAGTTGGGAATCCTGCTGAGCGACTACCAGATCACGCAGTTCCTCGATCCGTCCCTGCAAGTCGGCGACACCGGTGGCTACCGGGTCTCCGATCTGGAGTTCATCAACCAGGGCGATTGGCTGGTGACCATTCCCAGCTTCAGCTACGACTTCATGAAACAGCGAACGGAAGCCCAACTGCTGGCCAGTCCTCAGGTCAGGATCAGCGATGGCGAGAAAGCGCTTCTTCACATCGGGGATCAGGTTCCCATCCCGGTCACCACCTTCAACAGTGCCAATACCATCGGTGGCAACATCGTGCCGATCACCTCGTTCCAGTATCAGGACATCGGCATCCGTCTGGATATCGAGCCCCGGATTCACCACAACAAGGAGATCACTCTCAAGCTCAAGGTCGAAGTCAGTGCCATCACCGGTTTTGTCGGTGAGTCGGGGTCAGCAGCCGATCATTGCCACTCGGCGGATCGAATCCAATATTCGTCTGAAGGACGGTGAGACCAACTTCCTGGCCGGTCTGATCCGCACCGATGAGACGACCACGGATACCGGTATCCCGGGGCTGATGGACATTCCGATCATCGGTCGTCTCTTCACACACAAGAGGACCGATTTGGACCGCACGGATCTCATCCTGACGATGACACCCCACATCATCCGGACGGCCAACATCGATGAGCAGGACCTACTGCCCATCTGGGTGGGGACCGAAGCCAATATCACCTTCCGTGGCGGTAGTCCCAGAGTGGAGTCGGATGTGGAGGGTCCATTTGACGAAGACGGTGGCGACGAAGATGCGGAGAGGATTCGCGAGATGATCCGGCGCCGCATCCAGAACCTGCCTCGCGGACTGCAGAACGAGCAAGGAGAGGAGACGGGCACCGAGGACGATCTGCCGGGGCAACAGATAGTGGAACCCGGCACGCCACGAGATTTCTTCGAAGGCGAGCCTGAACAACGCGAGTTCGATCCTTTTGAAGACTCGTTGCCCGCCACAGAAGACGAGGAGGACGGCGGTCCATCCGAGGTTTCCTATCGCCGCCAGCATCGGCCTCTGTTCATGCCGGCGAGCTACTCGCCGGGTCGCCACTCGGAGATACAACTGGCTGCCGACCGCGACGAGACCGCGGCGGCTGTCGAGATTCGGCTGCAGCCGACAAAGAAGAGGGTCGGAGTTGGCGACCGCTTCAATGTGGCCGTCCAGATCGATGCTTCGCAACAGGTGTCGCACCTGCCGATCACCTTGCGCTATAACGACAAACGGCTCCAGGTTCTGGATGTCTGGTCAGGCGATTTCATCGGCTCCAAGAAGGAGAGCCAATTCCTGTCCGAGTTCTCCGAGCCGGGTCGAATCGTCCTCGGTGCCAGCCGGCTGGGGAATCGTCAAGGGGTCCAGGGGCAGGGTACGGTGGCTTTTGTCCGGTTTCGCGCCCTGACCGAAGGCCGGGCGGTGGTGAAGTTCGAGAAGGGCAAGGCTCTGGATCGAGCCCTCGAACCCATCCAGCCTTTGAAGAAGAAGAGAGCGGTCATTCAGGTGGGACCGGAGGGCAGCGCTTCGGAGCCTTTCGAGACTCCGGAAAGGCCCGACCCACCCGAGCGCGGTGATCCACCGCTCCGCGGCTAGCCGGAGGAACCCAAAGCAATGGCTCGTTCCGAGCACCGTGCCTGGCACCGATCTGGTTACACGATGGTGGAACTGGTGTTGGTCACGACTCTTCTCGTGACTCTTGCCGCGGTCGCCTTACCGGCATCCAAGTACACTGTCAGAAGAGCCAAGGAGATCGAGCTGCGGCTGGCGCTGAGGACCATGCGGAATGCGATTGACGAATTCAAACGTTACAGCGATGCCGGGTTGATCCCGGTGGACCTGGGAACCGATGGCTATCCAAGTGAGATCGAGGTGTTGGTCGAAGGAGTGGATCTGGTGGGGCAGATCGACAAGCAGGTGCGGTTCTTGCGTCGGATTCCACGAGATCCCATGACGGGCGAGTACGAGTGGGGGCTGCGGAGCTTTCAAGACGACTTCGACTCCACTTCTTGGGGAGGTGAGAACGTCTTCGATGTCTATTCGCTGAGCGAAGGGGTGGGCTTGAACAAGGTGCCCTACAAGGAGTGGTGATGAGAAGGTCGAGATCGAGATCGGGTTTCACCCTGATGGAGCTGATCATCGTGGTGGCCGTGATCGGAATTCTGGCGACCATCGCCCTGCCGGCGCTCAAGGATGTGCCGCGACGGGGCGCCGAGGCGGTATTGAAATCCAATCTGCACATCTTCCGCGATGTGATCGATCAGTTCCACGGGGACAAGGGGCACTACCCGCCGACGTTGGAGGCCCTGGTGGAGGCTGGCTATCTTCGTGCGGTCCCCAGAGATCCGATTACCAAGAGTGCGGATACCTGGCTGGTGGTCTACGAGGAGTTGGACCCGGAGGAGCAGCCTCCGGAGACCGATCTCCCCGAAGATTTGCAGCCGGGAATCATCGATGTCCACTCTGGTTCGGAGTTGATCAGTCTGCACGGAACTCCTTATAGCGAATGGTAGAGAACCGTCGCTCGACCCAGACCGGTTTCACCTTGGTGGGAATGATCATCATCTTCACCGTGATGGCGGTCGTCATTTCGGCGGCCATGCCCGTTTGGAGCAACGTCATCCAACGCGACAAGGAAGAGGAGCTGATCTTCCGGGGCATGCAGTACGCCGAAGCGATTCGTGTCTTCCAGCTGCGCAACGGTCGTTACCCTCTGCGTCTCGAAGAGCTGCTGACAGTGAAACCTCGCTCGATCCGCCAGCTCTGGACCGATCCCTTGACGGATGACGGTCAGTGGGGACTGATCTACGCGCAGACCGCTCCAGGGCAGAGGCAGGGTCGGCGCGGTCGTCGGGGCCGCGGGGTCGCACCCGAGCAGCAGCCCCAGACCTTTGGGGGTGCGGGTCCGCGGCAACTCGGCGGTGAGAGTCAGCGGCGGCGTTCCGCCGTGGGCACGGCACCGATTGTCGGGGTGCACAGCCGTAGCGACGACGAGGCGCTGAAGAGTTTCTTCGAGGGTAGCAAGCACAGTGACTGGCGATTCACCGCCGACCTGGTTCCCATCGCCAACCTCACACCAGATACCCTGAGTCCCGTCCGGGCGAACGTTCGCTGGGTGGGGCGGCCCTTTCGTCCAGGTCTGGGCCCGGTGGGTGGCAATACCCCGGCGCAGTCCGGTCAAGGTCCGGTGAATCGCAATCCACGACGGCGGTCGAATCGCAGTGGCGGCAACTGATCCCATCACCATTCCGGTGCTCCGGTTGGCCCATGCCCAGGGTATGGCTCTGCCGGAGCACGCCTCGCCTGGTAGTGCTGGAGTGGATCTCCGAGCGGCCATCGAAGCCGCGCAGATCGTTGCACCTGGCCAGCGTGTCCAGGTGCCGACAGGTCTGATTCTGGAGCTGCCGACAGGCTGGGAAGGGCAGGTGCGACCGCGTAGTGGCTTGGCGCTGCGCCACGGGGTCACCCTCCTCAATACTCCCGGTACCATCGACAGCGACTACCGGGGCGAAATCAAGGTCATCCTGGTCAACCTGGGGCAGGAGGAATTCCGCCTCGAGCGCGGCGACCGTATCGCTCAGCTGGTCGTGGCACCGGTGTCGCAAGTTGTTTTGACAGAGAGAGATAGGCTCGCATCGACGCAGCGCGGCGAGGGTGGATTCGGCTCTACCGGGGTCGACTGAACCTCACCTGTTTCATCCAAAAGAATGAATGCTTGACACCCTTGTAGCCAAGGGGAAATGGGTGGTATAGACTGTTTTCACAGGGAAAAACCAGGCCTCGACTGGACTGGCGGAGTAAGCGAATTGTGGCCCTCTTGACACACCGTTGTCACCCCAGGGCGGGAGTTCACGCGCTGACCTGCCCGCCACCCGTTTCTCCATCGGAGACCGAATTCTCGGCTTCCAATCGCACTCATATTTCACCCCTTATTTTTCTTTTTGGAGGACTGCTATGAGATTCACAACCAGAGCCGCACTATTCCTCGCTCTGGCGCTCTGCACGAGCATGGCCTTCGCACAGACCACCACTGGTGCTCTGGGCGGTGTCGTGAGCGACGCGGACAAAGCCGCACTGCCGGGCGTCAATGTCGAGGCCATCCATCAACCCACCGGAACCCGCTATGCGACGGTAACCGATACCCAAGGGCGATTCAGCATCCAGAATGTCCGCCCTGGCGGTCCATACGCCGTTTCGGTCAGCCTGGAGGGCTTTCATCCCCAGCAGTCGACGGAAATCTACGTCAATCTGGGTGAGCTGACTCGTCTGACCTACATGCTGAACCTGGCAGACCGTCACTGAGACGGTCACGGTGGTGGGTGAGTCGAACCCGCTGATCAGCCCGTCGCGCACCGGTGCGGCCAGCAACGTCGCGATCCAGACGATCGAGGATCTGCCGACCATCGAACGCGGCTTCAACGACTTTGCGCGCACCAACCCGTTCGTCACCCTGTCGGCGGAGAATGAGGACTCTCAGGCGATCAGCTTTGCGGGCCGCAACAGTCGGTTCAACAACATCCAGATCGACGGTTCGGTCAACAACGATCTCTTCGGTCTGGCCGACTCCGGGCACTCCCGGTGGCCAGGCGGAGACCACGCCCATCAGTCTGGATGCCATTCAGGAGATCCAGTTGGTGATGGCCGACTACGATGTCCGCAACGGCGGCTACTCGGGCGGCTCGCTGAACGCGATCACCCGCAGCGGCAGCAACCAACACAAAGGTTCGGTTTTCTACTATGGTCGTGATCAATCTCTGGTGGGAGATGGGCCCGAGATTCTGGGCGAGCCGGGCCAGTTCGAGCAGCAGATTTACGGCTTCCGTCTGGGGGGTCCCATCAGCAAGGACAAGATCTTCTATTTCGTCAACGCCGAAATCAAGACCCAGGATCAGCCCACCGGCTGGTCGCTCAGCGGCAACTCGGGCCAGTGCTTCGGCGGTTGCGATCCGGCGGTGTCGGCGGCGGCGACGGCCTTTGAAGACAAGTTGGCACAGTACAACTTCGACCCGGGGTCTCGCGATGAAAACATCCGGCAGATTCCCTCGGACAAGGCCTTCGTGCGCTTCGATTTCAACGCCAGCGAGGGCAATCAGCTGACCTTGCGCTGGAATTATGTCGATGCAGGTAACCTCGTCAATCGACCCAGCTCGTTCACCTACGAGTACCCGTCCGAGGCCTACGACTTCTCCAGTGAGACCAACTCGCTGGTGGGTCAGTGGAACGCTGTCTTCGGTTCCAACAAGTTCAACGAGTTGCGAGTCACTTATCAGACCATCAAGGATCGGCGTCCACCCGTGTCCATCTTCCCATGGGTAGAGATCGAGGACATCGCACCGGATGAGGGCTTCTTCAGCGAGTTCGAGGCCGGCTCCGAGCCCTTTTCGACCCGCAACGCCCTGGATCAGGACATCATCGAGCTGACCAACGATTTCACCTGGATCAAGGGCAACCATACGCTCACCTTCGGCACCTCGAATCAGTTCTTCGAGTTCGACAACCTGTTCATCCAGAACGCTTTCGGCGCCTACGAATTCGACACCTTGGATAAGTTCCTCAACGATGCGCCGTCCGATGAGTGGGAGTACACGATCGTCAACCCGGGCCAACCCGAGACCCAGCAGTTCGGGGTCAACCAGTGGGGCTTCTACGCCGGTGATGTCTGGGCGGCCAAGCCGAACCTGACGCTGACCTACGGTCTGCGGCTGGATGTGCCGTACTTCCCCGACAAGCCGAGCTTCAACCCCGAAGCACAGGCCATCTACGGAGTCGATACCAGCGAAATGCCGAGTGGCGAGCAGCTCTGGCAGCCGCGGATCGGCTTCAACTGGGACATGAATGGTGACGGCAAGCAGCAGCTGCGGGGTGGTGTTGGCATCTTTGCCGGTCGCACCCCCTACGTCTGGATCTCGAATCAGTACGCTCGCACAGGTATCGAGCAGACCTTCTTCCGGCTGTTCGATTCGGTGGACTTCAACCCCGATCCATTTGGCCAAGAGGTGCCAGCCGATGCAGCCGGAAGCTCCGGTGAGTTCAACTTCATCGACCCGAGCTTCAAGATGCCGAGTCTGTGGCGTGTCAACCTGGCCTACGATCGGGAGCTACCCTGGTGGAACCTCATCGGTACTGCTGAGCTTCTCATCGGTGAGACCGTCGAAGATGTCGCCTTCCGAACATCAATATTCAGCGGACCGGAGAGAACCTCGGCTTCGACGGACGTCCGCTGTTCGAGCACCGTGGACACAGATTTCTCGGGTGCCTATCAGCTGACCAACAGCGACAAGGGGAATGCGACCAACTTCGCCGTCAAGGTGGAACGGCCGTATCGCCGCGGAGTGTGGGGCTACCTCTCCTACGCCTATGGCGACTCGAACGTCATCAATGACGGCACCTCGAGCCGTGCGGTTTCCAACTGGCAGTTCAATGAGGCGTTGGATCCCAATAATCCACCCGAGAGCCGTTCGGACTTCTCGGTGGAGCATCGGTTCAACTTCTCGCTCTCGTACCGTTTCAACGGCGAGAGCCGTTGGCCGACGACCCTATCGGGCTTCTACAACCTCCAGTCCGGTCGGCCCTACAGCTGGGTATACGGTCGACAGCCATTTCTGAGCATCAACACGGAGAACTTCTACAGCAACGATCTGCTGTATGTGCCGGCTAACGAGGGAGATGTGGAGTTCAGCCGGGGCACCTGGGAAGAGTGGGATGCCTTTGTGTCGGGTGAGAAGTGTCTCAGCGATGCCCGCGGCGGCATCATCGAGCGCAACACCTGCGACAGCCCCTGGTTCCAGTCGTTTGATATCCGAGTGGCTCAGGACCTGCCGATCAAGCGGACCCACCTACAGCTGACCTTCGATCTCTTCAACTTCTTCAACCTCCTCGACCGGGATAGCGGCAGCGTGCGGTACGCCAACTTCAACACCCTGTCCGAGATCAACTACGAGGGCACGAATGACGAGGGCAAGCCGATCTACGCTCTGTCCAACGTCATCACCGATCCCGACAACAACGACAAGTTCGAGATCAGCAACACCCGGTCACGCTGGAGAATGCAAATCGGACTCCGCTGGACCTTCTAGTTTCCGCTCGCTCCATGAGGAGCTTCAGGGGACCGCGCAAGCGGTCCCCTTTTTTGTGGCTCCTCGATCTTGAAGCGGCCGGCCTCTGTGCCGGCCGTTGATCGTGACGCAATGGCGGAGGACCATGGGTGCGGTGCGGATCGGTTTCCGCGCACTGACTCCTGTGTCTCGCATGGGCGTGACTGAAGCGGCCGTGCCTCCGTGCTGGCCGTGCGACCGCACAAGGTGCCCTGAGGCCAGCGTCTGTAGAGGACGTCCTGGGTACTCTGCAGGGGACCGCCTCGTGTAGATGGGAATTTGGGGGTAGGACACTCGTCTCCGCGAGCCTTCGCGCCGCATCGGCGTCTATTTGCCCAAGTGGGAGCCAAGCGCTCGCCTCGAGGCCCCCTATCCGAGTACCCAGAACGTCCGGGAAGACGCTTTTGATCTCGACTGATCTACAGAAGGGACGGGAGGGGAGATGACGACGGAGCAGCGGAAGAGGCTCCAGAGGATGTCTCGCAGGAGGCACGCCTGACAAGATCACTCGGGTGGGTGGGGGCACCCACGACCCTTGGGAGGGTCTGCCAGAGGGCCTCAGGAGGAGCCGCCAGGAGAACCATAGAAGACCCACCAGGATCCGAGGCGACGGATGCGGAGACGAGCGCCACCCCTCAAACATTCACTCGCGCGAGGCGGTCCTCAGGCAGGCCCTGCCAAGGGTCTCTATTCCGTCTCCCACAGATCCGGCAGACAACGGTCGGCAGGAAGGAGGGGCCGGTTCGAAGCTACGTTTCAGTCTTGGTCGGAGTGGCGATGGACTCGAAGAGCTCGTGGAGGACTTCCTTCAAGCCGATGGTGTATTCGGCGAGGTTCTTGTGTTGCTCGGCGATGTCATCGATATCGGGTCGCCGCATGGCACCCGCTCGGGGCCGCACCTTGTAGATGTAGATGTCGTCCAACGCCTGCAGGCGCTCGAAGGCCTCATGAAATCGTTTGCTGTCCATCAGTCTGTTCCTCCGCGAAACACTTGAGTCGAAGTCGCTTGATCCCGGGGTCGTATGACCATCTCGTCGATGTTGACGTGAGAGGGCCGGGTGGCCACCCAGGCGATGGCTTGGGCGATATCCTCCGCTGTCAACGGCGTCATGCCCTGGTAGACCGCCTTGGCCTTGGTCTCGTCATGATCGAATCGCACCATCGAGAACTCGGTCTCGACCAAACCGGGGGAGATCTCGGTGACTCGGACCGGTTGACCGAGGAGTTCGATCCGCAGGGTCCGGGTCAGGGCTCGCACGGCGTGCTTGACACCCGTGTACCCGCCGCCTCCCGGATAGGTTTCGAAGCCAGCAGTGGAGCCGACGTTGATGATCTGAGCGTTGCCGGATGCCAGGAGTTTGGGTAGCAAGGCTTTTGTCAGTCGCACCGTGCTCATGAAATTGAGCTCCCACATCCGCTGCCAGTGCTCTTCGGGTGCGTCCTGAACTCGATCCAACCCCAAGGCGCCGCCGGCGTTGTTGACCAGCACGTCGACTCGATCCAGAGCGGCGACAAACTCTTCCACGCTGGACGGATCCGTCACATCGAGACGATGGTACCGACCTCCCGCGACCTCGGCGACTTGCTGCAGCTTCTCCTCGCGACGGGCTCCAATCACGGTCTGGAATCCCTGCCCGCGACAGCGCCACCGCGGTAGCGGCACCGATACCCGCGCTGGCACCTGTAACGACGGCGATTCTCTTTTCAGTCATGGCTGTTCTCGGTACCTCACGTTGTGGCCGATGGGCAGAGATCCAGCAGCACACATTGATCACAGAGTGGGCGCCGAGCCTTGCATACACTGCGGCCGTGCAGAATCAATAGATGGGACCAGAGGGTCCAGTGATCGCTGGGCACCAGGTCCATCAGATCGACCTCGATCTTCTCAGGGGTCTTCTGGAGAGTCAGCCCCAGGAGACCTGAAAGTCGCTGGACATGGGTGTCCACCACGACCCCTTCATCGATACCGAAGGCATTGCCAAGCACGACGTTGGCCGTTTTGCGACCGACGCCCGGAAGAGCATGGAGCTCTGCCATGGTGCTTGGAACCTGGCCTCCGTGGTCGGCAACCAAGGCCTGTCCAACACCCTTGAGCGAGCGGGCCTTGTTGCGAAAGAACCCCGTCGTGCGAATGAGCTCTTCGAGCTCGCCCAGGTCGGCCGCGGCCATGGCGGCGGGGGTGGGGAAGCGCTCGAAGAGAGCCGGTGTCACCATGTTGACTCTCTTGTCGGTGCACTGCGCCGACAGAATCGTTGCCACCAGCAGCTCGAAAGGGTTCTCGTGGATCAAGGCGCAGTCGGCACCTGGGTACTCCTCGGTCAGGCGCGTGAGGATTTCCTCTGTCCGCTGACGCTTGCGTGCCTTGGACTCCCGCTTCGCCCCGGCCGGGGTCAGCCGCGGAGTTGCCACCTTGTTGAGGCCGGGGCTCATTCCTTGTCGAAAGCCCGAACGACCCAGTTGAACAACGCGATAACCAGGCCTCCCAGCAGCGCAGCACCACAACCATCGATGGTGAGCCCGTCAAGAAGCCAGGACGCCACATAGAGAATGAACCCGTTGATGACGATGAAGAACAGCCCCAGCGAAAGGACGACAACGGGCAGGGAAAGCACTGTCACCAGTGGCTTTACGGTCAGATTGAGGAGACCGAACACCACGCCGGTCAACAGCAGGTAGATCCAGTCGCCTTCATAGTGGATCCCAGGCACGACCCGGGCGACCAGAAGTATGGCGAGTCCGTTGAGCAGAATCTGAATGATGGCTCTCAATTGGTCTCCTCTTTCTCCGCCGGAGGTGTCCAGGCGGGCAACGTCGAAGGGTCGACTCCAACGGATCGGAGCGCCTCTTCCCAGACCTTCTCGGGTTGGTCGGAAAACAGCAACTCGTTGGTCACCGGGGCGGTGAGCCAGTCGTTGCGAACGATCTCCTCGACCAGTTGACCGGCACCCCAACCCGCGTAGCCGAGAAAGAGACGCAGACACAGGGGCGGCTTGGCCGCCAGGCGTCCGAGATCGTCCGATTGCTGGCTGATGAGAATCCCCGGCCCCACTTCGGTCAGCCCTTCCAACGAGTCGAGATCGAATCTCTCACCCACCGAAAGGCTGAACATGACCGTGCCCATCTGCGACTGCACCGGGCCGCCGAAAAAGGCCAAGGCGTCGTCGATGCCGTGCCAGGCGATCTCCATCCCTGCCAGGATTTCGGCCAGTCGAAGCTCGGTGGGTCGATTGACGACGAAACCGAAGCTCCCTTCCTCGGTGTGATGGAGCAGCAGAACCACGCTGCGATGAAAGAACGGGTCCAGAACCTGGGGCATCGCCAAGAGGAGCACCGGCGCCTGGAGATCGGGTGCCGAGTCGGTCATGCTGCCTCCATCTTAGCGTGGATTCGAGCCGCGAGGCGTCGCCAGGCTCGTGGCAGGAAAGAAAGAAGCCGCGGCTGGCGCGGCTTCGTAGGAAACTTGGTTGCGGGGGCAGGATTTGAACCTGCGACCTTTGGGTTATGAGCCCAACGAGCTACCGGACTGCTCCACCCCGCGCCAAAGAGAACAGATCTTGGCATAGGGACAAAGTCAAGTCAAACTCATTTTTCGATAGAGCAAATTCGAACTCGGCCGGATCCGAGTATTGAGGCGAGCCCCGATTGTCGGTACCCTTGGCGACGATGATCCTGGGGACCCATCTTGCCCGAGTGGAAATTCGAGGGGAAAGCGATGTTTGAAATCGAGGAAATCGTTGGACGGGAGATATTGGATTCACGGGGCAATCCCACCCTGGAGGTGGATTGTCTTCTGGAGAGTGGCGCTGTCGGCCGTGCAGCAGTGCCTTCAGGTGCTTCCACGGGGACCCGCGAGGCCTTGGAGCTGCGTGACGGGGATGAACGTTTTGGTGGCAAGGGCGTGGGCAAAGCCGTCGGTCACATCGAGGAAGAGATCGCGCCGGCAGTCGAGGGGATGGATGCCCGGGATCAGGCGGTGATCGACCGGGTCATGGTGGATCTGGATGGCACCCCGAACAAGGGGCGTCTAGGTGCCAACTCGATCCTGGGTGTCTCCATGGCGGTGGCCAAAGCCGCAGCCGATGCCAGCGGTCTGTCGCTCTATGCCTACCTTGGTGGACCCGGGGCCACCCTTCTGCCGATACCGCAGCTCAACGTGCTCAACGGTGGGGTGCACGCCGACAACTCCGTGGATATTCAGGAATTCATGCTGGTCCCCATGGGCTTCGGCTCCTTTGCCGAGGCGCTGCGCGCCGGCACCGAGGTCTACCATGTCTTGAAGTCCGTGCTGAAGAAGCGTGGTTTGGCGACAGCAGTCGGCGACGAAGGGGGCTTCGCCCCCAATCTCGAGAGCAATCGCGAGGCGCTGGATCTGCTGATGGAAGCCATTGCCCAGGCCGGGTATCAGCCGGGCGACCAGATCAGTCTGGCGCTGGACGTAGCGGCCAGCGAGTTGGTCGCCGGTCGTGAAGAGGGCGCGGTGCAGTACGAGCTTGCCGGTGAAGGCCGCTCGGGTCTGGCGGCTGCCGATCTCATCGCCCTCTACAGTGAATGGCTCGATGCCTACCCGTTGGTTTCCATCGAGGATGGTCTGGCCGAGGACGATTGGGATGGCTGGGGCGAGATGACGGCAGCGCTGGGGCAGCGCGTCCAGCTGGTCGGTGACGATCTGTTCGTGACCAATCCGGAGATCCTGGCCAAGGGGATTCGCGCTGGCCTGGCCAACGCCCTGTTGGTGAAGCTGAACCAGATCGGCACGGTGACGGAGACGCTCGAGGCGGTCGAGCTCGCCAAGACCCACGCCTACACCAACGTCATCAGTCACCGCTCCGGTGAGACCGAGGACACCACCATCGCGGATCTGGCGGTGGCGACCCGAGCGGGTCAGATCAAGACCGGAGCTCCCTGCCGCAGCGACCGCGTAGCGAAGTACAATCGACTACTGCGTATCGAGGAGGAGTTGGAAGGCGTGGCTCGGTATCCGGGGCCAGAAGCCTTTCCACGTCGGTCGAGTTGAGCGACACGAGCCCCAAGCCCACGACGCGTTCCTACCCACCGGTTTTGGTGGCGGTAGTGGTGTCGCTGCTCCTTCTCCTCGCTATCGCCAGCATTGGGAGCTATCGTGATCTGGAGGCCGCCCGTCAACGCCAGGAGCTGTTGGAGGCGAAAATCGAAGCGACCCAGCGACGCAACGAGGAGCTGGCACAGCGGATTCGTCGTCTTCAGGACGATCCTGCCGCTATCGAAAGACTGGCCAGGGAGCAGTACCGGATGATGTTGCCCGGGGATGTGGTTGTCGTCCTGCCCGAGAAGCCGGGGGTCGCTACGACTCCGGCTCCACCTTCGAACGACTCGCTTTGATCTTCTCGCCCCTGGCCAGGGTGATCTTCAACACTGGTGGCGTCATCAGGGTGGTGACGATCACCATGATCACCACGGCCGAGAACACGGGAACGGATATCACGGGTTCACCGCGCAGGATGAGCGCGGCACCGATACCGGCGAAGATCAGCCCTACTTCCCCTCTCGGCACCATGCCAACGGCTACCGAGATTCGATCGAGACCTTTTTCCACCACCCCGAGAGCGCAGATCATCTTGCCGATGATGGCAACGACGGACAGGGCTGCGGCGAAGCCGAGCACACCCTTTTGGCCGAAGGTGGAGAGATCGACCTTGATACCCATGAGGACGAAGAAAACGGGTACCAGGAACACGGCTATGGGGTGGATCAGCTCTTCGAGACCATGCTCTCCCAACTCGCGATGATTTCTGTAGTGAGCCTCATCGAGAACCAGACCGGCAGCAAAGGCGCCGACGATGGGAGCTAGATCGATGGAGTTGGCCAAGTAGGCCAGGAAGAAGCAGAACGCCAAGGATACCGTCAAGAGCATGCCACGGATCTTGAGCTTGCTGCACAACAGGAACATGCGTGGCGAAAGCCAGGAGCCGATGGCGATGGCGGCCACCAGAAAGCCCGCCGCCTTGCCCACGATGATGAGCACGTCGGTGCTGGCCAGTTGACCACCGGTGTTGGCAGCGCTGATCACCCCCGAGACCACGGCCAGGATCACCAGCCCCAGGACATCGTCGATGACGGCAGCACCCAGGATGATCTTCGCTTCGCGGGTGGTGACCTTGCCCAGATCGGTGAGGACCCGGGCCGTGATGCCGACGCTCGTAGCGCAGAGGGTCGCACCGATGAAGATGTGGACGAGGATGTCCTCGTTGGGGAGCATCCAGGCGGACACGCCCCAGCCGAGGAAGAACGGGGCGACCACACCGAGGATAGCCACCAGGAGGCTCGACGTGCCCACCGACATCATCTCTCGAACGTTGGACTCGAGGCCGACCTCGAAGAGCAACAGCACCACACCGATCTCGGCGATGATGGCGATACCTTCGTTGGTCGCCAGGAAGTCGAGTCCGTGGTAGCCCAACAACACCAGATTGCCCAGGATCACCCCCGCCACCAACTCCCCCAACACCGCGGGTTGGCTGAGGCGCTCGGCGATCTCGCCACCGACCTTGGCGGCGATCATGATGATGACGAGACCCAGGAGAACGGGCGTCACCGGACTCGCGTGTCCACCGCCCCCGTGACCTTCCTCTTGGGCACCCGGCTCATCTGTCGACGCATGTGCCGGTTCCGTGGCCTCGGTGGAGCTTTCACTGCCAGCGGCCCACATGGGCAAGAGGAGACCGGCAACGGCGATCAATAGAGCGATGGATAGGAGTGTCTTCATGGAGAATTGGCTCATCCTACCAAGACCCATCGGGCAAGAAAACACCTGGCAGCAGGGAGCTGCCGATCTCGGGATCGTGGAGGGTAGACTGGGTGCCGTGAAAATGGCTCCGCCTCTCGCAGATGCGCTTCGGGTGCTGTCTTCCAGCCCTCAGATGCAGGCCCTGAAGGCCGACCTGGGGGCCATGGAGGGGCTGCCAATCCCAGCTGCGGCCTGGGTGTGCGAGGCTCTCGCCGCCGAGCTGGATCGAACCCTGTTGATTGTCGTACCGCATGAAGCGGATGGACTGGCCTGGGTCGAGTCCGCGGAGTTGATGGGGGCCTCGGCGGCGTATTTCTCGTCGCCCTCCCTGAGCCCCTATCAGGAAACCGACCTTTCCCTGCAGGTTCGCGCCGTGGAGTCGGTGGCCCTCCACCAGCTGCTGACCCAGGATCTGCAGACGATGGTCTGCACCCCGCGGGCGCTCTTCCGACGGCTACCTGCACCGGAGATCTTCCGGTCGGCGCTCCTGGAGATCGAGTCGGGAGATGAGGTCACCGTGGAAGGTCTGGTGGACCATCTGACCCGCTTTGGCTATCACCGCACCGATTTGGTCAGCGAGACGGGCGACTTCGCAGTCCGCGGAGGGATCTTCGATCTCTTCACACCGGGTCTCGGCGGACCCGTACGGTTGGACCTGTTCGGCGATACGGTGGAATCCATTCGTGAATTTGATCCGGTGGATCAGCGATCCCTGGCGGCGCTGGAGCGGCTGACCGTGATGCCCCTGTCACTGTTCCCCGCCGGTGAAACCGAGGCCCTGGAGCTCGCCGATCTTCTGGTCGAGAAGGGAGGAGCTGGCGGGGCCCTTGGCGCCGATGCCCTGGAGTCTCTGCGGCAGCGGGGCAGATTCCCTGGCTGGGAGAACTATCTTCCTCTGCTGGCCTCGCGGACCGTGGGTCTCGGAGACTGGCTCGAGGGAGCCCTCGTGGTCGCGGTGTCACCCGTCGTCCTGGAGACGGAGAGGAAGCACCATCTGCACCAGCTCGATATGGACTTCGAGGGTCAGATGGCGCGTGGAATGTTGACCGTGTCGCCGGAACATCTGGAGCAAACCGGCGAGGTGGTCGACGGCATCTTGAGCGAGGCGCCGATCCGGCTGGTCGATGGGGTGAGCGACGGGTCGAGGAGCAGCGTGGATTTTGGCGCCCGGTTGACGGATCTGTTTCACGGTCAGCTGCCCCGCTTTCCGCGCGAGATCGAAACCGCCAGGGCTCGTGGTGAGCGCCTGCTGCTGGTCAGCCCCAGCGAGCACTGGCCGCGGCTCGAGCAATGGTGCCAGCAGCAGAAGATCCCCCTCGGCAGTGGCGGTGTGGAGTTGGTCGATGGCGAGCTCAGACGCGGATTTCGCCTGCCGTCTGCCGGCGTCGTGGTGTTTGGCGAGCGTCAGCTGTTTCCCCGGGTGACGCCGGGTCGGCCCCGAGCCGTCGCGTCGGCGATTCGGGCCGTTTGTTTCCGATCTGCGGGATCTGCGTCTCGGCGATTTCATCGTCCATGCCGATCATGGAATCGGTCAGTTCGTGGGCTTGCGAGCGGTCGGCGGCGACGGCAGCCCGGAAGGCGAGTTGCCTCCCTCCCTGGACGCGCTGCGCGTCGCCGGGGGACCCACGGATGTGGAGGTCATGGAGGTCGCCTATTCGGATGGCCGCCGTCTGTTGCTGCCCCTGAGTCGCATCGATCAGATTCAACGCTACAGCGGGATCGAAGGTGTCTCACCCCGGTTGGATCGTCTGGGTGGCAGCTCCTGGGTGCGCACCAAAGAGAAGGTCAAGCGGAGCATGCAGAAGCTCGCCAGCGACCTGGTGCGGCTCTACGCCGAGAGGCAGTTGGCCTCCGCCCCTTCCATGGGCCCCGAGAGCGATCTGCTGGCTCAGTTCGAGGCCGCGTTCGATTTCGAAGAGACGGAGGATCAGCTGACCGTCATCCAGGCGATCAAGGAGGATCTGGAATCGGAACGTCCCATGGATCGCCTGCTCTGTGGCGATGTGGGTTTCGGCAAGACCGAGGTGGCCATGCGGGCCGCCTTCAAGGTGGTGGAGAGCGGTTTCCAGGTGGCGGTCCTGGCGCCCACGACCATTCTCGCGGATCAACATCTGGAGACCTTTCAGCGTCGATTCGCCGGGCATCCCGTGCGGATCGAAATGGTCTCCCGGCGGCGCTCGCCCGCGAGGTGCGCGAGATCAGGGAGGCGCTGGAGGCGGGCAAAGGTGGACATCCTCATCGGCACCCACCGGCTGCTGAGTCGAGACATGAAGATCCCGAATCTGGCGCTGCTCATCGTCGACGAGGAGCAACGATTCGGTGTCGCCCAGAAGGAGAGGTTGCGCGAGCTCAAGAAGAACGTCCACGTCTTGGCGATGTCGGCCACGCCAGTGCCGCGCACCTTGCAGCTGTCGCTGGCCGGAGTCCGGGACCTGTCGGTGATCGAGACTCCACCTCGCGATCGCATGGCGGTGGAGACCGCGATTGTTCCTCTCACGGCCGAGCTCCTGCGGGAGGCGATCGAGTTCGAGCGCGAGCGGCAGGGACAGGTCTTCTTTGTCTACAACCGGGTCGAGGGTATCGAGCAGTTCGCGGCCTATCTGCAGGAGGTCGTGCCGGATCTCAAGCTGACGATCGGCCATGGGCAGCTCGATGAAAACGAGCTGGCCGCCCGGATGCACGCCTTCAAGAACAAGGAGTTCGATCTACTTCTGGCGACCACCATCATCGAGAACGGGATCGACATCCCCAATGTCAATACGATTATCGTGTACCGTGCCGAGCGCTTCGGTTTGGCACAGCTCTATCAGCTGCGCGGCAGAGTCGGACGCAGCAATCAGCTGGCTTACTGTTATCTGGTGGTACCGACCGATCGGGTACTCTCGGAGGAGGCCAGCAAACGGCTGCGGGCCCTGCGGGAGTTCACGGAGCTGGGAGCCGGATTCAGGGTCGCGGCGCGAGATCTGGAGATCCGGGGTGCCGGCAATCTGCTGGGTCCCGAGCAGAGCGGGCATATCGCGGCCGTCGGTATCGAGACCTATCTCAGGATGCTTGAAGACACGGTCCGAGAGCTGCGGGGAGAGACCGTCGAAGAAGCCCCTGCCGTGGCTATCGATCTGCCGCTGCCCACGGCCATACCCGAAGAGTATCTGGGCGACGCCAATCTTCGCATGGAGCTCTATCGCCGCATCGGTGCCGGCGAGGTCGCCGACGAGGAGATGATCGCCGAGCTGCGAGATCGATTCGGGCCGCCACCGCCCCAGGTCTATCAGCTCTTGAATATGGCGGCGCTCAAGCGGCAGGCAGAGGCGCTGAGAGTCCAGTCGATCTCGCTCAGCGGAACCCAGCTGCAGTTCCGATTGCGACGCGATGCTCGGGTCGACGTGGACCATCTGGTGAGGATCGTCTCTGAGAGATCGGGCATGAGTTTCAGCCCATCGGGGGTCCTGTCGGTGGATCGCCAAGCGGACCGTCCGGTCGGCGAGCAGGCGCAGGATGTCCTGCAGCAGCTGCAGGTGCCACAGGAAGCCGACCCTTGAGCGGGTGCGCAGATTCTCCTGTCGCGACCCTTGGTCTGTTGGTAGTGATGTCGCTGTGGATCACCGATTGCGGATCTTCGGTACCCCCACCGGATCGGGTTGCGGAGATCGACGGTCAGGCGCTTTCATATCAGGCCTTCGAGGAGTTCTTGCAGCGCAATTCGGTGGCTGGCGCTGGTGGGCTGGGTAGCGACGTGCTGAGCTCATTGCTCGATCAGTTTCTGGATGAACAGTTGCTGGCTCGGCTGGCTGTCGATCGACTGGGGCTGGCCGAAAAGACAGATGCCTTGGCGGCGGCCGAGGCGCTGCTGGCAGCCGACAGCCCGGCGCTCGACGCGGCGGCGGTTGCCAGCTACTATCGACAGAACCTGCCGCGTTTCGATCTGCCCGAGAGGGTCCTCCTACGTCAGCTCCTGTTTACCGATCGCGTCACGGCTGATCGGGTCAGGGATCTCTGGTCGGTGGGCACGCCGTACGAGTCCATCGCAGCGGAGCTCTCCGACGACCCTGCGGCCCATGTCGGCGAAGAGGGGGAGTTCTCGCGCCAGGAGTTGCCCCCGGTTTTTGCCGAGGTCCTGTTCGACCTGCAGGAGGGCGAGGTCAGCGAGGTGATGCCTGTCGACTATGGCTTCCACGTGTTCCAGGTCGTGCGTCACCTGGACGCCGGCGTCGTCCCGTTCGAGGAGGTGTCCGAGAGCCTTCGCGAAGACCTGGTGATGCGTCAGCGCGAGGAGTTCTTGATCCAGCTGGCCGCTGAGGCGCGCGAGCGCTACAATGTGCGAGTTTTCGAGCGGAATCTTCCGTTCAACTATCGTGGTAGCTACAGATCGAATGAGACTCATGAGAACTCTTAGCGGCATCCTCGGATTCCTGATACTCCTGCCGGCGTTTCTGATCGCCCAGGATTCGTACGAAATCGTCTTGCGGGTCAACGAGCGGATTTCGACAACCTGGGACTACCAGCGCCGTCGAGCCGAGAAGATTCGCATGATCCAGGGTGCCGAATCGCTTCCCGACCAGCAGCGCCAACGGCTGCTGGCCAATGTGGGCGTGTCGACGATGGACGACATCTTCGAGGAGATGCTGATGCTCTCGCGCGCCGACCAGTTGGGGATCAGGGTCACCGACGCCGATTTGGACCGTGCGATTGCCGGCACGCGACAAAACTTCGGTATCGAAACCGATGAGGAGTTCGAGCAGGCGCTACGATCGTCCGGCATGACCCTGGAGCAGTACCGCGAGACCATGAGCAAGACGCTGCTGGTCCAGAAACTCATGGGCCAGGAGGTCCATCCGCGGATCACCCTGGAGGAGGAGGATCTGCGGCGCTTTTACCAGAACCATCTGGAGGACTACCAGGAGCCTGAGCGTCTGCAGCTACAGGAGGTCGTGGTTCTATCTTCCAGCGAGCGCACCGGCGAGGAATTGGAGCAGAGGGCTCAAGAAATCCGGCAGCAGGTCGCAAGCGGAGAAGATCTCGGGCAGGTAGTGGAGCCCTTTGTCGAGAGCGGCGTGACTTCGAACGCCGTGGATCTGGGTTGGGTGGAGATCGGGGACCTCGACGTGGATCTCGAGAAGGCGGTATGGGACCTGGAGGCTGGCGGAGTGAGTGTGCCGGTAGATGGCCGGGGTGGGTTGCACATTCTGGTCGTCACGGAGCGCCAAGAGGCGCGCCTCCGTCCGTTTGCCGACGTGGAGCAGGAGATCCGTGCAACGGAAGGCGAGCGGCTGCTGGCTTCCGAGATGCAGGAGTACCTGGAAGAGTTGGAGACCGCCGCCTACGTGTTGGTCAATGCCCCACCCGACGCCGTGGGATTTCGTGCCTCGTTGCAGATGGCCTCCGATAGCGACGATCTGGAGATGGCCTTGACCGCTCCCCTCATCACCAAGGAGATGGCGGAGGAGGCGATGGAAGAAGTGCCGGAAGAGTCCACCGAAGAGCCCTTCAACCTTCTGCCGGAGGTAGGCAAGCCCGAGTCGAAGGAAGATCCAGACGAACCGCCTCTCGACCAAGACCACCGTTCCCGATAACACCCCCTGAAAAAGCCTGGAATAGAGGCTCTTCCACTGTTGCTCTCGATGGTGGACTAAAATGGACAAAAGTGGAGCGCGGTGCTACACTGCGCACCGAAATTACCCGTGAAATGGACGGGAAGAATGTTTCGTGGAAGCGCACCGACAAAGATCGACGACAAGGGTCGGTTGAAAGTACCGACGGGCTTTCGGCGGCAGCTGGAAGAGCGGTATGGCCGTGAGGTCTTCATCACCTCGATTCTCGGCGATTCCGTTCTCCTGTATCCGCTGTCGGTCTGGGAGGAAATCGAGGACCGGCTGGCCGCTCTACCGTCGACGGATCGAACCAAGCAGCGCTTTCTCGAACGAGTTGGCTATTACGGACAGCAGGGGAAATTGGACGGGCAGGGGCGTGTCGTCATACCGCCTCTGCTGCGCGAAAGCGCAGCGATGGTCGGCGATGTGGTGGTCAGTACTCGCCTCGACCATATGGAGATCTGGAATCGCCAGCGTCTCGAGGCCCGCTTCTCCGAGCAGCCGTTTACAGACGAAGACTTTTCTTATCTGAGCGAGAAGGGTATTTGAGTCTGAGGAACTCGGACTCTGAACGCTCGACAGCAGTTCATTGATTCGGCGGACGTGCGGCACATACCTGTTCTGCTCGAGGAAACCATCGGTTTCCTGCTACCTGAGCGGGGAGGGCTTTTCGTGGACTGCACGCTGGGCTTGGGTGGCCACGCCTCGGCACTTCTGGAGGCGTACCCGGAGATCCGATTGATTGGTATCGATCGGGACCCGGAGGCCCTCGAGCTTGCCAGGGAGCTTCTGCTTCCCTTCGGCAAGCGTGTACGTCTGGTGCCGGGCGATTTCGCCGAGCTGACGACGCTGCTGCATGGGCTTCACATCGAAGCCGTCGACGGCATCCTGGCGGATCTGGGTGTGTCGTCCTTGCAGCTTGACAAGGGGTCGCGGGGCTTCAGTTTTCGCCGCCAGGGACCCCTGGATATGCGGATGGGACCCGGAGAGTTGACCGCAGACGAGGTTGTCAACCACTACTCGGAGGCGCAATTGGAGAAGATCTTCAGAGACTACGGTGAGGAGCGACGAGCAAGACGTATCGCCAGGGCTGTGACGGCGGAACGGCGCCAAAAACGCATCGAGACGACTACCGAGCTGCGCGACATCGTGGCGGGAGCGCTGCGCCGCGGTGGCGGCCGGCCTCGGGGTCGGATCGATCCGGCGACGCGGGTGTTCCAGGCGATCCGGATCGAGGTCAATCGGGAGCTTGTCGGTCTCGACACCTTTCTCGATCAAGCGGTCCGCATGATGAATCGCGACGGTCGGTTGGTGGTGATCTCCTATCACAGCCTCGAGGACCGCATCGTCAAGAACCGGTTGCGGGATCTGGCCCGTGGAGAGGTGGATCAGGTAACCGGTAGACCCCGTTCCGAGACCCAGGTCATCGAGGTGCTGACCAAACGACCGGTGCGTCCCGGTGCGGAAGAGGTGGCATTCAACCCCCGATCCCGGTCGGGGAGGCTACGGGCGGCCAGGAGGATCTGAGTCTTTGCGCGGTGAGTATGTCGTCAAACGACAAGTCGACAACAGCTTTCTGGTACGGCAGCGAGATCGCCGTCGCCGCCGTGAGCTGGCGGCGGTGTTTCTGGCTCTGGTACCGGTTGCCGGCGGCATGCTCGGTTATGTCTGGCTCAATCTGCGCCTGGTGCACATCGGCTACGAGGTCGATCGCCTGGAGCGGACCCTGAAACTCGAAGAACGGAGAGAACGAGAGCTCTGGGTAGAGGCTGCTTACCTTTCGAGCCCTGAGCGGATCCGTGAGGAAGCCCACCGGAAACTCGGGCTGGTGGAGGCGGATCTGGATCGCATGGTGTTTGTCGAGGACACACCATGAAGAGCCGTTTGATTCTGTTCACGCTGATCATGGCCCTCTGGGCGACAGGCATTGTCGCTCGCCTCTGCCAACTGCAGATCGTCGATCACGAGATCTATCGGCAGCGAGCGGAGGGACAGCATCACAGGCGAGTCGTCCTGGAGCCCCCCCGCGGCACGATCTACGATGCCCGTGGACGGGAGTTGGCGTTGTCGGTGGAAGTCGACTCGGTGTGGGCCGATCCCTCGCAGATCGAGGATCCCGGCAGCATCGCCCGAGCCCTGGCCGGGGTTCTGGATCTCGACGCCCGCAAGTTGGCAGAGTCGCTGAGCAGCGATCGCGAGTTCGTCTGGGTCGCCCGTCAGCTGGATCGACCGCAGGCCGACGAGGTGCGGCAACTGGAGCTCGAGGGCGTGGGGTTCTTGAAGGAGAGCAAGCGGTACTACCCGATGCGTGAGCTGGCTGCCCAGGTGCTGGGATTTGCCGGGCGCGATAACCAGGGCCTGGAGGGCTTGGAGCAGGCCTACAACGATGTGATCGCCGGCGAGGCCGCTGAGCGCAAGGTGCTGCGTGACGCCCGACGAGGCACTGTTCTGCTGCCGGATACCTCGTTTGGTGAGGCCCGGCCAGGACGGGATCTGCATCTCACCATCGACACCTGGATCCAACATCTGTTGGAGCGCGAGCTGGCGGCGGCGGTTCGAAGTACCCGCGCCAAGAGCGCTTCGGCCGTGCTTCTCGATCCCAACACCGGTGCGATTCTGGCCATGGCCTCGCTGCCGACCTTCGATCCGAACCACTTCTCCCGGTCCTCGCGCGAGAGCTGGCGGAATCGGGCTGTCATGGATGCCTTCGAGCCGGGCTCGACGTTCAAGATGGTCACGGCTGCTGCGGCCCTGGAGGGAAACCTGGTCGATCCTGAGGACATCTTCGATTGCGAGCACGGCAGCATCGTCGTGCAGGGTGTCAGAATCCACGATCACAAGTCTTTTGGGCGTTTGACTTTCCGCGAGGTCCTCGCTAAATCGAGCAATGTCGGAGCCATCAAGACGGGCCTGATGGTGGGCAAGCTGGATCTGTATCAGCAAATCTCCGAGTTCGGGTTCGGCCGCCTGACTGGGATCGATCTTCCCGGGGAGAGTCCGGGAATCCTGCGATCCGCCGAGCGTTGGCCAAAACGGGCCACCGCTTACATTTCCTTCGGTCAGAATCTCTCGGTTACCTCGCTCCAGATGGCCAGTGCTTTTGCCGCTGTGGCCAACGGGGGCACTCTGTTGTCGCCCTATGTGGTGACCGGTGTGCGGAAAAACGGCGAGATCGTCGAGCGGCGGTACAGACCGCATCGAGTGGGCAATCCCGTCAGTGCGAGCACGGCGCGGACTCTCGAGCGGCTCCTGGAATCGGTGGTCACTGACGGCACCGGGAAAAAGGCCGCGATTCCAGGCTTCCGAGTGGCGGGTAAGACGGGCACGGCGCAAAAGGCGTCGCCCGATGGAGGCTATGCGGCGCGCAAGTTCGTGGCCAGTTTCGTGGGCTTCGCACCCGCGCGCCGACCGGCCATCGTCGGCATGATCGCCATCGACGAACCCGAACCCTCTCTTGGATATCACGGGGGAGACGTGGCCGCCCCGGTCTTTGCCGCTGTGGTGGGCCCGGCCCTTTTGTATCTCGGTGTCCCTCCCGACGATCAGGAGCCGGGGCCATGGCCAGGAGAGCGGCTGGCCTCGGGCGGCGATCGCGGTGCGGTAGAGAGCGGATTGGGGCAGGCGGAGGCTCAGCGGGTCGAGCCGATTGCCGTGGCGGGCGGCGTGCCGGACTTCTCCGGATTGACAGCCAGACAGGCAGTGGTGCGTTCGGCCGAGTTGGGTCTCAAGGCGACGCTGCACGGCAGCGGTATGGTGAGTCGCCAGACCCCAGCACCGGGAACCGCTGTCGGGGAAGTCGGCGATGGCATGCAACTCTGGTTGGGCGTCGCCCCGGCGGAGACCGGACGATGAGGGTCTCCGAGGTCATCGCCGGGCTACCGATCGAGATCTCGAGAGGTGGCGACCCGGATGTCACGGGCATCAGCCAGGATTCGCGATTCGTCAAGGAGGGGTACCTGTTCGTGGCGCTCGTCGGCAAGACATTCGACGGCCGGGCCTTCATCCCCGATGCCCTCGAACGTGGAGCCGTGGGAGTGTTGTCGTCCGGTCCGCCACCCCCCGGTTACGACCGGGTTTGGCTGAGCGCCAGGGATCCACGCTGGCTCATCGGTCCCATGGCGGGCAGAATCCACGACCACCCCGACCGCGACATGCTCATGATCGGGATCACCGGCACGAACGGCAAGTCGACGGTGTCATATCTGATGGTGGGAATCCTGGAAGCCGCAGGCCTCCCCACCGGCACGATCGGCAGTCTGGGTCACCAGTTCGGGGGCGAGATGCTGGGTACCGATCGCACGACCCCGGAAGCCTCGCACTTGAACCGCTTGCTGGCGCGCATGCGGGACTCGGGGGCGAAGGCCATCAGCGCGGAGATCTCATCCCAGGGTTTGGCTCTGGGGCGTGTCGAGGGCCTCAGCTTCGATCTGGGTGTGTTCACCAACCTGACGCGAGATCATTTCGACTTCCACAGGGACTTTGAAGACTACTTCCAGGCCAAACGGCGTCTGTTCGAGCAGCTCAAACCAGAGGGACAGGCGGTCGTCAATCTGGACGACCCGTTTGGTCGTCGCCTGGCTGATGAGCTGCCTCGGGTGAGGACCTATGGTCGAGAGGGAGAGGTCAGCAGCAAGGACGGTGGAGTTCAGCCCGACCGGGATTCGCGGGGTCCTGGTGACTCCCAGAGGCGAGCTGCCGTTCGAGTCGCCTCTTCTCGGAACCTACAACCTGAGCAACATCGTGACCGCGGCGGCGACCGCCGAGGCCCTGGATCTGCCCCACGACGCGATCGCCAGGGGGATTGCGGGCCAGCGACCGCTGACAGGCCGACTGGAGCCCGTGGAATGCGGCCAGTCCTTCCCGGTCCTGATCGACTATGCGCATACCGGCGCGGCATTGGAGGCTTCGCTCAAGGCTCTGCGGTCGTTCTCGAACCACAAGATTCTGCTGGTCTTTGGCTGCGGCGGGGATCGGGATACGGGCAAGAGAGCGCTGATGGGCCGGGTGGCGGGTGAGCTGGCCGATCTGTCCATCATCACCACCGACAATCCCCGACGGGAGGATCCGCTGGCCATCATCGCGGCGGTGGAAGAAGGCATCAAGGAGAGCGGCAATCAGAACTACAGGATTCTCCCGGACCGCCGGGAAGCGATTCGTCGGGCGATAGCGCAGGCGGACGAGGAATGGGTGGTGCTCATTGCCGGCAAGGGGCACGAGGAGTATCAGATCGTGGGCGAGAAGAGGTCCACCTTTTCCGATCGACAGGAAGTCGAGCGGGCGTTGGAGGAGAAGCTTGGTACGCGGACAGGTCGATGAGGCGGCAGCCATCATGGAGGGCAAGGTGATTTCGGGTCGCGCCGAGTCCGTCTGGGAAGGGGCCGCCCTGGACTCCAGAAAGATACGGGGCGGTGAGCTCTTCTTTGCCCTCGCCGGTGATCGTACCGATGGCCACCAATTCGTCTCGCAAGCCCTGGAGAGAGGGGCCAGCGCCGCCATTGTCAGTCAGCCGGTCGAGGCACCGATGGAGGCGGGGTTGATCGAGGTGGACGACACCTTTGAAGCTCTTCATCGCCTGACCCGCCAGATCCGGTGCCGCGTTCCCCAACAGCTGGTGGCGGTCACCGGTTCGGTCGGCAAGACCACCACCAAGGAGATTCTGGCCACTTTGCTGGGAAGAAGGTACAAGGTGGCCCGCAATCCCGGCAGCTTGAACAACCTCTATGGTTTCCCGGTGGCCTTGCTGGGGATTCCCGATGACACCGAATGGATGGTGGCCGAGATGGGTATGTCCACGCCCGGTGAGTTGGGTCGGGTCAGCCGGCTCGGGCGACCCGATATGGCAGTGTTCACCAACGTCAGACCGGCTCACCTGGAGGCCTTTGGCTCCCTGAGAGCGATCGCCGAGGCCAAGGCGGAGTTGCTCGAGGGGCTGGCCGCGGAGGGCACAGTGGTAGCCAACCGCGATGATCCCGAGATCGTCCGTTTCGTGGGGCGACACCAGGGCCCCGTGATCTGGTTCGCCATGCACACGGAGGCCGACTATGGCGTGGCGGATATTCGGCCTCATCCCGAGGGTGTCGGATCCTGCTTCCGTCTTGTGGCTGGCCCTGAAGAGCAGGCCATCGAGCTGCCATTGCACGGGCTCTACAACGTCGAAAACTTTCTGGCCGCCGCCGCTTGCGCACACGCGCTAGGAGTTTCTCTGGCCGATATCGCCGACGCGGCTACTGAGGTCCAGAGTCAACCGATGCGGGGTGTTTTTCACCAGGTCGCCGAGGACACCGTGGTCATCGACGATTGCTACAACTCCAATCCAGAAGCCCTCAGACAGGCTCTGCGGAGTGCGCGGGGCGTGACCGGGCAGCGCCACTGGGCGATTCTGGGTGACATGCTGGAGCTCGGGGAAGCGGCTCCGGAACTGCATCGTCAGGCCGGACGGGAAGCAGCCAAGATGGGGTTCTCACCCATCGCGGGCGTCGGCCAGCTGAGCCGCGATCTGATCGCCGGTGCTGCCGAGGCCGGTGCAGACACCCAGTGGTTCGAGTCCGCCAAGAAGGCCGCCGAGGCGGTCGGTACCGAGCTGCGTGCCGGTGATGTGCTGCTGGTCAAGGGCTCGCGCGGCGTGGGTCTTGAAGTCGTGGTCGAGTCGCTCCTGGCGGCGGCGGAGGTGGAGGCCTGATGCTGTATCACCTCCTCTATTCGCTGAGCGACCAGATCGCTGCCTTCAATGTCTTCCGCTACATCACATTTCGGGCAGCCAGTGCCGTGGTGACAGCCCTGCTGCTGTCTCTTCTTCTCGGTCCGGCGTTTATCCGTATGCTCAGGCGGCTGTCGATTGGCCAGAACATCCGCGATGTCGGCCCGGACCGTCACCAGGTCAAGGCTGGCACACCGACGATGGGTGGCCTGCTCATCCTGTTCTCGGTCATTGTGCCGACGCTCCTGTGGGCGGACCTCCTCAACCCTTACGTCTGGTTGGCCGTGGGCATCACCGCCAGCTTCGGAGCCATCGGCTTCGCCGATGACTATCTGAAGGTCCGGCGACACCAGAATCTGGGCCTCAGCGCCCGGACCAAAATGCTGCTCTCGATCGTAGTGGCCGTTGCGGCAGGGATCATCCTCCTTTCCTTGCCCAACGGCTACTCGTTCGAGCCCACCGTCGCCTTTCCGTTCTTCAAGCGGGCTGTGGTGTCGCTCGGAGTGCTCTACGTGCCGTTCCTGGCCGTGGTCTTGGTGGGCTCTTCCCATGCGGTCAACCTGACCGACGGTCTCGATGGGTTGGCCATCGGCGCCACGCTCGTCGCGGCCGCGACCTACGCCATCTTTACGTACGTGGCAGGAAACTCGGTTGTGGCCGGATACCTTCAAGTGCCCTATGTGCGTGGCGTGGGTGAGGTCTCGGTATTCTGCGGCGCCCTGGTGGGGGCCAGTCTCGGATTTCTCTGGTTCAACTCCCACCCGGCAGAGGTCTTCATGGGGGATGTGGGCTCGTTGGCCATCGGCGGGGCGATCGGCATGGTGGCCATCCTCTCCAAGCAGGAAGTCGTTCTCTTGTTGGTCGGCGGGCTGTTCGTCATCGAGGCAATGTCGGTGATCATCCAGGTGGGGTTCTTCAAGGCGACGGGCGGCAAGCGAGTGTTTCGCATGGCGCCGCTGCATCACCATTTCGAGCTCAGCGGCTGGGCCGAGCCGAAGATCATCGTGCGTTTCTGGATTCTGTCCATCATGTTCGCCCTCATGGGTCTGGGGACTCTGAAACTGAGATGAAGGTTCCATGGACACAGTCGGAGTGGAAACGGGTGGTCGTCTACGGCCTGGGGGCCTCAGGAATGGCCGCGACCCGTTTCCTGAGGTCGCGAGGGGTTGAAGTGTTGGCTATCGATAGAAAAGCCGCGGAGCAGCTCGATTTGAGCGATCTTGGAGAGGACACCGGCGTCGAGTGGATCCTGGGCGAGGAACTCGAGGAGTTGCCGCCGGGGATCGATGGCGTGGTGCTGAGTCCAGGGGTGCCACCGGACAGACCGCTCGTGCTTGCGGCTCGCCGGGCGGGTCTGCCGCTCGTGGCCGAGGTGGAGTTGGCGTACCCGTTTCTGGATGGAGACGTCATTGGCATCACCGGCAGCAACGGCAAGAGCACCACGACACTGATGACCGGAGAGCTTCTCAAAGCCAACGGTATGGCCGTGGAAATCTGCGGCAATATCGGTGTCCCCCTGAGCTCCAGAATCGACGGCGCACCGCGGCGCACGTTTGTCACCGAGCTCTCGAGCTTCCAGCTGGACTCGGTGGACACCTTTCATCCCCGGGCGGCGGCGCTGCTCAATCTCTCCGCGGATCATCTCGATTGGCATGGAGATGCCAAGAGCTACTTTGCCGCCAAGAAGAACCTGTTCAGAAATCAGCATCCGAGCGATATAGCCGTGCTGAACGCCGACGACGAGGCCGTGTCGAATGTCGCGGTCGAGGCCCGGCGCCGGTTCTTTTCCAGCCGGGCCGCGGTGCAGGACGGCTGCTATCTGGATGGCGACATTGTCGTGGAAGTGGACCCCGAAAGCGGTCGGCAGCCCCTGTTCAAGCGCACCGATGTGTCTCTGCCGGGTCCGCACAACCTCGAGAACGCCATGGCCGCGGCCCTTCTCTCGCTGGCGGTCGGTGCGGATCCCGAGGTGATTCCCGAAGCCCTGGCGCGATTTCGCGGCCTGCCCCATCGACTGGAATTGGTTCTCGAACGACGCGGTGTGGCCTGGTACGACGACTCCAAGGCGACGAATTTCGCTGCCACCGCAAGATCGCTGGACGGCTTCGATAGTGGCTCGGTGCATCTGATTCTCGGGGGTCGCAACAAGGGCGGTGACCCGGCCGAGTTGGCGGAGGTCGTCGCCCGCAAGGTTCGACGAATCTATCTGGTCGGCGAAGCGGCGGCCGAGATCGAGCCGGTGCTGGGGGGTGTGGTCGAGGTCGTGATGGCCGGCACCCTACAGTCGGCGGTGGACTCCGCACAACGCGGGGTCGAGCGGGGTGAGACAGTGCTGTTGTCGCCTGCCTGTGCCAGCTTCGACCAATATCGAAACTTTGCCGAACGTGGGCGTCACTTCCAAGACCTGGTGAGGAACCTGAATGGCTAAGAAACTGGCCTTCGACAAGGTTCTCTTCACCACCATTCTGATTCTGGTGGCCATAGGTCTGACCGCGGTCTTCTCGGCCAGCGCCGCGTTCGCGCGGGATCAGTCGCATCGTTTCAATCTGTACCTGGTCAAACAGGGGCTGGCGGCGCTTCTGGGTCTGGTGGTGATGTGGGTGGCCATGCACATCGACTACCGACACCTGTTTCGGCCTCGGGTGTTGTACGCCCTGGTGGGTGGAGTGTTGGTCTTGTTGGTCGCGGTTCTCTTTGCGCCAGAGCTCAACAATACCCGTCGCTGGCTATTTCTCGGGGGTGTCTCGATCCAGCCATCGGAGCTGGCAAAGCTCGCGGTGGTGGCCTTTGTGGCCTATCAGATCCAATCGAAGGAGCATCGAGAGACACGCGATCTGATCCTTCCCTGTGGCCTGCTGTTGGGTGTGGTGGCGGCCTTGATCCTCCTGCAACCCGATCTCGGCACCGCGGTTTTGATCTGTGGCACCACGATTCTCATGCTCTTTCTCGCCGGAGTCGAGTGGCGGTACTTCGCTGGAGCCTTTGTCGCCCTGTTGCCCGCTCTGTGGTTTCTGATCTATTCGGTGCCCTATCGCCGGCAGCGATTGATGTCGTTTCTCGATCCCGATCTCGAGCCTCTGCGCTCCGGCTATCAGGCACGTCAATCCCTGATCGCCATCGGCTCGGGAGGCGTCCTGGGACGGGGTCTGGGGGAGAGCTTGCAAAAGCTCTATTTTCTGCCCCACCCCCATTCCGACTTCGTCTATTCCATTGTGGGCGAGGAATTGGGGCTGGTCGGCGGGGTAGGGGTATTGGGTCTTTTCGGTGTCTTTACTTGGCGGGGTCTGCGCACCGGTTGGCGGGCACCCGATGTGTTTGGTCGCTATCTGGCATGGGGGCTGACGGGGGTTTTGGTCCTCCAGGCGCTGATTCATATGAGCGTCGCCCTGGCTCTCATGCCGACAAAGGGAATTCCATTGCCGTTCCTCTCCTACGGCGGCTCGTCGCTGGTGGTGAGCTTGGCGGCATGTGGAGTCTTGTTGAATATCTCGCAACACGGATGAGAGCGAGTCGAAAATTTCGAATGGTTAGGAGTGTATGGGTCTCGGGCATGTGCTGGTGGCAGGGGGCGGTAGCGGGGGACACGTTTTCCCCGCGCTGGCCGTGGTGCGCGAGCTGGCGGAAAGGGATTGCCAGGTGAGTTGGTTGGGACGAGTCCGGGGCATGGAGAAGAGCTTGGTGACAGATCACGGGATGCCCTACTACGGCTTGCCGGCCGCGGCGGTAGTGGGCCGCGGGTTGCCCCAGCGGGTCTTGGCCCTGGGTCGGACGGCACTCTCGGCGGTGCAGGCGAGGAGCTTGATCCGCCGGCAGGGTATCGAGGTGGTTCTGGGAACGGGCGGCTACGCCTCGGCTCCAGGGGTGCTCGGCGCCAGGCTGGCGGGCCGGCCGGCGGTCCTCTTGGAGCCCAACGCGACAACCGGCACCGCCAATCGATGGTTGTCCCGATGGGCAACGGCCGCCGCGGTTGTCAGCCTGGAGGAAGCTCGAGATCTCAAATGCCGTGTCGAGGCGATCGGTGTCCCGGTGCGGAGCGAATTCCAAGGCCCCTTCGAACCCCCGGCCCAGACGGGTCCCCTGCGGATTCTGATTTTGGGGGGGAGCCAAGGAGCGAGACAGTTGAATGAGCTGCTGCCCGAGGCGTTGGCCGAAATCGCTCCCGCCTACCCCGATCTCGAGGTGACGCATCAGGTGGGAGAGGCTCATGTCGAAGAGGCGCAGCGGGCCTATGCAGAGCCCACACTTGCAGATCTGGATGTCCGGATCGTGCCGTTTTTGAAAGACATGGCCGGGGCGATGAGCGCCGCGCACCTGGTGATCTCTCGCGGCGGGGCGATCACCCTGGCCGAGATCTGCGCGGTCGGCCGTGCCGCGCTGCTGTTGCCGTTGGGATTGGCCGGTTCTCACCAGGTAGCCAACGCTCGGCGCATGGTCTCAACGGGTGGCGCCAGGATGTTCTCCGGCCAGACAACAGCACCAGAGGTGGCTGCTGTCGTGGGTGAGCTGCTTGCCAGTCGCGAAGGCCTGACGCAGATGGGGAACGCCAGCCGGTCGCTCTACCGCCGCGAGGCGGCGGCCGATATCGCAGATCTTCTGGCCGAGGTGGCGGGAGCCGAATGATGTTTCGCCAGTTCGCCAATCTCTCCAAGGTTCATTTTGTCGGTATCGGTGGTGCCGGTATGAGCGGTATCGCGGAGGTGCTGCTGGACTACGACCTGGAGGTCAGCGGCTGCGACATGGTTGCCAGCGAGACCACCGATCGACTCGCGAAACTGGGAGCGACGGTTCATGTGGGTCATTCGGAGGATCACTTGGAGGATGTGGATCTGGTGGTGATCTCTTCGGCCGTCTCGCAAGACAACCCCGAGATCCAGGCAGCGGAGAAGCGGAATATCACCATCGTGCGGCGGGCGGAGATGCTGGGCGAGTTGATGCGGCTCAAGTACGGGGTCGCCGTTGCGGGGACCCATGGCAAGACCACCACGACCTCGCTCGTCGGGGCGGTGCTGACGGAAGCGGGACTCGATCCCACCGTCATCGTCGGCGGGCGCTTGCGCGTATCGGGAACCGGGGCCCGTCTTGGCAAAAGCGAGTATCTGGTGGCCGAGGCTGACGAATACGATCGCAGCTTCCTGCGGCTGCAGCCCATCATCGGCGTGGTCACCTCCATCGATCAGGATCATCTGGATACCTACGGCAACCTCGGCGCCATCAAGAAGGCCTTTCTGGAGTTCACTAGCAAGGTTCCTTTCTTTGGCCAGGCGATTCTCTGTTTGGACGACCCCAACATCCAGGAGATGTTGCCGCGGCTCGCCGGGCGTCGAGTCGTGACCTACGGCCTGTCGCCACAAGCCAATCTCAGAGCCATCGATCCGGAGCCCACCTCAGAAGGTTCCCGATTTACGGTGCGCAACAACGGGCAAGGCGACCTGGGAGACGTGGTGCTACCCATGCATGGTGACCACAACGTGCGCAATTCCCTGGCTGCCATTGCGGTGGGGCTGTCCCTGGGGATCGAGTTCCAGACCATCGCCGGAGCCTTGGCGGGCTTCTCAGGGGTCCACCGGCGCTTCGAGCATCGGGGAACCTGGCGCGGTGCACTGGTGGTGGATGACTATGCCCACCATCCGACGGAAGTGGCGGCCACCCTCGAGGCGGCTCGCCAGGCGTTCCCCCAAGCTCGCATCGTGGCGGTCTTCCAGCCGCATCTGTTCTCCCGCACTCGCGATCTGGCCGGCGAGTTCGGCAAGGCGCTACTGGGTGCCAACTTTGTGCTGGTGACCGACATCTACCCGTCGCGGGAGCAACCGATCGCTGAGGTCGACTCGATGTTGGTGGTGGATGCGGCGCGTCGAAGTGGGCATCGGCACGTGGAACTCTGCGCCGACTGGCATCAGGCTCGCGAGATGCTGGTCGACGAAGTCGGCGAAGGGGATGTGGTGTTGACCCTGGGAGCGGGCGACATCTACCGGCTGGCCGAGGATCTGGCTGCGGAGGGCGCAGCATGACGACGCAGCGACTCACCATCGAGCGTTCGAGTGCCTTCCGCCGTCGTCGATTCGTCGTGCCGCACCGCCGGCGCAGCCGGACTCTGATGCTGCTGAAGCCCTTTCTCCTGGCCGTACTTGTGGTTGGACTGCCGTTGGCGGCCGCCCTGTGGATCTATACCTCTCCGAGATTTCTTCTCCAGCAGGTGAAAATCGGCACCACGGTCCACATATCCACCGAGGAGGTCGCAGCGGCTCTGACGCCATTGCGTGGTCGGCATCTTCTGAGCCTTTCTCTGGAGGACGTCGAGGGCAGGCTGACCGGGAATCCCTGGGTCAAGAGCGCAGCGATTCGCAAAGAGCTTCCAGACGGATTGGTAGTGCAGATCGAGGAACGATTGCCGGTAGCGCTGTTGCGTCAGCGACGGTGAGCTCTTCTATGTCGACGGCGATGGCTTCGTCATTGGCGCCTACGATCTCGAGGGTCCAGTCGATCTCGTTCTTCTGAGTGTGGCACCTGGGGCAGCTCTGGAGGTGGCGCCGGCTCTGGAGATGGCAGCCAGTCTGGAGCGACTGGCTCCCGAGATCAGCCGGGGGCTCTCGGAAATCGAGGTGATGGGCCTGGGTGACTATCGAATCTACACCGCAGGTCTGGATTTTCCGATCCTTGTCAGTGCTGGGGACGTGGCAGAACAAATCGACAAGCTCGTTGCACTGCTGCCAGAGATCTCCCGGCGATTCGCCTCGGTCGAGGCAGTGGATCTTCGATTCTCTCGTCAGATAGTTATCCAACCCGCGGGCGATCCGCGCAGTCAGGAGGGGTGAGGTTGATGCCGAAAGTGGACCCGTACTTGGTAGCCATCGATATCGGATCCTCGAAGATCGGCGTTCTGATCGGTCAACGAGACGACCAGGGCGAGCTCGAGGTGGTGGGCAAGGGTCAGGCCCCTAACCGAGGAACCCGGAAAGGCAACATCGTCAACGTGGAATCGACGATGGAAGCCCTGAAGCAAGCTTCAGAGGAAGCGGAGGTGATGGCCGGCATCGAAGTCTCCAGGGCGTTTGTCGGCGTTGCCGGAACCGATGTGCGGAGTATCAACTCTCGCGGCATGGTTTCCGTGGCCAGAAAGGACCAGGATCGGGAGATCACCCAACAGGATATCGCCAGAGTTCTGGAGGCCGCCCAGTCGGCGGCGTTGCCGTCGGACCGGGAGATCATCCACGCCATTCCCCAGGAGTTCATCGTCGATGAGCAGGGTGGCATCAACGATCCTCTGGGAATGCTCGGCAGCCGTCTCGAGGTGGCCGTCCATCTGGTGACCGGCAACATCACGCGGCGCAAGACCCTGATGACCTGCGTCAACCGCGCCGGCATCGAGGTCGCCGAGCTGGTCTTCGAGCCCTTGGCCACGGCCGAGGCGGTGCTCACGCATGACGAGCGCGAGCTCGGCGCGCTGCTCGTGGATATCGGCTGCGGTACGACCGAATACGCCAACTATTCGGAAGGCGAGGTTCAGCATAGCGCTGTGCTGCCGATCGGAGCCGGACACTTCACCAACGACCTGGCCATGGTTCTGCGCACTCCCTTCGCCGAGGCCGAGAACATCAAAACGCGCCACGGCTGTTGCCTCGAAGGGCTGGTGAGCGAAGAAGAGGGCATCTCGGTTCCCACAGTGGCCGGCGGCCTCGCCAGGGTGGTTCCCAAGCGCGAGCTTTGCGGCATCCTGCAACCCCGAGCCGAAGAGATTCTCACTCTCGTCCGTGAAGACTTGATCAAGAACGGTGCGGACGAGACGCTGCGTGGTGGCCTCATTCTGACGGGAGGAGGGGCCCAACTGGACGGTCTGCTCGAGATGACCGAGCAGATCTTCAATTGTACGGTTCGCTACGGACTGCCCCAGGGACTGGGTGGCTTGGTGGATGTGATCAGTTGCCCGACCTGGTCCGCCGCCTCAGGGCTGCTGCAGTATGCCCAGGCCTCTGCCGACCGTATGCGGCGAGTGGGAACAACCGGATTCACCATGCGCGGCATGATGACCAGCATCCGCGGCATGTTTTCTGATCTTTTATGAGCGTCAACGGAGCACGGAAGGAGAACAGCGAAATGATCTTATTCGACGACCAGGAGATGGAGCCCGGCCTGTCCATTACCATCGAAGAGGCCGAGAGCGTCCCCGCGAGAATCAAAGTGGTAGGGGTTGGCGGTGGCGGTGGCAACGCCGTCAACCGGATGATCGACTGCAAGATGAGAGGCATCGAGTTCATTGCCGGCAACACCGATCTGCAGGCCTTGCGAGGTGGCCGGGCGCCGGTCAAGGTGCAACTCGGTTCCTCCCTGACCCGGGGACTGGGAGCCGGAGGCGATCCGGAGATCGGTCGCAAGTCGGCTCTGGAGGATACCGAGCGCATTCTCGAGCTTCTCGACGGCGCCGACATGGTATTTCTGACGGCTGGACTCGGAGGCGGCACCGGGACGGGTGCTCTGCCCATCTTTGCCTCCCTGGCTTCTGAGCTGGGAGCCTTGACGGTGGCCGTCGTCACCAAGCCCTTCTCTTTCGAAGGACGCCGGCGTCAGGAACTGGCGGAGCGCGGTGTCGAGGAGTTGCGGGAGGCGGTAGATACCCTCATCACCATTCCCAACGAGCGCCTTCTCAGCTTTGTCGAACGGGGTACGCCGCTGACCGAGGCCTTTCGGATCGCCGACGACGTTCTGCGGCAGGCCGTGCAGGGCATCAGCGATCTGATCACGGTTCCGGGCGAGGTGAATGTGGATTTCGCCGATGTCAAAACGATCATGACCGGCATGGGCATGGCGCTGATGGGAACGGGCATCGCCAAGGGCGAGAATCGGGCCCTCGAGGCCGCCCAGCGAGCGATCTCGTCGCCCTTGTTGGAGGAGACCTCCATCGAGGGTGCGAAGGGAGTGCTGCTGAATATCTCCGGCGGCATGGATCTCAGCCTGCACGAGGTGGACGAGGCGGCGCGGGTCATCGCCGAGGCGGTCGATCCGACAGCCAACATCATCTCGGGTCTGGTCGTGCGCGAGGACATGGACGAGAACATGAAGGTGACGGTCATCGCCACCGGATTTGGCGGCGAGCAAACCGGGGCCCGTCTGCCAGCGCGCCCCGTCCAGCAGTCTTTCGAGGCTGAAAGCGGGCCGGTCTACGACGAGCCGCTGCCCGAGCCAGCTGTGATGGCGGAAGAGGAGGGGGAGGACATTCCCTTCTATCGCAAGGTCATCGCTCAAGCTCAGAACGATGATCCGAACGGTTACGGTCCAAACTGGTCAAACGTGGACGATTTCGATATCCCCACGGTGCTTCGCAAGCAGATGGACTAGAGCCGATTGCGCGTAAACCTCCTTCTTCCGTGCTCCGCAGGGGTCGGTCGCTGGCCAGATGGTCTTTGCTTCCAGGCGTGAGAAACGCCTCTGGTTCGCGGCCGGCCTCTGCACGTTGTTGATCTACTCGTCTCTCTACATCGCGCGGCCCGCAGCGGAGCTGCTCCGGGAACGGAATCTTCTCCGTCTGGCGGTGGCGCTGTCTTTTCTCGCGGCAGGGAGTCTGGTTACCTGGCGTCTTTTCGCGATCCGTGCGGGGTGGCGGGCCTTGGTCACCACAGGTGTCATCGGGGCGGGCTATCTCGCACTGCTGACGGCGATTCCCATGATGCCGGAGGAACGGCTGCATTTTCTGGAGTATGGGGTGGTAGCGGCCCTGATCTATCTGGCTCTCTGCGAGCGCCGAGCCAGGCTGGTCGAAACCGGCATCGATGTCGGGGATCGAGTCGCTCGCCTACAGCCGTTTGCGACCGCTGTCGTTAGTACCGGCATCATCGGCTGGCTCGACGAAGGGATCCAGGCCATCTTGCCCAATCGGGTCTACGATGTTCGGGATGTGACCTTCAACGCCGTCGCCGCCCTGATCAGCGTGGCCTCCGTCAAGCTGATGGATTGGGCGAGGCAGCGTGAATAGGGTGCCTTCACGAACGTAGTCTGCAGTGAAGCCAGAGAAGAGGCCCTTTGCTAGCATGTCTGCACAGTCCAACTCAACTGGAGAACAAAACCGATGACCAATGGATTTGACGAAGCCAAGGCGCAACGCAACTGGCTGGAGCGCCTGGGAGAGAAGATTCCCGGATTTCGTGGCTTTCAAGACCGGGAGCTACGGCGGGAAGTCGACAAGATGCAGCGGGAATATCTGGCGGGGTCGATCGCCGACCTCAAGGGGGTCGTGAGGGATCGAGCTCGAGCCTACACCGATGCCGCGCAGATCGGCTCTCTGCACCTGTTCGATCGTCTCGATCGCCGGCTCGATGGCTTGTCGCAGGCGATTCGGTTCAGCGACTATGGAGTGACGGGATTCTTCGACGTCGAGAAGATCGGCGAAGTGGAGTTGGAGAAGGTCTATGAATTCGATCTGTCGCTGCTCGGAGAGATCGAGGATCTGACGGGTTCGCTGTCAGCCATTCCGACCCCGGGACAGGGTGATCCGGAGGCGGGTGTCGAAGCCGCACTGCAGAAGCTGAGTGACCTGGAAGAGCGGTGGTCCGGACGCGGAACCATCATCAACAACATCGTCAAGACCTCCCGTTGAGCGATCAGCGTACCGACAAGGAGAACTCATCATGAAAGTGATTCAATACGTCGACCCCACGGGTCAGACCATGGTGGCCCGGGTGCCGCGGCAGGGGACCGCGGCCATCAAGACTAGGCAGTCAGTTGGTCGTCGAAGAGAGCCAGCAGGCGGTCTTTTTTCGGGATGGCAAGGCCCTCGACACCTTCGGCCCGGGACGCCATACCCTGGCAACACAGAACCTGCCTTTCCTGACCAAGCTGCTAGGTATCCCCTTCGAGGGCAAGTCGCCGTTCCAGGCAGCTGTTGTCTTCGTCTCCACCAAGACCTTTCTGGATCTCAAATGGGGAACCAAGGAGCCGGTGGCGTATCGAGACAGCGAGCTGGCGATGGTCCGTCTGCGGGCCTTCGGCAAGTTCGCGGTCCGCATCACGAATTCCCAGCTGTTCGTCAACACGATTGTCGGGACCAACGATGTGTACACCACCGATGGTGTGGAGTCGTACTACAAAGATGTGATCGTGGCTCGTCTGACCGACGTACTTGGGCGAGAATCTGCAGTCGATTTTCGACTTGCCCAAGGTCTACGATGAGTTGGGAATGGCGCTCAAGTCCAGGGTTGCCGACGACTTCAGCAAGTACGGTATCGAGCTGGTGGATATGTATCTGGGCGCCATCACGCCGCCGAACGAGGTCCAGAAGCTCATCGACGAGCGCGCTGGCATGGCTGCCGTAGGCGATATGAACGCCTACATGAAGTTCAAGGCCGCCAAGGCCATGGGCGATGCGGCACAAAACACCGGTGGCGAGACCGGCGGTGGTGTCGGGGCCGGTCTGGGAGTGGGCATGGGGGCCGGCATGGGGATGATGCTGCCGCAGATGATGAAGGAAGCCATGCAGGACCAGGGCGGTCAGCCGGCGCCGGCGGGCGGTGGCGGCGAATCGCCAGCTGCTCCTCCGGCGCAGGACTCCGGTAGTGGCGCCGCTGCTGCCGTGCGGCGGCCGCCGCTGCTGGTGCGGCGTTCTGTCATCAGTGTGGTGGCAAGCTGCCGGAAGCGGCGAAATTCTGCCCTGCCTGCGGTACGAAGGTGGGCGGCTAGACAGACGGGGTTCGAGGTGGACTCCAGTCGTCCGGAGGAGAGCGGTTCCTCCGTTCTCTGTTCCCAGTGTGGGGGCAAGAACGAGGTGCCCACGGGTCACCGGTTCGTGACCTGTGTCTTCTGCGACACCACCCTGTTTGTCGATCGAGCCCAGGTCGTCTTCCACTACCGACTGCCTCCTCTGCTGGCCGAGGAGGAGGCGACCGCGGCACTGCGGCGCTGGATGGCGGGGAACGACACCGTCAAGGATCTGGATCGCAAGGCCGCACATCGAGGGTCTCGAGGCCGTCTCCTTCCCTGTCTGGTTGTTTCGCACCTCCGAATCCGGAGCGGAGACGGGTGTTCTTCGAGCCCGCGGCACCGACTCCGATTCCCCAGGTGACGGAGCTGTCGATCCCTGCGGGTCGTCTGGAACCCTATCGGCCTGAAGAGGACGACATGCAGGTCATCGACGTCCAGGTACCCCTGGAGACGGCCGTGGGTTGGCTGGAGCAACGGCAGGTTGGAGAAATCCACGAGACCGCACTGGTGAGGGTGCCCTTCTGGAAGTGTCGCTACACATTCGAGGGCAAGACCTTTCATGCGGCGGTCGATGCCTCGACAGGCCAGGTGTTGGCGAGTGTCTACCCGGAGAAGGCCGAGAGTCCCTTTGTCCTGGTCGCGGTGCTCGGTTTGATCCTCTTTGGGATCGAGGGTCTGGTGATCGGCAATCTCTTCGCCAAGTTCGTGGCCTACGCCATCACCGCGATTCCACTCACCTGCTGGCCTACTGGGTGGCACGAAAAGTATGACTGTGGAGCCCCGGGAGTCGAGCGTTCAGGGTCTGACCTGTCCGAGCTGCGGTGGGGCTTTGGATGTCGTCGCCGGGTTGCGAGTTGTCGATTGTCCATACTGCGAAACCCCTCTTCTGGCGGTCAGCGAAGTCGGCATCCGCCGATGGTCGGTAGCTCCGAAGTTGGACGCGTCAAGGGCGAAAGAGGTCGCTCGGCGTTGGTTGTCCACAGGCTGGAGTCGCGACCGGCGGCTGCGCCGTGACGCGGTGCAGGGTGAGGCCCTACTGGCATTTCTACCCTTCTTTCGCATGCAAGCAGATGCCATGGGGTTTGCTCTGGGCACCGAGACGCGGCGGCGGACCGTCGGCTCGGGCAAGCACCGACGAACGCAGACCTACGAGGTCGACGTCGAGCGCTCGGTGGAGAAGAGCTACGATCACACCTATCCAGCTCTGGATGTGGCCGAGTGGGGTGTCCAGAAGATCGATCTGCAAGACGATCCCCTGGTTCCCTTCGATCCGGAAGGTCTCAAGCGGCTCGGTATGGTCTTTCCCCCCACGGGATCCGAAGCCGAAGTCAAGGACGCGGCCCGTCGACAGATCGTCTCCAGCGCCGATCCCGGCCGTGGTCTCACGCAGGTCCGGTTCAAGTTTCTCGAGACTCTACGGGAACGCTTCAGCTTGATCTACTATCCGCTCTGGATCATCCGCTATCGCTTCGAGAACCGGTCGTATCAGATTCTCGTCGATGCCGAGGACGGCAGCCTGGTCTACGGCAAGGCGCCGGGCAACGACCTGTACCGGGCTCTGGCGATGGTGCTGTCCCAGGCGGCAGCGCTCTTCATCGCGACCACGATCGTGCGTTTCATCGGTGTCAATCTGGGGGGGCTGGCAGCCATGGGAGCCGTGGTCCTGGGTGCGTTGTGGTGGGGATGGAAGAAATTCCGACACGGCGGTGTGGTGGTCGAAGGCACCGGTGTCGGACACGAGGATTCGGGTCCCCAGCTTCTTGCCGGGTTCGAGATGAAGGATGATCTCGGCGAGATGGTGGGCGATCTCATGCAGGGTCGATCTCCGCGATGGGGGTCGTGGTCGTGATGGGTGAATTCTCTCTGGTGCCCCTGGACTGCCCAAGCTGCGGTGCGGGAATCCGAGCCGATGGCCAGGATGTCGTCTACTACTGCACGGCCTGCCGCAATGGCTATCGGTTCGAGCAGGAAACCCACAGCCTGGAGCCCGTCGAGGTGGCCTTCGTGGCCCTGTCCGACAAGAATGTCGATTTCTATTTGCCGTTCTGGTTGCTTCCGGCGACCGTGACGATCACTGAACGCACCGCCGCCGGGAAATCGTTCAAGGGTCTGATGCGGTTCTTTCTGGGTGGCGAGGAGGACGAGCCCGGTGGAGAAGGGACCTTCGCCATTCCGGCCTTCCACGCGCCCCTGCAGGCGGTGACGGAGCTGGCCCGACGATACACCGAGGTCTTGCCGAGCTTGGGGGAGAAGCTGGGAGAGCGCTTGGTGGGCGGCTGCTACGGTGTGGCTGACGCGCAGAAACTGGCGCACTACTGCCTGGTTGCCTCCGAGGTGAGCAAGCCCGATACCCTGAAACAGCTCCGATATGAAATCGTGTTTGGCCCCGAGAGGCTCCTGGGGATCCCCTTTGTCCGTCATGGCAAGCGGGCCAAGGATGTCATCTTCGAGATCCCGCTGTAGTCGACTTTTCGCGTAGACTCGCCGCTCTATGAGTGCACAAGACACCGTTGTCATCGACGGGGTGACTCTTCATCTGGGCACGCCGGTCAAGGAGACGCCCCCTTGGATCGGCCAGCGGGAAGTTCTGATCCAATTGTTGGCTGCGTGGGCCAGGATCGAGGATGCGGACCTACCGCTCAATCCACGCCTGCTGGGCAAACCTGGGGTGGGCAAAACCACTCTCGCCTGTGCGGCAGCCCGCGAGCTCGATTTGGACATCTACATGGCCCAGGCGACCATGGACACGCGGCCAGAGGATCTCGTCGTCTCGCCGGTGCTGTCCCCAGACGGAGGCGTGCGCTATATGGCGTCGTCCCTGGTCACCGCCATGATTCGTGGCGGTGCCCTGATTCTGGATGAAGGCAACCGGATGAGCGAGAAGTCGTGGGCGTCGTTGGCACCCCTTCTGGACCATCGTCGCTACGTGGAGAGCATCGTGGCCGGAATCCGCATCTCGGCCCATCCCGACTTTCGCTTTGTCACCACGATGAACGAAGACGCCTCCACCTACGAGATCCCCGAGTACATCCACTCGCGTCTCATGCCGCAGATCTATGTCGATTTCCCCGAAGAAGACGAAGAGCGTTCGATTCTGCAGGCGCAGGTACCTTTCGCCGAACAAGAAGTATTGGACTACGTGCTGTCCTTTCTTCGTGTGGCTCATGATCGGGATCTTCGCTACACCGTGCGGGATGGCATCAATCTGGTTCGCTACGCGATGAAGGTCTTGCGGCGAGGTGAAGCGGAGAATGCCGGCGAAGCGGTGGAGCGGGCCATGCGCCTGTCCTTGAGCGACGATGAATTCACCGATTTCGATCTCACCTGATCCTCGAGACCTGGACCGTCTGGCGCCGTCGGCGTGCCCGGGCATTCGGGTCCTGCCGATCGTTCACGAGCGCCTCGAGATCACGGCCCTGGTGCGGGCCGCATTGAACCAGGTCGATCCCGCGGCGCTCGCCCTCGAGTTGCCGACGACTCTGGAGAGCGAGACCCTGCGAGCGGTTCGGCGTCTACCGAGAATCTCGCTCTTGATCTCTGAGGAGCCTGGAGAAGACGCTCTCGTCTGGGTGGTGGCGCCGGGAGACCCTCTCGTGGAAGCTGCCCGATGGGCCTTGGAACAGCAACGGCCGATTCTGTTCATCGATCCCGATCTGCCGTACGCGGAGCAGCACCGCGATCCGGTGCCGGATCCCTACTCGGTGTGGAGCCTGGGCGGCGGTCGGTATCTGGATCTGCTGCGGGAGCGGTATCGCAGCTCTCCCGCCACCGATGAGGACGCTCGACGGGAGAGAGGTATGGCCTTTCATCTCGCCCAGGCCCGGGACGAGATGCCCGACGGGGAGATTCTGGCCCTCGTCGGGGCGGCCCATGTCGATGGGGTGGTCGCGAGTCTCCAGCAGCCTCAAGCCCACCCGTTGGCTCGCGTCAGAAGGTCTCACACGGAGATTCGGCATTTGGATCCCCACAGCCTGACGGGATTGCTCCCGGATGCGCCACTCGCGCACGCCGTCTGGGAGCGTGTCCGCAGGCGGTGAGATGCCGGAGTCGGCCGAGTTGACTGCCGCGCTGTCACGCAAGGTCTCGGTGGTCCGTTTTGGTCTGCGGGTGATTCATGGAGAGAAGGGAGAGAGCGAAAACCAGCGAAAGGGGCGGATCGTGGACTTCGCCTGTCATCAAGCTCTGGGGGAATTGGCCGGCTGCAAGGGTTTTCCTGATCGGCGCGCTCTCGGGACGGTGGTGTGGAAGGTCGGGGCGGGCTCCTACAAGGAGCAGACTGGTGAAGACACCGGACCGTGGCAGCAGCGGCTGTTTCTCGACTACGCCCGGCGATGCGCGCGGGTACAGGGGATGCTGGTGCCGGGCCTCTACGAATGGGTCATCGCCGCCCGCGGTGTGGGTGACGACAATCTGGCCTGGGAGGTCTTCGATGCGTCGCGGGCGTATCCGTGGCAGGAGGAGTCGGCGGAGATTCCCAGTGTCTCCATCGACGGCTCCGAGCTCGATCTGGGGACTCGCAAGGTGCGGTTTCGTCGCCGGTTTCTCAGGGTCAAGAGTCGACCCATCGCCGTGCCGGTGCGCGAGCGACCACAGCCCAGCAGCCCAGAGGACTGGCTGAGCGCTTTCGATTCCACCGGTCTGTGTTCCTATCCGCCCGAGGATCTCGTGATCGAGGACTACGGCCGTTTTCTGCAGCACCGGGCGGTGTCGATCCTCGCCGCGGAGCGCAAGAGAACGGAGCCCTTTTCCACCAGCATGCTGGACGGCATCGATATTCGCGAGACCCTCCGCCATCTACACGAGGAACGGATTTTCGTGGAAGAGAAGGGTAGGGCTCCTGGAGAGGCCGGCTCTGTGGTCGTGATCTTCGACCGGGATCCAGAGAACGCTGCAGTTCCCCTTTTCGATGACCTGGCTGGGAGAGCACGATCAGGAATCGGATATGGCCTTCTACGCCACCAGCCCGGCCGAGCAGGTCGTCGGTCCGGGAATCATGCGCGCTACCTATGGCGGATTCATGCTGACACTTCCACGAGGGCGACTGTTTGATGTCTGGGAGGACCGAGACTATCGGTTCGCCCAGGACAAGGCCGAGGTCCTGCTGATGGCGGCCATCGACTACAGCCTGGAGAAGATTGTCGTCCACGTCGCCGCCGATCCTCCTGCGGATCGCATGCGCCGCTATGCCGCCGTCCAGGGCAAGCAGATCACCCACATCCCCCTGGCGGCGCTGTCTCCCGTGACCCTCAAGAAGATCCGCGTCATGCACATCCTGGCCGGCAAGGACAAACGCGACATCGCCCGCGACTACATCTGGTGATCTCGCTTCGGAGTGACTCGAGAGGCCGTCTTGGGTCCTCTGCCTAAGAGGTCTGAATCTGGCAGTGTGATCAGGAACGATTGAGGTCCGAGGCATTCGCCTTTCTCCGGTGACTAACCTGCGTTCGGCGGATGCGATCGTCCCGCTTCCGTCCGAACCGCGCTGGCTCCGCTGCGATTATAGAGGCAGGTCTCCAGGACGCTCTGTCGGCACGCAGCAAGATCGGTGTCGTTCCTCGTCCCATCCTTGTAGAGGACCCATCCAGCGTTCGGGTCGCTGGATCCGACGCCTCTGGACCGGCGATGGTACCATCGGTGCTGCGCAGCGGCTGACTGCAGGCGACTCAGACCGTAGCCGGTCCGAGTCCTCCGCATCAGGGGACTGGTGGGCGCGGACTCGATCCTATGCGGTGCCGACAGGCGCTCTCGACAGCGTCATGCTGGGTCGCACGGACAGTAGCGCGCTGGAAGCCGCCATTCGGACCATGATCGCCAGATCCGATGGCGTGGAGTTGCGGGCGAGCGCCGGCCTCTGATGCCCGAGCTCAGCCCGAGCTGTTCACTGGCACAGAGGCACGGCCAAGACGGCCTGTTTGCATCGTCCGATGCGAGATCCTTACATCTTGGCGGGCAGAGGGATGCCCAGTAACGCGGTGAGGTCTTCCAATCCGCGGATAAAGATCGGGGTCGTGGCCAGGCGGGCGGCGCGCAGATCTTCGTCGGTCTCTTGGAGGATGGGGTGGCGGTGATAGATGGCGTGGAATTGTTGCGCCAGCTCGAGGGCGTGCCGAGCGAGAATCGAAAGCTCGAGGGTCTCGCCCGCCATCTCGACCTTCTGGGGAATCAGCGCCACGGTCAGGATCAGATCCCAGAGATCGTCGGCCCACACTTCGGCGGGGAGAGCCGCCAGAGCCTGCAGATCGACTTCGGTCGGCAGGCCCGCTTCCAGCAATCGCCGCTTGATATTCAGTGCCCGGACGGCGGAATACTGCAAGTAGGGTCCCGAATCTCCTTCGAAGTTCAAGGCTTCGTCCAGATCGAAGGCGATGACTCGATTGGTGGTGGCCTTCACCATGAAGAACCGCAGGGCCGCGATGGCGATCTGGCTAGCGAGCAGCTCCAACTCCGCGGTCGGCAGATCGCGATTGCGCGAGGCGATCTCCTCACGGCTCTTGGACTCCAGCTCATCCATCAGATCGTCTGCCTTGACGCCGATCCCCTTGCGACCGGACATGTCCAGGTTGCGGGCGTCGTCGGCCTCGTCGTCTGCCAGGTACCCCAGAGCCCGGGCGGTGGCGGGGGAGAGGGTGACCATCTCGTAGGCGAAGTGAATCGACTGCTCGGCCTGCGCCGGAAAGTGCAGGGCTTCGAGTCCGGCGCGCACGATCTTCTGCAGATAGCTCTGCCGGGCATCGATGACATTGATGACCCGATCCGCATTGCCAAAGGCCGGGTGCTCCGCCACGCCTCGGGTGGTCGTCTCCCAGACGTCCTCCTCGTCCCAGAACCGATACTCGAAGTCCTTGCCCAGCAAGCCGAACTTCCAGAGCTGATAGGCGATGTCCTTGCCGACATAGGTGACGGTGCCATCGGACCGGACAATGACCTTGTCCGGGTCCTCGAGACCGGCAAACTCCTCGCTCCCCGCCAGGGGCATGACCCAGCAGCCGGCGTTCTTGCCCTCGGCTTCGAGGTGAATGGCCTTTTCCTTCTCGAGCAGCTCGAAGGCCTGGGAGAAGAAATCCAAGCCGAGAATCGCGGCTTCGTGGGTGAGAAGATCGTAGGTCACGTCCAGTCGAGCCATGGTGGCGAGGTGGCGACGAACCACGCGGCGGGACACCAGGCGACCTATTTCGGCCCTCTCTCCTTCACCGTGTTCGAGCTGATGGAGCGTCTGACGACGAAGCTCCTGGCGCTCTGGGTCGTCGCCGTACCATTGGCCCACTTCGCTGTAGAGGTCCCAACAGTAGTAGTCGAAGGGCTCCGGTAGCTGTGTCACCTCCACCAGACTCATCTGTCGCAGATCCACAAATCCGACGACGACATCGGCAAGCTGTACACCGGTGTCGTCGATGTAGTTCTGGGTCTCCACCGCGTAACCTAGAGACTTCAGTACCCGTACCAAGGTGTCTCCCAGGACGGAGTTGCGCAGGTGCCCGATATGCGCCGCCTTGTTGGGGTTGATGTTGGTGTGCTCCACGATGATCTTCTGAGAGTCCTGCGGCTCCCCTGACTGCAGTGGGCTGGCCATCAACTGTGCGGCGAAGGCGCTGCGGTCGAGGAAGAAGTTGAGATAGCCCGCCCCCTCCACCGTTACCCGTCGGACGCTCGGTGGCAGCTCGAGACCGGCCGCCAATTCGTTGGCAATGTCGCGGGGTGAGCGCCGCAACTCTCGAGCGAGATGCAGAGCGGCCGGAAACGCCAGGTCGCCGAGCTCCCGACGCGGGGGAACCTCGACGATCGGGTCGTGCTCGACGTCGAATACCGCCTGGATTCTTGCCGCTACTCGCTGCGACAGCTCGGTCTTCAGCCCGCTCAACATGGTCAGCGGAGTCTATACCACGCGTTTCTCATCTCTTCCGGATTTCCAGGTGGATTTCGCCAGGGTACTGAAGTCGGACCGGAGCTTGATATGATTGGGTGTCCTGTAGCTTGCGAGGGGGAAAACGCAGTATGGTCAAGCAGAGAAAGAGCAATCGCGTCGCCATCAGGCTCAACGAGACTCAGCTGGAGCTCGTCGAGGGAGACATCACCGAGCTCGATGTGGACGCTATTGTCAATCCGGCGAACGAGAACCTGAAGATGGGGGAAGGTGTCGCTGGGGCGATCCGTGAGAAGGGCGGTCCGTCGATCCAGAAGGAGTGCAATCGGATTGGTGGCACTCCGGTGGGAACAGCCGTGATCACCGGTGCCGGCGACCTACCCCACAAGCACGTGATTCACGCTGTCGGTCCGAAGATGGGTGACGGCGACGAGGATCGTAAGTTGGCCGCGGCGGTGCGATCTTCGTTGGCTTTGGCCGATCGCCATGGCCTGGGATCGGTGGCCGTGCCGGCCATCTCGACTGGCAACTTCGGTTTTCCGGTCAATCGCTGTGCCCGGGTGACCCTGACCGAGATCCACCGCTATATGCAGGGTGGGACCAAGCTCGACCGGGTGGTGGTCTGCTTGTTCGACAAGGAGACGTTCTCCACCTTTCGGCAGGAGCTGCGCAGGGGCTTCCGCTAACCGAACCCGTTCAAGCACCGAACTTGGCCAACCGTCCGGCGTTGGCCAGCATCAAACCCATCAAATCACGCGCCGGTATCAGCCCGATGTGACCTGCCACTGCGGCGGTCTCGGTGAATTCCTGGCAGTCATCCACAAAGCAGTTGGGGCCGTGCACGAGCAGCGGTACCGGGTGCCAGCTGTGTGCGGCCATGGGTGCCGGGGTGGAGTGGTCGCCGGTGATGGCCAGCACCGTCGGCTCGAGGTCCAGCAGGCGGGGCAATTCCGCGTCGACATGCTCGAGTACCTGGATCTTCTTGGCCAGGTCCCCGTCCTCGCCCGCTTTGTCTGTCTGCTTGACGTGCAGAAAGAAGTAGTCGAACCGCTCCCAGTTCTCCTCGACGGTTGTCAGGATCTCAGCCAGGTCCTTGCCGCAGGGAACCACCTCCATGCCGCAGGCTGCCGCGACGCCGTTGTAGAGCGGATACCCGGCGAAGGCACCGCCACGGATCCCGTGGAGGTCGGTGAGCGAGGGCAAGTCGGGAAGCACGGAGAAGCCCCGTAGCAGCACCCGGTTGGCCTGGGGTTCATCGGCGATGGCTTGCTCCATGGCATCGATCAACGAGGCGACCCGAGCAGCACTGTCGGCCGCTGAAGGCGTCTGGGGTCTGGGAGGCAACGGTGGCACACCCGTTTCCTGGGGGTCGGTGTCGGCGATCTCGTGGGACAGGGCGTCGCCGCTGAGGATCAAAACGAAGCGATGCTCTTCACCGGCCTGGACCTGCACTTTCAGATCGGTGAACTCGACCAGGTCTTGCCGGATCTTGTCGCAGAGACGTCGGCACTCGGAGCTGGGAATCCTCCCGGCTCGACGATCGGTGAGATTGCCTTGGCTGTCGGCGGTGGCAAAGTTGCAGCGCACCGCCACATCTCCGGGCTCGACCTCGAGCCCCAGCCCGAGGGCTTCGAGGACCCCCCGACCGATATCCGCTGCCGGTGTGGTGGGGTCGTAGCCGAACAGGGAGAGGTGTCCAGGGCCGCTCCCGGGAGTCACGCCGGTGGCTACGGGTACGACCCGCCCGAGGGCGGAGCGACGAGCCAGGGCGTCCAGATTGGGCAGGTTGGCGGCGTCGAGAGCTGTCTCAGGCTGTTCGGCGGTCCGCAGATCCCCCACTCCATCGAGGACCAGCAAGACGAGACGAGAGTTGTTGGTGTGTGCCAGACGGGCTAGCAATTGCTGATGGTCCATGAATTCCCTCCAGAATCGGATGATGGCGAGGTCGATGACGATCTTGGGTCAGGCGACGAGATAGACACTCGCGCGGATCTGCAATCGGGCTCGGGGTTGGAAGCCCCCTCCCGCCAAGGAGAAGGCGCTGGCAGTGGCCATGACCGGCAGCACCACCCAACCATCGAAAGTCTCACCCGAGTTGTAGGGTGGCACGACGGGCTCGATCTCCGCCAGCCGCACCCAGTGCTCGTCGGTGGTATCGAAGCATCCCTTGACCTCGACATAGGCTCGGTCCAGGTCGATGTGGCGCTGGGTCGATGGATGCCACAGCGACACCAGAAGGCGCGCCTCATCGTATTGACCGGTGCTGAGGTAGCTCTCGCCATCCAGGCTCAGGGCAAAGGTGAAACTGCCGCCACTGTCGGTAGCGAAGATCTCCGGCGTGGGGTCGAAAATGACTTGCCGTGGGGCAACTGGGGGCTGCATCAGGTCTCCAGACCGCGTGCCATGCGACAGCGCTCGTTGGATGCGCTGAGCGGTTTCGTCGTCGTCCGCGGCCAACAATGGAGAGCCTATCCCGAAGGCGGACGCCCCGACAGCTCGATAGTCGGGAATCTCTTCGACAGTGAAACCGCCGGCGGCAAGCATGGGGATGTCGGCCAGGGGTTGGCGAACCGTAGCCAGGTATCGGGCGCCCCCGACAGGAGGCAACGGGTAGACCTTGACGATCTGAGCTCCCAGATCGCGGGCTTCAACGATCTCGGTACAGGTCAGGGCTCCCAAGACCAGGTAGATCTCGGCTTGACGGGCCACCTGGGCGACGCTCCGGGCTGGTGTTCGGCGACACGATGAACTCTGTTCCAGCCTCCACCGCGGCCGTGGCCCTGGCGGCGTCGGTGACCGTGCCCATGCCGATCCATGGGGGTCCGGCATCGCCGCGCTCGTCGAGAAGCTCGCGAACCAACGTGGTCGCTTCGGGCACGGAGAAAGTGATTTCGATCAGCTGCAGGCCACCGGCGATGAAGAGACGGGCTTGTCGCGCCGCCTCCTGTTTGGAATCCGTGCGCACCACACCGATGATGGGCGCCTTTGCGAGGCTGCTGGCGACGCGTGTCCGATCCGTGTTCTCCGACATTCTCCGATCCTCCGGTGGGCGCAGCAGTGTATCTCACAGCTCCTCGATGTGAGAACTGTCTACCGCCGCTCGAGAGCCCGTTGAGCCCGGCGACAGATACCGCGCAAGATACTGACCTCCCTGTCCGTAACCCCGGCCCGTGCAGCCAGACGGCGCAGGTCCCTGACGACGCCACCGAAGGTGTCATCGCGTTGAAAACCGATTTCCGCGAGCAACGGTTCCAGCTGGCCAAAGAGACCCTCGAGCTCCCCCGAGGGGACCGGCGGTGGTTGCTCACCTGCAGCGTCCATCTGAGTGAGCCTGGCCATGTAGAGCTCGTAGGCGACGACAAGAACGGCCTGTGCCAGGTTCAGGGTGGGCTGGACCGGGGCGCAGGGAACACGGACCAGGAAACCACAGAGAGCCAGCTGATCGTTATCCAGACCGGACACCTCAGGGCCAAAGACCAACGCTGTCGAGGTGTCGGGAGCCTCTTCCTGCAAAGCTGCCGGCAGCGCTGATGGGAGCAAGGGCGGCATGGGCAGATCCCGTGCGCGCGCTGAAGTCGTGCCGATGATCCGCTGGTAGGGCTCCAGAGCCTCTGCCAGGGACTCGGTGTGCCGGGCTGTTTCGAGAATGTGTCCGGCGCCCACCGCGAAGGCCCTGGCGATCCGGCCGATCTCGGCCTCCGGGTTTACCAGCACGAGCTCTGCCAGGCCCATGTTGGCCATCGCCCGGGCGGCGGCTCCGATGTTGCCTTCCTCGCGTGGCTCGACCAGCACGACGGCGGGAACAAAGGGGCTTGGAATCATGACTTGACACCCACGAGCGGCAAGATTACCTTGGGCACGAAAGGGGTACCATGACCGACGAAAATATTCCCAGCTCGTATCTCATCTTCACTGGCACCGGACCGATTCTGGTTCTCTCGACGTATCCCGCGCTGACCGATGATCGACTGCTGCGCAAGCTCCGCTACAAGGGCATCAACAAGTTCATTGCCTATGAAGTGGACAGCGAAGCCGTGCGGAGTCGCTACCAGCAATCGTTCGAGTCTATCGTCGAGGATCTGGAGAGCGTCGAGGACATCCGGGTTCTGGATTTCAACGGGCACCAGATCATGGCGAATTTCTCACTCGACGAGCTCGGTGCCCCCATCAAGTACAGCGGCGACGACGAGTCCGACGACACTCAATCTCCTCCTGGCTGACAGAGCTCGCGCAGGTCGAGCCCCAGGTCGCGAAACAAGGATCGTGTCAAGGGAATGGGCAGCCCGACGACATTGGTGTAGTTGCCTTCGACCTCTTCGACAAAAAGCGCCCCCAGGCCCTGAATGGCGTAGGCGCCGGCCTTGTCCATGGGCTCTCCCGTAGCCACATACCAGGCGATCTCCGCCGCGGTCATGGCAGCGATGCGGACCTCGGTACGCGCCATTCCGTGAGCCGAGCGTCCGGTGACTTCCGTCGATCAAGGCGACGCCGCTGAGGACCGTATGCCGCCGTCCTGCCAGTCGCTCGAGCATGGCCCGTGCCTCATCGGCATCGCCTGGCTTGCCCAGGATCTCGCCGTCGATGACCACGACTGTGTCGGCGGCCAAAACCCATTCCCCTGCCGCAGCCCCGGCCCTGGCCTTTTCCTGAGCGAGACGTTGCACATGCAGGTCGGGACTCTCGCCGGGCAGCAGAGATTCATCCAGATCCGCGGGACGGACGGAGAAATCGACCCCCAGACCCTGGAGAAGCTCTCGGCGCCGTGGCGATCCTGACGCCAGGACGAGTGTTGGAATCTCTTTCACGGCTGCTACGGATAGTAACCGGGGATGGTCTTGGCCTTCAAACCCTGATGCCCGACTTCGACCTCCACACGCCGGAAGTCTCCGCCCACCTCATGGGTGGATTGATAGGCGAGCAGGTACTGTGATCGCAGCTCCTGTTCGATTCGGGCGTAGATGCCTTCGAGCTCGCGCGCCGAAGCGATGGAAAAGAATCGTCCACCCGTCTCTCGCGCTAGCTGGTGCAGGACGCTTCTGGGCCCGGCCTGACGGCGATCCACACCTAGGCCGATGGCGTAGATGGCGACACCGGACCGCTGCGCGAACTCGAGGGTCTCGGCGAAGGTGTATCGGCTGCGGGAGTCCTCGCCATCCGAGAGGAGTACCAGCGCGCGCTTGCCTCTGATACCGGCGAAGTAGTGGAGGGCATAGACCAGAGTGTCGTATAGAGCGGTCTCGCCCTCGGATTCCACATTCTCCAGGCCCTGCGGACAGCGTTTCGAGACGGTTGGTGAAGGGAACCTTTAGAATCGGCTCATCGTTGAAGATGAGGACCGCGGCCCGATCCTTGGGTTGGATGACAGCCTCGAAGAACTGCAACGCCCCGTCGATAGCCTGGCCGAGCTCCTCTTGCATGGATGTGGAAGCGTCGAGAATCACCGCGGCATGAACCGACAGATTCTGGACGAGCTCGAAGCGTCGCAGCTCCTGCTCCTGCCCCTCCTCACGGATGGTGAAATCCGCGGGGGATAGGCCCTCGATCGGCAGTCCCTTCTTATTGCTGACCGTGGTGAAGAGCTCCACCATGTTGATCCGCAGATGGGCCATCTCCTGGGGTGCGTTGATGAAGACCAGGTCCTCGGTGGCATTGCCATCGACCAGATACGCCACGGCTCGGACATAGTTGATGCGCTGGCTCTGGGGAAGCGACAACGGTTGCACGAAGGGGGGTTGGTACAGACTGGCCAGCCGGCTCTCGTTGAGGTAGAAGTCGACTCGCTCCAGCTCCTCACCTGCGGGCAGATGAACCTCTGCGGCAGCCCGCAGGCTGCTCACGTAGCGCTGCCCGGAACGCGGCTCGACCAGGCGCACCGCGAACCTATGGGGCCCGGCGTTGATGGGAACCCGATCCCGAGCCAACTCTTGACCGGCGCTGTCCAAGGCGACGGCCTCGAGCCAGTGCAGACGAGGCGCGTGCCCCAGATCGATCTCCAGGCTGAACGGTGGCCGGGTCTTGCTCATGACCCGGTGGCCATTGAGGACGAAGGTGACTTTGGCGATACCCTCTCCCAGGGCTTGCGCTTCGACGCGCACGCGGCCGGTGAGGAGTTGCTCGGGCAAGGGTTGGATCTTGACCATATGATCGCCGGCACCGAGAACGGCGTTGGCTTCGGCCAGGGTCGCTGCTGGCGGTTCTCCGGTATCGGCAGGTTTCGGCACGTGCAACGGACCTTCACTGCGAAAGGCGTGTCCCGAGGTCTGATCCTCCAGGCGCAGGACCAGTGTGTAGTCTCCTGGCAGCAGGTTGCGCTGGAAGGCCAGGGGAATCTCGTTGCCGATGATGTCGACGACCGGCAGGTCGAAGTCGTAGCGGAACTGATCGAAGAGAGTCTCTCTCCGCAGGACCTCCCCGTCGATTCGAAGACTGAAGACTCCCGCCGCGGGCTCGGTCGGAGTCGCCACATCGCTGGGAATGGTGATCTCGACCTGGACAACGGTCTTCTCTTGGAGATGACCAGGAAACTGCAGCTGCATGGACGCTGTAATGGCGGGGGTGTCCGGATCGACCGTGGTGGTGCGATCGAGAAACTCGTCGACCCAGGATCCCGGATTCGGTGGCAGAAGACCCTCCTGGTCGTCCAGATCCTCCCAGCTCACCGCCTGCGCGAGAGCCCTTTCAGCCTCTTTGCCGCGGGTACATCGCTGAGCCAGTTGAGGGAGGGGGTCGGATCCAGCTAGATCGATTCCCGAACGCAGCAGCGAGGCGGTTCCCTTGTCGGGAGACCAATGCACCATGGGAGAGTCCGGCTCATCCGGAGCCGGGATGAAGACCAGGTAGAAGCCGTCGGGAAAGCTCTCCGCCTCCCGGTAGTACCAGGCTTCCACAGGGCGCAGCAGTTCGGGACACAGATTTGGCAACATCAACTCGGGGAGCCCGATCAACAGCATGGTTCGAGACCGGTCGCTGTCGAATTCGCCGAACTGCTCGGCCACCAGGCTCGACCTCCGCTGCCAGATCTCGAGAAACTCGTTCTGTCCCGTCTCGGGCTGCGGGTCGCGCTCCTGCCAGAAGCGGGCAATGAAGGCCTCTCTCTGATAGTTCCGTAGCAGGCTCGAGAAGGCCTGGCGTTCCTCGTCGGTGATGATGGAGTCGACTTGCTCGAGCCACTCCTGATGGCTCGGGGAAAGTTCGGATGAGGAGGCGTGGGTGGGAATCAGGATGACGATCAGGGCAGCGAGAACCGCTGTACGAAACGTCTTCGAAATGGGCGGCAGTCCGCCGTCTGGGCACGGTCGCATGCCGTCAAGGATAGTACCCTCGGAGCGTCTTGGCTTCCAGCCCGGGTTTGTCGAGCTCGACTTCGACAGTGCGAAACGTCGTATCGTCGGCCGTGTTGGTCGACTGATAGGCGACAAAGTAGCGGGAGCGGAGCTCTTCCTGGATGATGCGGTAGATCTCGGCCAGCTCGTTGACATCGTTGATGAAGAAGCTGCGACCCCCGGTCTCCTCAGCCAGCTTGATCAGTTTCTTCTTCGCGTTGCCGCCCTTCTTACCAAGAGTCAGGCCGATCGAGTAGATAGAGACACCTGCACGGCGCGCGTACTCGATGGCGTCCTCCCAGAGGAAGCGGCTGTGTTGGTCGTCGCCATCGGACAACAGAATCACCGCTCTCTGGCCCTTGATGCCGTTGAAGTAGTAAAGAGAGAAGATGATGCTGTCGTAGAGTGCCGTCCCCCGCTCGGCCCGCAGTCCTGCCAATCCGCCCGCCAGGGCAGGCATGTCATTGGTGAACTTGACCGCCAGATTGGGGTGGTCGTTGAAGGTCACGATGGTGGCCCGATCCATGGGCGTCACGGCCTCTTCGAGGAAGCCGAGCGCGGCCTTCAGGGCGGTATCGAGTTTCTCTTCCATGGACGCCGAGACATCCAGCAGGATGCCGGCGTGGATTGGCAGATTGGTGACCTTCTCGAAGCGCCGCGGTTCCTGGGCCCGGCCATCCTCGAAGATCTTGAAGTCGTCCAGCTTCAGACCCATGACGGGGTGCTTCTCCTTGTCCAGTACCGTGATGAAGAGCTCGACGAACTGGATCTCGAGGTTCTCCATGTAGTCCGGAGCATTCACCCAGACGGTGTCCTCGATGAAATTGCCGTCGGGCTGGTAGGCGACGACTCGGATGTAGGCCAGCTCGTTGTCGCTGTTGAGCAGGATGGGCTGCGTCCAGGGCGGCTGAAAGAGAGTTGCCTTGAGTGTCTCGTTGAGGTAGAACTCGACCTTGTCCACTACACTGCCTTCGGGGACGTCGACCCTCGCCTCGGCGCGTAGGCTGCGGGTGTAGGTCTGACCGGGCTGGGGCTCGATGAGGTGAACATCGAAACGGTGCGAGCCGGCGTTCAGATTGGCCTCGTCACGGGCGACCACCTGGCCGGCGGAATTCAGCGCCGTGACCCTCAGGGTGCGCATCTGCGGCAGCGAACCGAGGTCGAGCTCGACGCTCCAGGGGGGATTGGTCTTGGACAGTTTCTGTCCACCGTCCAGATCGAAGACGACCTCGGTAATGTCCCTGCCCGTGGTCAGCGTGTCGACGCGCATCATGCCGGTGGAATACTGCCCGCGGGGGGGCACGATCTTGATGGTCGAATCCCCACTCGAGATGGCGGCGTTGGCCTCTTCGAGAATCCTCGCCGTTTCGGGATCGCTGGGGGTCACGGGCACGGCTTTGTCCTTCTCGGGTACCGAGAGCTCGACCACTTCGCGGTGCTCGGCCTCCGAATTCAAGTCCTCCAACTTGAGCACCAGATCGTACTCCCCGGGGCGAAGATATCTGTCGAAAACCAGAGGGATCTCCTCACCGACAATCTGCTCGACGGGGAAATTGAACTGATACCGAAAAGTGTCGAAGAGCTTGTTATCGCGAACGACCTCTCCCGTGAGCATGATGTTGAAGGTCTGTCCGTAGTCCGCCAGCTCGGAAGTCGCCACCTCGTCTCGTGGAATCTTGATGATTCCCTGCACGACCGTGCGGCTTTGGTGTCGCCCGGGGTACTCGATTTCCAACCAGGCCGGAAACTCCGGAGCTCCTGCATCGAGGTCGGTGGAGTAGGCGTGAAACGTCTCCACCCACTCGCCTTTGGGGACCGCGGGGATCTCCTGGATGTCGGCCATCAACGACATAAAGCCCATGGTGCCCAGGTTGCGCATCTGTGCGAGGATGAATCCCAGGGCCTCCTGAGCCTGCATGTTGCAGGATCCAATGACGTCGTTTGCGGCGTGTCGAACCCGGGAATTTCGCCAGCGCATTGATACCGTCGTCGGGATACCAGATCCTGTATCGGCCACCTCCTCCTGATTGATAGAAGAGGATGCCCACTCCCACGCCGATCTTTTTGTTCTTCTGCCAATACCAGACTTCCGCTGGCCACATTTCCACGCACTCGACGGGCATCATGACGTCCGGGGGCTCATTGACCAGGTAGACCCGAGCGCGGTCTTCGTCGAAACTGCCAAAGCGCTCCATCACCACCTTGACCGCCTCCTCGTACCGCTGACGAAACTCGTTGGTCAGGGTCGTGGGATAGGGATCCCGAGCTTTCCAGAAGCGTTCGATAAAGGCGTCTCTCTGGTAGTCCTTCTGCAGCTCGAGGAAGGACTCCCTCTCATCCTTCGAAATGATCATGTCCACCGACGCTAGCCAGAACTGATACTTCTCCGGTAGCGCGGCGAGCTGAGCCTTCTTTGCCTTCTTCTTCTGCTTCTTACCACCCTTGACCACGTCGGTGGGTGGCGCGGGCTTTTCATCCTGGGACTGAGCGTGCCCGGGCGAGGGCGTGCCCAGCCAGAAGCTGAATACCAGAATGGCTGTCAGGAGTGGAAGAGTCAGGCGGCGGCTGATCATTCTGGCGATCCTATGTTCCGTGAACGTCTACGACAAGGCGGGGGACAGGTTGCAAGCCGTCCCCGCGTTAGAATCAACGCCCCATGGTCGCTGCTTATTTCGATCACAACGCCACGACACCCGTGGACCCGAGGGTCGCGCGGGAAATGTCGGTATGGTTGGGTCCGCATCACGGGAATCCGTCGTCCATTCATGCCTTTGGCCAACGTGCCCGGGAAGCCGTCGAGGGGGCGCGGGAGGAGGTCGGGCGATTGCTGAACGCGGCGCCCCCTGAGATCGTCTTCACGGCCTCTGGAACCGAGGCCAACAACACCGTGCTCCGGGCCATCGCCGAGCCTCGAGGCTTTCGAGGTCATCTGGTGGTCTCGGCCGTGGAGCACCCTTCGGTGGAAGCGACCGCCAGGGGTCTCGAGGCGGCTGGGATGGAGGTCTCCTGGATCCGGCCCGACAGCCAGGGCTGTATCGATGCGGAGGCGATGATGGCGGCGGTCAGGGAAGACACCTGCCTGGTGTGTCTGGTCCTGGCCAACAACGTCGTCGGCACGCTGCAACCGGTGGCCGAGGTGGCGTCGGGCTGTCGCCAGGTCGGAGTCCCGGTGTTGTGCGATGCGGTGCAGGCGCTGGGCAAGATTTCCGTCCATGTGGATGAGCTCGGGGTGGACTATCTCACCCTGGGGGCTCACAAGTTCTACGGCCCGTTGGGCGCGGCGGCCTTATGGACCGCCAAACGATCCGAAATGGTCCCTCTGCTTCTGGGTGGCTCGCAGGAGAGGCGAAGACGAGCGGGGACCGAGAACGTGCCGGCCATCGTCGGGATGGGGAAGGCAGCGGAATTGGCCCGGTTGGAGCTTCAGGATCGCCAGCGACACGTCGAAGATCTGCGCCGACGATTCGAGAGCGGGTTGCGAACGATCCCCGATGTGGTGATCCATGGCGCCAAGGCCCAGCGGTTGGGCAATACGAGCCACGTGGCCTTTCTCGGAGTGGACAATCAGTCTCTGTTGATTCGACTCGATCTGGCTGGTTTTGCAGTCTCCGCCGGCGCCGCATGTTCCTCGGGTACGGTCGAGCCCAGCGGTACGCTTCTGGCTATGGATGTGCCGCGCGAGGAAGCTCTGTCAGCCATCCGTGTCAGCTTTGGCATTTCAAATTCGGTGGCAGAGGTCGACTCGTTCCTGGTGGCACTCCGCCAACAGGTGGAGGAGTTACGACGACTGGCGGTGGTCACACGATGAGCCTGGATCCACCCGAAATGACGGCCGTGGCCATGAGCGGTGGCCTGGATTCATCCGTCACCGCCTGGCTTCTGGCCCAGCGCGGCGAGACGGTGATCGGGCTGTCCATGTTGCTGTGGGATCGTTCGCAGGAGGAGACCCATGGCCGGTGCTGTGGCGCTCTCGATCTGGGCGATGCCAAACGGGTCGCGCAACAATGCGGAATCCCCCACTACACGCTGCGGATGGACGAAGAGTTTGCCCAACAGGTGGTGGATCCGTTTGTCGAGGACTATCTTCAGGGCCGGACCCCCAGCCCCTGTATTCGCTGTAACTCGTGGATCAAGTTCGATCTCTTTCTCGACCGAGCCCGGCAGCTCGGAGCCGACCGGATGGCCACCGGTCACTATGCTCGGATCGTGTCGAGCGCCGACGGTTGGCAGCTCCACAAGGCGCTGGATGAGAGCAAGGACCAGAGCTACTACCTCTTTGAATTGACCCAGAAGCAGCTGGCCGCGACTCGGTTTCCGTTGGGAGAGATGAGCAAGGGAGCCGTTCGAGACCTGGCGCGAGAGGCCGCATTGGTGGTGTGTGAGAAGCCGGAAAGCATGGAGATCTGTTTTGTCTCCACCGGCGTGCGTGAATTCGTCGAGGAACGCTTGGCGGAGTTCCCCGAACGGTACTCGCGACATGCGCCCCCGGTAGCCAGCCAGGTCGTCGACCGTGAGGGGCACGAATTGGGTGAAGGCCAGCCCTACTATCGCTATACGGTCGGCCAACGACGCGGCTTGGGGTTGGCGGCCCCGGAGAAGCTCTATGTCCTGGGTGTCGAGCCGGCCGCGAACCGGGTAATCGTCGGCAGCGAGAAGGAGCTGGAAGCCAGGGGTCTCTCAGGAGAGAGGACCCACTGGATAGGCCAGCCACCCGACGGTGAGCTGACCGCGACAGTCAAGATCCGCTCCCGCCATGCAGGGGTCAGGTCCCGGATCCGACCTCTCGACAACGGTCGAGTGGAAGTGGACTTCGAGAACCCGCAGCTGGGTGTGACGCCTGGGCAGGCGGCGGTCTTCTATCAGCAAACCCAGGTGCTCGGCGGCTGTTGGATCAGGCGGCCGAGACGAGGACTCGAGATAGCGTCATGTGCGGGATCTGCGGCATCATAGGGGCCCCTCCCGAGCCCGACGCGATCGAGCGCATGACGCGGTCGCTGACTCACCGGGGACCGGACTTCCACGATGTCTGGCGATCTCGAGATGCCGAGCTCGGCCACACCCGGCTGGCGATTCTCGACCTGTCGGCCGCCGGCAACCAGCCCATGACCCTGGGCTCTCTCACTCTCACCTACAACGGCGAAATCTACAATTTCCGCCAGCTTCGCGAGCAACTTCCCGGACCCTTTCGATCCGATGGCGATACCGAGGTCCTGCTCCATCTCTATGCCAGGCATGGCGAAAGATGTCTGGAGATGCTGCGTGGGATGTTTGCATTCGCCGTCTGGGATTCCGAGAAGCGCACGCTCTTCGCAGCCCGAGACCGCGTCGGGAATGAAGCCCTTCTACTATCGGGAGATCCCCGATGGGATCGCCTTTGCATCAGAGATCAAGGCTCTACTCGAGCTCGGCCGGCCCAGCATCGACCGGCTGGCGCTGCGCGACTATCTGACCTACAAGTATGTACCCGAGCCCAAGACCGCGTTCAGCGGGAATCCACAATCTGCCACCGGGTCACACGCTCCGTTGGGATGGCTCGCTCGAGATCGAGCGCTACTGGAGCCCTTCCACGCGAGTGGAGGTGACCGATTTCGATGAAGCCGTGGCCGGCCTGGGGGCTCATCTCGAGGAGATCGTGCCGGCGCATACTCTGGCCGATGTGCCGGTGGCTGTCTTCCTGAGCGGGGGTATCGACTCCACTACGGTAGCGGCGCATCTGGACAAACCGCGCACGGTGACTCTGGGCTCGGACATCAAGCGCCGGGACGAAGCCCCGGTGGCTCGCCAGGTGGCGACGCACTTCGGTACCGAGCACCACGAGGAGATCGCGGCCTCCATCGATCTCGATGAGGCTCTCGATGTCGTGCCGCGGGTCTTCGATGAGCCCTTTGGAGACAGTAGCTCGTGGGCGACGTATCTGGTCTCGAGGCTGGCCCGCCAACACGCCGTCGTCGCCCTGAGCGGCGAAGGCGGTGATGAGCTGTTCTGCGGTTACCAGTGGTACAGCAAGTGGCTGACGCTGAGGCCGAACCTCTTTCACCGGTTCTTGGCCCATTCGCTGCCGTCTTTCTCGGATGGGGGACGCTCCAGTCAACGCCGCTCGTCGACCGGTCTCGAGAAGTACGCTTCTTTCCTGGGTCCTTTTACGCCGCAACAGAAGGCCCTGCTCCTGGGCCCGGCCCTGGCCGAGGTCGACTACGACGATCTGTGGCACTTTCGGCGGTACTGGCGAGAGGATCTGGAGCCCTTGAAGCGCCTGCAGTGGGCCGATCTCCACACTTATCTGCCTGGAGACCTGTTGACCAAAGTGGATCGAGCCAGCATGGCCCACTCTCTCGAGGTCCGGCCGCCGCTGCTGGATCACAAGCTGGTGGAGTGGGCCCTTTCCCTGGACACTAGCCTGCTGCGAGACGTGCAGGGGGGACGTGGCAAGCTGATCGTCCGGAGCTTGATGGAGCCCAGAATTCCCAGCGGTTTGTTCGACCGACCCAAACGGGGCTTCAATCTACCGATTCGCGACTGGCTGCGGCAGCAGCCCCACCTGCTGAGTGCGGCTCTGGATCGTCTTGCCGAAGCAGGAATCGTCCGCCAACCGAGATTCGCGCACTTCACCAACGAGCAGTCCTGGACGCTGCTGGCATTGGACCGCTGGCTTCTTCAATCCGGCTACAGGCTATAGACGGCCCGTCAGCTCTTCCACGAGGTCTGCAGCGTGGGCGGAGACGACGCGAATGTCGTAGTGCTCACGCACCCGCTCCCTCCCGGCACGCCCCATCTCAGAGGCCCTGCCGGGGTCGCTCAGAAGCTCCCGCAGAGCGCTGGCCCATTCGGTGGGGTCGGAGGCGAGCAAGCCGGTCTGCCCGTGCTGGACGACCTCCAGATTGGCACCGACTGCCGAGCCGACGCAGGGCAGTCGGGCAGCCATGTATTGCAGCAACTTGAAAGCACACTTGCCGTGAGTCCATTCGTCGTCGGTGAGAGGCATGATGCCGATGCCGGCGGAGCTCAAGCTGGCGGCCTCCGTCGCCAGCGACCACTGGACTCTTTCGATGGGAACCTCGGACCAGTCGGGAAACTCGGCGGAGACGATCCTGAGCTTCAGGTCGGGCTCCGCCAGCTGCCAGCTGAGCCACGACACCCCTGATCAGCTCGAGGTAAGGGAGGTTCTCCGGCAGACCGATCCAGACCAGGGTGGCGGGGTTTCTCGTGGCCGTCAAGGTCTCATAGGGTTCGAGATCGACTGGAGTCGGGACGATCTCCACCCAGGGAGCCGACCGGCGAGCCCGCTCAGCCAGACACTCATTGCCGGCCATCACCAGGTCGGAGATGGCACACGTGCGCGCGAATTTATACTGGCGAAACCAGGATTTGTCCGGTGGATCGCCGAGGTTTCTCGGGCGTCGGTAGTAGATGGCATCGTCCACATCGAAAACCAGGGACCGGCAGAGCCGTCGCAGTGGAATGAACTCGACAGGGGTCAGCTTTATGCGATGCAGAAGGACGACGTCTGCCGAGCGCAGGGAGTCGCGGCGTGCCAGCACGCGTCTCAGGTAGTGTCCTTTGGGGAGGGTCTCGACATCACACTGCCAGCCTCTACTGGCCAGGACATCGCGAGTCGTGAGCATCCGATGACGGAAGGATGGCTCTTCGGCGTCGTAGGTCCAGAAAAGGGCTCTGCCTGGGGCGGTCATGGGTTCGGAGGGTCAGCCCTTTCGGTCGGCGGCACCGATGACCAGGGTGAGCTCGCCTTTGATCGCGGTGCGCTCTCCAAGATCGTGGCGGATCTCGGAGAGCCGACCCCGCAGGGTCTCCTCATGGAGCTTGGTGAGCTCTCGGCCGACTGCGGCGGGTCGGTCGCCGAGGACTGCCAGCAGATCGTCCAGGCTCGCCAGGATCCGGTGCGGAGACTCGAACAGGATCAAGGTGTGGTCGAGGTCTGCGAAGCGACCGAAGAAGCGACGGCGCTTGCCGCTCTTGGGAGGGGGAAACCCGGCGAAGGTGAACGGGTAGGGTGGCAGCCCGGATTGAACCAGGGCGGTAACCACCGCCGACGGCCCGGGAAGGTGGCAAACCTCCAGACCCTGTTCCAGGCACTCCCGGATCAGAACGTATCCGGGATCGGAGAGGAGGGGCGTACCCGCGTCCGAGACCAGGGCCACATCGCTGCCGCCCTGCATGGCCTCGATCAGCTTGGGCACCCGCTGGCGCTCGTTGTGCTCGTGGAGCGAGAGCAGCGGCCGCTTGGTTCCCAGATGGGCCAGCAGCCGACCGGTCCGCCGCGTGTCCTCGCAGGCGACCAGATCGACTTCGCGAAGCGTCTGCGCTGCCCTCGAGGACAGGTCCTCGAGGTTGCCGATAGGTGTCGCGACGACGATGAGTTTGCCGGGCATTCCCGGTCAGTCGCGAGGGATCTCGCGGTCCAGATTGATGGCGCTGTCCGAGAGCCGGGCGATGAGCATCAGTCGGCGTTTGAAGCGGTTGTTCTCTTCGAGGCGTGACGATCCGGCGCACCACCGTCTTCGGGGTAGTCCAGCGCGATGACCTCCTCGTCGGAGAGCCCGAAGTTGAACATCAGATAGAGCACCTCATCGGCCGTCGGGTAGTCGAAGCCGAGCTCGTCTTCGTCGGTCTGTCCCGGCCAGAGATCGGCGGAGGGCTTCTTGTCCACGATCCGAGCCGGTAGATCCAGATAGGTGGCCAGCTGCCAGACCTGCTGCTTGTAGAGGTCGCCGAGCGGGTTGATGGAGCTGGCGTTGTCGCCGAAGATCGTCGAGTAGCCGAGCAGGATCTCGGTCTTGTTCGAAGTGCCGAGCACCAGGCTGCGGAGCTTCTTCGCCTGATCGAAGAGAATGGACATGCGCTCGCGGGCCATCTTGTTGCCGAGACGGACCTTGATCCGCGTCGGACTCGTACTTGTCGAAGTAGGCGTCGACCATGGGCGAGATGTCGATGCTGTAGGTCGTCGAGACCGAGAGCCGTCGGCCACGGCTCGCGCGTCGGTCACGGAGTCGGGACTCGAGGTCCGGTGGGGCAGCATGAAGGCGTGGACGCGCTCGGGGCCCAGAGCGCCGACCGCCAGAGCGGCCGACAGGGCCGAATCGACCCCGCCGCTCAGTCCGACGACGACGCCTTCCGAGTGGGTGGTCTCGACGGCGTCCTTGATGAAGGTCACCAGAGCCTGGACGGCCAGCTCGCGCGTTGAGCCTGCAGTTTCTCTCGGCACCCGATCTTTGGCGCTCATTTGAGCCCCTCGATATCCCGGCGGTGCGACTGCAGCAGCGGCAGGCGCCAGCGCAGACGATCCACTTCGCGCAGATCGAGCCGGGCGACCAGCAGGTCCTCTTCAAAGAAGGCGGCTCGCATCAGGATCTGGCCATCGGGGCGGACGATGTGGCTGCCGCCGGTGTAGAAGGAGCCCTCCTCCCAGCCGACGCGATTGCAGTAGACCAGCCAGCAGGTGTTGACCAGCGCGGTCGAGCGGGTGAGGCACTCCCACGTGTCCTGACTCTCCAGCTTGTCGCCGACCCGACTCGGCCCGGGCCGGCCGACAAGACGGCCAGCAGCTTGCCGCCGGCGATGGCCAGCCGCCGGGCGAGATGGGGATGCCAGAGATCCTCGCAGATCAACAAGCCCAGGACTTGACCATTGACGGGGGCGAGATCGAGACGCTCGCCCTGGCCAAAGAACCGGCCCTCCTGAAAAATGCCGTAGGTGGGCAGGTAGAGCTTGCGGTGGACATGGGCGATCTCGCCTCGATGGAGGAGAACCGCGCTGTTGTAGAGGAAGCCTTCGCGGCCTTCCTCGACCAGGCCGACCACGACCGACATGTCGCCGGCGGCCTCCAGCAGGCGCTGAATGATCGGCGACTCGTCGGGCCGCATGGCAACCCGGCTGGTCAGGTGGAGAAGACGGTAGCCGGTCAGGGAGAGCTCGGGAAAGAGTAGCAGCTCCACCTGCCGCTCCCGAGCCTTGGCGATCCACTCGAGGTGGCGCTCCAGGTTTGCTTCGACCGCACCGAGGCGGCAGTCGATCTGCGCCAAGCCGACGGTCAGGTGCGTTGCCATGGTTCTCTTTCGCGGTCGAGGGCTATGCTAGCATGCCGCTCCCATGAGGCTGCGTCCGTCCCTTCTTACCCGACTGAGCCTGGGCGCCGCTGTCTGCCTTTCGGTGACGGCTTCCCTGCCTGCTCAGGACCGCGATCCGGTGGACCGGATCCTCGCCGTTGTCGATGACGACCCCATTCTGGCATCGGAAGTGGATCAGATCCTGTCTTTCGGGATCATCCAGCCGGAGTCGGATGAGGACAACCGAGCGGTGCGGCGTCGAGCTCTCGATTTTCTGATCGAGGAGAGGCTCCGGTTTCACGAGGTCGACCGATTCGGGTTCGCCGAAGTGCCGGTCGAGGTCGTGGACGAGGAGTTCGACAAGCTCGAGCAACGTCTGGGTGGTGCCGAGCAGTTCGCGGTCGCGATTGAAGAGCTGGGCTTGGACGAACAGGGTGTCCGGCAGGTTCTGGCCCGCCAGGTGATGGTCTGGGTGTATGTGGAGGAGCGATTGGGAGCCCGGATCTTTGTCGGCTTGGACGATATCCGCAAGTACTACGACGAGAGCCTGGTGCCGCAGCTGGTAGAAAGAGGGGACTCCGTACCCCCCGTCGAGGAAGTTCGCGAGGCCATTCGGACTCTGTTGCGCGAGCAGCGCATGAACGAGGAGCTGGAGCGGTGGACGATGGAGTTGCTGCAGCAAGCCGATATCGAAGACTACTTCGACAGCAATTTCGACTCGCTTCCTCCCTTGGTCGATACGGTCGAGTCCGCCGCGGACTAGGGTCCGGACTGCTGCGAGTAAATCTCCGCATAGTGGGCACGGCTCTCGAGGACCTTTTCCAGATAGCCTCGTGTCTGCCGAAACCCGACCTTGCTGAAGTACTCCTCCGGTTCCTGGCTGAAACAGTAGGCCTGCCAGAGGCGCGCCAAATCCTCGCCGGCGTTGTAGGCGGCGACAGCCTGGACGGTGCGGCCGTCGAAGCGGTGTGACAGCTCGGCAAGATACGCGGCGCCCAAGGTGATGGCGACCTCCGGTGTGTGCAGATCGGTGGGCGCGATCTGCGTCCAATCGAGCTTCCGCGCCAGGCGTCGGGCTGTCGACCAGACAAATTGGGAGAGCCCCCGGGCCGAGGCTCCGGAAACGGCCATGGGGTCGAAGCGACTTTCCTCCCGAATGATCGCCGTCAGCAGATCTGGGTCGACACCGAAACGACTGGCCTGTTGCTCGATGTGGAACTCGTAGGGCCGGGGGTAGAGCAGCCGACGGTACGGTCCAGGCAAAAACTGATCGGGTAGGCCGCTGGGGAGGCGGCGACTGACGACCTCGGCCATGTACAGGGATCTCTGGTGGAGACCGCTGGCGGAGAGGAGTCGACTGCCCGCCAAGGCGAGATCCGTCTCAGCCAGGGGAAAGGCACGGCGGACGGCGGGTGACATGGTCTCGGCGATCCCCAGGTTGAGCAGGATCTCCTCGGGTTGGCGAACGGGTTGTCGCCAGAGGGTCCACTGCTGTGGATCGCGGGCTGCCATTTCGAGATAGGGCCGGGTGCGCGGGCTGCGCCGCCACCGATCTTGGAGATCCTGTTGGATCTGGACGGCAGCAGGGCTGTCGCGAGCCAGAAGAAGCCAAGCCTGCAAAAGGTCGGTGGTCCGGTTCGAGGCAGACAGCTCCGCCCCTCGGACCTCTGCCGCCTGCCGCAACTCCGGCTGCGCGAGTCGTCGACGTGCTGCCCGCGAGAGTGGATGAAGTGGATCGCTGGTCAAGAGGTCGAGGTAGCGCCGAACGGCAACGTCAGGCTTGCTTCTGGAGCTCGGCCAGACGGCCCCGCCAGTACCAGATCTCGGGCCCATCTCGGCGGCGGGCCTGGCGGGCGACATCGAGCCAGTCCCCAGCTCGATCGGCCCGACCGCGGATGAGATCCGAGACGGCGAGGAATAGGGAGGCGCGCTCCAGCGTGGACCGCCAGCTGCGGCGAGAACGCAACTGCTGGAAGAAGGCAAGAGCCGACTCTTCACGACCCTGACGCCACTCGAGCCGCATGGCGGAAATCAGTGCCGCCGCCGCCCAAGAATCCCTGGGTGCCGCTGCGGCGGCTTCTGCGAAACTCGCGACCGCGGCGTCCCAGTCACCTTGGAGGGCGTGCGACCGGCCCCGCTGGAAGAGGGCTCGAGCGGTCTTGTCGCTTTCGGTCTCTTCCATCGCTGCTTGAGTGAAGGTCTGTATCGCTGACGCAAACTGGCCTTGCCAGTAGTGGCTGCGTGCCAGGGAGAAGAGAATGTCGGCGCGATCCACCTTGCGCACATCTCGGGTCGCGGCCTCGGAGTCCTCGAGGCTGGCAACCAGGAACGGGATCGCGCGCTCGAATTCTCGATGTTGAAAGAAGGTCAGACCGATAAGCAACGTGGTTCGGGGATCGATCGCGGCCGGCGACAGAGTCGCGAGACCCAAAGCCGCCCGTCGCGCAGTCTCGTCGGTTTGGTTCTCATTCAGAAGAGAGCGCATCAGATCCAGCGCCTCCTCGGTCTCCTCTGCTGCCAGGGTGCAGTCGATGATGACAGCTTGCAGCTGTCTGACTTGGGCAGCCTCGAGAGGCCAGTCTCGCCACCTGTTCAGAAGCTGGCAGTCGCCGCCTTCGTGGAGGGCGACGGTCAGCCAACGCACCGCCGTGGGTACCAGCGAAGGAGGCGGCGCATTGGCGAGGAGGGTGGCCAGCAGACCCGCTGCCGCCTCGGGCTGGCCGGAGCGATAGCGGTCGATGGCCAGACGGTACCTGGCGTGGCTGGCGAGCGGCGGCGTGGAGGTCATGGCATCGGCGAAAGAGATCGGGGACTCCTTGGCTGCCTGCAATCGCTCCTGCAGATGGCCCTGGAGATAGTCGAGACCCCACTCCCGAGCCTGCTCCGGATCCACCTCGAGGACGCGCTGGGTCTGCTGCAAGGCTTGGTCGAACCGGCCACTCAGATGCAGTTCGACCAACTCGGGTCGGGGATCAGCGGCGCCGCCCATCAAGAGCGCCAAGCCGAGAATCGACGGGAATCGCATCACCGTGGCGACCCGGGCCTGTCCGCCACGCGCTCGACTCGCGCACCCAGGGCCCGCAGCTTCACCTCCATCTGCTCGTACCCGCGGTCGAGGTGATAGATGCGGTCGACCCTCGTCTCGCCGGAAGCTACGAGGCCGGCCAGAACCAGGCCTGCGGAGGCCCGCAGATCGGTGGCCATGACACGGGCGGCGGAGAGGGGGGATGGACCGCGGACCCGCGCCAGGGTGCCATCCACCTGGATGTCCGCACCCATCCGGACCAATTCGGGGACATGCTGAAAACGATTCTCGAACACCGTCTCGCAAATCGTCGAGGGACCCGTGGCCTGGGTCATGAGAGCCATGTACTGGGCCTGAAGATCGGTGGGAAATCCGGGATGAGGGGCGGTGACCATGTCCCGAGGCCTCAGCTCCTCGACACCGCGGAGTCGGATCCCCTGGTCGTCCGATTCGAGGTCGCAGCCGGTCTCGGCGAGCTTCTCCAGGAGAGGAGCCAGGTCCCTCGCTCGTGCCCCCTCGATCGTGATCTCGCCGCGGGTGATCGCGGCCGCCATGAGATACGTTCCGACCTCGATGCGATCTGCGATCACCCGGTGAGTGGCGCCGCCGAGGCGATCGACCCCTTCGATCTCGAGGGTCTCCTCGCCGGCCCCGTGGATCCGGGCGCCCATCTTGCCGAGCAGCGAGGCCAGATCGATGATCTCGGGTTCGCGAGCTACGTTCTCGAGCACCGTGGTGCCCTTGGCGAGACAAGCGGCCATGAGCAGATTCTCGGTGCCGGTGACTGTGGGGACGGCAAAGCGGAACCGGGCACCCTGGAGCCGTCGAGCGGTAGCCGTGACATAGCCGTGTGCGAGGCGGACCTCGGCGCCCAGGGCCTCCAGACCCGCCAGATGCTGATCGATGGGCCGGACTCCGATGGCACACCCTCCCGGCAGGGAGACTCGAGCCGAGCCGTGCCGGGCGACCAGGGGTCCAAGGACGAGCACGCTGGCTCGCATGGTCTTGACCAGCTCGTAGGGGGCGTCATCGAGCTGTGGCGACTCGGTGTGACGCAGAAGAAGCGAGTCCCCTTCGCCCTCACTCTCGACACCCAGATGTTGAAGAAGGGATCTCAGGGTGCGCAGGTCCCGGACCTGGGGCAGACCGGAAAGCTCGAGGGTCTCACTGGTGAGCAGACTCGCGGCCAGGGCGGGCAACGCGGCATTCTTGGCTCCGGCGGCCTGGACGGTCCCCGAGAGGCGATTGGGGCCGATGATGTGAAAGCGATCCACTGGCTGCTTCTCCGACTCGGATTATGAACGATCAGCGGCGCTGCAGCAGTGCAATACGAGGATGTCCGGCATAGTCGGGGCGTACCTCGAGGAGATGGAATGGAGAGCCGGCGCTCAGTTGCCGGATCAATTCTTCCTGACCGGCACCGATCTCCACCATCAACCAGGTCCCGGGGCGCAAGCCGAACAGCTGCTGGAAGAGTCGTGGGTAGAGAGCGTCGCCCTCGGCGCCGGCGAAGAGAGCCGTGTCGGGCTCGAAGTCGAGAATCTCAGCCGACAACGAGGCGGCCTCGTTTCTGCCGACATACGGAGGATTGCTGACGACGAGATCGAAACCGGGCAAGGCCAAACCTCGAGCCAAGTCGCAAGCCGCGAGCAGCAGTCGGTTCTCCAGCCCGTGGCGGCGAAGATTCTGCAGAGCGACAGCCAGGGCTCCGGCAGAGATGTCGGTGGCGACAACCCGGGATGCCGGGAGCTCGAAGCCCAAGGTGCAGGCGAGGCAGCCGGAACCGGTGCCGATATCGAGCACCGAGGGCGATGGGGGCAGCGGCAGCTCGAGCACCCATTCGATGAGGTGCTCGGTCTCGGGTCGCGGGATGAGCACCCGGCGGTCGACCTGGAACGGCCGGCCGTAGAACTCCTTGACCCCGACGATATAGGCAATCGGCTCACCGCCGAGCCGTCGGTCGAGGACCTCTTCGAAACGGCTGGCGGAAGCGTGTTCCAGTGCCTCGTCTTGCCGGGCGAGAACCTGCGCCTCCGTCCATTCCAGGACGTGGCCGAGCAAGAGAATGGCCTCACGGGTATCGGGTTGAAACGGCGCCTCGGAGAGTCGCTGCCGAGCGTCGGTCAGGGTTTGGCTTATGATGGCCTTCACAGTGGCAGTGTATCCAATGCGATCGAGGCCGGCGTGAGCGCCAAAGCATTCAGCGGTGGTGGCTCCGTGGAGGCCCTGCGGGCCCAGGCGGTGGCGGTGTTCGAGGCCGGAGTCCGGGCCGCCGACCCGCGGCGGGCGGTCATGGATGGACTCAGACGAACGTCCACGGGGCGGCCGATTATCGGTCGAGAGGCACTACATGAGGACGGGGAGCTACGTGTCGTGGCCTTTGGCAAGGCTGCCGTGACCATGGCTCGAGCGGCGGCGGAGAGTCTCTCCTCTGAAGAGTTTGCCGGTCCGGGAATCGTGGTCGTCAACCCGGAGAATGCCGCCGAGCTCGATCGATTTCAGGTGTTCGCCTCGAGTCATCCAGTGCCAGATGCCATCGGAGTGGCCGCTGGCGCCGCGGTCGAGGCGTACCTGGCAAATAGCCATGATTTGGATGCCTTGCTGGTCCTCATCTCCGGTGGTGGCTCGGCTCTGCTGCCGTCACCGGCTCCCGGGGTCAGCCTGGAGGACAAGATAGAAGCCACACGTCTTCTGCTCGCCTGTGGAGCGCCTATTCAGGAAGTCAACTGTGTACGCAAGCACCTGTCAACGCTGAAAGGAGGCGGACTGGCTCGGTTGGCGTCCCCGGCCAGGATCGAGGCATTGATCCTCTCCGATGTCATCGGCGATGACCTGAGCAGCATCGCCAGTGGTCCGACCGCCCCCGATCCGACATCCTTCCAGGATGCGCTGGACATCTTGGTGCGCTACGAGCTGCGCGAGTCGATTCCGGCGGCGGTGCGACGACGATTCGAACAGGGTGTTGCGGGTCAGATCGCGGATACCCCGACCGCCGGGGATCCCGTGTTTTCTCGGGTCGAGAACCGACTGGTGGGTTCGAATCGTCAGAGTCTCTCAGCCGCCCGAGATTGGGCAAGAGAACAGGGTTTCGAGGTAGTCATCGCCTCGAGCGAGCTTCTGGGAGAGGCCCGCGATGCCGCGGCCGAGCTTCTTGCGTTCGGCCGTCAGCAATGGGACGGTGAGCAGTCGGATGGCGATCCTGGCCGGAGGCGAGACCACGGTTACCCTGCGTGGCGAGGGCCTGGGAGGCCGAAATCAGGAAACGGCCTTGGCATTCTCGCTGCTGTGCGAGGCGAACCCGCTGTCCGGAAGCTGGGCCTTCTTGAGTGGAGGTACCGATGGTCGTGACGGTCCCACGGATGCCGCGGGAGGACTGGTCGATGCCGGCACTCCGCAGCGGATTCGCCACTCAGGACTCGACCCGACGGCCGAGTTGGATCGCAACAACAGCTATGTAGCGCTGGCCGCAGCCGCAGATCTCCTCGTGACAGGAGCGACGGGGACCAACGTCGCCGACCTGCAGCTTCTCTTGCTGGTCCCGGATTCTTCGGCGCGGTAGACCTGCCGTCAGCCCTGGGCCTGTTCGGCGAGCTGCTGCATCTTTTCCGCCTGGAAGTGGGCCGACAGCGGATCGATGAGAGGATCGAGATCGCCTTCCAGGATCGTTGGCAGCTTGTGTACGGTCAAGCCCATGCGATGGTCGGTGACCCGGTTCTGCGGAAAGTTGTAGGTGCGGATCTTCTCGGAGCGGTCGCCACTGCCGACCATCTTGCGGCGCTCCGCGGTGAGCTCCGACTCCGCCTTCTCGCGCTCGACCTCGAGGAGGCGCGATTTGAGGACTCGCAAGGCCTTGGCGCGGTTCTTGATCTGGCTGCGCTCGTCTTGGCAGGTCACCACGATATTGGTGGGCAGGTGCGTGATACGCACGGCGGAGTAGGTGGTGTTGACTCCCTGGCCGCCAGGTCCCGAGGAGCAGTACCGATCGATCCGGAGCTCTTTCTCGTCGATCTTGATCTCGACGTCCTCCGCCTCGGGCAACACTGCCACAGTCACGGCAGAGGTGTGAATCCGACCCGAGGCCTCCGTCTCGGGCACTCGTTGGACCCGGTGCACGCCCGCTTCGTACTTGAGCCGGCTATAGGCGCCCTTGCCTTCGATGATGGCGGAGACTTCCTTGATCCCCTTGATGCCCGATTCGGATAGATCGATGATCTCCACCTTCCAGCGCTGCTGCTCGGCATAACGGCTGTACATGCGAAAGAGCTCCGCCGCGAAAAGCGTGGCTTCGTCGCCACCGGTGCCGGCGCGAATCTCCAGCACAACGTTGCGAGCATCGTTGGGGTCTTTGGGTGTCAGCTCTACCCGGAGTTTCTCCATCAGGTCTTCGGCCTGGGCTTGGAGCTGCTCTTTCTCCTCCTGTGCCATCAGAAACAGCTCATCCTCTTTCGACAGACCCTCGAGCATCTCGTTGGTGGCATCGATTTCCTCTTCGAGAGCCCGATACTGGCGAAACAGGCCGACCGCAGGTGAGATCTCCGCCAGCCTCTTGCTGGCCTCCCTGAAGGCATCCTGATCGGCGTGAACCTCCGGGTCGGCGAGCTTGGTCGTCAACTCCTCATGCGTCTTTTCGAGCTCGGTCAGCTGGTCGATCATCTTTTCTGTCCTCAGTTGGAGTATCTCTTCGGTCGGGTAGGGGAATCAAGCGCTTTGTTCCTGCGTCTGAGCGCAGGTCTCCCGAGCTCCTCGGCTCGACGCCGGAAACAGGGTGATAGTGCTGGATTGGAGGGAGCTACCCGTTGCCGTAACGCTGACGGAAACGCTCGACTCGACCTGCGGTGTCGACGAATTTCTGCTTGCCGGTGAAAAACGGATGACAGGCGTTGCAGATCTCCAACCGCAGCTCGTCCTTGGTGGAGTAGGTCTGGAAGGTGTTGCCGCAAGCGCAGGCCGCGGTCACCAGATGAAGCTCGGGATGAATGTCTTTCCTCATGGTCTTACCCTTTGATCGGCGTGGCCCGGAACAGCCCGCTACGCCAAGAACAACGAAGGATACTCAATATATTCCGACCCTGCAAGCGGTCCGGCCTAGAGGTGTAACCCCAGGACGGTCTGACAGGTCCCTACATTAGGGAGCTTGGCGAAACCCAACGTTTTGGTGGCTTGCGCAGTCTAAACAATCAAGGGCTCTGTGCACAAACCCATAGCCGAACGATACGTATATGAACTCGACAGGCAGTAGGACGGACGGGAAAGACATGAATCAGGGACAGCGGCGGCCCGCTGGCCAAGATGGAGTTGCTTCTGCACAGGACCCCTTTGCCGAGGATTCTGTTGACTTGTTGGCTGATGGTTGGCCTTTGGGCGCCTCTGTCGGGTCTGCACGCGAAATCCCAGCCGGAGGATCTGGAAGCGAAGCGCCATCTTGCCGTATGACGTATCCCAGGACCACGGAAGACATCAAGATCGATGCCGTGCTCAGCGAGGCCGCCTGGCTGCACGGCGGCTCAGGTTCCTCTGAAGTACGAGACGCGGCCGGGAGAGAACACACCGGCTCCGGTAGAGACCACCTGTCTGGTCACTTACGACGATTCACGCGTCTATGTGGCCTTTATCGCCTACGATGACAACCCCGAAGAAATCAGGGCCCGTTTGACGGACCGCGACAGGGCCTTCAACGATGATTTCGTCGGCGTGGTTCTCGACACCTTCAATGACGAGCGACGGGGGTTCGAGTTTTTCGTCAATCCTCTGGGAGTCCAGATGGATCTCTTCCAGGATGACGTGACGGGGCGCGAGGACGAGAACTGGGACGCGATCTGGTCCTCTGCGGGTCGCATCACTGAAGAGGGGTATATTGTCGAGTTTGCGATCCCCTTTCAACAGCTGCGGTTTCCTCATGGTGGTGGCGAGCAGATCTGGGGTTTCGATGCCATTCGCTTCTACCCAGAAGTGACAGAGTGCGGATCGCGGCCCAACCCATGGATCGCAACGTCAGTTGTTATCTGTGCCAGATCTCCAAGGTTCAAGGATTCGAAGGTGCTTCTCCGGGGCGCAATCTGGAGCTGGTACCGACCCTCACCGCCGGCCGGCAGGACGAAGTGGCCGATTTCCCCGATGGAGATCTGGAGGACGGCGACACCGAATCCGAGTTGGGGCTGACCGCTTCCTGGGGAGTGACCCCGAACTTGAACCTGGGGTTGGCACTGAATCCCGACTTCTCTCAGGTCGAAGCGGACGTGGCGCAGCTGGACATCAACACCACCTTCACCCTGTTCTTCCCCGAAAGAAGACCCTTCTTTCTCGAGGGCGCCGATGTCTTTCGCACACCCTTCAATGCTGTTTTTACTCGCAATGTGTCGGCCCCTGATTGGGGGGTCCGACTGACCGGCAAGCAGGGAAAGAACGGCATCGGTACCTTTGTCGCCCAGGACTCGGTCACCAATCTCATCTTTCCGGGCAGTACCGGCTCGGATAGCGAGTCGTTCGACCAGGGCAGCGATGCGGCGGTCTTGCGGTACCGTCGCGATTTCGGCAAGGCTTCCAGCATCGGCACGATCTTCACCGGTCGCACCGGCAGCGAGTACGAGAACTATGTGGCCGGAATCGACGGTCTCTATCGTTTTCGGGAGTCGGACTCCGTGCGATTCCAGTTCCTGGGTTCTAAAAGCCAGTATCCGGACGACGTGGCCGAGGACTTCGAACAGCCGCTGGGAGAATTCGATGACATGTCGTATCTCTTGTCCTACGTACACGACTCTCGCAGTCTTGCCGGTTGGGTCACATACGAGGATGTGGGAGAGAACTTTCGCGCCGACATGGGTTTCATGCCGCGGGTGGACTACAAGGAAGTCGTCACCGGTCTCCAGCATCATTGGTGGGGCGAAGCAGGAGACTGGTACAACCGACTCAGCGCCGCTGGTGAGTACAGTCACTCGGAAGATCACTCGGGCCAGCTCCTGGGCCAGGAATTCGATATCTGGGGTTCCTATCAGGGGCCGCGCGAGAGCTTCGTATGGCTGAATCTGGCGACCAGCGAAGAGTACTGGGATGGCGAGGTCTTCGATCTGAAGTCGATTCGCAATTTCTTGGCGATCCGCCCCAACGGCATGATCCGGCTCGGGATGTTCAGTCGCTTTGGAGACGAGATCGACTACGACAACACTCGCCCGGGCCAGATGGTCTACCTGAGTCCGGAGATCTCGCTCAATCTCGGGCTGCGGATCCGCGCCGATATCGAGCACACCTACCAACGTCTGGATGTGGACGAAGGGCAGCTGTTCGACGCCCATCTGAGCCAGCTCCGATTGGTCTACCAGTTCAACATCCGCACCTTTGTGCGCGCCATTCTCCAGTACCAGAACATCAATCGTGACAGCGAGCTCTACATCGATGAGGTCGACGCCAATACCAAGGACCTGTTCGGCCAGTTTCTCTTCAGCTACAAGCTGAATCCCCGCACGGTGGTGTTCGTGGGCTATTCAGACACTCGGGAAGGCGGGGCAGGACCTGTCCCTCACCCAGTCGAACAGAACGTTCTTCCTGAAACTCGGGTATTCCTGGGTACTCTAACGGTCTAGTTCGGTACGCGGTCGACCGAGATCTCGAGGCGCTTCATCATCTCGTGGAGCGTGGTGGGCTTGACCTTGAGGATCTGAGCGGCCCGCTTCTGGACGCCATCGGCGTTCTGCAGTGCCCGCACGATCAACTGTCTCTCGTAGGCGGCCACGGCTTCCTTGAATGAGATGCCGTTGGTAGGCATCAGGGCGATGGGCGTGGGTTGTCCACTCGGTTCGCGTACGGCGGGGGGCAGAAGATCCACCGACAGGGTCTTGCCGGAAGACAGCACCACGGCGCGTTCGATGACGTTCTCGAGCTCGCGGACGTTGCCGGGCCAGTGGTAGTCCATGAGGATCTCCATCGCAGCCGGCTCGATCTCATCCAGGTGCTTCTCGTTCTCCTCGGCGAACTTGCCGAGGAACGTCCGCGCCAGCATGGGAATATCCTCCGTTCGCTGCTTCAGAGGCGGCAACCCGATGGTGATGACGTTCAGCCTGTAGTAAAGGTCCTCGCGGAACTCGCCCTTCTGTACCGATTGCTCCAGATTGACATTGGTCGCGGCAATGATCCGGACATCCGCCGTCAAAGTCTCGATACCGCCGAGGCGCATGAACTCTTTCTCCTGGATCACTCGCAGGAGCTTCGATTGGGTGTCGATGGGGATGTTGCCAATTTCATCGAAGAAGATCGAGCCGCCGTGGGCGAGCTCGAAAAGGCCCTTCTTGTTGGCCACCGCGCCCGTAAAGGAGCCCTTGACGTGGCCAAACAGGTTGCTCTCCAGTAGATCGGCAGGCATAGAGCCGGAGTTGACCGTCACAAAGGGGCCGTCGGCTCGCCGGGAGTGGAGGTGAATGGCTTTGGAGACCAGCTCCTTGCCGGTGCCGCTCTCGCCCAGAATCAGGATGTTGCTCTTGGCGGGCGCGGCCAGCTGGATCAGCTCGAAGACCTTCTGCATCGGTTTGCTCTTGCCGATGATGTTTTCGAACCCGAAGCGCTGCCGGAGCTCGGCGCGTAGCTGGCGGTTCTCCGAGGTCAGACGCCGGCGCTCGAGACCGTGGCGAATGGTGAGCAGGACCTCATCGTTCTTGAAGGGTTTGGGGATGTAGTGAAAGGCCCCTTCGCGCATGGCTTCGATGGCGCCTTCGATCGATGAGAAAGCGGTGATCACCACCACGACCTGGTCCGGGTCCTCGGCACGGATCCTCTTCAGAACCTCGATCCCCGACATGTCTGGCAACATGAGGTCGAGGAGCACGAGATCGACATCCTCTTTGGCGAGGAGGTCGAGGCCCGCTTGGGCGGTGGTTGCGTTGAGCGTCGAGTAGCCGTCGTTGCGCAGCAATGAGGTCAGGACATCCTGGAGGATCTCTTCATCATCGATGATGAGGATGCTCACCCCGCAGCCCCTTCGTCGCTCAGCAGACGAGGCAACTCGACGATGAAGCGACTGCCCTCGCCGGGTTGGCTCACAACCCGAATCTCACCCCCGTGGCGACGCACGATGTTGTAGCTGATCGACAGTCCCAGACCCGTGCCGCCTTTCGACAGCTTGGTGGAGTAGAAGGGCTGAAAGATCTTCTCCAGATCCTGCATGGCGATTCCCGGGCCGTCGTCCTCGATGGAAGCCCACACCCATCGATCGTCGGCCTCCAGGTGCACCCGCAGCACCCCTGCTTCCTCCAGCGCATCGATGGCGTTGACGACCAGGTTGGTGAAGATCTGTTGGAGCTCACCGATATTTCCCTGGACGCGAATCTCTTCCGTGGGCTGCTGCCACTCCAAACGCACATTCTTGGAATGCAGACGTTCCTTCAAGAGGACCAGACACTCGTTGAGCAGCGGTGCCATCGACACCGGAGCCCGCTCGCCGCTGGGTTTGCGGGCGAAATCCAGGAGATTGTTGACAATGCGAGCGGCTCGGAACGTCTGCTTCTCGACCTTTTCGAGCAGCTCGCGTCGCGGGTCGTCCGCCGGAGTGCTGTCGAGCAACATCTGCGCGTAGCTCGAGATGCCGGTAATGGGAGTGTTGACTTCGTGCGCCACGCCGGCCGCAAGCATTCCCAGGGCGGCCAAACGTTCCTTCTCTTTGAGCGCATTTTCCATGGCCACTCGTTGGCTGACATCCTGCAGGACGATGACGCGAAGCTCTCCCGAGGTGTCTTCCTCGAGAGGAGCGACAGAGATCTGGAGGTGGCGAGCTTCGCCTCGAGGATCGCGAAAGCTGATCTCGCGCGGTCCTTCCTGCGTCTCGGGTAGCTTCTCGAGGGGTAGCAGCCGGCCACAGTCTTCTCCTGGCAGATCTTCTGGATCTCGCTGCACCAACTCTCCAAAGGCCTTGTTCACCGAGTGCAGCTGACCGGTCGAGTCCACCACGGCGATGGCGGCCGGTGAGGATTCGATGATCCGCTGGGTGTCGCGCTGCAGCCTGCCGACTTCCTTGACTTGCGAGCCGAGCTGCTCCATGAGCTGGGCATTCTCGAGCGCCAGAGAGGCCTGATTGACGACGGCCCGGATCAGCTCCAGATCATCACTGCTGAGGGGCAGCTCACCCTGCTTGTAGCCGCTGAGGAGAATGCCGATGCGGTTCCGCCGCACCTGTAGCGGGAAGGCGTACCGGTAGCCGGCGGTGAACAGTCTCTGCTGTGGCGTGAGCTCGTCGGTGGGGAATTCCACCCCGGTCATCGATTCGACCTCGGAATCCCAGAACCGATCGTCGAAGTCGTGGGTCACGAGGTCGGGGGGCAGGTCCCTCTGGGGTCGAAAGGCGAGAAGTGCGTCTCGGTTGCTGAGCAGCAGCGTGACCTGATCGAGCTCCAGCGCAGCTTGTAGATCATCCAGCAGCGAGGAGCAGAGCCGTCCGAGGCTGTGCTCCTGAAGCATCTCTTGACCGAGTCGAGCCAGCGCCCGGCGCTTGCTGAAGGTGCCGCGATAGTGCAGTCGCTCCAGGGAGCTACCGATGGAGCCTTTGGTCGGTACCAACAGACCGGCGATGGCCAGTCCCGACGCGAAGGAGATGAGCGTCCGGGCGGCGGAGAGATCCTCCGGAACCAGACGGGTCGACCATGAGATTGGCGATGGAGAACCCGACCACACCCACCAGCACTGTCAGACCCAGCGTCATCGTGTCCCTGACGATGACTCCGATATCCCACAGCTTGTAGCGCAGGATGGCGTAGGCGAAGGTCAGGGGCACCAAGGCGAGGGGGAGCACGGAAGCCGCTGTAATGCCCTGGTGCCACTGCAGACCGAAGGTGATCGGCAGGACATAGAGAGCGAGAAAGGGCAAATAGCCCCCCGCCATGCCGACAGCGATCCAGGTGGCCTGACGGTGCGGCTCTGGGTGCTCGATCCGGCGCAGACGCCAAACGAGGACCGCGATCGCTGCCAGGGCATAGGCCACCAGGTGATAGAGCTCCAGGTTGTCCAGCAGGCCGAGGGCCGAGGTCACGTTGCCGCCGAACAGCCAGCGCCCGTCGAAGACGATGAGATCGATCTGCAGCGCCAGCAGGAATGCGCTGGGCAGGTAGACGAACGGAATCATCCGCGTCACCCTGGGGTCTCGGCCAGTGGGCGCGGGAAGACCGCAAACAGGTGAAGGGTCAAGGGTGCGACGAGAATTCGTGCGACTTCATCCAGGATGTAGATGGCTCGGCCCGCCCAGTCGTACGGTGGGGCAGGCGAGGCGATGTAGAGAATCGCGGAGGTCGCGCACCAGAGAAAGAACAGAAAAGAGGGCCGGCGGCCATCGCGTAATAGCGTATAAACGCCGATGAGCAGGTACGCAATGCCGATGAGAGACAGGATCAAGTAGGGAAAGTCGATATCGAGCGGCGGCAGGGTGTGACTGATCGTCACCAGCTCCTGTCCGCGCACCACCACCAGCTCGTTGGTCGTGTGACGACGGACCAGCGCCGAGGCGTCCGGGATCTGTCCATACTCCTGACCGTTGATGAGCAGGATCTGGTCGCCGGCGCGCAAGCCGCTCGGGTCGCTGGAGACCGCGAGGACTTCCCAGGATCCCCCCCTGTCCCTTGCCTCGAAGCCCGTCGGCTGGAAGGTCTGAGCCTTCCTCGAAAAGCTCATACCGGCGAACGCCACGACCGCCGCGGCCAGGACTAGAGCCGCGATCAGCAGGTTGGGGCGGGCGTTGGATCTGGAAATCATCGTAGGAACGCTCTTCGACGCGACTTTTCAAGTAGCACATTTCGTGCCACGAATGCTTCGAAAATGAGAGCAAAAACGGTCATTTGGAGCCCGAAAACCCAACGAAATAGGAGGAGGCACAAGTACTATCCAATATTTTGAGTATACTTCAAATGGTTGGATTCAAATCTCCGTTGCACACCTTTCTGTGCATCGTCGGATCGACCGTTCCGGTGCAGACTCTGAGGGGGCGGGCCACGCCTACGCGGGTTTGCCAGTGGACGGAAGTCCACAGGTCGAAGGAGGGAGCGAGGTTGAAGAGAAGAGGGCGCTAGAAGCTGACGGTGAGCCCGCCCATCACGCGCTTGCGGAGCTCGTCGTCGTCGAACTGGGTATCGGTCTCGGGGGCGGTGCCGCGGCTGATTTCCATGTTCAGATGCACGGCCCACTGGGCGGCCAAACGGCTCAGGACATCCAGGTCCTGAGTCAGCATGACCTGCAGGCGCTCCAACTCCATTTCCGGGACAGCGGTCGTCTCCTGGGCGGTCCCTTCGATGGGGTTCAGCTGCTGGGCGAGATGGTGGAAAGCAATAAAGACGCCTGTGGACGTGTACTCGAACTGTGTGTCCAGAGAGGTGACCAGATAGCGCACCTGGTTTTCGTAGAAAGTCTGGTCTGTGGCATACAGAATGCCACCGCCTCCTGAAGCCAGGTTGGAGGAGAGGCGGGCCAGGACCGTGGGCGCCAGCCGTCGGGTCGCCGCCAATTGAACCTCCGGCAGATTGTCGCCCTCGACCAGGTAGACGCTCTCCAGCCGACTGAAGAAGTCTTCGTTGAAGTAGAGGTGCAGGGTCTCGGCATATCGCCGATGCACGAGTCCGACACTCATATTCTCCATGTCGGCAGATTGATGCGCCAGGTTCAGGCGGTAGCAGTACTCCTCCAGAGTGCTGCAGGCGTCATGCTTGCCGAACAGCGCCGTGTTGAAGTCCGAGTGCAGAGTGTCGCTAAGCCTCCTGGTCGTGGACCTGGAGGGTGCCGGAAGCCTGGGCCCGCCAATGTTCGCCAAGCCGGAAGACCATCCCTCCCGAAGGGGAGAGCGACAGACTGCCATCTCGCATCGTGGAGTAGAGACCGATTTCGACCAGGACTCCCGGACTGAGCTGCATGCCACCCTGGCCGAAGAGATCGACCCTTTGCGAGGGGATGAAGTTCAGGGATTCGCGTGCGTGACGGGTCTCGATGTCGAACAGCGACTGCCTTTCGCGGTATCTGAACCCGGTGGAGACGGAGGATCGCTGTGTGGGTTTGGCCGAATAGGAACCCTCCACGCGCCAAAGTCGAGAGGCATCCGGGATTCCATAGGGCTCGATGGACCCCTGGCGAAAGAAGTTGTTCTCCTCGGCGTATTCGGCCGAGAAATCGGAGCGACCGAGCGCTCCGAAATCTTGCGTCCATGAAACCTCGTGACGTTCCAGACCGACGTAGTTGTCATTGCCGGCGTCGGGTCGGTTCATGTAGTTGTTGACGCTCGACACCCGTACGCCGGTGGCTCCGCGGTTGTCCACTTGGACCGAGAACGACTGGGAGCGGCCCGAAGACTGTTCGGTGGTGATTTCGGTTCCGGGAGTGCTTTGCAGGGACTTGAAGTTGCCGGTGAGACCCACTCGGAAGTCTGCGATCTCCCCCTTGACCCCGACGCGACCCCCGGTGACCGAGGCAGCGCCCAGCTCGAGATTCTGCTCGACCCCGGCGATGGCCTGCATCCGCGCTTCGAGCATGTAGGGAGCGATGGCTCTTGTCTGGATGTCGGAACGGGCCGCGGCCTGGCGAGTCCTCTCTTCGACCTCGAGATCACGCAGCACGTCGGAAGGGATCTTCTCGCGCACCGCCCAGAAACCGTCTTCTCGACCACCGGCTGCGGCCGTTTCCGAGGCCAGTTCCAGATTGAGGTACTGCTCGGCTTCGCGCTTGGAGCGGGTGATCAAGGCAATGGCGGGAATGAAGCCATCCTTGAAAGCGATGACTTTGTAGAGACCTGCAGGCAAGCTGTCGAAGCGAAAATTGCCTTCCGCATCAGTGACCACCTTGGTGAGGCTCTGATCGGAGAGGTGGTAGACGTATACCTTGGAGAACGACAGCGGTAGCGAGGTCCCCTTGACCTGACCAGCCAGGGTGCCGGAGGCGGGAACCCCGAGATCACCGGCCAGCGCCATGCCGGCCGCCAAGGCCAAAACGAGCGCGAAGGTCAGAGGTTTCTTCAAATACAAGTTCTCCCGTCTATGGGATATACGCGCTAAGACTATAGCGAGTTCTTGTAATCCTTGTCAAAAGTCAAACGACCTCCACCGCTGCTCGCGTCGGGCGTTCGTCCAGCGGTCAATCCCAACACGGAGCGCGCTCCATGGTTCCGCAGACATCTGGCGGCCGCCTCCAAAGTGGCACCCGTGGTGATCACGTCATCCACCAGCAGTAGCCGCTGATCGAAGATTTTAGCGGATCGGCGCTGAGTGGGGGCGAAAGCCCGGCGTAAATTCGTCTCCCGCTGCCCCCGGCTGAGCCGTGCCTGCGGATGGGTGGACCGACGTCGGCGCAAGGCTTTGATCAGGGGCAGACCCAACTGTCGTGCCAGGGGCCTGGCGATGGCCTCGGCCTGGTTGTAGCCCCGGCTCAGCCGGCGGTGCCAATGTAGAGGTATGGGTACCACCACGTCGATCTTCCTTTCTCTGTCCCTCATCAGTGGATGCAATCCATCTGCCAGATCCTGACCAAGATACTCCAACCGGCCGAATTTGAGCCCGTGGATCACGGCGTCGAACGGCGACTCGTAGGACCAGCCCGACAGCACTCCATCGAGGGCGGAGGACGTCGGCCTCCGTCTGGTCGGGCTTTTCGTGCCCTCCAGGATCTCGAGCTCGCGGTGACAGCGGCTGCACAAACCCAATTCCAGCGACGTGAGTCCTTCCACCTCACCGCACGCGAGACAGGCGGGCGGGAACAGGAAGGCGAGAATCTGCAGTCCAGCGTCCTTTGTGATGGACATTCGTGTCGTCCGTATGAATCAGTACTAGAGACGGTTTCGAGGCAGGTATACTTGCAGCCGGACGAGGGGGAAGACTGTGCGACGACCAATTCAAATCGTTCTGTTGACAGCAGGTCTGCTGCTGACGCCGGTGACGGCTGCTGTGTCGCAGACCTATACCTACAAGATCGCTGGACTGGTGGGTGTTGGCGGCTCGCTGGACGAAACCGATGCCGGGTTTGGCAATCCGACCTGGCAGTTGACCTTTACCAGCGACATCGCCGAGAAGACGTATTTCGCCGCCCGCGTCGGCGGCATCCACTGGAGCTCGGGAGACCAGGTGGCGGAAGCCTTTGGACCCAGCCTGTACTACGTGACCGTGGCAGGGGAGTACCGGGAAACGCGGGCGTCATTCTCGGGCGGCTTCGTGGAGCCCGGGGTCTATATCGGTCTCGGTTTCTACAGTCTCGATGGTACGGATGAAGACGGCGAGAGTCTCTCTGAGACCGCGCCCGGCTTGGCCGTGGGGCTGACCGGGGACCTTCCACTCAATGGGAAGCGCAACCTGAACCTGCGGCTGGAGTTGGCTGCCCACTATGCGGCGCTGGAAGCGGCCCAACTCTTTGGCATGGTCCACATCGGTCTGTCCTACAGCTTCTGATCGATCTTGTTGAATCGCTGGAAGTGAATCTGTCCAAGATTCTGAACTGAAATTGACCTCCACATCCCACTCGCTGTCCGCGGAAAAGCGGTGCGCGTTCCTTGTCGGACTGATCCTCCCTGGTCAGCCGGGCTGGTTGGTGGAAGAACATCTCGACGAGTTGGCAGAGCTGAGTGCCAGCGCCGGAGTCGACGTGAAAGGTCGAGCGGTTCAGCAACGCAAGGCCCGAGATGCCAGGACCCTGATCGGCCGTGGCAAGGCGGAAGAGATTCGCGCGGCCGTCCGAACCCTGGCTGCCGATCTCGTCATCTTCGACGACGATCTCTCGGCGAGTCAGGTCAAGAATCTGGAGGAGATCATCGAGCGCCAGGTCATGGATCGCAGCGGCCTGATCCTGGAGATCTTTGTCCAACGGGCGCGAACACGGGAGGCCCGTACCCAAGTGGACTTGGCCCGGCTCGAATACCTGCTGCCCAGACTCACGCGCCGGTGGACGCATCTGTCTCGACAGGTGGGTGGAATCGGCGTGCGGGGTGGCGAGGGTGAGACGCAACTGGAAGTCGATCGCAGAATGTTGAGAAAGCAGATCGAGCACCTGAAAAGGGATCTCCAGAAGATCGAACGCACGCGCCAGGTGCAACGAAGGAATCGACGAGGCGTCCTCCAGATCGCCCTGGCTGGATACACCAACGCGGGCAAGTCCACTCTCTTCAATACCTTGACGAGAGCAGGCACCCACGTAGAAGACAGGTTGTTTGCCACCCTGGACTCCAAGCTCCGACGGGGTGCTCTCGATCGCGAGACGGTAGCCGTCTTCGCCGACACGGTCGGATTCATTCGCAAGCTACCTCATCATTTGGTGGCCTCTTTCAAGAGCACCCTCGAGGAGATCACGTTCGCCGATCTCGTGCTGCACGTAATCGATCGCAGCCACCCCCAATGGCGAGAGCAGTTGGAGGTTGGCGAAGAGGTGCTCCAGGATCTGGGTACCGATGCCGAGAAAGTCCTGACGGTATTCAACAAGATCGATCTCGTAGGAAGCACCGCGCGGCCGGGCGACGGCGGCATGATGGTCTCGGCCCTGACCGGTGATGGTGTAGAGGATCTGCGAGTCGAGATCTTGCGACGTCTGGTACCGCAAGAGAGAAGCAAACCGGCGTCAGAAACCTAGATACCCAGGGTTACCGATCTCATTTCACCGATCGCCCGGTGTCCCTAGACTTCTTCGTCATGAGGGACTCAGTTCATCTGTTGTCTCTGCTGTCGTTTCTCGTCAGCGGATTCAATCTGACGCTGGGTGTGTACCTGTTGCGGTCCAACCCGCGGGCGGCTCTCAACCGTGTGTTCTTTCTGATTTGCGTCAGTTTTGCGTTCTGGTCGTTTGGCTTCACCTTCCTACCCGGCGCTGCCACCACAGCGGAGGCCTGGATCTGGTTCAAAATCTCATCCTTCGGCTGGACACTGGCGCCGTCCCTTCTCCTTCATTTCTGCATACTGTTGGCCAGGCAAAAGTGCCTGTCGTCGCGGCCCTGGGCCTACCTGTTTATCTATGCCCCGGGAGTGTTCTTCTTGGGGCAGGCCTGGATAGGAGAGCTGGGAGTGGTGGACTTCGTTCCCACCCGATTCGGTTGGTCACCTCTTTATGGGCCGATCACACCGACCTACTTGGCCTACCTGATATTTTTCCCGTTGTACATCTCGACAGGGTTCCTGCTCTTGCTTCGCTATGCGGGCCGCTCGGATCTGGCTTCCGAGAAGCGACAGGCCCGTGTCATTGTTCTAGCCGGCATTCCCGTTCTGGCAGCAGTGTCCATGACGGGAATCGTTCTGCCCTGGATGGGTATTCGAAATCCTCCCGATATTGCCCATCTGATCGTGATCGTCTGGACTCTGGTGATCTGGAATGCGGTCACCAAGTACAGGCTGATGGTCATGAGCCCGGCTGCGGTGGCGCCGAATATTCTGGCGACCATGGCCGACTCCGTGGTGCTGCTGGGCCGAGATCATGCCATCGTGACGAGCAACGAAGCGGCGCGGCGTATGTTCTCGAAACCGGCCAAGGATCTCGAGGGGATGAAGGTCTCCGAGCTGTTGGTGAAAAACGACCCTGCAGCCGCGGAAGAGCTCGAAAGTTTCCTTTTGCGCGACGGCAATACTCTGGAGATCTCCTATAAGCGGGCGGTGGGCGAGGAAGTGGTATTGCGCGTGTCGACTTCAGAGGTCTACGACTACTACGGGCAGGCCATGGGAGAAGTACTGGTGCTGCGAGATGTTACCGCCGAGAAGAAGGCGGAGTCGGACCTGCGGTATCTCGCGACCCACGACTCGCTGACGGATCTTCCCAACCGTTCGTTGCTGCAAGATCGACTGGAACGGGCCCTGAGCCGAGCGCAGCGGGAGGGCAATCGGTTCGCGATTCTCATGTTCGACCTGGATGACTTCAAGCAGATCAACGACGAAATGGACCACGAAGTCGGCGATCTGGTTCTGCGCCAGACAGCGCGTCGATTGACTCAATGTGTTCGAGGTCTGGACACCGTCTGCCGGCTGGGCGGCGACGAGTTCCTGGTGATCGTCGAGGATCTCCACGAGTTTGAAGATGCCGACATCGTCGCCCAGCGCATCCTGCGCGCCTTTCATGCCCCGATGGTGGTCCAGGGACAGTCGATCTCGGTGCGTGGCAGTCTGGGCGTCAGCACGTACCCGGCGGACGGCGCCGATGCGCAGACCTTGGTGAAGAAAGCCGACCTGGCGTTGAACAGTGCCAAAAAGCACGGTCGGGGTAATTTCGAGTTTTTCTCCGCCACGATGGAGGCCTCCAATCGCGAGCGGGTCAGCATCGAGCGTGGTCTCCAGCAGGCGTTGCAGAAGAGCGAGCTGTTCCTGGTGTATCAGCCGCTCTTCGACTTCGAGTCGGGAGAGATCGCGGGCATCGAGGCCCTGATTCGCTGGCAGTCGGGAGATATGGGTTTGCTCAGTCCGCTGCAATTCATCCCGGTGGCAGAGAAGGCAGGCCTGATCGTGACCATCGGCGAGTGGGTTCTTCGCACCGCCTGCCGGCAGAACCTGGAGTGGCAGGATACTGGTTTGCCCAAAGTACCCATCAGCGTCAACGTCTCGCCGCGCCAGCTGCGCGAAAAGGACTTCTTGTCGCAGGTGGAGACGATCGTTCGGGAGACTGGACTCGATCCCAAGTATCTGGAGATAGAGCTGACAGAGAGCGCCACGATGGACGACGTGGATGGCTCTCTGAATGTGCTCACCGGTTTGTCGAATCTGGGTGTGCGATTGGTGATCGACGACTTCGGCACCGGTCACTCGTCCCTGGCACGTTTGCGGCACCTGCCCATCGATGGGATCAAGGTCGACCGGTCGTTCATCGAGCACATCGCGGAAGACGCAAAGGAGCGCTCTCTGGTCATGGCGATCGTGGCGATGGCCCGCAACCTGGGTCTGCAGGTCGTGGCCGAAGGTGTGGAGACCTTTGATCAACTGCGGGCCCTCGGCAGCCTGGAAGGAGAGAGTCTCGCTGTCTTCCGTTGCGATCGTGTCCAGGGTTTTCTCTTCAGTCGTCCGGTGGGGGAAGATGAAGTGCCCGGTCTGTTCGCGCGCAGCGAAAGCGAATCCGAGCCCTTCCGCAGCCTTCGGCGCCTACTTCAAGAAACCGCCGCCTGACTGCCCGCGAACGGTTGCGGTAATCTCTCAGGCGGATGACTCGCACTGGGACAAGTTCAGGCTGGTTGCTCGAGAAGGTGCGCCAAGGGCAGATTTGGTGCGCCCTTCTCAGCCTTTCGCTGGGGCTCTCTGTCGCCTCCGCGGTGGAGAGCTCCTGGAGCGCTGACCGCGCCCAACCGGCACAGCTCGAGGATCGTGCCATCGATCCGACCCTGGCCGAAACCCCGACGATAGCTGCCGATCCTCCTCCCTCCGGCCTCTTCTATCTGGCCCTGGGAAGCTCTTTTCTGGTCTTCTTTCTTCTCCTGAGTCTTCTCAATGGCTGGGTTGTCCGGGGCCTCCTCGGGGAAGCCATGGAGAACGAGAAGTCGGGAATTCTGCTTCTCAGTCAGTTCTCGCTGACTCTCTATGCTCTGCACCTGGTTGTCGGTGACGCTGTCCCCGAATCCCTGCGCATGCTTCTACATCTGCTTTGCGGTCTGCTGATTCTCTCGATGATCTCCAAGTACGTCGTGGCCGTGAACATGCGGAGCGATAGAAAGTGGGCACTGATCTGGAGTCTCTTGAACGACGACCAGTTGATGCTGGCGGCACTCTTCATGCCCGCGGTCGTGATCAGTCTCGGGGGATGGGTTCGGGGTTCGCTCGATCCGACGCTGGGACTGTCCGGCCCGTTGGCTTTTGTGTTGTACCTCGTGGTCTTGCTCGTTCTCCTTGGCGGATACCTGCTGATCGCGCGGCGTGTTGTGGCGACAGCAAGAGGGGGGATGGGGCTGGCACTCTACGATCTGAATACAGCAGCGATCGTCTCGGGAGCTCCTCTGCTCTTGATTCCACTTGGGTTGCAGGTTGCCAGCGAGATTCAGTTCTCCGTTCCTGCGGCCACCCCGAAAGCGATCGGAACTGTCGTGGTGGCGATTCTCATCGCCACATCGGCGACGATCTTCGTCCTCCAACGCCGGGGTCTCTTGAAACTTGGCGGTGTGGCGATCCTCGCCGGTTTCTACTTCCCGGCGATGGTGATGACGCTGGCCTCCTTCAAGACCCATCGGTGGACCCTGAATCTAGGGTCCTTGGACTACTACACTTCCGGACAGAAGGTTCTGCCGGCCCAGCAGTGGTCGGATTTTGGCAGCCTGCCACTGCTGGATCTCGTGCCCAGTCATGGGTTGGCGGATGTGGGGATCCAGTCACTCTTCACGTGGTTCAACGGTGTCGATGGATTGGACATGCTGGTGTGGCTTCCGTGGATTCCCGTAGTGATCGGTTTCTTGATCATCTACACCTTCTTGGCCATCGTTACATCTCCCCTGCTGGCGCTCCTGATCACCATCTTGTTGCCCATAAAGGCCACTGTTGTTGGCCAGTACGCGGTGGTATTGCTGCCGGCGGTTTTCCTGGTCCTCACCCTCCGACGCCCTGACTTTCGGCGCTTTCTGGTTCTCTGGATGGCCACCGGCTTGTTGCTCTTGTGGCGCCCGCAGTTGGGATGGCCCGCAGCTCTGGCCGTCCTCATTCTTGTCGGGCTGGTGGCGCTGGTCGAGAACCGAGAAATCCTGGTTGCGGCCATCACGTCATTCGTGATCGTGCTGGGTCTTGTCCCAGCCGGAGTCCTTATCGCTGAGATCGTCTGGGGAGGCGACACCTACATCGCAGTTGCCGACTTTGTGGGCCTTCTTGGTAGCGCCGGAGTGCGCGGCTTCGGGGCGATCGAGACCGGCCCCGGAATGGTGGGGATCACAACGTTTCTGCACCAGGTCCTGCCGGTTCTGGCGGTTGTTTGCGTGCTCTACTTCGGCCTGCGGCAGTTCGTGCGACAGCAGGCCTTCACCATCCCGGGCTATGCGGTCTTCTATCTGGTGGTGTTCTCTTTGATGGTGCCGGCTCGCTCCATCACCCACGACGGGCGACAGCTCTTCGATCCTTCTCTCCTCCTGCTGACCTTGGCTTTGATGCCGTTTCTGGTAGCACAGAAGACCTTTCAACCGCGCCAGATTGGTCGCAGTACCTGGCTCATGGCGACGCTCGTGTTGTGCTCGTTTCTGGGCTCCATCGACTTCTACCATCTGGTAGGTGGAGGCGAGCCGACCGCCGATCTGAGTGCCTGGAAACCAGGAGAGTCCCGGGTTCTGTTCAACCCAGGACCCCATAAGGATGTGGTGGAGTTTCTGCAACAGAAGCTTGCGGACGACAAGAGCTTTCTCGATTTCACCGGTTCGACGGCCCTCTATGCCCTGGCAGCCAAGCGGTTTCCATTGCGGACGATTTCAGACTTTCGCACGACCTCTGAATCGCTGCAGCGATCACAGATCGCCGTCCTGCAGGATCATCGTCGGGCCGGGAACCTACCCCTGGTCGTCTTTCGGTCTCCGCCTCGACTGAAACAGTCTCCCCCGGTTCCACCCACCGAGGCCATCTCCTATCGCATCGCCGAGTTCGTGTACGCGAACTATCTTCCCTATGCGCGGGTCGCGGGTTGGGAGGTGTGGAGGGAACGCGGGGTCAAACGGGGCAAGCCGGAGCCGCCAGCAAAGACGATCAGCTCGAAGTCGATCCAGCAGAAGTTCCTCCTGGGCAATCTGCCCCATCGGTGGGCAAGCGACGATCCTTGGGAAGCCATCAGCAAGACCGATGTACTGGCCGCGGTTCTCGAACAGCCATTGGTCGTGCGCGCCGAAGCACCGCTGCGTCTCCCGTGGACACCTGGCGCTACTTTTCCGATGGCCACCTATCTTCATGTGCGGGCCTGGCCGCTGTCCGGGCGCGAGTCGGCTTTGACCGTCAGCTACGGACCGGAGCCTCAGAGCTCCTTCGAGATCCGGCTGGCACCCCGGGCGACACAGAGTCTTGGCGACGAGGAAACGATCGAGTTGGAGCTGCGAGAGGATCCGAAGAAGCACAAGATGCACCGGGTGGCGCGCTTCTCGGAGAGGTCGGTCTTCCAATCGACGGGCAAGGATCCCTGGCTGCACAAGTTTGTGGATCTTTCGCGGGTACCGACGATCGAGGCCAAGACAGAGCAGTGGATCAGGATCCGGTACCGCGCCACGAAGAATGGCCAGGCCCAGATCTTTCTCGCCGGACCAGGCAAGTCGTTCAAGGAACGGAACAGTCTCAAGATGCCTCTGCTGGCGACCCGGCTGGACGGAGCAGCTCGACAGCTGATGGTTCCTGTGGTGGGAGTGGAGATCGGCAGTCGGCTGGCCAATCTCCGCTTCGATCCACCCCCGGATGTCGAGTTCGAACTCGTCGGTTTGGAACTGCTCCTTCGTCCCTCCCAACCTGACGACTATCTAATCCGTCTGACGACGCAATTCCAGTGGGCCACGAGCGGCTCTCATCCGTTGACCCTCAGCTCAAACTCCCAGGTCCTCATCGACAGCATGTATCTTCGCGCCGGCGATTAGGCCCCCCTCCTGACAATAGCTGTAGTGGCCGGCTTCCACGCCGGCCTCGGGTGGTGGGCCTCTGTGAATTCCGTCATAGTTGCCAGAGACACCCCGCGGTCTCATGTCAGCAGGAAGGTATTGCGGAAAATGTCGAAGCCCAACCGTCGAGCAGGGTTGGCGCTGATCTTGGCTCTCGCGGTTCAGAGGCCTGTTCGGGCCGAGGTCACGGCGATCGGAGAACCGGTTCTCAAATGGGAGAGCGCCGGGTGCTACAACTCGTGGTGTGAGACCGGTTGGTATTCGTCCCCTGCGGTCGCTGACCTGGATGGCGACGGGGCGCCCGAGGTCATTGCTTCGGCCTACTCCATTGTGGTCTTGAATGGGGCGACGGGGGCACTGCAGTGGCGGGTGGCCTCGGGACACGATCGCTCGGAACCGGGTGCCGATAGCGAAGGCCGCACATGGCCGGGAATCGTGATCGCCGATGTCGATGGTGACAGTCTGCCCGAGATCGTGACGGCTCACAGCGGTGGCTGGGCATCTGTCTACAACCACAACGGATTCTTCGAGACGGGCTGGCCAAAACGACCGATCACGAGTGAGCTGAGGGGATTGGCCGTTGGCGATCTCGACTCTGACGGCACTTTCGAGGTCGTTGTCACTGCCGCAGTGGGATCGAAGACCAATACCTGGGTCCTGGAACATGACGGTTCGCTGCGGCCGGGCTGGCCTCGGGTCGGAGGGGGCTCGGGCTACGCCTGGGGCGTGTACAACGACAACGCTGCGATCGCCGATCTGCAGATGGACGGCAACAGCGAGATCGTCGTGCCTTCCGATGTGCACTACATCTGCGCTTACGAGGACAACGGGGTACCGCTTCCCACGCACGCCGACTATGGCGACAAGGTGTGGGGTGAGGTCGGTGTCTGGGAAAGTCCCGTCATCGAACAGCGCGGGTGGGGGACCTGTAGTCAAGCCGACGGCCGGCAAGAGCGCAACCGCACCAACTTCGCCCATGGACCGGCGAGCATCGCGGATGTGGACGGTGACGGCACCTTGGAAATCGTCGCCGCCGGCAACACCTACGACTGCGCAGCGAGCCCGTATGCGAGCCTCTATAGCGGGGTCTTCATCTTCAACAGCGATCGCTCGAGATTCACGAGCTCTGGGTTCGATTGGACGACGGTCCCCATCGATACCGGCAGTCCCCTGGTCGAGGACTACAACATCATTGAAAGCGAGCACCCCAATCCTGTAGTGGTGGACCTGGACGGTGACGGTGAGAAAGAGATTCTCTTTCCTTCCTATGACGGTCGCCTGCACGCGTTCTGGCTCGACAAGACCGAACACGGGAATTGGCCCTATTCGGTCTATGACTCCACTGAAGGTCTCTTTCGATTCGCCTCGGAACCGGTGGTTGCCGATCTGGATGGCAATGGCCTGGCGGAGGTGCTCTTTACCTCATGGGTGGAGAAGGGCAGCTTCGAGACCGGCTGGCTGCACATCCTGAGCCACGATGGAGCTCCCATCCACGAGGTCCCGCTGCCCGACGCCTTTGGCAGTCCCGATTGGAACGGCGCCATGGCGGCTCCAACCCTGGACGACATCGACGGCGATCCGGATCTCGAGATCGTGATCCAGACAGCCCATTCGGGCGTCCTTGCCTACGATCTTCCTGGAACCGAATCAGCCAGGATCCTCTGGAGAACCGGCAGGGGAAGCTATCGTCGCGCGGGCGTGGTCGAGTCGTCCCTGCTCTTTGCAGATGGCTTCGAGAGTGGCGACTCCTCCGCGTGGTTTCAGCCCTGAGTTGAGACTTTGTAGCGGCCGGCAGACCTCGGGCTCAGAGGCGCCGAGGCTACATGTGACCGACCGCATTCGAAGCGGCCGGCAGACCTCGGGCTCAGAGGCGCCGAGGCTACATGTGACCGACCGCATTCGAAGCGGCCGGCAGACCTCGGGCTCAGAGGCGCCGAGGCTACATGTGACCGACCGCATTCGAAGCGGCCGGCAGACCTCGGGCTCAGAGGCGCCGAGGCTACATGTGACCGACCGCATTCGAAGCGGCCGGCCTCTGTGCCGGCCGTGTTGCGGCGGGTCGTAGGGAATGGGGAACAGGCGCAAGCGGTTTGGCGGGATTGGGGAATGCGCCGCGCCTGTTCCCTTGAAGTGTCAGGCCTGCTTCTAGTGGCTGACTCGCCTGATCTCGATCTTGGCGACCGGATTGCGCCAGTCGTGCATCGCTGGATCCAGGTCGCCTCGGGCCTGGATACCGGTGTGGATGTAGACGAAACCCTCCGCTCCGTCTTCGACGCGGATTCCGCCGCTGCCGCAGGGCGGGCCAGGAATGTGATCGCAGTCCTGGGTGTTGGCTTCGCTACCGGCGTCCCAAGCCAGGCCGTAGAAGGCCCTGCCGTTGGCGGGCACTTTGGAGGTGGCGGCCATGAAGGCATCGTTGGTCGTCACGAGCATCCCCAAGGCACTGACATAGCGGTACCCGTAGGGGACCTCGATCTCCACGGTCATGGAGTCCCCAGGGATGACGCCATCGCCGGCGACGGCAACGTCAGCAACCAGGGGTTCGGCGGTGAGAAGGGCCACCAGGTCGTCACCGGCGGCATCTTCCGCCAGGCTTGCCAGCTCGGGGATGGCAGCCTCGCCGGGTGTGAACAGCTCGAATCGGCCGCGATGGGAGTAGACGATCGGTGGCGAGATGATCTGGCCAGCGGTCAGATTGATGACGGTGACCTCATAGAGCTGGTTGCCACTATCCGGTTCCTGTGCCGAGAGTGGGCAGGGCCACCAGGCACATCAGCGCGGCTACCGCTGTCAGAGAGATCTGTGATCGATTGAGCTTCATAGGCATCCTCCTTTTGGATGGTTTGTGGTTCGGGTCGTCACTGAAAGGAGGATGACGACAAGAGGTCACGAGGACCTCGCGGAAAGATCACATTTTGATCACATTGCGCTGTCTCGAGCGGGCAGCGTGACGGAGAACGTCGTACCTTTCTCGAGCTGGCTATCGACCTGGATCGTGCCACCGTGTAGCTCGACGATACGTTTGGAGATGGCCAAGCCAAGTCCGGCATGGTGCTCGTCCGCCGGGTCTCTTTCCTTTTCCTGGAAGAATCGATCGAAGACGTGCGGCAGATCCTGCGGGGAGATACCGCACCCTGTATCGGAGACCTCGACGCTGATCCATTGCGGGGACTCCCGCAGTCCCAAGGTGACCTGGCCCCCCGTCGAGGTATGACGCAATCCGTTCTCGAGAAGATTGTCCAACACCCGGGCCAGCAGGCTCATGTCGCCTTCGACGACTGCCGGACCCGAAGGGATGTGGACCTCGAGACTCACCCCGCGTTCGTCCGCCTGCAGCTGGAACTGCTGCACCGCGTCTTGGGCGAGCTCGGCCAGAGCCAGGGACTCGACCTCCATTTCCTGAGTCCCGGATTCGAGACGTGCCAGCTCGAAGAGGTCGGCGACCAGATGGTTGAGACGATCCGCTTGGCGGATGGCGCCCTCGAGGTAGCTCTTTGCGATCTTCGGGGGTCAGGGTTGGACCCTTGAGGTCGAGGGTCTCGAGAAAGCCTCGCAGAGAGGTCAACGGTGTTCGGAGGTCGTGCGAGATGTTGGCGACCAATTCGCGGCGCAATTGATCGGTCTTGTCGAATTCGTCAAGCTGCGCGACGAGGCGCTCGGCCATGGCGTCGAAGGTGTAGGCCAGTCGATCGATCTCATCCTTGGGCGGGTCGTCTCGGCGAGTGACCGGATGGGTGTTCTCGAAATTCGCTTTCGTCGAAAGCGGGACATTGCCTGCTCCAAACGTCTGGCGCGACGAGTGATCCAGGCGAAGGTCAGGAGTCCGATGAGCAATGCCACGAGCAGTCCGGTGGACGACCGCGGCGGCGCCGAGTCGCAGCATGTAGCTGCCCTGGAGCATGGCCACCGCCGAGTCCCACTGCTGTCCGGCCAAGACCACATAGAGGTAGCCATCCGGGTCGGCAGGGGAGCCGATGGGTGCGGCGGAGAAGACCTTGCTGCCCTCGCGGATCCCGGGGATCGTCACCGAGAACGGGTAAGCGTGAGCCGGCTTCCAGGAACTCGTGCACCGGAGTGAGCTCGACTCGATCCCGAACCACGATGCCTTTTGGGGCCGAGTAGGAGAGGATCTCGCCGGCGGGGTCCAGCAAATAGACCTCGATGCTCGGGTTGATGACCATCAAGACGTGGAAGATGTGCTCGAGCTCCTCATGACGGATCTCGCCGTTTTCCATGGGTAACGAATCGGCCACCAGGTGCGCTGCCAACTCACGGTTGAGCTTCTGGTGCACCTCGTCGAGAAAGTTGCGAACCGACACCAGGCCCGCAAAGAAGAACAGCCCACCGACGAGAACGAGAATCGCCAGGAGAACGAGAGTGAGACGGCCGTAGAGTGTCTTCAACATGCGCTACGCCTTCTGTTCTACTTCGGCTTCGGCAAATCGATAGCCGACACCCCAGACGGTGAGGATGTACCTTGGAGCCGCGGGATCTTCTTCGATCTTGGAGCGCAGTCGGTTGATGTGCGAATTGACAGTGTGCTCGTAGCCTTCGTGCCCATACCCCCAGACGCTGTCCAGGAGCTGGCCCCGGGTGAACACGCGACCCGGCTGACGGGCGAAGTGCAGGAGCAGGTCGAATTCCTTGGCGGTCAGAGTGATGGGCTCTCCCCGCACCAGGACCGATCTCTTGTCAGGCTCGATCGAGAGCTCAGAGAAATGAATCGGTGCCTGGCCGCTGTCTGCATCGGTTGATTGCAGAGCTTCCATGCGGCGGAAGAGGGCCTTCACCCGGGCCACCAGCTCGAGAATACTGAAGGGCTTGGTCAAATAGTCGTCCGCACCGAGCTCGAGACCGAGAACACGGTCCACTTCTGAGCTCCGCGCGGTCAACATGAGAATCGGGGTGTAGTCGGAACGTGCCCTCACCCGCCGGCAGATCTCCAGGCCGTCGATGCCGGGCAACATGATGTCGAGGATGATCAGATCATGGCCCTCCGTCCCGGGCCCTCTCCAGTCCGGACAATCCATCGGTCACCGCCTCGACATCGCAGTTGATGTCTTTGAGATGCAGACCCACCAGATGCGAGATGTCCCGGTCGTCTTCGACTATGAGCACTCGTCTCGTCATGACTGGAGCCAATGATAGCCAGCATCCCTCACGGAAGTATCACGCATCCTAGTTGGCGCATGGGGAGTGATGTAGGGGCGGGGCTCGTCCCCGCCCTTGAGACTGCCGCGCCTCTGTGGCGGCCTCGGGTGGGGGCCTCTGTGCCGGCTTCGGTACCGTTGGCCTCTTCGTGGCCTAGGGGCGGGGCTTGTGCCCGCCCTTGAAACGGCCGTGCCTCCGTGCCGGCCGTCGTCGCCTGGGCATCGCGGTTGAAGCGGCCGTGCCTCCGTGCCGGCCGTCGTCGCCTGGGCATCGCGGTTGAAGCGGCCGTGCCTCTGTGCCGGCCGTCGTCGCCTGGGCATCGCGGTTGAAGCGGCCGTGCCTCTGTGCCGGCCGTCGTCGCCTGGGCATCGCGGTTGAAGCGGCCGTGCCTCTGTGCCGGCCGTCGTCGCCTGGGCATCGCGGTTGAAGCGGCCGTGCCTCCGTGCCGGCCGTTCTGCGGTTGGCGAAGTCGGCGGCCTACTCGGTAACGGATCTCTTCTTTGGCGAGACTCAAAGTATGAAGGTAGACTAATCATGTTGATGTACAGTCATCTGATGCGTGATGCGCTATAGTGAGGGAATGAGAACCACCTTGGACATAGACGAAGATGTCCTCCAGGCAGCCAAGGAACTTGCAGCCACACGCAAGTCAACCGCCGGCAAAGTCCTCTCTGAGCTGGCCCGGAGGGGACTCCAACCCAGGGAGGATCAGCCTGAGGTGCGCAATGGAGTTCCGCTTCTACCAGCCGGGGTAGGTGTGGGACCAGTGACTCTCGAAGCCGTCAACCGTCTTCTGGACGAGGACTGAGAATCTCGATGATTGCGCTTCTCGACGTCAACGTGCTGGTGGCTTTGTTCGATCCCAACCACACGCATCATGAGGCCGCTCACCGCTGGTTCGAGGTAGAGCGCCATTCAGGTTGGGCCACATGCCCGATCACCGAGAACGGACTGGTCCGTGTGCTGTCGAATCCCAAGTATCCGGGGCGACAGACGACCGTTCGCGACGCAGTGGACCGACTTCGGAGTTTCCGCCGAAGCGGACATCACGATTTCTGGCCAGACTCTTTCTCACTTTGTGAAAGCAACCGCTTCCGACCCGTCAGCCTCGGGAGCCACCGCAAGCTGACTGACATCTATCTCTTGGCGTTGGCGGTGGAGAAGAGAGGACGTCTCGCGACCTTTGACAGAGGTGTACCCCTGTCTGCGGTGGTGGGCGCCGAAGACCAACATCTGACGCTGATCGGATCTTTGTAGTGGCCGGCCTCCTGATGTAGGGGCGGGGCTCGTCCCCGCCCTTGAAGCGGCCGGCCCCTGTGCCGGCCGTCCTCTGTGCCCCGGGTGGAACCTCTGTGCCGGCCGTCGTCGCACGTGCCTCGCGATCGAAGCGGCCGGCCTCCGTGCCGGCCGGGGTGGGACCTCTGTGCCGGCCGTCGTCGCACGTGCCTCGCGATTGAAGCGGCCGGCCTCCGTGCCGGCCGGGGGTGGGACCTCTGTGTCGGCCGGGGTGGGACCTCTGTGCCGGCCGTCACTTTGGTGCGGCTACCGCCAGGCCAAGTTGCTCCGCAGCCTCCGCCAACTTTCGATCGTAGACCACGAACGCCTCGAGATGCTGTCGCACAGACAAGGCTGTGGCCAGATGGATGGCGTCGAGGGATCGCAAGCTCGTTGGCCCGAGTTGCGCCGCTCTCTGCAAGATCGCATCGTCGACCTTGATCAGCGCGATGCGACTCAGTAACGTCACGTCATCTCTGTTGCAGGTCCGGTGAGGCTTCAGCCGATTCACCGCTCGATGCACTTCTACCTTTGCCAGCGCACTTGCGACCGCTGGGCCGCCAGAGCTCAGAAACTCGTGCAGGGCTACGGACTCCTGTTCTGAAGCAACAAGCTTCACGATGGCGGAGGAGTCGAGATAGAGAATCCCGGGCGCGGCCATTCCGGTCAGCTCCGTTCCTCTCGTTGATCCTGCAGAGCATCACTCAGGCTGGAGGAGGGCTCCCCATCGGCAGGCTGCAGCTCGGCGAGGCTCCCAACGGGTCGGGTCGCTTTGCCGCTGGCGATGAGGCGCTGGAGTGGTGAGTCGGGATCGGGTAGGGGAACAAGGAGGGCCACGACGTGGCCCCGGTCGGTGACCTCGAGGGCCTCACCAGCCTTGACGCGACGCAGATAGACACTCAAGTTTTGCCGTAGCTCTCTCACCCCCACCTTGGAATCGCTCATGATGACGCACATTGTAGCACTTTCGTTCCATTACATCCCCGTGCGGCAGGAGACGGATTCCTCGTGGACCATCCTGCATGTTTGGTTGACACTCCCGACCCCCATCGCTATATTCCTTAGCCCTCGCCATTCGTGGGGCCGTAGCTCAGTTGGGAGAGCGCTTGAATGGCATTCAAGAGGTCGTCGGTTCGATCCCGTCCGGCTCCACCATAAAGAATCCAGTAATCCATTGACGCCTTCGACTCTGGCGCTTTTTGAGGCCAGGGTCGATTTCTGGATTTGGGTAACGCTCGGGTCACAGACGGTTTGATCTCGAGCTCTTGAACAGGTGTCGATCTCTTGGGTCGTGGATTCCTGCCGCCACTTCTCGAACCCCTCACGATGGGCGTGTCGGGCTGAAGAGCTCACTAGCCTCCAGACCGCCATATTTCTTCTTCCATAGGTAGAACGTCTGCTCGCAGATTCCCGGTCAAACTTTCGGGGGATGTCTCACCCCGTCACTCGCCAGGAGCTTGGCCTGCTCGGTCCAGACGCCACCGCTGCGCACGAAGACGTAGGCCGAGCCCGAATCTGATCCCGTTGTCGTCATCCCGTCGAGCCCCGACCAGGGCGGTATCCCCGGAGAGCGAGACGGAGCCGCCAAAGTAGTCGTCGGCCGCCCCGTCACTCGCCAGGAGCTTGGCCTGCTCGGTCCAGACGCCACCGCTGCGCACGAAGACGTACGCCGAGCCCGAACGATCACCGTTGTCGTCATCCGCGTAAGCCCCGACCAGGGCGGTATCCCCGGAGAGCGAGACGGAGCACGCCAAAGTGGTCGTCGGCCGCCCCGTCACTCGCCAGGAGCTTGGCCTGCTCGGTCCAGACGCCACCGCTGCGCACGAAGACGTACGCCGAGCCCGAATCCGATCCCGTTGTCGTCATCGCCGTAAGCCCCGACCAGGGCGGTATCCCCGGAGAGCGAGACGGAGCCGCCAAAGTAGTCCTGGGCCGCCCCGTCACTCGCCAGGAGCTTGGCCTGCTCGGTCCAGACGCCACCGCTGCGCACGAAGACGTACGCCGAGCCCGAGCTGTCCCGTTGTCGTCATCGCAGTGAGCCCCGACCAGGGCGGTATCCCCGGAGAGCGAGACGGAGCTGCCAAAGTCGTCGTCGGCCGCCCCGTCACTCGCCAGGAGCTTGGCCTGCTCGGTCCAGACGCCACCGCTGCGCACGAAGACGTACGCCGAACCCGAGTCAGTCCCGTTGTCGTCATCCCAGCGAGCCCCGACCAGGGCGGTATCCCCGGAGAGCGAGACGGAGACGCCAAACTAGTCGCCGGCCGCCCCGTCACTCGCCAGGAGCTTGGCCTGCTCGGTCCAGACGCCACCGCTGCGCACGAAGACGTACGCCGAGCCCGAGACTGATCCCGTTGTCGTCATCCCGGAAGCCCCGACCAGGGCGGTATCCCCGGAGAGCGAGACGGAGTCGCCAAAGTAGTCGCCGGCCGCCCCGTCACTCGCCAGGAGCTTGGCCTGCTCGGTCCAGACGCCACCGCTGCGCACGAAGACGTACGCCGAGCCCGAGCTGCATCCCGTTGTCGTCATCGTAGCGAGCCCCGACCAGGGCGGTATCCCCGGAGAGCGAGACGGAATGGCCAAAGCGGTCGTCGGCCGCCCCGTCACTCGCCAGGAGCTTGGTTTCTCTCCCAGGATCTGGAGCGGCTCCGGTCTGCGCCCGAGCCAGGCCCGGCACCAGGAGCGTGAGTGCGAGAACGAGCAGCCATCGCGCCGTCATGGATCGGCCTCCCCCCTCGTCACGAGAGGAACCCCTCTGCCCCGGCGAGACGGCTACGGGAGCCGTCGCCCCGAGGACCCCCGCCGCACCAACCCGTACGAGTAGTGAAAAGATCAATGACTGCTGTGTCATGAGCTACCTCCGTTCTATTCCTCCGACACGGTTTCCTGCGGCAGCCCGGCTGGCCTTGTCTCGAAATAGACGAGGGTCCGTGGCTTTGCGCCGCTGGCTTTCGCCAGCTCTACCTTTGTCGTGGTGACTCCCTTGATACACCCAGGGGACCGCGAGCGCGCCACCCGACGGGGTGGGTGCCATGAAATGGGCGTATCTCCCGCCCGGACAACGCCCGGTTGGAGCGCCTAATCTTCTCGCACCGATTTGGAAGGGCCCCTTGGCGAGATAAAGGCTAGATCCGAGCCGTAACCATTCACGGAGCCAGCATAGCGGTGGTCGAAAGTTCGGTTCGTTATTATTTCTTGATCTTGAGAGGCAGCGAAATGTTACACGGGCAAGTTGAGCTCTGGTAGTCAAGCGTCTGACTCCCCACCCTGACCCGCCCCATTTGTATGTACCACCCATTATGTTGGGAAACCGTCCATAACGGGCGTTTCTCTTCGAGTGGCCCCCGGGGGCCACTCGATCGCTTCTGGTGCCGGCGGGGAACACCAGGGCGACGACGGACCCGAGCCGCGACCCTGATCCTAGAAGTCCACCGGCCGGATGCGATAGCATCGCCGCACTCTTACTGAAGAAGTCGAACAGGTCTGGGAGGTGTGCTCATGAGGGGAAGCTCGTATCCACTTGTAGTGGCGTCTTTGCTGTTGACTGTGGCCGTCGTCGCGCCAGCGGCGCTGGCTCAACCCATTACCCTGGGCAGTCTCCACGGAGCGATCGAGTTTCACTCGGTCAGCGCGCCGGTGGCGGCCTACCTGGCGGGCAATGCGGTCGTCGCCGGGTCCGACGACGCCGTATCTTGCTTTAGGGTGGGCGAGTTCTCGGCCGCGGTGAGCACGAGCTATGCGGTCGAGAATCTGACCCCGGCACCCGACGTCTATCGGCTGGCGAGCTACAGCGCCGATCCGCCAGTGGAGGCGGGGGGCACCGACTTTCTCATGGAGGTCGATCGGGTCGATTTCAGCGACAGCGCTTCCTATCGCCACGGGTCGCGGCAGGGCACGGCTCCGGCGGCCAGCCTCTGCCCGGGCGTCGAGCCGGTTGCCGACGATCCGGCCGGCACGACCTGCGACGCGAGCGAGTGCGCGGCGCTGCTGAACGTGACGGTTCGCCTGACCGGCGCCGCCGCCGACCTCGCGGCGCTGGTGGATCCGGCCGGCTGCGCCATCGACGTGCGTGCGGAGGACGTTCCAGGTACCGGCATCTTCAGCCCTCAGGCGACTTCGGCGCCTACCTTGGCGCTACTGGCGCAACTAACCGGACCGGGCGTTGTGATTCCAGTCCTGGTGCGGGCCGACGCCGCCCTGGAGGTCTACGTCGGCTGCACTACCCAGCTGGTGGACGGCGAGGAGGGCTTCGACATCGACCCAGAGACCGGTATGGCTCTCTTTGCCGACCCGGTGCCGCTGACGGTGACCGCCGGGTGCGGTGCCGCCATTCCTATCGACGCCGACGTGCCTGTGGATCGACCGGCCGGCACGATCAAGGGCATGTTCGACCTGGCTGGCCTTACGGCAACGGCTGCCGACGTCGAGGCCATCGACACGCCCTACGTCACGAACCCGCCGCTTTTCGGCCCGGGCCAGAGCCCCGTCCGAGACGACCCGACCTCGTACTGGACCCTCGAGGATGTCCACGAGGGCGCCTACAAGGTCATCGCGACGGGGATCGTGGACGACGGCGATGCCTGGGTCCGCTTTCCCTCGAAGTCGGGCGGTAACGGACCGGCCGTGGTCAGCCCCGGGGTCGAGACCGACCTCGACGCGTTCTTCGTCGCTGATCCGCAACCGCTCGAAGGTCACGTGACCCTGATCGACCTGGGCACGACGGCGCTGGACGAGCTCGAAGTCGAGCCCTTCACTTCGCTCAACGGGGGATCTAATCGCAACAGCCGCACGAGCCGCGCCGAGATGCGCGGCGACGCCGACGTCGTGCCCGTCGGCGACGGCGCCAGCGGCATCGAAGGCTACACGGCCGGACGTCTTGTCGGCATGTACGACGCCGCGGAGACGGTCGCCGAGATGGACTACCGCACCTATCTGGTCGGACCAAGCGACGTCGGCGCCGACCTCGCCGGCAGCGAGGCCAAACCCACCGCCTGGGACTTCAGCCGCTACGTGCTGCGCCTCGGGCACGGCGACGACGAGAACGTACAGAATGTCCGAGTGTATCCCGGTGTCGACCTGCACTACCTGTTCGAGCCGGGCGGGGAGACGAACTTCATCCCGCCGCAGACCTACTGCTTCGGACAGGTGGAGCTGCAGGTGATCACCGATCCCGCCACCGGCGTGATCTGGGCGCCCAGGATCGCGCTGTCGGGTGACCTCGCCATCGACGCCGAGACGGCGGTTCCGAACGCCAACTACACCGTCGGCGCCAATGCGCGCGGGCTGCCCGCGGGAGACCCCGGGGACGGTGCGGGGTCGCAGGCGTTGGTCTATGCCACGGTCCCGGAGGGCATCGCGTACAGCGTCGAGCCGAGCGTGGAGCTGCGGGCGGCCGGATCGACCGCCGGCCAGGAGCTCGATCTGCCCGATCTCGTTCTGCCGCACGGGGCAGGACTCGGCTGCGGTGACGTGGAGCGGGCCTGCTTGTTCCTGGAGGGTGCGGACGGGCAAGCGACACCCCTGGTCATCGCTCTCGAGCCCGGGCTGCCTTTCTGCCCTGACAGCGGCAGCAATCTCGAGCTCGGGGTGGTCATCGATTCGGGCGGCGCGGACGTCGACTACGTCCGGGTGGCGCTCGACGGCGGAGAACCGCAGTATCTCTGCATCGGCTGCGGTCCCGATCCGGGCCCGCTCGCCTACCCGCTGGCAAGCGTCGCGGCCGGTCAGCACGCGGTCGTGATCGAAGCTCGCAGCGTCAACGGCTGCGAGGCCTCCATCACCGAGACCTTCGAAGTGTCCGACGAACCCTGTGTCGACGTGTTGCCCGAGAGCCTCCACCAGCTGGCCTACGCGGACGGCGACGAGGTGCACGTGGCGCGTCTCGAGGACGACCTGCCGCACTTCGTGCTCTCCGGTCTCGATACGCCCGAGCGCCTGACCTACGACGTGCAGGGCGAGCGCCTGGCCGTGGTCCAGGACGGTAGCGTGCTCGTCGTCGACGCCGAGGACGGCTCGGCGCCGATCGCGTTCCCGGGCACTTACACGTCGGTCGCATTCCGACCCACGGACAACCGCGACATTGCTTTCGTCGAGCCGCAGCCGAATCTCGCCACCAACGGCCCGTTCCGCGTCCAGGTGTGGTTGCAGGAGGCAGGGGTAACGCTCGAGACCGACGAGCTCGGCATGCCCGAGGTCATCATGGGTGTTGGCTGGTCGGTGCCACCTCCGCAGATCGCCTGGTCGGCGGACGGCGCCAAGCTGGCCGCCGCTTTCATGGCGACCTCTATAGGCGTTTCACCGACCGAGCGTCGGCTTTATCTTCAGGAGTGGACGGTGGACGCGGGAGGCCTGGTGGCGATCCACGATCCGGCCTGGAACTGGACGCTGACCGGCACCCGGGCGATCCACCAGGTCGGCTACCTGAACATAGGCGGTGGCCGGATCGGACTGTTGACCGACGATGGCCTGATGACAGTCGACAGCGCGGGAATCCTCAACCAGGGATTCAGCCCTCAGGGAGGCATGGTTATGGCGGCGTTCCCGAACCCGGTCCTTAGCGGCGCCGCCTACGTCACCGGGACCGACATGCGGGCGGGCGTCGCCACCGACGCTGGTTTTGCCGAGGGTGCCCCGAACGCCGCAAAGCCGAGAAGCGTCGCGATGTCGGCCCAGCTCCTGCTGACCGCCGTCGTGCGGTCGAACGGCGATCTCGAGATCTACCGAATCGGCTACGAGAACGGCCAGGTCTCGCTGGCGCTCGATCGCGTATACGCGGGCGTCGACGGCACGGGACTCGCATTCCGACCCCTGTCGCCCTAGGGATCCCGGCTACCAGCAAGGCGCCCGCTCGGGCCGCGAAGGCTGGGCGGGGAGGGGCTGTGAGGTCCGCCGCGTGATCCCGGGTTTGACCTGGCGGGAACGATGTTGTGACTTTGTTATAGCAGGAGGCGGCATGGTCAAGACTCTTAAAGAACACGGCAACAGCCAGGCCCTGGTGATCGACAAAGCGCTTATGTAAGCCCTTGGAATCGAGGGCGATACACCGCTCCAGATCACCGTCAGTGGTAACTCTATGATCGTCACGCCGGTCAGCGTCGGTGTCGGAAAACGAGAGATCACCGAGGCTCTGGAAAAGCTCCGGCCTCGGTATGGAGGGATGCTGCAACGCCTGGCGGAGTGACGTTTGGCTGCGATCCGATTCTTCAGTGTCGACGACGTCCTTGCCATTCATCAGAACACCATCGCCAACGAGGGAGGGCTCGCGGGTCTGCGGGATGCAGGCCTTCTCGAGTCGGCGGTGCTCATGCCGCAGCAGCGGTTCGAGGGCGAGTACCTCCATCCGGACCTGGCGGCTATGGCCTCTGCCTACTTGTTTCACATCGCCCAGAACTACGCCTTCCACGACGGTAACAGGAGGGCAGCGGTGCTGACCGCGCTGGTCTTCTCGAGCAACAACGGCGTCGAGTTGCTTCCTCCTCCCGAGGCGCTGGAGGAGATGACGATGCGGGTTGCGAGTGGTGAGGCCGACAAGGCCGAGTCGACTGAGTGGATGCGACTACAGTTGGGCTAGGGCCCCCCCAGCTGAGAACGAGTTGGTGGGCGACTGGGCGGATTCCGCTCACCGTTAGCTCACCAACTCAGCCAAACTCTCCGATCTGAGGGGAACTCAGCGAAATAGCGAATTCTCCGAAATCGCCGATTTTCCCTTACTCGGCTTACCTCACACCATCTCCCCGCACCTCACTGCGCAAGCCTTACCGCGAAATGGCATGCAAGAGGTCAGAGGTTGGCTCCCCCTCGGTTCCACCAGAATTGGACCGTTGTTCTCAGTTGGATAGGAAAATGACGGCAGCTCGATAGGGCCCGCCGCCGTTCTCTGTGCTCACCCTTCGCCCACCATCCCAGACATCTCCATCAAGGGTCCCGGCTTCTGGGATCGTGTTGTCTGCTCTTCAGGGATCTTGCAACCTTTGAAGCTGGCAACACGGGTTCGAATCCCCTTGGGGACACCATCTGCCTTGTTCTTTGCGGAAGGGCAGCTAGCTGTTCGAGATCAGACAACCGGTAGAGATTTCGTACTCGTTGTCCTTACTTAGTACGCCGATTCTGGATTGGACAGCGGTATCGATTTAGGAGAAGTAGGGCTCTGGTGCCAGGGCTCGGCGCGGATGGTGAAGAGCTTCATGCCGGGCTTGAAGATGGCGGTGTAGATGCGGGCTCGGACCGGCAGGTCGCCGGTCTCGAGTTGCGCCTTCAGCGCGGAGAGAGCGAGAGGGTGGGCACGGCGGAACCGGCGAAACGTTGCGGTCTCGTGTGGGAAGCGGTCGTGGACCAGGGTGATCCTCGTATCGGCCGCTGTTTCCCGCAGCTCGACGGTGATGCGGCTCGGCGGATCGTCCAGGTCCGCCGCCTCGAAGCTCTGCTCGAAGCGGTAGGGAGGGTCCACGACCAGGACCTCGCCGCTGGCCAGTAGGCGCTCGAGGTCGTCGGTCACGAAGCGCCAGCGGCCGCCCGGCGTGAGCTCCGCCTGGAGCACGGCATCGAAATAGTAGGCGCGGGGCTCGCCGGTACGGGTGAACGCATTCCACACGGCCTCCGGCGTTGCGGCGACGGCGAAGTCACAGCGCAGCTCGAGCCCTTCGCCGGAGCTCCCCTCGGCGCAGGTCACGTCCGAGCCGGAAAAGAGGAGAGCCGCGCCGACCAGAAGGAGTCCGGCGAGGCCGAGAGCCTTCAGCGCGAGCTGCTTCCAGACCCCGAGCCTCAAGGAGCCGCCGGTACGCGGTCGTCGTACCTTCATATCTCATCGGAGTCTAGCCTCTGGAAGGGTGGGCTCGGCCAATTGAGTGTCGAAATTCGGGTGTTTATCGAGGTAACGGAGTCTCTTCTCGGCGGCCGAGAGATCTTCCGTGACGCAGAAGCCCGCAGCCTCGAACAGTCATGCCATCTCGTCGGGGTTGAGAAGGGTTTTCAGGGGTTCACAGCGCAGGGTCTGGCCGATCAAAGAGAGATGCTTCTATCTGTCGAGGTGCTCTCTTGGGCAGTGGGCCTGGATCAAGCCGCCTGCCGCGTCTCCCCTCGAATCTCAACCTGGTACAAAAACACAAGTCCCCTTGGGGACACCAATTTCCGTAGCAGGCCGCCGAGATCAAATTCCTGACATGGTTGGTGGTACATACACCCATGCGGGTCGAACCGATACCGCGCTGGCGGTGGGGGCTCATCGACACCGCCACGGTGCCTGTTAAGCTCGGTGACGATCCACGCAGAGTTCGGTCATGAAGCCCGGCACATCCCCCACCACGATTTTGATCGTGGCCCTGTTGGCCGGCTGTAGCTCGGCTCCAGAGGCTACCGAACCCGCTACTCCATCAAACGCATCCTCTGGCGATCTCTCTCTCGAGCCCTGCACCTACACGGCTCGCGATGTCGACTACAACGCGCGGTGCGGCTGGCTGACGGTGCCGGAGAATCGATCCGAACCGGATGCTCGCTTGATTCACCTACCGGTCACCCGGGTCGAAGCACTCGATGAGGTTGGTCTCCAGCCGATCTACTACCTGGCCGGAGGACCCGGCCAAACGAACATCGGGTTCTCGAGGCTTCAGGGTCTGATCGATCGACACGACCTTGTCATGGTGGGCTATCGCGGCGTCGACGGACCGGTCCGGCTGGAGTGTCCAGAGTACGCCGAGCTGCTGTCGAATCCCCCGGCGGGTTTTCTCTCCCAAGAGACGTTCGATGCCTCCGCCGATGCCTACCGCCGTTGTGCGCAAAGGCACTCCGCCGAGGGAGTCGACCTCGACGGTTACACGGTCACCGAGACGATCAACGACCTCGAAGACGCGCGACGCGCCTTCGGAGACCGGAGCGTCAACACGCTGAGCCAGAGCTACGGTACGCGACTGGCCATGATCTGGGGCTGGATGTATCCGAGCTCCCTGCATCGCTCTGCGATGATCAGCGTTAATCCGCCTGGCCACTTCATTTGGAACCCCTGGGTGATCGAGCGACAGCTCGAGCACTACAGCACGCTGTGCGCCGCGGACGCGGAATGCTCCGGGCGCACGAACAGCCTTGCCAACGCGATGCGTAGTGTCAGTCGCTCGATGCCAGAGCGCTGGCTCTTCCTCCCCATCAAGCGCGGCAACATCGAATTGGTGACCTTCATGATGCTCTACCATACGACCTCGGCGCCCAAGATTCTCGACGCCTGGCTCGATGCCGCGGAGGGCGACGCCAGTGGTCTGGCGACCCTCTCGTTGATGGCTGACTTGATGTTCGCATCGGCGCCTTCCGTATGGGGTGAGTCGGTCGCCAAAGTGACCAGCACGGACTACATCTGGGAACCCGGCCACGACTACCTGGCCGAGTACATGCCGGAGGACGCGATCCTCGGCGCCTCGGTGTCGACTCTGGGCTTCGCCGGCGCTCGCGGCTGGCCTGGGAACCTGATCGATGAAGAGCTGCGGCAAGTCCAGCCCTCAGCCATCGAGACACTCCTCATCAGTGGCAACATCGATTTTTCGACACCAGCGGAGTTTGCCAGGGACGAGCTGCTGCCTCATTTAGAGAACGGCCGCCAGGTGATCCTGCGCGAGTTCGGGCACACCGGCGACGTCTGGTCCCTTCAGCCGGAAGCAACGCGCCACCTGCTGGCGACGTTCTTCGCCACCGGAGAGGTCGACGACTCTCTCTTCGCGGTCAATTCGGTCGACTTCGACAGTGGGATCGGTTTCGGAACCATGGCCAAGCTGGCATTGGCGGGGATTCTGATCGTGATAGTAGTCGTCGCCCTGGTGACTAGATGGGTCTGGCGACGGTTCCGCAGGGCGCCGACCCTGCATTGAATCTCATCCGAGCGCGCTGTGCCGGAGGCCACCCAAGAGGGAAGGCGGCGTTCGGTAGCCTTCTACTGCGAGAAGTGACATCCGCTCCTGACCCTCTCCCCAAGTACGGATCCAGTTTGAGCTTCTGAATCAGGCTGCACGGCGAGGACCGTCCACCGGAAACCACCGATCAATAGGTGTTTTCCAGCGGCGCGTTCCCGTTGGGGACACCATGCAGACAACTGTCATCATGCCGATTGCAGGCTCTTCTCAGACACCTATGTTCCGTAAGTGACTCTATTTGAGTGGTTTGTAGAGACGGAGTATTTGCCGAGCGGGGTTCCAAATCTCCCCCGTTAGGGTGGCCAAGAACCCCATCGCGATCGTTCGTCCTGGTTATGATCGAAACGGTGCCCGGCTTGCTGCAAGGACTAATACTCTCGAGGCACTGAATTCCCGGGCCTGAAGAAGCCGAAGAACAACGTGCAGCGGGAAGTTATGCGCGATATTCTCGTCGGGTGGACGGCCGAAGGCGGGCCGACCGTCAGCGCAGACCTGCGTCGATCTAGCTAGCAGCCCGCAGCGCTGCACTCACAGAAGCGATGAGGGCGATGATGGATTTCACTGGCAGGAAGGTGCTCGTGACCGGCGGTTCGCGAGGAATCGGTAGGGCGATCGCACACGGTTTCGCCGGCCGCGGCGCGCGGGTCGCGCTCAGCTATCCGAACAACCGGCAGGCTGCGGACGAGACTCTCGACTCACTGCCCGGCGGACCTCACGTGAGCTTCCAGGCCGATGTGGCGGATCCGGACTCGGCGCGACGCCTGATCGACGAAGTCACGCAGTCCTTGGGAAGGCTCGACATCCTGGTCAACAACGCAGGAACGTGGGTGGAACACCTCATCGAGGAGGTCGACTTCGATCGCTGGCAGGAAGCTTGGCGCAAGGTGCTCGACACCAATCTGGTCGGTCCGGCCAATCTGTCTTACCTGGCGGCCCGTCACATGATCGGGCTGGGAGGGGGCCGGATCGTCAACGTGTCGTCGCGTGGCGCCTTTCGGGGCGAACCGGAAGGGCCGGCGTACGGTGCGAGCAAGGCCGGGCTCAATGCGATGAGTCAGTCGCTCGCCAAGCGACTGGCGCCGCACAACATCTTCGTGGGAGTGGTAGCGCCCGGCTTCGTCGACACCGACATGGCCGCCCGGTACCTGGATACCCCACGAGGTGACGAGATTCGCGCCCAGAGTCCACTCGGAAGGGTGGCGAAGCCTGAGGAGGTGGCGCTGGCGGTGCTCTTCCTCGCCGCCGAGGGCACCGAGTTCATGACGGGCGCCATCATCGACGTTAATGGCGCGTCGTACCTCAGGACCTGACGGCCGGCAGGATACGCTCTGCTGCAACAGTCGCCGGGAGCTCGATTCTCTTTGCCAGCGACGATGGGTTCCTCTACGCCTTGGGTCGTGAGAGCGGCAAGGAGCGCTGGAAGCTCGACCTCGGGAGCTCCGGGCTGGAACGCCGGCTGCCAGAGAGTCTTCCCCCGTACGCATACGACTATCTGCACTCATCACCGACGGTGGCAGGAGGAATTGTCCATATTGGCAGTATCAGCGCCGTTCCCTACTACTTCCCTGGAGTCGATCTCGTGGCGGGATTTTTCGCCGTCGACAGACAGACCGGTGAAGAGCGCTGGCGAATGATTCCAGAGGCGGTCGAGGGCTATGTCACCGGCGGGGTGTTCGCGGCTCCCGCAGCCGACGCGGGAATCGTGTACGTGGCTAGCCTCGATGGGCGAATTCACGCGATCAGGGAATAGAAAGTCTGGGGGCTGAGCTGCTCGCCACGGCTGCTGCAACACAAACCACAACCGGGATGCCCTGGTGAGTTCGCTTGTGAAATCGATCACATGCCTCCGGGGTCTTTCAGGCTAGGGTGATTAGAGGTGCTTGCGTCTGCACGATCCTCTGGGAGGCCCGCATGACGACCGTTCGAGTCCTTGCCCTTTTGCTTCCCCTCACCAAGAAGGTTGACTTCCCTTCATCGGTACCCATCGGTGCTGGGGCAGAACCAACCGACAACTGACACTCACGGAAAGAAGTCAGATACCGGCACGTATCGTCAAACCGATCACTTTCTGCTGAGGAGGCCGCCATGATCGACTGTAATCCCGCTGTGAAAGTGTCGCTCCCGAGGCCACTGAAGATCGGCATGATGTTGAGCTTGTTACTCGCGGCGGCTAGCGGTGCCGGTGCGTGGGACGCCGATGTCGATACGAGCTTCGCTGCCGGCGGCAGGTTGATCTTTGTGTGGACCGGGAACAGTGCTGCGAGGGCGATTGCTCTGCAACCGGACGGTATGTCGGTGATCGCCGGGGCGGACTGGGCCGGAGCCACGCACGGACAGAACTTCGGGGTCGCCCGGATCACGCCGACCGGTGATTTCGACACCGCCTTTGGCGGTGGCGACGGCATAGTGAGCTTCCCCTTCTTCTCAGAGGTGGATGACTATGCCGATGACGTGGTCATCCAGGCTGACGGCAAGATCGTAGTGGTCGGAGGTTACGTGTCCGGTCCCTCTCTCAACATGGTCGTGTTGCGCTTCCATGCCGACGGATCGTACGACAACAAGGTGGTCATTCCCTATAGCGGCGGTGGCTGGGCGAAAGGCGTTGCCCTGCAACCCGACGGGAAGATCGTGGTCGCCGGAAGGGCGTACTATGCCAACTCGGGAGCCGACTTCGCGGTGGCGCGGCTCAATCCCGATCTGACGATGGACACCACCTTCAGCTCCGACGGCATGGCTGACTGGGACTTCGGGTATGAAGGATTCGACTCCGCCTACGGAGTGGCTGTGCGAGAGGATGGCAAGATCATTCTCGGCGGTACCGCCTATCACGACGGGCAGAGTGTCTTCGGCGTGATGGTCTACAGTGCCTCCGGCGTCCCACAAGCCCTGGGCGTGGCACGATTCTCGGCTGCTGCCTACGGCGAGGGTCTGGCTCTGCAGCCCGACGGCAAGATCGTGGTGTCCGGCCGGTGCTCGACCAACGGCGGGGATTTCGCCATCGCCCGCTTCAACGACAACGGTATCCATCTCGACACGACCTTTGATGGCGATGGCATGGACACCTTCTCGCACTCGGATACCGAGCAGGAGTCGGCGCTCGATGTCATCGTCCAACACGACGGCAAGATCGTCGCGACAGGCTTTCTGCATGAAGGAGGCGACAGGCAACTCGCTCTCGTCCGCTGGAACTCGGATGGCACTCCCGACACCGGGTTCAACTCCAGCCCCTGGGACCATTACACTTTCACCAACTTTTGCGCCGGGCACAACTCGCAGGGCAATGCGCTCATCCAGCAATCCGACCACAAGATCGTCGTTGCCGGCGCCTTCAAGTGCACGAACGCTGACCCGGCAGTTGCGGCGCGTTTCAAGGGCGACGAAACCGTCATCTTCTTTGGCGGTTTCGAGAGCAGCGATACGAATGGGTGGTCGTCAGTCGTTCCCTGATTCTTGTTGAATCTGTTGTCTCGATGCCGTCTTGGTGGAGCGCCTGAGTACGGGGACAGGCACGCCTTTTGAAATGAGGCGCCCGTCCCCCGGCTCAGCCGCACCCGACGAGCGGCCAGAGTCAGTTGACTGCAAGTCCCGAGTCGGACTCGAGTGCCAGGAACAGGTACCGCAACTGTCCCGAGACCACCAACTTGCCGTCCATGGCGATAGGAAAGTCTGCTTGACCGGCCGGGAGTACAGTGCTGATGGCTTCGTAGAGCCCGTTGGCTCTAGATGATGGGGCCGGCAGCCGGCGGCTCACCGGGTGGTAAACTCAAAGTCCGCAATTACAGGGAGTTTCAGGACTGAAGAGAGTGTCTGGCGAGCGAATTTTGCACTTACTCCCTGGGACGAATCCCAAGGTCGGGCTAGCCATACGGGAGCAGTCTTTTGGCCCTTTTGTGCATCATGAGCTGCATTCAGCGCAGCGTAGCAGCGGCTTGGCAACCCCGATCGATCTTTGCACGGAGCCAACCAGTGGGAGGACAAATGAACTCGGCCGAAAGGTGGCTCAACTCGCGCTAGGCTGCGCACGAACGGACGCTGCCGATCGCTTAGGCCGCCCAGAAGGGCAGTCCAACCTCCCTGTTGTTCGGCTAACCGAAACCGGCCAGGTGAGAGCCCCGGCCGAGAGCACGCCGTCCCTGGGGTATAGCTGGGGCCCGTTGCCTATGCTGTTCTTATCTGCAAGGTACCCGAATTATTTCAGCAGTCCAATCTAGGTTAGGTGCCCATGAAGCCGGCTGTTAGAATGGGCAAATGAACGCGGCTCTATTGGAAGAAGCGAAGCGTCTGAGCATCAAGGAACGAATCGAGCTGGCCGAGGCGCTTTGGGACAGCGTTTCGGAAGACTCCGACGTCGCTGCCTTGCCGATTCCAGAGGCGCACCGCGCCGAACTCGATCGGCGTCTGGCGGATTTCGAGGCTCACCCCGACGCTGGGAACCCTTGGCCTGAAGTTCGCGCTCGCCTCGGCAAAGCGAGGTGAGTTTTCGCCTCGTTGTCCGACCGCTGGCCGAACTTGATCTTCTTGAGGCCTACGAGTGGTACGAAGCGCATCAGGCTCGTCTTGGCAGCGACTTCATCTCGGCCATTGACGGCCTCTTTGTTCGGATCGCCGGCAACCCTCGCCTCTATCCTGAGGTTCATCGTCACGTCCGACGGGCGGTCGTTCGCAGGTTCCCCTACTTGGTCTACTTCATAGTCGAAGGCGACGTCGTATCTGTCCTCGGCTGCTTCCATAGTAAGAGGCGGCCGGAATTGGCGCGAGAACGGCTGGGCACCTAACAACTCGCTGCACCGGACACCGCCTCGGGTGCTCCGGACCGGGTGTAATATCGGTTCGGTGGTTGAGTCTCAGAAACTAATACTCTTCCCCACGACTGGCGGTGCCGGTGAGCTCAAAATCCGTTAGACAGCACGGCACCAGAGTCCTAAACTCATGGTGACAGGACGATGAAATACAAGATTGCGCTGCACCACTCAGAAGAAGGGGTGAGCGTTTCCGTTCCCGGTCTTCCTGGGTGCTGGTCGCAAGGCAAGACCGAGGCCGAGGCGCTCGAGAACATTCAAGACGCCATCCGCGAGTATCTCGCCGTCGTCGACGAGCAATTCGCCGGCGCCGACATTCGCGAAGTCGAAGTCGCCGTCTGAATGCCCAAAGTCCAGGGCGTCAACCATCGGAGGGCGGTCAAGGCCTTGAAGAAGGCTGGCTTCACTGTTGTACGCGAGGGGAAACACATCGTCATGTCCGATGGCCGCCGTATCCTCACGATCCCTCGAGCCAACCCCGTCAATGCCTTCACCATGGGCGGCATCGTGCCGCCCGAGGCCCGAGTCTTCGATGGCTGGTCCTACCGCGTGGGCGCTCGTTTCGCCGGGAGGGTTCGCATCGCCGTGTACCCTGACACCGTCGCCGTCGCTGGACCCCGCGTTCCGTCAGGCCTCTACAAAGTGTGGGTCTGGCTGCAGACGTTGCTGCTCGCCGCCGCCCAAGAAGGTGTGATCGACGCTGGTATCTGGGTTGGGTACGCCTGGGCCGACGAGCCGCGCAACCACGCGGCGGTGATGGTCACGGGTGACGATGAGGAGGTTGTGACGCGCACTGCCGAGAGGCTGGCCAGCAGCTTCTGGGACGTCAGATCCGAGTTCGATTTCGTGGGCCCCCGTAGCGACCTTCGACGAGTGCCTTGCAGAGGCCATCCGGAGCGAGAAGCGGCCCTTTCTCATCAGCGACATGGGAGACAACCCGACAGCCGGTGGGGCGGGAGATGTCACCTGGACGCTCAGAGAGATCCTCGCGCGGAACGAGTTCAAGACCGCCGACGGACCCTCCCTGATCTACGCTTCGATTCCGGGTCCGAAGATGGTGGAGGCGGCCGTCCAGGCGGGGGTTGGTCAGCGGGTCGAGGCGCTCGTGGGAGCGGCCGTCGATGATCGCTATGCACCTCCGATCCTCCTTTCAGGGATTGTGACATCCATTGTCCACGGCGATCGGCACGCCGAGACCGAGGTCGTCGTCCGGTCCGGAGGCGTCTCGGTGATCGTCACCGAGAAGCGCAAGCCGTATCACGTGGAGGTCGATTTCACCCGCATGGTGCCGTCATCTGACGCCGGGTTGAACTGAAAGACGACGAACAGATCAACGGGCCCACGATGCCGCATCGACAATGGCTCGGATCGCCTCGCTGTCGCTGACCGGGCGCTGGAACTCCGGCTGATCCGGGTCCGTCCCCATGAACACGTGAGGGTTCTGAAAGACCATTTCACTCTCGACGTGGCGTTCCGCGAGGACGTGGAACTCGCGGGCGTCGGTCAGTCCGATGAGCTGAGCGATGTTGGTTTCGTCGATGCCCACCCCTGGCAGGACGTTGACCGGCTCGGTTCCGAGGTCGTTCAACAGGATCCGCCAGCCCGAATTCAGCGTGAAGCAATTGGCGTGTTCCAGGGTCCCTACTGTCCGATTCTCAGTTCTTGAACGTGCCGCTATCCACCATCTGTTGGAAGAAGTCGACCACGGTCTCCTCCAAGGGGCGATAGCTCGATGCCGAGCTCACGCACGCTCTTGCCGTTGTCGCCCTTCCAGGGCAGGCCGACGTTGAGGCTGATCGCCTTGCGAGTCATGGCCTTGTTGACCATGGGTCCGACCAACCACACCAGCCACTTCGGCATCGTGCGAGTGGGGAAGGGGTAGGCAGAGCCGAAGTGCTCGCGCAGCGGAGTGGCCAGGTCGGCAAGATCCGAGTTGTGACCGGAGACGATGTAGCGGCCCTTCGCTTCGGGCGTGAAGCCGGCGCGATAGTGAGCCTCCGCCAGATCCCGCACGTCGACGATGCCGAATCCCCAGCGCGGCACACCCGCCTTGAGCGTGCCGTCGCCGTACTGCTTCATCATGTTGAAGCTCTCCGAGGTGCCGTGGGGGTTGATGCCAGGTCCCATCACCAGAGTAGGGTTGATGGTGACCAGATCCCAGCGGTCCTGCTTCTGGTTGATCTCCCAAGCCTCGCGCTCGGCCAGGGTCTTGGAGTAGGAGTAGGCCTGGTGCTCCACCGACGAGCTGGTGTTCCAGATCTCCTCGGTGAAGACACCGTCGGGGGTCTTCTCGAGATCGGCGTTGTCCCCGTAGATCGCGGCGCAGCTGCTGGTCACCACGACCCGTTTGACCGACGGCGTCTGGTTAGCCTGCTCGAGCACGTTGCGCGTTCCGAGCTTCGCCGGCTCGATGAGCTCCTTGACCGGGTCGTGAACATCGATGGTGAACGGTGAAGCCGTGTGGTAAACCAGCTCGCAGCCGGCCATGGCCTCGGCGTAGGACCCCGGCTCCAGGAGATCGCTTTTGAAGAAGCGAATGGACCCCGGCGAGGCCTCGGCCAACTTGTTCAGATACTGCAGTTTCTTCTGATTCTCCGGGTCGCGCACGGCAGCGTGCACGGTGTGACCTTCTTGAAGGAGCTCTTCCACCAGACGGCCGGCGACGTAGCCGGTCGCGCCGGTGACCATCACGGGGGCTTTGGGATCAATGGTTGTCATCACTTGCTCTCCTCTTCAACTTCACGGCTGATGGCTTGCTTTCGAGCCGAGTCGCTCCGCGTGACCACCATCATCGTCATGTCGTCCGCAGGCTTTGTCTTGCCGCAGAACTTGATCACGTCCGCGACGGCACGATCAATCAAGCGGGCGGGTGCGAGGTCACCCTGCTCGCCGATCAGCCTCTCCAGACGCTCTTCACCGAATTCCTCGTCGGCTGGATTGGCTGCTTCGACAATGCCGTCCGTGAAGAGCAAGACGCGGGCGCCGTCTCGCAGCTCGACGCTTGCTTCCGCAAACGGCATGCCGTCGACGGCACCGAGGACAACGCCGGTCGAGTCGAGTCTGCTGGACCCCGAGCTGTCGTAGAGATAGGGCGGGTTATGGCCAGCATTGACGTAGCTCAGTTGTCCCGTGCTCGGGTCGAGCTCGCCGTAGAAGAAGGTGATCATCCGGTTCTTGGGTATGTTGGCGACCAGGTAGGTGTTCAGCTTGCTGACGAGCTCGGCTCCGCGCAGACCCGAAGAAATCAAGCTGCGAAGACTCCCCTGCAGCAGCGCCATGAGCAGGGCGGCCGGCAACCCATGGCCGGCCACATCGGCCACCACGAAGGCGATTCGTCCATCATGCTAGATCGATGACGTCGTAATAGTCCCCTCCCACCGAGTCGGCCGGCTGCATCTCGGAGTGGATCGAAATGGGTCCAGCCTGGTACTCGGTGTCCGAGACCAGTGAAAACTGGATCTCACGCGCGGCCTCGAGATCCGACTTCATCTGGGCGCCCTCGCGAAACACCTCGGCGATGATGAGCAGAACGAGACCGGCCAGAATGACCGTCATGCGCACATCGAAATCAGCGTGAAGAGTGACGCCGGAAGCAGAGAACTTGCTGACCACGACCCGCGTGCTCCAGTAGATGGCGGCCGCGTATGCGAGCTCTCCGGCAATGATGACGAGGCCGATGAACCGAAGATTCTTCGCGTTCTCGGCTGCAAAGGGCCGGCGCTCGATGAGACGACGAAAGATTCTGCGCAACCTATGCAGCACGATCAGGACAGCGACCAGTGGCGGGAGCAGGATTAGCACTGGCACAAGGAACAGGCCGAACTGCCCGCCTCTGATGACGAGATTGCCGCTGGCGTCCGTGAGCTCGGTCTCGATGTGCGGTCCGGCAGACGACTCGATCTCGTAGATCGCTGGGTCGAGGTCGAAAAAGACCCCGAAATTCTGGCTGGTGTTGACGTTGTCAGAACGCCTCGCCACCACCACGGCCACGATCAGCAGGACGAAGGCGACGAAGATCCCGTAGAAGGCTATGTCGAGCAGAATCTTGAGGAAGGAAGACAGGGAGCGCTTGCCGAGCAGTTTCATCGTTCCTCCAGCGCAGACTTCGCACGCTACTTCATTGAACTCGTTATCCGGCGAACGCCTCAGCACCCGCGTGGGCTCGATGTTACTCGTTCGCGCCAGAAAGCTCGAAGCAAGGCTACTCGCGAGCCGGCACGGTCCTCGGAGTCGGAATCTCGAGCACCTGGTTCGCCAGAGCCTCCAGCAGGACCTCGTGGTGCTCGTCGGCTCGCATCGGCGTGATGACGATGTAGCCCTGATCATGGAGCGCGACGTCGCTTTCCGGGTCAGGCTCGGGATCTACCGCGCCGGTGATTCGCCAGAGCTCCGAGGCTTCAGAACGGTCACCGTCTGCCAAGCTCAAGATAGGTAGACGACGAATAGGGAATCGATGTGCCACCCGGACACCTGCCATCTCGTCGAGGCTTACTCTTGGCAGCGCGACGGTGAGGTAGGTCCCCGCTTCGAGTTGGCGAACTGGCGGCGAGGACGCCAAGCGAGCCACCCACTCCGCGACGCGAGCAGGCGCTTCCGGGTCCTCTTCATCGATGCCCGAGACTGCCAGGGCCGGGATGCCAGCGAAGGCTGCAATCCGAGCAGCACCGATCGTGCCTGAGCCTAACCATGCCTCCGCCAGGTTGGGGCCACCGTTGATTCCGGAGATCACGAGATCCGGTACCTTCTCCCTCAGCGGTCCTGAGAGTGCAAACACGATGCAGTCAGCCGGGTAGCCATCGACGACGTAGAAGGCCGAAGCCGGACCGCCATTGGATCTCTCATGCCTCGCCAATCGCTCAACCGAGATCTCGGGCGAGCGAGTCACGAGTGTCATCTGGTGGCCTGTTCCCGAACGATTCTCTTGCGGCACCGCGACAATGACTTCAGATTCTCTCGCCGCGAACGCACTTGCGAGTGCGAGGAGGCGATCCTCGTCTTCGATGCCGTCGTCGTTGGTAATCAGCACCCGTTCTGGCCATATGCCCGGAGACCGAGCTTCTTCCGCGCCAACGCTCTTCGGTAAGCACGCCACCAGGACCGCGGCCGATAGCAGGTAGAGTTTTCTCATGCTTTCCTCCCTTCCCTAATAAGACGGTGGGAGGCAGCGATCGGTTGCGGCAGCGGTTCTTCTATTCCTGCTCACCCTCTGCTCACCAACTCGACCAAGCTCCCCCGTCTGAGCCGAGCTCTGTAAAAGAGCATTTTGTGTGGCATCGAGCGCCAGCTGACATAAGATCGCCGCACTTTGTTGGAGAGCTGCGGGTGTCCTTAGAGCCAGGCCAGAGTCTGCTGCACTACCGCATCGTCGAAAAGCTCGGTGCAGGCGGCATGGGTGAGGTCTACCTGGCCGAAGACAGCAAGCTCAAGCGCCAGGTGGCACTCAAGGTCCTGCCTCCTGAGATGGCGGGCGATCCGGACCGGCTGTCGCGGTTTCAGCGAGAAGCCGAGACCATCGCGTCGCTGAGCCATCCCAATATCGTGACGATCTTCTCGGTCGAGGAGACCGAGGGCATTCACTTCTTGACCATGGAGCGCGTCGCCGGCAGGGCCATCGACGAGCTCTTGCCCGAGGGAGGCCTTGCTCTCGACCGTTTCTTGGCCCTCGCCATTCCGATTGCCGACGCTGTGGCTAGCGCTCATGAGCAGGGCATCATCCATCGCGATCTCAAACCGGCCAATGTCATGGTCACTGATGACGGCGAGCGGGTGAAGGTCCTGGACTTTGGACTAGCGAAGCTGACCGCGAGCCGCGGCGCAGCCGACGACCTCGGGGAGCTGCCCACCTTGACCCAGACCCAGGAGGGGATGGTGATGGGCACGCCGCACTACATGTCGCCCGAGCAGGCCAAAGGCGAGGTCGTTGATCACCGCTCCGACATCTTCTCGCTCGGGGTGATGCTCTTCGAGATGGCGACGGGTGAAAAGCCGTTCGAAGGCACCAGTGCGATCGAGCTGCTCTCGGCCGTCCTCAGAGATCAGCCACCCCCGTTGACCGAGACCCATCCGGAGCTACCCAGTAGTCTCGACCGCCTTGTCCAGCGCTGCCTCGAGAAGACCCCGGACAATCGCTATCAGACCGCTCGCGAGGTCCTGAGCGATCTGCGGGGGTTGCGCACCGGGTCGGAGAGCGGCCAGCGGCCGTTCACGGACCGGGCGTTCGCCACAGCTCAGCAAGCGTCGGCCGATACGAAGTCGATCGTCGTGCTGCCCTTCGCCAACCTGAGCCCCGATCCCGACACCGAGTACTTCAGCGACGGGCTCACCGACGAGATCATCACCGATCTGTCGCAGGTCCGGGCACTGCGCGTGATCTCTCGGTCCTCGGCGATGCGTCTCAAGGGCGACGCGCGCGGCCTCGCGGCCATCGGCCGGGACCTCGCCTGCCGGTACGTGCTCGAAGGCAGCGTGCGGCGCGCGGCGAACAGCCTGCGGATCACGGCGCGGCTGGTGGACGCGCCGAACGACGTCCAGCTCTGGGCCGACAAGTACGGGGGCACGCTGGACGACGTGTTCGACATCCAGGAGCGCGTGTCACGATCGATCGTGGACGCTCTCGAGATTCGGCTGACGCCGCAAGAGGCCGCGCAACTCGCCGAGCGGCCGATCGACGACGTCCGCGCCCAGGAGAGCTATCTCCGCGCGCGGAGCGAGATCTGGAGCTTCATGCCCGGCAGCCTGGACCTGGCGATCAGCCATCTCGAAGCGGCGCTCCGGCTGATCGGCGACAACGCCCTGATCTATCAGGGACTCGGCGAGGCGTATTTCCAGTACGTGAACATCGGGGCCGCGATCGGGCGCGAAGAGGAGTTCATCCAGAAGTCGGAACGGTGTGTGGACAAGATCTTCGCGCTCGAGCCCGAATCGCCGCGCGGGTACCTGGTGCGCGCGCAGATCCAGTTGGCCCGGGGTGACATTCATGGCTGCGGCCGGAGCTTGCGGCGCGTGTTGCAGGCCTTTCCGAAGGAGATCCTGGCGCTTCAGCTGTACACCCACGTGCTCGGCTGGCTGGGCGGGAAGCCGGACGCCGCGGCGCCTCTCGCGGCACGGCTGGTAGACATCGATCCGCTCAACGCGATGAGCCTGCTGGTGAACGCCATGGTGCCGTTGTTCGCCGGTCGGTTCTCGGAGGCGGTGGAACCCGCGCGCCGCATGTTCGCCCTCGATCCGGTCACCCCGGTCTGGCGTGCGAACTACGTCATGGCCCTGAGCTACGCCCGGCAGTTCGACGAGGCGGAGGCGTTGACCGAGGCGGTGGCCGCTGAGCCGGACTCGGACATCGGCACGTGGCAGATGGGGCTTCTGCCGGGCGGCCTGGCGGGCGGACCGTGCGGAGGTCCTGCGGCTCGCCGACGGCCCGTATCAGCAGGTTGCCGCGTGGGATGCGGAGGTCCCTTGGTTCCTGGCGAGTGCCCATGCCGCGGTCGGCGCCAAGGACGAGGCGCTGCTCTGGCTCGACCGCGCGATCGAACACGGGATGATCAACTACCCGTTTCTCTCCGAGCACGATTGGTACCTGGACAGCATTCGCGGCGAGGCGCGTTTCGCCCAGGCGATGGAGCGGGCCAAGCGCGAGTGGGAGCGGTTCGAGGTGTGAGGCTCCACCCGCACTCGCAGCGGTCGAACGCTTGAAGGGTACTGTGCTCACCCTCTGCTCACCAAAACCGATACTTCCGCGCTCAGTCTCGTTTTTAGGAGGCACGCCAAGGGGGTGGGGGAGGTTGTGGCTCTTTCAAGCTGGCAACACGGGTTCGAATCCCGTTGGGGGACCCCAGAGAGGTCTCGCCGTCTGGTCTGGTGTCCTCAGTCCGTCCGGGAGTCCAGATCGGCATCGAGGTGGCCTCGCAGTAAGGTCCGCAAAGGCTCTACCAGGGGCCCCAGCGGGACCTCGGGCTCCATCACCTTCATCAGCTCGAGGCCTGCGAACATCGCTATGAGGAGCTGCGCCAGGCCGGCCGGATCGACACTGTCAGGGAGCTCTCCTACCTTCTGGGCCTCCTCGACGAGCCCGGACAACCGGCCGAGCCAGTGGCGCTGACTGTCCTGGAACATCTCCTTCACTGCGGGATGGTGAATCGCCTCGGCCCATAGCTCGACGTCGACCCGCAAGACCGCGAGCCGAGTCGGGGTCGTCGAGGCGCTCGATCAAGAACTCGAAGACCGCGCCGAGGGCTTCCAGCGGACCGCCCTCCACCGGAATCCCCTCGAGCCCGGCTTCGTCGAGCTCGCGCTCCTGCTCGGTGAGTGCCTTCACGATCTCCTGCTTGTTCTCGAAGTGGAGGTAGAGGGTGCCCACACTGATCCCGGCCTCGGCGGCGATGTCGCGCACGGTCAAGCGGGAGTAGCCCTTGCGAGCGAGGCACTGGAAGGCCGCCTTCAGAATCTGCTCCTTGCGAGCTGCGAAATGGGCCTCGGTCAGCTTTGGCATGGCGGATCCTCAGGTGGGGTCATGAACATTTGATCATTATACTGAACCTTTGCTCATTTTTGTCGTAGTATTGGGACAATGACGGACGAGGAGTGCACCCGACGACGGAGACGAGGAGGAGTCAGACAATGGGGACACAGAGCATGACGAAGAGAACCGACCAATTGCGGGCCAGGATGAGCGCCGGGTTTCCGCTGCTGTTGGCCGGGGCCGCGCTGCTCGTGGTCTCGAACGGCAGGTGGATCCTGCCGCTGGCGACCTGGCTGTACCCCGTGTTTCTGGTCCGCTACGTTCGCACCGCTCCTAAGCTTTGGAAGGGCCTGGCGGCGGCGTACCTGGTGTTTTTCGTCACCATGCCCATCTTGTGGCTCGGGCTGTGGCCGTTCCCGCCGCTCGTGATGGCGAAGATGGCGGCCATGACCGCGGCCTACTCCGTGGTGCCGTACCTCCTGGATCGTCTCAGCGAGAGCCGCATCCGGGGCGTCGCCCAGACGTTGGTGTTTCCCACTTCGGCCGTTGCGCTGGAGTTTCTGTTCACGCTGCGCTTATCGCAGACCACCTGGGGGAATCTCGCCTATACCCAGACCGAGAACCTTCCGCTGCTGCAGCTCGCCTCGATTGCGGGCATCTGGGGCATCACGTTCGTCATGCTCTGGCTCGCCCCGGTGGCCAACAACCTCTGGCGGAGCGGCTGGTCCGACGGCAGGGCTCGCGCGGGGGTCGCGGTCTACGGTCTCGTGTTGGGAGCGGTCGTTCTCTTCGGCAGCTCGCGCCTGGTCTTCTTCGCTCCTTCCGGGGGAAGCTTTCGGGTGGCCAGCGTGACGCCACCGGAGATCCTCGACGTCGCCTCGCCAGAGGATCTCCAGCCCATCCAGCAGATCATGATGAAGCAGGAGGTGGACGAGGCGCAGGCCGCCAACGTGCGGGCGATTCTCGAGTCGACCTACGAGCGGCTGTTCGAAGACACGCGCCGGGAGGCCCGGGCGGGCGCCGACCTGGTCGTCTGGCCGGAAGGGGCCCTGGTCTCGTTCGACGAGGAGCAGGACGAGGCGCTCATCGAGCAGGGTCGACAGCTGGCGTCGGAGGAGGAGATCTACCTGGCGATGACGATCGCCTTGCTTCCAGGTGCGTCCGGTGGGCCGAACGAGAACCGATTGATCCTCATAAGCCCAGCGGGAGAGGTCGTCCAGACCTACTGGAAGCACCACACGGTGCCGGTGATCGAGGAGCCCTTCGCCCTGGCCGGCAGTGAGAGGCCGTTCGTGCACGAGACGGCTTCCACTACCCTCGGGGGGGTCATCTGCTACGACATGGACTCGCCGCGCTTCCTGCGGAGCGCGGGAAGGGACGGCGTGGACGTCCTCTTGGCGCCGTCTGGAGATTGGCCCGCGATCAAGGAGCTCCATTCGCGCATGGCGCTGGTCCGAGCCGTGGAACAGGGCTTCTCGCTGGTCCGGCCGGCCAACCACGGTTTGAACCTCGTGACCGACTACCAGGGCCGGGTTCTCGGACGGTTGGACCACTACGCGACCTCTGACCGGCGGCTGTCGGCGGCGGTCCCCGAGCGGGGCGTGACGACGGTCTATCAACGGACCGGCGACGCCCTTCCCTGGTTGTGTCTGGCCCTGACCGTCCTCTTTCTCGCCCTCCTTCTCAGGCACCGTGCGCGACCAAGGAGATCGTCGGCGACGGCGACCGGGTCGTCGCGCTCACCGTCGTGAATCGGCCACCGCCCGACCGAGGTCTCGGCCGCTAAGGCGTCGTCCGGCGCAGGATCGGCGGTCCCCGACCGGTTGCCCCGGAGGGCGTGAACGATTAGACTATCCGTTCAATATGTCCGGACGTCGTCAAGAGATCATGCACGCCTTCGAGAGTCTCGTCGCCCAGTTCGGCTTGGACCGGGTCAGCATGAAGGACCTCGCCCGGGAGGCCGGGGTGAGCGTGGGCGCGATCTACCTCGAGTTCCCGAACAAGGACGCCCTGATTCTCATGGTGGAGGAAAAGTGGCGGTCCCACGTGGCCGAGCGCAACGCGGCCATCGTGGCCGGAGACCAACCTCCGGAAGACAAGCTCCGCGGCATTCTCGTCGAGCATGCCGCGGCCTTCAGCCAGATCGTGCGGGAAGACCGGGCGGCATTCGAGCTTCTGTCCGGCGCCCAGCGCCTTCGCTACCTGGGCCGCACCACGGCCGACACGCGGAAGAAGATCTTCGAACTGATGGCGGGGAGCGTCGCCGGCGTTCTCCAGGAAGGGTGCGAAGCGGGAGCCTTCGCCGTGGATGATCCCGAATCGACATCCCGACTCCTGGTCCAGGCCGTTGCCGAGTACTTCTCGGCCCCGGAGGTAGCGAAGCGGCCCCACGACGAGGTGGTCCGCGAGGTGGAGGATATGTTCGCCCTGTTGATGAAAGCGATCCGTGCCCGATGAGCGCAACGACCGATCCGGATACCAGCCGTCCCCACATCGTGCTTCGCAACGTAGGCAAGGTCTACGACTCCGGCGGTGGACCCTGCCACGCCCTGCGGGGCGTAGACCTCACCATCGCACCGGGGGAGTTCGTCGCCGTGGTGGGTGAATCGGGAAGCGGGAAGTCGACGCTTCTCAACCTGATTGCCGGGATCGACCGGCCCACCGCGGGGGAGATCCTGGTCGGCGCCACCGCGGTCCACACGCTGGCCGAGGGACCGCTCTCCACCTGGCGGGGGCGGACGGTGGGGGTGGTGTTCCAGTTCTTCCAGCTCCTTCCGACCCTCACCGCCGTGGAGAACGTGATGCTCCCCATGGACTTCTGCGGCATCTGGCCGGCGCGGGAGCGGGTAGCGCGAGCCCGTGGACTGCTGGAGCGTGCCGGCGTGGCGGACCAGGCGGACAAGCTGCCCGACACGCTGTCGGGCGGGCAGCGGCAGCGGGTTGCCATCGCCAGGGCACTGGCCAACGACCCTCCCATCGTCGTGGCAGACGAGCCGACCGGCAACCTGGACTCGCGCACCGGCCGGGCGATGCTCGAGCTGTTCGCCGGGTTGTCTGACAGTGGCAAGACGGTGGTCATGGTGACGCATGCCCAGGCGGCGGCGAACCACGCGTCTCGCGGCGTCACGATTCACGACGGCAAGATCGTGCCGGGCGCGAGCCCGGTGATAGGCACCCGGTGGAGGAAGGTCGGCCGAGATCTGCGGCTTCATCGCGGCCGGACGCTCCTCGTGGTGGCGGCGATCGGTCTGGGGATCACGGGCTCGGGATCGGTGCTCAACACCTGGGCGCTACTCAGACAGGCCACGAGCGAGGGGTACCTGGCCACCAACCCGCCGGCGGCCACCCTCTCGACCGACAGCATCGACGACGCCCTCCTGGAGCGGGTCGGGCGCATGGCCGGGATCGAGCGCGCCGAGGCGCGGCGGACGGTGCGGGGGCGGGTACGGGCGGGAGGCGAATGGGCGGCGCTGGTTCTGTTCGTGCCGGGGGATCCCGAGAGAATGGAGATCGGCCGGGTCACGCCGGAAGCGGGTGATTGGCCGCCACCGACCGGTGGGCTGACGATCGAGCAGTCTTCGTTGTCTCTGGTGCCCGAGGCGCTGGGGGAAGAGGCGCGGGTCACCCTGGGCACGGGAGAGCCGATGTCGGTGCGGTGGAGCGGCGTCGTTCGTGACCCGGGTCTAGCGCCGGGGTGGATGGAGCAGATCGTCTACGCCTACGCGACTCGCGAGACCCTGGCCGCGCTGGGCGGCCCGCCCGAGCTGAACGAGCTTCGGATCACCGCGGCGACGGACCGGATGAGCCGGGACCATGCCCGGCGCCTGGCTGCGGATGCCCGGGCAATTCTGGAAGAAGAGGGGCGGCCGGTATACGAGGTGGTGGTACCGGAGCCGGGCCGCCACATCCACGCGGCTCAGATGGACTCGCTCTTCTACACTCAGGTCACGTTCGGCCTGCTGGCCCTGGCGTTGAGCGGGCTTCTGGTGTTCAACCTCATCACAGCGCTCATGGCCGGCCAGGTTCGCCAGATCGGGATGATGAAGGCAGTGGGAGCCAGGCCCGACCAGGTCGCCGGGCTGTACCTGGGCCTTGCCCTCCTATTGGGGCTTCTCGCCGCCGCCCCGTCGCTGCCTCTGGCCGCCGTCATCGGGCGGGCCTACGCGGGCTTTGCGGCAGGGCTGCTCAACTTCGACGTCGCCGGGTATCCGATTCCTCGGTCGCTGCTCCTACTCCAGCTGACGTTGGCCGTGCTCATCCCGGTGGTGGCCGCGGCGGTCCCGGTGGTCCGGGGAAGTCGTATGACGGTAGCCCGCGCCATCCGCGACTACGGTATCGAGGACGGGTCGCACGGCCGCGGGTTGACGGATCGGCTGCTCGCCCGGGCGGTCGGCGTGACCCGGCCGGTGCTGCTTTCGCTCCGCAACGCGTTCCGCCGTCGCTCCCGCATGGCGATCACCCTGGTGACACTGGCGCTGGGGGGCGCGGTGTTCCTCGGCGCCCTCAACCTCCGGTCGTCGATCCGGGGCGTTGTGGCGAGCACCTTCGAGCCCTTGCGCTACGACCTGGCGATCCGTTTCGCCGAGCGGCACCCGGCTGCGGCGATCGAGTCCGCGTTGGCCGCGTTGCCCCACGTGCGCCGCGCCGAGGCGTGGACGTCCGCCCGGCGGCCTCCGTGGCTGGAGACGGCGGCACCGGCGAGCCATTCACCGTCATCGGCCTCCCGCCGGGGAGCGCGATGGTGTCGTATGCCGCGCTGGTGGGTCGGTGGCTCCACGCGGGAGATTCCTCGGCCCTGGTGGTCAACGACCGCCTCCTGCGCCTGGACCCGAATCTCGCCCTGGGTCGGCGGGTCACGCTGGAGGTGCGGGGGTCGCGGCGGGAGTGGCTCGTTGTAGGGGTCGTTTCGTCGTCGCCCATGGCACCCCTGGCCTACGCCGGCCGAGACGCGGTGAATGCCATGGCGGGCAGGCCGGGAAGCGCGGACCGTGCCGTGGCGGTCACGGTCTCCGCTTCGGAGGCGTCGCCGGGCGAAGTGCAGCGGCACCTCGAACAGGCGCTCGAGAAGGCGGGACTCGGCGTTGCCGAGGGCCAAAGTGTCGCGGTCACCAGGCGGGCGCTCGAAGAGCACTTCCTCATGGTGTGCGACCTGCTGCTGGCCATGGCGGGGCTGATCGTGGCCGTGGGCGCATTGGGTCTCGCCACCACCATGAGCCTGGCGGTGATGGAGCGCACCCGCGAGATCGGCGTCATGCGGGCCATCGGTGCCGCCAACGGCGCGATCTACTCCATCTTTCTGATGGAAGGGTTGACCATCGGCCTGCTGAGTTGGGCGCTAGCGGTGCCGATTTCGATTCCCATGACCCGCGTCGTCACCGCCGGGTTCGGAACGATCATGTTCGAAGCGCCGCTCGTCCTGGTCCCCGCCGGGGGAGCGGTGGTCGGCTGGTTCGTGCTGGTCGCCGTGGTGTCCGCCCTGGCGACCCTCCATCCCGCCCGCACTGCTACAACCATCACTACTGCGGATGCGCTGGCGTACGATTAGTAGACGGAGCTACCGATCGAGTCCGGAGGAGGGGCCGCAGTATTGGTCGCAACCGGTTGGTTTGGACCCTGCCAAGGAACTGAGGCTTTCGAACCCGAATTGGGAGGCAGCATGAGCCCCGACCCCGCCAAGCCCGGACCATCACCGCTGCGTCTCTGGCCTGCCCTCGTGCTGCTGGCCCTCATCTGGGCTCTGCGCACTCTGCCGGCGATGGCGGACGACCTGTCGCCCCCGGTCCTCATGGTCGCCTTCTTCGGGCCCGTGGTCTGCGCCCTGCTGATCCTCGTCTGGTGGCTTGCCGGTAGCCGGGCGAGCCGGCGCGAGAAGCTCATCGGTGCCGGCGGCTGGGTGGTGCTCCTGGTGGTCTCGACGCTGCTGTCCCACCCTTCGTTCCAGGTCTTCGGCACCCTCGGCAGCGCGGTTCCGTGGGGCGCGACGGCTTTCGTCGTGGGCCTCGTTGCCGCTCGCTGGACGAGACCCGAACGGCGCGCCGCCGTCGCCCTTGCGGCCGCCGCTGTCGCCTTCGGCTTCTGGACGCTGGTGCGGAACGACGGCCTCTGGGGCGACTTCCACTCCGAGCACGTCTGGCGCTGGCAGCCGACGGCCGAGGATCGCTTCCTCTCCGGGAGGTCGGAGCGGGCCGGCGGCGAAGCCGTCGCCGAGCCTCTCGCCGCAGCCGAGTGGCCCGGCTTCCGCGGTCCCGGGCGCGACAGCGTAGTGCCCGGCCTGGCGCTCGCCGAGGACTGGACCGCCGAGGCGCCGCGCGAGCTGTGGCGCATCCGGGTGGGTCCCGGCTGGTCGTCCTTCGCCGTCGCAGGCCGGCGGCTGTTCACCCAGGAGCAGCGCGGCGAGTTCGAGGTGGTGGCCGCCTATGACGCCGACACCGGCGCCGAGATCTGGGCGCACGAGTACCGATCTCGTTTCTCCGACACCCCCGGCGGCGCCGGCCCGCGTGCCACCCCGACGCTCTCCCGGGGCATGCTCTTCACCCTCGGCGCCGAGGGCCTGCTGCACCGGCTCGAGCCGAAGACCGGCAAGGTCGTCTGGCAGGCCGATCTGCGCCAGGACGCCGGCCGCGAGCCGCCGACCTGGGGCTTCGCCTCCTCACCGTTGGTGGTCGACGGCGTGGTCATCGTGCACGCCGGTGGCGAAGGCGACCGCGGAGTGCTGGCCTACGGGGTCGAGGACGGCCGGCTGCGCTGGGGCGCGCCTGCCGGTGGTCACAGCTACAGCTCACCGCAGCTGTCGCGGATTGCCGGCCGCCGCTCGGTGCCCCAGGTGACCGACGCCGGGCTGATGCTGCTCGACCCCGCCAACGGCTCCGTCGTGTTGCAGTACGAGTGGCCTTCCGACCTCTATCGGGTGCTGCAGCCGCTGATGATCGGCGAGTCGACGCTGCTGATAAGCACCGGCTTCGGCGTCGGCACCCGTCGCCTCGAACTGCGTAGCGACAGCGACGGCTTCGTGGTCGAGGAGCGCTGGACCTCGCGTGGTCTGAAGCCCCACTTCAACGACCTCGTAGCCCACCAGGGCTTCGTCTATGGATTCGATCCCAACATCCTCGTCTGCGTCGATCTGGAGACCGGCGAGCGGCAGTGGAAAGGCGGCCGCTACGGCCACGGCCAGCTGCTGCTGCTGCCCGACGCTGACCAGCTGCTGGTGCTGACGGAGACCGGGGACGTCGTGCTGGTGCGCGCCACCCCGGAGCGCCTCGAGGAGCTCACCCGCGTGGAGGTGCTCGACGCCAAGACCTGGAACCACCCTGTCCTGGTGGGCGATCGCCTGTACGTGCGCAACGGTGAGGAGGCGGTGGCGCTGGAGATGCCGCTCGGCTGAGAGACGGCCTCGGTGGAGAGCCACGCGAGCGCTAGCCGGATACGAGCCGTAGGGCAGCCCGACCGCTGCGGCGCGTTTATGCAGAGCGTGAAGCGCCCGTTCACCCGCTCGAACTCGTGCGTCTTCGGCCGGCGCCGGGGGAGAGTGGCCTGGACGAGGATCCGGGCCATAAAGCCGAGTGCACCGCCGCCGCGGGCTTCCTCGGCTTCGAATCTCGAGTGCTTTCTGCGCTAGCGTTTGGGACTTGGTAGGCCGTCTGGAGGGGGCGGTTTGGTCGTCTGCCGACAGACGAGCGGCTCGAGGACCTCGTGCGGCTATGTGGGGCGTGAAGCGGCCGGAGGGCGGGGGACGTGGGTCGGTCCGGGAGTTAGGAGTATGCCAGTCGGACCCGTCGACAATCGGACCGCTGTGTAGACGTGAAGGACGTCGGCAAGATGAGCGAGGAACTTCCTCTTGAAGTCTCGCAGCCGCCCGTAGTCGGCCCCGAACTGGGTCTGGAGCGCTTCCCAGGGAATGAGGCATGGCCTCCGGAGGTAGCTCATCCGGTAGGTGAGCCACGAGTAGATGTCGAGGGCGAGCGGCGAGCCCTTGAGGGCCTCGAGGGCTCGCAGGTCGATCGGTACGGCGTGGGCGACGAGCTCGTCGTAGAACTCGGTGCTCAGGACGACGACCGAGTTCCAGAGCGGATGCTGCTCGGGATCTCGCGGCGACCACCAGAGCTGGTGCCTGTGCGCGATGGTGTAGCCGACGCCGGCGCAGGAGAGCGGGGACAGGCAGTCCCTCCCGGCCTCCGCTCCCATGCCAGTCCCCACTTTCCTGATAGCTGCAGCGGATCGTGGTGGAGAAGAGGCGGTGGAGCTGATCGCGGAGGCGCGAGGTCGTCCCACGCTTGCCGGTGATCGGCGTCAGCCCCAGCTTGTACATGAAGCTCGAGAAGGTTGGGCCGAGCTCGATCTCGCGACTCCGCCTCCGGACCGCCTCGGTCGAGAGCCAGGCGAGTGCGAGCCGCGGGTACGAGCCGTAGGGGAGTCCGACCGACGGCGGCGCGTTCATGTAGAGCGTGAAGCGGCCGTTGACGCGCTCGAACTCGTGCGGGTTTGGACCTTCTGGCCGGCTGTGCGGCAGAGTGGCCTGGACGAGGATCTGGGCCATGAAGCCGAGGGCGCCGGCGGCGCGGGCTTCCTCGGCTTCGATCTCGAGCGCTTCCTGAGCGAGCTTCTGAGACTTGGTGCGCCGTTTGGGCTCGGGTGTTCCAAACGGTCCGGTCCAGGACCTCCCCGAGGCGATGCGGACAGTTGTCAGCACGCGTCAGGGCGAAAGCCTCAGGCGGCTAAGCTCATGTCCCTCAGTGAGTTAAAGGATTCGAGTTGGGCGAAAACGGTGTTCCAAATCTCTCCCGTTGGGGACCCCTGGCGCTACAAGGGCGTGAAGCATCCGTCGACGAGAAACTCTCCAGTCTCCTGCTCCACCACCCGCACGAAACTCCGATTCTCGTCCAAGTCGTTCTCGCAGAAGGCCTCATCGTCGCCCCGAGCCGTCCACTCGCCGGCGCGTAGAGCGCGGCAGGCGACGCGGTATCTACCCTCGAAGACCCGCACCCAGAAGGGATACTGCCAGCGCTCCGGGTCTGTGGAGTCCGGTCCGCCCACGCCGGCGGGCGAGCGGAGCCAGCGTATAGCTCGGTCCGCGCCGTCGATGGGCTCGATCTCGAACTCCACTTCGTAGGCCGAGAAGTCGGTCACGCCCTCGTCTGGATAGAAGCGAGTCAAGAGCCCGACGACGTAGTTCAGGCCCCCATCCCAGGACGGCTCGGCGGCCTCGCCGCGCTCGATCGGGGCAAAGCAGGCGTCCAGCACCAGGTCGTCTCCCTCGTTTCTTCGCTGCTGCGCGATCACCAGGGTGCCGTCGGTGCCCACCTCGCCTTCGTCGCTGGCCTCCCGCGAGGGCTCGACCTCACCACCGACGAAGACCCGCCCGGTGACCCGGTACCCTCCCGCCTGGACACAGGCGAAGCATGGATACTCCAGGCGCTCGGCGCCGTCGGGGAGCCCCTGCGAGTGAGCTACACCGTCGGGCATTCTGATCCACCGAGTCGAGCGAGTGGAACCATCGATCGGCTCGAGCTCGAACTCGACCTCGTAGTCCTCTTCGCTACGGCCCGGCTCGGGGAAGACCCGCGCCGCGAAGCGGACGAGGTGGCTGGCGAGGGCGCCGCAGGCCGGCTCGCCGGCCTCACCGACCTCTTTCTGGGCGAAGCAGGTATCAAGCTCCAGGTTGTCCGTGGCCCGGTGCTGCTGGGCGACGACCAGACTCCAGGTCTCCTCCAGATCACTATCGCACTGCGTTTCCCGCCAGGGGCTCGAGTCTCCCGCACGGGTGACCCGGCAGATAACCCTGAAGCGGCCTTCGCCGACGCAGGCGAAGAAGGGATACTCCCATCGGCCCGAGGCTTCGTCGATGCGTGCGCCACCCACCGGAGCCTCGATCGTACGGTTCGGCCGCTCCGAGCCGTCGATCGATTGCAGCTCGAACTCGACAGCGTAGGCGGAGAAGCCTCCGGTAGCACCCTCTTCAGGAAAGAAGCGCGCGGCGAACTGCACGACGAGGCTGCGCTCATCGGAGGGGCAGCTGGCCGGGGGGTCCTGAAGGCCGACCTCTGGGCATGGCACCTGGTTCTCTTCGTCGAAATCTACGATAAGACCGCAGCCGACCAGGCGCAGGAGCAGCAACAACGGAAGTAGAAGTAGCGGGGCAAGTACGAGAAACCAGTCCATGAGTCGGTCCCTCCCTCAGGGTTGATTCGGCAAAGCAACGAACGTTCGTGTCACGGCGCTAGCTCCTGGCCTTCGTCGCCTTTCGTCTGGCGGCCTTCGCGGTTCTCTTTCTGGTCTTCGTGCCCGTCTTCTGGCCGGGCTTGCCCGCCGGTTTCTGCCCGACCGGAGGTTCAGGCGCGGGTGCCTTCGGCTTCTGCGGCGGGCGACCGAGGTTCAGCCTGGCGATCCGGCCCTGCGGGTCGAGAACGAGGGTCGTAGGCCAACTCGAGACTCTGTAGCGTGCCGCGATCTGACGCTCGGGATCGGCAACCAGCTTGAGCGAGATCTTGTTCTTCTTCAGGAAGGTGGCCGCCTTGCGTGGGCTCTCACCGTCGTTGATTGCGAGGATCAGGCGCTTGCGGCCCCCGGTTTTGCGCGCCAAGGCGTCGAGACGCCGCAGCTCTTCGAGGCAGCCTTTGGCCCAGGTCGTCCAGAAGATGAGGATCACCTCCCGCCCGCGGAAGCGGCGCAGTGGCACCTTACGGTCATCCATGTAGTCGAAAAGGAAGTCGGGCGCCGTCACACCGTGGCGGATTCGTGGACGCTGGGATCGCCATTGGGGCCTGCGACCGGTCGGTCGCAGGTGTTTGTTCATCGCCGCCTCGAGGGTCTTGCGGTCCGCCGGCCCGTTGTGACGCCAGAGGAGATCGCCCTTGGGACCCACCAGCAGGGTGGCCTCCCCTCCTTTCGGCTTGAAATGCCGTCGCCAGGCGCGCACCGGATCGTCGGTCCAGGCAAAGCCGGGATAGCTCTTCCTCTGCTTGCGGTTGGGCGGTTTGCCCAGGATGACGAGAGGTAGGATGGTCAGCCCCTCCTGCTGCTGCTTCTCCAGGCAGTCACTGACCCGCCTCAGCGAGGTGCCGGGCTGGGGACCGCCGAAGTGGAGTAGCAGGTAACAGCCAGTGTCAAACCTCTTCTGCGCCCCGCCCTCCCAGGGGTCGAAGTACCCCATCACGTCGCCGCCCGCTGCGGCGACCGCGATACCGGTGTGGCCGAAGATGCCGACGAAAGGCGGCTGCACCGCCGCGAAGCCGCAGACCGAGCCGCTGACCTCACGCATCGTGCCTCGCCTGTCCGGCTGATATCCGGTCACCTCCAGGCACCAGTGACTTGGCGGCCAGCCAGCCGTCCCGACCGGGACCTCGATGCGGGCGAGAAATTGATTGTCGGAGATCTCTTCGACAACCTCGCCGTCCGAGTCCATTCCCCGCCAGTGGTAGCGGTCGATTCTGCCTCCCGGTATCCAGCTGGCGAAGCCATCGAGCTCGAGAATCCTGTTCGAGACGTCTCCCGGAAGAAGACGTGAGGTGTAACTCACGACAGGATCGCCAAAGCCCCCGAAGGAGCCACCCTCCGAGGATCTGCCGGAGAATCTCGGCGTGCTGTGGAGGAGGACCCCATCGGGATCGATGCTGACACCCGCCCAGTGAAGCGCGACCCCTGGCATCTGGAGTCCGTCCCGGACCAGTCCCTCGAGGCCGTAGAGCATCTCCTGGATCGCGGCTGTCCCGGCCGCCTCGACCGAGGACAGAGCCTCTCTCATATAGGACCGGACTTCGCCGAAGAAGTCGAGTGCCTCCGCGGCCTCCAACACCTCCCGGATGTCGTCGGCGTCGACCTCGATCGTCGGGTCGCCCAGGGTCCGCAGCACGACCGTATCCATCCAGGTGCGCAGCTCGAAGTCCTGGCGGACGGTCCAACCGAACCCGTGAAACCAGTTGCGACAATGGCGCATCGCGATGTTCCAGTCCGGTGCCGAAGCGGTGACGGTGGGACTGACCTGACCGGCGATCTCGGCGCGGAAGCTGCCCTCCCGCAGCTCGATTCCAGCGGTCTCCGGCTCGAGAGCGAAGGTCACGCTGCACAGGGTGGTCCCCGTGATGGGACCCGGCACAGGGATCGGTATGGACGGGATGGATACCGAAAGCCTCAGCTCGTCCATCCACCCCTCTGCCAGTTGCTGCAGGGTTGCGACAATGAAGTCTCGCCCGAGCGCCACCGACACATCGTTGCGGCCCCTGATAAAGGTCTCGGTCACACCGGCCCGGTCCGCCTCGGTGGGAACGCGGTCGCTGAGGTTGACCAGCGCCGCCGCCGCACTCTCGTCGCCATAGAGCATCTTGAAACGCCAATGGCGGATGGCGAAGTCAGAGTCACCCCCGGTCTCCACGATCAAGTTGACGGGCCCGAAGCCGTCGTAGAGGATCATTCGGGCGATCTGGGCGATGCGGTTCGCGTCTTCCGGCGTCAACGTCTCGAACGGCGCCGGCCGGCACTCGAGCTCCACATCTTCCGAGCTCAGAGCGATCTCCAAGAGCGAGTCTCCAGGACCGATCACCTGTTCGACGTCGACGGTGGCGTACAGCCGAATGTGGGCGAATTCGGGCGCCGGCCGACTGTCCGGGCGGGCCGCGAAGTGGGCCATTGCCGGGTACTCAATGGTGACGCGGGAGTCGCCGGGATCATCGGGCACCACGAGCACGGGGCTGCCGATCTGCAGCTCCAGCAGGCCGCGGGTACGGAAGTGCGAAGGCAGGTGCCATCCCACGATTCCGCCCGGGTGCAGGGTATCGAGACCTCCACCTCCGTTGCCCGAGTCCGAGCTGTCGGAATCGCGAGCCGGCAACGGTAGATTGAGCCGCATCCCGTGGGGATACCTCTCTTCCCGGTGGTGTACGGCCAGGAAGCCGTTGACCGCCGCGAAGCCGGCCTGAATGACGACGTCGAAATTGCCTGTCCATCGATTGGGCATGTCCATCTCCTCCTGATACTCGGACTCGTCGCTCGAGCTCTCGTAGCTTCCGCGCCCTACGTCATGGGTATCTCTCCAGGAGCCAGGCTCCGAGCAGGCACAGCATGAGCGTGGTGCCGTAGAGCCCCTGATGCACCGTCAGCGATCCCCGCCAGGGATAGCGTTCCTCGCGACCTGGATCGAGGGCGATGCGTCCGAGGCTGTAGGTCGCAATCGAGAGACAGAAGAGAAGACCCGGCGCACCGAGGTGCCGTTGAAAAACGATCGCCAGGCCGAGCACGGTCAACGTCCAACCGGCCTCCAGCAACTGCATGGGGATGCGCCGGCGGACCACATCGTCGATTCCAGGAAGCTCCAGACCCAGGAATCCGTCGGTTACCCGCCCGCCGCAGCAGCCATTGAGCAGGCAGCCGAACCGGGTGATGAACATGCCGGTGAAGATTGTGAAGACGGTGACGTCCCAGAATCTCGAGAAAGAAAGCTCGAGAGCGCCGAGCAGGGGCACCGACAGGAGCAGAGCCACCGGCAAGCCGCCGAGCATGTCGGCACCGCCGCGCTGCGCCGCGAGGATTCCTCCTGGTGCCTGCCGGTAGTGGCGCCAGTGAAACGGCACGTGCATCAGCCGGGCACCAATCAGGGCGAAGGGGATGAGGATGAGCTGAGCCACGAACACCGCCGCGGCATCGATCCCGATCCGGTGGGACGCCAGATTGCCGGCGACGAGACCGGCGAGAAGGCCAAGGTACAACATGGCCGGGTAGCTGTAGATCTTGTGGTCGCGCCAAGTGAGGAGTACCCGTCGCATGCGGCTGGTCAGCTTTCGAAGAGAAAGAGCAGTAGTGTGCCGACCAGGCCCACAACGATCGCCACGTCGGCCAGATTGAAGACACCGAGACCGAGATCCAGGAAATCCTGGACGGCACCGCGTCGCCAGATGTCGAGCAGATTGCCGCCGCCACCACCGAGAGCCACCCCTAGAGCCACTTGTGCCGGCGGCTCTCCGAAGGTGCGATGGCCGGTCGCGAGCAGACCGGCGGCCACCAGTGCCAGCAGCCAGAGTGTCAGGAGCACGGCACGGTCGGACAGTGCGCCGCCGATGCTCCGGTTGTACGTCGGCCGGATAGCCAGGGGGCCGTACCTTCGTTCACCGGTCCACCCCACCCGCTTGCGCGCCTCTGCCTTGCTGACTTGATCGATGGTGCAAACGACAACCGCGACCATCAGGAGTGCCGCCATCTCCCCTCCAACTCGTGCGTCTGCTGGAATCCGGAGGCTGCGGGTTCGCCCCGGTGCCAGCGCACGTCCTATCTATCAGGATAGGGAACTCGGCAACTGTCTGCAAGCTCCCGGGCGACCGGCCGACGACCGACCGATGCGGCGCTACCGCCGTGGAATTCGCTGCGGGTGTCAGCCGGTACGAGAGGAACGCGCATGAATTCTGAACGCGAAGTCGTCCAACACCTCGGGTGCCACGGGCTCGCCGCTGACCGGCAGAGTCATCGACGGCAGTCCCTCCTGCTCGGCGACGTGCAGGAGTTGCGCCTCGGCGATCCGGCCGGGCATGCACTCCAAGGGCACCACGCTCACCGCGCCATCGATGTGGCCGCGCTGCCAGGCGGCCAGCGGTTTACCAAGAGTCAACGTGGCTTCTCCCGAGAGTTGCGGCCGGATGTAGGGAGTAGCCGCCCGCAGTGCATCCGCCACCGCGGTGCGGGGAGGCCAACCGAGACACTCGCCCATGGCCGCCCAGCAGCGTTCCCTGATCCGTCCGTGGATTGCCCGGTGCAGGCGGGCCGTTGTTCTGCGGACCCCGCCGTTGATCCTGCCGTCGAGCTCGGCGTATTCCAGCCACTCGCTGAGTGGTGCCAAGCGGACGCGTAGTCCCCGCGCCTCCAATCTCTCTACCAGACGGTCGTTGCTGAACGGGTCGCAGCGAACGTAGACTTCTCCGACCAGCATGACCGTCGGTCGGCCGTCGATCTGGCCGAGACCAGCCAGCTCCGCTCCTGCCCGGCGCACGATCTCCGCGCAGCCAAAGAGCTGACCGCTCGCCATCTGCCATAGAGCAGTCGACAGGGACAGACCCTGCCTGCCGGCGCTCTCGAGCCGGCCAAGAAGGAGTTCGCGATGCCGTCGATAGATCGTCTCGGCATCCTGTGGACAGGCAGCTGCCGGACCGACCTCCTGGCGAGCCTCGAGCAGCACGTCCATTGCCGAAAACCCCACCATTGCCAGCATCGCAAAGCCGGCTGGAAGACCCTCGAAGTAGTCGCGGTCGCTTGGCGACCAGATTCGCACCCGGGAGCCGAAGCCCGCTCGCCGTAGGGCGAGGCGATGAAGCAGGTGGTAGACGCCGAATCGACACGGACCGCAGGCTGTCGGCATGAGGAAGGCGAATTGGATTTCAGGGTCTCGTTCATTCGCGAGCCGCATGAGCAGGCTACCGAGGGTGACGCAGAACGGCAGACATTCCTTGCCCGATGTGTAGCGCTGTCCGAGACGCAGCGACTGACGATCCGACTGTGGTAGGGCCTCGGCGGCCACTCCAATGCCGCGCAGGCAGGCAGCCAGCACCTCCGCGCCAGGGCCCATGCGCGGGATGAGGATCCGCTCCTGCCGATGCTGGATATCGGCGAGTGTCGCCCCCTGGCGAATGCCAGCTCGCTCGTCGGGGGACGGAGCGAGACTCCGTCTTTCCTGATCCTGAATGCTGTAGAGAAAAGCCTCGATGCGAGTTCGGGTGCCGGCCACGCCCACGTGACCATCGGTCTCGATCACCGCGAACGGCTTACCGTCCATAAGCTCGGTGAAAAGGTGAAGGTTGAAGCTGTCCGGTCCGCAGGAGTAGTTCGAGCACCAGAGACTGTAGACACCAGGGGAGGCCGCGATCTGGTGGGCTGCTCGCAGATTCCGTTGCCCGTGAGCCCAGTAGACCCCCCGAGGAGCGGGTACCTGATCATCCACCGGGTAGCAGTCCACAGGGATGGGCAGCGCGCCCTGCTCGCGTAGCAGCTTCGGGACGTCGGCATTGAGCAGCGGATCGTGGAGAGTGTAGGGCCGCCCAAGCACCACCACCGGAACGATGCCGTATCTCTGGCAGAAGTCCAGCGCCTGCGCGCCGAGCTCGCGGCAGCGCTGATCGAAAGCATGTTGCGCCTCGGCAGCCCTTCGGTGAGCGCCTCGCCAGGCGGCAGCCGAGGTTCCTACCTGGCAAGCGATTTCGTAGCAGACCTTGCGCATTTCACTCGACAGCAGACCGCCATCTGCGTCGATCACCGGGGACAGGACCCGGGCCTGCGCCTCTGCCGGCAGGTTCCAGCGGATCAGGTCGGCGCTGCCCTGGACAATGGGGCAGGAGACGGCTCGGCTGGCGTTGGCCACCCGGGGCAGGGAGCGCAGCATGGGGAGAAAGAGGTACTCGGCCGCCCCGGCCGCCATCCGGCTGGCCGTTCCCTGAAAGACCTGCATCGGCGCGCAAATGGGCACAGCAGAGGTGTCGATGCCCCGGCGCCGGTCCTGGCGATCTGCGGCGAGAATCTCCACTTCGAGACCAAGCTCCCGCAAGAGGATGGTGAAGAACGGCAACAGGTCAGCGAGCGGCAGCGCGCCACTGAGGGCGACGCGAGGGATTCCTCGACGCGGTCCGGGATCTCGCTCCAGCGCCCGCAGCAATTCCGCTCGCTCACGAAACGGGTCGGGTGTCCCGGCCGGCAACCTGCTCCGATTGCCGCGGAAATCCCAAAGACCACAGCTTCCGCCCCAGGTCACGCGTTTCCGTTGCTCGCCAAGGGCGGTAGTGAGTCTTGCGATCTGGCAGTGGTATCCGGGTGGGACACAGCCGCGCTGCGAGCGGCAGACAAAGGTGTCTTTGCGCAGCAAGCGGGCGGCCAGGAAGCGTCGCGGGTCGAGCGGTTCCTCGTTGGCGTGCCGAGGGCCGTCGATCGCCAGCAGAGCGATGCCCAGTGCGCCCACCGTCCCCGGATTGGGCGGCAGGACGACGTCGCGGCCGGTCTGGCGCGCGACGGCGGCGGCCAGAGCGTCGGCGCGAGAAGGGCATGCCCTGGCAGAAGATGACCTGGCCCACCGGCGCTTGCCCCTTGACCCGGTTCAGGTAGTTCTGGATGATCGAGTCGTAGATGCCGGCGACGATCGATCGGCGCTCGCTGCCCGCGGCCACGGCCTCGTCGATGATCTCGGCCATGAAGACCGAGCAGTGCTGGCCGAGGGAGACGCCCTGGTCGGCGGCGAGAGCGCGGGCTGGCCAGGCGCACGACGTCGCCGTCATTGCCGCGAACTTGCTGCCCTGCTCCTCGATGAACGAGCCGGTGCCGGCGCTGCAGGCCTCGTTCATGGCCGCGTCGACGACGCGGCCGCTCGCCAAGCCGGATGTACTTGGCGTCCTGGCCGCCGATCTCGAAGATGGTGTCGACCCGGCGTCGTAGTGCAGGGCGCCCTCGGCGTGGGCGGCGATCTCGTTGAGCACGAAGACCGGTCCGGGCCCGTAGCAGGTCGCGAGCAGCGAGCCGACGATCTCGCGGCCGCTGCCGGTGACCGCTACAAGGTGTAGCGGGCAGCACCCGACCGGGCTCTCGAGGAAGCGCCGCATGAGCAGCGGGTCGCGGCCACGGGATCACCGCGGGTGGGCACGTAGGCTTCCCACACCGGTTGCCGAGACTCGATCTCCACCCCGACGGCCTTCGACCCGGTGGAGCCAATGTCGAGGCCCAGAACACACGGCTCGTCGCCGCGGAGGGGGTGTCGGGAGACAGTGGGCAGGCGATGAACTCCTTCCAGGTGATGGCGGAGGCCGGGCAGATGCTCGAGCCCTGGTGCTGCGTCCCTCCTCAAGAGCTGCGCCAGAGGAGGTGGAGCTCGACCGGCGGCCGTGCCGGCGGCGAAGTGGGCGCACCCGAGGGCCTCGAGAAAGACGGTCTCGTCATCGCCGTTCGGGAGCAGCTCCATCGAGTGCGCGGCGAGGTAACGGCTCACTCGATGGCGAACCCGGGGCGAGAGAGCCACGCCGCCGATGAGCAGTACCCGGTGCGGGGCGAGGCGAGGTCGCAGCAGGCCCAGCACGTTCTCGCAGACCGCGTCGAAGAGCCCGGCGAGGAGCCGCTCGCGCGACACTCCTTGTTGGCCAGGTGAGTCATGTCGGTCTTCAGGATCACCGGGCAGCGGCCCGAGAGGCTGGCCGGCCGGGCGACGGTAGCGCACAGTTGGCTCGCCTCCTCGACGCTCATTTCGAAGCGTCCGACTAGCTGGCGCAGGAAATTACCCGTTCCCTGCGAGCAGCGGGAGTTCTGGCGCCACGTCGAAGCGGCACCGGCACGAAGCTCGAGGACCGAGAAGCCATGGCTGCCGAGCGAGAGAATCGTCGCCGGCTCGGCTCCGTAGAGGGCTCGGAAGCCCAACGCCTGCGCCTCCTGGACCGGCACCCGGGGTAGGCGCAGAAGCCTGCTGAAGCGGCCGCACGTGGCCGCAGCGGTGGTTCGGGGCCAGTCCCAGTCATCGAGGAGATCGAGAAGAGACGGTCCCGGCCGCTTCCGGTGCCCGATCCGCGCTCGGCGGACCGTCTGGATTCGGGAGCCAACACGACGGAGTCCTACGACCTTGAGGGTCTCGGCGCCGGCGTCGATACCGATGAAGTACTCCCTCTCGGCCGGCGATGAGGGTCGAGCGGCAGGAGTTTCTGGCACGAGTCCATTCCCCGGTTGGGCCGTAGATCCAAGGTCCCTGTTCAGAGCTTACCGTCTTCGAAGATGATTTGGAGTACCGGACAGGAGATCCGACTTCACTGCCGCGCTCGGCCAGGCCGTAGCCCTTGTGGAGCCAGATCTCCTGCAAGTGCGTGACCAACACGGTTCCCGACAAGCCCCATTCGCTGTAGCGGCTCACCAGTTCGTCGAGTCGGGCTCCGGTCTCCTCGAGCACGACCTCATATCTGCCGTTGAGGCCTTCAGGCGTCGTACTTCGAATCCGCAGCGTCCATCAGCGATCTCTGCTGCGAGACTTGCTTCTTGAGCTCGGAAAGCTCGGCAGAGAGTCGTGACGAGTCGGCGGAGATCTCGTTCAACTGAGCTCGGAGGACTCGAGAGTGCTCATCAAGAGTCCTTCGTAGGCTGACTGCGGCGAGTCGGAGGTCCTCGACCTCCTCTGCAGATCTGGGAAACCAGAGAAGGGAGAGCTGGCCGAGAATGTTGTCCGCAGCGACGTTGGCGAGGGTGAGGTGGCCCACTTCGGGCTTGGTTTTGTACTTGTCAAGGCACTGAACCGCGATGTTCAGGCTCCTGGAGATGTCGTCGAGGACCTGCAGGGGTACGAAATAGGGATCGACCATGGCGAGTCTCTTCTGCAGGTGATCGATGACGGCGAGAAGGCGAGCCTTCGCGTCCAGGACTATCGGATCCTTGGTATCTGTCGCGGTGTCGATCTCTTCGATCTTGGATTTGGTGACACGGATGTCGTCGACGACTTGGTGTTCGACAACGCGCTCATCCCAGAATGACATAGACACTCCTTCCCTGCCGGCAGAGATCACCCGGCGAAAGAGGTGATTACCGTCCCTCTATCTATCTATGTGTCAGAAGGTCCGTCAGCGGAGACAGCCTTTTCGCACAGGATTGTCCGTCAGGCATCCACGAGCTAGCGAGAGCATCGCCGGCCTGTTGGGAACTCCTCTTCCAGACAGCGTCGACGGGGCTCACCCCAGACGGCGTTGGCCAGGCCACCGATGACCATGTAGTCGAGTTGATGCTGTTCAAGCAGTCGGGCCAGCGAGGCCAAAGCCTCTTCCTGTGAGGTCACGATTTCGCGCCTGAACTGAGAACCGCAAGGCAACGATGAAGCTCGGCGACTCCAGATGGGTCCACTGGCCGGCTGCGAGAGGCTTGCGGCAGAAGGTCGAAGAGCCAGCCAATCCCGGCGATCGACCTGGCCCGGTACCCCTCGATGATCCGAGGCCGTTTCGACCCGTAGCGCTGGGCAGAGGATCCCGACCGCTCTGTAGACCTCTTTGATTCTCAATGGACCGCTAGGCGCACGTCCGGGCGCGAGGGCAAAACCGTTGTCGTCAATGGTGCACCCGGATCGGCCGGCTTCGCCGAGGGGATGGTGCGACGCCTGGACAGTGCGTAGGCTATGTGCGCCCTAACAAGGAATTGCTGCTGTCCGCGTAGACTAGGTGGAGCGCCCGCCTGCGGCGTGCGTAGAGGCGTATAGGGTGCGGCAGCAGAATTCCGATCCGTTAGACGGCCGGAAATGAGCATGTCTCTGACCAAGGAACAGAGCGCCGAGAGCCGGCCGGTCGCGTCTATGGCACGTACGCCAGGCCGAACGGGTTCAACCCGACGGTGACCTCTGTAACGTAGCTGGGCACCCGCGAGCGACCCTTTGTGCTGTACACGGTCACCTTGTCGCTGGTGTCACCCGAGTGGGTCAGGTAGATCCACCGGCCATTGGGCGTCAGCGCCAGGTTGTGGGGCACCGCGTACGGCGCGTCGACGGGATCGCCGACGACGATATTCGAGCGCGTGTCGATCGTCCACAGCGCATCGGTTCCGCCGCCAGGCAGGTTCGTCGTGTAGAACGTGCGGCCGTTCACCCGCATCCCCGCACCGTGCGCGCCGGGGATCGGGAGTTCGGCCACCACGGCCAGGTTCTCGCGATCCAGCACGTCGACCACGTCGCTTCCCTGGGCCGGGACGTACAGGTTCGAGCCGCCGGTCGACAGCGAGACATGGGGATCGTCGCCGACGACGGCGCGAGCGACCTCCTCGTAGGTTCGGGCGTCGTACTGGACCACGAAGTCGCCCGGCCCGGAGACGTCGATCACGGTGACGTAGGCATAGAATCCCTGGAGGTCGACGATCACGTCGTGTGGCTTGCCTCCCATCGCCACCAGATCGGCCGGGGTATCGATCGTCGCCATGGTCTCGAGCGTCGCCATGTCGATGACGCTGGTCGTATTGTCGATGTCGTTGTTGACCCAAAGCTCACCGGTCGCTCGGCTGCCCCACATGTGGAAGACGCCGGAGCCGGTGGCGGCGGTGCCCACGACGTCGAAGGTGTCGGCGTCGAAGGCCACCACTCGATCGTTCCCACGGTCACCCACGAAGACCTGCTTCCCGATCGGCGAGTAGAAGACGTACATCGGCTCGGGCGTCGACCCGCCCGATGGCAGCTCGTAGGTCTCGACCGATCTGTCCGAGGCGGAGATGACGGAGATCGTGCCGGAGGCGCGATTGGCCACCACGACCTTGCCGGCTTTTGGGGCCGCCTCACCGACGGTGGCCAGCAGCGACAAGACGAGCGCCAGGATGACGATCAGCAGATTGGGATATCGACGATTCATGGGTTCCTCCTCGACGGTAGGTGTTCGGGTCGGCCTACAGCGGCCGGAATCAATTACCCGAACAATGTATCTGTGATTTCTCACGCGGAGATCACGAAAGTCTCCCGAAACCTGAAAACCGGTCCGCGACCAGAGCGCTGCCCAACTCTCCAGTGACCCGTCCCCGGTGTCTGTGCAACCCATCATTATAGGAAACCGTTCAGTGGCGCATCACCTCTTTTCTGATCCACCCGATCTGCGAGTTTAGGGCTCATCTCGGTCCCGGGAGGCATTTGCCGCAAACTCCCATGGGGCGGGTCGTTGTTGTACTCCTCGAGACTGGTAAACGAATGTTGCGATAGATACTCTCGCCGGATCAGGCTGTTGAAGGCCTCGATGTGGGCGTTGTCCCCGGGTCGGCCCCGACGCGAAAAATCGAGTTTGACTTCGTTCCGGCAAGCCCAGGCATTCGTGCATGAAGTCCATTGACCAATACTGGTTTGCGCCGCTGGGCTCCGGTCGCGCTCGACACCATGACGTTCGAGGTGCGCTGCGGCATTCCAGACTCTCCTGAGCCTGACTCTAGACCTGCAAGTGTGTCTTAGATCAGACTCCTTGCCCGATTGGAAGGCAGGATTCTGGCGCGAATTCTGCGGGTTGGTCGAGTTCCGAGACGGACTTGTTCATGTCAACGACTGAATCAGTGGATCAAACTAGGCGCCGGATAGCTTCGGTGAGCTCGTTCAAGATGGCTGCTGAACGCTGGTTGTAGTCGATCCTTCCAGTGGTGTTGGCGATCCGTGGGAGCTGGTCTAGGTTGATGCCGATCCGGCCCAGCTGTGCGATGGCTCTCGAATTGATCCACCCGGAGAGCCGGTAGCCCAGAGCTGTCTGACGGACATACGTGCTGGGTGGAAACCGAACCTCGGCGGTGCGCTTGTCCCAGGTGAAGGCGATTGTGGCTCCGAAGAGGCGCTGCATCTGGTCACGAAGACGGCCGATCTCGAGCCTCCAGACCTAAAGATGCGCATTCTTCAAGGTCTCGAAGGCTGTCAACTGGGCGATCAGGGGACTCCACGATGGCC
>CAVRAU010000022.1:0-234812 GCA_963719055.1 uncultured Acidobacteriota bacterium | reverse complement strand
GCGGAGCACTTAGGTGAGCAAGTGCTCCTCCGGTGGCAAACTTGGTTTACCGAAGCATCCATTGCCACACAATAAGGAGGAGCAGATGTCACTGTATTGCGGAATCGATCTTCATGCAGTAAACAACAGCTATCTGGTAGTCACAGGTCCGCAGGACGAAGTCACCTGGGTCAGCGGCTGTCGAATGTCTATGGACGGAATTCGTCGAGTCCGGAGCCGCACCGAAGTGAGCTTGCAGGCATATCGCGGTCGAGTCGACCTTCAACTGGTACTGGCTGGTGGATGGTCTGCGTGAGGAGGGCCACATCGTGCACCTGGTCAATACGCTAGCGGCGAAGCAGTACGAGGGTCTGAAGTACACGGATGATCGCAGTGATGCTCGCTGGTTGGCGAAGCTGCTGCGCCTCGGGATTCTCCCCACCGGCTGGATCTGTCCGCCCGAGGAGCGTGCGGTCCGGGGGCTGCCGCGCAAGCGCGTGCAGCTGGTGCGCCAGCGGGTGGCCTGCCGGTTGAGCCTGCGCAATATCCTGGAACGGACCACCGCTCGGCGCCTGAGCGGCAACGCGCTCGAGCACCTGAGCGAAGAGGATCTGTCCAGCTGGATCGAAGACGAGCATGTGCGCCTATCGATGACGACGACCCTGGCGGTGATCGAGACCCTCAACGAGCAGATCGTGCGGCTGGAAGGCGTGGTCCTGAAAGAGGCTCGACAGGGACAGGCCTTCTCGGTCCTGACGACGATCCCGGGCGTGGGCCCGATCCTGGCCAGTACCATCCAGTGCGAAACCGGAGACCTTTCCCGCTTCGCGGGCGTCGGGGCCTACACCTCCTACTGCCGGCTGGTGCGCTCGGAACGCCTGTCGAACCAACGTCGTAAGGGTCAGGGCTTACGCAAGAACGGCAATGCCTATCTCTCCTGGGCCTACCATGAGGCCGCACATTTCGCGGTGCGCTATCAACCCAGTGCGCGTAAGTGGCACGAGAAAAAGCGCTCCAAGACCTGTGCCCTGGTGGCGATCCGAGCCCTGGCCGACAAGCTGGCACGGGCGGCATATTTCATGATGCGCAACCAGGTGCCCTACGAGCCAGCGCGACTGTTTAGATAACTCTGGCCCCGAGGCCGTCAACCAGGTAGTGGCTTGGCCAAAAACCAGGAAGGCTGGGAGGAGGCGATCTCGGGGCTTTTAACTCTTGCTCGGCGGGTGACGCCCATGCCGTGATCCCGCTAGGGGCTGGACCGGGTCAAGAGACCCGGAGCCATGTGACTGAGTCACCCCATGGACACGGCCTGGTACCAACGGGTTTCTGGGGCCTCGAAGAGGCCAGGGGCCGGAGTGCAAAACATCGCCCTTCATGCCTTGATCCTGAAGAGTGGCTGGTGCGTCATCAGCAACCAATGCAACGAAACCCACAACTGTGACACCCAAGAGCAAGGACGTTTCTCAAACCGGGACAAGCCCCCTCCCAAGAGAATTCCTGCGCACACTTGACAATCGCCGCCTAAAGAGCGGCCACTACGGGATGAGGTGGGTGTTCTGGTTGACCGCGACCCAGGTGTACCAGAAGGTATCGAATCCAGGAAGAGGCTCGACGCCGGCGGCGCCGGAGTCGACCTGGGCCAGAAGCTTCTTGGGGCTCATGGCGGCCGCCAGATCGTCGCTGATCAAGTAGGCGCGGCTGCTCTCATAGATGGGGCCATCCTTGGTTCGGTAGAGGAGCAGACTCTTGCCGCCGAGGCCCTCTACCTTGAAGACCTTGCCGCCTCTGTAGGCCTCGTGGGGCACGGCCCAGGGTTCGTCGTTGTACCAAAAGCTGTAGATGGGGGCCTTCGGCTCGAGTCTCTGGTCTTCGATCTCCAGATCCCGGAAGGTGCCCTCGGAGGAGAAGTAGTTGTCATAGGGGTTGGTGTCGACGTGCTCTTCGCCTTCCACCGACAGGACCAGGGTGTCCGGATATCGTTCGTCGCCAGTTCTTCCAGGTCACCTTTTCGCCGGCTGGGAGCACCACCAGATCGGTACCGTCGAGATCGCCACCGATCGCGTCGGAGGTCATGATGGACCACCAGCTATCGGTCTCTCGATCTCGCATCACCAGCGAAGCGTCCAAGAGGGCCCCGGAGGCCTCGAAGTTGAGCTCCTCATCGCCCACACTGCGGTCGTAAACTACGGCCGTATTGGCCAGGGGTCACCACACGGCGGCGAAGGCCGTATCGCCGCTGTGATCGTTGACGACCTCGTGTCGGTTGAGGAGATTGAGGCTGTAGGCCTTCGGCTCACCTTCGATCAAGACACCCAATACCCAGGCATCGTCGGAGATCTCGGCCTCCGCGGCCGAAACGAACTCAGGTGCGAACACCGCTGCAATACGCCCTCGCGGAAGCAACTGTTCCACTCCCGAAGGAAGCGGATCGTTCGGATCCACCTCGAGTTTGTCCTCGGCGAAGGCAGCCAGCGCTCCGACAACCGCTATCAACCCGACGAAGGCAATCCTCTTGTAAATGATCTAGGTGCCTCCCTGTTCCCGTCACCAGAGTTGCGGGTCATCTTATCGAGCAGTTCAACGATTGGGGCGACGGGTGTTAGGGGCTTTCGTCGCTTTCTTCGTCTTCCACGGTGGCGACTTCGGCCTCAGCCAGGTGGTAGTCCAGGATGTGTTGACCCACCCACTGGGCCAGGATGGCTTGGGGTATCTGTTCCAGCTCGACCTCGATGTCGAGCGGTTTGCCGCTGCGCTGCACCTTGAAGGTGACGGTCTTGCCCGGCTTGAAGGAGGCATACTCGGTTTTGAGGGACTTCTCGTTCTCTTCTGTGTAGTCGACACCATTCAGACCCAGCAGCACGTCTCCCACCTGAAAGCCGGCCCGCTCGGCTGGGCTGTGCCCTACGACATTGCTGATAACCGTGACCCCTCGCTCCTTGTCGTAGTCCATGTTGATTCCCACCCAGCCACGCTCTTTCATGTTCTCCTGCATCATCCTGGCGCAGGTGGCCACTTCTTCTGGGCAGGTCTTCTCGCCCTCGTCGCCCGCCAACAAGGGGGTCATGGGCATCATCAACGCCAGGGTGAGTGTGGTGGTCATGAGCTTCTTCATGTCGACGTTCCTCCGTAATGCCGCAAACGGCTAGATGCACGTGCTGTAAGGGTCGGTTCCCAATTGGCACTCCTGCGTGTCGGTGCCCAGAGCTACGGGAGGCATAAACGTCGGAAACGCGCCAAGTCCGTCCGTCCCGTCCGATCCCAAGCTGGATGACCCCGCCAGCGGCGCCGGTGTGGTCTCCAACGACCCACCCCCCAGGGAGTCGGCTGTCTCAGCCGAGCTCAACGGTAGAGCGGTCTCGGCAGGAGAACAGCCAAGACTGGCCGCCAGGACCAGGGTCAAGGCCAGACCTCCGAGCAGACAACGCCACTGGGTCATCACAACCATAAGACTATTACGCAAAACCCACCGAGGGGTTGCGGTCACTGGTTGACGGCCCACGCGGGAACCGTCGTCAAATCGATTCCCAGCAGATGCGACGACAGAAAGTAGAAGACCAGGGAGATGAGGATCACCCCGATAAAGTTGAGCCAGATCCCCGCCCGGATCATCTGCCGCATCTCGACCTGACCCGAACCAAAGATAATGGCATTGGGCGGCGTCGCGATGGGCAGCATGAAGGCACAGCTCGCGGACAGGGTCGCCGGGATCATGACGAGAAGCGGGTTGATCCCCATCGCTCCGGCGGTGCCCGCCAGCACCGGCAGCACGACCTCGGTCGTGGCAGTGTTCGATGTGACCTCGGTCAGAAACGTCAGCAGGAAGCAGATCGCCGCCACCAGGAAAAGCGGATGGAAGCCCTCCAACCGCCCCGCAAAGGCCTCGCCCATGTGCTGGGACAGCCCCGATTCCTTGAAAGCCAGGGCGAGAGCGAAACCACCTCCGAACAAGAGCAGGATTCCCCAGGGCAGGCGGACCGCGGTTTCCCAATCCATCAGTTTCCGGGGTCTGCCCTCTTCATCCCTGTCTGCCGGAACCAGGAACGTCAACACAGCCATGCCCACGGCGACCGTGGCATCGTGCAGGTAGCTGGAGAAATGTTCCAAGCCCAGAGCTCGCTCCACCAGACCCGCCCATCCGGGAATCGTCAGGGTTCCCAACTCCAAGTCCCCCCTCGTGACCCAGAGAACAGCGGTAGTGGTAAAGATCCACAGCATGCGGCTCTCGGGCACGCTCATGGGCCCCAAGCCGAGAATCTCTTCCCGGATAACCTGGCCACCCGCCCCCACGGTGCCCCGTTGCAGTCGGTGAACGACACGCGTCAGCATCAGCCAGGCCACAGGGAGGAAGATGATGACCAAGGGCAGAAACGCGAGCATCCAGCGGCCGAAAGAGAAGGTCGGTGCCTGCGGATAGAGAATCTCGAGAATACGGAGGAACGAGATGTTGGGTGGCGTGCCGATCGGTGTCGCCAGGCCCCCGATCGAGGCGGAATAGGCGACACCCAGCAACAGCGCCGGCGCGAACCCGCCCATGCTCTGGCCACCCGCGGCTTCCCGCATAGAACCGATGACGGCCAACGCGATCGGCAGCATCATCAGAGCCGTGGCCGTATTGGAGATCCACATCGACAGAAACGCCGTCGCCAACATGAACCCCAGCACCATCCGCGCCGGGTTGGTGCCGACAACGCGCACGATGTGGAGCGCGATTCTGCGATGCAGAGACCAACGCTCGATTCCCAACGCCAGGATGAAGCCTCCGAGAAACAAGAAGATGTTGTTGTTGGCATAGTTGGCAGCGGTGGATCCACTGGGCAGAATGCCCAGCAGGGGAAACAACACCACCGGCAGGATCGACGTCGCCGGTATCGGAATGGCGACCGTCATCCACCATGCCGCCATGAGAATCGTGACCGCCAGCGTATGACGAGCGGCCCGCGGCAAGCTCAAGAGGAACGGTGCGAGGACGACGACCAGTCCGACCGTGATGATGCCCACCGCCACCAAGCTCAAGTGTCTCTTCCGGCGGACAACCACGAGTGCCACCAGACCGAGAGCGGTGGCTGTCGAACCTACCAAAAGCAGGCTTTTCTCGGGTAAGTTATCGAGGTAGGGGGTCAGGAGAGTGGCCATGAATCCCACCAGGCCGACTACGAAGCCGATGGACTTGCTACCGACCGTGCCCGAGGTCTTCATGCTCACAAACCAAGGATACTAGGGAATCGATATCTCCAGGGCGCCATTGACAGATTCAGGTTTTTAGAGTACTCTAAAAACCTCTTTCTAGAGCCTTGAACGCTCTGTCCCAGGCTCGAGCCCCAACGACCAAAAAGGGAAACGATGATCGATCCGCGCCTCGCACTTATCTCTGTCATGGTTCTGCTGGTGGGTGCCGTCGTCCTTTTCTGGCCCGACAGCGGCTTGATCTGGAGACTGCGCCGCGCCTTCCGCGCCTCGGAGAGAGTGCTCACAGAGGACGCCCTGAAGCACATTTTCGACTGCGAGTACAAGGGTCGCATCGGCAATCTACAGAGCCTCGCGGGAGTCCTCGCCATCTCGGGCAACCGGGCAGCCGAGATCCTTCAGCAGTTGGAGGCCCGCGAGCTGATCCAACCGGTGGAGGGCGGCTATCGCCTGACGTCCGATGGGCGCACCTACGCTCTGCGAGTCGTTCGCATTCACAGACTCTGGGAACGCCATCTCTCGGACGAGACCGGCTACGACCCCGCCGTGTGGCACCAGAAGGCCGAGCTTCACGAGCACACCACGTCGCCTGAAGAGGCTGAGGCCATGGCGGCGCGCATGGGGCATCCCCGCTACGACCCCCACGGCGACCCCATCCCTACTTCGGGTGGCGACATCCTGCCTCCTCAGGGACGGCCGCTGACCGAGCTGGAGCCAGACACACTGGCGGAGATCGTCCACGTCGAAGACGAGCCCGAGGCGATCTACGCGCAATTGGTGGCCGAAGGCCTGCATCCGGGCATGCGAGTACGCCTGGTGGAAGCTTCGCCCGAGCGCATCCGCTTCGAGGCCGAATCTGAAGAGCATGTCCTGGCCCCTGTGTTGGCGGCAAACCTCTCGGTCGTCGCCCTGACGCACGATGAGGAGATGACCGGCCCCTTCGAGAAGCTCTCCGGTCTCGAACCTGGTGAGAGCGCCAAAGTGGTTTCCATATCTCCCTTCCTGCGACCCCAGGAGCGCCGTCGCATGCTCGATCTGGGTCTCATCCCGGGAACAGAGGTGCTGGCCGAGATCCGCAGCCCCGCGGGCGACCCTACCGGCTATCGCATCCGCGGTGCGGTCATTGCCTTGCGTCGTGAACAAGCCGATCAGATACAGGTGGAACGATGAGTCATCCTTCGCCGGCCAACTGCGCCACCTGCCCGGCCCACAACGTCGCCAATCTCGTCAAGCTCGGCGTCGACATGGAGAGCTGGGACTACGTGGTCGCGTTGGCCGGCAATCCCAATACCGGCAAGAGCACCGTCTTCAACGCCCTGACCGGGCTGCACCAGCACACCGGCAACTGGCCGGGCAAGACGGTCGCTCGGGCAGAGGGTGGTTTCGCCTTCGGCGACAGCCGATACAAGCTCGTCGACCTGCCCGGCACCTATTCGCTGCTCTCTGCCAGTGTCGATGAGGAGATCGCCCGCAACTTCATCCTCTTCGGTCAGCCCGATGTGACGGTCATCGTTGTCGACGCCACGCGTTTGGAGCGCAATCTCAATCTCGTGCTGCAGGTTCTGGAAATCACAGATCGAGTCGTCGTCTGTCTGAATCTCATGGACGAGGCGCGTCGCAAAGGGCCTGGAGATCGACGATCGGCGGCTGGCCCGCGATCTCGGGGTGCCGGTGGTGCCGACGTCGGCCCGGTTTGGCGAAGGTCTCGAACAGCTCAATCAGACCATCGCTGAAGTGGCTTCTGGGGAGGTCGTTCCCAAGCCCCGTCGTGTCGGTGGGCAATCAGCGGCCCTCAAGCGCGCCGTGCGACGTCTGTCCGGCGAAGTCCAGGATGCTTTCCCGGAGCTGCCGAACCCCCAGTGGGTCGCTCTCCGCTTGCTCGACGGTGATGAGCGCATCGAAGAGGCCGTGCGCACGGGAGAGTTGGGGGATCTTCGGGATCCTGGCGCCGGCGCCGAGACCGGCGACGGGTTGGAGACGGAGACGTCGAGCATCATCCCGTCGAGCGCGACTCGGTTTTCGCCACCGCCGACCAACTGCGCTGGCAGGTCGGCAAGGACTTTCACCTGCAGCTCATGGAAGGAATCTACACCGAGGCGGCGCGTATCGCCGACCGCGCGGTCACCCGCTCGGGCGAGCAACCCCGTTTCGATCTGGATCGCACCATCGATCGCTTGGTGACCAGCCGCGTCTTCGGCTTCCCCCTGATGCTGCTGATGCTCACCGCCGTCTTCTGGATCACCATTGCCGGTGCCAACGTGCCGTCCCGGATGTTGGCCGAGCTGCTGATCGATACCGCCCATCCGCTGCTCAAGAGTGGCGCCGCGGCCATCGGCATGCCCTGGTGGCTCGATGGACTGCTGATCGACGGAATGTATCTGGCCACGGCCTGGGTCGTCAGCGTCATGCTGCCACCCATGGCCATCTTCTTCCCCCTGTTCACGCTGCTCGAGGACTTCGGCTATCTGCCCCGAGTGGCCTTCAACCTCGACCGCGCCTTCAAACGGGTCGGCGCCCACGGCAAGCAGGCTCTGACCATGGCCATGGGTTGGGGCTGCAACGCGGCGGCCATCGTTTCCACCCGCATCATCGACAGTCCACGGGAGCGGTTGATCGCCATCATCACCAACAACTTCGCTCTCTGTAACGGTCGCTGGCCGACGCAGATCCTGATCGCGTCGATCTTCGTCGGCGGCCTGGCGCCGGCCTACCTTGCAGGTCTGATCTCGGCCCTGGCCGTGGTCGGCGTCGCGTTGCTAGGAGTCTTCTTGACCTTCGCCACCTCGTGGCTGCTCTCGAGGACGGTCTTGCGCGGCGAGGTGTCGACTTTCAACCTCGAGCTGCCACCCTATCGACCGCCCAGGATCCTGCAGACGATCTATACCTCGATCATCGATCGCACACTCATCATCCTCTGGCGGGCGATCATCTTCGCCCTGCCGGCGGGCGCGGTCATCTGGCTGGTCTCGAACATCCACATCGGCGGCGTCAGTCTCGCCGCCTACATCATCAACGCTCTCGATCCTTTCGGCTGGCTGCTGGGCCTGAGCGGCATCATCCTGCTGGCCTACATCATCGCCATCCCCGCCAACGAGATCGTCATCCCCACGATCCTCATGCTGACCGTGCTGGTCACCGGCATGCAGGAGGTTGGCGGCGGGGCCGGTGTGATGTTCGAGCTCGACTCGGAGATGGCCACTTCCGGCGTGCTGCAGGCCGGTGGCTTTACGCTGCTGATGGCCATCAATCTCATGCTGTTCAGCCTCGTCCACAATCCTTGCTCCACGACCATCTACACGATCTACAAAGAGACCCGGAGCGCCAAGTGGACGACGGTCGCCGCCTTGCTGCCCGTGGCCATGGGCGTGGTGCTCTGTTTCGTGGTCGCCCAGGTCTGGCGCATCGTCGCTGGTTAGTCCGACCCGACCCGACCGCTCATTTCCGCAGACGGTCGGCTGTGCCAATATGTCGGCAATGAACACTCTGTCCCCGGCTTCGCGGGCACTGACCTTCATCTTCCTGGGCCTGGTCCTATTGCTGGGGGCCTTGTGGGGATCGGGGCCCTTGATCCACGATGATCTCTTCCTTCATCTCGGGACGGGTCAGTATGTAGTCGAAAACCTCCAGGTTCCCACCAGCGACATCTTTTCCTTCACCCGCGGGGGTGAACGCTGGGTCAGCCACGAGTGGGGCTTTGGTGTCGTGACCCACTTCTTCTGGTTCGCCAAGGGGTACTGGGCACTGGTGGCACTCAAGGCCTCGTTGGTGGTGGCCATCTTGTCGGTCCTGCTCGGCCTGATGATCTGGCGATCGGGTGGCAGCCTCACGGCCGCGAGCCCGCTTCTGGTAGCCCTTCTGGCGGTCGGGCTGTGGGCGATCAAGGACGAGCTGATTCTGCGCGCCTCGCTCTTCAGCTCGCTGTTTGTGTTGATCCTGCTGGGTTTGCTTGTCTGGTTCGACCGCAGGGGTGGTCGCCTTTCCTTCGCGGCTATCGCTTTGCTGTTCCTCTTCTGGGGCAACTTCCATGGCGAGGTCCTCTTTGGTCTGTTTGTGCTGGGGCTGGTGACGACCGAGGCTCTTCTGGGTCGCTGGCAGGGTGAGCGTGGTTTCATTTCCGCGACTCTCCTCCAGGCCAACAAAGACCGTCCCTATCTTTCGCTGTTCGTCGTTTCGTTGCTGCTCACTCTGGTCAACCCCAACGGCATCCAGGTGCTGCTGTATCCGTTCCGGCTGGCTTGGTTTCTTTCCTCTCGGGGCGACACCCTCGAGATGGGGCATTTCACCGGTGCCACCCCGGCTTCCTCCGCGGGCTTCTATCTTCTCGTGGCCATTCTCCTGCTGGGGCTCTTGCCCATCGAGCGGCTCAAGGTCCTGTCGCTGACGGACGTGGCCACCGTTGCTGCGTTTCTGGCACTCGCCGTAAAGTCGCATCGGTTCATCTTCTTCTTCGTTCTCTTCAGCTTGCCGGTGATCGTCCGGCTCTTCAGCGACAAGAGCGTCGAGTCGCCGTCCTTCCTGCGCTCGCCGAGGCTGCGACTCTACGCGGTGAGTTTCACGATGCTGGTCGTGGCGGCTGCCGCGGTGGCCGCTTGGCGCGGACACGAGAGGACTCCCGTCTCGCACCACTTCCCATCGGGGGCCGTCGAGTATCTACAAGAGGAAGAAGTGGCGAAGCGGCCCTTTCATCATCAGAACTACGGCGGCTATCTTCGCTGGCACCTCGAGGAGCCCATCTTTTGGGACGGCCGCAACCTGCTGTTCGCATCGCTGATGGCAGAAGTGGCACAGATGCCCCTCGACGAAGTGGTGGAGAAGTGGGACGTCGATTCCCTGTTGCTGACGGAGTTCGAATACCAGCAGATGGTGGACCAGATCGTCCCCGCTCAGTGGGCACTCGTCTACTGGGACGATTTCTCGGCTCTGTTCCTACGACGGGCCAGCGCCACCGAATCGACGCTCGAACGGACCGAGTTGCGGCTGTTGCCGCCCTTCGGAGGGGTCGAAGGTCTGAACCTGCGAGCGCAGGACCCTGCCTGGACCTCGCACGCTCGCGGGGAGCTCGACCAGATTCTCCAGTTCGAGCCCGCCTGCCAGAGGGCGCTCTATTTCCACGGCTTGATCAGCTTCTACAGCGGCGACTTCGATCGAGCCGAGGAAGAGCTTCGACGGGCGCTCGCTCTTGGACCCAACGCCTTCGTCGAGAAGGCCCTGGCACGCGTTCTAGACAGCGCCGGCCGGGTCGGCAAATCAAGTAGCGGCTAGCTCGACCTCAGGGTGCGGCCTCCGCGATCCCGAGGTGCTTCTGGAAGAACATCACCACGATCTGTTGGTACAGATCACTGTTTTCCTTCTTCCTGAACCCATGCCCCTCATTCAAGGCGTTCATATACCAGACGTCGTACCCAGCCCCGCGCACCGCTGCGACGATCTGCTGGGATTCGGTGACCGGCACCCGCGGGTCGTTCTGGCCTTGCGCCACAAAAAGCGGCGCCGTGATGCGGTCGGCGTTGTTGTTGGGAGAGATCTTCTCCAGGTGAGCCCGCATCTCGGGATCCCGCTCATCGCCGTACTCGACTCGGCGTAGATCACGCCGATAGTCCTGGGTGTTTTCGAGAAAGGTCACGAAGTTGCTGATACCGACGATATCGACCGCGCCGCGCAGCCGGTCGCTGTAGTGCATGAGTGTCGCCAGGACCATGTAGCCGCCATAGCTGCCCCCGTAGACCATCACCCGAGTCCTCGTCCAGATCCGGCTGGGTCTCGATCCAATCCAGCAGCGCCCCGATGTCCTTGACCGAATCCTCCCGCTGGAAGCCGTTGTCCAACCTGACGTATTCCTTGCCGTAGCCGGTCGAGCCGCGGACATTGGGCACGATCACCGCGGCGCCGAGCTCCGCCAGCCAGAGTTGATAGGTGCTGGAAAACCCCGGCGTCGCCTGCCCCTCGGGTCCACCATGGATGCGGACGATGACGGGGTGGGGTCCCTCGGTATCGGGACGGTAGACAAAGGCCGGGATCTGTCGATCGTCAAAGGTGGGGTAGTGGATGAGCTCGGGCACGATGAACTCGTCGGTGTCCAACCCACCGACCTCGCTGTGAGTCCAGCGGGTCAGAGCCGTGGCGCTCAGCGGATCCTCGCCCAACTCCAGGGTGAAGACGTCGTTCGGTGTCTGCGAGGTGTTGAGGTTCATGGCCAGGCGCCGCCCATCGGGGCTGAAGGCTCAGGCCCGAGATCAGGCCCGTCGGAATCTGCTCGACCCGACGGTATTCACGCGTCTCGGGGTTCATCAGATAGAGACGACTGATGGCAGTCCTCGTTGACCTCGAAGAGCCGCCCGCGCGCCGTCGTCGCTGAGAGTGAAGTTGTCGACATCCCAGTCGATGTCATCGGTAATGATCTCGATCTTGCCGACTCTCGAGATCCATATACGCCAATCGCCTGTACTCGCTGCCCTGGTCGGTGATCAGGTAGAAACCCTTGCCTTCCGGGTCGAACTCGAAGGCCCGATTGACGCTGCTGGGCTCGCCGCCTCCGGCCAAGAGCCGACTCTCACCCGAGGCAAGATCCAGCAGATGGATTCGCGAGTCGGTGACGCTGACGTAGTTGCCGATGAGGAGCTTTGTACCCTCACGGTTGAAGTCGATCGGGCTCCACCCGGTACCGTCGGGCGACTCGAGGACCATCTTCGCCTCGTCGGGCTTGTCGGCCACCATCATCCAGACATCGTTGGATCTGCCGTTGCGACGCGTGCTTCGGTACGCGAGCCACTTGCCGTCATGACTCCAGGTGGCCGAGCCGTTGCGCGACTCGCCGTCCGTCAGCCGCCAGGAATCGCCGGACTCCGGATCCAACAGAAACAGCTGATAGAACTCCCCGCCACCCTCGTCCATGCCGAACTGCAGCTGCGAGCTCTCAGGCCTTCTCTGGGTGCCGCCAATCGGCTCCGGGAGGAAGGTGACCTGCCGCCGAGCCCCGCCCGGCACGGCCACGTGATGCAGCTGCGTGGTGTTGCCGAATCGAGTCCGGATGTAGATGGACTCGCCGTCCTCGCTCCAATCCTGAAAGCTCGCACTACGGACATTCTGGAAACGGTTCAGTGCCTCGACGATTTCCTGCGACACCTCGGGCACCGCCTCCAGGATCACATTGCCATTGTTGGCAGTGCGGGTGGCGACTTCGCCATAGGCAGCCGAGCCCGTCAACAGAGCGCAAAAGGCCAGCATCGCCTGCCAGGTACCGGCTGAACGTGAATCCTTGGACATGAATGACCCCCTTTGTGGAAGGTTTGTGTATCGAATCCGGTGATCTTGCCTCGGTGCTCCCGAGAGGAGCGGTTCTACAGACTCAGAGTCAGTCGCCGCACCACTCGCTCCAGGGCGAAGCGGCGATAGGCGGCGGTAGAGCGCACGTCGTCGATCGGTTGGACGGAGTCGGTGGCGAGACGGCCGGCGAGATCGGCTGTCTCCCCATCAGCCACCCGACCGACGATGGCCTCTTCTACGGATGGGAATCGGACCGGTATCGGCGCCATGCTGCCAGCGGCGAGGCGGTACTCGGCGATCTTCCCGTCTTCGACCCTGCCCGCCAGGGCCACCACGATCTTGCTGATGGCATGGGCCTCGCGGGTTCCCACTTTGCGGAAGAGTTGGACGGTATCGGGACGAGGTCTGGGAAGGCGGATTCGGCCGATGATCTCGCCGGGCTGGATGGCTGTCTGGCGGTAGCCGGTGTGGAACTCGCTGTAGGCCATGGTGCGCTCGCCTTGTGGCCCGACCAGCACAACCGCAGCATCGAGAGCCAGCAGTACGGGCAGTGAATCGCCAGCTGGACTGGCATTGGCCATGTTGCCACCCAGGGTGGCGCGGTTCTGGATCTGCCACCCGCCGATCTGTCTTGCGGCTTCGGCGAGGGAAGGGAAGTTCTGCTGCACCGTTTTGGAGGCGCCGATCTCTGAAAAGGTTGCGGTGGAGCCGATCTCCAGGGTCTCATCGACCCAGCGGATGCCTCGCAGCTCGGGGACCGACAACAAGTCCATCACACCTGGCAGCGCGTCGATCACCTGCGGGTCTGCCACCAGGAGATCGGTACAGCCAGCCACCGGTCGCAGCTCGGGGTGCTCCGAAAGGAAGCGGATCGCTTCGTCGAGGGACTTGGGAGAGACCGCGCGCATGACCTATCCCTCGTTCTCCGATTGTTTCCGCGCCTCGAATGCTCGATGGATGCCCTCATAGCCGGTGCAGCGGCAGAGATTGCCGGCCAGGGCATCCTCGACCTCTTCTCTTGTCGGATCGTCGTTCCTTTGCAGCAGGGCCCAGGCGGAAATGATGACTCCCGGAGTGCAAGCACCGCATTGGACACCGCCGGTGGCCACGAAGCCCTCGATGAACTCCTTGGCTTGTCCGGCAGCGATCCCCTCGATTGTGTCGATTCGCTTGCCTTTGCACTGGAAGAGCGGGGTCAGGCAAGACAGGATCGGCTCGCCATCGATCAGCACGGTACAGGCGCCACACTCGCCCTCGCCGCAACCCTCTTTGGTGCCCGTCAGACCCAGTTGTTCGCGCAACACGTCGAGCAGCCGCGCCATGGGCTCGCCTTCGAGGGCGACGGTCTCGCCGTTGATCTGCAGCTCAGTCTTCAACGGTCTGTCCCTTCTGTTGCCATTCGAAGAGTCGTTCCGGGGTCGCCGGGATGGTGTCCACTGCCAGACCCGTGGCGTTCTCAAGTGCCGCCGCCACCGCCGGTGCGCCGCCATCCATCGGTAGCTCACCGACACCCTTCGCTCCCACCAGCCCACCCTTCCAGGGCTTTTCCAACAGCTGGACATCGATCTTCGGGCTGTCCTTGAAGGTGGGGATGATGTAGGTGGCCAGACGATCGTTCAGATAACGGCCGTCCTCGACCTTGATCTCTTCCATCAAACCCCAAGCCAGGGCCTGCAGAGTGCCGCCCTCGATCTGGCCTCGGCAGAGGGTCGGATGGAGCACTCGCCCAACTTCGCAGACCGCCGTTGCCTGATCGAGCTTGGTTTCGAGAGTGTCGGGATCCACCACCAGCTCCACCACGTCGGCGCCCCAGCCGTAGGTGGGATAAGCCACGCCCTGGTAGGTCTGATCGTCGAAGACCTGCCACTCAGGCGGCTCGTGTTGCCGCGAGAGCTCCAACTCGCCCTGACGGCGTACGTACTCCCGGGCCACCTCGCGGAACGAGTGCTCGTTGCCGGAGACACGAACGACTCCGTCTTCGATCACCGGGATTCCCGACCAGCCCTCCAACTCCAGCCACCAGCCGACGACCCGGTCGCAGACATCCTTGACGACCGCGCCGACTTCGCTGCCGACGATCATCGAGGTGCGCGAGGCCACACTGGGACCCGAGTCGGGGACCGTGGCGGTGTCGGGCTGCCGCGATCACGATGTCTTCGACCTGAAGGCCCGTAGCTTCGCAGGCCAACATGGGGAAGAGGACATCACAGCCTTGCCCCATTTCCACTGCCGCTGTCTGTACCTCGATTCGGCCATCCTGCAATAGACGGGCACGCACCTTCGATTCCAGAGTCTTCTCGCCGTTGCCGGTGAAGCCGGCGCCGTGAAAGAAAAGACTGATGCCCAGGCCGCGTGTGGCTTCGCCGTCCGCTGACTGGCGGCGATCCTCCTCGAACCCCTTCCATCGGTCGCGGAAGTTGGTCTTTCTGGCCGCGGTCTCCAGACAGAGCCTTGCCGCAGTGCTGTCATCCAGGACCTGCCCCGTGGGCAACGAGTCCCCGGCTTCCAGGACGTTGCGCAGGCGTATCTCCAGCGGATCGATTCCCAGTCGGCGGGCCAGTCGGTCCATCTGCCGTTCGGTCGCGAACTGAGCCTGGGGTGCGCCGAAGCCCCGGAAGGCCCCGTTGGTGGCGGTGTTGGTTCTCAGCACCCGGCCCCGGACCCGCACGTTGGGACATCGATACGGCCCTGCCGCGTGGAGCACCGCCCGCGACAAGACGACTGGCGAAAGAGTCGTGTAGGCGCCGCCATCCAGCACGATCTGGATGTCCATAGCCGTGAGGTGACCCTCTGCGTCGACGGCTGTGCGATGACGGATCCGCGAGGGGTGTCGCTTGGTGGTGCTGATGATGTCCTCGTGTCGATCGTAGGCGATGCGAACCGGGCGACCACATGCCTTCGCCAGCAGGAGTGTGTGGAGCGCGATGACGCTGGGGTAGTCCTCCTTGCCACCGAAGCCCCCGCCGACGGGCATCCCGATGACCCGAACCTTGTCGTCATCGAGTCCGAGGGCGTGCTTGAGCGACTTGTGCACGAAGTAGGGGCACTGCATGGAGCCCTTGACCACCACGGTGCCATCCTCTTCCAGCCAACCTGTCATCGCCTGGCACTCGATGTAGATGTGCTCCTGATAGCCGGTGGAGTAGGTGCCCTCCACGATCAGATGGGCCTCGTCGAAAGCCTGATCGACATTGCCGTGATCGAGATCCAGCTTGGCGAGGGGTGGCTCGGACTCTGCGGCCTCGAGGTCGAGGATCGGCTCTAGCGGTTCGTACTCCACTTCGACTGCTGCGAGCGCAGCCCGCGCCGCTTCCTTTGTCGGTGCGGCGACCAGCGCGACGGGCTCACCGACGTGGCGCACCACGCCGTCCGCGAGAATCGGCCAGTCATCTTTGACCAGGAGGACGCTGTTGGGGCCGGTGAGGTCGGCGACTGTCACACAGACCGAGCCCTCGGGCGCCTGGTCTTGTTGCCATCGGATCGACCGGATGCGGGCGTGGGCATGAGGGCTGCGAAGAGTCGCGCCCCAATACATTCCTTCGATCTGAAAATCGTCGGCGTAGGTATGGCTGCCGGCGGCCTTGGGTACGCCGTCGGGGCGTGGGGGGCTGGTGCCGATGTGACGGCTACCGCCCCTGCTCTTGCCCCCGCTCTGATCGCCACGAAACGCCATGTCTGCCTCGGCTACGCGCCTTGTCTGTCTACCGGGTTTCGCTTCAGGAAACGACCGGCACCCCTTTCGACGCGCAGGTTCCCGTCATGGTACCGAATCTCGCCATTCGCGATCACCGTGGCCGGGAGACCCGTCACCTCGAAACCCTCGTAGATGCTGCGGTCACAGCGGTGGTGATGGGTAGCTGCGGAGATCGTGGCCGTGGCCGCTCGGATCCCAAAGCACGAGATCCGCATCCGCCCCTACCTGTATCGCTCCTTTCCGCGGATAGAGGCCAAAGATCTTCGCCGGGTTGGTGGAAACCAGATCCACAAACCCGTGCAAATCGATCATCCCTCTCCCAACCCCATACGTGTACAGAAGTGCCAGCCGATTCTCGACGCCCGCCGCCCCGCCCGGGATCAACGCTGAAGTCCTCGCGACCCAACTCCTTCTGCCCATGGAAGTTGAAGGGACAGTGATCGGTGCCTACAGCCTGCAATGTGCCCTCCGCCAAGGCCTTCCACAGCACTTCCTGGTGCTCCTTGGCGCGGATCGGAGGAGCAATGACGTAGGTAGCGCCCTCGAAATCGGGCAATTCGTACACCGACTCGTCCAGCAGGAGATATTGAGGACAGGTCTCCGCCCAGATCTTCGTGCCGTTCTTCTGAGCCGCAGCGATGGCCTCGACCGCCTGCCGGCAGGTCACGTGAACCACGTAGAGGTTCGCCCCTGTCTGCGCGGCCAACTCGGCAATGCGGACATTTGCCTCACCCTCGGCCTCCGGTGGCCTGGACCGAGCGTGGTACACCGGCTCAATTTTGCCCTCGCGGAAGTACTGGTCCCGCAGGTCTTCGATCTCCTCACCTTGCTCAGCGTGCACCAACACCAGGGCGTTGAGCCCGGCCGTCGTCTCGAGAACCTCGACCAGGTCGTCGTTACCCAGGCCCACTGTTTCGAGGTAGGCCATGTAGATCTTGAAACTGGGGATGCCCTCGTGACGGACACATCTTTCGATCCACGCCCGTGTCTGTCGCCCCACCAAGTCACGGCCATGTGCAGCCCGTAGTCCGCGACCGCCTTGACCGCCTCCTGCTTTCGAGCCTCGAGGGCCTCCATGAAGTTCTCGCCGCGCTCGGGATGCACAAAGTCGATGATGGTGGTGGTTCCGCCTGCCAGACCCGCGCCTGTGCCCGTCTCAAAATCGTCCGCTGAGACAGTGCCCGCTACCGGCAACTCCATGTGGACGTGCGGATCGACGCCGCCGGGAAGAACGAGGAGGTCGCTTGCGTCCACCTGTTCTTCGGCGACATCACGCTCGAGGTTGTCTCCGATCTCGACTATCCGCCCCTCGCGGCACCGAATATCGCCCCGCCATCGCCTGTCGGCCGTGACGATGTCACCGTTCTTGATCAACAATCCCACGGTGATCAAAGCCTAGCCTGTACCCGGCGGTCTGTCGAACGGGACGAGCTCAGCGCTTCGCAGGCTCCTCGAGGTCCGCCCAAAGCGTTTCCGCGGAAACGTCTTCCCTCGATCGTCGAGGCCCCAGAATCGGCTGGCACCTCTCGCGATCATCAGTACGCAGTCATGCAGGCACTAGTGTGCTATCATGCCTGCATGACAAGACAGCTCACCATTCGCGGAGTCCCCGAAGAAGTGGCTGCCCGGCTGGCTCGAATCAGCGAGGAGCGTGGAAGAAGCGTCAATGCGACCGTCCTCGAGATCTTGCAGGGGGCCGTCGGAGTACAAGAACGACGGGAGCGTCTGCAACGAATGGCCACCTGGACAGACCAAGACATGGTGGAGTTCCAACGGGCCCTGAAAGCGCAACGAGTGATTGATGAAGAGCTCTGGAGCTGAGCCCCTGGGTCGGCTCGTGTTGGACACCTCGGCTTACTCGCAACTCAGACACGGGCACGATGCGGTGCTGGATGCGGTCGCGGCGGCCGAATCTGTCTTGGTCCCCACAACCGTTCTCGGCGAGCTGGAGGCCGCATTCGAGCTCGGCGCCAGGACGAAGGAGAACCGCGTGGTGTTGACCGAGTTTCTCGAAGAGCCCTTTGTGTCTATCTTGCCGACCAGCAGATCGGTCGCCAGACGCTACGGCCAGGTCTTTGCGAGACTACGCCGGGCCGGGACGCCCATCCCGGTCAACGACATCTGGATCGCCGCTGCCACACTCGACTGCGGGGGCCATCTCCTGACCTTCGACCAGCACTTCCAGCACATCCTGGGGCTGGATCTCACTCTGCTGAGTGCCTGACCACATCGACGTATCCACGAGAGCTCTGACCGCTTCTTTCGCTCCGCCTTGTAGTCATCGGCTGGCACCTCTGCGGTCGGGCCTCAATGATTTTCCACTTGAACTCGAAGCCAACTCGGTGGCGGGGTGGAACCCAAACCGTCGGCAGTCAGGAACGGTCGTATAATCGAAGGGTTCATGAGTCTCCCGAAAGACACCCTCGCTCTCCGAGTCCCGCAAGTGGAGTTCCTCGACGAGGAAATGGTTCAGGTTCTCTCCGCCAAGACGGGCGCTGAGCGACTCGCCATCGCCGCGGGAATGTTCCGCTCGGCCCGCCGGATGATCTCGAGTCATCTCCACGACCAACATCCAGACTGGACGCCTGAAAGGCTACAGAGCGAGGTCGTGCGCCGCTTGTCCCATGGAACAGGATGAAATACTTCGACGGGTCGTCGAGACGCTCGAGAGTCTGGATCTTCCCTATCTGATCACCGGTTCGATCGAGATTATGTGGCCGAATGGGCCGACCGCCTGGAGCTGCGCGGCCTCGGTCGATCGGTATGGTCCGGCGTCGAAGCCGCTCGGCACGTGGCCCAGGAACGAGACGATTGGGACTGATCGAGGACCTCGGCCCAGGGCCCGTGGCTATGGACACCGCGGTCTTCATCTACTTCATCGAAGAGGATCCCACGTTCCTGCCACTGGTCGAGGGAATCTTCGTCGCCATCGACTCGGGCTCGCTGCTTGCGGTGACCTCGACTCTCACTCTGCTCGAGACTCTTGTCGTCCCGATCCGCGCCGGGAACCAGCGTCTGGCAGATCGCTACGAAGTCCTTTTGAGCCAGAGTCGAGGCCTCTACCTCGTTGATCTGGATCGCACGCTGCTCCGACGAGCCGCCGAGGTCCGGGCAGTCTCGAGTCTGCAGACCCCTGATGCCCTGCAGGTCGCCTCCGCGCTGCAAGCAGGCTGCACCGCTTTCGTCACCAACGATCGACAGATTCCACCCGTTGCTGGGTTACGGGTGCTACAGATTCGCGACTATCTCTGAGCTGCGCAGGTACGGACGCACTCCGGTAGACTCTTTCTCCCATCATCAGGGACGATCTTCTTACGTAGAGGCAGACAAGTTATGAACCTCCGGACAACGCTAGCGATTGCAGTTTCTCTTCTCGCGACGACCCTGTTCAGCGGAGTCGCCGCTCAGGAGACCACCTTCTATGGCGAGAGCGTCGATGTCCAGTTGGTCCTGGTCGATGTCTTTGCCTCCAAGTCCGGCTCGGGGCCCGTTCTCGATCTGACGAAGGACGACTTCGAGCTCTTCGAGGACGGCAACCCAGTGGAAATTGCACAGTTCTCTGTACTCGGGGTGGCCGGCAGAGGCGCCGGTGTCGATGGGAAGACCAGCACCTTCCAACAGGAGAACAGATCTGCCGCCGGCGCGGATCGTTGTCTTTATCGACTACGTCCATCTGGGAGTGGGCAACCGCGAGGCTGTCTTCGACCAGCTGTGGGATGTGCTGAAGAAAGAGCTGCAGCCGGACGACGAGGTCATGGTGGTGACCTACGACGGCAACATCGACATCAAGTTGCCGATGACCACCGATCGGCGGAACCTGCGCCTGGCGCTCGCCAACGAAGGGGGCATGGTCGCCCTGACCTCCAGCCTCAGCGATGAACGGGTGCTGCAGCTCATCGAGTGGCGTCAGAAGCAGGAGCTGGATGCAACCAACCGTGGTGGCGACCCTTGTGTCGATCTCGGTTTCATCGCCCGCACACATGCCGAGCAGGTCCACGCCGGTGTGCTGCAGGCCTTGGACAACATGCAGGCGTTCGTCAATTCCCTGGCCGGGTATCCTGGACGCAAGGCGCTGCTCCACGTTAGCGACGGAATCCCTTTGACTGCCGGTCTGGAAGCCTACAGCTATGCCATCGAGCTCTGCGATGGCTCGGGTGCGGCCAAGGGGCTGCCCAACGCCATCGACGTGACCGTGTTCCCCACCCAGACCCGGTGGGATCCGACCAAGGCCTGGGCCGAGATTCTCGAGTTCAACACTGCCTGCCGAGTGGACCCAGCTCGCGGCGGAGGCCAACACCTATCAAGTGAGCATCTACGCCATGCAGGCATCCGGTCTGGGCTCGATGGCGAAGACCAACATGATGCGGGCAAGAACCTCCGCCCAGACCGACATGGCAGCCCGTCGCAATGATCAAGACGTCCTCTTTCTACTGTCCGATGAGACCGGCGGTCAAGCAATCCTGGACACCAACGAATTGAGCGAGCCGTTCGGATCCATGGTCGAAGATACCCGGGTTGGGTATCAATTGGCTTACACACCACCGACTCCAGGTGACAGCAAGAGTCACGAAATCCGGGTCAAGGTGAAACGGCCGGGTGTAGACCTCCGGTATCGCAAGAGCTACGAGAGCAAGAACCTTCACCAACGTATCGCAGACGGGGTGCAGTCGACGCTGTTCCACGGCCGCGAGGACAATCCCCTCAACCTGCGGCTGGAGACCACCGAGACCGAGACGGCCAACCGCCGGGTGACCAACGTCAACCTTCGCATCCACGTGCCTCTCAAGAGCCTGGTCCTCATCCCCGAGGGGGAGACGGAAAAGGGTGTCTTCACTGTCTACGTGGCGGCCCGCAACCAGCAAGGCCTCTACACTGCGGTGGGACAGAAGACGATCCCGTTGGTCGTGGAGCCGAATGATCTCGAACAAGACCCGGACCGCGAGTACCTCTACGAAGTCGAGGTACCCCTCCATGGAAAGGACTATCGGGTCGGGGTGGCGGTACGAGACGACGTCAGCGGCGATGTTTCCTACATCTCACAGAAGGTGCTGACGGAAGAGGGTTGATTTCTCCGGCGCTACCGCTTTGTGCTCGTCACGGAGGTCGCAAGGCGCTGGACGAATCGTCGGGCGTCTTCAGCCTACAAAAGGCCTGTTCTGACGCACCACCCGTGGAGGTGGGCAGGAATCGGTGGGCCCGTTCGTCCTGAGTTGACTCTCGTCACTCTAATACGTACAATGTACATATGGCTGGGGTCCACTTTGAATGGGACGATCGCAAACAAGAAGCCAACCTCGAGAAGCATGGCATCTCCTTCGAGGAGGCGAGAACAGCCTTCTATGACGAAAGCGCCCTCGTATTCTTCGATCCCGACCATTCAGAAGATGAGGATCGGTTCATTTTGCTCGGACTGAGCTTCAAACCACGAGTTCTCGTCGTTTGTCACTGTTTTCGCGAAAGTGAGAGCAGCATCCGACTGCTATCCGCCAGGAAGGCAGACAAGGGCGAGGAGCAAGAGTATTGGAGACAGAGAGGATGAGGAAACACTACGATTTCTCCAAGATGAAGGGGCGCAAGAACCCCTACGCCAAGCATTTGAAGCGGCCCGTGACCATGCGCCTGGACCGCGACACTGTCGCTTACTTCAAAGGGATGGCAGAGGAAACCGGCATCCCCTATCAAACGCTGATCAATCTCTATTTACGCGATTGCGCGGTCAACGATCGTAAGCTGAAGATGAAGTGGGCCTCGTAAGGGCCAAACTAAGTGGGCGTGGAGGAATTAGCCAGACGGTACGAAGAGATGTCCACAAGGCCAAGAGAACGATCGGGTAAACCTGGGAGTGGAGCGAGCCAAGGTCCTTGCACGTGCTCTACGGTGTCATCCCGCTGTCCTGGTGTTCCCCGGTTGGGATGTGGCCAGGGAATCGGCTGCGTAGTTTGATCTGTGACCTGAGTTTGCGAGATTCGCCTACTCGCTTCCGTCTTCTTGATCGATGAAGTCGACCGCTATCAACCTAGTTGTGTTTGACACCATTAGCGCGTCGCGCTATTATCGTGCCCGGTGATCAAGAGCTTCGCAGACGCCGATTCCGAGCGGGTGTTCAGGGGTCAGCGAGCTCGCAGGCTGCCCGGTTCGATCCGTAGGCGAGCGGTACGCAAACTCTTGATTCTGAACGCCGCCGAGACTGTTCAGGTACTTCGCGTTCCACCGGGCAATCGCTTGGAGAGACTCAAGGGAGACAGGGCCGGACAGTACAGCATTCGGATCAACGACCAGTGGCGCATTTGCTTCATCTGGAAGAGTGGAGATGCCTACGAAGTCGAGATCACTGACTACCACGACTGAGACAGGATCATGAGACAACGCGACTTCGCCCCGATCCACCCCGGAGAGATCCTTCTCGAGGAGTTTCTCCGGCCGATGGAGATCTCTCAGTATCGGTTGTCCAAGGACATCAGTGTCGATCCTCGGCGAATCAACGAGATCATCCACGGCAAGCGCGCGATCAGCGCCGACACCGCGCTGCGACTGGGCCGCTACTTCGGGACCTCTGCCAGGTTCTGGATCAACCTGCAGTCACACTACGATCTCGAGGTTCAGGAACAGCTTCTCGGGGCGCGCCTCGAAAAGGAAGTCGCCACCCTCTAGAACTCCACACTTATCCCCAGTTCGTAGCGGCGGGCGGTACCCACTTCAAGACTCCAACCCGACCCTGAGCATCAGGCGGCGGGGTTTGACCCAGTTACTGGGTACGAATTCATCGCCTTCGTTCAGTACGTAGGTCGTGAAGTTGTCGACTGCCGTGCTGTTGAGCAAGTTGAAGAACTGCAGATCGGTCTTGAGAATGAAGCGACCCGACAATTGCCAACGCTTGCCGATGGCGAAATCGATCAGGTTCTGAAAGTCGAAGCGACGGGGGCCGCCAGCACCTGACTCCACTGTGTTGTCGCGACTCTCGCGCACATGTTCTTCGACTCCCAAGAGAGTCAGAATCGTATGAGTACGCGACCTCCTTCGGCGGAGGTCACAGGACACTCGAAATACTCGTCAGGCAGCTTTCACCCTACAGAAAGGGCTTTTTGACGCACCACCCGTGGGGGTGGGTGGGGATCACTGGGATCGTTGGTATCAGCGAAGACTGTCGCGATCATGGAGATCCTCGCGACTTGGATATCCATCAGCTTCCTGTTTTGCCATCTGGGGGGTGCCGGCAATGTAATCCTGCATCGCTTCCTCGTAGCGCCCCTTGTCGACCGTCCCCTCCTCGAGTGTCTGTCCAACCAAGAGATCCCGGTCTGTGGCCACCGCTCGTAGTAGCTCGTCGAGCTTTTCGATCGTCGGCACGGATTCACCGCGCTCGTAGCGAGCATAGGCGTTACGGGACTTGGCACCGAGCCTTTGGGCAACCTCCGCCAGGGAAAGCCCGCTACGTTGACGCTGACGCCGAAGAAGCAAGCTGATCATGCTCCTGAGATCCGAAGTGCTGATCTCGAACCCGTCTTTGTCCTTCGGTTGAGCCACGGCGGAGAACCCTGGCTGATCTACCATCGAGACGAACCAGTCCTCGATCATCTCCAGAGCCTGGCGCCGAGTACGGCCTTGTGTCATCGCCTCGAAGACAGGCACCTCGGCCAACCAGAAAAACCCATCCTTGAATACCCTGCCAGAGAATCTCATAGTCCGTCTTGCCTCCGTGCTCGGCTCAGAATCTTCTTCGCCAACCGTTCGTTGACCTCCGAGTGCCTCGGGACTGCCTCTTGCTGGTCGCCGTTCGTCCACACATCGTGCTTGCCACCATGTCGGACAAGCAACCACCCGACCTCTCTCAAGGCCCGTTCGAGGTCACGTCTCTTCACGGAAGATTGTACACTAATACGTGTACTCTAATTCTGAACACCTGGCATTCAGGCTCATCGCTGTCCAAGGCCGGTTGGGCGCCTAGCTGGAGATTGCTGCTCCACCGACAATCATCCCTGCTATGTCCTTACGGGAGGCTCCCAGCGCAATCAGCGATCTGGTCAGCAGGTCGATAGACACCGACGGATCACCGGCCTCCATCTTGGCGACCCTTGATTGGCTGGAGCCAAGACGGCGGGCGAGTTCGATCTGTGTCAGGGCGCTCGCTTTTCGGCGGGCCCGTAGCGCGTGGCAAAGATGCAGCTTCATCTCGATGTACTCCCGTTCTTCCTCAGTCAGCCCGAGAAAAGTGGAAACGTCACCGATCCGCCAGCCCTTGGATTCCAACCGTTTCCTCTTGGCCTTATCCATCTTTGAATCTCCTTAGCCTCTGCTGACATGCCCGAATCACTTCTGGGGGAGTCCTGGGGCTCGTCTTGGAAAAGACTGCGAGAAGTACCACTGTGTTTGTCCCCACGTGATACACGATCCTCCAGTTCCTATCGCGATCAACGATTCTCAGCTCATGGCACCCACTTCCGATGGACATCATCGGTCTCGAGTGCGGTATCGAGAGGGTTTCACCCAGCTGAAGGCGCCGCAGGAGGAATCCCGCTTCACGCCGCGCCTCCGGCGAGAACGGAGGTGATCTCACCTCTCCGTGGAGCCACACCAGAGGTTTGTCTGGGCGGCTCAACGGCTTCGAGTATATGTCATATTTGACATACTTCCAATCGGACCCAGGAAACGTCCCAGAGGAGCGCGAGAGAATCCTCATCAGGTGCGTGGAGCAGTTGGTTGAAGTCCGGCGGGGTGAGATATACGCTCGGCCGAGCGAGGCCGGCACAGAGGCCGGCCTCTACGGAGACGGCGGGACAAACACACGGCGCCACGGAGGTGACGGAGCAAACGCGAGACCAGCACGGGGGCCCGGCACCATAGAATGGTCCAAGGCATGCAAACACTGGAATTCACGCTCAATGGGCAGGCGCGTTCGGTGGAGATCCGGGCGGGGGAGAGCCTGTTGGAGACGCTGCGGACGCGGTGCGGGGTTTACTCCACCAAGGATGGGTGTCAGCCGCAGGGGCAGTGCGGGTGTTGCCTGGCGCTGATCGATGGGCTGCCCAAGGTCACTTGCGCCGTTCCCGCCGAGCGGGTACAGGGCAAGGAAGTCCTCACCCTGGAGGGTTTGAGCGAAGAAGAGCGGCGGTTGATCGCCGACTGCTTCGTGGCCACGGCCGGTCTGCAGTGCGGCTTCTGCATTCCGGGATTCGCGCTCCAGGCCAAGCATCTGCTCGACAAGAACCCCTCACCCTCACGCGACGAGATCGCCAAGGCCCTGACCGGTCATCTCTGTCGCTGCACGGGATACATCAAGATCTTCGATGCCATCGAGTTGCTGGCCGCCGCGCGGCGAGGCGAAGCGCAGCCGGTGCTCGTCGAAGACGGCCGCGTCGGCAGCTCGCTCGCCCGCAGTCACCGGCCAGAGCATGACCCTCGGGAGATCGTCCCTACGTGGACGACATGGAGCGGCCTGGCCTGCTGCACGGGGCCGTCGTGCTCTCCGCAGCATCCGCGCGCCAAGGTCCTGCGCATCGACACCTCGAAGGCCCTGCGGCTCTCCCGGTGTTGTGGCGGTCGCCACCGCGCAGGATGTCCCGGGCGATCGCTGGGTTGGCTTGCTCTACAACGACTGGCCTGTCTTCGTCGCCGAAGGCGAAGAGGTGCGGTGCGTGGGCGATGTGCTGGCTGCGATGCGGCCGCAGGATGAGCACACCGCGCGAGCCGCGGCCGCCTTGTCGAGATCGAGTACGAAGTGCTGGAGCCCGTCCTCGATCCCTTCGCCGCCACAAAGAGCGCAGCCCCACAGGTCAATCCGCGACACGAGAACACCTTGTCGCACACGGTCGTCGAACGCGGCCACGCCGAGGCCGCGCTGGCCGCCAGCGCCCACGTGGTCAGCGGCACCTGGGAGACCCAGCGCATCGAGCACCTCTATCTCGAGCCCGAGAGTGCCCTGGCCGAACCTCTCGGATGGCGGTCGCTTCAAGCTCTTCACCCAGGGGCAGGGCATCTTCGACGACCGACGGCAGGTGGCGAGTGTCCTGGGAATCGAGAAGGATCAACTGGAGGTCGAGCTCGTTCCCAACGGGGGTGCCTTCGGCGGCAAGGAAGACATGTCCATCCAGGCCCAGACGGCGCTGCTGGCGCAGATGACCGGGCCGACCGGTCAAGATCACGCTCAACCGCGAAGAGTCGCATCCGGATGCACCCCAAACGTCACCCGATCACCATGCAGTACACCGTGGGCTGCGATGCGCGACGGCCGGCTGACGGCGGTCATGGCCGACATGGTGGGCGACACAGGCGCCTATGCCTCGGTGGGCTCCAAGGTGCTCGAGCGGGCTGCCGGTCACTCCTGTGGTCCCTACAAAGTGCCCAACGTCCTTGTCGAAGCCCGGGCCGTCCACACCAACAACCCGCCCTGTGGAGCCATGCGTGGCTTCGGCGCCAACCAGGCCCATTTCGCCATCGACGGCGCCCTGGATCTGCTGGCGGCCGAAGTCGGGTCTCGACGGCTGGGAGATCCGCTGGCGCAACGTTGTCGATGTCGGAGACCCCGTGGCCACGGGCCAGATCCTCGAGAAGTCCGTCGGCATCAAGCAGACCCTGGAAGCAGTCAAGAAGCCCTACTACGAAGCCCTCGAGACAGGGTCGTGCCGTCGGCATCGGCTGCGGCATGAAGAACAGCGGCATCGGCAACGGGGCGCCCGAATGGGGCCGCGCTCGCCTGGTCGTAGAATCGCCTGGCACCTCTTCAGAATCGGCTGGCACCATTTCGATCTACAACGGCTACACCGAGATGGGCCAGGGTCTACTGACCATTCTGGTGCAGTGCGCCGTCGAGGTGACGGGCCTGCCGCCGGCGCGTCTTCCAGCCCAAGGTCGATTCCACCTTCGATCTGGACTGCGGCCAGACGACCGGCTCTCGAGCAACCCTCTTTGGCGGCCGGGCGGTGCAGGAGGCAGCGGCAGAAGCTCAAAGCCGATCTCGATCAAGGTCTCTCGCTCGAAGATCTTCAAGGCCGAGTCTACGAAGGGGAGATCCTCATCGACGACACCACGGCTCCCGGCGCGGAAACCGACAAGATCAAGACCCACACCTCCTACGGGTTTGCGACCCAGGTCTGCATTCTCGACTCCGACGGTCGGGTCGAGAAGTTCGTGGCCGCCCACGATGTGGGCCGCGCCATCAACCCTGCCCTGTGCGAGGGACAGATCGAGGGCTCCATCCACATGGGCCTCGGCTACGCCCTCACTGAAGATCTCCCCTGTCCCGACGGTATGCCCGCAACCTATAAACTGAGAGATCTGGGGGTGCTGCGCGCCAAGGACATGCCGGAGGTGGAGGTCATCCTGGTCGAAGATCCCGAACCGGAAGGGCCTTTTGGTGCCAAAGGAGTGGGAGAGATCGGTCTGGTGCCTACGGCATCGGCTGTGGCGGGTGCCATCGCCCGTTTCGATGGGATTCGCCGATACTCGCTGCCCATGAAAGACTCTCCTGCGGCGCAGGCCATGTCGGTAGGCCGAATCCCCAAGCGCCGCTCTTAGAGATGAGCACTTTTCCTCGCCACCAGGAGCCGGGGCGAATCAACGCCCACACCCACATCTACAGTGGTCTGGCGCCTTTCGGGATGCCAGAGCCCGAGGTGCCACCCGAAAACTTCGTCCAGATTCTCGAGCGCATCTGGTGGCGTCTGGACCGGGCGCTCGACGAAGACTCGCTCCGGGCCTCGGCGCGGTACTACGCCGCCGAATCCCTTATGGCCGGCACCACCACTCTCATCGACCACCACGAGTCCCCGAACTTCATCGATGGCTCGCTCGATGTGCTCGCCGACGCCTGCCAGGAAATCGGCATCCGTGCCGTTCTCTGCTACGGCGCCACAGAGCGCAACGGGGGACGCCAGGAGGCCCGCCGAGGCCTGGCCGAGTGCCGTCGCTTCATCCGCACCAATCAACGACCCCTGGTCGCGGGCGTCGTGGCGCTGCATGCCTCGTTCACGGTCTCGGACGAAACCATCGCCGAGGCTGCGGAGATGTGCCGCGATCTCGAGACTGTGATGCACGTTCACGTTGCCGAGGATCTGGCCGATGTCGCCGATGCCAACGAGCGCGGCTACGACGGGCCCCTGGAGCGCCTGCTCGATTTCGAAGCCCTGCCACCGGGTTCCATCCTGGCTCACTGCGTACACTGCGGGGCCGCTCAGGTGAGCACAGCAGATGGGCACGGGTTATGGATCGTGCAGAACCCCCGCTCCAATCGAGGCAACCGCGTCGGGTACCCAGGCGCCCTCGGCTCGAGCACCCGCGTAGCGATCGGCACCGACGGCTACCCGGCCGACATGGATGCGGAAGCCCAGGCACTGGACGAAGAGGCCACGGTCCACGGCGAGGACCTGGAGGTCGCCCGCCGGCGCCTCGCGGGCGGACACATCCTGGCCGGCGAGCGTCTCGGCCTTTCCCTGGCCCCGGTGACCGAGGTGGCCGGAGAACAGGCTCCCGACGTCGTGACCATGGAGAATGGCCGGGCTCGCCACGTGGTGGTGGACGGCAAGCCAGTGGTCGAGGATGGCCAATTGATGACTGCAGACCTGGAAGAAATACACGCGCGCGCCAAAGAACAGGCCCCCGGGCTCTGGGCGCGAATGGAGAGCTACTGATGCCGACCCTTGGACTCGAGACTCACATTGTCGACCGGGAAGTGTACGAGAACAGCATCCGCCGTTTTCGTGACGACGGCATCGTCCTGCCCCGTTTCTCGGAACTGGCCGACCCCAGGTCGATCCCTGAAGAGATCCGTGGGCGGCTTGCCGACATCGACCCCGACTCGCCCCATCCGCTGAATCTTTTCCGCATCAACTGGTACAACCCGGTCCACAACGGTCGGTTCCGCATGGCCCCCGATTTCATCGAGCTACCTTCGTCGCTGACGGGGGTCGAGGCTCGTATCGCTGTTCTGCCGGCCGACACCTTTCCCATGATCCATGCCCACAAGGTGTTGGCCTCCTACGGGTGCCTGGTACCCAGGGTGATCACCGGCCAGTTCGACCCCTTCTCCCACCGGGCGATCTGGCCCTCGACCGGCAACTACTGTCGCGGCGGCATCGCGGTATCGCGCATCCTGGACTGCCGGGGGGTCGCGGTGCTGCCCGAAGGCATGAGCCAGGAACGCTTCGACTGGCTGGAGGAGTGGGTGACGGACCCCGAGGACATCATCCGGACGCCCGGCACCGAGAGCAACGTCAAAGAGATCTACGACAAGTGCAACGAGCTCGATCAGGATCCTCAGCAGATCATCTTCAACCAGTTCAGCGAGTTCGGCAACTATCTCGTCCACTACCTGTGCACGGGCAAGGCTCTCGACGAGGTCTTCGACCACTTCCAAGCCCAAAACGAGAGGATTCGCCTGCGCGCGTATGTCTCGGCCACCGGCTCCGGCGGCACCCTGGCCGCCGGCGATTTCCTCAAGCCTAGACATGGCTCGTGGAACGTGGCGGTCGAAGCACTGGAGTGCCCGACGCTGCTCTACAACGGCTTTGGCGAGCACAACATCCAAGGCATCGGCGACAAGCATGTGCCCCTGATCCACAACGCCATGAATACCGACGCGGTGGTGGCCATCTCAGACAAAGCCACCGACGAGCTCTTCCTCCTGTTCAACACCGACGAAGGACGAGCCCATCTGACGGACAGGCACGGCATCCCGGCAGAGATCGTCGGGAGTCTGCATCGCTTCGGGTTCTCCTCGATCTGCAACATCCTGGCGGCCATCAAGGTGGCCCGATATCGCGATCTCGGGCCCGACGACCTGATCGTCACGGTGGCCACCGACGGCGCGGAGCTCTACGCCAGCGAGGTGGACAAGCTCCTGCAGCAGAGATTCTCGGGCACCTTCGACTCGATTTCTGCAGCTGAGGTCTTTGGTCAGCACCTCCGGGGTGCCACCATCGATCACCTGCTGGAGCTCAGCCATCTCGATCGCCAGCGGATCTTCAATCTGGGCTATTTCACCTGGGTCGAACAGCAGGGCATCTCCGTCGAGGACTTCGTGGCGCGCCGGGAAGAAGAGCTTCTGGCAAGGCCTGCAGGAGTTGATTCCAGCCTGGGATCAGATGATCGAAGAGTTCAACAAAGAAACGGGGGCAGCCGAAAAGCTGTGAGCCAGCCATCGCGCCTCGTCTGCTCCGGCTGCGGATACGAGGTCCCCGCATCCGAGCCCTCGCCTTTTCGCTGTCCGGGCGCCGACGCCCAGGGTGATGTCGATCACGTCTTGCGTCGGGTCTTGAGCTCGGCCGCGCTGGGCACTGCCGACGATTGGCTGGAAGTCTTCCGCGCCGAGCCGACCCATCCCTTCATCCAGTACCGAAGCCTCCTTCACAGTCATGCCATCGGCACCGCCCATGGTCTCGGACGATCTGGCCTTCTGTGTGCTGGTGGAAGGGCTCGACGAGGCCATCGCCCGCGTGGATGGCAAGGGTTTCCAACGTACCCCCTTACTCGCAAGCCGACGAGCTCGCCGCCTCACTGGGAATCGACGACGGTTGCCTCTGGGTCAAGAACGAGACCGGCAACGTGTCCGGGTCTCACAAAGCCCGCCATCTGATGGGGTTGATGCTCTGGATGGAGATGGCCAACCGGGTCCTGCCCGGTGCCCCCGACCCTTCTCGTCAGCTCGCCATCGCCAGCTGTGGAAACGCGGCCCTGGCGGCAGCCGTGGTCGCGCGGGCCGCCAACCGGGCGCTGGATGTGTTCGTGCCGCCCTGGGCCGACCCGGCGGTGGTCGCAAGACTCCATGACCTCCATGCCCATCTCGTCAGCTGCCCGCGGGAGGAGACGATCCCTGGAGACCCCTGCTTTCACCGGTTTCGCCAAGCCGTCGACGGGGGAGCGCTGCCTTTCACCTGCCAGGGGAGTGAGAACGGTCTGGTCATCGAAGGCGGTAAGACCCTGGTCTGGGAGATGATTTCGGAGCTCATGACACAAGGTAAGGAGATCGACCATCTGTTTCTCCAGGTCGGCGGCGGCGCCCTGGGTAGCGCTTGCATCGAAGGCTTCCGAGACGCCCGCGACCTCGGAGTCATCGAGCGACTCCCGGCGTTTCACACCGTGCAGACGACCGGCGCCAGCCCTCTTCACCGGGCGTGGGATGCCCTCATGGACAAGATCCTCCTGCGACATCAGGGTGAGACTGGGCAGGGCGCCCCCCTGCTCTCGGGTGATGCCGAGCGGGCTCTTTTCGTCCGCGACAATGTCTCTCCGGCGATGGTTCGCGATGAGCTTCGCCACGCCGCCGGCCATCGCTCTGAATTCATGTGGCCCTGGGAAGAAGCACCTTGCAGTATTGCCACCGGGATCCTGGACGACGAGACCTACGACTGGCTTGCACTCGTCGAAGGGATGCTGATGACCGGTGGGGTGCCTCTGGTGGTCTCGGAAGAGACCCTGGCCGAAGCCCATCGACTGGCGCGAGAGCAGACGGATATTCCCGCCGACCCGACCGGTACGTCTGGACTGGCCGGGGTCCTGGAGCTGCGCCAGCAGGAGATCCTGCCCGCCGACGAGACCGCGGCCGTCCTGTTCACCGGTATCGAACGCTGAGAAGGGTTCTCGGAACCTCTAGTCCGCGTGACCGAAATAGACGGACGCCACGAAGAACCGAATCGCCTCTCGATCTTCCTGGCTGAGATCGAGAAACTCGACGCCCGCACCGACGGTCGGCTGGATCCAGACGACCTTTGCCTTGCCCTTGATACGACGAGCCCCTGCCTCCTCGGGTAGATCCACGACAAAATCGAGCTCCGAGTCCACCTGCAGGGCGTTGGTGTTGTCGAGAAAGAAGCCCGTCTCGCTGATGTCCTCGATCCTGGCCTGGATGGGTGGGCAGTTGGCGGAGTAGGTGATCTCGAGGGGCTTTTGAACCCGAATACTTCCCTGTCTGCGTTTCTCGTCGTTCATCAGGAATCCTCGGACCGGATGCGCTCTACGAGGTCTGTGGTGGAACGATCCGGGACCAGTGGAATCAGCACCACCTTGCCGCCGTCTTTTTCGATTCGGTTCTTTCCCACCACCTCGTCGACCGCGTAGTCGGCACCCTTCACCAGGACATCGGGCCGCACCTCGTCGAGAAGCTCACGCGGGGTGTCCTCCTCGAAGACCACGACCGCATCGACACAGTCCAGCGCCGCCAGCAGCGCCGTCCTCTCGGTGCTGGAGATCAGCGGTCGGTTCTTGCCCTTGAGACGACGAACCGATTCATCGCTGTTGACCGCCACCAGCAAGACATCGCCCTCGCGGGCCGCTTCCCGCAGTAGATGCAGATGGCCGACATGGAGAAGGTCGAAGCACCCATTGGTGAACACGATCTTCTGGTCCTGCAAACGCCACCAAGCAAGACGACTCTCCAACTCTTCCCTGGAGACGATCTTGTCGTGGACACCATGGACAAACCGTGCCGCCAGCTCGCCGGGCGACACCACGGCGACGCCGCTCTTGCCCACGGCCACACCGGCGGCCTCGTTGGCCAGTCGGGCGGCTTCCTCGATGGGAATATCCACCGCCAGGCTCAAGGCGAGCACCGTGATCACGGAGTCACCGGCGCCGCTGACGTCGTAGACATCTTGCATCGACGTCGGCACAAGAAAGCCCTCCTGATCGCGCGGGAACACCGCCAGACCCTTGTCCCCGAGGGTCACAACCAGCACCTTCGCCTCCGTGGCCTCCAGTATGGCGGCGCTGCCCGCGGCCAGCTCCTCTTCCAGGTCGATCGACGATCGTGTGCCCCAAGGCGACCTCGAACTCCTTGAGGTTGGCCTTGATCACCGTCGCCCCGCGGTACCGCGTCAGATCGGCGTACTTGGGGTCGACCAGCACCGGGATCTCCCATTCTCGCGCCATCTCGATGGCACCTTCCAGGACTTCCGGAGAAAGAAACCCTTTGGCGTAATCGCTGATCACCATGGCGTCGGGGCGCTCCAGGGCCCGCAGACGCTCCAGAACCTGAGCTGCCATCTCGGAGCGGATCGGTCGCTGCTCTTCCCAATCGACCCGCAACACATGCTGGTGCTGCGCCAGAACCCGTAACTTCCGGGTCGTCGGTCGGGTGTCGGCCACCAGGACATGGCTGGCATCGATGCCCGCGGCCTCACACTGCGCCAGGAATCGCTGGCCGGCTCCGTCGTTACCCACCACTCCGAAGAGCTGTGCCTCGGCGCCCAAAGCCCGTGCCAGGTGAGCCACATTGGCGGCCCCGCCCAGGCTGCTGGTTTCACCTTCGGCCCTGACGACTGGCACCGGTGCCTCGGGTGAGGTGCGTTCGACATGGCCGGTCAGATACTCGTCCAGCATGACGTCGCCGAGAACCAGCAGGCGCAGTCCGGCAAATCGCTTCAGGACCTGGGCGACGCTGCCATGCGAAAGCACGTCCGCCTGATTCATTCACCCACCTGGCCAAACATCCGCTTCTCCAGCACAGCCGCCAGGGCGTGAAGACAGATCTCATGCATCTCCTGGATGCGGGCGACCGTCTTTGACGGCACGGCAATCACTGCATCGGCAAGGCTCGGCCAGGGTCCCACCCCTCTCGCCCGTCATCCCGACCACCTTGCATCCGAGCTCCCGAGCTGCTCGAGCTGCCGCGATCACGTTGCCCGATTCGCCACTCGTGCTGATGGCGATGGCCAAATCTCTCTTGCTGGCCAAGGCCTCGATCTGTCTGGCGAACGCTCTTTCGAAACCGTAGTCGTTGGCTACCGCGGTGAGGGTCGACGTGTTCACGGTCAGCGCCAACGCCGCCAGCCCCTGGCGATCCTGCTCGAATCTGCCCACCAATTCGGCGGCGAAATGCTGGGCGTCGGCCGCACTCCCACCGTTGCCGAAGATGAGGATCTTGCCACCCTCGCGCAGACAATCCTCCGCCAGCCCCGCCACGATGTAGAAAGCTCTTGCCTGGGTGGCGAGGGTTTCTTCGAGAACCTGGGAATGCTCTTCAATGACTTCGCGTAGCACCTGGTGCTCCTGTCCTTTCCTCGATCATGGAGATCACGGCCTCCAGAAGGTTCTTGAAGACTAGCGTATTCGGCTCCACCTGGCCTCGAACCCGCTCCCCTTTGCCCGTGCGCACCAAAGCCACCTGTAACCCGGCTGCCTGGCCTGCGTCGAGGTCTCGCTTGTCGTCGCCGATCAGGATGGAATTCTCCTCTGAAATCCCACTGCGATCAATGGCTTCCCGAACCAAGCCAGGAAGGGGCTTCCGGCAATCGCAGCCGTCGCCGGGGGCGTGCGGACAAAGAAAGATGCCGGCCAACTCGATTCCCTCTGCCGCCAACTCCGTGACCAGCCACTGATGAAGCTCATCCACTTCGCGTCTGGAGACGACTCCGCGGCCAATTCCCGACTGATTGCTCACGATGGAGATCTTGACGCCCGCCTGCGTCAATCGCCGCAAAGCCTGCAGCGAGCCCTCCTCCCATTCCCATTGCGACGGGCTGGACAACCAGCCACTCTCCTGTTCGCGATTCAGGACGCCATCCCGGTCCAGGATCGCGTGTCGGATGGCCGGGCTGCTCACTCGTCGATCTGCTCCCGCCGCCACGCCAGGTACTCCGGAATGCCCTTCTCCAGGGGTGTGGGCTCGGCCGTGAAGCCGGCGGACCGCAGGCTGGACATGTCGGCCTGGGTGTAGCTCTGATAGCGGCCCTGCAGAGACTCGGGGAACGGTATGTGCTCGATCTTTCCTTGGCCACGGAACCGCACGACCTCTCCGGCCAGGTCATTGAACGTCCTGCTGATACCGGTGCCGCAATTGAAGATGCCGGATTGGTCGGGGTGCTCGAAGAACCAGAGATTGACGTCGACAACGTCCCCGACGTAGACGAAATCACGGCGCTGCTCACCCGCTTCGTAACCCTCGGTGGGACCAAAGAGTCGTGCCTTGCCCGTGGCCTCCAACTGGTCGTCGAGCTGCAGGACCATGCTGGCCATGGGTCCTTTGTGCGCTTCCCGGGGGCCGTAGACGTTGAAGTAGCGCAATCCGACGATCTGACTTGCCGCCGTGGGCAATAGACGCCTGACATGCTGATCGAAGAGCAGCTTGGAGAACCCGTAGACGTTCAGGGGGCCTTCGTTGGCGGGTTCCTCGCCGAAGACCGTACCGGCTCCGTAGACGGCCGCCGAGGAGGCGTAGATGAGTGGCGCGTGACGCTCGAGACAGAGGTCGAGAACGGCCTTCGAGTACTCGTAGTTGTTCCTCATCATGTAGCGGCCGTCGGTCTCGGTGGTCGAGGTGCAGGCGCCCTGGTGAAACACCGCTTCGACTTCGTCGAGCCAACTCGCACGAGCCGTCACCTGGGACAGGAAGTCCTCCTTGTCCACATAGTCGGCGATGTCGGCCCCGACCAGGTTGCGGTACTTGCGCGCGTCGGCCAGATTGTCCACCACGACGACGTCGCGGTGCCCCTTCTTGTTGAGCTCCAGGACCAGATTGCTGCCGATAAAGCCTGCGCCGCCCGTCACCACGATCACGATAGGTCTCCTCTCGAATCCGAGCGGTCATAGCCTACCCCGAGTTGTGATCCAATAGTCACCCGGAACGGTAGGCCGGCGCAGAGGACGGCCACTACGGAGCCGAGGTCGGCCAAGGGGTCCGGACGATCAGGCATGGGAAGGGTCACCATGGAAGTCACCACCATGCGCAGAATCGATGGTTGGGTCGGCACGCCGATCTGTGCGCTGTTGACCGTGGTGCGGCGGCTCACCGATCCCTTTCGCCGCAGAATGCCTGCAGAAGCGAAGCGGATCCTGGTCGTCAAGCTCGCCGAGCAGGGCGCGACCGTGGTGGCCTATTCGGCCTTGCGAAGAGCCACGGAGATGGTGGGTCCCGAGAATGTCTTCTTTGTCGTCTTTGCCGAGAACCGCTTCATCGTCGATCAATTGAATCTGATACCCCCGGCCAACGTCATCGAGATTCGCACCGACAAGGGGCTCGTCACTCTCGCCCTGGATCTCTTTCGTGCCCTGGCTCGCTGCTGGCGAGAAGGTCTGGATACCTCTGTGGACTTCGAGTACTACGCCCGCGCCTCGGCGATCGTCTCCTACCTCAGTGGCGCGTCCCGCCGGGTCGGGTTCCACTCCTTCGCCGGTGAGGCTTCGTATCGCGGCGACCTCATGACCCACCGGTTGGTCTTCAACCCGTTTCTGCACGCCGGTCAGATCTTTCGCATGCTCGTCGAAGCCATCGACGTCTCGCCAGAAGTGCTGCCGGCGATGGATACGCAGCGCTGGCACGATGAGCAGCCGCCGCTGATCCAGCCCACGAACGAAGAGATGGACGAGGTCAGGGCCATCGTGTCGCGGGTGACCGGCAGCGAGGGCAACCCACGGATCATTCTTCTCAACGCCAACACCGGTGATCTTCTACCGCTGCGTCGTTGGACGAGAGACCGATACGTCGAGTTGGCGCAGAAGCTCCTCGAGCACTATCCGGACGTGATCATCGGACTCACCGGATCACCTGCCGAAGCCGCCGGTGCCCAGGAGCTGGTCGATGCGGTCGGCTCCGACCGCTGCGTCAACTTCGGCGGCACGACCACTCTGCGGCAGCTCTTGATCCTCTATTTCCTCGCCGAGGTCATGGTGACCAACGACAGCGGCCCGGCACACTATTCCGCCTTGTCGCCGATCGATGTCATGACCCTTTTCGGACCCGAGACGCCTGCCGCCTTCGGATCCCTGTCGCCACGCAGTCATCTGTTCTGGGCCGGCCTGCCTTGCAGCCCCTGCATCAACGCCTTCAACGATCGCTGGTCGCCCTGTCAGGACAACCTCTGCATGCAGAGGATCTCCGTGGACGACGTGTTCGCCAAGGTTTGCGAGGTCTTCGACGGCCGCCCGGCGGGTCAACCCGCCCGGCTGGCTGATCCGCATCTCCTTCTTCAGGTCGACCAACCGCGTCAGGTTGCCCTCGCCGTAGAGCGAGGTGAAGCGCAGGTATCCGGTGCCATCGATGTCCCAGAAGGCCACCGCCACCCCGAACTGGTCCATCAGAACATCCGCGGCTTCGCGGGCCGAGCCGACCTCCTGACCCGCGATCGACGCCGGCACCCGGGTCAGGATGTAAAGTCCGGCAGGAGTCGGGTACGGCTCGAATCCCAGATGCGACAGACCGCCGCGCACCCGTTCGACCCGCCTGCGATAGAGCTCGCGAACCTCCTTCACATATTCCTCTTCCTCGAGTGCCTGCGCCGCCACCTGGATGTGGAGTGAGCTCAGGGGCGACCAGGCAAAGTCGCTGTAGCGGCGCAACTGCTCGATGACATCGGGAGAGCCGATGAGAAAGGAGATCGCCAGGGGACCCAGCGCAAAGAGCTTGGCCAACGAGTGGAGCTCGACGACACTCTGTCCCGGCTCGACCCCGATGCTGTCCGCCAGAAGTGATGTGGGCGGTTGATTGTAGACCAGGGGACCATAGGTGGAGTCATTGAACAGAATCGGCGATTTGCCCAGGTTCCCGACGAGGACCTCCACCGTCTCAGAAGCCAGCACCGAGCCTGTGGGATTGTTGGGATAGTTGAGGGCGGCTAGACGCATGCCCCCCAAGTCATCCTGTGGAATCCCCGAGAGGTCTGGCAAGAAACCCTCGGCCGGATCGAGAGGGACCGAATAGACGCGACAGTGTCGATGAGCCGCCACGCGGGCGAAGGCCGGATATCCCGGTTCCGTGACCACGACACCGTCTCCCGGCTCCAGAAGACAGGCCATCAGAGCGGTCATAGCCACCCGGCCGCTGGGAACAGGGAGAATCTGCTCCGGCTCCACCACCACGCCGAATTCTCGGCTCAAGTAGGAGGCTGCCCGCTCGCCAAATGCGTGATGCTCGTCGAGATTGGCCCGCTCCAGAATCGGCGAGGCGCTCCCGGTTGCCAACCCCACCAGGGAGGGCGGTAGCTCGTGCTGTAGCTCGCCAAGGGCAAAATCCAGGACCCGACCCGGATACTCCTTCATGCGCTCCCGAATCACAGAGAACTGGTATCGCTCACGCTTCTCCACGCTCATTCGTCTTCCCCTGTCACCTGACGGTGGTCATCCGTTTCATCGCCCAGACCTTCCGGCAGATCCACTTCCTCGAGCAGGGCCGCCCGGCGCTTCAACATTCCCAGAGCGATCCAACCGATAGGCAGCCAGAGCCAGAAGGTGATCAACCGAAACCCTCCCACTGCCACGACCAGGTGCTCGCTGGGTATCTTCATGAGACGCAACGAGGCACCCAGAAAGCCCTCAGTAGCGCCGATTCCACCCGGCAGGCCCGTGGCGACACCGAGCACGGAAGAGGCGGGTGCATAGAAGAGGGCGTCCCACATCGTCGCGTTTCCTGGCAGGCCCTTGATGACCAGATACAAGGCCACGCCGTGCGCGGCCCAGCCCGCCATCTCCACCAGGAGAATGGCCAAGGTCTTCCATCTCCACCAAAAAGTTGGCGGCAACTCCAGCTTGGTGCCCGTGAGCATGTCAGCTAGCTGGTCACCCAGAAAGAAGAGGACCGCGATAACGGCCAGTGCTGCCGCTGGTGCCGCGAGGGGATGAATCCGATACGCGAGCAAGGCGGCGAGAAGCGCCACCACAGAGGTGGAGTCGAGGACAAAGGCGACGGCCTCTGCCTTGAGGCAATGCCGCAGACCTCCCCGTTTCAATCGCAGCATGGCATCGGGGCGGATGAGGCGGCCCAGCTGTGCGGGCAGCAGGAGGCCGGCTCGGCCAGCCAGATACGCATTGACGCCCCCGGAGTCGAACGCCTTGATTCCCAGCCGCTCATAGACCCACATCCAGCCCGTGGCTTCCAGCGCCACATCCAGGCAAGCAAGCAAGAACACCAGGGGAACAATGGCGATTTTGTCGCGCCAAAAAGCCGCCGCCGCCATCGGATCGCCGGTCAGAAACGTGTAGATCCCATACCCCGTCACCCCGATCAACAAGACCAGGGCCCCGGTACGGGCATGCTTCATCCAATTCACTTCACTCGTCCCCTGCGAGTCCCTCTCCCGCGTCGAGGCTCACAATACCAGCGTCGGGGCCGCGTCTACCGCGCCAGACCTTCGGGGACCGCTGCCGGGTTCTCGGAATCGGGCCGGTTGGAGATCAGCACCTTGCTGCCGTTCCGGTAGACGAAGCCAAGGCGGTTCCGGTACTCGGAGATCCTGTGGAGGTGGCGAACGTCGGCGACGAAGTACACCTCGTGTTCGGTGGCCAGGTACTCCTCGACCTCCCACGTCGACAGCACCACTCCGTCTCTGTCGGTATAGAAGAGAGCCGAGTCCTTCTCTCGCCACAGAAAGATCATGGGCTCGGCCGGGGGCAGCCTTTGATCGAGCTCCAGCGCCAGCTCCTTGGTGGACCGATACGGATCCATCGAGGGTCCCACCCAGACGGCGAAGACCGCCAGCACCGCCGCCACCATGGTGACGATAGACCCGAACGCTAGACCGATGTGGCGTCGCCAGAGAAGCCCGAGGGCCGCGGCCGGTAAGACCGTGATGATCAGACCGAGGACGAGGACCTGCTGCAAGGTGATGCCGTATTTCACCCCCAGCTCCAGCGGCGGGTGCAGCCAACCGTAGACAAAGCCGACTCCCAGCACCACCACCATTGGTAAATGTGACCAGAACAGGTTCCATGGTTTGCGCTCTCGTGATGCTGCGAGGGCTTCATCCCAGAGCAGACCGATCAACAGGGCGGCGGCGGGCATCAGCGGCAGCAGGTAGGACGCCAATTTCGATGTCGCCGCCGAGAAGAACAGGAACATCGTCCCCACCCAGAGGATTAGATACAGAACCGGGTCTCTTCCTTCGCCACCCAGTCTCCTGAATGCCCGATAGACGGCGGCGGGGAAGAAACCCGTCCACGGCAGCAGGGCACCCAAGAAGACCGGAATGTAGAAGTGGAACGGCGCCGGATGGGTCGATTCATCCGAGGCAAAGCTGCCGAAGGTCTTCTCGATCAGGAAGTAGGCGAGGTAGCCCTCGTTGCGCAGACTCATCAGGATGTACCAGGGCGCTGTCAGGACCAGGAAGATCAGGGCTCCCCACCCCAGCTGCATCTGCTTGATCAGGGCCAGGCGTCGAGTCAGGACCAGGTAGGGTCCGATGACCAGGGCAGGAAGCACGGCCCCGAGCGGACCCTTGGCCAAAACGGCTCCGGCCACGGCGACATAGAACAGCAGGAAGTAGGTCTTTCGGTGCTCCGGCTCCTCCACCGCCATATAGAACAGATACAAGCGCCAAGGTCGTGAACAGACCGAGGGCGATGTCGTGGACCACCGTGCGCGACATCACCAGATAAAGGATGGAGGTGGCCAGAACGGCTCCTGCCAGAAAGCCGGTCCGGCGCATTGAACATCTTGCGACCGAGTCGATAGGTCACCCACACACCCAACAACCCGATGACGGCAGCGGGCAGGCGTGCCGCCAGCTCGGTGAAGCCCAGCAGGCTGAACGAGATCGCCACCAGCCAGGTGAAGAACATCGGCTTGTCCAGGAAGGTCTTGCCGTTGTAGACCGGCGTCACCCAATCCCCGCTCTCCACGACATGCTTCGCCGAAACCGAGTGCATGCCCTCGTCCACATCCCACAGATCTCTCGAGCCCAGATAGAAGAAGAAGAGAAAGAGGCACAGAGCCACAAGCAGGATCTGCAGGCGTCTGTCACTGTTTTAGACGACACGGTACTGTTTCCTGGAATTGCGACCGCCATTATGGCGGAATCGAAGATCCCCGTCCGCGCGCTCAGAGCGCGGTGACGACTTGGCGGGTCTTGGCAGCGATCTGGTCGATCTGGGAGGTCGACAGCTGTGGATAGGCCGGCAGGTGAAGGATCTCGCGCTCGGCCCTGGCGGCATTCTCGAAGGGTACGGAGCCCTCGAACATGCCGGTACAGTCCCGCATGTAGTGGTACTTCGTGTCCACGCCGACTCGCAGCAAGGCTCTGGAGACCTCCTGCATCTTCTCGAACAGTGCGGTGACCAGCATGTAGTTGGCCGTCACCTCGGGCCCTGCGGGTCGCTGGAACCGGACCACGTCCTCCAGCTGACCGATGAGCCGCTCGGCATTCTCGTTGCGACGAACGCTCAGCGGGTGCGATGCGCTCCATCTGCCGCGGCCCCAGCTTGGCCTGATAGTTGGTGAACTTGCCCAGTCGCCCCGCCATCGAGACCTCGTCACCGTGGTATCCGGAGGCAAAACGATCCTCGCCCTTCTTGTCCCGCGGGGCGTAGCGCAGGGCCTGGTAGACACCCAGGTTGAACACCAGCGGGTGGGTGACCGTGGCCTCGAAGGTCGTCTTGAAGAGGCGCTTGGTCAACCAGCTCAGGTCCTTCTGCGGCTCCTGGCTGCCCACTTCCCGGATCCGCTCGGCGAGTGCGGCATCGCTGGACCGTCACCATGCCACCCCCCATGGTGTTGATCATCTTCGAGGTCTCGAAGCTGAAGTAGGCCGCCGACCCGAAGGCTCCGGCCTTGCGTCCACCCACGGAGGCGCCATAGCAATGGGCACAGTCCTCGATCAGATGGGCCCCGTGCGCCTCGCGTGATCTCGGCGAGCTTGTCCACCTGGCATGGCACACCGTAGAGGTGGGTGACGATGACGGCGCGGGTCTTCTCGGAGATCACTTCTCGCAGCGCCTCCGGATCCATCCCCAGGGTCGTCATCTCACAATCGGCGAACTTCAGGTCGAAGCCCAGCGACTTCACCAGAAAGGGACGATCGGGTAGCCGAAGGCCGAGCAGATCACCTCGTCACCCGCCTGGAGATCGAGGGCCTGGAAGATGAACCTCAGGCCCGCCCGCGCCGACGGAACCCCCACCGCCGCGGGAACGCCGATGAACTCGGCAAAGGCCTTCTCGAGCTGGGCGATCTCCCCACCCTCCCACAGATCACCCCGCACCGATTCCGGTCAGCAGCCTGCCGCCAGGTCGCCGGTGCCAACGTGATTCGTCTGCCTCGCAATCGCCATAGCCTGCGCATCATAAACGAAAAAACCGGTTTCGCTGCCGACTTGAGCTACACTTTTTCGCCGCATGTCTGAAGGCCGTTTCTCCGCTCTCCTCACCCGTCATCGCTTTGGCGCGCTCCTGGCGCTGGGCCTGCTGCTCTATGTGCCGTTCCTGGGTCTGCGCGACATGTGGTACCCGGACGAGCCCGACATCGGCGAGGTCTGCAAGGCCATGTATGACAGCGGCGACTGGATCGCCCCCCGACGTATGGGAGAGATCTGGGTCGACTACCCGCCGATGATCTACTGGGCCGGCACGGCGACCTCGCACCTGCTGGGTGGGTTCTCCGAGTTCGCCCTCAGACTGCCCAACTCGCTGGCGGCCATTGCCCTGGCGCTGATCACCGCCTGGGCCGCCTCACGATGGCGCGGACCCTGGACGGGGTTCTGGGCCGGGTTCGCCTTGCTGACCTTTCTGCAATACGCCTACGAGGCCGTCAACTACCGGCCCGATGTGCTCTTCAGTCTGTTCATCGGTGCCGGCATGCTCGTCTATGCCCGAGGCGTCGGCGAGCGGCCGAACTGGCTGCTGCGAGTCGCTGGATTCGCTCTCCTGGGTCTGGCCATGCTCTCCAAGGGCCCGCTGGGCCTGTTGCTCCCCGGTCTGGTCTTCACCCTCTGGCACGGCAGCCGGCGGGAGTGGCGCCGCATCCTCGAGTTGGCGCCGCTGTCCCTGGTCTCCCTGGCGGTCTACCTGCCCTGGTTCGTGGCCTGCGCCAACGCCATGGGCGCCGACAGCATCCTGCACGAGCTCTACGCCCAGAGCTTCGCCCGCTTCGTCGGTGCCACCCACCGTGGCCACGGGCAACCCGTCTACTACTACGTCACCCAGATCTGGATCGATCTCCTCTGGTGGGGACCCCTGCTGCCCTTCGCGATCTGGTGGGGATTTCGTGCCGGTCTCTGGAGGGATCGCAACTATCAGCTCTGGCTCTGGTGGTTCGGCGTCTTTCTCGTCTTTCTTGACCACCGCCGTCACCAAGCGACAGGTCTACATGCTGCCCGCCTACCCGGCCGCCGCTCTGCTGCTGGCGCCTTGGTTGGCCCGCCTGGTCCACGGGGAAGGCAGACGAAGCTCCAGCACCCTCCCAGAAGCCGGTTCGCATCTATGGATTCGTCCTGGCGGGCCTTTTCTTGGTTCTCGCGGTCGTCATGCTGGCCATCACCTTCGCCGCAGATCTGATCGTCGCCGAAGGGGAGCTGAAGGATCTCGAGATCGATCGTGGTCCACGCCGAGCGTCTTCCCGCCGCCGTCATGGCCCTGGTTCTTCTCTTGGCCGCCGGTTGGCTCTTCCAAGCCGCACGCGGCGGAAACGCCCGCCAGGTGCTCGTTCGCATCGCCATCTCCGCGATTCCTTTCTTCATGGTGGTCTTCGGCGGCATCATGCCGGCCCTGAACCCCTCCAAGACCTATCGGCCGCAAGTGCGACTGGATCCGCTCAGAGATCGGCTCGGAAGAGAGCTTCGGGTTGGCCTACCCCCCGCGGGGCCACCACAAGATGGGGGGTTTCTCGCTGTACTCGGGAGTCCATGTCGAGCTGCTGATGGACCGTGCGGAGCTGGACCGGTATCTGGACGAACATCCGGGGTCTCTGGTCCTCCTGCACAGCAAGCACACCGACAGCGTACTTCGATCCGGAGGACGAGAGGTGGCGTGAGGCGATCGTGCGCGAGCTCCTGGTAGGTCGCGACCGCTATCTGGTGCTGAAACGCGGGCCCGGTCACGTGAGCCTTCACGGAACGATGTGCGTGCCGGTATCGCCCCGCAAGGCGAGCCTCCTCGAGAAGGTGGGGCTGGGTGATGATGACGCTTCTGTCCGCCGTTCTCCAGGAAATCGACCGCCGCTTCGATCTTCGGCTTCATGCTTCCCGGGTGCGAACTGACCCTCCGCCAGATACATTCTCGCGTCGGCGACCGTCATCCGGTCGATGTCCTGCTGATCGGGTCGGCCGAAAGTTGATGGCCACTTTGTCGACCGCCGTCGAGATCATCAGGATCTCGGCTCCCAGATTCTTGGCCAGCAGGCTCGAGGTCCGATCCTTGTCGATCACGGCGCCGACACCCTCCAGACAGCCGTCCTCCATGCGTACCACCGGAATCCCGCCACCTCCTGCCGCGACGACGATGACGTCCTTTTCCAGCAGGTGTCGAATCGCCACTTCTTCGACGATCTCCAGAGGGTGCCGGCGAGGCCACCACCCGGCGCCAGCCTCGTCCCGCATCCTCCATCATGTTCCAGCCTTCTTTCTCCTGATGCGCTCTGGCGGTGGCCTCGGAGTAGAAGGGGCCGATCGGTTTGGAAGGGTGGGTGAATCCTGGATCGGCGGCGTCGACAACCACCTGGGTGACCACCGCGACCACGGTCCGCTCGATGCTGTCGCGCCGCAACTCGTTGTCCAGATTCTGCGCAATCTGATAGCCGATTGCCCCCTGGGTGTCGGCTCCGCAGGTGTCGAGAGGCACCTGGTGAAGCACCTCCTTGGCGATCTCGGAACGCAACAGAATAAAGCCCACCTGGGGCCCGTTGCCGTGGGTGATCACCACCCGATAACCCTGATGCAACGATTCTGGCAATATGGTCACTGGTCTCCCCCGCGGCCCTGTACTGATCGAAGACGGTCATGTGTGCCGAATCCTTGATCAGGGAGTTGCCGCCGATGGCGATGATGACGAGTTTTTCCATGTGTCCTCTTCGGTACGAGCTTTTGGGCCGCGGTTCCGACCAGGAAACCCTGGCGATCACCGGAAGCGCTCTCATAGACTAGGCTACCTCTGAACCATGTTTCGTCATAGCCAGAAGAAGAGTTCACTCATCATCCGGAGGTAGCCTGCAATGCGCAGTTTTCTTGGCAGAGACATTCTCTCTCTCAAAGAGTTCGAACGAAACGAGTTTTTCCGTGTTTTCGAGGTTGCCGATGAACTGGCACCCATCGCCGAGAATCGCCAGAACACCGATCTTCTCAAAGAAAAGACACTGGTCACGGCCTTCTACCAGCCCTCGACCCGCACCCGGTTGGCCCACGAGGCCGCCATGCTCCGTCTCGGTGGCCAGGTCACCGGCTTCTCGGACGCCAAGATGACCCGTGCCGGCGACTTCTACCAGGAGTCGATCAAGGACACGGTCAAGATGCTGGAGTTCTATGGCGACGTGATCGTCATGCGTCACTTCCAACAGGGCGCACCGCACGAAGCCGCCAAATGGGCTTCCATCCCCATCATCAATGGCGGCGACGGCTGGGGTGAGCATCCGACCCAGATCCTCACCGACCTCTACACCGTGCTGACGGAAAAGGGTCAACTCGACGGTCTCCGCTGGCTCGCGGTCGGCGATATGCGCATGCGTACGATGCACTCCCTGGCCTACGCGCTGACCCAGTTCGATTGCCCCATCACCTTCGTTGCGCCACCCGATATCTCCTTGACCGACGAGTTCAAGGCCGAGCTGGATCGATACAGCCTCGACTACCAGGAGGCCGATCATGTCGCCGACGCCATCGCCGAGGCGGACGTCATTCTCGTCGAACCCGTCGTCCAACCGGACTACACCAAATCCCGCGATGAGCGAGAGGGAGATGTGGATCTGACACCGGAGAACTACAAGATCACCCGCGAACTGCTCACGTCCAAGGCCAAATCGGATGCCATCCTGCTGCATTCGCTGCCGAGAATGGACGAGATTCCCGCCGACGTGGATATCACCCGCTGGTCCCGCTACTGGCAGGAGTCGTTCAACGGCGTGGTGATGCGGATGGCGCTGTTGGCGTTGGTCCTCGGGGCGATGGAGTAAGGCGACCGAAGTCTAGTCCTGGTCTTCCGAGTCCTGCTCAGCGTTCTTCGGCGCGGCGCGATAGGTGGGGGTGAATTTTTCGCGCTCGCCGTGAATCGAGATACTTTCGATGTAGTAGAAGTAGGCGCGGTCGGGATCGATGGTCTTGTCCAAGTACTCGTAATAGGTGGGTACATCGCTCGTACCGGCGCCAGGGACCGGGGAGTCGTTCAATCGGCCGAAGGGTCCGTCCTCGCTCTCGGCTCGGTAGATGTCGAAACCGAAGTTGTCGACTTCGCTGGCGGTAGACCATTTGAGGGTGTTCTTGTAACCATCCCCCTCGTCCTGTGTTGCGTTGCCCTGCTCTGCGGCCCGCGCAGAGGTGTCTGGAGAATCTACAGGCGGGACCCCGTGGGCTGACCCACAGGCCGTTCCCAAAAGCCAGACAAGCAACAGGCCGAAGGTGAGAACTCTGATCATGGGCACCGGCGAGCCTATCAACAACTGCGCGTTGCACAGGAAGTTCCTTTCTTGGTACAGTTTGATTCGAATCATCAATCTCGTGGGATCAGGGCCCTCCACGACCCTTGGCCCGCGGCAATGAGGGGAGAGAGCATGAACCGAAAGTCGTTGGTATTTTTCGGCATTGTTGCCGTCATCGTTCTTCTCACAAGCGGGGCGATCATTCGCGCTCAAGGTGCGGAACGGGTGAGGGCCTGCGCGACGCTGTGATCCGCCGGATACATTCGAAGAGCTGCCGGGGGTACCCCGGGGCCCGATGACCATAACCAGTGTGGGCGACGCTCTGTCCATCCTGTCGTTCGACGACGGCACTTGCGAATCCGGTCTCGGCGCCGGCACCACCCAGGCCGTCACGGATCTCGTCGACTTCGACGTGCCGACACAGTGTGTCCAGGGCGGACTCGACATCGTCGGGGTGACGACGCGTATGAACACCGGCATGTCCATCAACCAGTTCGCCTTCGCGCAGGCCGGTGGTACTCCTCCGCCCGCCGGCGGCGTGCCGACTGCCCCGCTGGGAAGTGCAATTCCCGCCTTCGGGCCGTGCCCGGCGACAGCGCTGACCAGTCGGACGGTCGGTCCCGGCGCAGCGGTCATCACCGGCACCTCGAACTTCTTCGCGGGCGTGCAGGCTTCGGGTTTTGTCGGTCGCGACTCCAACGGTCCCCCGGCGGGGCGCATCTGGCTCAACTGTGGGTTCTGCGGCATGACCCAGTACTCACCGACTGATCTCTCCGGCGCTCGGATTGGGCGGCAACTGGATGATCCGGGTGCTCGTCGAGGACCAGAACTGCGTTCCCGTCGAGTTGATGGGCTTCGACGTCGGTTAAGGGCCGACAGCAAGAGGAGAATCTCGAGGCCGGGTGCTTGCCGCACCCGGCCTTTCCTCGTCTGGCATGGGCGCGCGCCGCACTCTCCTTCTCAAGTCCCTTCGCCGGCGCCCCACTGCGCAAGGAGCTCCACTGCCCGTTGTCCCGAAATGCTGCTCGGCGCCGCCTCGATCACCTCCTGGAGCAGGCTCTCGGCCCGCTCGATCTCCTCACCCTGCTGAACCAGGATCTCGGCCAGAAGCACTCTGGCGCCGAGATGCCGCGGCTCGAGCCGCAACACCTCTTCGCACTGCTGGCGGCTGAACTCGAGGTTGCCGAGCAAACCGTAGAACCGGGCGACCGCGAAGCGCACCCGCGGCGAATAGGGGCCGCGTTCCTGAGCCTTCTGCAGCTGCTCGCGCGCTTCTTCCCAGCGCTCTTCCTGCGCCAACAGCGTCAGCCAGGTTCAGGTGAACATTGACATCCGGATCGAGCTCGAGCGCGGTTTCGTAATGTTCGATCGCCTTCTCGATCTCTCCCTTGGCGGCGAAGGCTGTCGCCGCCAGGGCGAGCGTCTCGCGGCGAGTGGCTCCCAGCTTCAGGGCCTCGGAGAGCGCCTCGACCGCGGCCTGGGGGTCTCCGCGCTTCAGGTGAATTCTGCCCAACAGCTCTGGACCTTCCGGGGAATCCGGATCGAGAGTACGCGCCGCCCGAATAGCTTTCTCCGCCAGATCATAGAGATCTAAAGCCGCCGCCGCTCGACCGACCGAAAGCTGCAGGCGAGAGTTCCTCGGGTCGACCTGTAGGCCGGCTCGGGCAACGGACAGAGCCTCGTCGAAGCGTAGCGTCCGCAGCAGCTCGTACGAGAAATTGATGTAGTTCAAGGCGAGAGCCTGCTCCATCGGATTGGGCATCGACGCCAGCTCGCTGTGGCGCCGGAAACTTTCGCGCTCGAGTACTGGCCGAGCCGGTGCCACTGAGGTAGCCGAGCGCGGCGAGCTTGCGCTGCGCCTCCTCATCGCGCGCACCGACGGCCGAACGGCCCGGATCATCGGCCGACATCCGCCCCCACAGCCGGTGCAGACGGTCCGCCAGCTCCGCCGCCTTTTCCGGCTGCTGACGGATGAGGTTGGTCACTTCGTCCGGATCACTGCGCAGATCGTAGAGCTCCGATGCCGGCGCTTCCACGTACTTCCAGCCGTCGGCGATCAGCCCCCGCAGGGGAGCCCATCCAAACTGGAACTGCGTGTAGTAGGACTCGATCAGGGCGGGTTCGTTCCAGCTCCGAGTGGGCTCCTCGAGCAGCGGCCTGAGGCTGCGACCCTGCATCTCCCCCGTCGGGCCGATCCCCAGAAGGTCGAGCACCGTCGGAGCAATGTCGATCGTCCGCACCATGGCTGGAACGCTGGTCCCGGGTTTGCCGACACCCGGGGCTGCCACCCAGAGCGGGACGTTCATGGTGGCATCGTAGATAAAAGCGGCGTGGGTCGGCTCACCGTGCTGGCGCAGCGCCTCGCCGTGATCGCCGACGATCACCACCAGCGTTCGCTCGAGCAGTTCGTGCTCCTTCAAGATCTCGATGAGATTGCCAAAGCTCTCGTCCATGAAGGCGACTTCGGCGTCGTACGGCGAGTCGAGAAACTGGCTGTCATAAGGCGGCACCGCGTCATACGGCTGGTGGGGATCGAAATAGTGCACCCAGAGAAAGAACCGCTCCTCACCCTGCCGCTGCAGCCAGCGCTCGACGGCGAGATTCACCCGGTCCGATTTGCGCTCCAGAAAACCGAACGCCAGAGGCGTCCGCTGGCGCTGCTCCGCGGGCGTCCAGTCCTGCTGGAAGTCGTCGTCGTAGATGTCGAAGCCCTGGTTCAGGTTGAGCTGCGAGTCGAGCGGGTAGGCGGCCAGGAAGGCGGCGGTCGAGAAGCCCTCCTCGCCGAGAATCTCGGCCAGTGTGGTGACGTCATCGTCGAGGCGGTAATAGTCGTTGTCGTGGACTCCGTGAAAGACCGGATAGGTCCCCGTCATGATGCTGCTGTGGGAGGGGAAGGTGACCGGTACTGCGGTGATCGCACGTTCGAAGCGGACCGCCCGCTCGGCGCTGAAGCGGTCGAAATTCGGCGTCCCGGCGGCAGCGAAGCCATAGGCTCCGAAGTGATCGGCCCGCGTCGTATCGAGCGACAGGATGAGGACGTTGAGGTCCTCTCCGGAGCGGGCGCAGCCCAGAGCGAGCAGCGCCATCGACGCCAGGAGGCAGAGGGAGCTACGCGAAGGCAACGGCATTAGAGATGATCCTGAAAGATGGTCGCACCGATCTCCTCCAGCACTTCGCGGCGAATCTGCCCTTCGAGATCCTCGCTGCCGTTGATGACAAAGTGCTCGGCGACCTTGTCGCGGACCTCGTCGAAGGTAGGATCGGCTGCCGCGCGGACCTCTTCCACCCGCACCAACATGTAGCCTTCCCGCTCGTAGAGGAGTCGGTTGTCGTCATAGCTCTCGATGAGTATTGGATCGCTCACTTCGCCCATGGTCAGGGCCAGAATCGCATTGGAGGCACGAGGTCCAGCCCAGTCGCCGATGGCCTTGGGATTGATCCAGCCGCTGTCTCCCCCACGCGACGCGGAGATGTCCTGCGACCACCTCGACGCTTCAACGGCGAAGTCGAGCTCGCCGCTTCGGATACCTGCAGCGAGGCGCTCGAGCTCCTCGTAGAGCTCGAACCATTCCCGGCCTTCCGCCCCGAACTGGCGGACGAGGAGCCGCAGACGCGGTAGCCTCGGCGACTGGAACCGCGCCGCATTCTCTTCGAAGTAGGACCGCAGCACCGCATCCTCGAGATTCTCGACGTGCACCCGCCGTCGATGGCGATAGGCCAGCTCCACACGTGCCGTCTGCTCGATCTGCTCCAGCTGCGCCACCAGGTCGGGCTCATCGCCGAGGTTCAGCCGCTCGGCCTCCCAGCGGTACAGCTCCCGGGTCACAGCCTGCTCGAGGTGCTCAGCCAACGGCATGGCACGCTGTTGATTGAACCCAAGGTTGAAGACCCGCTCGAGAAAAGTCCCTCGAGTCAACTCGAGATCGCCGAGAGCGAACAAAATGGTGTCGTCCGGGCCGTCGAGGCCGTTGGGATCGTAGTGCGCATCAGAGGCCTCGAGAAGCTCGGTGAGGTACTCGGCCAGGGTCTCCTCCGTCTCTAGTCTCTCGAAACGCCGACGAAGCCTGGTACGAGCCTCTGCGAACTCCATGTGGAACGGCTCGATGCGCTGATCCACCTTGAAGATGTGGAAACCGACTGGAGTGCTCACAACCTCGCTGATCTCGCCCTCGCCCAGGGCCCAGACGATGCGGTCCACCTTGGGGCCCAGGGCTCCCGGGTCCAACCGGCCGATGAGTCCGTCCAGTTGCGCGGTCTCGGAATCGGAGTGACTCCGAGCCAGCTCGATGAAGCTGGCGCCCTCCCCGAGCTGCCGGTGAAGCTCTTCAATCTCGCGGCGCGCTGTTTCCCGCTCTGCCGGTGTGGCTTGCCTCGTCGTCCGCTTGTAGATGTTCCGCACCCGGATCTGTGGGCCGTGCCCGAATTCCTCCGGATGATCGTCATAGAACTGCCGCAGCTCCTCATCGGTGACTTGCACCCGCTCGTTGACACGGCGATCGCGGACGCGGGCCGTGAGCAGGGGCTCCCACCGACTCTCGACGAAGAACTGGCCTTCATCGGTCGCCAGCAGATCTTCCTCCGTCGCCTCCTCCTCGAGTCGGCGCATCACCAGCATCTCCTCGAGGATTTCACGGCGCCACTCCACGAGCTCCTGGTCCTGAGCGGGCTGACGGCGCGCTCCGGGCAGCGACAGGACGTAGGTCTCCAGATCAGCCACCGTGGTCTCGCCGTAGGCGGACCTGGCGATCACGTTCGAAGGTGGAGACTCGCCGCCACAAGAGAGAACGGTCAGCCCCCATACCAGGATCAGCAGGCGCCACAATCGAAAACGTCGCTGTAGATCAACCATAGGAATCACGGAGCCTATCGCCTGCAGGCCCCGCCGTCCACACCATCCGGACGCCCCCCTATCGCGTCAGGCCACGCTCGATCTCCTGCGCCCAGGGGGTCAGGTGTGGCGGGTAGCTTCGACCCTTGAGCAGCGCCCTGGCGGCGGCCTCGACAGCCGGCGAACGCTGCCGCTCAGGCATCCGCGAAAGGTCGGACAAGGCGGTGAGAACGCCTCTCGGCAACCCTGCTCGATCGGCGATGATCGCGTACAGTGTCAGTGTCGTGGCGGTCGGCCGGTGACTCAGCAACGCGTCGAGAAGCGACAAGGCCTGCCGGTGGTGCTCCCCACGAGTCGAGCGGGCACGCCACTGGGCGCGCAAGAGCAAGCTCTCCCAATACAATGCCGTGCTCGGGGCGAGATCGGCCAACGGACCGTCGAGCCGCTCCAGCTGTGCCCAGTCGGCTGCCGCAGCAGCTCTCCATCCCGTCACGACCAGGAGCTCGACCGCTGTCAGATCCCGCAGTGCGGCCGGTGGTGGGTTGCCGCGAGCGACGGACGCCTTGGCCGCGACGAGAGTCGTGGCCCGCAGCACGTCGTCTTCAGGAGCGATCTCGAGGGCGCTGGAGAGAAGCAGCTCCCTGTCTCGTTGACCGCCGGCACCGGGCAGCCAGCTCAGCGCCAGCTGGCGACGTGCCGGGTCGGGCTCGGCTCCTGCCACTCGCGCCACGCGGTCGGGTTCCAGGCAACCGCTGAACCAGAGCCAGGCGATTCAACCCACCGATGTCCGGAACCAGGGGGTCGTGGTCCGCGAGGACCTCCTCGCGCTCGCGAGCGCGCCAGGCCGTGACCGAGAACGCGGGGTGAGCGGCTCGCCAACAGGTTGCGATCATCGGTCACCAGCTCCGCGCCCTGCGCCGCCTGGCGGGCGCCGGCCGAGCTCAGGACCCAGCGCGCCGCTATGTCTTCCGGTCGCCAGATTCCGAGGGCCACCAGTTCCTCTCGCAACGGCTCCGCCAACCTGAGCTCCAGAGGGCTGTTCGAGGCCAGAAAGATCAAGGCGCCGCCGGGCGGGGGCCGGTAGACCTCGACGTACGGGAAGACGTCGGCCAACGTCGCCAGCACCGAGCGCAGTAACGCCGCGTCGACGAACGGCAACCCGAGCCACTGAGCCAGGACGCCGCCGGGTCGCAAGCGGGCGCTGACGACGGCGAAGAACTCGCGGGTATAGAGGTTGGCCGCGCCGGCCGTCCACGGGTGGGAAGGCTGCGAGATGACGACGTCGAAGTGCCGGCGGCTACGGTTGAGCACGTCGCGGGCATCGTTGATGACGAGCTCGACCCGGGCATCCGCCAGAGGATCGAAACGACGCCGGGGAGCGACGCTGCGATTGGCCTCGACGACTTGCCGCTCGATCTCGACGACCGCCAGGTGGTCGACCGATCGGGGAACGGACTCGACGGTCGTACCGGCGCCGAGCCCGATGACGAGAACATCCTCCGCCTGCGGCCGCGCCAGAAACGGCAAGATTCCGAGCCAACGGGTCACCAGATAGCGACTCGGCGAAACGCCGAGTGGTTGAATCGAGCCTTCGCCCAGGCCGTTGGTTCGCAGGCTCCATTCACCTTCCTGCTCCGTGAGGACGACCGAGGCGCTGGTACCGAGCTCCGCGAAGATGACGCCCCCTGGATCCGAGCTGCCGGCCAATGGGCTGAAGGTCAACACGCCGTGCGCTTTGGGCAGTGGTACGAGGACCAGCCCCAGGGCCAGGACGCCGGTGCAGGCCATCAGGCTCCGCCGGGCCGGTGTCGACCACGCCGCGATCGCCGCGGCCAGGAGACTGAGACCGATGAGCAGCTCCTGGGATCCCCCGAATCCGAGCCGGTGGAAATAGGACGAGCGCCAGGAAGATGCCACCTCCGAGGTTGCCCACCGCGGTCCACTGATAGGCACGAGCCACCGTCGGGGCCGCTTCGTCGGCACTGCGAGCCCGGGCGTTGATGGCGAACAGAAACGCCGCGCCCGAGCCGACGGCCATGGGCAGCAGAGTCACGGCGGCGATCGACGCGCCGCGCATCAGCCGATCTTCGAAGGCCGCCATCGCCGGTTGCCCGGCACCGACCCAGCCATCCAGCGCCGTGAACGCCACCCAGGAGCACCCGGCCACGAACAGCTGTGCCACGGCGAAGCCGATCGCATTACGAGACGGTTTCGATCCGACGGTCCCGGCAATCGCCGAGCCGAGGGCCAGGCCCAGCAGAAAAGCCGCCAGCAGGATCGACAGAGCGTAGAGGCCACTGCCCACGAAATGGATGAGCAGCCGCGTCCAAAGGATCTGCGATGCCAGCGACACGGCTCCCGCCAGCACGACGACGGGAGCAAAGGGGAACGTGTCGTCGATCGACGCTTCGGTCTCTGCAGCTACCACCTGCTCGGCGCTGGAATCACGGGACAGGGTGAGAGCCAGCGCCGCGGCCATCAGGCTCAGCGCCGCACCGACCCAGGTCGAGGCCCGGATTCCCACGGCCGGCAACACAAGGATGCCGACCGCCAAGCTGCCGGTCACCGCCCCGAAGGTGTTGGCGCTGTAGAGCCACGCCGTGGTTCTACCGGCACGACGGTCTTCGTGGACGAGTCCACGAATGGCGTAGGGGAACGAAGCTCCCAGGCAGAGGGTGGGCACGGCCAGCAGGAGGGCCGTGATCACGAGCTGCCAGAACCAGCTGCCGCCGAGCGAGGCACTCGGCAATCCGTCGGTGGCAAGGCCGCGGTAGAAGAGCTCCTGGAACCAACGTAGTCCCAACGGCACGACAAGCGCCGAGATGGCGATGGTGCATTCCAGCATTGCGTAGGTGGCCAGGGGCCGACGACTCGACTGGCAGCGGCGCAAGGCCAGCGCCGCACCGAACCCCAGCCCCGCCAGGTAGATCCCCAGTACCGAGGCCGTCGCGATCTCGCTGCTGCCGAACACAATCGAGAACTGGTGGGTCCAGATGAGCTCATAGAACAGCGCCGCGGCCCCAGACAGCAAGAGGCAAGCGGCGCCGACCATGATACGACCTCGGTTTTCGATCACCTGTCTTCCATGTCGGATTCTCTCCACAGCGGATGATAGTCGGCTGGCAACACGAGTCCCTCTGGGCTGGTAATCTACCCGCTTATTCGCCCTTTTGGGCGGTCCCGGGAGAACTGAGAAAGATGCGCGGCAAGGTGTGGAGAGTCCGTACGGGACAGGTGTTGAGGTCTCTGTTGACTACGGTGCTTGCAGCGACGATTATGCCCGCGATTGCCTTCGGGGCAACGGAACCTGCTGTCTTCAAGCTGTCGATCTCGGAGGATGGCATCTACCGCGTCGACTTTGAGGATCTCCAGGCGGCCGGTCTGAGGTCAGACTTCCTGAGCTCGGCCACTGTGGGTCTGACCTCGGCCGGCAAGTCGGTTCCCATCTGGCTCGAGGATGGCGGTGACGGCCGCTTCGAACCGGGCGACTGGCTGGAGTTCCTCGGTGAGAGCCCGCGGGGCGAGGTGGCCTACCACCATGAGTATGCGGGGCTCAACGTTTACTGGCTGCGAGACGACGACTTGCAGCCGTCCAGAATGCGTGCACCCAAGCCAGGTGGCTCAGCTATCCGAGGAGATGGGATCTCTCAGTATCAGGCGCACCAGCATCTGGAGCAGGATCGGCTTCTGCTGCGCTTCAGTCGCCGATCGCAGGAAGGTGAAGACCTCTGGTACTGGGCCAAGCTCTCTCACGTCGACAAGAAACCGTTCCGTTACGATCTCTGGCTCGGGGGCTTGGATCTCACCTCCACCGAACCCGTGGCCCTCCAGCTCAGTTTCAGAGGCTGGTCGAAACCACGACGCAAGATCGATCCGACCCTCGAGGACCATCACGTTCAGGTGTTTGTCAACCAGGAGGTTGTCGGTCAGGCGGAGTGGGATGGACAGGACGCTTCGCTGCTCACGGTAGAGCTTCCGGCGGGGCGCCTTCAGCCGGGCCGCAATGAGCTCGTCCTGCAGGTGCCCAAGCGTATCGCCGAGGGGGCGGCGGATCCGATCATCGATCTCGTGGTTCTCGATTGGATCGAGGTGGGCTACCCGCACGACGGCTCGGTGGGCGATCGTCAGGTCCGCTTGACTCTGCCGGCCGAATCCGGACGGGCAGCCCTTGCGACTCCGACCCCTCGACCAAGAACGTCTCGTGGTCTACCGCGGTGACGGGCTGCGCAGCGAAGCGGCTGTACAAGATCCAGAGGGCGACTCGAGCGCCCGAGTGGCCACGGTATCGGGCCTGTCGTCCGTATCCAGGCAGGCGTCGGAGTGGCTCTACGTCGTACCCGAGGGCCACTGGAAGAGCCCGGAATCGGTCGAGCTCGACAACCCTTCCAACCTGGCTGCCGCCGCCAACCAGGCCGACTACATCATGATCACTCACCCCCGTCTGCGGGAAGCGATCGAACCGCTGGCCGAGTTCCACCGTCGCCGGGGCCTGACGGTCGAAGTGGTGGAGATCCAGGACGTTTACGACGAGTTCAACCATGGCGTTCTTCATCCGCGAGCCATTCGCGATTTTCTCCACCGCGCCTACCACGGCTGGCAGAGTCCGGCGCCTCGTTTCGTCCTGCTGGTGGGCGACGCGAGCTGGGATACCAAGAACCCCCGGGTCCGGGAGAAGAATTACGCCGCCTGGGCCTATCGCACAGATTTCGGCTTCGGGTTGGATCCCACACGCGGCACCCCGTATCCCGACAACGCCGAGCTCAACCACCGCAACTTGATACCAACCTGGAACTACCTCACCCTGCAGGGACACGCGGCCAGCGACAACTGGTTCGTGGCCGTGGCTGGAGACGATTTTCTGCCGGACATGGCCATCGGGCGCCTGCCGGTCACCGAGCCGCAAGAGGTCACGGCCATCGTGGAGAAAACGGTTCGGTATGCGGATGACCCGGTGGTGGGACCCTGGCGCCGACGGGTTCTCTGGATCAGCGACGGCGCGGCCCAGTACGATCGGCACAGCGACACCGTGGCCCGCACGATCACCGCCCGCGGCTTCTCGGCGGTCAAGGTCAAGCCGCAGGCGGACGATCCTGCCAGTGAGCATCAAAGAGAGAGGTTGAAGGATGCCTTCGACGAGGGCGAGCTGTTGGTTCACTTCGTGGGCCACGGCGGGCGATTCATCTGGCGCACCGCGCCAGCCGACTTCAGAAAGAACCGCGACCTCTTCCGGTTGGAGGATCTGGACAGCCTCGAAACCCATCCCAAGCTGCCCGTCATCGTCAGCATGACCTGCTACTCGGCGCCGTTCGACCATCCCAACTCGGATTCGATCGGCGAGAAATTCTTGCGGCTTGCGGACCGAGGAGCGGTGGGGGTCATTGCCGCCTCGTGGCGGATCGTCCCCGGTGTCGAGACGAGTACGTTGCTGATGGAGAATCTGACCGAGTCGGGATCGGTGGGTGAGGCCCTACTGCGCGCCAAGCGAGAATCGGGAAAGGAACCATTCAACCACCTGTTCAATCTGTTGGGAGACCCGGCGCTGCCGATCTCACTGCCCGCTTCAGGGATCTCTCTCGAGATGCTGGCCGAGGATCCGCCAAGAATGGAAGCCCGATTCGAGCAGGTTCCGTTCACCGGTCGGGCCATCGTCGACTGGTTGAGTGCCACAGGGGAGGTCCTCGAGACGGAGAGTTTCGATGTCGACGACTCTCGGTTTGATCGGCCCTTCCGGGGCGATTCCACAAAGCTGGCGTCCGTCCGCGTCTATGTCTGGAACGAGGAGTTGGGCCTAGATGGGATTGGGAGTCTGCAGCTGGCCTCGCCGGAGGAGAGTGACGCCCCGGGGTCACACTGAGGTGGAGTTGACAAGAAATTGAGCACGATCGCAACAGAGACCGACCGACTCAATCTGGGTACCCTCCTGGGTCTTGTCGGCTGCCTGGCCCTGCTCACTCTGTTTACGGTCAGCGCGCAGTATCGAAATCTGTTCGACGCCGGGGCGATGCAGATCGAGCGGCACGTCTCAGTTCTCCAGAATCAGTCCCTGGACCCTTGGCAGTTCCGCGTGCTGTCTGCATACCTGGTAGAGGGATACCTCTTTACGGTCAGAGACCTCGGTTGGAGCCAGGATCCGATGGGAGCCCTGCTGGTTCTTCGTGGGCTGCAAAATTTCCTGCTCTTCTTCCTGGCCTGGCGGTTTTTTCGAACCCTTCGGATGCAGTCCCTCCTGGCCCTGATCGGGCTTTCGATCCTGGCCTGGGGCATGGGTCAGGCGCACTTCGAATCTGATTTGAGCTTCAATCTCTATTTCGATCTGATCTTCTATCTGTCGGCGGTGCTGCTAATCGCTGCGAGGCGCGATCTCTGGCTGATTCCACTCTCTTTCCTTGCGGTGCTGAATCGCGAGACGAGCCTCCTGATACCTTTCTTGCTGCTGGCGGCGCGGGCGGAGTGGCGCCCGCGCCTCAAGTGGGAGAAGCGGGTACTGTGGATCTCGGCCTGCGCTTTCCTCGTGCAGGTGGCGACCTACACCCTGGTTCGCTGGTACCTGGGCCCCAAAGCCCCTTTCTATCCCCACGATGTAGCTTGGGGCTGGGAGCTTCTGAGATACAACCTCGCTCGGTGGGAGACCTGGGAATACTTCGGCGCGACCTTTGGCATCATCCCGATTCTGTCCCTGGCGGTCTTTCGCCGCTGGCCGACCGTCCTGCACAGGTATTTCTGGACAATGGTCCCGGTGTGGCTGGTCCTGCATTCGCTCCTGGGTGTCCTGGCCGAGACCCGGATCCTTCTCGTACCTTACGTTCTGACGGTTCTGCCCGGGGCGCTGATCGGGGTGCAGTCGATTCTTCAGAAAGAAGCACGGTCGATTTGAGCAGCCGGCTGAAAATCGGCTAGCGGACTTGTCGCGGTGGCGCTCTTCGCCGCCGTGACCACTTGCAGAGCCCCCGAAACCTCGGTCACCTTTGTACCGATCTCCGCAGGGAGCTTTACCATGGGCTGCACCGAAGGGGATCTCGACTGCGCGACAAGCGAAAAGCCGGCCCACCCAGTGAGACTCAGCCAGTCCTTCTATATGGCGGACACGGAAACCACGGACGCTCAGTACGCCAAGTGCGTCGAAGCGGGTGCCTGCAGGGCCGCAGGGTATCCTGATGGCTGGCAGCCCTGGCACCGCAGGAGCGATCTACCCGTGGTATGGGTGTCGTGGGAAGACGCGGAACAGTTCTGTCGCTGGCTCGATGGACGCCTGCCGAGTCAGGCAGAGTGGGAGTTTGCTGCCCGCGGAGGACAAGAGGGCTGGCGGTACCCTTGGGGGAACGAGATCCCGGTGTCCGACGAGGGACGCGGAAGAAGGGGCCTGGTTCTCCGGTGCCGCCACCGGAGCGGTGAGGAGCTTTTCGCCCAATGCTTACGGTCTGTACGACATGGCGGGAAACGTCTGGGAGTGGGTAGCCGACGCGTGGCACGCGAGCTACGACGGGGCGCCGGCGGACGGCAGCGCATGGGTGAACCCCGGGGACACCGCGTTGCGTGTAGTCAAGGGAGGCTCCAGCTTCGACCCAGCAGCGAGCCTGCGGGTCTCGGTCGTCGGCAAGAGCTCCTCGGAGAACCGGCTCGAGAACATCGGTTTCCGCTGCCTGCGGGAAACACCAGAGTCCTTGATCCGGAATCGGTCAGCGAGAGTCGTCAGGCGACAGACGGATCGCATCAACGAGCACCGCCAGACGGCGGGTGTCCGCTGACTCCGAAATGTCGTGCGGCCGCACGATGCTGCCGTATTCGAACGACAGCACGTTCTCTTCGGCTCGCACGAGGCCCTCGCGAATCGTCAGAGCGTACTCCCGCCAGCCCTCGTCGATGGCGAGGGTTCCCAGGGCCGTCCGTTGAGACTCACCGTCAGGGACTGGGGACATCGTCTGGTTCGTAGGGTCGCGCTGAAAACGTCAATCGGTACTTCCCCGGATGTCGGGTATAGACGAAACCTGAGCTCCGAGTCTGGGTCCTTCACTCCACCGCACGGAGCGACCCTCGATGAGCTCGAGCCCACTCCATCCGCGCACCAGGCTCCAGCTGCGGTCGCTCGAGTCCATCTCGAAGCTCGACCCGTCTGACAATGGAACGAGGTCGATTGCATCGAACATCACCGCCAGCTCCCGATCGTCCGGTGAGCCATCCACATCCTTCGGCCGCGCCACCCTCTGGTAGCCAAGGCTGAGCAGATTGGTTCCCTGCCGTAGATGCTGTTCGGACACGACGAGAGATAACTGCTGCCACCCCTCTACCGGAGTCAACTGGCCGAGCGGCTCCTCGTTGAGGGTGACGGCAACCGACTGGGGCATCGCCGCAGCGTATGGAAGCATGGTGAGCCAGAGCTCATAGGGTCCCGGCCCGGGTGCGAGCTCGAACAGCGATCTCGGAAGTCGAACCCGTGCTCCACCTCACGGTCCTGTCCCCTGAGAGCTCGCCATCGCTCCAGCCCCGGCCGAGATACTGTGCGGACTCGAAATGGTCCATCACCACTCGCACCTCGGCTGGCGTGCCCGCTCGGCGGCTGGGTGAGAAGCAGACCCGGCGAGAGAGTTTCTGGCCTGCCGCAGGTTCGGGTGGCTCGCCAACTCGGACAACGTCTCCGGCCGACCGGTGATCAGGGCGCCGTCGAATCCGACCCAGGCTGTCGCCCCACGCAGACGCTCCGCGTTGGCGTCCTCACAGGAGCCGCCGAGCAGCCGGTCGCCGTTGATCGACTCCTGCGGTGCGCGGAGATCCCGGCTGTAGACCTCGCCTCGATACTGGACAGGGTGATAACGACTCCAGGCAAAGAGATAAGGCGTGATTCCATCAAGGGCCAGAGCGTAGGCCCAAAGATGTCTTTCGGACTCGTACCGTCCCCAGTACCCTTCGTCTTCGTCCGCGCACGGACCGACCTTGGCGGTCAAGTAGCGGCCTGAGACCCGCTCCGGGCCCTCGGGTCCCAGAAGCTCGGAGAGCGACCGCCGATCTGGCGACCGTCTCCCCGGAGACGCCGACCAATGCCAGCACGGTAGCGCCGACGGCGATCAGCTGAGTCGACAACGTCGCTCTCGCCACTGTCACCGCGGCCATGACGGTCACCAGACCCATGGCCATGGCCGCCAGGCGGGAGCCTATGAAGTAGATCCTTTCGGTCGTTTCGGGAGCAGCCGACGCACGCCACGATCATGAACGGCACTGCCCATAGAAGAAACGAGGTGTCCCCTCTTCTCAGCTCACCATGGCGTCGAAACGCGGCCACAGAGGCGAGAACCAGACAAGATCAGCAACGGCGCGTACCAGAGAAGGGCGCTGGCGTCTATGACGCCGTACGATCGGGTGAACAGGTGGGCCGCGGCCTCTCCAAGAGAACGGAACTTCGTCGTGTGTTGCTGCAGGCTTACCGCGGTCTGGGGGATGACGCGGAAGACGTCATGCGCCAAGTCGGCTGACAGGAGGATTCCGGCGGGAAGAAGGGCCAGACCAAGAACCGCGCCTACGGTCAGCCTCGACCCTCTCGTATCGAGCCAGGCCAGAGCCATGCCGATCATGACCAGGACGAGAGCCAGGGCGTGAGCCATATACGTGAGACAACACCAGAATGCCAGCTCGAGGTAGCGGCTCCATCGCGGATCTCGAGAGGCCCGGATCGCCGCGGCGATGCCGAACAGGGACGTCGCCAGCGCGAGAGAGAACTGAACAAAACCCATCTTCAGGGGCCATGAAAGAGCCAACGGCAAGGCCAGGAAGCCGGCCCACAACGGCTGGGCCCCAACCACCCGAGCCACACGGGCCACACCCAGGGGAAATCCAAGTGCCGCGAGAACGAACATCATCTTCAGAGCGGTCTTCTCCGAGACCCAGCCGCTGGAAGCTCGGTTCAACAGCGAGACCAAGCTATAGCCGTAAACAAAGCTCTGGGGTCTCTGGAAGTACTGCGTCACCTCGGGGGTGTCGATCGCGCGGTCCAAGGTGAGGACATGAAGGTTGTTGGGAAAATCCTGGAACGGCAGGTACGGCAGCCGCATCATCAGTGTCGCCGTCACGATCAGCGCCGCGAGAATCAGGGCTCGAAGAGTCCAAGCCGGTATCTCTCTGGCCGATCGAGGTGTCAGAGGAGAAACCTCCGTGTGGCATACGGGCTGGACGTGCAGCAGGGTCTGGGGAGAGACATCAAACATTAGCCTATAGCACCGACTTCAAGAAGACCTCCAGTCGGCCCGTCCATGCACCTAGTCGGTCGGCTGGAGGTCTCGGTGCCATGCTAGGCTGCAAAGCCTCGGAGGGTCATCCGACCGAACTAGAATGTCCTGGTTGACAAAGACCTCGAGCCCCGCGAGAGCGCTTGTGGCGACCGCGCTGCTCGTAGCTCCGTTTCTCGGCTGCGCGCCCAGATTCGACCCCGCCGCGCCAAGGCCGAACATTCTCCTGGTAACCCTCGATACCCTGCGGGGGGACAGGCTGGGTTCTTACGGATACCACCGTGACACGAGTCCGTTCCTGGACAGCCTGGCCGCTGAAGGCCTCCTTTTCACTCGCGCCTACAGCGTCTCGAGCTGGACCGTGCCCTCCATGGCCTCTCTGTTGACAGGCCTGTATCCCGAAACCCATGGCGTCGCTCACGGTCTTGTCCAGAAGGGAACGATCTTCGGTCAGGAGGTCCTTGCAGACGAGTATCTGCTACTGACCGAGATTCTCGAGCAGGCCGGGTATCGGACGTTCGGTATCACTGCAAGTCTCCACCTGGCCGGTGAATTCGGCTTCAGCCAGGGTTTCGACCGCTACGAGAATGTCGGGTTCGCCAGCGCCGACAAGGTGTCTCCGGTCCTGAATGTCACTGAAAGAGGAGATTCTGCAGGGAGACGGTCCCTACTTCCTGTGGCTTCACCTCTTTGATCCCCATGATCCCGTACCATCCTCGCCAGCCTTGGATAGAGCAGTATTTTCCAGAGCCAGAGGCACCGGCAGAGCTTGGATTGATGAGTCCACGCGACACTACGCCGCTCCCGTCGCGAGCATCGGGGCAGCGAACAAGAGCCCTTCGCTCGAGTTCTCGAGTTTGCGCAGGCGGCCTACGACAGTGAGATCAACTACACCGACCGCGCCGTCCGGAGTGCCTTCGAGACCCTGCGTGTGTCCCCGGAGGACTTGATCGTGATCACTTCGGATCACGGAGAAGAGTTCCTGGAGCACCGGGACTTCGGACACGCGGAAACGCTCTTCGAGGAGCAGGTTCGAATTCCTCTGATCGTGCGGCTGCCGGGCAAAGCCCTCGCTGGCAAGGTTGTCCAGAAATCGGTGAGCATCCTGGATATCCTGCCCTCGGTCCTGGATTGGTTACACATCGATCCGCCGGAGGCCCTTCATGGCAAGAGCTTTCTGACCGGTTTGGAGGCAACCCCCTTGCCGCGCCGGCCCCTTTACTTCTCTCTGTCCCGACCCCGCACGGGTCTGCGCAGTATCCTGGTGGGAGATTGGAAGTACATCCACAACGATAGAAAGGACGCCAAGCACAAGCTCTTCGACCTGGACAACGATCCTGAGGAGCACACCAATCTTGTCGACCAGGAGTCGGCGAGGGCGGGCGAGCTCGCTCGAGAGCTGTCCGAACACCTCGCCATGGCCGAGTCCCAGAGGCTGGAATCCTCTCTGCAACAGGTACCGCCAGAAACGGTCGAGCAGATGCGGGCGCTCGGCTATGTGGACTGAGGCGGCAAAAAGGGTCAGCGGTTTCCTGTGACTAGAACCATATTTCGGAACGGACGCCCTCGACCACCACAAACGAGTCGCCGGGCCATGCCAGGCTGAGGCCTTCGGGTCCATGAACCTGGATCCCGGCGATGACCGCATAGTCCTCCCGTTCGTGATCGACCCCGCCAGCCATCAGGGTCCCCAGGTCTTCCACGCTCGCCCGGTGCGCCGCCACGGTGTACTCCAGAAGATCGGGCGAATCACCCAGCCCGCTCATTCTTGCCATGCGCGACCGCAAGTAGCTTTGTTCCGGATCCAACCAATTGATCCCGCTGACTCTCTGGCCGCCCCCGGGGTCCTGCATCAGGGCAACCAGGGCACCGCAAGCTGCGGATGGCTCCTGTCTTCCTGGGCGCCTGGCGACTCCCAACTCGCCGGCCGCAGAGATCCCGATGTGGGAGAAGAGAAAGAAGACATAGCGGCTGCGACCCTGCACCAGGGGTGCATGCGCCCGGGCCGCAGCGAATCCTGTTCGGCCGAGGGTCAGAATGCCGGCCAGACTGCTCACGTCGAAGGCGCTCCCCCACATCTGTTCCACTTCGCCGAACAAGGATCTGCAGAGCTCGTCTCGGCAGACACCCACGCACGCCAGCGTATTGGCGGGTGTGAACCCATGCTGCCGAATCAGCGTTACCGCTGCCCGACGGACAAAGTGCCTTTCCGGCAGGCTGCCCGGAAAGTGCTGTTGGACCACCTCCTCGAAGGACATCGACTCACTCCTCTTCCACGCTGGGCTCAAGTCATTCGTCGAGGGGTGCCCCGCTCCAGGACCTCCCGTAGGACCCTCGCCGGCTCGCGAAACCTGCTGAGCAGGATCATGGCCGCCATGACATAGGGCTTGTGCTCGGCTTCTTTGTAGGTCGCCACCCGGTAGCGATCGAACACGCTGGCGGCGACCTCTCCCTCCTGGCAGCTGACGCCACTGATATCGGCCGGTAGACAGTGCATGTACAGACCCCTGCCTTCTCGGGTCGTGGCCATGAGGTCTTCCGTGCACTCCCAGTCCTTGTACCTGGAATTGTTGTCGATGGCCTGTTTCTCCAGGTCATCCATCTGGTCGGCAAGGCCACTTCTGAGATACCGGGTTCTCGCCTCCATCACGTGGAAGGGCGCCCAACTCTTGGGGTAGACCACATCCGCGTCGGTGAACGCTTCTTCCATGCTGTGGGCGACCGAGAACGAGCCCCCCGACTCCTTGGCCTGCCGTTGGGCGATGAAATCGATCTCCGGCATCAAATCGTAGCCCTCGGGGTGTGCCAACACCACATCCATGCCATAGCGCGTCATCAACCCGACAACTCCCTGCGGAACCGACAAGGGTTTGCCATACGAAGGGGAGTACGCCCAGGTCATGGCCAGCTTCTTGCCCTGCAGGGCCTCCAGGGATCCAAATGTCTTCTGCAGGTGCATGAGATCTGCCAATGCTTGGGTGGGGTGGTCGCGATCGCATTGCAGATTGATCACCGCTGGCCGCTGGGGCAACACTCCCTCGTCGAATCCACCCTGCAGGGAGGCGGACACCTCCACCATGTATTCATGCCCCTCACCGACGAACATGTCGTCGCGGATGCCGATGACCTCGGTCAAGAAAGAGATCATGTTGGCGGTCTCGCGTACCGTCTCACCATGGGCAACCTGGGTCTTGGTCTCGTCCAGATCCATCAAGGTAAGCCCCAGAAGGCTGGCTGCGCTGGCAAAAGAGAAGCGCGTGCGTGTCGATTTGTCCCGGAACAGAGAGACCGCCAGACCGCCGTGAAACAGGCGCGCATCGATATTCGCTCGCCAGAGCTCCTCGAAGATCTCGGTAGCCAGCAGCAGGGCCTGTAGGTCGGTGGCTGATTGCTCCCACGTCAGCAGCGGATCTCTGCCAAAAAGCGTCGACTCCGTGTGATCCAGTTGCTGGATCAGTGAACCAATCCTCTCTGTCATGGTCTATTCCTCGTAGCCAGGATGGGCAATCCGGGTTTCACGTGTCGTGTCGCCAGCGGACTCGGCCCACGGTATCTGGGGCATGGATGTCGAGACCCCAAGCAGAACCACATACATGCTCGCACAGGCCTCCAGGGTCAGGTCCTGGCCCTCGGTGGCCGCCGCTCCCGGGCTTGCCGCGATCAAGGAGAAGCTGCCGGGCTGCAGCCGCGCCTCGAGGCTCGGCGAGTGGTAACGAATCTCGTCATCCACCTCCAGCCGATGGGTCTCTCCCTCCCAACGGGCCTCGATGAGACTTGTGTCGCCATTGTGCGCCAGCAAGAAAGCGTTGTCGCTTTGGCTGTCGAAGTCCGGCCGATGGAGATAGAGACGGGGCTTGTCACGGTACGGCTCGCCCGCTGTCGGGCAGAAGGTCGTGCAGTTGCCACACTCGTTACAGAAATCGGTCAGGACGGCAATCTGGTGTCTTTGATCGGCGCGAAACTCCCGGCTCTCCCCCTCCTCGATCTGGCCGTTCACCACCCTGAGGTTGGGCAAGAATCTGAGGAATGGCTCTGTCACGTACGTCATCAGGGCCATGTTGGGGCACACACCAACGCACAAGCTGCAGATCTGATGGCAGTCGAGACAGCGACCGGCCTCTGCCTTCGCCTCTTCAGCCGTATAGATCTGGACGGTCTCGTCAAAGCTCATTCTTTGGTCCAACGGAGTGTGCGTCACAGGTACCCGCCACTCGCGATGGGCCCTTCGGACCAGGAGGTCTGCAAGGTCGAACTCCTCCCCCGCCTCCACCGGGACAGAGATGGGCTGGGCAGCGCGGATGATGATGCTCTCCGCCACTCGCTTGCCGTCGGCTGCCGCTTTGACGATAGAGGAGGGTCCATCTGCTGCCACATCGCCACCGGCAAAGACCCCGGGTATCGAGGTCTCGAGAGTCTCCGGGTGCACCGCGATGTAGCCCCGATCGTTGATCTCCGGCTGTTGACCGCCGAAGAAATCCAGCAGCGAGTGCTGGCTGATGGCCAGGATCAGGGTGTCCAAAGGAATCTCGATCTGGCGGCCTTCGACCGCGTGAGGAATCTTCCTACCGCTGGAGTCCCGCTCCCCCCGATACTCCATTCCTTTACAGATCAAGCCCGTCAGCCGGCCATCTTCGGTGATCAACTCGGGTGGGCTTGGCCAACTCGACGATCTGAATCCCCTCCTCGATGGCGCCACGGATCTCCTCCCTGTCCGCCGGCATCTGATCGATGGTGCGGCGATAGATGAGCGAGACCTCCGAGCCCAGACGATAGGCCGAACGCACGCAATCCATGGCCGTATCTCCCGCTCCAATCACGCCCACCCGCTTGCCGATGGCCACGGGGTTGCCCTCCCTGACGCTGCGCAGGAATCGCAGGGCGTCCATGACCCCATCCGACTTCTCACCGGGAAGATTGAGTCGCTTGGCAATCTGGGCACCTACCGCCACAAAGACGAACTCGAAGCCGCGACCGCGAAGGTGCCCGAGCGTGAAATCGACCCCGGCTTTCGTCTCGTAGCGAATCTCCACCCCGAGCTCCTCGAGTACCCTGACATCCTGATCGATCTCCGCTTGGGGGAGTCGGTAACTCGGTATGGCACCTCCCACCATGCCTCCGGCATAGGGGTACATCTCGAAGATGGTGACTTCGAAACCGGCATAGGCCAGCCTTTGTGCCGCGGCGAGACCGGCGGGACCGGCCCCCAGAATCGCCACCTTTCGGCCCACCGGTGATTCTTGGGCGAAAAGGGTGGGCTGGGTCTCTTGAGCCATGATGAAACGTTTGATGTCTCGAATGGCCAGGGGCTCGTCGAAGTGCGTCCGGATGCAGGTGTTCTCGCACAGATGATCACAGACCCGCCCCAGGATCGTCGGTAGTGGATTGTCCTCGCGAGCCAGAGAGACCGCTCTGGTGAAGTCCCCTCGGCGAACGGCATTCATGTACTGAGGTACCTTCTGATTCACCGGGCATTCGTCGACACAAGGGGCTTCGATACAGTCGAACAAGCCCAGCTTTCTCGAAGTCTTCGAACGATCTGTCCGCGAAGGAGTCCTTTCTCAGGGCCCAATCGGAACGGGTCTGCTTCGCATATCGCGTCAGATTCAATAGCGCCAGGTAGCGCACCGATTCGCCCGACAGCCGCTCGATGCTCTGGGGGTCGAGCTTCACCTCGCTGCCACCCAGCAATTCGGCGATCTCTTGCGGCTTCGCATGCCGAATGGCCGATCTGCAGATGAACTCCTTCAGGGTCTTGGCTTCGACCTCCTCCATGGCGGCCGCCAGCGTCTCGAAGTACTGCAGCATACGCATGTAGCCGCCCGACTTGAGTAGATCGGAGCAGACCGTCACCGTGACCACGCCCGAGGCCAGAAGGTGCGGGACGTTGAAGCAGTCCGCTCCACCGGCGAAACTGACCAGTAGATTTCCAGCGAACTCTTCCATTAACGCCTGGGCGAGGTTGGTGGTGACGGCATGGAGCGCCCTGCCCGACATGTACATCATCTCGTCCCGGTCGAAGACCCGCCGAGCGTTTTCGACTTCCAATGTGTTGGTGAGCTTGACGCCGAAGACCCGGTCCTTCTGCTCGGCCAGGGTCTCGAGATTGCGGATCATCGGCACGGCGGCCGCCCACTTCAGATCATGCTCGAAGGCCTCGTCGGGTATGACTACGTCCACGTAGCCCAGGTCATCGTTGACGATCCCGCGTACACGCTCAGGGCCCAGCAAGGTCGGGTTGCACTTGACGCTGGTATGAAGCTCCCTCTCGTCCAGAAGATAGGTGCAGATCTTCTCGATTTCATCGGGTGGGCAACCGTGCATGGTGGACAGGGTCACCGTGTCGGAAACCCTGTCGGGGATTGCAATCTCTCGCACCTCCGGATACCACTCGGCGACGATATCGACGTACTTCTGCTTGTGATCCGAGCTGTCTCGCATACGATCGAGAAACCACTGCACGTTGGGCTTCAGGATCCCTTCGAGGTTGTACCCGACGCTCATGTTGAAGATCATCCCGGGTCGCTCGCCGGCAAAGCCTAGCTTGCGGTGTAAGGCGTGAATGAGCACCCAGGCCCGCAGGTACTCGTCGAAGGACTCGTATACCTTGAGCTCCTGCGACCACTCGACGTTGTAGCCCTCGTCTTCGAGGTCGATGCACGGTTTGTTGACCTCGAGCTCATCGAGGGTCTGGATCGTCTTCAGCTCTATGAATCGAGCGCCACATGCCCAGGCCACCACGATGTTCTGAGCCATCTGGGAATGAGGCCCCGCCGCCACGCCAAACGGCGTCTCCAGCCGACAGCCATACTTCTCGAGCCGGAATCTGTCCCCTGCCTGCGGCTCGAAGAACGCCGCTCGCGGAATCCCGAAAAGCGACTTCTTCTCCTCCAACTCGGTAAACACCCAAGCCGTCAGCTGCTCCATCGAAATGGGATGAAAGCGATCAGACATTTGCACAGAAGCATAGCAACCGAGAGGCCGCCTTGGGTCCTCTGCCTGAAGAGTTCGAGACCGGGTTTGTAGCGGCCGTGCCTCTGTGCCGGTCTCGGGTGGTGGGTCTCCGTGCCGGCCGCAGTGGGTGTCAGTCGATCACGTCGCGGGTGAAGATGCTGTGGCGGGGCTGGTCGGGCAGGGTCCATTTGCGCACGGCGACGGTCTCCTTCATGTGACCGATGGCCTCGATCGAGATCTCGCGCACGATCTGCTCCAGCTCGCCTTCGGTGACCTCGAGCACCAAGCCATCGATGGCATCGCCGATCAGGGTCTCCACGGCTTGCTGTCCTTCACGGCTCGACAGGGTCGCGGCCAGGGTATCGGCGAAGGCATCGAAAACGGTCTCCCCGACGGTCGCAACCAGGGGTCGCAGCACCACATCGGGTAACGGCAGACGGCGGAGCGCGTCGGCGCTCTCCACGGCTCGATCGAGGTTGGCATCGAGAAAGCCACGGGCCTGCCGGCGCACCTCGTTGTCGGTCAACAATTCTTGCAGTTGTATCGCGAGCTGCGTCGCCAGGGCATCGCGGTGGTTGGCGGCCACGGAGCGGATGATCCGTTTGTGGGTGCCTTCCCGCAACTCCTCCTGGGTCTCGTTGAGGATCCGCAAGCTCACCATGTCGGAGATCTCTTCGCTGATGATATTGGAGAAGTACTTGACCGTGCGGCTCACCGGGTCGTCGCCAATCTTGGAATGCTCGCTGCGGTGCAGCCGGATATAGATCGCTGCGATGCGGAAGAGCCGAAAGAGGCGCATCTGCTTGAAGGGCATGATCCCGAGCACGTCGTACCAATTGAAAATGGGGAAGAAGTACCAGCGTGGATAGGTGGACCGACGAACGGCCAGGTACCACCGAACCAGAAACTCCACAACGAAGATCAGTAGAAAGGGCAGATCCAGGATCCAGAAATTATCGACGAGCTCACCATCCAGATCGTAGAAGCGGAAGAAGTTGGCTTCCAACAACGGTGCCAGGTCACTCTCGAAGAAGGCGAGGCGGGGGCCGAGACGACCGGGGTCGGGCTCGAGCGACCAGAACAGGTCTGAGACGACCTCTGGTTCGGTCCCTGCGCTTGCCAGGATGCCCTCCCGAATCAATTGATCTTCCATACCCTTGAACAATCGAATCCGGTACCTCTCCAAACCGGAACGCTGAAAAGGGTTGTCATCGATGATCTCCAGCGACAGCTCGCGTAGCTCGGCCAGGGTCGTCTCGACCTCGTAGAGGTTGGTGCTCCCAACCCCATCGGTCGGCAAAGCGCCGGCCAGCTCGAGATAGCGGTTGGTCACCGGCTCGAGCTCGATACCCTTGACCGGGTCGTAGATTCGGGTCACCACGGGCATGTACTGAAAATAGAAGGGTCGTATCCACAAATAGGTCAAGTCGAAGACGATCAAGGATACGTTCACGATCGCCAGATAGACCATGAACAGGTCCCAGACGACGACGCGTGTGAGGTTGACGCGCAACCAACCCCAGATCCTCTTCAGCCGCTTCCACATAGACTTCAGACAATAGCGTAGGTCAGTGGAGAAGGTCTTGATGAGCTCACCCTGTTCCAGGACAAGCTATGCTTCAGGCCACAGCCATGGAATTGCCCGTGTCCATTCGTCCGGAACGTCGCGAAGACCCGTCCGAGATCCATCGCGTCGTCGCCGCCGCTTTTCCAACCGCGGCCGAGGCCGATCTGGTCGACCGACTCCGAGATGCCGTTCCCACCAGAATCTCCCTGGTGGCCGAGAAAGGCGGCAGGGTGGTGGGGCACATCCTCTTTACTCCGGTAGTTGTGCGTGATGGGACGCTCCAACGGTATGCGATGGGTCTGGCTCCCATGGCGGTACATCCGGACTACCAGCGTCAGGGAATCGGTTCGCGGCTGGTTGTCGTTGGCCTGGAAACCTGCACCAGGCGCGGAGATTCGTTGGTCTTTGTCGTCGGGCATCCGGAGTTCTACCCGCGGTTCGGATTCGAGCCCGCGGCGCCCAAGGGGTTCCACTACATCGACGAGGGCTTCGACCCCTACCTCTTTGTTGCCGAGCTGAAGAAGGGAAGCTTGCGGGGCAAGCGTGGTTGGGTCGAGTATCACCCCGAATTCGACAAGCTGGAAAACGAAGACGGCCCCTGACGAAGCCGTCCCCAAAAGAGCGTTCGCTGGTCTCCGCAGCTACTGGCGCAGTGTCACGCTGCCATCAGCGGTGCGAACATAGATCTTGCCATTGCCCTCTCCCAGCCGGCCGGTGACAAGACTGCGTTTCTGGACAAAATCGCTGACCTCCGCAGCGTTGACTTTGATCCGGCCATCCTGCGTCTCCAACTCGAAGGCTGCCGAGACGTCGCTGATCGAGATCGAGCACCACGTCACCGTCGCCGGCACGAACGTTCAGGTCGAGGTCGTCCGACGGCAACAGGGACAACGTGATCGTGCCATCCAAGCTGCGAATCTCCAGATCGTGAGCGATCAACTCCCGCAGCTGGGCATCGCCATCCTCGACAGCAAGCTCGAAGCTGCCCTGGCAACGGTCGATCTCGATGTCGCCATCCTCGGAGCGGATCCGACCCCGCTCGATTTCGCACTCGAAGATCTCGATGTCGCCGTCTTCGCAATCCACCTCGATCTCGCCACGGATGCCGTCGATCTCGAGATCTCCATCCTCCAGGATCACCTCGGTGCGCGGTGCATCGATATCGCTCAGGTTCACATCACCATCTTCCAGCGTCATCATGATGGAGCCCCGCCAGCCGGAAATCTCCACGTTACCGTCCTCCCCCTCGAGGTTCAGCTCGAGATAGCTCGGAGCCTTGACGGTGTAGGTGTACTCGTATTCACGATACGTCGAGATACCGACGCTAACGCGTTTGGGTTCGTGACCGATGACATGGATGGTCTCCTCATCCTGGCGAAATTCCACCTCGAATTCCGAAGTCTTGCTCCAGCCGATATTCGAAGCCTTGGCCCTGTAGCGAACTTCCACCTCCAGGGTGTCTTCGCTCCACGGTGTGACGGTGACGTCTCCATCACCATGTTTCAACGCCAGCTTCATTCCTGGTTGCACATCGAACGTCTCCCGAAATTCGCGGTTGATGTCCTCCGCAACCACGGAACCTGCGATTGCCGACAGTACGAAAACCATCGCGACGATGAGGGATAGGCGCATCGTTCTACCTTTCATGAGTAGACCTCCAATACCTGTTCCTACGATTTCGGTGCCCTTCATGTTTCAAGCGGCAAAAGGGCCTCGAGTCGGCCGACGTGGACATTAGCGAATCGACTCGACAGAATCTGCCGGTGAGACTCCCAAAGGCCTTCGTCTTGATCCTGGGTCTGATCGTCCCCGGGATCGCTCGGTCTCAAGCCGATCTGGGCTATGTCGAGCAGCAGCAGCGGATGACGAGGCTGCATGCCGTCGGCCTCGTCGAGGGCTGGCTCGAAGCGACCGGTGTCCCCGGCGCAGCGATCGCGGTGGTGGCTGAAGACGAAATCCTGATGCTCGAAGGATTCGGCCACACCGACACTCGAGGAAGTGCGCCCATGGATCCGGACACGACGATCTTCCGTGTCGGCAGCCTGGTTCGTGCCATGACCGCGTCGGCTGCCCTGCAGATGGTGGAACAAGGGGCACTCGATCTGGATGCGGATCTCTCCGGTCATTCGGGGCTGGAGATTCTTCCACGCGATGCGCTGGGGCCCGTCACTCTTGCCCAGTTGCTTCTTCACACCGCCGGCATCGACCAGCGTCGGGTCGCCACGCGCGCCCGGACCCGCGCGGAGCTCATGCCGCTGGGAGCGTATCTCGAACAGCGAATGCCCCCCCGTGTTCGACCCTCTGGTCTGGTGAGCGTCCCCTCCAGTCACGGCTATGCTCTGGTCGGGCGACTCATGGAGCTGGTCTCCTCGGAGAGCTTCGAATCTCACCTCGAAACGGCACTCCTGGCCCCGATGGGGATGTCCAATACGGCGGTCTCGACCGACACCTTGCCCGGCGAGCAGATCGCCACGGGTCATCGCTGGAGCCGGGGAAGGTGGACGGTGATCTCGCCCGACTACGCTCAGACGGTCCCTGCCTCGACACTCTTGACCACCGCTGCCGATATGGCCCGCTGGATGCGGGTCGTCCTGGGCGACGGCTCACTCGAGGGTCGCCAGATCCTCGCTGCCGCCAGCATCGACCGACTCCTGAAACGACAGATCGCCCATCACGAGTCCTTGCCCGGGCGGACCCTGGCCTTCGAGGAGGGCCGGTATCTTTCCCCGCGCGAGCTCTATCTCGCCTCGCAAGACAACGGGTTCAGCGCCGTGATGGTGCTGCTCCCCGCCAGTCATGTGGGGCTCTTCGCCGCCGTCAACAGCGAAATCGACATCTGGGATCTCGTCTACCAGATCCTCGACCCCTTCGACACACCCAGCGGTCTCGAGGACGACACTCCCAAGACCGTGGAAGCCTGGCCCGTCGATGAGCCGACCGGCTTTTGGCAGGATGCGGCCGTTTCTCACGCAACGGCAGAGAAGATCCTTTCCCTGGTCAGGCAAGATCGAATTCGGAGCGCTGCCGATGGGGCGCTGGTCTGGAGAACGCGCACCTTCGATCCGGTGGCTCCCCAATGCTTCCAGGAGCGCCAGGCTCTCACCCGAATCTGTCTCGTCGACGGGCCGGGACCGGCGCGTTTTGCCGCCATCGGAGATCTGGTGCTGGAGAAGCTCGACTGGTATGCGGCTCGCCCCTTTCAAGTCACTCTCTGGGTCGCCTTCGCCGCTTTGTTTCTCGCCGCTGGCTGGCCACGGGCGTCGCCTCCCATCGGTCATCTGGCGCTGCGGCCGGACGACTTCTTCTCACCCCGCTGGCCTGGTTCTCTCGCCCGGCTCGCGGCCGCGCTGCACTTCGTCTTTATCGCCTCTCTCGCGGTCTTTCTGGCAACCACCTTGAGGACCGGATCGACGGCGCTGCTCTACGAGGTGCCTGCCTTCCTCTTGCTTGTCCTCAGCCTCCCCTTGGTCGCAGCGGGACTGACCCTCGTCGCTGTCGTGGGTCTGGGTCCACTCTGGCGCTCCCCCCGATCGACACGCAGCCATCGACTTGGTGTCACCCTGCTGATCTTCGCCCTGGTGGCATTCTTGCCCTTCCTGTGGAGTTGGAACCTGCTCGGATTCCATCTCTGACCCGGTACCCTGCGAGCACCTGTATTCGTGTCAGAATCCTGGTCAACGAGGCGTGAGGAGATTGAACATGATGATTGCGAAGACCCTGGCGCTCTGTGCGCTCCTGCTGGTGACCGGCACCGTGGCTGTCAAAGCCGCGGATCTCGATGCAGACACCGCTCAGCGCTTTGCCCAGTTAGCCCTCGATTGCGTGCATCGCGAGTATCCGAACAAGATCGCACATGTCCTGAGCAGCGATGACGACGTGCTGCCACCCCGTGAGCTGACGCCAGCTTTCTACGGCTGCTTCGACTGGCACTCCGCTGTGCACGGTCACTGGTTGCTCGCCCGTCTGGCCAGGACCGCGCCCAATGCCGAGATCACTCAAGCGGCTCGTGATGCCCTGGAACGATCCGTCCAGGCGGAGAACATTGTCACCGAGGTGCGCTATCTCGAGGGGCCCGGACGCGTCTCGTTCGAGCGTCCCTACGGCCTGGCCTGGCTCTTACAGTTGGCCGCCGAGCTGCGCGAGTGGACAGACGACCCGCAAGCACAGTGGTGGGCCTTCAATCTGGGCCCGCTGGAACTGGCGGCGGCGGAGAAGATCAGCGAGTGGCTACCCAAGCTCGACTACCCGATCCGTATCGGCGAGCATTCCCAGACCGCCTTCGCATTCGGTCTCATTCTCGACTGGGCCCGAACGGCGGGTGAGGTGCCGATGGAGGAGTTGGTCGTCAAGAAATCTCGCGAGTTCTACCTGGGGGACCGGGGCTGCCCGCTGGACTACGAGCCCTCAGGGCAGGATTTTCTCTCTCCATGTCTGGCCGAGGCCGATCTGATGCGACGGATTCTGCCACCCATGGAATTCGGCGCCTGGCTGGGCGCGTTCCTGCCCCAGATCCCGTTGCATGGCGCCGGTGACTGGCTGCAGCCGGCGGTCGTCTCCGATCCGGGTGACCCCAAGCTCGCTCATCTCGATGGCCTCAATATCAGTCGCGCCTGGATGCTGGAGGGTATTGCAGCAGGCCTGGCGCCAGGCGATCCGAGAATCGACTCCATCATGGCAGCGGCGGACCGACACCGTCGCGCGGGTCTGCGGTCGGTAACGGGCCAGTACTATGAAGGTGGACATTGGCTCGGCAGCTTCGCTACCTATCTGGTCACGGGTCGCGGTCTGCCACCAGAGCCCGACGAGGACAAGAAGGGCAAAAAGAGCTAGCTCGATTGGCACTCCAACCTACGGGCCCCATCTTTCGCCCCTCCTACCGGCTGGTCGTCTACTGCGTGCTGGTAGGACTGGTCGGTGCCCTGGCTGCCCTCGCGTTTGACGCGGTGGTCGAGTTGAGCCAGGAGCTCCTACTGGGAAGGGTCGGCCACTTCTATCCGCCCAATACCAGCGAACCGGACGTTTACAGCATTCCCAGCGGTATCCACCGCCTGTGGTTGCCCCTGGTGACCACCCTCGGTGGGTTGCTCAGCGGCTGGGTGGTCTATCGCTGGGCGCCCGAGGCCGAGGGACACGGCACCGATGCGGTGATCGGCTCCTACCTCCGGCGCGGCGGCGAGATCCGGCCACGGATCCCCCTGGTCAAAGCGATCTCCTCCGCCCTGACCATCGGCTCGGGCGGTGTCGCCGGCCGTGAAGGACCCACGGCACAGATCTCGGTCGGCCTCGGGACCACACTGGCCCGCTGGGCTGGCTTGCGCGGCCAGGAACGTCGATCGCTGCTTCTGGCCGCCATGGCCGCCGGCTTGGCGGCCATGTTTCGCGCCCCGCTGGGAATGGCCATCTTTTCCGTCGAGATCCTCTATGCGGGCATGGTCTTCGAGTCCGAGGCCCTGATCTACACGGTCATCGCAGCGGTAACGTCCTACGCTTTCTACGGCCTTTTTGCCGGCTGGTCGCAGCTGTTCACCATTCCGCAAGATCTGCAAATCGAAGAACCGGCCATCTTTCTCGCTTTTGCCGTCCTGGGCCTTCTGGCGGGACTCCTGGGCGCGGTTCTACCGGCCCTCCTCTACTGGGTCCGAGATCTCTTCGACGCTTGCCGGGACCGCCGCACATTCGGCCAGCGATCGGTGGACTGGCCGTGGGCTTGATGGCTCTCGCGGTACCCGAGGTTCTGGGAACAGGCTACGGGTGGGTCGAGTTGGCCATGCTCGAGCGATTGTCGTTGACCACTATTCTGCTGCTACTGCTTCTCAAGGCGCCGGCCATGGCGCTGACCATCGGTTCAGGTGGGTCGGGTGGGGTCTTTGCGCCCACGCTCACCATCGGTGCCATGCTCGGAGCGGCCGTCGGCATTCTGGTCAACTATGCCGTGCCGAATGTCGACACCCCCGTCGCGGGCTTCGTGGTGGTGGGAATGGCTTCCGTCTTTGCCGGCGCCGCCCGAGCACCGATCTCCACCCTGATCATGGTGGCCGAGATGACCGGCGGCTACGCGCTCATCGCGCCCGCGATGCTGGCCAACATCCTGGCCTTCCTCATCCAACGATCCCTGACACACGGCCGAACTTATCCGACGCTCTACGAGTCGCAGGTCGAGACCCGCGAGGATTCGCCCCTGCACCGGGGGATCATGTTGCGCCGGGCCATGGAGATGGTCGACACCAAGGGCGTCGAGACCACCGAATTGAGATTACCGCGGTTGATGAATCTTCTGCGCTTTGGTGAGAGCATACGGGTGTCCGAGGGTGGGGATATCCTGGTCACGGTGGATGTCCAACCGGATTCGGGGCTGGATAGCAACACGGTCGCGGACACTCTTGGACGCGTTCGCGGCTTGACTGCCGTGGCGGTGATCCGCGGCAGCAATCTGCTGGCGCCGCGTGGCGACACCTGCTTTGCGGCAGGGGACCAACTCCTGGCCATGACCCATCCTGATGTCCACAAGGATCTGCTGCTTCTGGCTGGCAGCCCAAGATCGAGTCTCGAATTTTCCGGCGAATGATTTCTTCCACATTCCGGATTCTCTTCTGGAGGGCACCAACATGATGATCGATGTCACATTTCCGGGAGGACTGGCGGTCGATGCCCATGTCGCCGGTCACACTGTCCACACAGATCAACGCGAGAAACACGGCGGCGGCGGTACCGGCCCGGCGCCTTTCGATCTGTTTCTGGCCTCCATTGCTACCTGCATGGGCTTCTACGCCCTGCGTTTCTGTCAGCAGCGCGAGCTCGACACCGAGGGCCTGCGCCTGGGACTGGAAACCGAGCGTGACCCCGAGACCAAGATGATTCATACCGTCCGCGTCCAGGTCGAGCTCCCCGAGGGCTTTCCGCCCAAGTATGTCCGGGCAGTCGAGCGCTCCATGGATCAGTGTGCGGTCAAGAAGCACATGTTCCAGCCACCCAACTTCGTCATGGAAACCGAGATCGCTCCTTGCGTACCTCATCCAGTTTCATGAGAACCGGCACCGGTATTCTGTTGGTGTTGACGGCGATCCTGGCCTCGCCGGCGTCCGGTGAGGTCCACTCACTCGTCATCGATCCACAATCTTTGTTGCCACCGGAGGTGGAGTGGAACGGTGCCAGCCAGAAATTGGTGGCGGCCACCGGGGACCCTTGGTTGACGCCTGCCGAGGCCAGCGGCTTTACCACTACGCCAAGCTATGACGAGACCATGGAATGGCTTCGTGGTCTCGTCGCAGCCTCCCCCAAGCTGCAGATGGTGGCTGTGGGTAGGAGTTGGGAAGGCAGGACTCTCTGGATGGTGGTCGCCTCGGCGACCGGCGCCTCGACCCCGGATCAGCTGCCAGGGATCGACAAGCCGATTCTTCTCGCGCAGGCGGGAATCCACTCAGGCGAGATCGACGGCAAGGATGCCGGCCTGATGCTGTTGCGAGATCTTGCCATGGGTGATCTCTCGCCTCTCCTGGACCAGGTGAGCCTCCTCTTCATCCCGATTCTCAACGTGGACGGCCATGAGCGCGTGTCTCCTTTCTCGCGCGTCAACCAACGGGGCCCGGACGAGATGGGTTGGCGCACCAATGCCCGCAATCTCAACCTGAACCGCGACTACGTCAAGCTGGACACACCCGAGATCCGTGCCGTGGTCCAGATTCTGGATCGCTGGCAACCCGATCTCTATCTCGATCTGCATGTCACCGATGGTGTCGAGAAGCAGTCCGACATCACCTGGGGATTCAACGGCAGTCACGCCCACTCGCCGACTCTTGGCACCTGGTTGGAAGAGCGACTGAGTCCGGCCATGGAGGCCGATCTCCGAGCCCTGGGCCACATTCCCGGTCCCCATGTGTTCGTCTTCGACCGGACCGATCTCACCCAGGGCATCTTGGCCTGGGAGGGTGGACCTCGCTACTCGGACGGTTACGGCAGCAGCCGACACGTGGCGACGGTGCTCGTGGAGAACCACTCCCTCAAGCCCTACAAGCAGAGGGTGCTCGGCACCCGAGTGCTCCTGGGGTCGGTGCTCAACGCCCTCGCCAAAGAAGGCGGTGAGCTCGTGCGGGCCACCCGTGCCGACCGGGACCGGCGTTGGGCCGAGCTGCCTCTTGGTTGGGCACGCGACAACGAGCCCCAGGACGAGTTGTACGAGTTTCCCGCAGTTGAGCAACGGCTCAGCCCCTCTCCCGTCTCTGGTGGACAACGCATCCAGTGGACCGGCAAGCCGTTGACCGTCATGGTGCCGGTCTACCGGACAACTCGACCTGTCGGCTCCGTGGTACCACCCGCTGCCTATTGGGTGCCAGCCGCCTGGTTCGAAGTCATCGAGCGCCTCGACGCCCACGGCATCGAGATGGAGATTCTCGCCGAGCCGCGCACGCTAGAGGTGGAAATGTACCGCCTCGGCGAGCCCGACTACAGCGACGAGCCTTTCGAAGGTCGCCTGCGCGTGGAAGCCGAAGCCATGCCTTTCTCAGTGCCACAGACTTTCGCGTCCGGGTCGGCCCGAGTCTCCACCGATCAGCCCCTCGGGGTGCTGGTCTCGCTTCTTCTGGAGCCCGCTTCGCCCGACTCCTTCTTTCAATGGGGCTTCTTCAGCGAGGTCTTCCAGCGCACCGAGTACGCCGAGTCCTACGTCCTCGAACCCCTGGCCGAACAGATGCTCGAGGCCGACCCCTCCTTGCGCAAGGAGTTCGAAAAGCGCCTGGCCGAGGACGAAGAGTTTGCCGCCAGTCCCCGTCAGCGCCTCTACTGGTTCTACGAGCGCTCCCCCCTCCTCGACACCCGCTGGCGCCTCTACCCCGTCGGCCGAGAGCTTGCTCCCGTGACGTAGTGGCCGGCTTCCACGCCGGCCTTTGTTGCGCGGTTGACAGCGATCGCTGGGTTGTAGTGGCCGGCCTCCGCGCCGGCCTTTGTTGTGTGGCTGACAGCGATCGCTGGGTTGTAGTGGCCGGCTTCCACGCCAGCCTCGGGTGGTAGGCCTCTGGTATCGCTCCGAGCGAGGCCAACCACTCGCTCGCCAGGTCCGTCGCCCAACGGAAGGGAGGGCACAAGGCCCTCCTCTACACCATGAAGCTGCGATGTCAGCTCGCAGGGCAGGTGGCGGTGTCGCCAGGAACCTCGCCGGTCAGGAGTAAGAAAGCTCTTGAAGGGGCCCATGTTGTTCATCGCTTCCATCTTGGGTCCGTCGAAACTCAGGCGACGAAACATCATGCCCTTCATGGGGCCGTACTTACCGGCACCCATCTCTTCCCAGCGATCGGTCTCGACAACACAACGAAGGCCGGCACAGAGACCGGCCGCTACAGTGGAGGAGCTAGAAGCGGCGGCGCAGCTTGAGGCCTGCGGGCTCTCGAGTCGATTGAAATTGCTGCTCGAAGACGGGTGCATAGGCGCTGGTGGTTGCCCGCTCGCCGTTGATCGTCTCCACGGTGACCGCCCGCCGGGGATCGAACTGACGGGTGAGCAACACGCCCAGAAAACTCAGATAACGAGGCAGGTGGGGATGATCGGGTGGCACCTGGATCTGCAGCTCGCCACCGCTTCGCTGCGACATCAGCACCACCCGACTACCGTGGTAGACGAGATGGTTCGATGGACGCCTCGCCGGCACGGACTCCCGGAGATCATCGAGCCCCAGACCGCTCGGAGAGGCCGGATCCGCGGCGTTCATCCAGAAGACAGCGTCTTCGGCCAGTCCTTCCTGGAGGTCTTTGAATGCCGCCGGAGCGATGAACTGGAGGCCGGGAATGCCTTGAAAGAACTGGCCCGAGAGTACTTCTCCAGACAACTCCATGATCCGTAGTGTGCGGAAGAGCCGTGCCCAGCGCATGGCGGGGAGCTCACGCCCGAGGAGCTCTCGGAACAGCAAGCCGTAGCGCTCGAGAAGCAATCGCACCCGATCCTTGTTCAACTCTTCCCTGTCGACCGCATCCATCGTCTCCCGTGCCTCGATCGCCGGTCCAGCGATCGACCACCAGTCCCCCTCGTCGGCGCGGCTGGCCTGCCAGCGCTCGAACCGGCCGCGACGCGACAACCCGCGGCGGCGCCTCATCGCGAGACTTCGCTCTTCGCCCTTCGAGCCCAGATTGGCCACTCGAAATCGCCGGAGCGCCCCGCGGCGCAGCACCTGGAATGTCGTGTTGGAGATCTTCCCCTGCCAGGCCAGCTCCCAAAGACGGCGACTGAGATCCGACGAGTTGCCGCCGGTACGAGCCAACAACTCATCCAGGGAATAGCGGCCGGGCTGCGAGGGAAAGATCTCTGACAGGGCTTCTTCTTCAGCGGTACCTGTCGGCAGATCTACAAGAAGATCGAGATCTCCTCGTAGAGCGAAACCGACCTGTTCCTTGCCACACCCTATCCAGACCAGCTCTGTATCGTGAAAGAGACCATCCAGCCAACTCGTGTAGTAGGGGTCGAGACGCGCCGGCAGCAAATCCGACTCCCACAGACGAGCCGGTGCCGGATAGGCGAAAAGCTTCTCCAGGGCGCTCATGAGCCCCTGCGGATCGGCCGAGCCGAGGGCCAGGCCCTGTTGGGTCGCCAGGAAAAGCGGCAGCTCCGTCAACGGGCGGGCCTCGAACGAGGGTCGGGATGCGGCCCGCAGGAGTCGCAGTAACCGTTCCAGGTTCTCGGTGTCGCACAGCTCCAGCTCGTCACCCTCTTCCAGGCCATGCCGGAAATGGTCGATCACCACTCGCTCTGCGGCCACGAGGGCTTCCAGAACCTCTTCGATACGGGACTCTGAAAGACCGAGGTACCCACTGAGCAGCGAACGCTCGAAGGGGCCGTAGAAGCGGATCCATTCCGCCACCAACTCCACAAAGGGGTCTGGCTCCGGGTCTGTCGGGGGCGTCGGCTCCGCAGACTCAGGGATCTCACCTTCCGGAGAGAACCCGAGATGGTGAACCAGGCGAAACGCCTGCTCGACATGAACCACCAGATTGGACTTGGCGACCTCGCCCACCGTACCGTGAACCAGACGTGCGGAGGCCTCTGCCAACAGGGTCTCGAGGCCTTCCTCCTCGAGCGACAGATCTCGTTGCATGGCTGCCAGTAGCTCTCGCCACTCCGCCAGGGGTATGGCCACCCGTTCGCGCACCCAGTCGATCAGATCGTCGGCGCTCTGCGGAACATAGCCCGGATGCAACCGCTGCAACTTGCGCTGAAAGGTGTCGACAAGGTCCCCTGGAAGGCGCGGCCGCAACCTCGAGCCCAGGACCAATTCGCGCAACAGATCGTGTCGCAGGGGGCTTTGCCCATCGCCCTCCGGCTGATCGTCCTCGTACATGAGCCGGTTGGTCTGCTTCCAGACGATGTCCGCGGCAAAGGGAGAGGGCGTCGTGGTGGACGCATCGCTCCAGGTGATCTGACCACTCTCCAGGTCCGTCAGCACCCTGGCCAGGCTCTCGAGATCGAACTCGTCCTGCAGACAGGTCCGCCAGGTCTCGACCAGAACGGGAAAGTCCTCGTACTGGCGCACCGAGCTCAACAACTTCTTGGCTCGTTGGCGGTTGAACCACAAAGGTACCCGGCGGCGGAAGTCGGCACGCGGTAGGAGCAAGGCACGGCCGGCGTTCTCCCGGAATCGAGCGCCGAAAAAGCCGCTTTGCTCGAGACTTTCGCGCAGCAAGCGCTCCACGTTGTCCGGGTGCACCCGTCGCAGGACACGAATCGGATCCACTTCCTTGGGCAATAAAAGCATCAAGCAGTTGTTGTCTTGTTCGATCTGAAGCGGTTCCCCGTGCTCCTTTTCCCACGCCGCCGCCAGAGCCAACGCGAGAGGACGGTTCACCTGTCCGCCCCAGATCGTGTGCAGAAGCACCCGCCGCTGGCCGACAGTTCCATCCGGACCAGGGCTGGACTCCACCAGCACGTGATGCCGGTGAGGCAGCGGGCGGCCGGTTTCCGAACGCTGCGCTTCGAGGTAGGAAACCAGGTCAGCGGTCGCTTTCTCCGCCAGTCCTTCGGCCTGTAGCTCCTGGCGCAGTCGCGAGCCTCCTCCCGGCTCTGCCAGGACCTCTTCCGCCCTTTCCAGGAGCATGCCAATACGCTCCGACAGATGAAAGCTCCGGTTCGTCTCCTCGGCTCGCCAGAAGGGCGCCATGGCCGATCCGCGGTGGGCGGGTCGCACCAGAACATCGTTGTGGGTGATACCGGTGATCTGCCAACTCTGTGCACCGAGGGTGAAGGTGTCGCCCACCGAGCGCTCCCAGACGAACTCCTCGTCCAGTTCGCCCAATTTGGCCTTGCTTTCCTGCAGTCGGAGGTGGAAGTACCCACGATCGGGAATCGTGCCTCCCGAGGTGTAGATGAGACGTGCTGCTCCGGGGCGCGCTCGCACGCTACCGCTCATCCGGTCCACGGTAACCCGCGGCTTGAGCTCGCGAATCCGACTGTCGGCGTAGCGACCCGCCAGCATTTCCAGTACCAGATCGAATTGCTGCCGCGTCAGGTTGCGGAAGGGATGAGCCGTGCACAAAAACCGATGCAAGTCCTCGAGCTTCCACGGCTCCGCTGCGACCATCGACAAGATGACCTGGGCCAGGACATCGAGCGGTCCCTGGACTGGACGGATCTCTTCGATGTCCTGGTCCTGAACACCGCGGACCACCGCGACGGCGTCGAGAAGATCGCGCTCGAACAGGGGATAGAAGCGACCCCGGCTGACTTCGCCTACGCCGTGCCCAGCCCGGCCAAGTCGCTGGACTGCCGCCGCGATACTGGGTGGTGTACGCAGCAAGATCACCTCGTCTAGCGCCCCGATATCGATACCCAGCTCGAGAGAGCTGGTCGAGACGATGGCGCCGAGGCGCCCCTGTTTCAACCTCTCCTCGACTACCGCGCGAATCTCGCGAGAGAGGGACCCGTGATGCGAGTACGCCAGCTCCCGATCCTGGTCCTCGTTGAGCAGGCGAGTCACCTTTTCCGTCACCCGGCGGGAGTTGGCAAACATCAGGGTGGAGCGATTCTCGCGAACGCGTTCTCGTAGATCCTCCACCAAGGGTTCCCAGACACTAAGGGGCTCTGCAGGGGACGCCGCGACGGCATCCTTGCCGGGCAGTTTCGACTCCACCTGCAGCTCATATCTCTTGTGGGTGCGCGAGCTGATCACCCCCACCGGGCGCCGTCGGTAAACGGGCTCACCGTCCACTGGAGAGGCCACCAACTCCTGCCCACCCACAAACCTCGCAATCTCTTCGGCGGGTCTCACGGTCGCCGACAGAGCGATCCTCTGGAACTCACCCGAGAGCAGCGTCAGGCGCTCCACTGCGGTGATCAGGTGGGTGCCGCGCTTGCTCCCTGCGGCAGCGTGAATCTCATCCAGGATGACGCAGCGCAACCCTCCCAGGATGGATCGACCGCCCTTCGAGGTGAGGAGAATATTGAGGGTCTCGGGCGTCGTGATGAGGATTTCGGGGGGGTTCCGAATCATCCTTTGTCGCTCGGTGCTCGGGGTGTCACCGCTGCGGGTGACCACTCGAACCTTCTGTGCCGGGAGCCCGCTGTCGTGGAACTGTTTCTCCAGCTCTCCCAGAGGCTTCAACAGATTGCGCCGTATATCGTTGTTGAGTGCCCGTAGCGGCGAGATGTAGAGAGTCTGCACCCCGCTTCCGGACCAGACGCCGGTGAGAAGTTGATTCAGCGACCACAGAAACGCGGTGAGGGTCTTACCGCTACCGGTCGGCGCCGTGACCAGGACGTGCTCGCCAGCAGCGATACGGGGCCAGGCGAGGGCCTGGACCTCCGTGGGGTCGCCCACTCTCTGGGCGAACCAGCGACCCACCTGTTCGTGGAAGACGTCTAGGCCCACGGCGTGGCTACCCGGTCTCCAGCCAGAAGTAGCGAGGTGCACCCCCGACCTCGACCCGCAGTCCGGACACTTCCAGCTCCTGCCCGTCGATGCCTGTCGCGCGCTCGGCGGGTCGGGGCAATTGGGCCTCCACCGGAGTGTTGTCCGAGGCCCAACCGGCGATCAACTCTTCACCGCCGGCGGTACGGAAGTGATAGAGGCGCACCGGCGGCGCTGTCTTCACGGGCCCATAGAAGGTCGCACCCTGCAAAAGACGCTGCAGGGTGGCAAAGGCCGCGAAGCTCGGTCGCTGGCGAAGCTTCCCCTCGCCTGAATCGTGACTCAGCCCATAACCGCGGGCGACGAGCTGCCACCAGTAGACCCTCTCCACCAACCCGGTCCCCAGGGTCAGCAGATAGTAGCGAGCCAGATAGTTCGCCTGGGTTTCTTCGTCGACCGACACTTTGCGGCCCGCTGGCGAGTGTGGGCCTTCCCACAGCGGCCAGTTCACCTCGGTGATCCAGCTGTGCTCTCCGCAGTTGGGAGAGGTCTCGGCGATGGCCTTCAATTGGGTGACCTTGTCGACGGTGTCGAAGCCGAGCTGCGTGTTCTCCGGCGCCCCGCGTCGATCCACATAAAGCAAGCTTGCCAAGATATCGAAAAAAACCTCGTCTTGTTGGACATTCAGGACTCCCGCTGTCCGCAGAGGTTCGTAGTCGATGACCGCTGGACCCAGAATCTGACGCCGCGGGTCCTGCCGAAGAATCTCCGCCGCGGTGGCGGCCAGATCGATGTATTCCCGGTAGTTCCAGATACCCCATTTGCTGCGATTGATCGCTTGCCCCACTTGAAAGTGGGTCCCGAATTCGCCGAATCGTTCTGCCAACTCGGTGACCGCCACCCGCCAGCGGTCCAGATCCCGCACGAGATCGCGGTTCTGGGCCAGCACAAACATCATCTCGTAACCCTGCCGGTGCAGCTCGCGAGCCAACTCCTCCTCTTCGGCGTGCTGCTCTTGCCAGGGATGGAGCCGCAAGAGTACCTGCCGGGCTCCGAGCGCTTCCAGCGCCCCCATGAGAGCCGCCGGATTCTCGGCCCAGGGACGGATCGCGATACCCATACCCGGCCACTCGACCGGTTGGGAGTAAAGCTGTGTCTTGAGCTCCGCATACCGCCGCCGGATCTTCGGCGCCGCCACCACCGCCGCGGTCCACTCCCGTCCATGGAGCGGCGCATCACCGACGCGAACGGCAAGCCTCTCGAGACGACCAGCATGTTGATGGGGCTGATCGGACAGATCGTCCCACACCGCCCGGTCACGTCTCGATGCTTCTTGCGGCACCTCAGGGATGTGCGCGTGCGGATGTCGGGGCATCACCCTGTCGCGCAGACCGCGAAACGGCCGTCTGGCGACCTTCTTCAGCCAGACCTTGAAGAGAAATCCCTTGAATAGGAGTTGGTACAAGAACCGTCGATACCATAGATCCTTGGTCTCGGCACCCCAGTAGGAGAGCAGGAACCGCTCCTGGAGATCGGCGCGAAAGATGCGCAACCGACAAAGGTCTCGTGTGCGTTGCAGGGTTGTCAATCGCCTCTTGATCCGCACGCGGTTGAGATCGATGAGAACGACCTGGAGCGGCACCCCCTCCTCGGCTGCCACGAGAAGCACATTTCCTATCGACAGATCCCGGTGCCAGATGCCGGCGTCATGCAGACGACGGATCGAATGGCCGATCCGGTCGACAACCAACCCGGCCTCCAGTTGTGGATACTGCTCCTCTTCGCTTCCGGCTTCGAGAGCTCTGAAGTAGTAGCGCGCCTCGAGAAAGCCGGTGAGACGTCGGGAGACAAAAAAGGAGGGACCCTCGGCGGACCGTGATTCGATCCACATCAGCGGTGCGGGGGTGGCGATCCCGGCCTGCTGTAGCGCCAGAGACGCTCGCCAGCTTCGCCAGGCCCTGCTGCCTTTCCACCGACGCTCCAGCCGTCGCTTTCTTCCTTGATTGCGAAACTGTTTGACCACCACCTCGACCCGGCCCGCGGCTGTGTCAATGTGGGATCCATACAAATAGTTGCGCCCCCAGTGAAGTGTGTCGCTGGTGGCCGTTGGGTTCACGAGGGTCGCGACAGAGGCGTCCAATTCGACGGGTTGCAGAGAGTCGGCGATCTCGCCACGGTACTCACCCAGGTCGAACGTCTCGGTGCCCCGTGATGTCATTTCGACCATCGGGCTCCTACCTGGCGTCGATCTCGAATTCGTCGATTCCGAGATCGTCGTCGGCTTCCAGTTCGAGCTTTCCGGCGACGCTCTCCCCGAGTCCGGACAGGAGGTCCTGCTGATGCGCTTCAAGGGCCCTCTTGGTTTGCGAATGCAATCGTATTCTGAGGTCCCGGAGCCCCGACTCGCCGGCTCTTCTTCTCAGCGCTCGATCCATTTCGAGACCCAGGGTCGCGGGATCCATGACCCGGCCCTCTCCCGAACAGCAGGGACAGACCTGCATCAGACGCTGTCGTAGCCCGCCGCGCATCCGTTTGCGGGTCACCGCTATCAGTCCGAAGTCCGACATCTGGGAGATCTGTGTCCGCGTTCGATCCTGGTTCAGGGCGGCCTCGAAACTGGTGGCGAGCTCGGCTCGGTGCTGCGGCTCGACCATGTCGATGAAATCCACCACGATGATGCCGGCGAGATCCCGCAGTCGGATCTGCTGCGCCACCTCGACCGCCGCCTCCAGATTGGTCGCGAACGCCGTGGCTTCGAGCGCCGCCGCTTCCGTGCTCCTGCCCGAGTTGACATCGATGGCCACCAGCGCCTCGGTCGGGTTGATGACGATGTAGCCTCCCGAGCTCAGCCAGACGCGTGAACGCAGAGCCTTGGCAATCGCTGAATCCACACCGCGGAATTGAAAAAGGGGATCCGCGCCCTCGTAGAGCCGCAACAAATCGACCATCTCTCGATCCACCTCCTCGAGATACCGTGCTGTGGCCTTGTGTGCCGCGGCACCGTCGATCCAAGCGTTGGAGATTTCCCGGTTCAGGAGATCTCTTACGGCCCGCCTGGCCAAGCCCGTCTCCTGACGAACCAGCCCTGGAGCGCTGACTCCGGTCGATCGATTCTTGATCTCCCCCCAGCTACGCAACAACCAATCCAGATCCCGGCGAAGCTCCTGCCGCCGCCTTTCGGCACCTGCCGTGCGCACGATGACGCCGTGACCCTCCGGCATCATCTCCTCCAACAGCCCTTCGAGACGTTGCCGCTCCTCCAGGGCGGAGATCCGGCGCGAAATGCCCACACCGCTGGCCCCGGGCAGAAGAACCACCAGCCTTCCCGGCAGAGAGAGCTGCGAGCTGATGCGCGCGCCCTTGCCCGGCAGCGGTTCCTTGACGACCTGTACCAACAGGTCCTGACCCTCTTTGACTTGGTCCGCGATCGGTCGCTGGTCGGGCGGCCGCCTTTCCTTATCCTCGCTCTTTGACAGATCAAAGGGTCCGGATCGCTGGAGATCGCCGGCAAACAGAAACGCGTCGCGTTGCAGGCCGACATCGACAAACGCGGCCTGGATTCCGGGTACCACCCTGGAGACCCGACCCTTGTAGATATTGCCCACGACTCCGGGCTGGGTGGCCCGCTCGATATGCACCTCGACCACCCGACCATCTTCCAAGATGGCCACCCGCGTCTCGTGCGGACCCGCCTCGATCAAGAGCTCGTTTGACATGCAGACTTCAAATCGGGTGTTCAGAACCGCCGACCTAGCGATTCACGTGCCGTCTGAAGTCTACTCCGAGGATCAGTCCGGTGGCGATGAAGTTGGCCAGGGTGAACGAGCCGCCATAGGAAAGAAACGGCAACGGAATACCTGTAATGGGTACCAGTCCCACCACCATGGCCGTGTTGTAGAGCACGTGAAAACCAAACGCCGATAGCAGTCCCACGACCAGGAGAATCCCCACCCTGTCCCGGGCGCGGCCAGCCACACGAGCACCATTGAGGATGTAGACCGCATACAGAGCCAGGACCAGGGCCACCCCCAGAAAGCCCCACTCCTCTGCCAACACAGCAAAAACGAAGTCGGTATGTCTCGCCGGTAGGAAGCGCAACTGGCTCTGTGTTCCCTGTTGATATCCCCGGCCCAGAAACTGACCCGACCCCACGGCGATCTTGCTCTGCTGAAGTTGGTAGCCGGCCCCCAGTGGATCTCTTTCCGGCGACAGGAACGTGCGCACCCGCTCTTTCTGATAGTCCTGCATTGCCAGGACCCACATCGCACCGCCGACCAGGAGCATGATCACCGCTACGATCGCCACAAAGCGCCACTCGATGCCCGCCAGCCAGGCCATCCCCACCAGCATGGGGACAAACATGACGGCGCCGCCCAGATCCGATTCCATCGCCACCAACACCATCGGTGCCAAGACAATGAAGCCCGCCATGATGATCTCGTGAGTTCGAAGATAGCGACCCGGGCGGCTGGCGAGATAGCGCGCCAGAAAAAGAGCCGTGGCGATCTTGGCGAACTCCGATGGTTGGAGCCGAAAGGCGCCAACGCCCAGCCAGCTGCGAGCGCCTCCCGCTTCCTTCCCGAGAAACAACACCATCGCCAGCAGGATCAGACCGATGACGTAGAAGCCGACCGAGAACTTGGTCAACATCTGATAGTCGAGGCTGAAAGCGAGAAGGAAGACCAGCAACCCCACACCCACCCAGAGCGCCTGGCGGGGTAGATAGTCGGTCGCCAACTCGGCGCTGGCGCTGTGCACCGTCACCAGACCGACCGCGCACAGGAGCAACGCCGCCACCAGCATGCCCCAGCGCACGCCGGCCAGCATCCGCAATGCCGGTCGCTCGTCAGGCAGACTCGCGACTGTCGAGAAAGTCCCGGAAGTAGATCTCATAGAGTTTCTTCGCCAAGGGCGCCGCTGCTAGCGACCCCTTGCCGCCATGTTCCACAAAAACGACCACCACCAGTTGCTTGTCGCCGGCGGTGGCGAAGGATGCAAACCAAGCGTGATCTCGTTTCTCGTAGGGAAGGTCTTCGCTTCTGATCCAGGTCTCTTGCCGAACCACCTGGACGGTCCCCGTCTTGCCCGCCACCTCGATGCCCGGCACGTTGGCCCTGGCTCCAGTGCCCTTCTCCATGACGACAGCCATCAGCGCGTCGCGGACGGCGGCCAGGGCCCCGGGCTGGACACTGATCGACTCGAGCTCGGGCTTCGTCTCCTGCTTGGCGACTGTGGGGATGGCCCTGTACCCGCCGTTGGCGACCGCTGCCATCATGATGGCCATCTGCAGCGGTGTGACCAGGACCGGTCCCTGGCCGATGGAAACCGAAATCGTCTCCCCCGGGAACCAGGGCGTGCCGCGGTATTCCAGACTCCACTGTGGATCGGGGACCAGGCCGGCCTTTTCCCCCTCGATTTCGATGCCGGTCAGCCGGCCGAAGCCGAACAGGCGCGCATAGTGAGCGATCCGAGAGATCCCCAGATCCTTGCCCAGATGGTAGAAGTAGACGTCACAGGATTCCTTGATGGCCATCGCGCAGCTTCATCCAGCCGTGTCCACCTCGCTTCCAACAGCGAAACCGGCGATTGTAGATCCTGGTGGCGCCCGGACAGTAGACCTTGCTGTCTGGGGTGATGACCCCGTCCGTCAGACCGGCCACCGCCATGATGATCTTGAAAACGGAACCCGGCGAATAGGTGCTCTGCAGGGCCCGATCCTGAAGAGGGTGCTCGGGCGCCTCGATCACTTCCTGCCACGCTTCGCTGTCGAGCCGCCGACTGAAGACATTGGGGTTGTAGGCCGGAGCCGACAGCAACATCCGGATCTCGCCAGTTTGCGGGTCGAGAGCGACTGCGGCACCGGCCTTGCCTTCGAAGTACCTGGCCGCCTCCTGTTGCAGATCCAGGTCCAATGACAGATCGAGACGTTGCCCAGGCTCTGGGGGCTCGAATCGGTAGTCCTCCTTGGAGCGGCCACGGCTGTCGACGATGACAATCCGCTCGCCGTCCACGCCCCGAAGATGGCTGTTGAAGGCCTGCTCGATTCCTTTTCTGCCTACCAGGTCACCACCTCTGTAGGCGGAATCGGACGTGGCCAACTCTCTTTCCGTGACTTGACCCAGGTAGCCCAACAGGTGTGCCGTCGTGGGCCCATACCTGTAGAGGCGCAGGTGCCCCACTTCGATCTCGAATTCCGGGTGCTCGAGCGCCGTGGCCGAAAACCGCGCGACCTGGGAAAGTGAGAGACCCTCGGCGATCAACACCGGCTGGAAGAAGGACTTGCCCGCCTGTCGGCCCAGAACCTCGAGCAGTTCTTCCACCGGGCGTTCCAGGGTCGCGGCTGCAATGGCGAGACTCTGATCCACGTCAGCGCTGCGCGTGCGGTCGATGATCAGGTTGTAGGCTGGGACATTCTCCACCAACAGATTGCCCTGGCGCTCGTGGATCAGGCCGCGAGGCGCTTCCAGCACCACGGTCCGCATGCGATTGTTCTCTGCCAGTTCCCGATAGTAGTCCCCGCGGACGGCCTGCACGAACCAGAACCGCACCCCAACCAGGCAGACCAGGGCCACGAACAGCAGACGCAGCCGCGGGAGCCGCTGAAGCAGCGCCTGTTTATGCTCTCTTACATGGCTCAATAACCCGACTTCCTATCTACCAAATCGTATCTTCGCAGTTTTGGCCCGCCGCCAGCCGTCCATTCGTCGTAGAAGTCTTCCCCGACCGAGGTAGAGCCCCAACCCGAGAATACCCGTGGTCGCCACCTTGACAGCGATCCACCTCATCTCCGGCGCCCCCGGGGTCGGCAAAAGAAGAAGGGCCAGGGCCAACACAACCGCCTGTTGGGCCGCGGCGGCCAGACAGAACACCAACAGACTGCTGCTCGCCCTCTGGATCACCAGTCGCAGGGCCGCAGTCGCCGTGCCATACCCCACTACCGTGTTGGCAAAGCCGAAGAGGCCAAATGGACCTCCGGTGAGGGCGTCTGTGAGCAGTCCGGCCAAACATCCTCCCAGGATTCCGGCCAGCGTCGAGCCGTCCATGGCGTTGAAGACGGCGATCACCAGGAAGAAGTCCACCGCCAGCGTGAACCAGGGAAACAGCTGCATACCCGCGAATTGGAGAACCGCGGCCACTCCCATGGCGGCTATGAATCTAAGGGTTCGCATCGGGAAGATCTTTCTTCAGCTCCGCGGGGATCGATTCGCGATCCAGCACGAAGACCTGATCCAGTAGTCCAAAATCAACCAACGGCATGACCCTGATGCGATGAAACAGTTCGCTTCCCACCACTACAGCGGCAATCGAACCCACCGGCACACCGCGCGGATAGATGCCATCTATCCCTGCCGTCACCACCAGGTCTCCGACCCTCACATCCGCCTGCGCCGGGATGTAGTCCAGCTCGAGACTTCCCTTGCCACTTCCCCGGATGACACCTTGTCGCCGAGTTCTCTGGATCATGACTCCGACACTGGCAGATCGATCGGTGATGAGCTGGATCTTGGCGTAGGTGCCGGCCCTCAGCACAACCCTGCCCACGAGGCCCGTGGTGCACACCACGGGTTGATCGATTTCTACAGTCCCTTCTTCCACCGCGACGATGGCGGTCTGTAGCCAGGACGAGTGGTCGATATAAACGATATCGGCGGCCTTGAGTGGCGCCCCTGCGGCACGTTGGTACCCAAGAGCCACCGAGAGGCGCTGCATATCCGCCTGCGCGCCAAACAGGCGCATGTTCTCCCGCTGGAGCTCTTCTATCCGTGTCCGCAGGCGCTCATTCTCCTCGGTCAGGGAGCGGTTGAGCCTGACATTGCTGCCCATGTTGCGTACGCCATCACCGACGAAGTTGACCAGGTTGGCCAACGGCGCCAGGGACCGCATGGCACCGGCCTCCAGGACGCTACTGCGGCCACCGGGACCGCGAACCTGGGCGGTCAACAAGAGCACCTGGCCCAGAAGAAGAGCCACAAAAAGCCAGCGCGTGTGCCGCTCGCTCACTTAAACCACTTAACGGATAGAGACCTTACGGAGTAGATCGATATCTTCCAGCACTCGTCCCGTGCCCAACACCACCGACGAAAGCGGGTCCTCTGCCAGCACGACGGGCAGACCGGTCTCGTTGCGTAGCCTTTGGTCGAGGCCGCGCAGCATGGAGCCACCCCCGGAAAGGACGATGCCCTTGTCCATGATGTCCGCGGAGAGCTCGGGTGGAGTGCGCTCGAGCGCCATTCGAACCGCTTCGACGATGGTGGTCACCGGTTCGGCCAGGGCTTCGCGAATCTCCTCGTCGGTGATGGTCAAGGTCCGCGGCACACCCTCGATGAGGTCACGGCCTTTGATCTCGAGCTTGATCTCCTCCTTGAGAGGAAATGCCGAACCCAGATCGATCTTCACCTGCTCGGCCGTGCGTTCACCAATCAGCAGGTTGTACTTGCGCTTCAGGTACTGGATGATGGCGTCGTCCATCTCGTTGCCGGCGATCCGCACGGAGCGACTATAGACCGTTCCCGCGAGGGAGATCACGGCCACGTCCGTGGTGCCGCCACCGATATCCACGATCATGTTGCCCGACGGCTCGGTAATCGGAAGCCCGGCGCCGATGGCCGCCATCATCGCCTGTTCCACCAGAAAGACCTCCGAGGCCCCCGCCCGGGTAGCGGAATCGCGCACGGCGCGCTTCTCCACCTGCGTGATCTCACCGGGCACGCCGATGACGATCCGTGGGTGGACGTACATCTTGCGACCATGAGCCTTCTTGATGAAGTACTCGAGCATGCGCTCGGTGACCTCGAAGTCGGCGATCACGCCGTCCTTCATCGGGCGAATCGACTCGATGTTGCCGGGTGTGCGGCCCAGCATCTCCTTGGCTTCGACCACCCACGGCCTCGATGCGATTGGTCAGCTTATTGATCACCACCACGGACGGCTCGCGCACCACGATGCCCTTGTTGCGGGCATACACGAGCGTGTTGGCCGTGCCCAGGTCGATGGCCAGGTCGTTGGAGAAATAGCGCAGAAAGGAAGCAAATGCCATGTTGTGTCCGTTGCCCGATCTATTCTGGAAGAGGATCCCTCGTAGACCAAGGGAATTTAGCACAAGGTCTTCAAAAAACAGGAGTTGGGCGCCGCCCTAAATGTTGCTGCCATGCCTCTTGATTGGTAGAGTTCCCCGTCTTCGCGGCCTGCGAAGGAAAGGAAGTTTCCCATGTTAAAGACGTTTCGTGACAATTTGAAATACTTGAGTTGGATCATCTGGATCGTGATCGCGGTCTTCATCCTCTTCATCTTCGTCGATTTCGGCAGCATCAACCTGGGCGACACCGTCGCCTCGGACGCCGCCGCCAGCGTTGGCAATCTCCAGGTCTCGTACGCCGAATTCGAAAGAAGCTACCGGCAGACCGAAGATTACTACCGGCAGAGCTACGGTGAACAGTTCAACCGGGAGTTGGCCCAGCAGATTGGTCTACCGATGCAGGTAATGGATCAGTTGGTGGCCGAGAAAATCATTCTCGACGAGGCAGACCGTATGGGGTTGCGGGTGACCGATGACGAGTTGGTTCGATACATCTCCGAGATTCCGGCATTCCAGTTCTCCGATGGCCGCTTTGTAGGGAAGGATCGTTACAGCCAGATCCTGCAATCCAACGGCTTCACCGTCGAGCAGTTCGAGGAAGGGGCTCGCTCGGATTTGCTCACCCAGAAGGTCAGCACCGTGCTTTCCGAGAACGTGTTTGTTTCGGACGAGGAGGTCGTCGACGACTACAAGAAGCGGACGGAAACCGCCAGCATTCGCTATATCCGCCTGCCTTCGGATCGGCTCCGTGAAGAGATCGTCCTGAGTGACGAGGAGATTGCCGAGTTCTTCTCGCAAAACCAGGAGGATTTCCAGGTGCCCGAACGCCGAGTTGTCGACTACCTGCTCGTGGATCCCGACGCTTTGCGCTCGACGATCGAGTTGACCGATGGTGACATCAGCGCCTATTACGAAGACAACCCCGACGCCTTTACCCGGGACGAGCAGGTCAGGGCCCGTCACATCCTCCTGCAAATCAACCCTGATCGCACCGCCGAGCAGGCGGATGAGCAGATGCTGGAGATCGGGCAGCGGCTCGATGCCGGAGAAGACTTCGCGGCTCTGGCGCAGGAGCTTTCCGATGATCCCGGCAGCAAGACCAAGGGCGGCGACCTGGGGTTCTTCAGTCGCGGTCAGATGATCCCCGAGTTCGAGACCGCCGCCTTCGACGCCCAACCGGGAGAGCTGGTGGGCCCGGTGAAGACCAGCTTTGGCTACCACCTCATCGAGGTGTTGGAGAAACAGCCCGCCGGCAAGCAGTCCCTCGAGGAGGCCTACCGAAGAGATCCGTACCCTGCTGTTGTCGGAACGCTCCCGCACGGCTGCCGAAGCCAAGGCTAGGGATCTTGCTGACAGGGTCGGAAACGAGAACATCGATTCCGCAGAGGCCATGCGCACCCTGGCCGGTTCCGAGGCTGGCGTCACGGTTCACACCACCGAGCCGTTCGGGCGAGACGAGAACGTCCCCGGCATCGGCAGGGCCACCCCGTTCACCACCGCGGCATTCGACCTCGATGAGGGAGCTTTCTCTGAGACGGTACCGGTCAGCCGCGGCTGGGCCATCCTGCGTTTGAGCGCCATCGAAGAGCCGCATACCCCCGCGCTCGACCTGGTGCGAGAAGATGTGCGGAGCGGGCTTCTCGACCAAAGACAGATCGAGCTCGCATCGAGTCGACTGGAGGAGGCTCGTCTCGCCCTCGAGGAGGGCCAGGCCCTCGACGCTCTGGCTACCGAGCTCGAAGTCTCTGTCGAGGAGAGTGGCGAGATTCGACGTTCCGGACCCATCGGTGGACTGGGTAACAATCCCGAGATCGCCGCTGCGGCCATGGAGCTCGACAGTGGACAGTTCGGCGGCCCGGTCGTTCACGACCGGGATGTCGTGCTTTTCGAGGTCACCGAACGGCAGCGCTACGACCCTCTGAAGTTCGAGCAGGAAAAGGATGCGGCCCGCGAGGGTCTCCGTCAGGCACGACTCGCCGAGATGCTGGCTGCCGTCGTCAACCAGCGTCGCGAAGAGATGGGTGGCGTCAAATACGACACCCAACTCCTGCGCAACTTCGAGTTGGTGGCCGGGGAGGGATAGACTCCCGTCAGTGATCGGTTTCCTCAAGGGCACCCTCCTCCAGTGCACTCCTGAGCGAGCACTCCTCGATGTTCAGGGAGTCGGCTACGCCGTCTCGATCCCCCTTCCCACTTTCTACGAGCTGGAGAAGGTCGGGAGCGAGCAGGTCGTCGGGCTTGTTCATCCACACCCACGTGCGCGAGGGCGCCATCGAGCTCTTCGGCTTCTGGAACGAGAAAGAGAAGCTGCTTTTCGAAAAACTGATCCTGGTCAGCGGCATCGGCCCCAAGCTGGCGCGGGTGATCCTGTCGGGTATGCCCTCGGAGCAGCTGCTCACGGCGCTGGCGGCGGGGGACACGGCGCGTCTTGCCACCATTCCCGGCATCGGCAAGAAGACCGCCGAGCGCATGGTGGTGGACCTGAAGGACAAGGTCCAGGCGCTGGCCAAGGAGATGGACCAACCGCTCCTGGCAGACGAGACCGAGACCGACCTCGTCCAGGCCCTCGTCAACCTCGGCTACAAAGAATCCCTGGCGCTGCGAGCCGTCTCCAAGGCCAGGGAGCAAAACCCCGAGGCCCCGTTTCACGAGCTGCTGCGTCTCAGCTTGCAGCGATTGGCGCGTGTCTGAGACGCGCAACCCTCCTATTCGCCAGAGTTCTTTGTGTCCTCGACAATCTTGCCGTCTCGCAAACGGATACGGCGCTCGGCGTGAGCAGCAATCTCCTTTTCGTGGGTGACCAGCAAAACAGTCGCTCCTTGTCGTGAGAGGCCATCGAGAATCTCCATGATCTCCTCCGAAGTCGCCGAATCGAGATTCCCGGTCGGCTCGTCGGCAAGAATGATCGACGGCTCGTTGACGAGCGCTCGCGCGATGGCCAGCCTCTGGCATTCGCCCCCCGAGAGCTCGTTCGGTCGATGATCCTGACGGCTCCCCAGCCCCACCCTGGCAAGCACTTCGGCCGCTCGCCGTCGCCTCTCAGCACTCGATACTCCTGCATAGACGAGCGGTAGGGCCGCGTTGTCTACTGCGTTCGCTCGCGGCAACAGGTCGAAGCTCTGAAAGACGAATCCGATCTGTCGATTGCGAATCCTGGCCAAGTCGTCGTCCGAAAGACCCTCGACAGTCCTGCCGCTCAAGGAGTAGGTGCCCCGACTGGGGGTGTCGAGACAACCGAGAACGCTCATCAGGGTGGACTTGCCGCTCCCCGATGGACCCATGATGGCGACATATTCGCCATGATCGATCGTCAGGTCGACACCGTCCAGAGCCCGCACTGCAGCACCACCCTTGTGGAACACCCGTTCGACACCCGCAAGTTGGATGAGAGGAGTCGTGCTCATGCTCGTAACCAGCTCATCGTTCGTACCGCAGGGACTCGATGGGGTCGAGCGTGGCGGCGCGGCGCGCCGGGTAGAAGCCCGACAAGACACCCACGATCAGGGCTACTCCTGTCGCCAGGATCACCGACCAAGGCGTGATAAGAGTTGTCCAACCTGCTGCTACGGCGACCATTCGGGCGATCAAGATTCCCAGCAACACACCCGCCAAACCACCGACGGTTGCCAGCGCAAACGACTCGACGATGAACTGAATCAGGATGTCTCGGCGCCTGGCGCCTACCGCTCGACGGATGCCGATCTCCCGCGTGCGCTCGAGAACCGAGGCCAACATGATGTTCATGATGCCGATCCCCCCGACCAGTAGCGAGATCCCGGCAATACAACCCATGACGATGTTGAACATCCTCTGCGTCCGCCGGCTCTCCTCCAGCAGGGTCTCGGGCACGACCAGCTCGTAGTCGTCGGCACCGCCGTGCAGATGTTCAAGGAGATTGTCGATCATCGCCGCTGCCTCCGCGCCCTGCTCGGCCTCCTCCAGGTGGACGACGATCTCCGTCAGCGGCGAATCCAAGGGATCGCGGTCGAACTTTCGCAGCGCGGCCGTCACGGGAATATAGATCGAGCGCGAGGTGGAGTCGATGGACACCCCTTGAAAAGAGTCGACCTCAGCGCCGGCCGCGAGCACGCCAACGACCTCGAGCCACACGTCGTTGACCTTCAAGTGACGACCCAATGCCGAGTCGTAGCCGTAGAGATCTTGACGCAAGCGCTCACCGATCAGGGCAACCTGGGCGTGATCCGCCATATCCCTGGCGTCGAGTTGCCGGCCCTCGGCAATCTCCAGGCCGACCAGCGAAGCGTGTTCTGGAGCCACTCCAAAGACCGCCGCTTCGGTCGTTCCCGATGCCGCCAGAACCTCCCATGGTTCGATTTCCACCTTCGGCGCCACGAGAAGGATTCCGGGAACCGCATCGCGGATCGCCTCGGCATCACGCAGTGAGACCCCCAGGCTCTTGGTGCGGATCTCCCTGGCCTCTGCCTCTTTGAGCTCTTTTGCCCGTACCACGACATTCTCGAGACCCAACCGCGAGATCGTCTCCAACGCCTCCCGCTCAGCGCCCGCGCCGATCGACAGCATGGCGATCACCGCGCCGACACCGAAGACGATGCCCAACATGGTCAAGGATGCGCGCATCTTGTGACTGACCATCGAGCTGAAGGAGATGGCGAGAGCCTCGCGAAAGATCAACTGTCCACCTCGTTGCTGTCGTCATGACCAGCGGGCCGCCCAAGAGCGACGACCTCGCCTTCGTCGAGACCCGATGTCACCACTACGAGGCCCAGAGAGCGAGCTCCAGTTCCACCCGGCGGCGCGCGAAACCACCTCCCTCGCGGACATAGACGAACGAATCCTCGTCCACGACAAAGATGGCCTGTCGTGGCACTACGAGGACGTCTTCGAGACTCTCCAGGAGAAGAGTCGCCTGCACTCTCTGCCCGGGCCTCGGCGGCAACTCGGCCTGATTCTCGAACGCCAGCGTGACCGCGAAGTATTGCACTGGCGAGCCGCGGAATCTGGGTTGCGCAACGGCACCCACTTTCTCGATGGTAGCCGTCAGGGCCGACCCGGGACGGGCCTCGAGCATCACTTCGGCAGACTTGCCGACCTCGAGGCCACCGGCATCGGCTTCGAGCACGAAGACCTCCGCCTCCATCCTCGACAGGTCGGGAAACTCCGCGACCCCCTGGCCACTCCACATCTGGTCGCCGATCTCCGGCGGCTCGCCACGCCAGCCCCGCGCCCAGGTCATGAGGCCGTCGTGGGGCGCCCGCAGTTCGAGGGCATCGAGGCCTGTCGTCGCTTTGTCGATCTTGAGGCCCGCCTTGCGGCGCTCGATCGACAACAGTTCGAGCTCGGTCTGTCCAAGAGAGCTCTGAGTGTCTCGCAGTGCAGCGGCGATCCGCTTGCGGTCTCCGGCGAGAGTCTCGTCGATCTCGTCCTCGACGATTTCTCGTCGGGCGTAGAGGCCTTCGTCGGTTTTCTGGAAGCGCTGGGCCTGGTCGAGCTCCAAGTCGGCAATCTTGAATGCGGTGTCGTGCTTGACGGCGACGGCATCGATCTGCGATTCCGTCTTCCGAACCTTGAGGCCAGCGCGCTCGAGATCGCGTTGTCCCTCCACCAGCAGATCCTCGAACTCGGTCGCGTCGAATCGCGCCACAAGCTCGCCCTTCTCCACGGCACCTTCCGGACGCAGCCACACGAGTCGCACCACCGCGTCCACCTCGTCGGGAACGCCGAGCTTGGTCACCCGTGCTGCCTTCAGCTGACCCTCCGCCGTCACCCGCAGACGGAAGTCGCGACGTGCGACCTCGAGAGTCGCGGTGTCCCTCTCGGCGCCGCACGCGCACAGGCCCAGGGACATCGTCAAAGACAGCCACCTGGCGACGCTCACCGCGCCGCCCTTTCACCAACACCGCGGAGGCGAACGCGATCGCCCTCTTCGAGACCTTCTTCCACGGCGAAGAGCGACCGGTTGCGGCTACCGAGTCTGGGCTCCACACGACGCTCGCCCGTCAACCTCCTGACATAGACCGCGACACCATCGGGCTCGACGAAGACGGCTTCTTCGCGAACAACCAGCACCCCGGCGAGGCGCTCGACTTCTATCTCGCCGCGAAATCGCATCCCTGGTCGCATGCGCTCGACATCCGTCTCGTCCAACTCGATCTCCAGCTTGACCACTTTCTTCGGGTCGTGTCGAGACTTCTTCTCCACCGCCCAGCGGATCGCTCGCACCGTTCCGCCATAGGTTTGGTCGGGATGGGCATCCAAGCGAAGAGTCGCTCGACTACCGCTCGCCAAACGCCCCATATGCGCTTCTGCGACCTCCCCCTCGGCCACCAGGCGGTTGAGATCGGGGATCTCCAGGATCTTCTCGGCACGCCACACCGAGTCGCCGACCTTCTTCTTCTCTCTGTTCCAGCGATTGACGACATAGGTCACCGTGCCGCTGCGCGCCGCCTTCACGTCCATGGCCGAGATATCTGCATGGAGAGCCTCAACCCTCGCAGCTGCCCGATCTCGGCTCCCCTCGAGTGCTTCCACATCGGCGGACCCGCGGGTCTGCACATGCGCCCGGGTTCTGGCCAGAGATTCGAGCTCCCGCTTGGCCAGGTGGTGGTCGATCCGCGCCCGCTCAAGCTCGACCGCCGCCGCAACCTCTGGTGGCACATCGAGCTCGAGCTCGCTCTTGCGTTGCCTCGCCTCGGCTTCAGCCACCCGCTGCTCGAGCTTGCGGAGCTCGATCTCGAGATCGGTCCCGGCTTTCTCCAAACTCTTCTGCGCCTCGTCTCGCTCGGCTATTTTCGCCTGGAGCTCCTGCTCCAACTGGCTCGTGTCGAAACGTAGGACGGGAGCGCCCGGCGTGACTTCCGAGCCTTCTCCGATCATCCAGGCAATCGTGAAATTCCAGGTATTGTCGATCTGGGGAGGCCCGATCTGCGAAGTGTCGACCGCCTGCAGTTCTCCCTCGACATCGATGGTCACCACCAGGTCCCGGCGCTCGACTCGCCCCCAATCCTGTCCTCCCCCTGCCCACCAGAGCAGAGCCACGGCCGCGGCGCCCGTGACACCCGTGGCTACGACCAAGATCCGACGTTTCCTTGGCATCATCATCGCGGCTGCTCAACCCCTCGTCTCGGCGGATCGTCCCCGTAGGCTACGCAACCTGGTACCCGCCTCGAGTCCGTCCAGTACTACACAGAAGCGAGCGTCGCACGGACCCAGTTCGACGGCGACCAGGGAACCGTCGACAAGGCCCACCAAGGCCTCCTCGCTCGACAGGTCCAGAGCCTCGCGCGGTACCAGAAGCGCATCCTCGACTCTCTCGCCCTCGATGACCACCTTCGCCGACATCCCGGGTCGCAGGCGCTCGGTGTCTACCTGGTCGAAGTCGATCGTCACATCGAAGACCCGTCGCGCCGAGAACGGGCTGGTCTCATCGGCCACCGCGTCTATCGTCCGTACCCGCCCCTCGATCCGGGTCTCCGGAAAGGCATCGAGTGTCGACCAGACCCTCTGGCCCTCGGCCACCCGACCATCATCGACATCGAAGAGACGCGCCTTCAGGTAGAGCGTTTCCAGGTCCGGGAGTCGAGCGACCGCCAGGCCGGGCCAGACCGCGTCGCCTACACGTACCGGCCGCGCTTCTCGCGAGTTGGTGGCCCGCACCGCGATTCCATCCCGCGGCGCCCGGAGGCTCAGTTGGCCAATGGAACTCTCGGCGCGCTTGGCAGCATCGCGAGCTTTCTCCAAGGCGAGCTGCTGGATCCGAATATCCGCCGCGCCGGCATCACGGACCGATGCCAGCGCCTGCTCGGCCTCGGATAACCCCAGCAGGGCGCGCTGCAGGGCTAGTTGCAGCTCCGCATACTCACGACTCGACAGGATCTCCTCGGGAACCGAAGTGGCGATCTCTGCCTTCTCCAGGGTGGCGCGCTGCCGTTCGACCTCGAACATCGCTTCCGAGATCTCCGCCGCGGCTCGCGCTCGTCTGCTGACCAACAGGTTCTTGGCCTCCAGCCTCTGAGTCCGCAGATCTTCCAAGTTCGACAACAGTTGCGTGTTGTCGAACTCTGCCACCACTTCGCCCTGCTTCACGGTCGCTCCATCCTCGGCGAGAGACCTTACCGTCAGCGGCCAGATATTGACGTCGGGAGCGGCGAGGACTTCCGCCTGCTCGGCCTCGAGCTCACCTGTCAAGAGAGTCTCCCGTACGAAACCAGCGCGGCGCACCTCGAGATCGGTGTCCGTCACAGGCCCCGCCCGGCGCTCCCTCGTTCCACCGTGCCCACAGCCCCCCACTACCGACCATACGGCGACGCAAAACAGGAGCGTCTCGGTCCTCGTGACCCACGCACGATCTGGGCCGGCGCTGAATCCAGATCTCGATAAACGGAGCCTGGCTGCCAATATTGCCTCCGGAAGAGTTCAGACTGAGCATATCGGACCTTTCCTGCCCGATCGGTCCCGCGAAGCGATTTCCACGACACATGCCAACCCCAGTTGACCTGCGAGTGGATGTCTCCCGTTACAATGACGTCCGTGACCACGGATCGTCCCATTCTCTCAGGCGCGCCCGACCCGGAAGAACTGGGTTTCGAGCAGACTCTTCGACCGCAGACCCTGGCGGAGTACGTCGGTCAGACCAAGGTGGTCGACAAGCTACGGGTTTTCATGGAGGCCGCCCGGGGACGCAATGAAGCTTTGGATCACGTTCTGCTTTTCGGCCCTCCGGGCCTGGGCAAGACGTCTCTGGCGCATATCGTCGCGCGCGAGATGGGCGCGACCATCCGTACCACCTCGGGACCGGTCCTGGAACGACCCGGCGATCTGGCTGCCATTCTCACCAATCTGGAGCCTGGGCAGGTGCTCTTTATCGATGAAATTCATCGACTCGGGCCCACGGTGGAGGAGATTCTCTACCCCGCCCTGGAGGACTTTCAGCTCGATCTGGTCATCGGTCAAGGCCCGGCAGCGCGCACGATGAAAATCGAGTTGCGCCCGTTTACCCTGGTTGGAGCCACCACCCGGGCCGGTCTCATTACCGCGCCCCTACGAGCGCGCTTCGGCATCGTCCACCGCCTCGACTTCTACCAGCCCAGCGAGCTCGCCACGATCATTCACCGTTCGGCAAGCTTGCTCGAGATCGAGGTCGACACGGCCGGCGCCCAGGAGATCGCTCGGCGTAGTCGGGGTACGCCACGTATCGCCAACCGTCTTCTGCGTCGAGTCCGGGACTACGCCCAGGTACGTGGCGAGGGGGTCATCGACAAGGCAACCGCCGTGAAGGCATTGGAGCTGCTGGAGGTGGATGAGCTCGGCTTTGACGAGGTGGACCGCAAGATCCTGACCGTCCTCATCGAGCAATACCAGGGCGGCCCGGCCGGCATCAACGCCATCGCTTCGGCGATTGGTGAGGATCGGGGGACGCTCGAGGACCTCTACGAACCCTTTCTCATCCAGGAGGGCTTTCTGCAGCGCACCCATCGGGGGCGGGTCGCGACCCATAGAGCCTACGAGCATCTGGGTCTGCCGCCACCGGCCGACGCCGCCGGCCGGCTCTTTTGAGATTCACCTGTTCGCCACCCTCCCTTCGGTCTCATGGCTAAACAGGCAGTACTCATCTTCAATCCGCGGGCCGGTAGCTGGCGAACCGAGCAGCGCGTGGCGGCGATTCGCTCCGCGCTGGCGGAAACCGGATACGAAACCGAACCCCTCCCAACGCAGGCGCCCGGCCATGCGACCGAACTGGCCCGCGAGTCGGCCGCGGCCGGAATCGACGTTGTTTTCACACACGGAGGGGATGGCACTCTGCGCGAGGCCGCGGCTGGTCTACTGGGCACGGGTGTTGCCCTGGCGCCCATCCCCGGTGGCACGGTCAACGTCGTCGCTATCGCTCTCGGCCTACCGCAAGATCCCTTGCGTGCCGCCAAGAGGTTTGCCGACGCCGAGATCCTCGACATGGATGTCGGTCTCTGCGGTGAGGAGATCTTCCTGATGCAGACCTCGGCGGGTCTCGACGCCCACATCATGGGGAATCTCGACCCGACACTCAAGCGTCGTTTTGGCAAGGCCGCCGTGGCGTACGCGGGTCTTCTGCGTTTCTTCGGCTACGACTACCCGGCCATCGACCTGGTCGCTGATGGCCGGCAACTGAGCGCCTCCATGATCGCTGTTTGTAATCTTCCTTACTATGCCGGCTCCTTTCAGATGGCGCCCGGTGCCAGCATCTCGGACCGGATTCTCGACCTGGTGATCTTTCGCGGCAAGGGGCGTCTAGAAACGCTGGCCTTCACCCGCGACCTCGTCCTCGGTCGCCACCTGCAGCGCCGCGATGTCGAGCTCATCCGCGTCAAGGAGGTGACAGTGCGCAGTCCCGAGGGACTGGCTGTCCAACTCGACGGGGATGCCCTGCCGATCCAGCTCCCGGTCACTGTCAGCCTGCACCCCGAGAGGGTACGGATCCTCGTGCCGCGCTCCAGATGACGTCGCGCCCGGCAGGCCCTATGATGGGGGCAGGACAAGCGGTTTGAGAGACTGGTTTTTTCAACACGAGCCCGCTTTGAGACTGGGGACATTCCTCGGCATTCTGGCCGTCATGGCCCTCTGGGAGATTGTCGCTGCCCGCAGAAGCCTCTCGCAGCCGCGCCGGGTTCGCTGGTGGGCCAACCTCGGCCTGGCCGTGGTCGATTCGTTTGTCGTCCGCCTCATCTTTCCAGCTGCTGCCGTCGGTATTGCTCTGGTGGCCGAGCAGAAGGGCTGGGGACTTCTTCACCTGGTCGAGATTTCCTACTGGCTGGCCCTGGTCGGCTCCTTTTTCTTCTCGACCTGGCCATCTATCTGCAGCACGTGATGTTTCACGCAGTGCCGCTCCTGTGGCGCTTCCACATGACATCCCTGCTAGGGATATGATCCCTGCGGAGGAACTCGACGATGTCAGAGGCGATATCCAAACGTCCGGCACACTCTTTGGATCCGGTCTTCTCACCCAAAAGCATCGCTGTTGTGGGTGCTTCCCGAAACCGTAATTCCATCGGTTTCGCCCTGCTTCACAACCTGGTCACGAATCAATTCAACGGCACCATCTTCCCGGTCAACCCCAAGGCCCAGTCGATCCACTCGATCAAGGCCTACCCGTCGATGGCCGCCATCCCGGATCCCGTCGATCTGGCGGTGATCATGGTGCCCAAGAAGTTGGTGCAGGGTGTCGTGGAGCAGTGTCTCGACAAGGGGGTGCGGGGTCTGGTCGTCATCAGTGCCGGTTTCGCGGAAACCGGTGAGGAGGGCGCTCAGATGGAGCGTCGCCTGCGCGATACCGTCCGTGCCGCCGGTGCCCGCATGATCGGCCCCAACTGCATGGGGGTGATCAACACCGAGGTCGAGATCTGTCTCGACGCCACCTTCTCGCCGACCCCGGCGCGGCGGGGCTCCATCGGTTTCGTCAGCCAGTCGGGAGCCTTGGGGGTAGCGGTGCTCAACGCCGCGGCCGACTTGAGCATCGGTCTCACCCAGTTCGCCTCTATGGGCAATAAGGCCGACGCTTCAGGTAACGATCTGTTGGAGTACTGGGAAGACGACCCCTCCACGCGGGTCATCTGTATGTATCTGGAGTCGTTCGGGAACCCGCGTCGCTTCACCGAGATCGCCAAACGGGTCAGTCGCAAGAAACCCATTTTGATCGTCAAGTCGGGCCGCACTGCCGAGGGTGCCCGGGCCGCCTCTTCGCACACGGGCGCGATTGCCGGCGCCGACCTGCCCGTTTCGGCCTTTCTGGCGCAGGTAGGCGTCCTGCGTGCCAACACCATCACCGAGCTCTTCGACATCGCGCAGGCGCTGGATCGCTGTCCCCTGCCGGCCGGCAACCGAGTCGCCATCCTCACCAATGCTGGCGGCCCGGCCATCATGGCCACCGACGCCTGCGTCAATCTGGATCTGGTGATCGCCGAGCTCAGCGATGCCACGCGACAGGCGCTGACCGATTTTCTGCCCGCCGAAGCCAGCGTCCACAACCCCATCGACATGATCGCCTCGGCAACCCCGGATGGCTATGCCAAGGCCCTGCGGATCCTCTTGGCCGACGACGGGGTGGACATGGTCATCGTCATCAACGTCAAACCCTTGATTGGCAACCCCATCGCGGTCATGAACGAGGTGGGCAAGACGATTCCGGGACAGAGGAAACCCGTTGTCGCCGTGATGATGGCGACGGAAGAGTTTCACGAAGAGATCAAGAACCGCCCCGATCTGCCCCCCGTCTACCAGTTTCCAGAGTCGGCGGCCCGAGCTCTGGCACAACTGGCTCGCTATGCCAGCCTGCGACGGCGGCCGCTGGAGCAACACATACCGGCCTTCGAGGTGGACGACGAGGCCGTTGCGGAATTGGTGACCAGCGTCGACCGTGGCTATCTGCCGCCGGACAAGGCCTTTCGTCTGCTCGAGCTCTATGGCATTCCCGTGGCTCCCTGGCGGGTAGCCGAGGGTGTCGACGAAGTGACTCGGGCCGCCGAGGAGATCGGCTACCCGGTCGTGGTCAAGGCCACCGCCGACGAGCTGGTTCACAAGAGCGATCTGGGTGGCGTCAAGGTCGATCTGCGCAATCCAGAAGAGCTCGCGGTCGCCATGCAGGAGATGCAGACATCCCTGGCCGAGGCCGGGGTCGTCGCCGAGCACTTCCTGGTGCAGAAGATGGTCAAGGGGGGCCACGAAGTGATCTTCGGTATCAGCACCGATCCCCGGTTTGGTCCACTGCTGATGTTCGGTCTTGGGAGGCCGCTACGTCGAGGTCTTTCGGGACGTCCGTTTCGGCGTTCTCCCTCTGACACCCTTCGAGGCGGGCGAGATGGTCCGGGGGATCCAGGGCTTCCAGCTGCTGGAGGGTGTGCGCGGCGAGGCGGGTGCCGATCTGCCGCTGCTCGAGGAGACCCTGCTCCGCATCGCCCAGCTGGCCAAGCGTCACCCGAGGATTCAAGAGCTGGACATCAACCCGTTCCTGGCCGGTGCCGATCGGGAGACCAGCAAGGCGCTGGACGTGAGGATCCGGGTCGGCCCCTAGCCCATGCCCGAGCTGCCCGATATCCAGGCCTATCTTGACGGCTCTGGAGACTCGTGTCCTCCACCGCACCCTTACCGCCATCCGTATCGGCAATCCCTTTCTGCTGCGGTCGGTCTCGCCGCCTATTTCCGATGCCGAGGGCAAGAAGGTCTTGGAGCTCCGGCGGCTGGGCAAGCGCATTGTCTTCGGGCTGGAGCACGACCTCTTCTTGGTTCTGCATCTCATGATCGCCGGTCGACTGCGCTGGAAGCCACCAGGGACCAAGCTCCCCCGACGTTCGGGCTTGGCCGCCTTCGACTTCGCCGACGGCACCCTCGTCCTGACGGAGGCGGGGAGCAAGCGCCGGGCCTCTCTCTATCTCGTCGAAGGTGAATCCGGGCTTGGCGGAGCACGATCGCGGTGGGCTCGAAGTGCTCGCGGCCGACCTCGACCAGTTCCGGTCTCGGTTGCAGTCGCAGCGACACACGCTGAAGCGTTCGCTGACAGACCCGAGGCTCTTCTCCGGTATCGGCAACGCCTACTCGGACGAAATCCTCCATCGGGCCAAGCTCTCGCCCTTCAAGCTCTCCACCGATCTGAGTGATGCGGAATACGCAGTCTCTGTTCGCGGCCACCCAGGAGACGCTGCGCGAGTGGATCGATCGGTTCACCTCGGAAGCGGCGGAACGGCTTCCCTGAGAAGGTCACCGCTTTTCGCCCCGAGATGGCCGTCCACGGCCGCTTCGGAAAGCCCTGTCCCGTCTGCGGCGCGCCCGTGCAGCGTATCGTCTACGCCGAGAACGAGGCCAACTACTGTGCCGGCTGCCAGACCGGTGGCAAGATCATGGCCGACCGGATGCTGTCCCGCTTGCTCAAGGACGACTGGCCCAGGCGGCTGGAAGACCTGGAGAAGTAGCCTGCCGCAGCATTCCCGGTCTATCATCGGAGGGTCATGGCCATCGCACCCAAGGGGCTGGTCGGCGCACTCGTGGCTCGCTACGCCACGCGGCTGCGCTTTCCCCAACTCTTCGCTATTACCGGCACGCTCTTCCTGCTGGATCTGCTGATCCCCGATCTCATCCCCTTTATCGACGAGGCGATGCTGGGCCTGCTGACGCTCCTGCTCGGTACGTGGCGCAAGGACTCCCCGGAGGTAGAAGAAGATCTCCCAAAACCTCCGATCAAGGACATCACGCCACCGGATTGAGTCGGTCGCAGGTCAAGCCGAGCGCATGAAGTGCCACGGCAGGTGGCCTTCGGAACGTTCGAAGACCAACGGTTCGATGCGATCTGCGTAGGTCCGCAGCAGGGATGACAGGTCCATGCCGTCTGCGGCTGCTTCCAGAATATCGGCACCCTCACTGCCCGCCTTGCTGATGTAGCTCTGCCAGACGGCCTGTCTGATGGACATCGTCCCCAGGGTGACATTGGGCAATCGAGCCACACCCTTTCTGACGAGAGCAATCTTCTTGCGCAGGAGGGCAGGATCCTCCATCCGCTCGCGCTGATACCCGGTATAGGGCTTGGGGATCAGCAGGTTGACGCCCAGATGGATGTTGCCGATGACCCCGGTTGGCGCCAATTCTTCCAACATGAGGGCGCGACATTCTGCCGCCAGATCCAGGATCGCCTGGACATCCTCCAGGGTCTCTTCTGGTAGACCGATGATGAAGTAGAGCTTCAGCTGCGTCAGGCCCTGCCGGAAGATCATTCGCACCTTGTCGAGGAGAAGACGATTGGGTATGGGCTTGTTGAGCTTGATCCGCAACTCGTCGCCGCCCGTCTCGGGAGCCAGCGTGATGGAGCGGTCGCCCGAGGCGTGGAGAGCCTCCAAGACCCCTTTGGTGACCGCCGGAATCCGAATCGAGGAGACGGCTGTGCGAAAGCCGAGCCGGTTGGCCTCGAGCAAGATGCGTTCGATCTCCGGGTGATCGCCCACGGCAGTGGCTACGAAACCCAGTTGATCGGTCACCGGTCGCGCCTTCTCCAGCGAGTCGAGAATGAGATTCTGCAGGATGCCAGCGAAAACGTCCCATGCCAAAGGTCGCCCAGCAGTAGCGGCACTTCTCGGGACAGCCTCTGGACATCTCGATCAGGAACTTGCCGGCAAACTCGGTGTGCGGCGTGACGATGGCGGTGGTGGGCAGGTTTCCCGGCTCGGCGAGTTGGTCGGCGCTGAGCTCCAGCTTGTGGAGCTTGCCCATCTCTTGCTCCTCGGGGCGGTGATGCTCCGGAATGAAGAACCCGGGAGTTGCCGCCAGGCGCTCGAGGACCGCTCCTTTGTCGGTCTCTTCACTGACCGCCGCCAAGAGACTGGTTAGCAGGTTCTCGGCCGCCCCCAGGGCGAACACGTCCACGAACTCACTCATGGTCAAGGGATTGATGGCGGCGCAGGAGCCACCCATGATGATCAGCGGATCGCTCGCTCGCCGCTGGTGCCGGCGTCGTGGGACCTTCGCCCGGTCCAGCATCTGCAGCAGGTTGACGTAGTCCTCTTCGAACGAAACCGAGAACGCCACGACGCCAAAGGCGCTGAGTGGGGTCTCCGTCTCGACCGAGAGCGGCACGCCGGTCCCGTCGGCGAAGAGTCGCTCACAGCTCCATTCGGGGTACTGGTGGACCAGTTCGTAGACCCTCTGGAATCCCAGGCTCGACATGCCGATGTGGTAGGTGTTGGCGTAGGCCAGCCCCAGGGTGTAGAGACCATGGGGTCCGTAGCTGCCCACCGGGCGCTCATCGCGGCGAATCGATCTCCAGTCACCCATCGGAAGCTAATTGTAGATGGCGTCGAGCGTTGCCGCGTGGCGCCGGAACAAGAGACCCACGAAATGGGCACCCATCAACAGGGTGTACGTCGCAACCATGATCTGGGCAAGGCCCCCCAGCAGAGGAATCGGCTGGAGGATCAAGCCCAGGATCTGCCGTGCCACCAGGAGGGCCACCAGCAGACCAAGGGTCTTCCAGGCGTCGGTCCCGACCCTGAAGAGAGCGCGTACATGAAGATCGATGCGCAGAGCCACCCAAGGGTTCCATTCCACGGCTACGGCTCCGAACGCCGGGATCCATAGAGCCGCGCCCACCACGGAGCCCAACAGCACGGCCACGGAACAGTGAAGCCGCAACTCACCCAGGCCCTCGGGACCACACCCCAGAAGATAGAGGATGGCCACGAGGGGAACGAACGAGACCAGGAAAGCCAAAACCGTACCGAACCATTCCCAGAGTCGCTGTCCCCCTTCAAACCAGTCGGGCCAATCCGGCAGCTCGGTCTCTCCGTCCGCTGTCGTGCGCACGATGGCAAAGAGCAGGCCGGGCAGCATCAGCAGGATCAAGAGCCGCAGCAGCAGCACGGCGCACCCCAGCCCAGGAAGCGTGGCGAGAAACATGAAGATGGCCAGAACCAACACATAACCCCAGTAGACGAATCTGCCCAGCCCACGGAATGGATACCTCAGCGCGTCCTGCAGGCTGTAGGTGGCTTCGCGCTTTGTGGCTCGCCGTAGCTCTGTCGCTACCGCGGGTGTCTCGACCGCCAGCGGCATCGCCCGCTCGCCACACTGCCGGCAGAACAACAGCCGGTGCCCTTCGTCAATACAGTCGTGACACAGCAGTTTCTGACAGCCTTCGCAACGAAAAGTGGCCTCGACATCGGCGTGGATCGAGCATTTGGGGTCGGCCAAGATCCGTGGAGTCTAGCCCAGGAGACCGCGGGCCAACCGCAGAATCCCTTTCGGGCCGACACTGCGAGGTGGCGCTTCACGGGTATGGATGGCCAGGAGGTCGGCAAAAAGAGCGGGCTCGGTGGCCAAGGTGCGGATCAAACGACGACGCAGCCACGGCCGCCGCTCGACCTCCACCAGCAATCTGATCAAAACGAAAGGGAAAGAGGTCAATTGACGGTTCCGGCGCTCATACCCGGACAAGTTCCCGGCGCCGATCGCTTCTGCCAGGGCTCTGGCCTGATGAAAGGCCAGAGACATTCCTTCACCGGTGATGGCGTCTCGATAACCGGCAGCATCACCGACCAGGGCAACTGCGCCGCGTCGAACCGCTCGGGTTCTCTGCTCGAGTTGGGCCGCGCCGCGATCCCTGGAGACAGAAACGGCTCCTCGTAGACGATTCTCGAGAGCTGGAAAACGGGTCAGAAGGGAGTCGAAGTCCGCCTTCTGCTCGCTCCACAGGAAGGCGATCCCGACCTCTTCTGAGGAAACGGGTGTCACATACGCCTCACACCTGTCGGCCCAATAGACCTCCACCAGGTCGGTCCACGGCTCGATGGCGTAGTGGCGTCTGACTCCATGGCGATGGAAGCGAGCTCGACGGGTGTCCAGACCCGCCCACTGTCGGACCCTGGAGTGCAGACCGTCGGCACCGACGATCCAGTTGGCCCGCAGGTGCCCCTTGTCGGTCTGCAGACCCTGATCTCCGAGACCACGCACGACAACTCCCCAGAGTGCTCGCACCCCCGTCGCTACTGCGCGGTCAACCAACGCTTGATGCAACACGGTACGTCGGATACCCAACCCGGGCTCACCGGGAAACCTGGCCTCGGCCCGTTCCTCTCCATCGAGGTAACGAATGCCATGAATGGGTGCGACTCGAGAGTCGGCGATCTCAACGCCCAGCCGCCGCAGAGCCTGTGCCCCATCGGGCATCAGACCCTCACCACAGGCCTTGTCGATAGGAGGCTCGGCTCCATCCACCACCAGCACATCGTGTCCCATGCGGCGAAGCTCGAGAGCCGTCGCCAACCCGGCGGGGCCGCCTCCGACGATCACCACGTCGGCTTCAGCTAGCATCCGGCTCTCTGTTCACGCGAGACTGCGCCCCGGTTTCCAGACCCTTCTTCTTCACGTTGCTCGAGGAGTTGGCGGCATCCGAAGGGGGCCACTCGCCAGCCAGGAAGAGCTCGAGCGCTCGCTGCCGACGGATCTTGCCCGAGGAGGTGCGGGGCAGGATTCCAGGGTCCAATACTTCGACCCTATCCACCGCAATCCCGATGTGGGCCAGCACCCGGTGCTTGCAGGCTGCGATCACCGCCTCGCGTTCTCGATCGCTCAGGTCGCGGTTGCGTTCCACGAACAGCCAAACCTGTTCTCTATCGGCGTCTTCTGGGAGATATCCCACGGCCGCAGCGCAGCCAGTGCGCACCGACTCCAGCTCGGTCACCATGGCTTCGATCTCTTCGGGTGCGTGGTTGGCACCCCGCACGATCAACACATCCTTGGCGCGGCCCGACACATAGAGCTCGCCGTCGTACAGAAACCCGCGGTCGCCCGTGTCGAGCCAGCCGTCTCTGAGCACCGCTGCGGTCGCTTGTGGTTGATTCAGATACCCCTTCATCAGGGAGGGCCCTCGAATCCAGATGCGACCCTCTTCTTCGTCTACCAACATCGCGCCGAGCTCGTCTCTCACCTGGATCTCGAACCCGGGAAGCGGTCGACCCACCGATACCAGCTCGCGCTCATGGCTCGGCGCGTTGCCGCTCTGCTGTCGCGACATCGAACGCGTCGTGAACGGTTCGCCGAGATCGGAGATGGTCACGGCCAGGGCTGCCTCCGACAAGCCATAGACCGGTGTCAGAGCCTCCGGCCGGAAGCCACAACCGGCGAAGCGGTCGGCGAAGCGTCGCAGAACGGCAGGCACCACGGCTTCCGCCCCGCACAGGGCCGCCCGCCACTCACTGAGATCCAAGTCCTGCAGGTCGGCGTCACGAACCTTCTCCACACACAGACTGAAGGCGAAATTCGGTGCCGGGGAGACCGTTGCCCGGAATTTGGAGAGCGCCCGGAGCCAGACCACCGGGCGAGCGACGAATAGCTCTGGTGGTATCAAGGTCAGGGTCGAGGGTCGCTCGAGGACCGTGAACACACAACCGATCAAACCCATGTCGTGGTAGAGAGGTAGCCAGGAAACCCCGGAGTGTCGCCGCTGCTCCGTGTCCGGCCAAAAGCCGTTGAGGGTCCTCGTCTGAGCCATCAACGCCTGATGGGTCAGGGCGACCGGCTTGGGATCCCTGGTCGTACCCGATGAGAACTGGACCAGTCCGAGCTCGTCGGGCGCCACCGTTGCAGCGACTTCCGACCTCTTGGGCAGCTCGGCCTGCGTGTAGCCCCGGCATCCCGCCTGGCTCAAGGCCAATCCCAGGACCCTCCTCAGTCTTCCATCAATCAAAGCGTTGCGGACACCTGCTGCCTGCAGCATGCGCGACGTGTGCACCTGATATTCGGCCAGTCGGCCCAGGCGTACAGGCGGATAGAGGGGCGCCGGCACGGCACCCGCCATCAACACTCCAAAGAACGCTGCAAAGAATTCCTCGCCCGTGAGATAGAACAGACCGACGATCTCACCCCTGCCGATACCCTGGGCGCGTAGGCCTCCCGCCACGATCGTCGAGCGCCGACGGATTTCGGCCCAATCCAGCCAGGTCTGTCGCTCTCGCCGGTCGAGGATCCGCAACCCACAATCCGCAAAGCCGGCGGCGCGATCCAGCGCTTCATTCAGGGTCTTCATGTCACGGGAGGGATTTCTCGTCCTCTCTTTCAGTGATCTTGCGGTGCACGACACCCATCAGATCGCCCACCGTGCGGATCGACGCCTCGTCTTCCTGGTCGAGACAGATACGGAACCTGTTCTCCACCTCGACTGCCAGGGTCAGTAGCAGAAGCGAGTCGAGCTCCAGGTCCTCGACGAGATCCATGCCCGGCTCGAGCTGCTCGAGTCGATCCAGGTGTTCCCGTGCCACCGCTTCGATGCCGCGCAGAATCTCCTCCGGTGTCATGTCTCGGTCACCCTATCTGACCGAGCCCGCCGGAGCTGAGCATCGGGGTCGTTGTAGAGACGCAAACCCTCGTCCTCGACTCGGACTCGTTGGGCGAGCAAGATCCCGTTGGCCAGACTGAAGACGACCGCGGTCATCCAGGCAGTGTGCACCATGGGCAAGGCGAAGATCTCGATGACTACGGCCAGGTAGTTCGGGTGCCGAAGGTAGCGAAACGGCCCCGTGGTGATGATCGGTTCTCCCGGCAGACAAAACACCCGCGTCGTCCAGCGGCGACCCAGTGTCGCGATGACCCAGTAGCGCAGGGCCATGGACACCGTCAGGGCGACAAGCATGGCGATGGCAAGGGTCCGGTAAAACGGGCGATCCAACCACCACACTTCGATCAGGCAGCTGGCAAGAAACAGACCGTGCTGTAAGACCATCCACGGGTAGTGCTCCTGACCCACTTCAATGGCGCCGTGGTCCACCAGCCAGCGCTGATGGCGACGCGAAATCCTCAACTCCACCAGACGCTCGACGACCATCAACGCCAGCAGACCGGTGTAGAGCCAACGGGTATCTACCATTCCAACAACACCAGTTCAGAGCAGAAACCCGGGCCCAGCGCCAACAGTAGCCCCAAGCTCCCCGCTTTGGGTCGGTGATGGGCCATGGTCTCCTCCAGCACCATCAAGACGGAGGCCGACGACAGGTTGCCAATCTCCCGCAAGCTCTGCCAGGTGACACCCAGGGCTTCACGGGGCACCTCCAGTGCCTCTTCCATGGCTTCGAGAACTTTCGGGCCTCCGGGGTGAGCCACCCAAGACGAGATGTCTCGACGCGTCAGTCCCTGGTCAGCGAGAAACTGATCGACATCGGGGCGCAGGTGGTCGCGTACGACTTCGGGAACCGCGGCCGATAAGACCACTTGGAAACCCTTCTCCGAGATGTCCCAACCCATGACCCGCTCGGTGTCGCGGTAGAAGATGGATCGCGAGGCAAGCACTCGCGGACCTGTGGAAGTCCGCTCTTCGCCAACCATGACCGCCGCGGCCGCACCATCGCCAAAGAGTCCTGAAGAGATGAGATTGGCAATCGAAAGGTCCTGCAGCTGCAGCGTCAAAGAGCACAACTCGACAGACAGCAGTACCGCAACCTGGTCGGGATAGGCCTTGACGTAGTCGGCGGCTCGCGAGATCCCGGCGGCACCGGCGACGCACCCCAGTCCGAAAATCGGCACCCGGCGGACTCCCGACGGCAGTTCAAGCCGATTCATCAGTCGCGCATCGATCGAGGGGGTTGCCACCCCCGTCACCGACACGAAGATCAAGCACCCGATCTCCTCCAGGGGTAGGCTCGCCTTGTCCATCGCGTCGCGGATCGCCGCGGCCCCGATCTCCTGGGACACCTCGATCCAAGCGTCGTTCGCCGCGCCCCACGAGGTCACCCTCTGCTCGTACTCCTCCAGGGGCAAGGCCAGGTGCCGGCCGCCGACAAGAACATTGCGGTGCAGCGACTCGAGCCGATCCTGGTTGAAGAATCGTTTCGACCACACGCGCCCCAAAGCCTCGAGAAGCTCTTCCTGGTCGTAGTAGTTGGATGGAAACGCCTTGCCGACGGATGCAATCCTCATGATTGAGTACCTACGAACTCGCCATGATTCAGTTCATGGTCGATCCATGGTAGAACGAGCGAACCGATCACGTGCCCCAAGCGTATACCGCTGGTGGGGCTTGCTACTCGGACGAGTCGGCTACCAAGACCCGCGGCAGACAAACATCCTTCAAGGAGATCCGTTCCGATCATGACCGTCGCCAGTATCGAACAACTCGTCAAAGAGCGCTACCGGGACCTGTTCGAGATTGTCGAGCCCCGCGAACAGATCCCCCTGGATCAGGCCGACGTCGTCGAATACTGCGGACCCGAGGGCTGCTGCTAGTCGACTGATGACCGTATCCACCCCGGCTTCAAGAAGTACCCGGGAGCCCCACGGCCCCCGGGCACAGCTCACGTCACTGGACACACTCTGGTTCCAGGTCGGGGGTACCCTATGCAATCTTGCCTGCACACACTGCTTTGTCTCGTGCTCTCCCACCAACCACACCCACGAGATGATGTCGCTGGCCGAAATTCGTCCCTACCTCGAGGAAGGCGCTTCGCTGGGGGTCAAGGAGTACTACTTCACCGGCGGAGAACCTTTTCTCAATCCCGAGATGGAGAGCATTCTGGAGAAGACCCTGCGGCACGGTCCGGCCACGGTGCTGACCAACGGTCTACTTCTCGACGAGCAGCGTTGCACGCGTCTCGAGAGACTTGGCAGATCCTCTCCCTACTCCCTGGACTTCCGGGTGTCCATGGACGGCTTCAACGCCGAAACCAATGATCCGATCCGTGGCAAAGGAACCTTTGAGCGCATCCTGGTAGGCATTTCGAACCTCGCGGCGTCGGGGCTGAATCCCGTCATCACGGTGACGGAGGTCCACGACGAGAACGGCTCGGTAACGGGCAAGCAACGCTTCTTCGAGTTGCTGAACGAGTTGGGCATCTCCAAGCCGCGGCTCAAGATCTTGCCGGTCTTTCAGATCGGCGCCGAGGCCGAGCGGGGCGGCGCCTACCAGACCTGGCAAAGGCTACGTGCGGGTGACGTGGCTGAAGAAGGGTTGGACCACCTGCAGTGCACTTCGTGTCGCATGGTCACCGATCAAGGAGTCTGGGTGTGTCCTATTCTCGTCAACGAGCCCGAAGGGCGAATGGGTTCGAAGCTCGCGGACACCCTCGATTCTTTTCCCCTCGACCATTCGGCTTGTTGGACCTGTCATGTCTATGGTGTTTCCTGTAGGACTTGAACAGGAAGAAGATGACTGGTCGAGACCCAAAAAAGATTCGCGAGTCCAAGGTCGACTCCCAGCTCACCTCCCATCGGGGCCTCGCCACATGGGGTGACAAGCTCGTCCCGTTGGACGAATTTCGACTTGCTTCGGCTGGTGTGGGGCGAGAGCTCTCGGAGAGCGATCGCCTGACCGAGATCGAGAGCTTCCTCCAGAAGACCCCTGATGAAGTGCCTGTGGAGGGGCCCCACGGTCGGATCGCTGTCTTTGGGGGGGTCTACAGCAACCACCTGGCTCTGGCTGCGCTTCTCGGCGATGCCAGGGAGCGCAGAGTGCACGCCATCTACTGTCTGGGTGACCTGGGCGGGTTCGGCCCTCACCCGGAGAAGATCCGACCGCTCCTCGAGCAAGGCGACGTGCTCGTCATCCAGGGCAACTATGAAGAATCGCTGGCCGGTGGCCGCGAGGACTGCAACTGCGGCTACACGGATCCCAGGGACAATCATTTTGCCAAGCTCTCCTACTCTTACACCGCGGAGCGCTGTGCCGACGACTTCAAGAGGTGGATGGGTCGACTACCTCTCCGGCGACGGGTCCGGATCGGTAACCAGGAGCTCTTGCTGATTCACGGCTCGCCTCGGCGCATCAACGAGTTCCTCTTCAGCTCCACTACACCCGACGCCTTTCTCGAGGTTCTCCTCGATCAGGAGCGCTGCGAAGGGCTGCTTTGTACACATACCGGACTCCAATGGCATCGCCGCTTGCCCTCTGGTCGTGATGTCGTGAATGTGGGTGTCATCGGCCGGCCCGCCAACGACGGCGAAACGAATGTCTGGTACGCGCTGTTGGAGGAAGGTACCGGCGGGGGACTGTCAGTAGAACTCGTTCCCTTGCGATACGACCATCAGTCCCTCGCCGCCGAGATGCGCCAAGAAAGTCTCCCCGAGGAGTTTGTGGAAACCATCCTCAGCGGCTGGTGGACGACCTGTTTGGAGATCCTGCCCGCGCGAGAACGACAGACCTCTCGGTTTTAGGGATCGAGACCATGAATCGGAAACCACATCTAGCGATCCTGGGGGCTGGCCCGACCGGCCTCGATGCCGCGCTGGCAGCGAGCGCAGCCGGTCTGTCCTTCACGATCTATGAAGCAGGCGATCAAGTTGCCGCATACCTTCGGCAATGGGGGCACGTTCGCCTCTTCTCGCCCTGGGATCTCAACGTCTCTCCTCGCATCCGACAGGTCCTGGAAGGCTTGGGCACTCCTGCGCCGCAAGGGCTGGACTGCCCCACCGGCTACGAGTTGGTGAACCAAGCCTTTCAACCCTTGGCAGAGAGCCCCGGTATCGCTCCCCATCTGCGACTGGGTACCCGAGTCGTAGCCATCAGCAGGGAAGGACTTCTCAAGAATCAAGCCATTGGCGACCCGGTACGCGCGCAACACAGATTTCGACTTCTTCTCCAGGACCGCAGTGGGGCTACCCGGGCCGAGTCCGCGCACCTCGTCTTCGACTGCACGGGTACCTATGGTCAACCCAATTCCACGGGTGACGGCGGCATACCCGCCCCCGGTGAAGAGACTCTGGAAGACCGTATTGTCAGGACGATCCCGGACTTCGAGGCCAATCCGCAGCCTTGGGCCGGATACCGGGTTCTCCTGGTCGGTGCCGGCCATTCCGCTCTGACCGCCGTCATCGATCTTGCCGCTTTGGCGAAGAATCATCCTGGAACCGAGGTTGTGTGGGCCATGCGTCGTCAAAAGGCTGAGTGGCCGGTCGCCGAGAATGACCCGCTGCCGGGGCGTGCCAAGCTGATTCAGAAGGCTCAGGCTCTCGCCCGGGGCGTCTCGGACCGTGTCTCTTGTCAGACCGGCGTGGTTGTCGATTCGATCGCCGAGAAGAACGATCGCCTGCAGGTGACACTTCGAGAACGAGAGGGTCGGCAACGCCGGGAGGACGTCGACAGGATCCTTTCCTTGACCGGCTTCTCGGGCGACCCAAGGCTCTACCGACAGCTACAGGTGCACGAGTGCTGGGCAACCTCCGGCCCCATGAAGCTGGCCGCCTCGCTGCTGGCAGAATCCAGCGCGGACTGTCTCGATCAAGGCAACCACGGCCCCGACACCTTGGTGAACCCCGAGCCGAACTTCTTTATCCTGGGCTCGAAATCCTACGGCCGCAACAGCACCTTCCTGATGCGCGTCGGCTGGCAGCAAGTCGACGACGTCTTCAGCCTGCTGCCCCGCTGACGCGGTCCTCGCCTCGGATTGACCGGAAAGGCCGTCTCGGGTCGTCTGCCTGAGGAGTTCCCGCCTGGGAGTGTGGTCCAGACGATTGAGGTCCGGGTCAGGCGGCTTCGGTGCCGCCGGGGGGTGGGAACTGCTGACGGAGGTGCTCGGCGAAACACTGGCAGGCATCGGTGAGGGTGAAGATACCGGCGAGACGACCGTCCTTGACGACCAGGGCCGCGCCGAGACGCTCTTTGGCCATGTACCGCAGCACCCGATCCAAGGGTTCCGACAGGTCGACCACGTAGGCACCATCACGCGGTACGTCTGCCACGGTCAAGGGCTTCCCATCCCGACCAGAACCCTGATCGAGAGTGCGACGCATGTCACGGTGACTGATGACGCCGACCGGGACGCCTTTTTCCATCACCGGAACATGGTGGATCCTATGGTTCGCCATCATTTCTCGGGCTTGTTCCAGCGGTTCGCTCTGCTCGATGGAGTAGGGAAAGGGTGTCATCACCATCTTTACCCGCGGTATCTCCTGGAGCTTCTTTGGCCACGTCATGGCTTCAACCCTCGCTGCTACCCTCGGCCAGCCAGCCCGGCAGTTCCCGCAGATCGTCAAAGTAGACCTGCGGCGAGGCCTGGCTCAGCTCCCCGCGGTTGTGGGATCCGGTCAGGACCGCGGCGGCGGCGGAGCCAGCGTTGTGGGCCATCTGCAGGTCGTATGTCGTGTCGCCGACCATCAGCGACTCCTCTGCCGCCACACCCAGCTCTCCGAGGATATCGATAATCATCTGGGGATGGGGTTTGCTGTGCGCTTCGTCGGCCGTGCGCGTCGCTTGGAATGTCCCGTTCAGACCGGTCTTTGCCAAGTCCTCGTCGAGACCGCGTCTGCTCTTGGCGGTGGCGACTGCCAGGAGGTACTCACGGTCCGCCAACTCGCCGCAGAACCTCACGCGTGCCGGGAAAGAGCCGCGGCTGGTGGATGAAGGTGTCGAACCAGAGTCGTCGATAGACCTGGACGATCCGTCCGTAGAGCTCATCGTCACATCCCGGCGCCAAGCGATCGACCATCTCTCGTAGTCCCAATCCGATGGCACCTCGAATCACCGACTCATCGACCCGGCCCTCGTCCAATTCCTCCATGGTGGCCTGGGTGCAGGCGACGATCGAGCTGATGGAATCCAGTAGGGTTCCATCCCAATCGAAGATCACCAGTTGATAGCCGTCAGATCGGTTCATAGACGAGCCCACCCACCACGGAGGCTTGTTTGGAAACGGCTGTATCGGCCCTGACCGGGGTCACCATCCGTCGCTCGACTGTCGTGTGGGGTGGGAGATCGACACCCGGCCCAATAATCGACTCGACGACCCGACAGCCGCTACCGACTCTCGCCCCGGGAAGTATCACCGAAGAGCTAACCGTTGTCTCCGCCTGGATGAAAGCATCCTGTTCAACCACAGATCCCCTGACCTTGGCGCCCGCTGCTGACCTCCGCATCCTCGTCCGTCCAGGCCCGGCGAAGACCCCAATCCAGAACCGCCCGGCGGTAGCGCTCCGGAGTGCCGAGATCGTGCCACTTACGAGAGGTCTCGACGGCGCCGATTCGTCCACCCTCGGACAAGAGGGGTTCATAGAGATCCGGCACGAAGCTGGCCGGGCCATCAGGAACCTTCTCCAACAAGGACGGTGAGAGTATGTGCGCCCCCATGAAAACCCTGCGAACGACGTCTTCGCCGCCGACATCACCGTCCCGCAACGACACGATCCACTTGCGGTCCTGTACGGCCACGCCGCCGCCAAACAACGCAGGATCGGCTCGCTTGGACACCAACATCGTCGCCTCGGCACCACTGCGCTGGTGGCGCCGAACCAGGCCGCGCAGGGGCCAGCGACAGAGGCTGTCGCCGTTGACGATGAGTATCTGGTCAGCCTCTCCAAGAAAGCCACGCAAGGGCCCCAAGGCCCCAAGGGTGCCCAGCAACTCTTCTTCGATCGAAAAGGTCAGAGGAACTCCACCGTAGGAGTCACCGAGAGACTCTCGAATCATCTCCCCGCGATGAAACAGATTCACGGCGACCGCCTCACAGCCCATCGTCACCAGTTGATCGATGGTGTGGGCCAGCGCGGCTGCGCCACGCACGGGCAGTAGGGGTTTGGGGATGAAAGCCGTCAGAGGCCGCAGTCGAGTGCCATGGCCAGCCGAGAGAACCAGGGCTCGCAACCGGGGCTTCTTCAAGGAAAGACCATGTCGGGTGGCGCGTCGGGGTTCTTCTTGCGGTAACTCTCGTACAGCTCGACGTAGGAAAGGCGCTCTGACTGGTCCAACTCGAAGCCGAACCGGCGCGCCACAGCGCCGGCGCCGTCACCCTCGAACTCGACGAAATCACCGATCGGTGTGTGGTCCAGGGCCACGGTCACGCCACCCAGGAGCCACTCTTCCCGCTTCTTCTGATACCGACGAAAAACCCGGTAACCCAGGCTCTCCAGAATGCTATGGATCTGGTCGGCATCATCGACTTCCGTCTCATGCTCGACACGCACCTTGACCTCATCCTCGAAGCGCGGTGGGCCCTTGAAGGTGAGCCGTGCCCCTTGACGATCGATCCGCAATCTCAGCAGTCTCTTGGATTTCCGCAACTCGTCTTCCCGGTCGTAGATCCAGTTGTCCTCCGCGTTGGCCGCCGCGAGTCGTTCGGCCTCCATCTCTCGGAGTTGCTCCCGTAGATCCTCCAGGCTCGGACACGAGAATTTGAGCTCCCGCTCTTCCGGCGGGGAGGCGTTCGAATCTGTCTCTTTCCTCTTCATGCTCGCCTAACCCTCTGCGGCTCGATCGAGCAACCGCACCACCGCTCGAATGCCGTTGTAGAAATGGCTGATATTGAATTTCTCGTTGGGGGCATGCAGTCGATCGTCCGGCAAACCAAAACCCATCAAGAGCGTCGGCACACCCAAAACCGAGCTGAAGCTGGCCACGATGGGGATCGAACCACCCTCACGCACCCGCACGGGCCGGGCACCAAAGATGTCTTCCTGGGCGGCCATGGCGGCATCGACGATGGGTCCCTGAACATCGATCAGGACAGGTTGCGCTCCGTGGACCCCCGTGATCTCGACATGGACCCCGGCGGGAACGATCCCCTGCACGTAGTCTGCAAAGAGTTGGGAAATCTTCTCGGGATCCTGATTCGGCACCAGCCGCATGGAGACCTTGGCGCCGGCCCGGGCCGGCAAGACCGTCTTGGCACCCTCGCCTTGATAACCGCTGAAGAGACCGTTCACATCCAGCGTGGGTCGGCCCCAGCTGCGCTCCAGGGTCGAATAGCCCTCTTCCCCGAACAACTGTCCGACCTCCAGATCTGCCATGTATGCGGTCTCGTCGAAGGGTAGCTCGCCGAATTCCCGGCGCTCCCAGTCTTCGAGCGGCAGCACGTCGTCATAGAAACCCGGTATGAGGATCTTGCCGGTCTCGGGGTCCTGCAACCGAGAGATGATCTGGCACAGGGCGTTGGCCGGGTTGCTCACGGCGCCGCCGAAGGTCCCGGAATGCAGATCACGGTTGGGCCCGGTGACGCTGAGCTCCATATAGGCCAGACCTTTGAGACCATAGAGCAAAGAGGGTTGGCCCGGGGCGAACATGGAGGTGTCCGAGACCACTACGGCATCACATCCCAACTTCTCACCCGCATCCTCGCGCACAAAGCGCTCGATAGATTCACCACCGACTTCCTCTTCGCCCTCGAGGATGAACTTGACGTTGACAGGAAGCTCTCCACGCTCTTGAAGAATCGCCTCCACGGCCTTGATGTGGGTATACGACTGTCCCTTGTCGTCGGTGGCGCCGCGGGCGACGAGTAGATCTCCTTTGATGGTCGGCTCGAAAGGAGGGCTATCCCACTCCTCCACCGGATCGACTGGCTGCACATCGTAGTGGCCGTAGAACAGGATCGTTGGCTTCTCCGGAGCACCCTTCCATTCCGCGAAGACCAGGGGATTGCCCCCGGTTTCGATGCTCTCCACCGACAGTCCTGCTGTGTTCAACTTGTCGACGACAAACTCACTGCACCGCACAACATCTTCTTTGTGTTCCGGCTCCGTGGAGATGGATGGAATCCGCAGATACTCCATCAACTCCTCGAGATATCTCTCTTTTTCCCGCTCGATGCGAGCCAGGACGTCTTTGCTATCGGCAGACATGGGGTCGGTCCCTCCCGGGGTAGGTACAGCTCTGATCGATGAAGTCTAACAGAGCGCTCGACGGTCAATCCGCGAGGCTTGGAGCGCTTACCGGGGTCTTGGACAGGCGAGACAATCGGTCGAGATTGATGCCGTTCACCACAACGTGGGCGACCACGGGAGCGAGCAGATTACCCCGCCAGATCATCAAGGCGGCCAGGGTCGAACCGGCAATGGCGGCAAAAACCGTCCAGATCCGGAAGGTGGCCCCGGGGCCAGCATGCAGAAGTGCAAAGAGAATCGTCGCGGGCAACCAGCCCCAGGCCCCCTGCACCGCGCCACGGAAGAACAGCTCTTCGGCGAAGCCCGACAGCAGAGCCAGCCCCACCACCTCGCTGGTCCTCAAGTGTCCCAGTAGCTCGGCGAGCTCTGCCTCCAACCTTCGCGCCGCCGGCAGGGTCCTTCTGGTAAGGATCCACACTAGAATCAACGAACCCCCGGCTACCAAGCCCAACTCCCAGGTCGAGCCACCACGATTCGAGGTTGATGAATAGATCGACATGGATACTGCCTTCGCGCAATCCCACCCAGAGGATTCCTCCCAGGGCGAGGACGAGATAGAAGATCCACGCTGTGCGGTAAATCCAGCTGGCTCTTTCTGCCGAGCCTCGGGTCACGTCAGTTCACCGGCTCGGGCGGCTCTGGGGTCTCGGAATCCTCTGATTCGTCGGCTGCCGAGGGTTCGCCCAGGTCGGCGTCCTCGTTCTCGGCGCGGTCGGCCAGTTTCGCCACGGCCACCAATCGATCGCCTTCACCCAGGTTCATGAGCTTCACACCCTGGGTCGAGCGGCTGCTTACCCTGACTCCCTCGACGCTGATGCGAATGATCTTGCCTTCCTGGGTGATCAGGATCATGCCATCGTCCGGCTGTACCTGTTTGGCACCGATCACCTCACCCGTCTTGTCCGAGACCTTGAGATTGATGATGCCCTTGCCGCCTCGGCTCTGTAGACGGTACTGCTTCACCGGGGTCCGCTTGCCGACGGCTCGCTCTGCCATCGACAGGATCTCGCCATCCTCGTCGAGGATCTCCATGGCGACGACACGGTCGTCCTTGCGCAGCCTGATTCCTCGCACTCCACGGGTCGCGCGTCCCATCGGCCGGGCATCGGTTTCGGCGAAACGAATCGAGAAGCCCTTGGCCGTGGCCAGCAGGACGCTCTTCTCACCGTCGGTCATCCGCACATCCAGCAACCGATCGCCCTCGTCGATATTGATGCCGATGATGCCGCCGGCGCGCGGGTTGGAGTACGCCGAAAGCTCCGTCTTCTTGATCGTTCCCTTCTCGGTGGCGAAGAAGAGAAATCGGTTGTCGACGAACTCTCGCACCGCCACCGTCGTCGCCACCCGCTCGGTATTGCTGAGTTGCAGGAGGTTGACGATCGCCTTGCCCTTGGCCGCCGGGCCCATCTGCGGAATCTCGTGCACCTTGAGCCAGTGAATCCTTCCCGTCTCCGTGAAGACCAGGATGTAGCTGTGGGCGGAAGCCACGTACAGGTGCTCGACGAAGTCGTCGTCCTTGGTCACCATGCCCATGCGACCCTTGCCGCCCCGCTGCTGAGATCGATACAGGCTCAAGGGAGAGCGTTTGATGTAGCCCGAGTTGGTGACGGTGATCACCATGTCCTCATCGGCGATCATGTCTTCGACCGAGATCTCGTGCGTCTCCGGGATGATCTCCGTCCGGCGCGCGTCGCCATAGGTCTTGCGAATCTCCAGGAGCTCGCGGCGAATCTCATCCAGAACCAACTGGTCGGAAGCCAGAAGGGCCCGCAGACGCTCGATGAGGGCCATCAACTCCTCGTATTCCTCGACGACCTTTTCGCGCTCCAGACCCGTGAGCTTCTGCAGCCGCATCTCGAGAATCGCCTGCGCCTGAACCTGACTCAACGAGAAGTTGTCCATCAGGCGCTCGCGGGCCTCCTTGGGTGTATGGCTGGCCCGAATCGTGGCAATGACCTCGTCCAGATGGTCGAGCGCCTTGAGGATGCCTTCGAGGATATGGGCGCGCTCCTCGGCCTTGCGCAGATCGAATCGGGTACGGCGCACCACCACCGTCTTGCGATGATTGAGAAAGTGATCCAGAAGTGAGCGCAGATCGAGAACCCGGGGCTGGTTGTCCACGATCGCCAGCAGAATGATGCCGAAGGTGGTCTGCATCTGGGTCATCTTGTAGAGCTTGTTCAGGATGATCTCCGGGATCTCGCCCCGCTTGATATCCAGGACGACACGGATGCCGTCGCGATCCGACTCGTCACGCAGGTCGCTGACCCCCTCGATTCTCTTGTCCCGAATCAACCCGGCGATCTGCTCCAGGAGCCTCGCCTTGTTGACCTGGTAGGGAATCTCCGTCACCACGATGGATTGTCGCTCCCCTCGTCGCTGGGTCTCAATCAGGGCCCGGGCTCGCATCTGGATGCCCCCGCGGCCCGTGGCGTAGGCCGTGCGAATCCCTTCCAGGCCGTGGATAAAGCCGGCAGTGGGAAAGTCCGGACCGGGAATGACCTTGATCAGTTCTTCGAAGGTCAATGTCCGGGTTCTCGATAATGGCGATCAGCCCGTCGATGACCTCGGAGAGGTTGTGGGGAGGGATGTTGGTCGCCATCCCTACGGCGATACCGGAGGCGCCGTTTACCAGAAGGTTGGGAAACCGCGCCGGTAGGACCTTGGGCTCCAGCATCGACCCGTCGTAGTTGGGTACCCAATCGACGGTCTCCTTGTCGATGTCCTCGCGCAACATCTCCTCGGAGAGCTTGGTCAGCCGGACTTCGGTGTAACGCATGGCCGCGGCACTGTCGCCATCGATGGAACCGAAGTTTCCCTGCCCGTCCACCAACGGATACCGCATGGAGAAATCCTGGGCCATGCGCACCACGGTGTCGTAGATCGCCGCATCACCGTGGGGGTGATACTTACCCATGACGTCACCGACGATGCGAGCCGACTTCCTATAGGGCTTGCCCGAGGTGCTGCCACTGTCGAACATGCCGTAAAGGACCCGTCGATGGACCGGCTTCAGTCCATCCCGCACATCCGGCAGGGCGCGCCCGACGATGACGCTCATGGCGTAATCGATATAGCTGCGCTTCAACTCGTCTTCGATGTCGACAGGGATCGAATTGTCGAACGGTAGGACCCGATCGTGTTCGCTCATCTTGGTTGGCTAACCTTTCAAATCAGATATCGAGATTCTTGACGTTGAGGGCGTTCTCCTCGATGAACTCACGGCGCGGTGCTACCTGGTCGCCCATGAGCACGGTGAAGAGATCGTCGGCTCCAACCTCGTCCTCGATCTTCACCTGTAGCAGACGGCGGTGCTCAGGGTCCATCGTGGTCTGCCAGAGTTGCTCGGAGTTCATCTCACCCAAACCCTTGTATCGCTGGATGGAGAGGCCTTTCTTGGCACCCTTGTAGAGGGTCTCCAGAACCTCGTCGAGCGATTCGACCCGCTCGATCACGTCACCCTTCTGCAAGGTGAAGCCGGTGGTCCGCATGGCCTCGAGACCCTGCTTATTGCGGCTCATGGCCCGATACTCGGCGGTCGAAACCAGATCCCAGTCCAACCGGACCTTTCTCTCCACTCCGTCGCGGCGGCTGTTGAACGAGAGAAAACTCGTACCGTGTTCCTCGTCTCGGCCCACATCCACACTGTGAAAACCGGAGGCTTCGATGATCTGTCCTATCTGATAGAGCCTCTCGTGATCGTTCAGTGACTTCTTGTCGGTCAATCCTTGAAGCAGAGCGACTCGCAAAGCGTCTTCGGGATAGCCACGAGACACCAGTCGCCCCATCTGCTCTCGGAACTCCTCGACATGTTCGAGATAGCTGGCCAGACGACTACCCTTGAGCTTGCGGCCACTGTCGTCTCCCACTTCCAGTTCCCAGTTGTCCTGGATCCGCTGGACCAGAAAGGAGTGATACTGCTCCTCGTCCTTGAGGTACGTCTCCTTCTTGCCCTCGGCAACCTTGTACAGCGGTGGTTGGGCCACGTAAAGGTAGCCCCGATCGATGATCTCCTTCATCTGTCGGAAGAAGAAGGTCAGGATCAGGGTCCGGATATGACTACCATCCACGTCCGCATCACACATGATGATGAGCTTGTGATAGCGCACCTTCGAGGCATCGAAGTCTTCTGGGCCGATACCCGTGCCGAGCGCCGTGATCAGGGTCTTGATCTCCTGCGACGACAGCATCTTGTCGAAGCGTGCCTTCTCCACGTTGAGAATCTTTCCCTTGAGCGGCAGAATGGCCTGAAATCGCCGATCGCGGCCCTGTTTCGCAGTCCCTCCGGCTGATTCACCCTCGACCAGGAAGAGCTCAGAGAACTCTGGATTGCGCTCACTGCAATCGGCCAATTTGCCGGGCAGGTTCGAGGCATCAAGAGCGCCCTTTCTACGGGTCAACTCCCGGGCTTTCCGAGCAGCTTCCCGAGCCCGGGCGGCCTCTACACATTTGCCGATCATCCGCTTGGCGATTTTTGGGTTTTCTTCCAGGAAGTTGCCCAGACGATCGTTGACGACCTGCTCTACCCAACCCTTGATCTCCGAGGAGACCAGTTTGTCTTTGGTTTGGCTGGAGAATTTGGGGTCGATGATCTTGACCGAGACCACCGCCGTCATGCCTTCGCGGACATCGTCCCCCGTCAGGTTCTCTTTCAGGTTCTTCGACAAGCCACTGGAATTGGCATAGGCGTTGATCGTTCGCGTGAGGGCCGACTTGAATCCCACCAGATGGGTGCCACCATCGCGGTTGTTGATGGTGTTCGTGAAACAGAAGATCTGCTCCGAGTACCCGTCGTTCCACTGTAGAGCAATCTCAATGGTTTCTTCGCCGGCGGGATCGTCACGAGAGTCCTCCAAGTAGATCGGCTTCTTGTGCAAGGCGTTCTTGTTGCGATTGAGGTGCTCGACAAAACTCTGGATACCCCCGGCATAGGAGAAATCGTCAGACTTGTCGCTGCCGTCATCCGACAACTTGATGTGAACGCCCTTGTTCAGAAAAGCGAGCTCACGCAGACGCTGCGCTAGCGTTTCGTAGTGGAAGCTGGTCTCGCCGAAGATCTCCTTGTCCGGCACGAAGCGGACCTTCGTACCTGTCCGTTGCGTCTTACCAATCACCTTGATGGGATCCTCAGGCAGACCGCGATGGTAGTTCTGATACCAGACCTTGCCGTCACGCTTGATCTCGAGCTCGAGGTTCTGCGACAACGCGTTGACCACCGACACACCCACACCGTGTAGCCCACCGGAGACTTTGTAGGAGTTGCTGTCGAACTTACCGCCCGAGTGGAGCTCGGTCATGATGACCTCGGCTGCCGAGCGACCCTCTTCCTTGTGGAGATCCACCGGAATGCCGCGCCCATCGTCCTCCACGGTCACCGAGTTGTCGGTGTGGATGGTGACTTTGACCTCTTTGCTGAAGCCAGCTTGTGCCTCGTCGATGGAGTTATCCACCAACTCGAACACCATATGATGCAATCCCGAGCCGTCATCGGTATCGCCGATATACATCCCTGGCCGCTTCCGAACAGCCTCGAGACCTTTCAGAACTTTGATGTTTTCAGCGGTGTAGTCGGATGCCGCAGAACTCAAGTGTCTCACCCCTTTTCAGGTTAGGAATATCCCCGGATCTGTATCCTCCCGGGATCTTGTGGGTCGGATTTTTCTACCCTCCGAAACCACTACAAACCCTATCATGTACGTGTCCAAAAATCAATTTATAAGTTATTGATTCTTAAACTACTTAAGAGACTTTCTTCCGTCCTTTCTCGAGACTGATCCGACCCGCTGTCAGCTGCCATCGAACGGCCTCTGGGATCATCGACCAGATGTCGGGTCGACTGGAGCTGACAAACACCTGTGAAGCCCCTTGAAAGGCCTGCCAGACACTCGCCAGACGCCCCTCGTCGAGCTCACTATCGGCGTCGTCCAGTAGGAAGACCGGCGACCTATCCGCCATCGACAAGACCCTTCCCCGCGCCGCCGTCAGCAGGAGTCCCAAGACTTTTCTCTCTCCTGCGGAGCCCACCTTGCGAACACTATGTCGACCCCAACCGATCACGACCTCGTCTCGCTGGGGACCCAGAAGAGGTCGTCTTTCCCGCCGCTCATCCGCACTGACCTTCAGTAGTTCCTGCAGTATCTCTGCCTCGTCGTCGTCTGCCACTCGGATAGAGGGACGATATTCGAGCCTTAGATCTGGCAGATCCAGATCTGTAGAGCTCAAGATCTCGCTCAAAGCCGTCGACAACGATCCCAGGTACTGGCGCCTCAAGCTCATCAGATCGGCTGCTGCCGAGGCCATGAGCTCGTTCCAGGAGCGCAGGCTCTGGTCATCTCGAAGAAGAAGTTGCCTCTTTTGAAAGAGCGTCCGACGAAATCTGGCCAGGGTTTCCAGGGCGGTGGGGCGGGTCCCCACAATGCCCTGGTCGAGAAAGCGACGCCGTTTCTCCGGCGGCCCGCTGAGAATCTCTCGATCCTCGCCAGTCCAGGCCACTACCGGGAGAACCCGCAAGTGGTCGACCAGACTCGTGACGTTTCCATTGAGGGTCCGGTGTCTTCCCGCGGGCCCAAAACCGATCTCCAGGCGGATCCTCTGCTCGCCTTCTGCCTCACCCTGGAGATGGAACTCCGACGTCCCATGGTGCGCGCATTCCAACAACTGCGCGGTGCGAAAGCTGCGCGTGGTCGCCAGGAGATAGATGGCTTCCAACAGACTGGTCTTGCCAGCCCCATTGGGGCCCAGGAGGAGATGACAACCGGGCCCCGGTTGCCAATGCGGGTTCTCCAGATTCCGAAAGGAGCTACAGCTGACCTGGCCGAGAAACAAGAGGTGAGCCGGTCAGATTCTCATGGGCATGATGACGCAAAGATAGCGTCTGTCATTCCCTTCGACCGGGAACCCGATGGCCTGGGTATTCTCGTCTTTGAGCTCGAAAAACACCTTCTCGGTCTCCACCGCCGACAGAAACTGACCCATGTAGTCGGGATTGATGCCGAGACGAATCTCGCTACCGCCATACTCGCAGCCGACTTCCTCGGCAGCTTCACCAAGATCCGGGTTGGCCGCCGAAATCATGAGTTTCTCGCCTTCGATGATCATGCTCACGGCACGAGCCCGCTCGCCGGTCAACAACGCGACGCGCTGCACCGCCTCCGCCAGGTTCTTGCGATCGAAGGTCGCTTGGCGATCGTTGTCCTTGGCGATCACTCGTTCGTAGTCCGGAAAGGTACCCTCGAGGATGCGACAGATGAGCTCTCGCTGCCCCAACTGAAAGGAGAGATGATGCTCGCTGCGGCGAAACTCCACGGTCTCCTGGCCCTCGAATCGCAGCAGCTCCTGTAGCGCCTTACGGGGAACAAGAACACCTTCGCCGTCATTTCCCCCTTCCAGTGGATTCTCTACCAGGGCCAGACGATGACCGTCGGTGGCAACCAGTTCGAGAGCGTCGTCCTTGACGCGCAAAAGGGCGCCGTTGAGTTGAAAACGAGACTCCTCGGCGGAGACCGCGAAGATCACCTTGCCGATCATCGCCTTGAACAGACCGAACGGGATCTTGACGCCATCCTCGCCTTTGACATCGGGCAGCGTGGGAAAATCCTCCGGTGAGAGACCATTGATCTTGAAGCGGGACTTGCCGGCCTTGATACTGAGTCGCTTCTCGTCCTCCAGGTTCAGATGTACCTCGTCGCCGACCACGGCACGAATGATCTCCAGAAACTTGCGGGCCTGGACAGCGATACCGCCCTCTCCCTCCACCTCCGCCAGACACGAGGTGGTCAGCGAGACATCCAGATCCGTCGCCGCCAAGTGGAGTTGATCACCATCACCTCGCAGCAGAATATGGGACAGCACAGGAATCGTGGTACGACGCTCCACGATACCTTGCATGGGTACAAGCTCGTTGAGCAACTGGGAGCGTTTCACGCGGATTTTCATGGAGTCTCCTACGTCTAGAAGGGAAGAGTAAATATATCACAGGCAGTAGTAGTAGTAGGGTCTGTCGAAAGAGCGGAAAAGCCGATCTGAGGCAGTGTTTCAGACGTCATTCGAGCATCCACAAATCGAGGAAACAGCCTGTGAATAGGTTGTGGAGAAAGAGGGAAAAAGAGGGTAATCGGGAAGACTTCCGCAACTCTTCCACAACTCCGCGACGGAGTTTTGCACAGGTTTTCGGGCGGAATCAGGAGAAGTGCTGCACCATGCGTACCAAGGTGCGGTCGAGCTCTGGATCGGTAGATCTGAGTTTCTCGATCTTCTCCACCGAGTACATCACCGTGGAGTGATGTTTGTTGTTGAAGTGCTTGCCGATATCGGGAAAGGACAAGTCGGTCAGCTGTTTACAGAGGAACATGGCGACCTGTCTCGGAAAAGCGATCTGTTTGGCGTTGTTGCGGCTCTTGATCTCGCTGACCTTGAGACCGTAGTGACGGGCCACGAACTTGATGATCTCAGGAGCCAGGACGCGCAGATGGTCGGCAGGGAGAATATCTTTCAAGGTCTCCTGTGCGAGATCCAAGGTCAAAGGGCGGCCGGTGAGGGAAGCAAAGGCGATGACCCGATTCAACATCCCTTCCAACTCGCGGATGTTCGACTTGACCTGACGAGCGATGAAATTCGCGACGTCGTCCGGGACCTCTACCCTTTCATGGTCGGCTTTACGGCGCAGGATCGCTATCTTGGTCTCCAGATCCGGCGACTGGATATCGGCGATCAGTCCCCACTCGAAGCGGCTGCGGAGTCTCTCTTCGAGAGCCGGGATGTTCCTGGGAGAAGAATCGGACGAGAGGACGATCTGCTTCTGACTCGAGTAGAGCGTATTGAACGTGTGAAAGAACTCCTCCTGGGTGCGCTCTTTATTGGCCAGAAACTGGATGTCGTCGACCATGAAGACATCGATATTGCGGTAGCGCTCGCGGAAATCAGGCATGCGGTTGAACCGCAGCGAGCTGATGAGCTCGTTGACGAACTGCTCGGCCGGTAGGTACATCACCCGCAGCTCAGGGTGCTGGCGCTGGATGGTGTGCCCGACGGCGTGTAGTAGATGGGTCTTGCCGAGACCCACGCCGCCGTACAGAAAAAGAGGATTGTAAGACCGGGCGGGATTCTCGGCGATAGCCCGTGCGGCCGCGTGAGCGAATTGATTGGAGCTGCCAACGACAAAACTGTCGAATTCGTAGCGCGGATTGAAGGGGGCGAGAGGAATCTCGCGTCGCCTGGGCATGTCCTGAACCGTGAAGAGCACCCGATAGGCGGGTCCTTCCAGGCCAGAGATCGCCCGATCGACCGCTCCTCGGTAGCTCTCCTCCAGGGTCGTGACAAAGCGCTGATTGGGGGCGAGAAGCTCGAGGCAGTCGTGCCGCTCGGCCCGTACCTGTAGTGGTTTGAACCAGGTGGAGAACTCCTCCGGATCCAAGTCCTGTTGCAGTTGGTTTTGCAGGCGATACCAGACGTTTGTCGACATGACAGTTCTAGTCAAACCCCACAAGGGAAAGGACTTTTCCACACCCTGTGGAAAAGTTGTGGACCAAAAATTTGGGTTGCGCGCCGCGTTTGTCTACCCGAAGCGGCGGCATCATAGCATACCGGAAAACCTCTTCAGCGGTGCCTCGTTATCGATGAAATTGAATACCTAGTGCGGTCGATTCTTCGCTCGGAATCAGCAGCAGCAGCAGCTCTGCCGGCAACTCCAGAGCCCGGGGTGTGCGCAAAACGGGAAGTACTGGGAAAGCTCTCGAGCCGATCTGCAGGAACGGTGACAGACCGCGCGTCAGCATCTCGAACAGGGACGGGGGCCGCGGATAGAAATCCAGCTCGGTCGACTCGCCCGGGTCGTGACCTGCAGCCTCCAAGACCAGTTCGATCGCTCGGGTCATCCCGCCGATCTCGTCGACAAGGCCGACCTCGAGGGCTTGGTGACCTGTCCATATGCGTCCACCGGCGACCTTCTCCACGTCTTCACGCGACATCTCCCGTCCCTCGGCGACATGGTCGACAAAGATGTCGTAGATCCGGGTCATATGGGCCAGATACTGAGCCTCCTGCGCCGGCGAGAAGGGATCCAGAGAGGAGAAGAAGTCGGCATTGGCACCACGATGGATCTCGTCGTGGGAGACACCGAGGAGCTCTTGTTGAAAGTTGCGAGTCGCCAGCTTGCCACCGACAACACCGATCGAGCCGGTGATGGTGGCAGGTTGGGCAACGATCTTGGCCGCCTTGCTGGAAATGTAGTAGCCACCCGAGGCGGCGACATCGGACATGGAGACGACCACGGGCATTTTCTTGGCCAACAGTTCCAGTTCTCGCAGGATCAGATCCGATGCCACCGGCGAGCCCCCTGGACTGTCGACCCGTAAGACGACACCGGCAAGATCGGACTCCTCAGCCAGGGGACGGAGGATCTTTTGCAGGCTCTCGGAGCCGACATACCGCTGCTGGGACCAGGCGTCCGTGCCGTTGCCGCCGCGGACGATGGTGCCCTGGGCGAAGACCACCGCCACGCGGTGTTTGGCGAAGCTGGTCGGCGGGATCAGGTACTCGTCGAGAGGGATTTCGACCGGCGTGCTCTTTAGACGCTCCGCGAAACGCTCTTCGAAGACATCCGGATAGGTGACCTCGTCCACGAGCCCCTTCTCGAGTGCCTGCTCGGCATTCAAGGGAGCTTGATCGATGAGCTGCCTGACAACCTCTGGGTCGAGCTCGCGCGCGCCGGCGATCGCGTCGACAATCTGGTCGTACAGATCGTCGAGAACGGCTCCCAGGGCCTCGGCGGCAGCCTCACTGTGCTCGGTCTCGGTGTAGAACTCGGCGGCGCTCTTATAGTCGCCAACGTGCAGGAACTGCGGTTCGATTCGCAGCTTGTCGAGGGTGCCACGGATGAAAGGGCTGTCGGAGTAGAGCCCAACGACGTTCCATTCCCCCAGGGGGGAAACCGTGATCCTCTCGCAAGCTGTTGCGAGGTAGTAGGACAGGGTGCCGTTGGTGCCTTCGCCAGCCGTCTCCAGGTAACAGTCGACAAACTTGCCGGCCTCGGTAAAGGACTGCAGCAGGGCGCGGATCTCCTGGGCTTTGGCAAAGCCGAACCGAGAGTTCTGGATATGGACCGCCAGTCCTTTCACGTTGTCGTCGTCCCTGGCCCTGGCAAGAGTCTGGTGAATTCGGGCGAGACCCATGGTGGCGCGACGAGGAAAGAACACGGATAGATCCGGGGCCTCCGAGTAGTCGACCAGGGGAGCGTCGATCCTCCAAGAGAGAATCACATCTCCTCGGATGTTGGGCGACCCTCCAGAGAGAAAGATACCCAGGGCGGCGACCAAGATGGCAAAGCCGATCAGTAGAGCGAAGACGATCAGTAGACGACGCATTTCTCTCGATCCCCAGGGCGGTAGTGGAGTCGAACGCTGGCCTCACCCTACCAGTTGTTCTCGACAGAGCCAGCCTGGCATGTGACGGCCGACTCCTACACGATGGATACAGGAATCGAATCGCCGCGTCTAGAATCTGCGTAACAGGACGGTAGCAAAGGGGTCATGAAAGCTATTCAGAAGAAGATTCGCGATCGCCAGGAGGATCTGCTGAGTTGGTACGACCAACACAAACGAGATCTGCCCTGGCGACACACCACCGACCCTTATGCGATTTGGGTCTCCGAGATCATGTTGCAGCAGACTCGAGTGGAGACGGTGCTCCCCTACTACGAAACGTTCCTGACCCGGTTTCCAACGGTCGAAGCCCTGGCCGGTGCCGAGGTGGAGGAAGTGTTGGGTGCCTGGTCGGGCCTGGGTTACTACAGAAGGGCCCGCCTCCTTCATCAGGCGGCCCGGCAAATTGTCAGAGACTCGGGTCGTGTGCCCAGAGACATGAAGGAACTACTCGAGCTGCCCGGAGTCGGCGCCTACACCGCGGCCGCCATCGGCTCGATGGCGTTTGGTCTGGTAGAGCCGGCGATTGACGGCAATGTCGAGCGGGTGATCTCGAGGTATCTGGGTATTGACGCGGATCCCAAACGGGGCGAAGCGCGCAGACAGGTCCTCGCAGGTGCGGGGAGCCTCATTGATGAGCAGCGCCCCGGAGACAGCAATCAGGCACTCATGGAGTTGGGGGCGACCCTTTGCCGCCCCCGCGGACCCCGCTGTTCCCGTTGTCCATTGGGTATCTCTTGTAAGGCGAGAATCGAAGGTAACCCCGAAGCTTTTCCGGTGGCCCGTTCGCGGCCCGCACCCACTCGAGTTCGCAGACAGGTGGCGGTGGTTCAAGACCAAGGGAGCGTCCTCTTGTTTCGCCGTCCGGAAACCAGTGAGATTTTGGCAGGTATGTGGGAACTGCCCTGGGTCGAGGGTCCAGACGGTGCGCAGGCTGAGGTGCGGTTTGCGGACCGTTACGGAGGCCAATGGCATCTCGGCGAGAGCCTGGGTAGCGTACGACACTCCATCACGCACCGCGCGTTTGAAATAGAGGTGCTGGCGGCGCAGCTGTCCGGGACCCAAGTCGTAGCCGAGGGTGCAGAGGCGGGTTGGTTTACCCCACAGGACTTGGAGAACCTGCCCGTCTCTTCGCTGGTGAAGAAGGTCCTCGCGGTGGCAGCCGCGGGTTCAAGTGCTCTTGCCGGCCGACAGTAGGTACCAACCCAGGAGCTTGCCATTGCTCTCGCGTAGTCGCAGGGCGACCATGGAGCACAACAACCGCAGCAAGCGCAGCGAAGAGACCCGCTCGATATTCAAGAGGCCATCCACGACCTCACGGGGAATCGACAGAACGGTGACACCATCGTCGTGGGCGCGAGCGCCAGCAGATCGGGGTTCACTATCGATGAGGGCCATCTCGCCGAAATAATCGCCTCGACCGAGGAAAGTGAGAGCCTCATCGCCGGCCCCCGGGATGAACTTGCTGATGAGAACGGTACCGGAGAGGATGACGAACATCTCGTCACCCTGTTCGCCCTCGTGGAAGATCACCTCTCCAGGGTTGTAGCGCCGCTCATGGGACAAGGTCGAAAGAAGGTTGATCTCGAGGGATGAAAGTCGCTGTTCCTGGAAGAGACCCCTTTTGGCGGCCATATCCAAACGGAACTCGTTGTTGTAGAGAGACTTTGCCAAGGGAATCTCCAAGGGAGGCGCCGAGGCGTCGCCCTTGAAGAATCCAGCCAACTGATTATTGGATTTACGGAGCTTGCCGGACAGGCTTTTCCACAGGACCCAGAGAATTGCCGCCGCCAGGGGTTGATCCGTATTGGTCTTGGCGGTGAGCTCATCCGCGTCGAAAGAGAGCACCTCTACCTCGGTCTCGGAGACGGCGTCCGCCGCATGGCTCTTGCCGTCGATATAGCCCATGTCACCAATCAAATCTCCGGGCAGGACGTGCCCCAGGGTCAAGGGACCGAACTGGGTGGTGTGTTGAATCCGAAAAGCTCCCTTGAGAACCAGGATGAGCTGCGCAGGGGGATCACCCTCGTGCAAGGCCAGGACTTCCTTCTCGAGACTCTTGAGAGTTCCCATGGCGGCCAGTTGGCTGCGTTGGTCCTCGCTGAGGTGCGAGAACACGTGAAAGCGCGTCAGAAGTTCGGTTACGTCCAAGGCCACACCATCCTTTGATTCGTCCTCAGAGAAGCTGCATCTGCGGTGGCTTCAATCGATCCAGGACCACGGTCACGGCCGTGTCCAACCAGTCGTCGCGCGCGCCGGCATCCAGATATTCCACCGGCAACTCGCGGCGCTCCAATTCTGTCAGCAAGCGATCGTCGATGGCACGCTGGAAAGCCGGGTCGAGGGCTCGAATGCCGTCGGCGCTGGGAGCCTCGATGATCGGTACATGAAGCAGCAGGTCATAGGTGTTCATCCAATGATCGACCAGGAACTCGAGTGGCCCCTGGGGTCCGGCGGCAACCAGCATATACACGTAGTTGTCCAGAACACTGCGATCGCAGATGACGACGCCGTAATCCGCATCTGCAGCCAATTCCTCGGCGATCTGGGTATGGAGAATCCAGGCCTGTGAGGCCACGCTGGTCGTCTCATTGATCGGCAAAGGGCTGCGACGCGCCACCTCTCGGACGACTTCCAAGGTCACATCGCGCGACTTGAGACCCGCGGCCAGGCCGTAACAGAGGGTGGTCTTGCCCACCCCATGAGAGCCGATGAAGGCGATCTTGAAAGACGTGGATTCGGACATCGTTGTACCCATTCTAGTGGGTGCCGAGGATCTCAGAGATCTTCCAGAGACCATTCGAGGATCTCCAGCGCTCGGAAGAGTTGGCTCTCGCTGATCACCAAAGGTGGCAGCAACTGCAGGACTCGTCCTTCGGGTCCACCGGCCAGGGCGAGGACGCCACGCTGGAGCAGGGTCTGCGTCAACCGGTGGGCCGTCTCGGAATCCCGCAGCTCGAGACCCCACATCAACCCTCGGCCACGGATGGCCACAACCGACGCGTGACGTTCTGGCCAGAGACGCAGACGAGCGCCCATCTGCCGACCCAGGCGGGCGGCCCGCTGGGCAAGACGCTCGGATCTCATGACGGTGAGGGTTGCCAACGCCGCAGCACAGGACAAGGGGTGAGCCACGAATGTCCCGGTGTGTAGGGCCTCTCCGTCTTGTTCCCAGACCGCCAGCAGTTCTCGTCGCCCGATAACCGCCGCAATCGGTAGACCGCCACCCAGAGCCTTGCCACAACACAACAGATCGGGTTTGACATTCTCGTGGTCGACGGCGAACCAGCGTCCGGTGCGCCCGAACCCGGTAAAGATCTCGTCGGCGATCAGGAGCACGCCGTTTTGGCGACAGAGCCTGCTCAACTCGCCGAGCCATCCAGACGGCGGCAGCAGGATTCCCTCTCTGCCGGCGATGGGCTCGACGACGACACACGCCGTTTGCGGATGGTGGCGGAGCCAGCGATCGATCTCTCCTGCGGCGCAACCGAAAGGGAGACGATCGACAGTGTCGGCAAAGCGGTCGGCAAAAGGTTCACGAAATGCCTGGCGCGAGGTCAATTGGAGTGCGCCCAGCGAAAGACCGTGGTAGGCGGGCTCGAATGCCAGAACGCGTCTCCGACGGGTTGCCAACAGTGCGGTCTTCAAGGCGACTTCGACCGCATCCGAACCGGAGACCCCAAAGAACACCTGGGCATCCTCGACGGGTACATGCTGGAGGAGTTGGCGGGCCAACGCCGAGCGATCAGGGTGGGAATGGACGTCACCCAACCCGTGCACGAGAAGTCCGCTCTGCTTGCGGATGGCAGCGACCACAGCGGGGTGGCGATGACCCACCGCGGCGACCCCGAACCCTGCGGTCAGGTCCAGATAGCGATTGTCGTCCACGTCGAGGACATTGGTGCCCAGGGCCTCGCGCCAGACAAGGGTGTTGCCGTCGGGTCCAACCGCATTGATACCAGGGGCCTCGTGGCGGGCCGATCTACGGGCCAGTCGACGAGATCGTGGACCCGGGGGTGGGCAGAGAATGCGGGGGAGCAGATCGCCGCGCCGAAGCTGGGCCACGAGTCAGATCTCTCGCCGACCGGAAAGAGACCGGGCGAGGGTGACCTCGTCGGTGTATTCGATATCCCCACCCACCGGCATGCCGAACGCCAGACGAGTGATCAGGATCTCGTGCTGTTTGAGGAGTCGTGCCAGATAAAGAGCTGTAGCCTCTCCTTCGACGTCCGGGTTGGTGGCCAGGATGATCTCCTGGACCCCATCGAGACGTTCGAGAAGTCCTGCCACCCGGATCTGATCGGGGCCGATCCCGCGCTGTGGCGACAGCGCTCCCATCAGTACGTGATACCGGCCATGAAACTCGCCCGTTCGTTCGATGGGTTGGATGTTGTAGGGCTCCTCGACTACACAAATCTGTGTGGTGTCCCGCTGAGGGTCGGTACAAAAACCACAGGGCTCGATGTCTGTGATGGAGTTGCAGACCGAGCAGTGGAAGAGTTTGTCCTTCACCTCCAGCACCGCCGCAGCCAGAGCCTCGGCATCGGATCGGGAGATCTTCAGCAGATGGTGGGCCAGCCGGGTCGCTGTCTTGGGGCCAATGCCCGGTAGACGAGACAACTCTCCGACGAGACGAGAAAGGGGGTCGCCCATGGTTTCGAGGATCGCGGATCAGAAGAGGCCTGGAAGACCCCCGGTCATCCCACCGAGTTTCTGTTGCAGTTCTTCGTCCACCTTGCGACCCGCCTCGTTGACTGCAGCCTGAATCAAGTCGGCCAGCATGGCCGGGTCTTCGGGATCGACCACTTCCCGGTCGATCTGAACATCCAGCAGTTGTTTGAGACCGTTCATCTTGACGGTCACCATTCCCCCCCCGACACTGACTTCCAGCTCCAAAGTGCCCTGCTCTTGCATGAGCTTTTCCTGCATCTGCTGGGCTTGTTTCATGAGCTTCTGGATATTCATGGCATCTCCTTGGAATCATCACTCTTGATGGCCCGCGCCGTACCGCCGAAGATGTCGAGAGCCGTCTGTACAAAAGGGTGTTTGAGAATCTTGTCATCGTCGGCCGGAGCGGCTTCGGTGTCGGCTGGCGGGCCGAGGTCGCCACGCTCTCGGAGCCGCCACTTGGTACCTTCCCCCCAGATCACAACCAGGCTCTCCTCCAGGATCCGACGGTTGTTTCCCCTGGCTAGTGCCGTGGCCAGCCATTGATCCTCGGGGGTGGTGTAGATACTGAGATGCCCGTCTTCGAAAATCAAACGGAGAGACTCCTGTAGATGCGCTGCCAGAGGTTGTCGCCTGCGACTGACCTCGACCAAGAATTCCTGAATCCGGGAGTCGTCCGTGGCGGCGGTCTTCTCCACTTCAGGTTCAGGAGGCTGCGGCTCAACGGCCTCTGCAGAGATCGTTTCGACTTTCGTTTCGGGAGTTGTTTGCTTGACGGCCTCGACGACCTTCTTTGGCGGTGGTGGTGACGATCGCTGGCGTGGCTCGGGTGATTTCTTGGTGGATCGCGAGGAGGCGCCCGACGGTGGCGGACCTCCGGCCAGGACCTCTTCGATACGGGTCAGTTTGGGCAACTCTGCGGCTCGCAGCCAGGCGATCTCGACGGCCAGGGTGCCGGTCTCGCTCCGGCGAACCGTCGATTCGCTACCGAGTAGTTGATGGAGGAGGCGCAGGAGGTTCTCGTATCCGGCCTCCTTGGCCAGACCGGCGAGTTGTTCAGCATCTTCCTCGGGGAGCTCGATATCCGCCGGCTCGGCGCCCAGGGCCAGGTGAAGGGCATCTCGGCAGTAGGACAGGAACTCCCCGAACACATGGCGTGGATCCCAGCCCTCCTCCTCGATCTCACCGACCACCGCCGCGACCTCTTGACTCAAACCCTCGATGATGGAGCCCAGAAGCCGAAAATGAACCGTCGCACCGACCCCGCCGAGGATCCGGGCAGCGTCTTCATCCGCGATCCGTCCGGAGCCGAAGGTGGACAACTGGTCGAGAAGTGCGACGGCGTCGCGCACACTCCCCTCGCCCGCCCTCGCGATGAGGCGCAGGGCGGTGTCGGAGGCCTCGATGTCCTCCTTTTCTGCGAGCATTCGCAAGTGGGCAGCCAGCAGGGCGGGTCGCACCCGCCGGAAATGAAACTCCTGGCACCGGGAAAGGACGGTCGCGGGGACCGCGTCGACCTCGGTGGTCGCGAAAATGAAGACGAGATGCGGAGGTGGTTCTTCGACGATCTTGAGCAGGGCGTCGAAGGCCTGGCGCGAGAGTCGATGAATCTCGTCGATGACCACCACCTTGTAGCGGTCGCGAGCGGGGCCGTATTTGAGACTCTCGGTGAGCTCTCGAACCTGTTCTACCTTCGAGTAGGTGGCGGCATCCACCTCGATGACGTCGAGATCGGCCCCCGCCGTGATTTCGGCACAGGTCTGACATTTGTTGCAGGGGTCGGCGGCGGGTCCGTTCTCACAATTGAGGGCCTTGGCCAGCACCCTCGCCACACTGGTCTTGCCGACCCCCCGAATCCCCGAAAACAGATAGGCCTGGGCGATTCGGCCTTCCTGGAGGGCGTTGCGAAGCCCGGTTACGGTGGATTCCTGGCCGACGACGCTGGAGAAATCCTGCGGGCGCCACTTGCGTGCGAGTACCTGATAGGTCATATCTGAGCAGAAGAAACCATGGGCAGAGACCGACGAAGGGTTCCGGCTTGTCTGCGGCACCCGGCGCGGATGCCTTATCGCTGCTCCCTTCCGGGCCTGACGAGGTTCGGTATCGGCCAGTGCACAGGACCCGAACCCTTCGTTAGCCTCTGCCAAGCTCCATGCTACGCGCTGCCCCGGGCGATGTAAAGATGAGCCGGCAGGGCCTTGCTAACATACCGAGAGGGCGCCGCCACCGGGTACAGGAGAGACCTCAGAGTGCCAACCGAAGACGAGAAATGCCCACGTGAGGCGGTCTGAACTTGACGATGGACGACGCTGTCTGGATGCAAGAAGCGCTGCTGGAGGCTCGCAAAGCGGCGGCCAAAGGCGAGGTTCCAATTGGCGCGGTCGTTGTCCGCGGCGAGGAGATCATCGGGCGCGGGTTCAATCGGCGAGAAAGCGATGGCGACCCGCTCGCGCATGCGGAGATTCTGGCCATACGACAAGCGGCGCAAGAGATCGGCGGCTGGCGACTGGTCGGTTGCGATCTCTATGTGACCCTGGAGCCCTGTGCCATGTGCGCCGGAGCCTTGGTCAATAGTCGCGTCGAACGCTTGGTCTTTGCGGCTCGCGACCCGAAGGCGGGTTTCTGCGGCAGCTTGGGGAATCTCGTTCAAGACGTGAGGCTCAATCATCGCCTCGAGGTCGTCGAAGGAATCCTGGCCGAGGAATCGGGCACCCTTCTCCGTCAATTCTTTGCTAGTCTTCGCCGGGATCGGTAAGGGTAGGCCTGTCCGGGCCGACCCCCGAGTGGTTCTTTGACCGAACAGATTTGACGGAGAGGTGACCGAGCGGCCGAAGGTGCACGCCTGGAAAGCGTGTGTTGGGGAAACTCAACCGTGGGTTCGAATCCCTCCCTCTCCGCCATTGTCGATCCTCGGGCACAGAGGCACCGAGGCTACACATGGCCGGCCCCTGCGCTGGTCGAACAGGTTCATTATGCGGAGAGGTGCCAGAGTGGTCGAATGGGGCGGTCTCGAAAACCGTTGACCGTTCACGCGGTCCGTGGGTTCGAATCCCACCCTCTCCGCCATTTCCGGTCTACCTTGACCGGCACTCCCGATTTGAGTAAGGTATTGCGTCTTCGGAATTTAGGCGGCTGCCGCACGGTTTTCCTCTGAGGCGAGAGCAGTCGACCAGAAGCACGGATAGAAACAGTGAAAAGAACATTCCAACCGAACAATCGTCGTCGGAAGCGAACCCACGGCTTTCGGCTTCGCATGCGCACCCGCCAGGGCAGAGCCATCATCAATCGGCGCCGCAAGAAGGGCCGCGCGCGCCTGAGTGTCTAGTAGATGCCCAACCGGCAGGTCTCCCGCATTCATGGGGAGTCACTGCTACCCGAGGAGAGGCTACGAAGACGAGCCGATTTCCTGCGCTGCTACGAGCGGGGACGCCGCCAATACGGTCGATTGGTAACCTTGTACGTTGTGGAGCGTGGGCCAGAAGCGATGGGTCCACGGTTGGGTATCACCGTCACCCGCAAGGTGGGTGGCGCGGTGGTGCGTCACAAGATCAAACGCCGGATAAGGGAGATTTATCGTCGATGGAGCCAGCGGCGGCAACTGCCGGCCTACGACCTTCTGCTGCATGCAAAACCGAGGGCCAGAGAGGCGGACTTCACCGCGCTGGAGACGGAGATTCAACGCCTTCTACAGCAGCTGATTCCAGGCGAACGCCAGGCAGGCTGAGTCGGGGCGCAGCGGCGTTATTGGTTGCTTACAAGCGATGGCTCTCGCCACTTCTTCCGCAAGCCTGTCGTTTCACTCCAACCTGTTCTGAGTACACGCGCATGGCGATTCTGAAATACGGTCTACTACGGGGCTCCTTGAAGGGAATGGGCAGAATCTTACGTTGTGGCCCCTGGAGCCACGGCGGTACAGACATGCCTTGAGGGGCACCGGGGGAATAGACGAGTTTTGGACACACGCCGACTTTTCATCGCTGCGCTTCTTTCCCTGGGGATCATGATCTCCTGGTCGTACTTCTTTCCCCCGCCCGAGCCAGAAAGACCCGTCGAGCAACCGACACCCGAGATTGAAGCGGCAGAACAGCCAGTTCCAAGTGCGGCGCCTCCCCCGCCCGAGGTGGTGGTGACAGAGAGTTCCACCCTCGCCACCACCGCAGAGGTCTCCCAGACACCGCCTCCGGCGGTGCCGGTCGAACTCGAGACCGTAGTGGGGGTGGCTGAAGAGCGAGTCGTCGTCACAGGGGACATCTACAGGGCCGAGTTCACGAGCCGAGGAGCGCAACTCGTCTCGTTTCAACTCCTCGAGCACAGGAACTCGGATGGTGGGCCCGTGGATCTGGTCCGGGCGCGAGCGCGAGATCCCCACCTCTTTGGTTTTGCCACCCTCGACGGGGCGTCCTCGGCCCTCAATGATGTGCTCTTCAGGGTGCAGAGAGAGTCCGGGGATTTTGGCCAGGAGACCGTTGTATTCCTGTATCAAGGCGCCGAGGGCCGAGTGGAAAAGCGCTTTGCCTTCCAACCGAACGGCCTGCTGGGTGTAGAGATCGACGCGGCAACAGAGTTGCCGTGGGCGGTGGTTCTGGGCCCGGGGGTGCGCAATCCCAGTTCGGCGGAGATGGACAACCGCTTTGCCCGACGCTCTGCTGTCTACCGACACGCCGAGGGTGTCGAGCGGGTCGATCCGGCGCGGGTGAAGGCCCCCGAGGGGCTCTCCGCTATCGGCCTCCAGTGGGTGGGTCTCGATGATTCCTACTTTCTGACCGCCGTCGTGCCGCAAGAGGGCCTCGAGGCCGTGGTTGTCCAACCCGTCGTGGTGATTCCGGGTGGCGACGAGGGAACGACGATGTTTCGGCCCTTTCGGGATCTCGAGGAATTGGGTGAAGTGGAACAAGATATGGGGCGAGAGCTCTATTTGTTTTTGCAGCCTCAGGGCAACCAACTTCGAATGACGGCCTATCTGGGGGCCAAGGAATTCGAGCGCCTGGCCGCCCTTCCCTATGGTCTTGAAGAAACGATACGACTGGGGTGGTTCAAGTTCCTGTCCTTGCCCCTGCTCTGGGGTCTGCGCTGGATTCACGACAACGTGGTGGCCAACTACGGTTGGGCGATCATCTTGATGACCATTCTCATTCGCTTGATTCTCTTCCCGTTGACCCACAAGAGCACGGTCTCCATGCAGAAGATGCAGGAGATCAACCCGAAAGTTCAGGCCATCCGGCAGAAGTACCGCTCGAAGCTCAAAGACAAGCAGGGGCGACCGAATCCGGAAATGCAGCGCAAGATGAACGAAGAGACAATGGCCCTGTACAAGACGGAGGGCGTGAATCCAGCGGGCGGCTGCCTGCCGATGTTGCTGCAGATTCCCGTGTTGTTCGCCTTCTACAACATCTTGTCGGCGTCTATCGAGATTCGGCACGCGCCCTGGATTCTCTGGATTACCGACTTATCGGCAAAAGACCCCCTGTATGTGCTGCCCATCGTCATGGGTGCCACTCAGTTTCTACAACAGAAGATGACCCCGGCGGCGGGCGACCCGATGCAACGGCGGATGTTTGCCTTGATGCCCATCTTCTTCACGATACTCTTTCTCGGTTTTCCCAGCGGTCTGGTGCTCTACTGGTTGACAAACAATGTGTTGGGCATTGGGCAGCAGTATTTATATAAGCGAATGCGGGAGGCCAAGGCCGAGGCGGCCAAACAGTCCACCGGTGGTTCCCGTGGCAAGGGAGGTAAGAAAAAGGAATGACGACAGGACGCAAGTACTTCTCTGGCAACACCCTGGAAATCGCCTTGATGCAGGCGGCCCGCCACCACGACATCCAGCCTGAAGAGGTGGCCTACCGCAAGATCGAAAAGCGCCATGGCTTCATCAAGGCCCGCAAGGGTGTCGTGATCGTCGTCGATCCCGACTCTCCGCGCACGGCTCCAGCCGAGGCCCCGATTGTGGAGGACAAGCCGGCGCCGGTGGAGGAAGAGATCGCTTCCGGGGTGATGGAGACCCCCGACGCCAGCACCGAGTCCTCGTCGTTCATAACCGAGGAAGAACCGTCGAGAGCTGAAGAGTTCTCCGAGCCCGAGCCCGAGCCCGATGTCGAGCCCGAGGTGAAAGCCGAGGTGGAAGCCGAGGTGGAAGCCGAGGTGCAGCCAGAGGCGAGAGAGCCGGAGCTTGACGAATCACCCAAACCGAGAGAAGGCGGGTTTCAAGCACAAGAACCAACAGCCGACCTGATGGACGCTGCCCGGCGCGGCCTCGAGGAGCTCATGGGTTTTGCCAAGTTGGATCTGGTGGTCGAGGTGAGCGAGGGTGAGGGTCAAATCGAAATCGAGCTGACGGGCCCGGATCGAGATCGACTCGTAGAGGATCGAGGTAACCTCCTGCTGGCGATTCAACATCTTCTACCACGCCTGATTCGTGGCTACACGGGTCGCTCGATTCCGTGTCATGTGGACTCGGAGGAGTTTCACGCTGGCCGCGAGGTCGAGCTCGAGAGATTGGCCAAGGAAGCAGCACAGGAAGTTCTCGACCGTCAGCGGCCGCGAACGTTGCCGCCCATGAACCCCGCGGAGAGACGCATCATCCACGTCACCCTGGTCGACAACAAAGACGTCTTGACCGAAAGCCTGGGCAAGGGCTTTTTCAAGCGTGTGACCATCAGCCCGGCGATGCGGCGTCCGCGGGGATTCGATCGTTACTGACACTCAGAGCCTGTAGCGTTCCTTCATGGCCTGAAAGCGGGTGAAGGCCTTGTTGTCGAGCTCGGCGGTGAGAAACTGCTCGAGCAGCGGCACCAACTCTTCTCGCAGGAAGACTCCCCGGGCCATCCACTGAAAGTAGTGTCGTCCCCCGTGGTGATAAGGCCCATAGAGGCGACCGCCGGGGAAGGTCTTCTCCAGCCATCGAAACAAGGCTTCGTGATCGGTGTGCATCCGCAGGGTGACATGGGGCTGGCGTCCATCTCCACCAAAGTGCCCCTCCCCAATCAGCACTCCGAGAAGCATCCCGATCTCGAACTCCGTCCAGGGCCAAGGTTGTTTCACCGTCATGTTTCCCGTGAAGCCCGCAGTGTGGATGGGGGTGTTGTTTCACCGTCGGGTATCACGTGGAACATTCTAGATCGATTTGGCCTGTATGTGGAGGTCGTGGGCTGTTCTCGGGGGTTGATTTGGCACAGAATGGGCCCGTGGGTGTAGAGCTTCCTGAAATCGATCGGCAAGAGTTTGTGGCGCGGCTGAGCGCGTGCAGTCCTGAGTTGTTGTTGGAGACCCAGAGTGAGAGTCTCTATCGACACTACTCCGAGTTGCGCCGGTGGAACTCTCGGATTTCGCTTGTTGGCCCAGTAGGAGCCGATATGGTTGTCGAGCGGCATTATGGAGAGTCTCTTGCGGCGTTGCCTCTTTTGTCGAAACGGCAGGGGGTGATTCTGGATCTTGGTTCAGGAGCCGGCTTTCCGGGGTTTGTTCTCGCGGTGGCCCGTCCTCAGGTGGGCGTCACCCTGGTCGAGGCTAACGGTCGCAAGTGGTCGTTTCTCAAGTCGGTTTGTCGTTCAGCGGCTTTGTCGAGCCAATGCCTGAATGCTAGAGTCGGCGCCACGCCAATCGAGGGATTGCCGCAGCGAATCGACTGGATCACCACTCGAGCAGTACGATTCGAAGACCTGGGGTTGCCCGCGCTGCTTCCAAGGCTGGTCATCGGCGGCTCTCTACTACTGTGGGGCGGCGCCGAGAATCCAGCCCTACCGAGCTCGTTGCGGATCAAGCAAGAGATTCATCTGGCGGGCTCGATCAACCGGCGCATAGTCCAGATCATCAAGACCTCCGATGCCTTGAAGGGACGAATGAATAGAATCCTAGCCATTGCCAACCAGAAAGGCGGAGTGGGTAAGACCACGACCGCGATCAATCTTGGAGCAGCCATGGCGGTTTTGGAAAAGAAGGTTCTACTGGTGGATTGCGACCCGCAGGGGAACGCCACGAGAGGCTTGGGCGTTGAGGTCGACGAGACCCACCTTTACCATGTCCTGACGGATGAGGTGGATCCCCGCGAGGCCCCACAGCCCACGGGCTTTCCTTTTCTCGATGTGATTCCAGCGGGCCGGGACCTGGTCGGGGTGGAAGTGGAATTCGTGGGTTTGCAGGGGTGGCAGTGGCGACTGGCAAGGGCGTTGAATGCCGTACGCGAGGACTATTCCGTGATACTGGTCGACTGTCCTCCATCACTGGGGCACTTGACGATCAATGCCCTGGTGGCGGCGGATGGGGTGGTGGTGCCACTGCAGTGCGAGTTCTTTGCTCTCGAGGGGATCAGCGCTCTGGTCTCTACGATCCGACGAGTCAAGGTGACGATGAACCCGAGACTATCGATCGCGGGGATAGTCCTGACCATGCACGATGAGCGCACAAACTTGTCGAAGGATGTGGCGAAGGAAGTACGCGAGCACTTCTCCAACCTGGTCTACCACACCATCGTGCCGAGAAATGTCCGGTTGGCGGAGGCCCCGAGTTACGGGGTCCCGGTTCTGGCGTATGACATCAAGAGCAGGGGTGCGCAGGCCTATATGGCCTTGGCCCGAGAGATGCTGGGCCGAGCAAGGGTTGGCGACCCAACCTGAGGAGAGCGACATGATCAAGAAGCGAGGAGGTCTGGGCCGCGGCCTGGACGCGCTGTTGGAAACAAAAGAGGCAGTTGGGGTCCAGACGATATCGGTGTCCCGCCTGTCTCCGAACCGTTTTCAGCCACGCAGTGATTTCAACGATACAGGAATGGAGGAGTTGACGGAGTCCATCCGGCAGCAGGGGATCGTGCAGCCAGTCGTCGTCACCCCTGGCGAAGGCGAGAGCTACACCATTATTGCAGGCGAACGCCGGTGGCGAGCGGCCCAACGGGCCGGGCTGGAAGAGGTGCCTGTGGTCGTCAAAAGCGTCGATGATGATCGTCAGCTACTGGAACTGGCGCTGGTAGAAAACCTGCAAAGGGCCGATCTCAATGCCATCGAAGAAGCGGAGGCCTTTCGTTCCCTGCAACAAGCCTTTGGGCTTTCACAGGAGCAGATAGGTGTTCAGGTGGGCCGCAGCCGAGCCGCGATCAGCAACGCCCTGAGGCTCCTTGGTTTGCCCGAAGAGATCCAGGACATGATGCGGGATGGGAGCTTGACCGCCGGTCAGGCGCGACCCCTTTTGGGGATCCAGGACCCGGAGGAGCAGTTGAAGTTGGCCAAGCGTACGCTCGCCGAAGGTCTGTCGGCGCGCCAGGTCGAGGCGTTGACGAGCGGCGAGCGGAAGCCCCGCAAGAAGAGAGCGCAAAAAGGGATGGATCCTGATACCGCAGCCGCAGCAGAGAGGCTTACCCGCCGGCTGCAGACGAAGGTCGAGATTCGCCGAAAAGGAGCCGGTGGCGCGTTGCAGATTCAATTTCATTCGGAAGAGGAATTGATGCGACTCTACGACTTGCTGCTTTCTGTCGAGGGTCACGAGTGAGCCGCAAGAGCGAAGCCGTGGGCGAGTTGAACGGTTTCCTCGACGAGGGCTCCAGGATCGAGGGGGACTTGCATTTCAAGGACACGTTTCGACTGGACGGACGACTGGTGGGTAGAGTCCTCTCGGAAGGGGATTTGATCGTCGGCCGAGAAAGTACGGTGGAGGGAGACATCAAGGTTCGGCGGCTCTTCGTCTCAGGGACAGTTCGGGGCTCTGTTCAGGCCGAGAGGATCGAGATAGCGCCCGGAGCCAGAGTGGAAGCGGATGTCGAGACTCCCGCTCTCCTGATTGAAGAGGGAGCGCACTTTCAGGGGCGCTGTGTCATGGACTCGGGCCGGGTCAGTGAATAATGAGTGGATACGACATCGCGTCATCCGGGGGCAACAACGTCTCATACGACGGTACCACCGTCAATGGATGGCGAGCCAGAAACGAGCTGGAGAAAGCGCCGGTGAGCACCCGGCCATCCAGGTCGCGGGCGATGGGGAAGCCGAGGGAATAGAGAAGCGTGGGCATGATGTCCACCAGTTGAACATCCTCCAAGAACTCTCCTTGGCGGATTCCATCCCCCAATAAGAAGAAGAGTCCATCTGGGGCCTGCTGGTAGAGGCCGTTGGTTCGCCGCCCGGTAATCACGGCTCGCAGACGACGCCAACCCTCTGGCGCCTCGAATCCGTAGGCTGACACAACGGCGAGAATCTTGGGCCCAGTGTCGCGCTGCCATAGAGCAGCCAAGAACTGGTCGAGGTGACGATAGTAGACCGAGAGGCGTTGGGCCGCCCCCAGGTAGGGCTCGCGGCGCACGCCGGAGAACTGAACTGCGGCGAACCCCCCGTAGTTGCGACTCGAAACACGGGCGAGGCCCGGCAACATGATGAAGTTCGCCTGGACTTCCGGCTGCTGCTCGAGCAGGAACAGGGTCAATGATTCTCTCCAGAGATCTTCCGCCAGATCCTGCAAGAAGACGTAGGGGACCCGGTCCGCCAGGTCCTCCAATAGCACCGGGTCGATTTCCTCGGGATCGACCTTGAAGAGAACCCCGCGCTCTGCCAACTCTCCCGGTTGTGCCATTGGGGCCTTGAAGAACCCCTGGAAATATCGATGAGAGAAGCCGAAGGAGCTCTCTTCGGGAACCGGATCGGTGACAGGCCAACCGACCAACCCGGTCTTGAACCGAAGTCTGTCGAGGACATCCCAGATCGCTACCGTCTGGCGATGAGTCGCATCGATGAGCTTTGGGGTTGTCAGGGTTTGCCAGAGCAGGGTTCCGATCCGTGTCGGCAGCATGCTCACCCACCCGTCCTGCGCCACCAGGCCGGCTGGATACAACTGATTGCTGACGATGCCGTGTTTGTAGGGCAACCGACCCGTTGCCAGGGTTGTCCAGAGAGCCTCTCCTTGTACTGGGGCCAAGCTCTTGGGGCGCGCGTACACCCCTTCTTCGAGAAGGCGAGCGAAGAACGGCAAGCGCCCCTGTGTCGCCAGGGGCAGGATGGCGTCGAGGGAGGCACCTCCGAGCCCCACAACGTAGAGAGTTGGGCGCTGATCCAGCTCCACCGCCGATGGCAGGGGCGCAGGCCCAGAGGTCGGGTTGAAGGCTTCCCGACGTTCAGCCATGACGTAGATGGATGCCAGGGCAAGAAAGATCAACCCCAGTCGACTACGGAGACTATAGGGTCTTCTGTGTAATGTATGAAGTAGCGCCGTGTAGAAGAAGATCAACGACACCAGGGTCAACCACAGGGCCGCCTTGATCATTCGGCGGTTGATTCCTGGAGGTAAGTAGTATGAATACCGAGAAGCGAAGACGAAGTCGGTGATGGCGACAACGGCGAGGACAAACGTCGTGGCCCACGGAAGCAGTCGTTGAACGCGAGCGCCCCGCCCCCAGGTGATGGGCGTCAAAAGAAGGAGGGAAAAGATTCCGCCAATGGCCGCATAGACCAGGCCGACCCGCATCAGGGTGCGTGGGGCGAATGGCAAATCAGGGTTGAGGAAGAAGAGTTGGTTGGCGGCGTGCGCGCCAGCCAGGAGCCCAGGAAGAAGATTCAGGCCCAGGATTCGCCAACCACGGTCGTGGCGGGTGAGGTCTGGAGAGTTTAGAGTCTCTCGCACGGTGTTGGGCTCGTGGACGGGCCTGAATGCCTTTGCTAGAGTTCCGGCGGGGTGGGCGGTCCGCTGGGGAAAGACAGCCCAACCCAGATCATCCGCCAGATAGTAGCAAAGGATTCGAGGAACCCCACGGTGCTGGGTCTAGACGCTCTTCACAGATCCCTCCTCCGGCTGGAACCGGAGAATGCCCACGACAGGGCTATTGATGCCATGAGACTTGCCCAGGCCCTTGGGTTCCCGCTCTGGTGGCTGAGGCAGCGGTGTGTCGTCCTGGATCCACGACTGGAACAGACGCTCTGGGATGAGCCATTCCCAAACCCGGTAGGTTTGGCAGCAGGTTACGACAAGAACGCCCAGGTCGTTCATGCCATGGCCGCGTTGGGGTTCGGGTTTCTCGAGGTTGGAACCGTAACCCCCATGCCGCAGCGCGGCAATCCCAAGCCACGAGTTTTTCGGCATGCCGAGCAGCGATCGTTACAGAATGCCTTGGGTTTCAACAATTCCGGCGGCGTCGCCATGGCCAACGAATTGCGACAGCAGGCGCCTAATCCGTTGCCACTCGGAATCAATATTGGGAAGAACAAGAACACGACCGAAGGGGAAGCCTTTCGGGACTACGAAACACTCGTGGACAAACTGGCAGAGTTCTCGAGCTATCTGGTCATCAATGTCTCTTCACCCAACACCCCGGGTCTGCGTGATATGCAGCGTCAGGAAACGGTTGTTGATCTCGTCAAGAGGTGTCGGGAGAGAACCGCCAAGCCCGTTCTGGTAAAACTGGCTCCGGACTTGGAAGACAGAGAAGCAGTGGAGTTGTCACTGGCATCGGTCGAGGCTGGAGCAGCCGGAATCGTCGTCACCAACACCACGATCGACTACTCGTTGTTGCCAGGAGTAGAGGCCCGAGGAGGTTTGAGCGGTCGAGTCCTGCGCCGAAGGAGTTTCGAGGTGCTACAACTGGTGGCTCGACACCTGGATGGCCGAGGTCATCTGATCAGCGTGGGTGGTGTCGAGTCGGCGACCGACGTCTACTCACGCCTCAAGGCGGGAGCGAGCCTGGTGCAGTTGTATACGGCCATGATCTACGAAGGTCCCATGTTGGTGAGCCGGATACTTCGCGGCCTCTTGGAGTTGATGGAGAAAGACGGGATCGGAACCGTGAAAGAAGCGATCGGAGTCGACCTTGATTAGGAGAATTGTCCACAGGATGGAAACAAGGGAAAACTTGTCTGCACTATTTGTCCACTTCGATAACCAAGAGTTGCTCAAATTGAAAGACTAAGTCCATTTAATGGTTCCAAGAATCGGCTGGCACCTTTGGGGTGGCACCGGTTCTGGGCGGAAGAGAGCGAGAACACCATGTTGAACGACAGTCTCAGGCGGTTGGCTTTGGCGCTCGACACGTCGGACTGGCCCACCTATCTGCGTTGGTGCAGATTCTTTGGTCCCCGGGTCGGGGTGCTGAAAGTCGGGCTCGAAGCCTTCACACGCTGGGGTCTGCGAGCCGTAGAGGTTGCCCGCAGGGATGCCAACAGTCTTTTCCTGGATCTCAAGCTCCACGACATTCCCAATACCACCCATGGAGCAGTGGTTGCTGCACGAGATCAGGGCGCGGACTACGTGACGGTCCACTGCGCCGGGGGCCCAGCGATGCTCGAGGCGGCTCAGTCCGCCGCCGGCGACTCGCTCAAGCTGCTTGCGGTGACCTTGTTGACCCATCTCGATCGTGGGGCGCTGGTGACACTGGACCTGCCGGGCGACGGCACCCGGCGAGTCAAGAGGTGGGCTGCGATGGCTCGCCGAGCCGGGTGTGCTGGTGTGGTCTGCTCGCCATTGGAGTTGTCTGACCTGCGAACCGAGAACCCGAAGCCGTTCCTGCTGGTGACACCCGGAATTCGGATGGGTGAGGAGGATACCCACGACCAACGAAGGACAGCGACCCCGAGCCAGGCCATGCAGGGGGGTGCGGACCTATTGGTGGTGGGGCGGCCCGTGACCCGAGCCGCGGATCCGGAAAGGGCGCTGGAGGCGTTGGCCCGGGAAATGGGTCGTTTCTAGGCCGGCGCGCGCCTAGACGATAAAGACGGGTCGATCGAGGATGTGCTCGAAGGGCCACTCGATGGTATAGCCCGGCAGCTCGATAAGGACGGTGTAGGTGGCCCTCATTCTGACCCTGCCGGCCCGGCGCTCGACGACGAGATTCTTCTTGGTGAGAGGAAGCTCGAGCTCTTCGGCCCGGCGCAGGATGCGTTTCTTGAGCTCTTCGGGTTTTGTCCTGGCAGCAAACATTGCTTGCTCTTCCATGAAGTCGTAGAGCTCGGCGGAGCGGATCTTGACGGGGATCAGCTTGGCAGCGATACCCACCACCGCGAGCAGAACCAGCAACCAGAGGATGCAGCCGATTTTCCCTTGACCGCAGCGGGCTTGTAGTCGAGCCATTTGATTCTCCAATCAGTTCTTGATCCCGAACATCAGCGATATTACCCCACGACCCTCACTTTACGATGTTGAAACTCCGCTCCCAGCGGGTGTTGGTGAAGAAACGCAGAAAGACATTGGCGAGCTGTTTGGCCCTCCCTTGGTACCCAGGCCAGTCCACGGATTCGCGGCCATCTTCGAAAGACCAATAGACCAGAAAGGCCCGCCCCTTGATCAAATCGGCAGGCACGGCGCCCCAGAAGCGGGAATCGTTGGAGTTGTCCCGGTTATCTCCCATGAAGAAGTAGTGACCCTCGGGCACGGTCGTGGGGCCGAAGTTGTCCCGGTCTCGATAGCTGTCGTGGAGGAAGACGGACCGGGGATAGATCCGTGGATCCAGGCGGTAGGTGTATTCCTGGTCTGCGACCTTCTGGCCGTTGACAAACAGAGTCTTGTCAACGATCTCGATCTCGTCACCCGGCAGACCGATGCAGCGCTTGATGAAGTCTCGCTGGGGATTCTCGGGGAATTTGAACACCACCACATCGCCGCGCCGGACCGGATGGGTCGGCAGCAACGTCGCCTCCAGGGCCGAGAGCGAAGGCCCATAGATGAACTTGTTGACCAGGATGTGATCCCCGACAAGCAGGTTCTCTTCCATGGATCCCGTCGGGATCTTGAAGGCCTGCACGGTGAAGGTGCGGGCGAAGATGGCGAAGATCAGAGTGATGAGCAGCACCTCGAGGTACTCACGCAAGAGTGATCTCGTGTCGGCCATCTCCGGATCCGCGGCTAGTGAATGACGTGGAAAGTGCGACCCCAGCGGGACTGCTGAAAGAACCCCAGGGCAGTTCTTCCGAGGTGCCGAAGCTTGTGACCCCAACCGCGCCAGACCCCGTCCGAGGTCTCACCGGCAAAGGACCAATAGATCATGAAGGCACGTCCCTTGACATAGTGGGCGGGAACCGGGCCCCAGAACCGGGAATCGTAGGATTGATCCCGATTGTCCCCGAGACAGAAGTAGTGATCGTCAGGAACCGTGTAGGGTCCGAAGTTGTCGCGCATCCGGGCCTGATCGGGAATCGAGGAGCGGTTCGGAAAGACACGGGAATCCCGATGCCAGGTGTAGGTGTCGTCATCCACCTTGTTGCCGTTGACATGGAGATTCTTCTCGACGACCTCGATCACGTCACCGGGTAACCCGACACAACGTTTGACCATGTCGACCCTGGGTCGCTCCGGGGAGCGAAAGATGACGATGTCGCCCCGCTGCACCGGCCGCAAGGGCAGGAGGGCTTCTTCGACCGATGACGAAGACGGGCCGAAGACGAAGCGATTCACAAACAGGTGATCGCCGATCAGAAGCGTCTCCTCCATGGAGGCACTGGGAATGAAAAACGTCTTTACCACAAAGGTATTGGTGAAGCCGAGAAAGATCCCGGCGATGATCAGAGCCTCCAGATATTCCCGAAATGTGCTTCTCTTCGCCATAAGCGCCCTAATCTAATGCAACTGGGGTGCCGATGGCCACCACCATATGAGGCCGAGGCGATATGGACGGCCAGGGGTTCGCGCTGGGGACGGAAGGAATCGTGCGGTTGTCAAGAGTTCTTGCGGCCCGGAAGGGCCCTCCACTCTCCGTTGACGCTCGGTGGGAGTTGCCATCCTCGATGTTGGAGACAGACCACCCCCGCGCAGAACCTCTTGACACGATCACTCCCGCGGCGGCACCTCGATTAGGCCAATAAGCTCTTTTGTATCAGCTACTTAGCCCACCTCATGGGACTTGGCAAGCTCTTTGAGAAGAGTCTCGCTCGTGACCAATCAACCGGAGAAAGGGGGTGTGCGCGAGTCGAGACAGGGGCGACACACAACAAACGGCAGGCATGAAGCACCGGCCGCGGAGAGGAACCGACAGGCTGTCCATCCCGGCCTCATATCCAACTTAAAGAGAGAAGGAGCAGATCATGGCGCAACAAAAGAGAATCGTAGGTGTATGGGTTCTGGCGACCCTCTTGCTGGCCGGAGGACCGGCCATTGCGGCAGAAGGCAAGGCGGTGGTCAACATCAACACCGCCGATACCGAGGCCCTCATGTTGCTACCGAAAGTGGGTCCCTCGGTAGCGCAGCGCATCGTGGAGTTTCGCGAACAGAACGGTCAGTTCAAAGCCGCGGAGGATCTGATGCTGGTGCGGGGCGTGGGCGAGAAGACCTTCGAGTTGATCAAACCGTATGTGGCCATTTCCGGCGAGACCACCCTGGTCGAGAAAGTCCGGGTGCCAAAAGCTCAATCGAAAGAGCCCTGATCTCTGGATACCGGCTCGAGTCGGTGCGGGTGTCGGCTGTCGGAGCCGGCACCCGCAGGGCGTCGCCGGTGCGCACGGAGTGGGGGTTTCAGCTCTACGAGCTTCTGGTAGTGCTGGCAATTCTGTCTACGATAGCCACGATCGGAATTCCACGCGTGTTGGACTGGAGTCGCCACCTGAAGATGGATCTGGCGACTCACGAGCTTGTGGGCGTGCTGAGGCTGGCACGCTCGTATGCCGTCCGACACAGCACGAAAGTCGGTGTCAAGTTCAGGCCGGGGGTAGAGACGGGTACCACCTTTACGCTCCATCGAGACGGGGATGGCGATGGCGTCCTCACGGCCGATATCGACTCAGGCGTCGACCCCGCGATCGGTCCCCCCCGCCAGTTGGCGCACTTTGGCTCGTTTGCTCGATTCGGCTTTCCTCCGGGGCCGGCACCCCGGGACCCGAGCGACCCCGGTCGCCGGCTCGACAGGTTGGACGACCCGATCCGCTTCAATCGCTCGGACATCGCCTCCTTCAACCACCTGGGAGGCTCGACCCCGGGATCCCTCTACCTGACCGATGGTCGCTATCTGCTGTCAGTGGTGCGCGTTTTTGGTCGCACGGGCAAGGTGAGAATCATGCGATACGACCCAGAGACCGAAGAATGGCAGTAGAAGCGGTGCGTTTCGAACGTTGACGGTAGCCGGCGGACTGGAGTAACGTCTTCAGCCGTGCAAGCAATACTCGTAGTTACGACCGTAGGAACAGAAGAAGAGGCGAACACGCTGGCGCAGGAGCTCGTCGAGCGCCGTCATTCGTGTTGCGTCAACATCCTGCCGATTCATCGTTCTGTCTATCGTTGGCAGGGCAAGATCTGCACGGACAGCGAATTCATGCTGATCATCAAAGCGATGGCAGCGGAGTACGAGGCAATCGAGGCGGCGATCAAGGAGCTTCACAGCTACGAGCTGCCCGAGATCCTGGCCTTCGATATCAAGAGGGGCGAGGAAGGCTTTCTGCACTGGATCTATGCCTGCAGCGTCGGTGCAGGAGCTCGACGAGGCGCAGGAAGACAGGTAGCGGGCTCTCAGATCGCGGCCAGGGCCGTAGTCAAGTCGCCGATGAGATCCTCGAGGTCCTCGAGACCCACCGAGACCCTGACGACCCCGGCGGTCATTCCGAGCCGTTCCCGGTCGGCGGGTGGAACCGAGGCATGGGTCATGGACGCCGGGTGAGAGATGAGGGTCTCTACCCCACCCAGACTCTCCGCCAGGCTCATGACTTGCAGGGTGTCCAGAAACACCTTGGCCTTGTCATAGTCGCCCAGGTCGAACGTGATGAGGGCGCCAAAACCAGTCGCCTGGTTTCCTTGCAGCTCATGGCCAGGGTGACTGGGTAGACCGGGATAGAGAACGCGCTGCACCTTCGAGTGTTGATCGAGAAAGTCGGCGACAGCCCGGCCACTGGCCTCGTGCCGTTCCATACGCACGGCCAGGGTCTTCAGGCCTCGCAGGACGAGAAAACTGTCGAACGGGGACAGGATGCCACCCGCCGACTTCTGGACAAAGGCGAACCAGTCGCTTTCTGCGGGCCGGGAAGCCACGAGAGCCCCGCCGACAGAGTCGCTGTGGCCGTTGAGAAACTTGGTCGTCGAGTGGATGACGACGTCGGCCCCGAGCTCCAGAGGTCGCTGGAAATAGGGCGAAAGAAACGTGTTATCCACCGCCAGGAGGGCATCGCCCTCGTGGGCGATGCGTGCGGCCCCGGCGAGGTCGGTGACCTCCATCATGGGATTGGTGGGAGTCTCGATATAGACGATGCGAGTGTTGTCCTGCATGGCGCCGCGCACGGCGTCGAGATCGGTCGAGTCCACCCAGGAAAAGCTCAGGTCGTAGTTCTCCAGGATCTGGCTGAAGTAGCGATAGGTGCCCCCGTAGACGTTCTGGGAGCAGACGACATGCTCGCCGGCCTTTACCAAGGTCATCAGTGTCGAGATCGCTGCCATCCCGGAAGCGAAGGCGTGGCCGGAGAGGCCTCCCTCCAGCGACGCGATGTTCTCTTCCAGCGCTGCGCGAGTCGGGTTCTGAACCCGGGCATATTCATAGCCTTTGTGTTGGCCCAGTTCCTCTTGCACATAGGTCGAGGTCTGGTAGATGGGCACACTTACCGAGCCGGTGGTGGGATCGGGGGATTGGCCGGCGTGAATCGCCCGCGTGGAAAATCCGAGGTTCTTGGGGTCGCCCTTCACGGTTGCCTCCTTGGGTCTGCCGCCGGGGTGTCTAGATCAGTGGAGCGAGAGGTGGCGGCCGGCGAAATTCTAGCGCGGATCGAACAGGGTAATAACATAGGGTCCCATGAACACCCAAGAAGAGACATTCTCGCCGATTCGCTGGATCGATGACCATCTGCAGCTACTCGACCAGACGCGACTGCCAAAAGAGGAAGTCTGGCTGGAATGCCGCCAGCCGGAGGATGTAGCGGCAGCGATCTACCGTCTCTCGGTCCGAGGGGCTCCCGCCATCGGAGTGTCGGCGGCCTACGGGCTGGTCGTGGGACTCGTTTCGGGCGCACCGGATGTTGATCACAGGAAACGATTTTCAGAGGTGTCGGAGCTTCTGGGAAGAACGCGTCCGACTGCGGTGAATCTGCGCTGGGCTCTGGATCGGGGGCGAGCCGTCTTCGACGCGGTAGCCGATCAAGGGCCAGAGGCGGCGATCGAGGCCCTTCTCGAGTGGGCCCACGAAGTCCATGCGGCAGACATCGAAGCGAATCGGCGCATCGGATCCTTTGGCGCGGAGCTCTTCGCGGCGGAGGATCGAGTCTTGACCCACTGCAATACCGGGGCCCTGGCCACAGCGGGATACGGCACTGCCCTCGGTGTGATCCGGTCCTCTTGGGCCGCGGGCAAGGTGAAGATGGTCTGGGTCGATGAGACCCGCCCGCTCCTGCAGGGCGCCCGACTGACCGCGTGGGAGCTCCAGTCTCTGGGGATTCCCTATCGAGTGGTGACGGACTCGAGTGCCGGCTCCTTGATGTCCAGGGGGTTGGTAGATCGGATCGTGGTGGGCGCCGATCGCATTGCGGCCAATGGCGATACGGCCAACAAGATCGGCACCTACCCGTTGGCTGTTCTAGCGGAGCGACACGGAGTTCCCTTCTATGTTGCCGCGCCGGTGTCGACGATCGATGGTGCGACCCCCACGGGTCACGAGATCCCCATCGAAGAGAGAGATCCGATGGAGGTCAAGGAGGTCTTTGGCACAGAAGTGACTCCAAGCGAGGCCGATGCCGCGAATTTCGCCTTCGACGTGACCCCGAATGAACTGATTTCAGCCATCATTACCGATGTGGGCGCACTGCGGTCTCCCTATGAGGAGTCCATCGCCATAGCTCTAGGTAGAGAAAGTCAAGTGGAGTAAAAACGGAAAAACTTGGATGATAATTGGTCCAAATGGACCAAAAGGGTCGTCCTGGGCTCTGATATGTTAACTGTGGTGGAAATCGAGGTCCCCGGAGTGAAGAAACACCTCCTGCCCCTGGGAATGCTGGCCCTTTCTGCGCTGCTCAGCGTTCTGGCAGCAGAATTCGTGGTTCGAGGGGTCCGACCGCAACCGCGGCTGGTGATCACTCCGGGTGGCTTCTATACGGTGGATCCACCCGGGCGGTATCGCCTTTCACCGGGGTATCGAGGGCGCATCTACAACCGGGCGGAGTACGACAACGAGATCCGCATCAACGCAGAAGGCTTGCGTGGCGAGGAGGTGGGACAGAAGACCGAGAGACTGACGCGGCTTCTGGCGATCGGTGATTCGTTTGTCTTTGGTGTGGGGGTGGAGGATACCGAGACCTTCACCGCAGTGATGGCCGACCAGTTGACCGAGATCGGGGTCCCGGCGGAAGGCTTGAACGCGGGCATCCCGGCTTTCGGAGTGCCAGACGCGGTGAGTTGGCTCGCCCGTCGCGGCCTCGCCCTGCAGCCTGATGTGGTCATCCTGTCCATTTTTCAGGGGAACGACCTGGTGGACGCATCACCCGACCGGGAGGAAATACTGATCGTGGATGGCCTGCTGGTACCCGGCCAGTCGGCGGGAGGAATCAAGGCTTGGCTGCATCGCCACTCGCATCTCTATGTCTTGCTGAAGAGTCTTCTTGAACAACCGTCCCTTCTCCCTTGGCGCGCCAGGATGGGGCTGGGAGAGCCGTGGAAGGTGAGGGTGCTGCGGGAAGAGTTCGGCGTCTACCGCCAGACGGCGACAGACGGACCTGGGGCCAGCGATCGAGGCGACCGACCGTGCCCTGGAGGAGTTGAAAGCCCTCGGCAAGGCGCGCGACTTCAGTGTCGTGGCGGTTCTCATTCCCAGCGAGATCCAGGTTGACGAGGAGCGGTGGGCAGCCGGTCTGGCCAGCCTGTCACTCGACGCGGAAGAGTACGATCCCGAGATTCCGACGCGCATCTTCGTCGATTTGCTGGACCGACACTCCATCCCGACTCTCGACCTCGGTCCCGTTTTCGCGGAGGGTCTCGCTGCCGGCGAGGACCTCTACTATCGGCTCGATCGCCACTGGACGAAACAGGGGCATGAGCTTGCAGCCGATGCTATTGAATCGTTTCTGGCGCCGAAGCTGAAAGACGAAGGCCCCGCCGACGCGGACACAAGCGCCGCATCGGAGGGGCCTCGAGACTGAACAGGATTCAGGAACCGAGAGCTATTCGCCCTGGCCTGTATGGATCTTGTCCCACTTCTTGCCCATCTTGGTCAGGATCTTGTCGATCTGTTTGACCTGCTTTTGGGGCGAGTCCTTGACGGTCACGGTGCCAGTTCCACGCCAGACCATCTTCTTCTCACCGGGCTCATAGCCATCGATGATCAAGGTGCCTTCGGTGTAGGTCGTGGCAGTGGTGGTCGAAGAGCCGCCCATGCCGCCCATGCCGCCATACCCGCCGTAGCCCCAGTCCCCGTAGCCACCCCATCCCGGTCCCCAACCGTCATAGCCGAAGCTCGAGGTGTTGAAAACCGTGTTGTCTTGGGTGGTGACGTGGTAGGTCACATAGAGATCTCCACCGGAATCCACCTGCTTCAGGGAGTCATCGCTGGAAGTCAACTGTTCGATGATGGCGTTCTTGATTCGGTCATTCGTCAGAGTCGTTCGGAGTGTTGGTGTCTCCGGTGTCCACATAGGTGAACGTCTTGACCCCGCTGAAGTCGAAGTCGTGGGCATAGTCGATCGTGATTTTCTGGGCGATCGACGGGGTCGCCATCACGGCAAGCGCTGCGGCAAGTACAAACATTCTCTTCATTTCTCTTCTCCTTGGATGTGTCAGGGTACAGGAATGCCTACTATATATTGTTTGAGCCTATGCAAATCGGAAGCCACCGTAATGAAACGTTCTTACGGTGACCGAAGGCCGACAGATTGGTGGGGACGCAGGAGCACTCCAGCGCATGGCTCATCAGGCGGAGTCGGCTCGGTGCGCCGCAGTGGGTAACAGGGAGGCGAGCCAGAGCCCGGCCTGCCGTGCTGCCCAACCAATGCGGACGCTGGCGTAGTACAACGCGGGGAGCACCAGGATGATGAGCACGGTGCTCGACAGGAGGCCGCCGATCGAGGTCAGGGCGAGGTTTTGCCAAATGTCCTGATTCGCGGTGTCGAGCCACTGCAGCTTGAACGGCAACTCGACGCCGATCCATGGGAGCTTCGAAGGAATGCGTTCGATCTGGACCAGAAGCGGCAACAAGCCGACGATGGTCGTGCCGCTGGTCAACAGGATCGAGCGCAGCCGGACACGCGTGCCGTGAGTCACCGCCCGGCGGAGCAGCCGCACCCGCTCTTTGCCCGGCAGAAAGAACAGGTGGCTACCGCCGAGCGTGCGGCGCGAGCCGGGAAAGATCGCCGCGTCGCGCTCGGGATCGCCGCCCAGGCGGGCCTTGAGGATCAGCGCGACCTCGGTGCGAAAGCGACTGACCAGCAGAATCGCGTTGTTGACCACCACGCCGAAGAGCAGCACCAGCCCGATCTGGGCCGACGAGTCGAACTCGGCGCCGGTCTTCCAGAAGATGACGAAGACACCCACCAGCGCCATCGGCAGCGAAGTCAGCACCAGAAAGGGCAACGTGAGCGCTCTCGAAGAGAGCCATCAACACCATGAGGATGAAGATCGCGGCGAGCATCAGTCGTCAGCACCAGATCGCTCTCCTCCTCCTCGGTGAGGAACTGCTGTTGCGACTCTTCCGCCGCGTAGCCGTAGGGCAGATCCATCGTTTCGATGATGCTCTCGATATAGGAGAGTCGCATGTGGTTCGTCCCCACGTACTCCCAGTTCACCAGCATCGAGTAGCGCTGGTTCTCACGCACGATCGCGTCGGAGAGCGGCACCGTTTCGATCGTGACGAGATCGCCGAGCTGCACCGAGGCGCCCTCCTCGTCTTTGATCACCTCGCTGAACAGGGCCGAGACATCGAAGGAGTCGGCACCCAGGAACTCGAGCTGAACGCGTTCCTGCTCGCCGTCGACCAGCATCGACCAGGGTGTGTCGAGCCCCAGCAGGCGGCGCACCGTAGCTCACCACCTCGAGCACGGTCAGCCCGTGGTCGGCCAACACGTCCCGGCGCAACGAGATCAGGGTCTCCTCGTTGGTCGTCCGGCCGAAGCGCTCCGAGCCGGTGATGCGGGGATTGCGCACCCGCCGGTTGCGCTCCACCTTGCGCAACGTCTGCTCGGCGATCGCGGTCAGACGCTTGGAGTTGTAGCCGGTGATCTTGACGAGCGAGTTGAGGCCCGAGCCCATCAGGTTGCCCTTCATGTAGGGCGATTCGTCGAAGCCCGAGATGAAGATCGCGGTCCCCCCGGTCTGCGTCCGCCAGCTCGACCAGCAGCGACCGGTACAGCAGCGGAATACCGGTTGTCAGCAGATAGTCGTCGAATTCCACCTCCATATAGGCCTGGCTGCCGAAGACGGTGCTGCGCATCTGGGCGCCGTCGTGAACGGGCAAGAGCAGATCTCTCGAAACGGAGCATCGTCTCCGAGGTCACCTCGACATCGGTACCCTCGGCCATGCGCATGTAGAAGATCAGCTTCTCGTCATCCGGCATGCGGAAGAAGCCGCCCTTGATCACGTCGTCCTGGTAGACGGTCACACCCCAGTAGAAGAGCGCCGCCAAGCCCGGGACGAGAAGTGGCCACAGCAGGAGGTTCCAGCCGATCACCCGCTGCAAACCCCGAGGTTCGACGCTGAGATCCGGCGCGTCATCCAGAAATTGATCGATCTCCTGGTCGTCGAGGCCCCGATCGCCATCGCTCTGGCGGCGCAGCAGGCGCGGCACCCAGAGCTGGTTCAGAACCACGGGAATCCAGCCAAACGCCACAAAGACCGAGGCAAACAACGCGGTCGCGATCGAGATGGCAAGGGGCACGTAGTACAGCGCCAGGCGGCCTGACAGGAAGATGAAGGACGCAAAAGCCACCATCGTCGTCACTGTCGTGGCGAGGATCGGGAAAGAGCACTTCCTGGGTCCCGGCGATGATGGTTTCTGCTGCCACCTGGCCGCGGGCGGCGCGGTTCAAGCCGGCGCTCTCCGCCCGCTCGAGCCCCGCCAGACGCCGGTGAATGGCGTCGAGTACCAGGATGCTGTTGTCGAGTAGCATGCCGAAGCAGATGGTCAGACCGCTGATGGTGATGAAATTGACCGAGATCTCGAGAAAATAGAACAGGCTCAGACAGATCACCAGCGAGAAGAGGATCGAGGCCACGACGATCCCGGTCAGCTGAACCTGCCGCAAGCTCACGACGAGAAGCAGAAAGAGGAGGATCAGAATCGCGATCGAGCGGCCCACCAGCTCGCGCAGCTTGTCTTCGAGCTCTTGGCCCTCGTCTTCGTCGACTCCGAGCACCACCTCCGAGGGTGTGCGTGCCTCGATGCGCGGTAGCGCCTCTCTGAGACCCCGGCTGACACCGATCGAGTTGGCGCCGCTGCGCTTCTCGACCTGGATCTGAATCACATTGTGGCCGTTGGAGCGCACGAAATAGCCAGGATCCTCGTAGGAAGAGCGCACCTTGCCGAGCTCGGCGAGCTTGAACGCCCGGCCACCACGGTAGCCGACAACCGCTCTTTCCATGCGGGCGATATCGACAGGCTCGCGCAACGCCACGAGTTTCTCGAGACCGCGATCCCGGATCGCCCCGGCACCCGCCAGCTCGTCGAGCCGGTTGATGGCAGCGAAGACTTCATCGGCCCTGATTCGATAGAGGTCCAGCAGATCACGATCGAGGACGATCTCGAGCAGCGGCCGTGCGCCACCCCGCACCTGCGCATCGGCGACGCCATCGATCGCCAGGACCTGGGGCACGATCCACTTCTCCGCCAGCTCGCGAAGCTCGTTGGGGGACAGCGGCGACTCGACGCTGAACGTGAAGAACTGCTGCGTCTCGAACTCCTCGGGCACGAACGGCTGGATGGCAGGCGGACTGGCGTTGAGCGGCAGGTCGCGGCGGATCGCACCGAGCTGTTCGCTGAGATGGAGACGCGCGAAGTCCAGATCCACCTCGCGGCGGAACTCCACCTCGACGAGCGATTCGCTGGCCCGGCTGGTCGATCTGACCGACTCGACACCGTGAACATTACGTACCGCCTCTTCGATCGGGCGCGTCAAGGCTCGCTGGACCGCTTTTGGGGAGGCTCCTTGCCAGCGCGTCACGACGGTGAGCGAAGGCAGATCGACTTCGGGTAGTGCCTCGATCTCGATCCTGGGAATCGCGTAGATCGCCAGGACCGCAAAGGCAAGGAAGATCATCCAGGTCGTGACCGGATGGCGGACAAAGAAGCGAGTCATGAGCCCGTCGGTCGCGGGATGCGATGCGCCACCCGATAGAGGGCCGGCGTCACGAAGAGCGTCAGTAGCGTCGTCAGCGTGAGACCTCCGATGATGGTGATGGCCAGCGGTCGCTGCAGCTGCTCACCACTGCCGAGCCCGATTGCCATGGGGATCATGGCCAGCACGGTGGTGGCGCTCGTCATTAGAATCGGCCGCAGACGCAGACGGCTGGCCTCGAGGATCGCCTCGTTGCCCGGCAGGCCTGCAGCGCGCAAGCGACGGATCGTATCGACCTTGACGATGGCGTCGTTGACCGCGATCCCGAGCAGAGCCAGCGCACCGATAAGAGACAACACGTTGAGGCTGCCACCCGTCAAACCGATGGCGACGATGGCGCCTGCGAGCCCGATCGGGATGACGGCAGCAATCAGGAGCGGGTCGAGAAACGATTCGAACTGGCCGGCGAGGATCATGTAGACCAGCAGCATGGCGAGCCACATCGCCATCCCGAGGTCGCGGAAGCTGCGTCGCATCTCCTTGCGCTCCCCCTCCTCGATGATCTGGACCCCACCGGGAAGAGTGCTCTCGGCGAGCGCCTCGGTCTCTTCCCAGACGCTCTCGATGGTCCGTCCCTCGAGGTTCCCGGAGATTGTCACCCAGCGCTGCTGGTTGCGACGCTTGAGCTCGCGCACGGGCCGTTCTTCCTCGAGCACCAGAAAGGTGGACAGGGGCACGGTCTGGCCACCGTCGAGACGGATCGAGGTCGCCAGCGCCGAGGAGAGATTCCGGCGCTCATCCAGGGGTAGCCGGATCGCGATGTCGATTCGCTGGTCGACTTCGTTGAAGAACGTCGCCTCGACGCCCGCGACTCGGGCCTGGAGCTCGCGCGCCATGCGTTCAGGGTCGAGACCATGGCGCAAGATCTCTTCGCGATCGAGACGAACCACAACGTTGGTGGTGCCGAGCACGCGGTCCATCTGCAGATCCACCAGACCGTCGACAGTTCGCAGCTCGAGGAGTAGGTCGTCCGCTGCTGCGAGAGCGTCGCGGGGCCGCTCGGCGATCACCCCCAGGCTGAAGTCGGCGCCGCCGGTGCCGAGGATCTCGCCCAGCCCGATGCCCTCTTCACGAAAAGCGTAGACGATCTCCGCGCTGCTGCCGAGGCGAGCCGCTATGATCTCGCGAATCTCCTCGCCGCGCGCGAAGGCTCCCCGGCCCGGCTCCAGGATGACGCGGATTCGAGCGGTGTTGGGCGCACTGAAGTCCTGCACTGCGGCGAGGGTTTGTTCGGTCTGTCCCACCTGGCTGAAGACGACCTGCACGCCGTCCTGCCGGTTGATGAAGCTGGCCAGGTCCGCAACCTGGGTCGTCGTCTGTTCGAGGGGTGTTCCGGCCGGCAACTCGAGATCGAGCCGCACGTCACCGAGACTGCGTTCGGGAAGGAAGCTGCGATCCAGAGTCTTGGCCCAGAAGCCTGCAGAGATCAGCCCCAGAAGCGTTACCGTGAGCACCAGGACTGGATGTCGTAGCGCCTGCACCAGTACCGGGTGATACAGATCGTGGATCTGCTCCAGCACCCAGGCGAAGAACCGGAAGAGACCGCGCGGCGCCTTTTTGTGCAAGCGCAGTATGCGAGCGGAAAGGACAGGTTGGAGCAGCAGGGCCACCCCGATCGAAACCATCAGGGAAAAGGTCACGGTGAGGGCCTGGTCGCGGAAGAACGCTCCGGCGATGCCCGGAACATAGACCACCGGAAAAAAGACCGCGATCGTGGTCAGGCTGGCTGCCATGACGGGCCGGGCCACTTCACGGGTGCCCTCGTAGGCGGCGAACGCGACCTGTCGTCGCCCCAGAGGAGGCTGCAGAGGAGAGTCGGGATCCGACGTCTCTTCCGGCTTTTGGCGAGCCAGCGAAAGATGGCGGTTGATGTTCTCGATCACCACGATCGAGTTGTCGACCAGCATGCCGGCCGCCAGCGACAGCCCACCCAGACTCATCAGGTTGAGCTTGACGTCGCCAAAGAAGAGCAGCCCGAAGGTGATGACGATCGAGACCGGAATGGCGAGACCGACCACCCAGGGGCTGCGCCAGTCGCCGAGAAAGACGAAAAGCACCAGAATCGCCAGCGCTCCGCCGAGTACCAGAGCTTGCACGAGCCCCTCGAACGATGCCCGAACGTGCGATGCATCCCGGTAGACGAATTCGTAGCGAAAGTCCGAATAGTCGGTCGAGACCACCGATAGGGCCACGTCGAGAGCCTCCGAGACGAACAGGGTGTTCGCCTCGGGCTCCTTGAAGATGAGCATGGAGACGACCGTACTGCCGCCGAGCAGTGTCACGCCCTCCGGTTCCTTGACCGTGTCAGCGACCCGCGCGACGTCCGAAATCCGTACTGGCGATTGGCCAGCCAGGCCGAGGTGTGTCGAGGCGATGTCGTCCAACTGCTCGAACTCGCCATCGATGCGCAGGCTCAGGTGCAACGGTCCCTGGCGGACCTTGCCGCCGGGAAAGGAGATATTGCTGCGCACGAGAGCCAGACGAATGTCTTCCACATCGATGCCGTAGACGGCCATCTTCCGGGAATCGGGCTCGATCAGAATCTCGCGGACCGCGCCTCCAACGACCTCGGCCCGGCTGATGCCGTCTACCTGTTCGAGAGCTGGTTTCACCACTTCGCGGGCGAACTCCGTCAGATCCTCGAGTCGTCCAGAGCCCTCGAGCACCAGAATGCTGATTGGTCTCGAGCTCGGATCCCAGCGCAGAATGACCGGCCGGTCGGCGGCCTCCGGAAAATCGTCCCGGAAGGCGACTCGATCGACCGCCTCTCGCAAGTGGAGATTCGCGAAGTCCATCTGCGTTCCCCACTCATACTCCACCGTGATGATGGACACGCCCTCACGAGTTCTGGAGAGGACGTTGCGGACCCCGGTCTGGGCCGTGATCGCCTCTTCAAGACGTTGGGTGACGAGGCGCTCGAGGTCTTCGGCGGGGATATCCTCGTATACGGTGAGGACCGTCAGTCGCGGATAGACAATCGACGGCAGGAGATCCACCGCCAGGCGCGAATAGCTCAAGCCCCCGACGAGCAGCAGCGCTGCGAACAGCATACTGACCGCGATCGGGCGTTCGAGGGCAGCACGCAGCATCTAGCCGAGCTCCGCGCCGGGCCTACTCACCCTCCGGTCCCCTGTCAGCAGTCCCCCAGAGATCGGGCACCTCAATTGTCTCTTTGACCTTGATCTTGGCTTCGTGGGTCATGGTGAGGTGGTTGCTGACAATGACCTGGGTGCCCGGATCGAGTGGTCCGCCCTGATCGACCCGCTCGATTTCCACGAGCTGATCGTTCTGCCGACCGAGCTGGACATAGACCCACAGCGCCCGGTCGTCCTCGACCTTGAAAAGAACCGGTCTGCCGTCACGGGTCACGATCGCCTGGCGGGGTACCAGGAGTCGGTCCGGGAGTACCTCGCCCGCAATCCAAGCGCGTACGAACATCCCCGGTTTGACACGCTGCTCGTCGCTACGGAGGCGTAGCAGTACGCGGCAGGTTCTACTGTCGGCTGCAACCTCGGGATCGATCACATCGACCTCGAGCGGAATCGATTGCCCGAGAGCAGGCACTTCGAGCAATGCCGGTTTGCCGACCGCGACAACCGACAGGTCGCTCTCGAGCACGCCGACCGCCGCTTCGACGTTGACATCGTCCACCAGTCGACTGAACGTCTGACCCACCTGCACGATTTCGCTCTGGTTGAGCTCGAGCCCGCTGATCACGCCGGCAAACGGTGCTCTTACTTCGGTACGCTCGAGCTCGATTCTGAGCCGGGCGGCATCGGCCCGCGCTGCCGCGACACCGCTGCGGACTTCGAGTAGCTCGCGGCGGTAGGCGCCGTCTCGCACCGCCGCCATTCCGAGCTCGAGCTCGAGATCGAGACGCTCCTCGCGGGTGATCTCGCCAGCTTGCTCACGTCTTTGCAGTTCGGACCTCTGTTCGTCCAAGGTGCGCTCTGAATCCGTACTCTCGCGGTAGGTGTCCTCTTCCACCGCGAGTTGACCCAAGCCCTGGAGATAGCGCGACATCGCTTCCTCGAGGGACAGTCGCAGCTCGCGATCATCGAGCCTGACCAGAACCTGACCTTTGCGGACTCGCTGGCCTTCCCGGGCGTAGATCTGGTTGATACGACCGGCGCGCTCGAACTTGATGTCGCTGGTGTGACGCGCCCGGATCTTGCCCTCGGCCTTGACGGGCAGCACCAGGTCTCGGCGCATGACGAGAGCGGTCGTCACCGTGGTCGACGTCTCCCGCCGGGGTGCTTTCGGCTCGTCGCCTTCCTGCGATTCCGCCGTCGCCGTCTCTTCGGTTTCGGAGCTCTCGGCCTCCACAGTCGCCGGGTCTTCGTTCGCCGACTCGCCCGCTCCGCAGCCTACCCAGCAGACAGCGAGGATGAGAACCGGGACCCAAAGCGTCCAAACGGATCTTGCGCAGCTCGACATCACACCGCCCCTCGAGAGGATTCCACTGTATGTAGCTTCTCAGGGAAGCTGATAACAGATGATCTCCATCGGTTCGGCTTCCTCGCCCACCTCCTCTGAAACACCAGCGCCACCTTGCAGCGCCATCAGCGCATTCAACCAGTCGGTGACCACAAAGAGCCGATCACCGACGAAGAAGTAGCCGTCCTTCTGGGCATTGCCCTGCCCCTTGAGGATAACCTGCCGCGTCAGCTTGCCATCCTTGTCGAATACGTCGAACCGCCCCAGCTCCCCTTCGCCGAGCTCCCAGGTGCCACGACTGGTCTGGACCCAGAGCGTCCCGTCGTTTCGGGCGTTGATCGAGTTGATCGGGTTCCAGTTGGGCTCGATCTCGTACTTGATGTTCGGAAACGGGATCTGCCGGGTGAAGCCCTTGTAGATCTCGAGAATGCGCTCCGACTGCTCGTCGTTGCGCGCGTGGGTCGGATACTCCCGGTTGATCACATAGCTCAGCTTGCCGTCCGAGTCCCAGACGTTGACCTTGTACTCGCCGAAATCGACCTGTGAGTACACCTTGCCATCGGGGCCCGAGCTCCAGCGGTTGCGGAATGAGTCCCATTCGGTCTCGGCAAACACCGCGTCGGCGGCGCTCATCTTGGAGTCCTGGGTGTGAAGCCGGCGCTCGTTGGCCCCGTCAGGGCCAAATAGCGACAGGATATTGCGCTGGGTGAAGCCGCCTTCGGAGGGCTGCGTGAAGAAAAAGACCACGGCAAGCTGATCGCCCGCGTTTCTCGCCCCGAGGAGGGCTTTGAAACCGGAATCGTCCTTGTTCTCCGGCAGCTGAAAGTCGTCAGCGGGGTCGCCATCAGGGGTCAGGCCGATGATCTTGCTTGGAAACGTCTGGAGCACCCCGATGTTGCCACTGGGTAGCATCAGGAGGTTGAACGCCGCTCGGAATTCCCCTGGGCCCTCCCCCTCGCGCCCGATCGTGCGCTGGTATTCGCCATCCGGCGAGTAGACCTGAACCTCATTGAGTTGAGAATCCAGCATGTAGAAATGGCCATCGCTGTCGGCGATGATGTCGGTGATCACCCCGAACAGCACATCCTCGTCGTCGTATCCACCCACACGCCAGAGCTCCTTCAACTCGATCGTCTCCGGACCCTTATCGGTCTTGCCGGGATTCATGACCTGCTCTTGACCCACAGCTGGCGGCGGGACGGAGGTCATGACAGCGACCGCAAGGACCAGCGTCAGAATCTGTACACACTTGGAACCGAGAACATTGGACATCGGGAGCCCCCTCCTGGCAGTAGTCAGTTCTAGCTCATCCTTCTATACGAAGAATCGCCCCAAAGGTCACACCGAGAGGCAAGAGATTCCGCCTGGCGACGAGCTCCCCAGAGGCGCCCGGATCATCATATCCGCCATCGGGCCGAGCTGCACCATCTGGGGCTGGAGCCATGGTTCGCAAAGAAAGACCACCCACCGGCAGTAGCCCGGAGGGTGGTTTGAATTCTACGAATGGTGGAGGCGGTGGGATTCGAACCCACGTCCGAAGAACGTGTCCTGGAAACCTCTACGTGTGTAGCCTTCGACTTGAGTTCTCGCCGATCACGCTAAGGACAAAGGCAGCCAACGTGAACGGCCAGCCTCGCTAAAGTATCCGGATTCGCCGCGAGACACCTCGAACCCATTGATCCGCTTTCACGTCGCCCTCGACGAGCGCGACGAATCAACGCTCTCGCCGGGACGTGGCTACTTAAGCAGCCAAAGCCAAGTTATCGTTGGCAATTGTGTTGCTCCCCTATACGAAGGGGAAATAACGACACGCAGTTTCCTGGCCACTTTGTTCCCCGTCGAAGCCAGAAACGCCCCCAAATTGAGAAAGAACTAGTGGCTCTCGCCACTCCTCTAACGTTATACAAGACAGCAAGATTCCCGAATCGCGCGATTCAGAAATGTTCTGACAGGTCTGCGACCAGGTCGAAGAAGTCCTCGGGGTCACTGTTGCGCAGCCTGGAGACGACCATCAACCAGGCGACCAGAGCGAGCACGGCACCGATGGGGGCGAGTTGAAGAATCATCGGCGAGAGTGGCCAGAAGACGACGGTGAGACCGCCCATTCCGCCGAGAAGCATGATCGCCAGAGCGGACTTGTTGATCGTGTAGGAGGTCTCTTCGACATCAAAGCGCAGGGAGGTGCCGGTCTCCTCGGGTGCCGCGCTTAGGGTTCCCTGCACGATGCCGTGACGCAGTCCCTGGACGACGGGAAGCCTGATCTGCCCCCCTTGATCCGTCGGTTGCCACTCCGGCGCCCCACATTTCCGCGGCTTCGTCCACCGCTTCGAGAACCGTTGCGGGAGGCCGAGACAGTTGCCGTTGATGAGAGGACATTTCGAGTGTCCCCATCAAGCCGCGCTGGCCGAGGCCACCATCTGGCGCTCGAAAACCTCGAAGAGTTCGGCCAGTTGTCGCGTCCACGACCCCGCAGAACCATCCCCGATCGGACGTCCGTCGATCTCGACCAGGGGCTGCACGCCGGTGGTCGTGCCACAGATGAAGGCTTCCTGCCAGGAGTCCATGTCGGTGAGCAGGGGGGTGCGCTCGATGACCGGGATGTTCTTCGCCGCCATGAGATCGCAGCAACGAGCCGCGAGTGACGCCCTCGAGAATGCTGCCGTCGGTAGGGTGAGTCACCCACTCGTTCGCCTGTCGGACGAAGACGTTGGTGGTACCCCCTTCGCGCAGCTGTTGTTCTGGGCCGACAAACAAGACTTCGCTAGCCTCGTGGGCGCCCGCCCTGAGCTTGCCCAGGACGGTGGCCATCAGGCTCGTGGTCTTGATGTCGCGAAAGTCCCATCGCCAATCTGGGACTGTGACAGCTCGCTTGAGACCCCCGGCGGGCGGATCGAACTGCAGCTCGAAAGGCACCACCAGAAGCGTCGGCTCCAGATCGCGAGGCGGAATGAGAATCCGCGACCGGACCCCACGACTCACCTGTATGTACAGGTACCCGGCCAAGAGCTCCGACTCCCGTGCAAGCGCGCTGCAGATCTGAGGGAGGGAATCGGGCTGAGGAATTTCCACGCGTCGCAGACCGGCGGCGAGTCGGTCGAGGTGGGGCTGCAGATGAAGAAGGACTCCATCGAGGACCTTCACAGCCTCGTAAAGGGAGTCGCCAAAAAGGTTGCCCCGGTCCAGAGGATCCAGTCGAGCTGTGGCCAGGGGTTGGATACGACCCTCCAGATAGCAGAGAGGTTTTATCAAGCCGCTTGCGCCTCCAGGTGATCGAAGAACTCCTCGACAGCGATGAGGAAGCTCTCGACATCGGGGAGTTGGTTGATCTTTTGTCGCAGTCTGCGTCCGTGCGGCAGGCCGTGGGTGTACCAACCGGTGAATTTGCGCAGCTTGTGCAGAGCGAAGCTTTCGTGCTCGCGCTTGGCGACCATACGGAAGTGTCCGAGAATGAGTTGGCGTCGCTCTTCCAGGCTGGGCTCCAGAACTCGATTCCCCGACAGGCGCGCCGCGATCTGACGGAAGATCCAGGGGTTCTTGGTGGCGGCGCGGCCGATCATTACCCCGTCACAGCCGGTCTCAGAGATCATGCGCAGGGCATCCTCCGGCTCATGGATGTCGCCGTTGCCGATCACGGGGATGGAAAGCTCCTGTTTGAGCCTGGCGATGGCCGACCAGTCGGCCTCACCACGAAACATCTGTTTGGCGCTGCGGGGGTGCATGGCCACGGCTGCGACACCGTTGGCTTCGCAGATCCGACCCAACTCCAGATAGGTTGTCTCCTGGTCCCGCAGCCCCAGGCGGAACTTGACGGTCAAGGGAATCTCCAGACGTCTTTGGACCTCGGCGATCATCTTCTCGGCCAAGGGCAGATCGGCCATGAGCGCGGCTCCCGCACAGCCCTTGAGGACCTTGTTGGCCGGGCAGCCCATGTTGATGTCGCAGATGTCGGCTCCGAGCCGTTGGACCACCTCGGCCGCCCGCGCCATGGTCTCGACGTCGGAGCCATAGATCTGGATCGAGAGAGGGCGTTCCTCAGGGCTGAAGTACATCAGGTCGCCAACCTTGGGGTGTCCTCCGACGATGGCGCGAGAAGAGACGAACTCCATGGCCACCACCCCCACGCCACCGATCCGCCGCACGATCAAGCGAAAATCTCGATCGGTGACTCCCGCCATGGGAGCGAGAAACAGAGGTGGATGGACACCCACCGATCCGAGAGTCAACATGGCAAGGCCATTCTAATGGCACCCCACTCCAGACAGGGGCCAGAGCCGGTATCATTCCCGACATGGCGTGGTACAAGGAGTGGTTCGGCGCCGAGTACCTGGAGCTTTACTCACACCGGGACCAGGGCGAGGCGGATGCGCATGTCGACTTTGTCGTCGAGGTCTTCTCGAATGGGGAGCCTCGCGCGGTCTTGGATCTCGCCAGCGGTGCCGGACGTCACACCCAAGCGCTGCGCCGCCGGGGGATTCGAGCCCTGGGCGTGGATCTTTCTTTGCTGCTCTTGAACGAGCCGCCTCGCCAGCCCAGCGTTGCCGCCGATATGTGCTGCCTGCCATTTGCCGACGGGGTTTTCGACTGGGTGCTCAACTTCTTCACATCTTTTGGCTACTTCGAAAGCGAGCGCGAGAACACCCGGGTTCTGCACGAGATCCAGCGGGTCCTGACACCGGCGGGGCGGTTTCTCATCGATCTGTTCAACCGCGACTTCGTCGTGGCCAACCTCGTACCGCGAGAGCATCAACACCGGCAGGGCTACGAGGTGGAGATCGAACGTTGGTTCGATGAGCGAACCCAGCGCGTCAACAAGCGGATACGGGTGCACAGTCCACATCACAAGGCCCAGACATTCCTGGAGAGTGTGCGGGCGTACACTCGTCAAGAGGTCGAGGAATCTCTCGGCCAGGCCGGTCTGATCGTGGACCAACTCTTCGGCGATTTTCATGGAGAACCCTTCGGAAGTGACAGCGAACGACTCATTCTCGTCGGACACAACCCCGGCTGATCTCGAGGAGCTGAACCTCCTGGCCGCCGGGAGGTTTCCACCTCTGGCGGAGGCCTTTCTGCGGGGAGAGAACCTGGACCTATTGGCACCTGTTCGCTTTCTGGGCCCCGAGGGTCAACCTGTGGGCGATGGCCTGGGCACCACTCCCGGCCGCCGGGAGCTTGCCGAGGCGCTGAGGCAGGCCAATGACCAATATGGCCACCCGGAGGCCCGAGAGCTCGCGGCGCGACTGGCCGACCCGTCGACCCGCGTGGTGATCACCGGTCAACAGCCGGGACTCTTTGGCGGTCCGCTGTACACGCTATCCAAGGCCGTGGCGGTCCACCTGTGGGCAGAGCGTCTCGAAGCCGCGGGCGAGCCGGCCATAGCGCTGTTCTGGATGGCCACTGAGGATCATGATTTCCGGGAGAGCTCGCGGGCCACGTTCTTTACCACCGAGGGTGTGAAGACGTTCGATCTGGGTGAGGACCAACAACCACTGGTGCCGGTGGGCTCGCGTGTCCTGGGTCCCGAGGTCAAGAGAGTGTTGGCCGAGCTGCGACAGGCGATCCCCGGCGACCGATACGGCGACTGGCTGACGACTCTTGGCCAGTGGTACGCACCGGAGGTTCGTTTTGGCGAGGCCTTTGCGCGGTTCATGGTCCACATCCTGGGAGACCGTTGTCCTTTGATCGTGGATGCCATGCTGCCGGCCTTGAAGTTGGCACAGAGCCCCTGGATGCAGCGCATCGTCGAGCAGCGGTTCGACCTGACGAAGGCCTTCGAGAACCGTGATCATCAGATCATCGCCAAGGGCTATCCCTTGCAGGTAAGGCCACAACCCGGGACGAGTCCATTGTTTCTCGAGCACGGCGGGCAACGCCGAAGGATCGAATGGCGAGGGACGACACGGGTTTCGCCTGCGTGGTGACGAAGAGTTCAAGGGTGAGGTCGAGAGGTTGCTGGAAATCCTCGCAGAGGAACCGCAGCGAGTAAGCCCCGGGGTGCGAGCGCGCTCGGCCATCCAGGACGCGGTGTTCGGGACCTGTCTGCAGATTCTGGGTCCCGGCGAGCTGTCCTATCTCCCGCAGACAGCTCCTCTTTATGGCTTGCTGGAGATCTCGGCACCCAGTGTGGCCTTGCGTCCGCAGATTCTGGTTCTCGACGAACGCCAACGCCTGAATGTCAGGGGTAGCGGTATCGGGATCGAGAGACTCCTGGACCCGGACTTCGACCTGGATGCGTGGCTGGCCCCTCCCGAGGACACGGATTTCGTGCGTCAGCGCCGAAGACCGGTTGGAGGCGCTCATCGAGAGCTTACGCGAACCGTCTCTGGCTATCGATGGCAATCTCGAGCGGCCATGGCAGAAGACGGGGGATCAGATGCGACGAGCCCTGCAAGCCTATGGCACCAGGGTCACGGCGGCGGCCTCGCGCCGAGACGAAACAGCCCGGGCGCGGATGGAGGCATTGCGGAGCCACTGCCTGCCGACAGGCAAGTTCCAGGAGCGGATGGTCGCTTCTGCGCACTTTCCCGGCAAGTATGGAGACCGTTTTGTCGAAGCCATGTTTCAACAGATGCGGCTCGAGCCGACAAACTTGCACATCGTCACGCCGTAGAAAGCGCAGAGTGGTCGAATCTCGACAGGAGCGCAGGTCATGAAACTGGACGTACTGGCCATCGGATCACACCCGGACGATGTGGAGTTGGGGTGTGGGGGAACGTTGGCCCTCTTGAGCAGGCAGGGACTGAAGGTGGGGATTCTCCATCTCACCCGGGGCGAAGCGGGCACCCGGGGCACGGTCGAGGAGAGACGGACGGAAGCGGTTGAAGCAGCCCGCATTCTCGGCGCCACAGCGGTGGAGCTCATGGACTGTGGGGATGGTCGCTTGCGTGGTGGCGAGAAGGAAGAGGACGAGCTCATCGAGTGGCTGCGGCGCTGGCGTCCGGAGCTCGTGTTGGGGCCAGCGCCGGCGGACCGACACCCCGATCACGGACGAGCCCATCAGCTCGTGAGAGACTGTTCCTACTACGCCGGCCTGGCTCGACGTGGCACCGGCGAACCGCACCGGCCCGCGGCCGTGTTCTCCTATATGCAGCACGATCCCTTCGAACCCAGCTTCATAGTCGATGTGAGCTCGACCTGGGAGGTGAAGCTCGAAGCGCTGGCGGCCTACGGCAGCCAGTTGCACCAGCAGGGTGGGGTGCGGGAGGAACCGCAGACCAAGGTGGCATCAGCGGAGTTCCGTCAGGCGGTGGAGGGCCGGGCGCGTCATTTCGGCCTGCTGGTGGGCGCCGCGCACGGCGAGCCCTTCTCGAGTCGCTTGCCACTGTCGGTGGCCGATCCCATGAGTCTCTTGCCAAAGGGGCTGCGGTGAAGATCGGTATCAGTTGCTACCCCACGTTTGGCGGTTCGGGAATTGTCGCCACCGAGCTGGCCATGGCGCTGGCGGCCGGCGGCGACCAGGTCCACGTTCTCAGCTACGCATTGCCCTCGAGGCTGACGTTCATCAACGCCAACCTTTTCTTTCATGAGGTGGTGGTTCCCCACTACCCCTTGTTCGAATTCCCTCCGTACTCCCTGGCCCTGGCGACCCAGATCGTCGAAGTGGCCCGGCACCAAAGGCTCGATCTGATCCACGTGCACTATGCGGTTCCCAATGCCGTCTCCGCTGTCCTCGCCCGTGACATCCTGGCACCCCAGCCACTCAAAGTGGTGACGACACTCCACGGTACCGACATCACCCTGGTGGGCAACGACCCCAACTATCTCGAGACCACCCGGTTTGGCATCGTCAAGAGCGATGCCGTGACGGCCGTCTCCCATGCCTTGCGGGATGCGACACAGAAGCAACTCGGGATCGGCACTCATATCGAAGTGGTACCCAACTTCATCAATCCCCGCCGATTCGAAAAGGTGAAGGCCCAGAACGGAGCCAACCGCTGGCGTCGTGAGGGTGAAAAGCTCCTGGTTCACATCTCCAACTTTCGGCCGGTCAAGAGGGTTCAAGATGTCGTGGAGATCTTCTGCAAGGTGCACGGGAAGACACCGAGCCGCTTGTTGTTGGTCGGGGACGGGCCTGACCGTCCGAAGGTAGAGCAGTACGCGAGGGACTGCGGCGTCTTCGAGGCCATCACCTTCATCGGTAACGTGCCGTTGGTGGAAGAGATTCTGGTGGGAGCAGATCTGCTCTTGTTGCCGTCGGAGACGGAGTCTTTTGGCTTGGCAGCCCTGGAAGCTCTGTCCTGTGAGGTGCCAGTGATCGCCACCGCCGTCGGCGGTTTGCCTGAGGTGGTCCGCCACAATGAAAACGGGTATCTGTTCCCGGTGGGTGACGTCGACTCGATGGCGGCGGCCGCTGTCGATCTACTGAAAGACGAGGAGAAACTGCGCCGATTCGGCCAGGCGGGTCGACAGTGGGCGCTGCAACAGTTCGACGAGGACGAGGTGGTACAGCGGTATCGTCGAATCTACCGTCAGGTTCTCGAGGACTAGTGATTTGGGTGGTGACTCAGCGTATCGGGTGCCGTCGGGCACGGCCCGGTCCGAGCTGCGCGAAAAGGGCTCCCGGTTTCTGGCGATCCTGGAGCCCGCCGGGAGCGAGGCCTCGGTGCGAGAGCAGATCAAAGCTCATCGAGAGGCCTACAGCGGCGCGAGCCATGTCTGTTGGGCGTGGCGAATTGGTTCGCCGCCGCGCGAAGGTCGATCCGACGCCGGTGAGCCGGCGGGTACGGCGGGCACTCCGATGCTCCAGGTACTGCGCGGAGCCGATGTCTCCGATGTGCTGGCCGTGGTCGTCCGTTGGTTCGGGGGTGTGAAGCTGGGCAAGGGTGGGTTGGCCCGCGCCTATGCGGGTGCGGTTCGCGACGCGGTGGAGGCGCTGAAGATCGTGGAGCGCCGGGCGGTTGTCAGGCTGAGAGTGTCTTTGCCCTATGACCGCGTGGGTGACCTCAAGCGATTGATCCATCCACCCGTCGTGCAGGCGATCGAAGAGTCCTACGCCGACGGGGCAACGGTCACCCTCGAAGTCGAGAGCCGCTACGTGAAAGAGATCACCGAAGCCCTGGATATTTTTGCCACCTCTGTGGAGGAAGCTGGAGTCTAGCGGCATCCCCGTAATACACTCGGTGTAAATCTGAACCAGGACGAAGGAGGAGAGATCGTCATGAATGAGAAGGAAACTCCACAAGACGCGTCTTCGCAGGAGGAAAGCTCTACGCCGTCGGAGTCGCCACCGGCCTCCGACGAGGGTGGCACGGTATCGCCAAATCGCAACCTGATGATCGTGCTGTCGTACATCTGGATTCTGTTCCTCATCCCGCTGTTGGTTGAAAAAGATGACAAGGAAGTCCAGTGGCATGCCAAGCACGGCCTGGTGCTGTCGGTTGTCGAGTTCATCTTGCAGATGGTGCTCAGCGTCACGGGCATCGGATGCTTCTTCGCACCGTTCGTCTTTCTCGCCTTTCTGGTGATTCGCTTGATGGCCATCGTCAAAGGGCTCAACGGTGAGCGCTTTACGGTCCCGGTGTTGAGCGAATACGCGGACAAGTTCTGAGTCTCGACAAGAGGACAAAGAGATGACCGAAACAGGCGAGCTGCAACCGCCGCCGTCAACCCCACCACCGGGCCCACCGGAGTCGGGGGGTCCGCAGGGGAACCCGTGGGAGCGTCGTGCCACATTGGGGCTCGCCGAAGGGTTCATTCAGTCGCTGAAGCTCTTTGTCACTTCACCGACAGAGGCCTTTGCCCAGACCTTCAAGAAGGGGGACTTCGGGAGCCCGCTTCTCTTTGCCATCATCGTCGGATGGATCGGGATCGCCATCGGTCAAATATGGGAGGTGCTCATGGGAGCGTCAATCCTTTCCATGATGCCCCCCGAGGTGCGCAACTACGTCCCCTTTGTGCCCGGATCGACCATCGGCTTTCTCGTCAGCGTCATCTTCGCCCCCGTCTACATCATCATCGGGCTTTTCATCTGGAGCGCCATCATGCATTTGAGCCTGATCATCGTAGGCGGGCTCGAGAAGTCGGTGGCGGGGTTCGAGGGCACGTTTCGCGTTGTCGCCTATGCCACGGTGGCGCAACTCGCCAATCTGATCCCGGTCCTGGGTGGTCTTCTCAGTCTCGTGTGGTCCATGGTGCTGGCAATTGTCGGTCTACAGAAGCTTCACGACACGTCGACCGGCAAGGCGGTGGCGGCCGTGCTGGTCCCGTTTCTGCTCTGTTGTGCCTGCATCGGCGCGATGATCATGACCTTCGGGGTTGGCATGATGGCGATGTTCGCCAACCAGTAGGGTGAACAGCGAGCGTCAGCTAGGCCTGCTTTGGGGCGGAGTCGCAGCACTCCTCGCGGCTCTAGCCCCCATGGCGGAACGCCTGGCGTCCAACCTGCCGACCTGCCCTGTCAAGGCCATGACGGGCCTACCCTGCTTGACTTGCGGTGCGACTCGGGCGGGGTTGGCCCTCTCACGTATGGATCTCGCAGGAGCCTTGTCGATCAACCCCTTGGCCGCCGGGGCCTGGCTTGCCCTGGTCGGTGGAGGAATGGTGGTCGGTCTCTTGACGCTCCTGGATATTCCTGTCCGGGAGCCTGAATGGAGGTTGTCGTTGCCGATGCGGTGCCTTCTGGTAGTGATTTTCCTGACCAATTGGGCGTATCTGGTCGGGGCCGGGACTTGAATCGTCGAGTCCTCCGGATAGCGGCAGGACTCGGCGTGGTCTTGTTGCTGATGTTCCTCGCCGGGGATCTGAGACGTAGCCCCGAGAGCCAGTGGAGCGCCAAGGCTCTACTGATCAGCATTGATCTGTACCAGAGGACTCTGTCGCCTCACATGGAGACCGCCGGAGTGCGGTGCCGCTTCGAGCCCACCTGCAGCCACTATGCGGAAGACGTCATCCGGCGGGACGGCGCGCTCGAGGGGTCCTGGCGCACCCTGTATCGTCTTGCTCGTTGTGGTCCCTGGACGCCAGCCGGGACGCTGGATCAGCCCTGAATGTCGGCTTGTCCCTGCTCTCCCACGCGACGCAAGGCCCAACCGAAGAGTACCGGTCCGACCAATTGATTGACCGCCACGACGGCCAAGACAAACGTGCGAATCTGGTTCCCCATGTGGGGAAACTGTTGGGCGACCAGCTCCGCGAGACCCAAGCTGATTCCCGCCTGAGCGATGAAGGCCGTCCAGGAAAGCTGTCGCGTGTTCCTGTCCTCGCCAGCCAGACGGGCACCGATGTGGGTGCTGGCACGGAGCAGAAGAGCACGCCAGAGAACAAAGCCGACAGCGATGGGCCAAAGTCGTCGCAGAGAATCCAGGTCGAGGCCGACACCCGAGAAAGTGAAAAAGATGACGTAGATCGGCAAGGAAGAGCGCTCGAGACCCTGGATCATGACCTCACCCCTGGCCGAGGCGTTCTCGACGACAAAGCCGGCGGCGATAAAGATCAAGAGGAAGTGGAGATGAAGATGAAACCGGGTCTCAACAAAGCCGACGACCTCGATGCCAAGAATCACCGTCGCCAGCAGCAGCAGTGCGACTTCCTTGTTGACCTTGGCCAGATAGAGGATGAGAGCCATCCCCAAGACAGCTCCCACCGCCAGACTGACCATGACTTCGAGTGGAATCCTGCCGAGAAGACCGGGGTCGAGGCCATCGCCTGAATCGACGAACCCTCTACTGATCATCAGAACCACCGCCATAAGCAGGATCACCACGACGTCTTTCACCACCGTCGTACCAATGGCCAGGGTCGTGAATGGGCCACGGGCGCGCAATTCGTTGATAACCGCGACCGTCGAGGCGGGGGAATTTGCCGTCGCCACCAGGCCGAGAATCAGGCCCATGGCAAGAACGTGCTGCAGATCGAGACCCTGGCGCAGCAGGGAAGGGGTCTCGAATCGTCGACTCACGAGCTCGAAACCGATCAGGCCACCGGCGGTCAAGGTAAAGACCATCAGGGTCTGGAGGGAGGACACCCAACCGATGGCCCTCAATCTGGGTCGCAGCCGGGCCAGCGCCAATTCGCCGCCGGCCGTCAAGGCGATCAGTCCCAAGGCGATCTGATTGATGGTGACCAGGTTGTTCTTGACCTCGAGGCTCACCAACCCGAGACCCTCGGGGCCGAGCACGATTCCCGCCAGCAGATACCCCGTGATGAGCGGCAGGCCCAAGTTCGACAGCAGCCGACCGAGGATGTGCGATGCCAGCAGGGTGAACCCCAGGGTCAACACCACCAGGCCAGCTGGCAGCAGATCCTCCTGGAACCCCTGAGTCGACCGCAGAAGGTAGGCCAGGGACACCAGACCCACCAAGAGCGCCAGCACCAGCCCCTTGCGAACCAGGGGCTTCATCTGGCCGATTCCTCGATGGGTTCGAAGGAGGGGAAAAGGCCCCTGATAAAGAGCGGGCTCAGCAGCTCGTTGGCCAGCACGGCCACGACGACAGCTGAGATCACGATCAGGGTAATTTCGGTTCGCCCGAGATCCGCGCTGTAGAGGAAATGGAAATCCATCGCCAGGACAAGCGTCAGCCCGCCCTGGGAAAGAAGTGCCAGCCCCAGGAGGGGGTTTCGGGCCCGGGGCTCGAACGGCATCCATCGCCACGCCAGGTTGCCGACGACCTTGCCCACGAAGCGCAGGCCGACCAGGATTGCGGCCAGGGCGATCACTCGCGGATCATCGAGAACGATGAGAGTGCCGGTCAGCGCCAGAAAGGTCAGATAGAGGGGTTTCTCGGCATGGGCAGCGAGTTTGTGAATCTCCTCCCTATGCCACGCGGTGTTGGCGACGGTGATGCCTGCAAAGAAGCTCAGAAAGACCGCGGGCAGGTGCAGGTACTGAGCGAGACCTGAAGCGAGGGCTACGACACCCAGGACAAAGAGCAAGAGCTCCTGGCGCTTGAAATCGAGCCCCACCAGAACGGCCAGAAGCAGCCCGAGGACGATGCCGATGAAGATCCCGACGAGCAACCACTTCCAGCCCGGCAAGCCCTCGCCCAGCCCCAGGTTGGAGACGTGCAGCAGTCCTGCGGCCAGACCCATGAGCAGAATCGGCGGGATCCCGTCGACCCCGGCAATGAATTTCAGCAAGCGATTGACGCGTCCCCGAATCTGAAAGATCCGCGAGAAGTAGTGAATGCTGCTCGGCGCCGTGGGACCAGCGCAGATGCCGAGGATGGCAGAGCCCCGCAGGCGCATTTCCACGTCGATTGCTGGAAAGATCAGCGGCAACAGCAACCAGGCACCCCCGGCGACGATCGCCGAGGTCACGATCGCCTGTGTGAAGCCCATGATCCAGCGCCGTCGACGGTAGAGCAGCACCGCACGGCGGTTGAACTGCAGGCCGAACATCAGGCCTGCCCAGCCGAGACCGAGGTGCAGAAGAGGATCGAGAGACTCGACGATGGTGGCTGGGATCAGACCGAGCCCCCGCGGCCCGATCATGTACCCGAGCAAGAGAAACTCCGTGCCCGAGAAGAATAGATATCGAAACCCCAGCACGGAGAGCCGCGTGCTGAAGACGACACGTGTCGAGAGGTAGCTGACGGTGAAGATGAGACCGACGACTACGAGGGTCTTCATGGAGCGTCGGGGGGAGACTCATCCATCTTCGGCGCCAGGCCCTTGACCCTGGTTGCCGGGACCGCGAACATGATTCCCGTCGCCGACCCCTCCATGCCGCCCACCACTTGCTCGACGACCTGCATGGCTCGGTCGAGCGTCTCATCGTCCTTGATGACCGAGAAGATGGTCCGGTTGGGCTGGCGATTGCTTTGCACCAGATGACGAAACCCGGCGAAGACCGGAACCTGGGCCGCGGCAATCTCCGCCGTTCCGTGGCTGTCGATGACGGTGGCGCCGGTGACGCCAATTCGCACGAAGCCACCGACGATGTCATTGACGGTCGCCGTGTTGTTGACGATGCAGATCAACAGGTGCATGTCTGTCGCGGGATCGATTGGGGCGAATCGGGACTATGGAGGATGAAGTCGCGTCTGCTTGTGGCGATGGCAGGCGAAAGGCTCGAACCCTCAATCCCCCCCAGGAACCCGCCGGGACCGACGTGAGCCAAGGCCAGCCATGTCAAAAGATGCGCCATCGTAGCACGAGGGATTCGAATCTCGAGATGGAGTCCATAACAGCGCTGCGGATGAACAGAGGATTCCGGTGCTACGATCGTTTTTCGATGAAGAAACTGTTCTTGACCGAGATCCGCCGTCTGCCGGAATCGCGAAAGCTGAGATTGACCTGGGACGATGGCCACTGCGCGGAGATGGACTACGATCATCTGCGCGGCTACTGCCCCTGTGCGGGTTGTCAGGGGCATGGCACCGGAGAGGTGAAATTCAAGCCGCCGTCTGAACCGGTGGAGCCCCTGGATATTCGGCCGGTGGGGAACTACGCGATCTCGATTCAGTGGTCGGACGCTCACGATACAGGTATCTTTCGCTTCGATTTCCTGCGGCAGATCTGCCCCTGCGATGTCTGTACGGACAATGCTGATGGAAGCGAATCGGAAGTCTCCTAGTCAGCGGAGCGATGCCGATACCAGAAAGAAGGAGTGATGATGAAAGGTTTGTTGATCTTGTTGTTTGGTCTGTTGGTTGTGGTGGGCATGGTGAGGGCTGAAGGAGGCGATTCGCCCCGGGTCGTACTGGAAACCTCGAAAGGAAACTTCGTCATTGCTCTCGATGCCGAGAACGCGCCGATTTCGACGGAGAATTTTCTGGGTTATGTGGAGGCGGGTTACTACGAAGGCACGATCTTCCACCGCGTCATCGACGGATTCATGGTCCAGGGAGGTGGGTTTACCCAGGACATGGTGCAGAAGGAGACCCGCGGAACGATCCAGAACGAGGCCGACAACGGGGTGAAGAACAAGCGCGGCACGGTGGCCATGGCCCGGCGGCCGGATCCTCATAGCGCCACGGCGCAGTTCTTCGTCAACGTGGCGGACAATAGCTTTCTGGACCACAAGACCAAGAGTGACCAAGGATGGGGTTACGCCGTTCTTGGTGAAGTGGTCGAGGGGATGGACGTTGTGGATGCCATTGCCAAGGTCAAGACGGGGCGTCACGGAGGTATGGGAGACGTGCCCACCGAGCCGGTGATCATCCAGAAAGCGTACGTGCAAGAGGCGCCGTCCGCCGAATAGCCGCGCTCGCTATTTCTTGGTTTTGGACCGGACAAAAAGCAGCACTGCCCACAGGCCGTCGAGTTGCGTGCGACCGTGGGGGAGGGTCATTCCCGCCCAGATGTCCCTGACCGCCGACACCAGGTCGTGAACGTCGACACCGAGCTCGTACTCGATGTTGCGGCGCAGGGCGGCAAACAGATCCGCCACCGACCACAGCGCCGGCTGTTTGCCGCCAAGCTCCCGCCAGGCCACTTCCAGAGCTGCCAGGCGGTCCTGTAGCACCTTGCCGTCCTGGTAGGTGTCGCGGAGGCGCCTGACCTCCCCGAGTTGGTGAAAATCCAGGTTGTCGGGGACATGGCGGTGGCTGATGACTTGCCAGTGCTGGGGTAGCAGCTCTTCCTTGCGGATCTGCATGACCAACGCATCGAAGAGCTTGAGACTGGGCTTCTCGAAAAGGTGCGCCAGGATGGGCAGATCTTCGCCCGCCATCCACGAACCGATCTGGTCCGGCGAAGGTAGCTCCCGCGCCGGGGCCTGGGCGGCCGCGGGCTTCTTCGGTGCCGGCTTTTCTTGTTCGGTGGTCATGGATGGGTGAGAAGTCTTGGTGCCGAAGGCCGGACTCGAACCGGCACGGGTCGCCCCACACGCCCCTCAAGCGTGCGCGTCTACCAATTCCGCCACTTCGGCATTGTTCGAAATTCTAGCAAGATCCTCGTGCCGCTCCGGCTATTGGTCTGAGCCAGGCGGATCCTCTGGAGCCTCTGCCGTACCGGCTTCGGTGGAGCTCTCATCCACGACAGGCTCGTCGCCGGCGGCCGGTGGCTCGCTATCCGGAAATGCGGTTTCCTCGACGGCTTCACCCTCGACCGGCACCGGCGTCTCGACCTGCTCTTCCGGGACGGTACTCATGACCGAGCCGCCGCCACCGCCACCCTGCAGAAAGCCGATACTGACAGTCGTGAAAATAAAGGCGACAAAACCGAAGACGGTCAACTTGTGCAGCAGTGTCGCGGCACCCCGGGCGCCAAAGGCGGACTGGGTGGTGCCACCGCCAAAGACCGACAGATCAGCTCCCTTGCCCTGTTGCAGCAAGACGACGAGGATCAGAAAGAAACAGACGACAACATGAATCGTGTAGGCAATATAGATCACGGCAAGCTTCCTCTCTTCCAGCTTCGAGACTCAAGAGTTATGAGTCGCAGCTGCGAATAATAGCCAGGAATTTCTCTGGGTCAAGGCTTGCGCCCCCCACCAGGAACCCGTCGATGTCCGATTCGGCGATGAGAGTGCCGGCATTTTCGGGGTTGGCAGAGCCGCCATAGACGATGCGCTTGACCCGCGCCACCTCTTCTCCCAGCAGATCTGCCAGGTGTTCGCGCAGGAAATTGTGGGCTTCTTGCGCGATCTCCGGCGTGGCCGTCTCGCCGGTGCCGATGGCCCAGACTGGCTCGTAGGCGAGGGCAAAGGGGTCCGGCCGGCCCTCGAGGGCCGCGCTGAGTTGCCTTTCCAGAACTTCAAAGGTGCGACCGGCCTGGCGCTCTGCCAGCGTTTCGCCGAGACAGATCATGGGGTACAGGCCGTGACGGTTGGCGGCGACGGCTTTTTGCCCCACCAGTTCGTCGCTTTCACCGTGGTCACTTCTCCTCTCGCTGTGACCGCAGAGAACCCAACGACAGCCGGCATCGACAAGTTGGGGTCCGGATACATCGCCGGTGTGGGCGCCTTTGTCCTCGGTGTGGAGGTCCTGGCCTCCACACAGCGACAGGGCCGTCACCCAGCGCCTCGGACACCGAGGAGAGGACAGGGAAGGACGGGAAGAGCACAACCTCTGCCCCCGGGTTGTCGAGACCGGCCAGGAGGTCTCGACAGAATGTCCGAGCCTCCTGGTGGAGCATGTTCATCTTCCAGTTGCCCCCGATGAGGGGTCGGCGGTATGTGTCGCTCATGTCTTCTTCTCCAGTACAGCGATTCCGGGCAAGGCCTTACCAGCCAGGAACTCCAGCGAAGCACCGCCACCTGTGGAAACGTGGCCGAGCTCTTCGAGGATTCCCGCCTGTCTGGCGGCCGCGACGGTTTCACCACCGCCGATCACAGTGAATGCCGAGCTCATCCCGACGGCCGCGGCGACAGCAACAGTACCGGCATCGAAGGGAGACTTTTCGAAGACACCCAGAGGGCCGTTCCAGAGGATGGTCTTGGCTTTGGCAAGAGCCTCGGTCATGGTGCGACGCGAAGCCTCTCCGATGTCCACTGCCATAGTGCCTTCCGGCACGGCGTCGACCATCACGGTCTCGATCCGAGTAGGGTTGTCCAGATCGTCGGTGACGACCAGGTCGGTCGGTAGCAGCACGCGGATGAAGCGTCGGGTGGCCTCGTCGAGGATCTCCCGGGCGATGTCGATCTTGTCCTCTTCCATCAAGGAGTCGCCCATACTCCGCCCCTGAGCGGCGAGAAAGGTGTTTGCCATGCCACCTCCGAGAACCAGTAGGTTCAACCTGGGCAGCAGATTGCGTACGGTCCCCACCTTGGTGTCGATCTTGGCTCCACCGATAATGGCGGCAAAGGGCCGTTCGGGCTCGCCCAGCAGACGACTCAAGGCCTCGACCTCCTTGACGACCAGGCGCCCCGCGGCCCGCCGCTCGAGCAGCTCGGCGGCACCGACGGTCGAAGCATGGGCTCGGTGAGCGGTGCCAAAGGCGTCGTTGACATACGCCTGCGCCAAAGCCGCCAGCTCGGCAGCAAAGCCGGCGTCGTTCTCGGTTTCGCCGGCGTGGAAGCGGACGTTCTCCAGGAGACAGACACCACCAGGGGGAAGCTTCGCGGCCTCTTGTTCGGCGGGTTCGCCCACGCAGTCCGTGGCGAAGGAGACGGGCTCTCCGAGTAGATCGCCCAGGGCTGCGGCGACGGGTCGCAAGGAGAACTCCGGCCTCACCTGACCCTTGGGTCGGCCGAGGTGGGAGACGAGCAGCACACGGGCGCCAGCGGCCTTGAGCTCGACAATCGTTGGTAGGGCCGCCTGCAGCCGGGTGTCGTCCAGGACCCTACCGGCAGAAAGGGGGACATTGAAATCTACTCGTACCAGGGTCGGCACACCCTGCAGGTTGGCCAGATCGAGATCCTCGAGTGTGCGCAGGCGATTCATGAAGGGTCTCCTCCTATGAGCTCGATCAGATCCGCGAGGCGACTGGCGTGGCCCCACTCGTTGTCATACCAGGCGACCACGCGGTAGAGACGCTTGTCCACCTCTGTGGTCAGCGGTAAGTCCACGATAGTCGAGTGCGGATCGCCGAGAAAGTCCATGGACACCAACTCCTCTGCTGTGACGGACAGGATTCCTGCCAGATCCTCGGAGGCGGCACGAGTGAAACCGTCGTTGATCTCGGTCGGGGTCGGTTTCTCGGTCAGGGTGGCTACGAGATCGATCAGCGACACATTGGGCGTCGGTACACGCACCGCGAATCCGTCGAGCTTGCCCTCGAAGCCCGGCAGTACCCGATGAATCGCCTCACTGGCGCTGGTAGTGGTCGGAATCATGTTCAAGGCGGCGGCCCGTGCACGGCGAGGATCGGTGTGGGGGTAGCTCAGCAGACGCTGATCGTTGTTGTAGCTGTGGACCGTGTTGAAGATGCCGTGCTGAAGGCCGAACTCCCGGTTCAGAACGTAGATCATGGGTGCGAGACAGTTGGTCGTGCAGGAGGCCGCGCTGAGCAGGTGATGGCTTTCGGGGTCGTAACTGGCGTTGTTGATTCCGAGGCAGAGGGTCAGATCCAGGTCCTCGGCGTTGGCGGAGACGATGACCTTCTCGACGGAACCCCGGCGCAGGAGACCGGCCCTCTGCCGCGTTCTTGCCATTCCCGTGGCATCGACCACGATAGTGGGCGCCAGGTCGAGCCAGGGTATCTTCTCCGGTTCGGGCTCTTGAAAGGTAGCGACCTTTCGACCCTTGATGGTCAGGTCTCCATCGTCGTCTCGGGCCACCTGCCCTGGAAAGCCTCCATGCAGGCTGTCATGGGCCAGGAGTGGTGCGAGGTGGTCAGAGCTCGCGAGATCGTTGACTGCCACGAGCTCGAGCCCGGGTCGCTGACTGGCGACCCTGATCAGAGCCCGGCCGATGCGGCCGACGCCGTTGATGGCAAAACGAATGGACATGTCTTGGAGCTACCGGAAATCCTCGTTTCGGCGAGGCGCCGATTCTACCAGCTGCTAGGCTAAAACCCCATGGCTGAAGATCGCGTTCTGGCTCTCGGTATCGAAACCTCCTGTGACGACACGGCCTGTGCGGTCGTGGACAACGAGGGCAGGGTGTTGTCGTCGGTGGTGTCGAGCCAGCTCGCCGCCCATCGACCCTATGGCGGCGTTGTCCCCGAGATCGCCTCTCGAGAACATCTGCGCAACTGGCCTCCGGTCAGCGAAGCCGCCTTGCAGCAAGCGGGGGTGACGATCGACGAGATCGACGTGATCTCGGCGACCCGGGGTCCCGGTCTGATCGGCTCGTTGTTGGTGGGCCTGTCCATTGGCAAGGCGATCGCCTATTCGCTGAAGAAGAGCTTCCAGGCAGTGCATCATCTGGAGGGACACCTGTACTCGCCGTTCTTGAGGATCGCTGGCGACGTGGCGGAAAAGGCCCCGGAAAAGTTCCTGGGCCTGGTGGTCTCCGGCGGTCATACGTCGATATTCCAGGTGGAGTCGGGATCCGCCGTGACCTTGGCTGAGACGCGCGATGACGCCATGGGCGAGGTGTTCGACAAGGTCGGCAAACGGCTGGGGTTGGCCTACCCGCAAGGGCCGCGCGTGGATGAACTGGCCGAGCTGGGTGATGGTCGAGCGGTCCAGCTCGCGATTGCACGGTGCAGCGACGGCAGCCTGGACTTCTCGTATTCGGGTCTCAAGAGCCAGGCGCTACTGGAGATACAAAAACTCGAGGCGACCGGAGTCGTCACTCACATCGGAGATCTGAGAACAGACGCCATCCCACAATCGGCCCTGGATCTGCTGGCAGGATTCCGCGTTGCCGCCGTCGAGCAGATCATCGACAGACTGGATCGGCTGCTCCAGGCGAGACCGATCGACATGCTGGCTGTCTCTGGGGGTGTTGCGGCGAATCGCCTGCTGCGGCGCCGGCTGGAGGAATGGGCCCAGGGACACCAGGTGAACCTGCGCCTGGTGCCGATGGGATATGCAGGGGACAACGCCGCCATGATTGCGCATGCGGCTCTGTTGCGTCGAGGGTGGGGCCGGGAAGATGATCCCCTGACCGCCGATGCCGCCAGCCGAATCTCCATTTGAGACGGGAGGCGACTCATGAAACAAACCGATCGCTGGCTTCTGGCCATAGCCCTCGTGGTGATCGACGTGGCGATCTTTGTCGTCCCGTTGACCGGCTTGTTTGCAGCCTACATCCTGTTGGCACGACCCCCCTGGTTCAAGAGCTGGGTCGATCAGCTCTACTCTCAGTCCTAGTTGTCACGGCCTCGTGACCCGGCCGGATCTGCTTCGTCACCCCCTGGTGTTCGAGTGGTCGAACCTGATGGGGTTGACAGGGGCGTAAGTAAGGCGTAACATTGATTAAGTGGCTGGATTAAAACGATTTCCGCGACCGTTACGTATATATAGGGAGGTGAGACCATGAGAAACAACGGGCAATTCGGTGCAGTGAGCTCTCGTGGGCAGAACTTGCTTCCATGGCTGCCCTCCCAACGCTGGAGCAGCCCCACCTTTGGCGAGTTTCTGGAGCGCGTGCAGCACGAGTTTGGTGCCGCCGTCGACGTTGCTGGCATCATGATGCTGGGTCTCGGCCGTGACGAGCGTCTGGAACCCACGGATATCGAAGCCCTTTGTGGTCAACTGGGTGTACCCTCGGAAGATTTCGGCGTCGGACCCTGAATCTACTGCCCAGGACTGTAAACACCGATCGCTGGCTCGTCGTGGCCGGCCTCGGGCGGTGGGCCTCTGCACCGGCCGTTGGCCATTACAAGTCCTCATTGCTCCATTGCCCCACTGCTAAGAAAAAGGGCGCTGCCTCTCGGCAGCGCCCAAAACGAATCGATCGACTTCGACTACCGCAGCAAACGAATACCCAGCTGCATCTCCCGCGGCTGACCGGCGCCGCTGCGAATGGTGCCGTCGAAGTTGAAGAGCAGCGAGGTGGTCTGCGGGGTGATGAAGTTGTCGTTGTTGAACAGGTTGAACACATCCAGAACCGGCTGGATGGTCCAGCTCCCGACGTTGAAATCCTTGGAGATCCGGATATCGAAGGTGTTGAACTCGTTGTCCTTCTCGCCCAGGTTTCGCTGCGTGATCGAGCCGTCGGCGTTGATCCGATCCTGCGGGGTCGCGGCCGGAACGCCATTCTCCGTCGAGCGACAGCGGCTGCGGATCGCGGTAGCTCCAACGGAAGCTGGTGTTGATCCCGTAAGGAGCGTTCCACAGCAGCCAGAAATTCAACCGATTCTGCTGATGGCGATCGGAGAGACCGAACTCCGGCCCCAGGGTGTCGGCGCGGGCATAACGAAACGTGAAGGGATCGCGCTCGTTGTCGTCGTCCGACTTGTCCTCCGAGTAGGTGTAGTAGAACTCGAACTGGAAGTTGTTGGACAGCCGCTTGTTGACACCGAAGGTCAGACCCCAGTACTCGCTGCGAGCTGAGGACTCGACGACCGTGAGCACGGCGACCCCGTTGCTACCGTCGTCTCCCAAGCCGCTCGACCAGGGCGAGCCAAAGACCGGATCGTTGCGATTGATGAACCGCGTGATGTTCTCGGTCTCGACATAGTTGGCCTTGAACAGGAAGGCGTAGTTCGGAATGAACTCCTGCTCCCAGGAGATCGCCGAATTCCAGCTCCGCGGTGTCTCGAAGTTCTCGTCGAACACGAAGACATCGGGCATGAATACGGATCGGCCACATCCTCGGCGGGAATGATGTTCGGCCACGTCGGGTGGCGTGCACACCGAAGCCGTTGAAGAAGCTGTGGCGAAACAGCGGTCTGGCCGCGACTGCCGTTGGTCGAGCGCGTCGAGGCGATCGACAGGGCGGGAATCCGCGAATGGTAGATACCGGTCGAGGCACGCAGCACGCGATCGGCCTTGCCTTTGGGTGTCCAGGCGACGGCCAGGCGGGGCTGCCACTGATCCATGTCATCCGGGATGTTGCCGTCGGACGGGAATCGGTAGGTGCCGGTCTCGTTGGTCACGGTCTGACCGATGAAATCCGCGAAGAAGACCTGGCTCGCCGGGGTGATGGGATCGGGCATGTCCAGCCTTCCCAACGCAATCCGAACTCGAGCGTCAGGTTGGGGCTGGGCTGCCACTGATCCTGAACGAAGAGCGAGTACTCCTTCTGCTGGATGTCCTGGGTGCCGGCCTCTTCAACGGAGAGGCCACCGACCCCGGCCTGCTGGAGATAGAGAATCATCGGACCGGTGATATCCGTGCCGTCCGGGCACGAACCGACATTGGAGGAGCTGCCATCCGAGCACTCGACGTAGGTGGGTCCGATGTCGACGTAGTTCTGGAAGCCCTCGAACGAGCTGAAGATGTAGCGGCCATTGGCGAAGCCGACGAAGGTCTGCGACGAGGTGACGTCGTTGAACTCGAAGCCCGCCTTGAGCGAATGGTCACCCATCAGATAGGAGACGTTGTTGACCAACTGAAGTCGGTCGTCGTCGTACTCGACCGGGATGAAGAAAGGCATGCCTCCGCGGTAGCTGTTGACGAAGTTGAAACCGGTGTCGGGGAACGGACGGTCCTGACCCGGAACATTGGGCCCGTTGTAAGGGCGAGGGCGCCACTCCTTGGCGTACTGGCCGCGGAATTCGTTGAGCATCCGAGAGTTGATGGTGGAGAGCAGGTTCAGGGTGAAACCGTGTGCCCAATCCTTCTCGACAGCGTTGGAGCTGGAGCCCCAGGAGTCCACATCGAATGTGCCATTGGGCTGGTTCGAATAGTGATATGCCCAGCGGCCCGTGAGGAGGTTCTTGTCGTTGACCTGCCAATCGACCTTGGCCAGATAGGCGTCAGCATCATCCTCGCGGGTGATCGGCGCGCTCTCGTTGGGTAGCCCTTGCTCGGCCATGAAGGCGACGATATCCGGGTCGATCCGAAGGGGGTTGAACTGCTTTGTCTCCTCGCGGCTCTGGGTGTCGGCGGCCACGAAGTAGAACAGGCTGTCCCGCTTGAGGGCGCCGCCCAAGGTGAATCCGAATTGATTCTGGGTGAAGTCTCGAAGATCCTCGGAGCCATCGCGATTCTTCGCGGTATCGGAGAGGCTGTCGCTCTTGTAGAAGTAGTGAACGGTGGCCTTGATGTTGTTGGTGCCCGACTTGGTCACCACGTTGACGAAGCCACCCGCTGAGCGGCCGAACTCGGCCGGTGCGCCCTCGGTGACGACCAGGACTTCGTTGATGGCGTCGATGTTGAAGGTGTAGGCGGGTCGCTGGCCACCGCGCTGCTCACCAAAAAACGGATTGTTGAAGTCCGCACCGTCGACCATGACGTTGTTGTTGATGCCCTTCTGTCCGTTGATGGTCAGGCTGTTGCCGTCCGGGTTCTGCACCAGGGTGGCGCCAGGGGTCAGGAGGTTGAAGTCGAGGAAATTGCGGTTCTTGATGGGCAGACCCTCGATGGTCTCCGAGTTGAAGAGCACCTGATTCTCGACCCGCGTGGTCTCGATCAAGTTCTCGGCTCCGGTAACGGTGATTTCCTCGCCGATGGCCGACAGCTGCATCTCGAAAGTGACATTGAGATTGCCGCCGAGCCGCAGGACCAGACCTTCTCGCACCAACGTGGCGAAACCCTCTAGGCTGGCGGTAACGGTATAGGGACCCAGTGGCATCAGGGCCGAATAGAAGCGGCCGCTAGCCTCGCTGGCGACCGTTCGAGTGAAGCCCGTATCGGTGTTGGTCATGGTGACGGAGACTCCAGGCAACGCTGCACCTTCCTCATCCTGGGCAAAGCCCTGGATGACACCGGTGGTGGCTTGAGATTGGGCGAAAGCCAGCGGCGTGACAAGCACAGCTAGCGCGAGCGCCCAGACTGAAACGCGACAGGAAAGACTCATGGCGATACCCCCTTTGGCGTTGATTGAGCGCCGTCGAAGAGACCGGCGGACCCGTATGATTTCGTTGAGTATACGTCAGGAACGTGACGGCCGTGCGGACGATTCGTCCCCCGCGTCTGCGAAGCGTTGCCAGTAGCCCGCAGCGCTGCATTCGTGGCACACGAGGCGGCAACAGCGTCCGCCAGAATCCGGCGCCACGTTCGTCAGTGGACCGTCGAAAGACAACCTGAGAGGATCGGAGTTATTGCAATGTCTGGCCGAAGAAGGCCAACGTCTTGGACCAGGCATCCGTGGCGGCATTCTCGTTGTAACCGGTTCCCGAGGGGTTGGCGAAGGCATGGTCGGCACCTTCATAGATGTGGATGGAGGCGGGCTTCCCTATCAGGTCGAGAATGGTCTGGAACTCGCGAACCGTCGCGACGGGGATGCCACCATCCAGGGCGCCAAAGATTCCAAGAATCGGCGCGGTCAAGGCCTCCAATGCGTCTCTGTCAGTGATGACACGACCGTAGTAGATCACTGCCGCATCGATGCCCTCACCCAGCATCAGAGCCGTCTGCAGGGACCAGCCGCCGCCAAAGCACCAACCGATGACCCCGACCTTCTCTACACCCTGCTCGTCTTTGAGGTACTGCCAGGCCTGTTGCAGATTCTGTTGACCCCTACCGGGGTTGTCACGGCTGGTCCGCGCCAGGCGGCCCGCATCTTCGCGGGTCTCGGCGACCTCGCCTTCGTAGAGATCCACCGCCAGAGCCAGATATCCCTCGCCGGCAAGTTGTCGGGCCATGGAGCGGATGTTGTCGTTGAGACCCCACCATTCGTGGATGACCAGGATGCCGGCCTTGGCCTCGCCGGTGGCTGGCTTGGCCAGATAGCCCACCACGTCGACGCCATCGATACCTGCGTAGATCACTTCCTGGCTGACGATCTCGCCATCAGGTTCTACTTGTGCCGCCGGGCTGGCGACTGGCGAGTCGGTGGCGTGCTCGACTTCCAGGCGCTCGATGTAATCGTCTTTCGTAGTCTCGTCTGCCGCTACGAGAGTGGGGGTGATACACAGGGTCAAGGCCACGATCAAGAATCTGTACATCTCGTACTCCAATCTTGGTTTTTGGGTGCGCAGACCCTATCATCGGTCGCTCCTTCCCGTGGTGGAAAGAACCCGAGAGGAGAGTTCACGTAGTAGGCAAGGGCGGACCGCCCACAAGCATACGAGAAGAGAAGTTCACGGGAAGCAACAAGGAGGGGAAGAAATGCGCAAGATCCAGATTCTGCTGTCGGCCCTGATTCTGGTGGCCTCGATGGCCACGGCGACAGATTTCGAAGTGACCCAGCAGGCGTTCAAGGACAGGATGGATGAGATTGAAGCCAATCCCAAGGGGTGGAGCGCCACCGAAAAGCTGCAGCTGTTCAGCGATCTGACGTTCGAGTACGTCATGTTCGAGCATCCGGAGTTCGGCACCTATCTGGGGCTGCCGACGGGTAACGATCGCTGGACGGACAACTCCGTGGCGGCTCACGAGCGACGAGAGCGGGACTCGGAGAGGGCCCTCGAGGTCTTGAAGAGCATCGATCGCGACGAGCTGAAGGGCGTGGATCGACTCAACTACGACCTGTTGCTCCAGGACATGGAAGAGGACATGGAGGGCCAAAAATTCCAGGGCGAGTACATGGCCATCACCCAGATGAACGGGGTACAGCAGAACGTCGCGCAGCTTCTGGCCATGATGCCGGCACGTAACAAGAAGCAGTATGAGGACATCCTGGCCCGTCTCGAGGGAGTGCCGACAGTTGTGGACCACACCATGGTGTGGTTGGAGAAGGGTTCGGAGACGGGCATCACACCTCCCAGGGTGACTCTTCGCGATGTGCCCCAGCAGGTCCAGAATCAACTGGTGGACGATCCCATGACCAGCCCCATGCTGCGGGCCTTTACTCAGTTTCCTGCAGGCGTCTCGGCGGAGGACCAGGAAGCCTTGCAGGCCAAGGCCGTGAAGATCTACGAGGGTCAGATCAAACCCGCCTTCCAACAGCTTCATGACTATTTGACAGAGACGTATCTGCCGGCCGCTCGTGAGTCGATCGGTATGTCGGCGCTGCCGAACGGCGATTCATGGTACGCCTACAACGTCAAGCAGATGACCACGACAGATCTCACCCCAGAACAGATTCACGAAATCGGTCTGTCGGAGGTCAAGCGCATTCGAGCGGAGATGGACAAGGTCATCGCCGACTCGGGCTTCGAAGGCGGCTTCCAGGAGTTTCTGGAGTTCTTGAGAACCGATCCCCAGTTCTTCTACACCGAAGGTGAGAAACTGCTGGCCGGCTATCGCGACATCGCCAAACGAGCCGATGCCGAGCTGCCGAAGCTCTTCGGTACCTTGCCGCGATTGCCCTATGGTGTGGTTCGGGTGCCGGAGTATTCCGAGAAGTCTCAGACCACCGCCTACTACCAGCCTGGATCTGCAGAGTCCGGTCGCTCGGGTAGCTTCTACGCCAACACCTACGATCTGGCCAGCCGGCCAAAGTGGGAGATGGAAGCGCTGACCTTGCACGAGGCCGTACCGGGCCATCATCTACAGATCGCCCTTGCACACGAGCTCGAGGATCTGCCCTGGTTTCGCCGCTATGGTGGCGAGACGGCCTTTACCGAGGGCTGGGGCCTCTACTCCGAGAGCCTGGGTGAGGCCATGGGGTTCTATCAGGACCCGTACTCGAAGTTCGGACAGCTGACCTACGAGATGTGGCGTGCCATCCGCCTGGTGGTGGACACCGGCATGCACGCGCTCGGATGGTCGCGGCAGGACGCGATCGACTTCTTTCTGGAGAATGCCGGCAAGGCCGAGCACGACATAACCGTCGAGGTGGACCGCTATATCGTCTGGCCCGGGCAGGCCCTGGCCTACAAGATCGGCGAGCTCAAGATCAAGGAGCTGCGCGCCATGGCCGAGGCGGAGCTGGGCGAGAGCTTCGACATCCGCGCCTTCCACGACAAGCTCCTGGGCAGCGGCGCCCTACCGCTGAGCGTTCTGGAGTTGCACATGAAAGAGTGGGTCGTGGAGCAAAAGGCCGCCGGCTGATCATCCACCTTGATTCCTTGACGCAAGGGCGGGGCTTGTCCCCGCCCTTGTTGTGTTCTCGACACCGATTGCTAGTCTGAAGCGGCCGTGCCTCCGTGCCGGCCGTTGCTCGCAACTCCTTGGCGAAGGACACAAGAGGGCCTTGGCTATCGCTCCGAAGCGAGCCCTTCCCACGCCAGGATGGCTCGTTTGCGGGGCAGGCCCCAGCGGTAGCCACCGAGACCGGTGGTGGAGCTGATGACGCGGTGGCAGGGGATGAGGTACGAGATGGGGTTCCACCCCACAGCCTGACCGACGGCGCGCGAGGCGCCGGGTTTGTCCAGAGAGCGGGCGATGGCACCGTATGTGGTTAGAGCGCCGGCTGGAATTCGCAGCAGCGCTTGCCAGACCTGGAGTTGGAAGTTGGTTCCCTTGATGTGCAACGTGAAGGGCCCGCGGGGCTCTGCGCCGGGCTCGGGAAAGAGCTTGTCGAGATAAGGCTCGGTCGCGTGCGGTTCCTGCGTCAACTCGGCACCTGGCCAGCGGTGGGCGAGCTCCTCGCGGGCCTCATCAGCGTTGCGGCCGGCGAGAAACTCGAGTGAGCAGAGGCCGCGTTCGGTGGCCCCGAGAAGACACTCGCCGAATGGGCTAGGGTGAATGCCATAGTGGATTTTCAGGTCGGCGCCGTGGCGCTTGTATTCACCGGGCGTGACCGCCTCTACCGTGACCATCAGGTCGTGAAGCCGCCCACCCCCCGAGAGCCCGGTGTCCCAGGCTGCCTCCAGAACGCTCTCGCTCTCGAGGAGACGCTCTTTCGCGTATTCGACCGTGACGAACTGGAGAAACCGTTTGGGTGTCGTGCCGACCCAGCGGCTAAAGAGACGATGGAAGTGATAGGGGCTGAGTCCGATCTCTGCTGCCAACGCCTCGAGATCGGGTTGGTTGCGGAAGTTCTCTTCGAGGTAGCGCAGCGCCTGCTCGACCCGCTCATAATCCTTGGCGGCTGTCTGCAATAGGTATCCGTTGTCGCTCATGGGCCCAGAGTACGTCTCGTCTTGGTCTCCCACAACCCGGATCTTGCGGTCGCGATCACGTCAGGGCTGTATTTCGATGTCGGTCAGGATGTCGTCGCCCAGATGTCGACCCTCTGCATGGGTGTACCAGGATCGCCGGGTCGGGATCCTCATTCCCGAGGCTGCGGTCTCTCCCTCGAGCACGATGTACTCGCCGTCGCCCTTGGTCTCGTCGTGATAGAAGCGATAGCCCGCCAGGGCATGGGTCTGTTGATCGAAGTAGAAATACCAGGTGTCGGTGCCCACTGACTCGTCATAGGTCACCCTCATCGACCAGACTTGCCGGTCTTGGAACGAGGTATCGGTCACCTGCGGGTCGATGCGAGTTCCCGGGTCGCGGAGCTTCATGGGAAGACCCCAGAGATAAGTGTAGTAGTTCCGCAGCCAGCGGAGGCGTTCGCACGTCAGGCGGTACTTGTCGCGCTCCTGCTCGCTGAACTCCGTGGACCCATCGAGAGTCAGGATGCACTCGTCTCCGGCCATCAGACCTTCGATCTGGGCCTCTTCGCGCTGGGTTGATATCTCGAACGAGTCGAGAGTGTCCCGAAACTGCACCCGGGTCCGACGCTCGCTTCCGTCGGGGCGGGTTTCCCGGAAGCTCAGGTCGAACCGGGCGTTCCCCCAGTGACCCTCGGCGTCGTGATAGGCGATGGATTGCTCCAGCACCTCGGAAGCGGCTGGCACCTCCGTGGAATCGCCTGGCACTTCAGAGTGCGACGACCCCGGGGTCAGAGAGATCGCTGCCGACAGCAGCAGGAAGCTCGCAAGGTTTCTCATGAGGACCCCAATCCTACCGCCAGCCGGGTAGCCCGGGCTTGGCAGGGGTCGAGAACGGCGCCCGCGACGCGGTAACGGCTCCTGTACAATTCGTCGCTCCGACACACGATACCCACATCGAGCGCGAGGTGCCGTATGCATCGAGTTATGACGTTTACCGTTCTGTGTATCACCCTCTTGAGCTCGGCGGGACATGCCGAGTCGCCACAACCCCTCGGTTTCTTTGCCTCTTCTTTGGCGGCTCAACGCGCAGCCGAAGTCGTGTTTCTGGACACCCCGACACCGGAGAAGGCCCGCAAGTGGCTGGCTCGCTTGACGGAAGAGCCTCACGTAGCCGGGACGCCCCAGGAGAAGAAGGTGGCGGACTACGTCAGAGATCGTCTGGATGATTTCGGCCTGGAGACTCAGGTTGAGACGTATCAGGTCTATCTGAACTACCCGAAAAGCGTGGCCGCCAAGCTGGTGCAGCCAGAGGAGACAGAGCTGAGCCTGCGCGAGGACTTTCTGGACGAGGACAAGGACTCGTCGTCTCACGGCATGTTTCCTGCGTTTCACGGCTATAGCGCCTCCGGTGAGGTTTCCGGCCAGGTCGTTTACGTCAACTACGGAACCCCTGCCGACTACAAGAAGCTCGATGAGATGGGCATCTCGGTGGAAGGCCGCATTGCCTTGGCTCGCTATGGCAATGTCTTTCGCGGCCTCAAGGTCTGGCAGGCCGAGGAAAAGAGAGGCGCTGTCGGGGTCTTGATCTACTCCGACCCGGCGGACGACGGCTATATGAAGGGGGACGTCTATCCGGCCGGACCCATGCGACCCCCATCGGCGATTCAACGCGGCTCGGTCCAGTTCCTCTCGCATCAACCCGGTGACCCTTCGACTCCGGGCTATCCGCCTCTAGAGACGATGCGCCCCGCCTGACCCGGGAGGAGATGAAAGGTGTTCCCAAGATCCCATCCCTGCCGCTGAGCTATGGAGAGGCGGAGAAGATCCTGCGTCATATGGGAGGCCCTGGAGTCCCCGACGGTTGGCAGGGCGGGTTGCCCTTTGCGTACCACGTGGGCCCAGGGGGCTCGGTTGTGGAGATGGCAGTGGAGATGGAGGGCGGCCAGAGGCCGATCTACAACGTCTTTGGAATCATCCGAGGAACGGATGAACCGGGAGCGCCCGGCGATTCTGGGCAATCACCGGGATGCCTGGAACCACGGGGCGATCGATCCCAATTCGGGGACCGCTGCCTGGCTAGAGGCGGCTCGGGGACTGGCCGCGGCCGTGGAGTCGGGGTGGCAGCCGCGTCGCACGATCATAAGCTGGCGAAGTTGGGACGCCGAGGAGTACGGCCTGCTGGGCTCGGTGGAGTGGGGAGAGGACCACGCGGGAGGATCTCACCGAACGATTGGTGGCCTATGTGAATCTGGACTCCGCCGTGACGGGGCCCGATCTGGGAATCAGTGGATCGCCCTCTCTCCGAGTCCGGCGAGCGGTGTCCGGCGGTGGCCGATCCTCACAAGGGAGGCACAGTGGGCCAGCAGTGGGAGCGTCGCCTGGCCGAGACATGGGCCGAAGAAGTCTCCGGTCGATCTTTCGCAAGCCGAGGAAGGCTTCGAGCTCCACCTGGGCGCTTTGGGATCGGGCTCGGACTACACGGTGTTCCTGGATCATCTGGGTGTCGCCTCGCTGGATTTCGGTTTCCAGGTGCTCAATGGCGTTTACCACTCGGTCTACGACAGCTTTCGTTGGATGGGAGAAGTTCCCGGCGATCCGGGGTTCTCCAGTACCATGCAGCGGCAGCGAGGCTCTTCGGCATCTTCGCCATGCGGTTGGCCGGGGCCGACGTTCTGCCTTTGCGATTCAGCTCGTACTCGCGGGCCCTGCAGGTTCATCTAGAGGAGCTCCAACGTCAAGTGATCCGAGTGAATCGACGCGCTTCTTTGACGGGCGAAGAGGGAAAAAGAGTCCAGACTCCGATCGCCCGAGTTCGAACCGGTTCTGGCGGCCCTCGAGGGGTTTGGCGTCAGCGGAGAGGCCCTGGACCAAGCGGTGGACCGGAGTCTTGACCCGAGAGGATTCCACAGCGGCAGCAGACCTCAACGAGGCGATCATGCTCTTGGAGCGCAGCTTTCTATCAGGGGACGGGTTACCAGAGAGGCCATGGTTTCGGCATCTACTCTTCGCCCCCGGACTGACCACAGGCTACGGCTCGTGGCCGTTTCCCGAGCTGGCGGAAGCGGTCGAGAACAAGGACCCACAGCTCTTCGCGCACGCCAGCGACCGAGTGGTCCAGGTGGTGGAAAAGGCCACGGCGAAGCTGGATGAAGCCCGACACAGCGCTCCGCCGCTCAAGGCGATTGAGAATCACCCTCATCGCCGGTCAGTAGCTGCTTCTAGCTCCCAGGCCTGACGCAACTCTTTGTCTTTGGCCCGGCGTCGCTGGAACGCCAACAGGGCCAGACCGGTAATGAGCAGCCAGAGGGTGGCCGAGCTTCCCAGAATCGGTACCCAACGGTAGAAGAAAGTGTGGCGGCTCCAGAAATCGTGCTCGGCCTCTTCAAGGGTCTCGCCGGTGACTTCCAGGTAGGCGGTATCGAAGCGCGTGCCCTTGGCGACTGAAGGCGTATCCTGAGATCCAGGATGGGGCGCTCTTGGCAGCGAGGGTATCTTCGCCAGCCAGAACGAGGTGGATCTCCTCCCCGGGCTCTTCCAGACCCAGCAACTGCATGGCAATGCCAAGCCGCTGTGGATCGAGTCGCTCGATGCGGGCGACATGCTCGGGCGAAACTTCGCCGCCCTCGACGAGCAGACGCGGGACCCGGGGGGTCGGCGTGACCTCTTCCAGAGCAGGCTGAGTGCAGCCAGCCAGGAAGGGGCGACAATCAGGCCAAGACCCTTAGGCCGGGCCCTGAATCGAATCGACGAGGGCCTGGAACTGTCCAGCGTTGGCCTGCACCGTCTCTTGAGGTCCGGTGAACTTGAAGAACCAATCGGCATCGGGTCCCTGAATAATGGCCGCTTTCAGCATGTAGCCCGGGCTACTCGTCTCTGGGCCGCCCGTCATCATCCATGCCGCCTTCCTTGTAGGTGCCCGTGACCTCGACCAGAAACGCCAGCTTCGCTCTGCGCGGTGACGAGGACATCCCGAGAGGATCCACCAGGGCTGCTCGAACTGATCGGCCCGAACGTTGGGCGTTGGCTTCGGGGCCTCCCCCTTGACCCGCGCCAAAGTAGTAGACGGTCTCGAAGTACTTCTCCCCAGTGCGGGCGTTGTAACTGGACAGGATCCCGTCATTGGTTTTTGTGCAAGCTGCTCCACCGTACAGAAGGGGCGAGGGAGTGTAGGGGGTATCCTTATCCAGGGACCAGACGATGGAGTCCGTGCCGGTGATATCGCCCTTGTACCGACCAGTTGATGGCCAGCAATGCGTTACCCCGGAAGCCACTGGTGGCGATCACCAGACCGTCGAGATGCACGGGTGTCGGAATCACGTTGACGGTCATGCCGCCCACTTCCCATAGGTCTTCTCGTACTGAATATCGTAGCTCCGCACTCTGCTCGGATCATGATGGCCTGTTGACGGCCTTCATGTTCGACGATGAGTGGTGTGGACCAGGAGGCGACTCCGTTGTGTCCTCTTCGCGAGTATCCTCATCGCCGGTTGCTTGTTCAGGGAGGAGAGCCAGGGTTGCCCCGACTATCCCAAGTCCACCAGAATCGTGTTGCCAGATAGATAGCGGAGAGCTGCCCTCGCCAAGGAGCGGCGGGTCTGCATGTCTCCCAGATCCTTCTCCAGATGAGGTTGCCCTCCATGTCCAGGCAGAAAAGGCCGAGAACTCCGACAGGCGTACGTTCGCCATCCGTTATCGGCGAGTTCGAAGCCCAGGTTGCAGTGCTGTGTGTGCCCTCGTGGGGAACCGCCTGCCGCAGGACTTTCTGCCATGCGATCCCTCCGTCGGAACGCCGAATCGCCAGAATCGTGAACCGCTGGGCCTGGGGTGGCTTGGATACCTCGCGGTCCACGGCCTTCCCCTTGCGACTCCGCTGGCGGGCCCGCCCCGGCGGGTTCGCCGGCCGGAACAGCGGTCAGAACGAAGACGGTGTCCTCCCAGACGACGGGGGAGGCGGAGCCCTTGCCGGGAATCTCGGTCTTCCAGGCGACGTTCGTCTTCTCGCTCCACATCACCGGAGGATTGGCGTCGGGCGCGACTCCGGTGGCGAGAGGGCCGCGCCACTGAGGCCAGTAACCATTGACCGAGGATTCGGGCCTCCGCAGTCGAATCCAGTGTCGTCAACAGGCAGATCAGTACAGGAACAACCCATGCATGTCAGCATCGAAGTCTCCCCGAGATTGGCGGCCCAAGAATAGCGGAAAGACCGGATAAAGAATGCCCATCGGGCTATGGCAGAAAGCGCTCGTTGAGGGTTGATGGCACCCGCGGACAGAGGCCCGGGGTTGGCGAAAGATCCACTTTCTGAGCTTGGCGATGCCACGATAGGCCCCGTCGCGCAGGCGTTGCGGCAGGGTCGCCAGAACATGTCCCAGGTGTCGCCAGATTCCACCGATCTTCTCCAGAATGAGGATCACAGCGTCCGACTGCTGATGCAATGAGCCGTCTTCGCCCAGTACGACAATGCTGTCGGATGCATCGAAGTCGTCAAGAAGCGCAACTTCGCTGGCGAACGTCGGTCCCTGAAGAGGAGCGAACCGAAAGCGACTGCCATCGACATCCCTTCGTAGCGCGAAGAGCACAGATCGATGGCAGAGCCCGCAGTGGCCGTCGTAGAAAACCAATGTGTAGGGGCTCTTCACAAGCGGTATTTACTCGTCGCCACGGATGGGAACCGCTGAGTCGTTCCCGACAGGGTGGCACGGTACGGGATGATCGGGTACCCTTCGAGTGATCCATGAAGAGCCACTCGAGACTCGCCTGGCACCTTCTGGTCGTTGCCGCCGTCTCGGTCTTGATGGCAGCTCCGACGGGTGCGGCCAAGAAATTCAAAGAGAAGCCCCGCCAGGGCCAAGCGGGTCTCTACCTCGTCAACAACGAAGCTGAGGAGGCGCACGGTCTGGTTGTGCTGCTATCGAAGAAGGCCGTGGTCGTCACGGAGGCAAAGACGGGCTTTGCAGGACCGTTTCAGAACATCCGGGGCGTTGGCACCAAGACCCTCGAATTCAGTAATGCCCGGCCGGCGATCGCTCCCTCGACGGATGACGAGAGTGGTTTCAACCTGGTCTTTCGGTCCTACAAGCCGGGGCTCAAGATTGGCAGTTACTACTGGACCAACGCCGAGGGCCAGCGGATCGGCAAGAAGCACTCGCCTTGATGCTCTGGGAAACCCCGAAGACCGATCAACCGGTGCCCTGAAGATAGGCGAGCATCTTCTGGGCGTTCGGGAATCCAGGCTGCAGTTCGAGGACCCGACCATAGGTGGCGATCGCTTCAGAGGTCTTGCCCTGGAGTCGCAGAGCCTCGCCCAGAGCAAAGAGATTGGGGGCGTCCTCGGGAACCTGCTCGGCGACCTGTCGCAGATCGAGCTCTGCCTCCGCGTATCGCTTCAGCATCAGCCGAGTGCGGCCGCGGACAACAAGGCCTCGAACCATCTCGGGTTGGATGTCGAGGGCGGACTGGGCGGCAGTCAGAGAGCGTTCGAACTCACCCTGAGCGAGAAAGGTCTCCGCCCTGGCGCAGAGGAACCGGGAATCGTCAGGTCTCACTTTCAAGGCGCGATCCAAGGTGGCATGGGCTTCCTCGAAGCGGCTCTGGATACGATAGATCCCGGCCAGATTGAGCAACATCGTGGCATCGTTGGGTCGCCGGTCGACGATCTCTTCTGCCAGCCGGGTCAGGGTCGGCCAGTCACGGGTCTCGCTCAAGCGCTCGAACTCCCGATGGAGGCTGGCGGCCGAGCCGGCACTCTCCTCGAGCTCTTGCATCAGCGGGTCGCGAAGAAGAAACCAGGCTCCCTTTGGCAGCGCCGCAGCGGCGTCGAAGTGAACCTGTGCCTGCTCTCGATCGCCCAGAGCTGCATGGAGCCTGCCCAGCTGGAATTGAACCTGAAAATCAGCGGCCCGTATCCTGGCGGCCTGCTCGAGTAGCTCTCTGGCCCGATCCAGATCACCGTCGAGTAACGCGAGCCGACCGAGCCCCACTTGACCGAACCAATCCTCGGGCTTCATCTCCATGTAGCGGCGAAAACTGTCGTGGGCCTCTTCGTATCGTTCCTCGTCAAGATAGAGCTGACCCAACCGGGCGAAGGTGGTGGGGTAGGACGCGTCGAGGGTGCGCGCGAGCTCGAGAGCCTCGATGGCCTGCTGGTTTTCGCCGAGAGCCTGATGTGCGCTGCCCCTGTAGTACGGCCAACGGTAGTCAACACCATCCTTGTTGCCGGCCAGGCGGAAGTACTCGATGGCCGAGCGGTGGGCATCGAGGCTCTCGGCGATGCGGCCGACTTGTCCAAAGGACTCCGCGGATCTCTGCCTGGCCGCCGCTGCCAGGGCGCCGTAGAGCGCTTCAGCGACCACAGGTTCGGCTGAATCCACAGCTGGAGGTAGAGGCAATGCCTGGGCGTCGCACCACTCCGCCACCCGCGCCACATCGATGCGAGCCACCCGGCCTTGGCCAGGTTGGTTGTCGTAGCGTAGCTCCGGGAGCGGTCCGGGATCGCGACCCCGGTGGGTCCGACCGCAGGCGACCAGAGCGATCGTCGCGAGAAACAGACCAAAACCGGAACGCCGAGTCATCATGGCCTGGCTTGCTGCTGAATACGGAGAGTGTGGTTGACGGACAGACCCTCCAAGACCTGGCGGCTACCATCGGTCCAACGGATCTCGACACGATCGATACGATCAGCGCTCCCCAGGCCAAAGAACAGACGAGGATCGTTGCTCCCCAGAAAGCCCTGCGCCGAGCGGACTTCCCGCAAGAATGTCTTGCCCGCGGCGTGGATCTGGACGCGGCTGTTGAAGGTGTCGCGGCGTCCGCCGATACCCACGAGATCGAGAACCAACCAGGAGTGACCCGAGCGATTCTCATTGCGCAGGACACGAGCCGAGCTACGGTTGTTGGTCACCACGGCGTCGGGGTCCCCGTCACTGTCGAAATCGCCCAGCAGCAAGGCCCGACTCATGGCCAGATGGTCGAGCGCCAAGGGCGCTTCAGCGGTGGCATCGAAGAACCTGCCGGCGGCATCTCGACGAATGAATTGATTCCGTTCTTCGTAATCGTAACCCTCCGCATAAGGCTCGCTGAGCCGGTTGACGGCACCGTTGGCCACCAAGCCGTCGAGCTGCCCGTCCAGATCCTGATCGAAGAGTCCAACCCCGAAAGCAGTGCGCGGAACGCCCCATCCGGCCAGCCCCCAGAGGTGCGTGGCGTCGGTGAAGTGAGTGCCGTCATTGCGCAGACCCAAGTGCGGCTGGCTGATGATGTTGGTGATCACGAGATCGAGGTCCTGATCCCCGTCGAGATCTTCTGACACGACTCCCATGCCGGCAATGGCCATGCCATCGGCATTGAAGGCACAGCCCCTGAGCGACGCATCCTCCAGCAGGGTTCCGTCGCGCTGGTTGAGCCACAGAAACCCGGGTGTCTGATCATTGGCGACAAAAAGGTCGACCCAGCCATCGCCGTCGAAGTCCGTTGACACGACACCTAGGCCGTTACCCGCAGCGCGATCGACTCCGCTTTCGGAACTGACATCATCAAATGTGTGACGTGGACCCCCACGATAGAGCCGGTCGACAGCGGGCGCTTCGTAGACTATGGGGCTGCAATAGTCAGGCAAGCCGAACACGTCGAAGCACGATCCTTCTCGCTGTGCTGCCCAATCCACGTAGTTGACGACATAGAGGTCGAGATGGCCATCGCGGTCATAGTCGAGAAAAGTCGCGCTGGCGCCGAAACTCGTGTCGCCGACACCGGCTTCGGTGGTGACATCCGAGAAGCTTCCATCCCCGTTGTTGCGCAGCAAGACGTTGGCACCGACGCGAGTCACATAGAGATCGACATCTCCGTCTGCGTCGTAGTCCGCCGCGCTGCCCCCCATGCCGTAACCGGTCGCTCCATCGGTGGCGCCCGAAGTGGTCGCTGTCGTCACATCGAGAAACCGAAGCATTCCCTCGTTGCGATAAAGCCGATTCGACACGGGATTGCGCGGATGTGACAATAACCCGGTTTGCACCAGATAGAGGTCCATGTCGCCATCGTTGTCGAAGTCGAGAGCTGCGCCGCCGGAACCCATCTGCTCGGGCAGCCAGAAGTTCCCTATGGGATCTGCGACATGGACAAAAGACACACCCGACTCATCTGTGATGTCGGTGAAGCTCTCGGTTAGCGAGGAGGAGGGGTCTTCGGAAGCGGGAGGAACATTCTCCGCGGGTTGAGCGCAGGCATTGGTAAGCAGTACCATCGCGAGCCCGCAGACTGTCAGCTTGGCAACCATCGGCGCTGAGTGTAGCTCCTGCGGTCCTCAGACAGAGATTCGCCCGCTGCCGGCCGCCTGAAACCGACCGATGACGGCAGTAGCCTGGCTCGCACCCTTGCGGCGCAGGGCCTTCAGAAGGGCTTCTGCCCCGTCAGGATCCAGAGCTACGAGCAGACCTCCCGAGGTCTGGGCGTCGGCGAGCAGGATCTTGTCGATGCGGGAGCGGTCACCCGACCAGTCGATGGACGGTGAAACGTGTTCCAGGTTGTCGAGACTCCCGCCGGGAACGATCCCTGCAGTTGCCAACTCCCGGGCTCCCGCGAGGATGGGTACCGAATCGAAGTCCAGAGTCACATCCAGGCCGGAGCTCACAGCCATCTCGCGCAAATGACCCAACAACCCAAAGCCGGTCACATCCGTGCAGGCGTGGACTTCGCGCTCGGCCATGGCTTGGGCTGCGACCCGGTTGAGCGTCCGCATGGTGTCCAGGGCACCCCGAGCCACGTCCGGCTCGGCAAGGCCCCGCTTGATGGCTGTGGCGATGATGCCGGTGCCGATCGGCTTGGTGAGCACCAGGGCGTCACCGGGCCGGGCGCCGCTGTTGGACAGAAACCTGTCCGGGTGCGCGATACCCGTCACCGCCAGACCGAACTTGGGCTCCGAATCTTCGACGCTGTGACCGCCGATGATGCAAATGCCGGCCTCTCGGGCCACATCCCGGGCCCCTTCGAGAATGCGTTGCAGCACCGATAGTGGCAGTCGCTGTGGTGGAAACCCCACGATGCTCAGGGCGAACCTGGGCTCGGCACCCATGGCATAGAGATCGCTCAGAGAGTTGGCGGCACTGATGGCGCCAAAGTCGTAGGGATCGTCGACGATGGGTGTGAAGAAGTCGACGGTTTGGACGACCGCCAGATCCTCGCTCAGTCTATAGACAGCCGCGTCATCGGCGGTGGCGGTGCCGACCAGGACCGCCGGATCGTCGGGTACCGGCAAGGCTTGCAGAACCTGCTCGAGATCTTGGGGTCGAAGCTTGCAGGCACATCCCAGTCCACGGGTGAAACGGGTCAGCCGAATCTCGCTGTCCTCGCTGGCCGACTCGAGCGTCGGAGGTGTGGTCCCCGTCAGTCGATCGACCGCTGCGGAGAGAACCTCCACCGCCGTATCGATCTCGGACACGGACGTCGCTCGGCCCACAGAGAGGCGCACGGTTCCCATGGCGTATTCCAAGGGTACCTTCATGGCCTCGAGAACTGTCGAGAGGTCAACACCGTCGGCGTGACAAGCCGCTCCCGCCGAGGCCGCCACTTGGTCCTCGATCTCGGCGAGAAGAGTGCTGGCATCGACGTTGGGAAACGAAACGCTCAGGGTATTCGGCAGGCAAGACTGCGTATCGCCATTGCGCCGGCAGGTGGGGGTGGACGCCGAAAGCCCGCTCCAGAGTCTGTCGCGAAGATCTGAGGAGTGTTTCTCCGCCTCCGTGAGGCGATCGGCCGCCAATTTGCAGGCCTTGCCGAGCCCCACGATCAGGAGGACGTTTTCAGTGCCGGCCCGCCGACCATCCTCGTGGGCGGCACCGTGGATGAAACTTGGGAGCTCCTGGCCCGACTTGATGTAGAGCGCCCCGACACCCTTGGGTGCATAGAGCTTGTGTCCGGCAAGGCTGAGGAAGTCGACACCGAGAGCGTTCACGGAGACCGGGATCTTACCGACCGACTGAGCGGCATCGGTGTGGAAGAGAACCCCCTCTCTTTTGGCGGCTGCGGCGATCTCGGCGAGTGGCTGGATCGTTCCCACCTCGTTGTTGGCGTGCATGATCGTCACCAGGATGGTCTCCGGAGTGATGGCGTCAGCGACACGCTCGGGATCGACTCGACCGGTCCCGTCCACGGGGATCATCGTGACCCGAAACCCCTCTGCTTCCAGGGCGTGACAAGGCTCCAAGACCGCAGGATGCTCGACCGCGGAAGTGATGATGTGCCTTCCCTGGCTACCGAGAGAGCGGGCCACACCGAGAACAACGGTGTTGTTGGACTCCGAGCCCCCACTGGTGAACAGGATTTCCTCGGGGCGAGCGCCGATCAGCCTGGCGACCCGACGACGAGCCCGTTCGACAGCTTCCTTGGTGGCGACGCCATAGGGGTGAGTGCTGGAAGGGTTACCGAAATGCTCGTGCAGGTAGGGCAGCATTGCCTCGGCTACCGCAGGATCGACCGGGGTCGTGGCGTTGTAGTCGAGATAGATGGGTTTCGATGCCATGGCGTAAGTTTAGCGTTCGATCGGGGGTATTGACCTCGGCAAGCAGGCAGGACATCCTTGCGCCTCGAATGCGAACAGGGAGCGAGTAAATGGCAAAAGGTAACTACATCGGGGTTCTGACGGGCGGAGGGGATGTGCCCGGTCTGAACTCCGTCATCAAATCCGTGGTCTACCGTGCTCACGAGATGGGCCGGGAAGTCATCGGCTTTCGCAAGGGGTGGGAAGGGCTGACGCACGCCGATCTCAGCCAGGGAGACGATCCTGTCTATATCCGGCGCCTGACCCGCGAGAACACACGCACCATCGATCGCAGCGGCGGCACCGTTCTACACACCTCCCGGACCAACCCCAAGAGGATTCACAAGGACAAGACCCCCTCGTTCATGACCGAGGCAGAACTGTCGAAGCTACCGCTCAACGGAGATCTCTACGACTTCACTTCTGTAGTGATCGAGAAGCTCCAACAGCTCGAGGTCGGAACCCTCATCACCATCGGTGGTGACGACACCTTGAGCTTCTCCGCTCATCTGCACGACGCCGGCATGCCGGTAATCGCCATCCCGAAGACCATGGACAACGATGTGCGGGGAAGCGAGTACTGCATCGGTTTCTCCACTGCCATCACCCGTGCCAAGGACCTGATCAATCGTCAGCGAACGACTTTGGGGTCCCACGAGAGAATCGGTGTATTTCGCATCTTTGGTCGTGACGCGGGATTCACCGCTTTGTATACGGGCTATGTCACCTCGTGTCGCTGCCTGATCCCTGAATCGCCCTTCGATCTCGACCACTTGAGCGAGTTGGTGGTCAGCGACAAACGAAACAACCCCAGCAGCTACTCGATGGTGGTGGCTTCGGAGGGTGCGGTCTGGAAAGGGCAGGACCTGGCCGAGTACGGGGAGGCAGACGCCTACGGTCACAAAAAGAAGGTGGATGTCGGCCATGCGATTGCGCAGGAGATCAAGACTCGGACCGGCGAGGAGACCATGACCAGCGACCTCACCTACGATCTTCGCAGTGGCGATCCCGACTCCATCGACCACATGGTGGCGATTACCTTTGCCAACATTGCCCTGGATCTCGTCGCCTCTGGCACTCGGGGCCGAATGGTGGCGATTCGGGATGGCAACTATGCGCATACCGCCATCCCCGACCCCGCCCTGGGCCCCAGGACGGTCAATGTAGAGCAGCTCTATATCCCAGAACGATACCGACCCAACTACGCGGCCAAGCTCGGCGCGCCATTGTTGCTGAGCACCGCCTAGTCGAAAAGAAGTGGACGGATGCCCGGGGTAGATTCGGTTGGCCGACCGCCAGGCGGCTAGGATGTCTGGTGTCTCCCGATCTCACCCCGTAGCCGTCTTTCAGGCCCTGTTTGTCACCTTTCTCTGGTCCACTTCGTGGATCCTGATCAAGTTCGGGCTGGATGAAATCCCCGCCCTGACATTTGCGGGGCTGCGCTACACGCTGGCGTTTCTGGTCCTGGCGCCATTCGCGTGGTTCAGACCTGAGCATCGCAGTGCCATCCTGGGTTTGAGCTCGAAGCGCTGGTGGCAGCTCATCGTGCTGGGGCTTCTCTTCTACACGGTGACGCAGGGAGCCATGTTCATGGCGTTGGCTCATCTGCCCGCCATGCCGGTCAGTCTTCTGTTGAGCTTCTCACCAGCGGCAGTAGCCCTACTTGCGATTCCCTTCTTGGGCGAGCACCCGACCCGACTGCAATGGGGTGGGATGGTGCTGTTTCTGATCGGTTTGTTGGCCTACTTCTATCCCTTCGAAGTGCCTTTCAAAGCGCTCGGCCTGGCGGCGGCCCTGATCGGTTTGCTGAGTAACGTCATCTCGTCGGTGATGGGCCGGGCGGTCAATCGGCGGCGGGATCTCCACCCGGTGGTGGTGACAGTGGTCAGCATGGGGGTTGGATCCGTCGCCTTGCTGATCGTTGGCATTGGGGTCCAGGGCCTGCCGCAGATCGATAGCCAGGGCTGGGGCATCGTGGTCTATCTCGCAGTAGTCAATACCGCGCTGGCCTTCACTCTTTGGAACCACACTCTGCAAAGGCTCACCGCCATGGAGTCGAGCATCATCAACAACACCATGTTGCTGCAGATCGTCATCCTGGCCTGGGTCTTTCTGGGCGAGCCCCTGGGCTGGAAAGCTGTTCTGGGTATCGGCCTGGCCGCCGCCGGCGCCCTACTGGTGCAGCTCAGGAGATCCTAGGTGCCGGACCAAAAGGAAAAGGGCGTGGCCAACGCCACGCCCTTGAAGTTGCTACGTAAGTTGAGGGTTAGCCGGCAGTCGCTTTGCGACGCATGAAGAGAAGGCTTCCTCCAGCGAGCACGCCAAGCAGTAGCAGCAGGCCGACCCTGTTGGTGGTGGGCACACCCAGACTGATGTTGACAGTTCCTGTGTCGAGAGTCCCGGTGTCACCGCCCGCGCTGTCGCCAACGCATACCCTCCAGGTTCCACCGGCGGCCTGGCCGATGAACTGGGCGAAGTTGGTGCCTGGACCCGAATCGGGATTGGGAAAGAAGTCGCACTCTCCGTCGTCTTGGCAGACGAACATGGCGCCGTCGATGGTCGTTCCCATCGTTTCCGCGTCGAAGGTATTGGCGTCTGCAAAATTGATGGGGGTGGAGTTCATGTTGGAGCTGTCTCCACAGCAACCGCTACCATCATCCACGCCTTCAGCAAAATCGGGACGGCTCATCAGGGTCAAGACATCAGCGTCCATGCCACTCGGCGGCACCACCTTGACGGTCAGGTCGCCAATCCACGTGTGATCGACAGCTAGATCCACATTGATCGCGGCGACGGTTCCGTCGGCAACGACGGTATCCAGGCAGGCCATCGATGCGATGGTGCCGTCGTACCCGTCGTCCGGAATGGCAATTCCGTTTCCAGCGGGCACGTAGTCATCGATCTCGTTGGGATCCTTCTCTGCCTGCGCGAGCGCAAACTGCGGGATCAAGAGAACGCTGCAAGCAACGAATACAACAGTTGAGACAAGAGACCTCTTCATAAACTCCCCTCCTTTTGGGTGTTCGTATTCAGCAACCAAAATCTGCCGTGAACCTAGGGAATTTAGCAGAAATCGCCGCCGGGCTCAAACTGCCGTCGAGATCTTTCGGGTCTTAGGAACTCGACTCCGGCGCAGGACCTGAATTGTTACGGACAGACCTCATGGCTGTCTGGCGCACCGAGGATGCAGGCGGGACCCTAGTCGGGGTTGGCGTCGCGGTATTTCTGGCGGGCCGCGGCGGCCAGATCGTAGATATTGGCCGGCACGAAGTCCGCTCGCATGGCAGCGGCGAAGTTCCCCGCTTCGGCCCGCCACTCCTGCAGGATCGCGGGATCTTCCACCGAGATCACGGTGAGACCACGCTTTTCCATCTCGGTGGTGGCCTCCGCGTCTTGCTCCGGCACCTCTGTGCGGAAGCGTTCAGCTGCCTTTTCTACCGACGCCCTGATGGCTTTGCGGTCGCTCACATCGAGACGCTCCCAGGCCTTGGTGGTCACCAGGGTAGCGCCCAGAAACGGGGCAAAGCCCAGGCCGAGCATGTAGGGCGTGCTGCGATAGTTCTGGAAGCTCAAGGCCGCTAGGGGAGTATTGGGCATGGCTTCGATCATGCCGGTCTGCAAGCTGGTTGCGACATCGGTGAAGGCCAGGGGCACGGGCTTGTATCCGGCGTCCTTCCACCAGCGGACCATCCGGTCGGACCCGGCCCAGACAAACAGCTTCAGCCGCTTGAGATCGGCGACTGATTCCACTCTCTTGGTAGCAAAAAGGTGCACCCAGCCACCGTGAGCCCAGTGGAGCAGGACGAATCCCTTGTCATTGAGAATCTTCTCCAGCGCCGGCTGGATCTGCTCGAGGACGTAGAAATACTCCTCGTAGGACTCGAAGAAAAGGGGAGTGTTGAAAAGATTGAAGGCCGAATCGATTTCAGTCAGCCCCGCTTGGGTGATGGTACCCGCCTGCAGTTGGCCGATGCGCATCTTGCGCACCACATCAGGATCGTCACCGGCGACGCCGCTCGGGTAGATCCGCAGGGTGACGCGGCCGTCGGTCGCCTCTTTCCATCCGGCACCCATTTCACTCAGAACGCTGGCCCAGACGGAGCGGTCGGGAGCGAGACTTGCGAGCTTGAACGTCACGGACGCTGCCGGACGCGGCATGGATGCCATGGCCAGCACCGCGAATAGAGACAGTATCGGCAGAATTCTCTTCAACGTTCAGTCCTCCAGATCGTCAGGCTGCAGCGATTCACCCCTTCATACGTAGCCCAGGGGATTTCGGCCCATGCAAGGCTCGATCTTACCCGCAAGCTCCTGGCACCGATGTGAACCACACCGCGGAGCCATTCATTCCGCAAAGTCTTCCTGGAGCGCTGCCCGCCGGGCTCGACGATACCGTGAGATCTCTCGCGCCAGGGTGGACAGAGTCACGGGTTCGGTGCCTCGATCTCGGTTCTGGTCGCCGACCTCGAACGCCAGCTGCCATTGTTTGAAGAGGGTCTTGTAAGCGGTGAAAAGGGAGTTCTTGCGGTCGTAGATGTGAGTGGCCTCGGAAGTGACGCCATTGAGCTCCACCACTCGGAGATTGCGACCGTTCTTCAGATGCTCCTTGGAGGGGACTCGGATGTCGTAGCGCCCGAAGAAGAAACCGTCGAAGGTCTTACTCATGGCGTCCACGGTGGCCTCGAGAGTCGGTGTCAGGAGGTTCCCGCCGTCGAGAAAGATCGCACCGCGGCAGTGGGTACCGAGGTCGGCGAGCCGCACCGTCTGCCGGGCCGCCGGCACTTCCGAACACCGGGCACCGAGCCTCTCGAGGTACAGGGGTGCCAGACAGACGGCCCGCGGATCCGCCAACACCAGCTCTTCGAGAGTCGAACGCCCATCGCCGGTGACGGTTGGCAAATGCTTTTCGGTGATCGAGAAGATCTTGCCATCGGGTTCCGCCGGTAGACGAATGTAGAAGACGCCGAATTCCAGACCCGGGGATGAACTCTTGCACCAGGAAGTCCATGATTGCGACCTGACAGTAGTCCTGGACCTCTTGCCAGGAATGAACGATCTTGACTCCTGTTCCTCGTTGTCCGGTATCGGGTTTGAGAACGACGGGAAAATCCAATCGCAGATCTTCGACGGTGTCCCGCACCGCGGTGATCTGCTGCGCCGAAGCGAGTGAGCCTGCAACCCGTCGGTAGGGTGCCACCCACTCGGGTCCCAGACCGTCGAGGATGTCCGTCTTGGACTCGCCGATGAATCCACCGGCAGGCATGGTGGGGTTGGCCGCCGTAAACAGGGTGGCGGATCGGTACTTGAGGGCCAGCCAGAGGGTCCACAGCACCACGGGCGGGTAGAAGACCCATGGCGACCAGAACTCCCAGTGCCGTCGCCGGCAGAGCCAACCGCGGATGCGGCGTCTTCCCCGCCAGGAGAACAGCAGCGGCAGGATCTTGGCGACCAGCCAGGCGAGAATGAGCAGACCGACAATGGAGGGTAGAGCCCAGCGTTCGAAGAGATGGAAGTAGTCGAAGATCCGGGTTCCCAGAAAGCTGGCGATACCGACGAGAAAGGGTGTCCAGATGGCCACGGCGAGGGTGAAGTAGAGAAGAAAGCGCCAGAACCCGGTGCGCAGCAGTCCCGCCGTGAAGTAGCTGGCCACTCGCGTGCCTGGGATGAACCGACTGATGAAGACCACCATGGGGCCTCGCCGCTGGAACCACTCCGTGCTCCGCTGAACCTGCCCTGGTGTCAGCACCCATTTGAGAGGAGCCCGGCCCAGCCACGGGCGGCCCAGGCTGTGCCCGGCCCAGTACAACAAGACATCTCCAACGACGATGCCGATGAAGCATGCCAGGGTAGCGGCGAAGAACCCGATCCTCCCCTGGGCCACCAACAGACCAGCCCCGATACAGGCGAAGTCCTCAGTCAGCAGGGTCGCGACAGCGATGAACGCGACTAGCACCAGCAGAGTCACGCCTGTGGCCCGCGGAATCACGGCGGAGTCGAAGGGATTGTCCGCGGCTGCCAGGCGCATCGGGTCGGCATCGACTCTCCTGGCGGCCTGCCCGGCGTCGGCGCGATCGATGAACTCACTCAAGGTCGGTGCCAGTCGTTCCCCGCCTCGAAAGACCATGAAATGACTGGCATCGTAGAGCACCAGTTCACTTTGGGGCACGATTCGATGATGCTCACGAGCGGCCTCCACCGGCACCAGAAAGTCGTGTTCACCGTGCAGGATGAGCATCGGCATCTGCAACGCTTCGAGGATCCCCCGCAGAGGTCGCTGATCGCTGTCGTAGAAATTGCGAGCGTAGGGGCTGCCGAAGAAGGCGTCATCGAAGCGGCCAAAGTGGGGGACACCCTCCAGCACGAACCACAAACAGCCGAGCTGAAAACCATGCACGGCGCGATTGAGGTGATAGTTGCCCAGAAGTTCGAGTTCCTGCACGCCGATGGCGGATAGCAAGCTCAAAGAGTCGACTCGCTCGGGAGCCTGTTGCACCATCTCCAGGGCCACGCCTCCCCCCATGCTGAAGCCCACGAGATGCGCCGAATCGATACCCAGCTCGGCCATCAGATCCAGGGCATAGGCCGCATGCGCGCGGATGGAGTAGTCGGGTACGTCCTTTTCCGAGCTACCGAATCCTGGGAGATCCGGTGCCGTCACGCGAAATTGCTCACCCAGTGCCGGGCCGAGGGTCTGAAAATCGCGGCGACTGCCCGGGCTGCCATGCAGAAGAAGGACGTCGATCAGCGGTGCTGGCGTGTCCTCCGGAGTCCATTGGCGGTAGGCGACATCCACCGTCTCGGAGCCGGCTTCGATGCCGATCCTGTCCGCGAGGCGGACGGTCTTCAGGCCGTCGGGTAGCGGAGCCGTTTCCCGCGGCAGCCGGCGCACGACGTGCGAGGCCAGCAGCAACACGAGGTAGAGAGCGAGACTCCAGCGGAGAACGGTTCGCATCGAGGTCCGAAGAAACCCGTCAGATAGGGCCTGCTCTATTCACCGAAGACGGCCACCGGCTCACCCAGCACATCCATTCTCGGAGAGACCCCCAGGCCAGGAGCCGTGGATGCGGCCATCCGACCCTTGACGCGCTGCGGGGCCCCTTCGGCGGTGCTTACGGTTACATAGCTGTTGAAGTCGGTGCTGGTGAACAAGAGCTCTGTCGGGGTGCTGTGCGCCAGATGGGCGATGGCAGCCGTGGTGATGTCGCCGCCCCAACTGTCCTCGAGGGTCATGGCGAGCCCCATCGAGACACAGAGGTCCCGTGCCTGCCGGGCCCGGGTCAGACCACCGAGCTTGCTGATCTTGATATTGACCACGTCCATGGCGTCGTCCGCATGTCCTTGCAACAGCGTATGGATGGAGTCGATGGATTCGTCCATGACGAAGGGATGGTCGGTACGACGGCGGATGGAGAGACACTCCTCGTAGGTGGCGCATGGTTGCTCGATGTAGACGTCGACATCACCGACGGCTCGCACCACCCGTGCCGCTTCGTGCTTCAGCCATCCGGTATTGGCATCGGCCACCAATACATCGCCTGGTTCGAGCTCGGCAGAGACGGCGTGGATTCTCTGGATGTCGGTGTCGGGATCTCCGCCGACCTTGAGCTGGAATCGACGGTAGCCTTCCTCGCGGTATCCGGCGACCTTGGCAGCCATCTGGTCGGGGGACTCCTGTGAGATGGCACGGTAGAGAACGAAGTCGTCCCCATACCGTCCCCCGAGCAGGGTACACACGGGTTGTCCACAAACTTGGCCAAGGATGTCCCAGCAGGCGATATCGATGGCCGACTTGGCATAGGGGTGCCCCTTGAGGGCCGCGTCCATCCGGCGATTGAGCTTGTCCAGATGGGTCGGATCCTGCCCCAGCAGGTGCGGCGCGAGCTCGGCGATACCGGCCCGGGCTCCGGCCGCGTAGGACGGCAGATAGAACGGCCCGAGCGGACAGACCTCACCGTGTCCCGTGACCCCGGCGTCGGTTTCGACCCGAACGATGGTGCTGTCGAAGACCGTGACCGACTTGCCCCCCGACCACTTGTAACTGCCTTCATGCAGCGGCAGATCGACCTGAAACACGGAAATCTTCTTGATCTTCATGATGCCCGGGATCTTATCCTTTGGCCAGGAACCGCGGCGTACAGGCGAGACTTGTCCCGGCTCCTTGTTGTGTCGTTGACACCGCTCGCTAGTCTGAAGCGGCCGCGCCTCTGTGCCGGCCGCTGTTCCTATATGCATACCGACCTTGACGCCATGGCGGCGGACCTTGGTAAACGGTGTCGAGTAGGTCCTCTTCAAGGGGACGGGGGAAGGAGAAATTACGAGCTTCTTGAAGGGGCAGAACAAGGCCATCTTGGGCACCGCTCCAAAGCGAGGCTGACTCGGACCTCAATCGATCTTGATCACATCAGCGGATTCGGCCGGCACGGAGACCGGCCGCTTCAACTGCGGTCGGTCACATGTAGCCTCGGCGCCTCTGTGCCCGAGGTCTGCCGGCCGCTTCAAGTGCGGTCGGTCACATGTAGCCTCGGTGCCTCTGTGCCCGAGGTCTGCCGGCCGCTTCAGTGCGGTCGGTCACATGTAGCCTCGGTGCCTCTGTGCCGAGGTCGCCGGCCGCTTCAAGTGCGGTCGGTCACATGTAGCCTCGGTGCCTCTGTGCCCGAGGTCTGCCGGCCGCTTCGAACTAGCCATCGGTGAGGAGAAAGATCCCAGGGCGCGGACAGGCCGCGCTCCTACGCTACGGAGCAACCACAGGCAGTGAGGTGGTACGCTGCTCACCCCGATGATTCCGGTTCCAGACCTGCTTTTTCTCGAGCCACAGTATGCGCTGGATGGCGAGGCACTCGACGAGATGCTCGAGCTTGCCTATGTGGGCGGAGATACGGGCATGGGTCTCGAACGAGCGCTCTCTGAGCCCAGCGTGCTCGGCTCGACCTGGAACCCGGAGTTCTTCGCAGAAGAGTTGTTTCTGAGCGATTTTGTCGACGGGTGTCTGAGAATCGAAGTCGAAGGGCGGAGGATTCCAGTCAATCGGGCCTACTTGCGCGAGGTTCTCTCGCGCCCACCCTGTGATCTCGAGACCATTCACTTCCGACAGGATGTCTTGCGAGAGCTCGAAGCCAACCCGGAGCTCCTGGAGACGACGCGCAAGTTCTACGCCCAGCTCTATCACTTGCTCTCCATGTTCATGGCATGGCCGGAACGGGCGCGGCTCGATCCCACCGTATTCCGACTGGAGATTCTCGAGAGCTCCCGGGCGGCCGTGGACTTCATGGCCAGCGAGTTTCTGGGAGTCCGATCGGGATTGAACCGGCTGCACGAGTGCGGTGCGGAGATCCAGGAGTCGAAGGAATACAGATTACTGACGGATCTTCTGGACTACGAGAATCACCTGGCGAAGCTCACCTTTCGCTTGCGGTTGGGCGCCGACGGCAAGATCCGCGACCTCGTGCTGGAGGATCTGCAGGAGAACACCAAGAATCCTTTCTATCGGAAGCCCTGGCAGCGTCTGAAGGACCGCCTGGTTCTGATGCGTGGGGGCTACGAGTTCAGCCGTAAGGAAGTGGTGAATCGGGTTGTGGGTCGCGCGTTTCTGCACATCCGCAGTTGGCTCAGGCCCCTGTTACAGGTGGTGGGTCAGCTCTCGTTCTATCTGTCGGCGATCTCTTTCAAGGAGCAGGCGGAGGCCTTGGGTCTGCAGGTGTCTCTGGCCAACATCGAGGAAGCCAAGACCCTACGGCTCGAGGGCCTCTTCAACCCTCTTCTCTTTCGGCAGGGAAAACCGGTGCCGAATGCGGTCACCGCCGATCTGCCCGAGACGATCATGATCATCACCGGTCCCAATTCCGGCGGCAAGACGCGGCTGCTGCAGGCAGTGGGCCTGGCACAACTCCTGGGTCAATCGGGAATGTATGTGCCGGCGGCGACAGCCGAGCTGCCATTGTTGGATGGCCTGTTCGCTTCCATTACCGAGCGGGCCACGGTGGATCAAGCAGAGGGGCGGCTGGGGACCGAGCTGCTGCGTATTCGCGAGCTGTTCGAGGCTGCCAGCCCCCGTTCCATGTTGATCATGGACGAGCTGTGCTCGGGCACCAATCCGTCGGAAGCCGAAGAGATCGTCCTGATGGTGTTGCAGCTGCTGGAGCGGCTGAATCCTGTCGCGTTGATCACCACACACTTTCTGGGGTTTGGGCGCCGCCTGCGGGACGAGCAGCCGGTGGCCAATCTCCGGTTCATGCAGGTGGATCTGGATCGAGAGCAGCGATCCACGTACCAGTTCGTACCCGGCGTGGCGGAGACTTCGTTGGCCGCGCACACTGCCAAACGTCTGGGTGTGACTTTCGAAGAGCTCTCCGCCCTGGTGGACGAGCAAGGAGGGGAATCATGAAGGCCATGATCTGGACGGCTCTGGTGCTCGTGGCCGTCGTTGGCTGCACCTCGGTCTCGGAGGATCAGCGATTCGAGGAGCTGGGGCAGCGCTATCTCGACGAGCTCACGGCACTGTCGCCGGTCTCGGCCACTTTTCTCGGGGATCATCGGTTCGACAGCGAGCTCGATCATGTCAGCGCGGAAGTGCGGGACACGAAGCGGCAGTTCCTCGAACAGACCCTTGACAGACCTCGGAAGGATCCATCGCGATCAATTGTCTCGGGCCAATCAAGTCGATGCCCTCCTGCTGGAGAACAAGCTCGAGGAAGACCTTTGGCGCCTACAGGTTCTGCAGGAGTGGGCCTGGAACCCGACGCGTTATACCGGTCTGTCGGGTGGATCTCTGTATAGCCTCTTGGCCCGCGACTACGCACCCCTGGAGGAGCGACTGGTCCACGTGTCGGCACGGCTCGAGCAATTTCCGCGTCTTTTCGAGGAGATTCGCGCCACCCTGGTGCCGGAACGGGTACCCCAGATCCATGCCGAGACGGCAGTCAGCCAGAATCGGGGCGCGCTCTCGATCCTGGACAATCAGGTCGTACCTCATCTCGATCTGCTGGCGGACGATGAACGGGCTCGCCTCGAGAAGGCAATGGACACCGGTCGCGCAGCGGTAGAAGAACACCAACGTTGGCTGGAGGAGGAGCTCTTGCCGGCGGCCCGCGGGGAATTTCGTATCGGTCTCGATCTCTTCGATGTAAAGCTGGGCTTTACCCTGCAGTCGAAGATGGATCGCCTCGAGATCCGTCGCCGAGCCGAGGAGCGCCTGGCCTTGGTCCGGGGTCGAATGTACGAGTTGGCCCAGGAGATTCTCAGCGACGAGGATCCGACTGCGACCTTCCCGGAAACACCGAGTGAAGAGGTCCAGCAGGAGAAGATTCAAGCAGCCCTCGACGTTGTCTATCGGGTTCGACCAGAGCGTGGCGGTATTGTGGACACGGCCAAGAGATCGTTGGCGCAGGCGACACAGTTCGCTGCCGAGAACGGCATCGTCACCGTCCCCTCGGATCCGGTGGAGATCATCATCATGCCGGAGTTTCGCCGAGGTGTCTCCTTGGCGTATTGCGATTCTCCGGGACCTCTCGACAAAGGACAGATGACGTTCTATGCGGTCTCGCCGCTGCCCGAGGACTGGACGCCCGAGCAGGACGAGTCGTTCTTGAAGGAATACAACGACATGTCGGTGCAGGTCCTGACGATCCACGAAGCAGTGCCCGGCCATTATTTGCAGTTGGCGCACGCCAACGCCTACCCCTCACCGTTGCGGGCAGTGCTCTCGTCAGGACCCTTTATCGAGGGTTGGGCCGTCTATAGCGAAGGGGTGATGCAGCGGCACGGCTATCTGGATGGAGATCCCAAGTTTCACATCATTCTGCTCAAGTGGTATCTGCGCGACATTGCCAACGCTCTCATCGACCAGGCCATCCACACCGAGGGCATGACCCGCGAGGAGGCCATGGAGTTGATGGTGACCCAGGCCTTCCAGGAAGAACGAGAGGCGGCCGGAAAATGGGTGCGGGCACAGCTCACCTCGGCGCAGCTTTCGACCTACTTCGTGGGTTTCCTCGAGCACAGTGACCTGCGAGCCGAGGTGGAGAAGGCGCAAGGCGAGGCCTTCGACCTGCAGCGCTACCATGACACGCTGTTGTCCTTCGGATCGCCGCCGGTTCATTTTGCCAGGGCGTTGATGCTCGATCTGCCCATCGAACCGCCACGTCAGCAGTAGTCGGTTACTGCACTCGGTCGAGGGTCACGAGATGCTCTAGGGGTGCTGCGCACGGCGCGCCGTGGGCGTAGGCCATGGAAACGCCCGCTGGATCAACCTCCACGAGCGTGAAACTCACCGTCACGGCATCGGGCCGATGCATGCAGACGGAATAGGGACCCTTTTCGGGCAAGTGGCTCTGGTGGAACCGCAGATGGCGTTTGCGGGGCTCGAGATCTGGTCTGACGGAGAAGTCCTCCAGGAGATCCGCGCGTGACCTGGCGGCGCCAGAATCATCGAAGGAGGAAGAACAGAGCGGCGGTCTCACGTTCTCTTGCTCCAGGCTCGGCTTGTCGCCATTCCATCCGTACAGGCGAGCCTTTTGTCCAGGCACCAGCGCCAGGATCTTGCAAGGGCGGAAGCGCTGCAGATCGACCCGCGGCCAGAGTTGCCGCAAGGCTTCGAAATCGGTCGCTTGGACCAGATCCCTGACCAGGTGGCCCCGGCTGGTGAAATCGGCCGTCGAGTTTCTTGGCGTCGATCGATAGTCGTTGAGCAGGCACAGAGACAACCCGTACTCGTTGACAGCGATCCAGGTACCCCCCGCCTCGCCATCTGTGGGGGCCAGAAAGCGGGTCCTGTTGCCCTGGTGGTTGCGCGGTGGCAGGGATGGTTGCCGAGTCCGCAACTCGTCGCGATTGCAGAAGAGGGAGTAGCGATCTCCGTCCTGGATCCAGGTGACGGTGCACACAACAAGAAGACTGGGTTAGTGAGCTTCCTGGGTGGCCCAGAACTCGAGGGTAGCGGGTGCCACACCGAAGTCGTCCCCCGGCTCGACACCCTGTTCGCGGGCCAGATGAGCGATAAGGGCGAAGTGGTGAACGGTGTGACTGGCGAGAAAGCGCAGCTCGCGCGCGACGGTCGAGCGCTGCCAGGAAGTGACGAGATCTTCGCCCGGAAACTCGTCATGGTGGACCATGATCTCGTGCTGCGCCTGCTCTTCGTTGATGGAGTCGAGATCAGCCATGATGCTCTCGACCGTGGCCAAGGCGGCCAGGATACTGGTTTCGAGCTCTGGCTGGCGGTCTCTGGCATCGTAGTCGATGCGGCCACTCTCCAGGTCCCGCAGAAAGCAACGGTAGAAATCGAGGCAGTGTCTGAAGTGAGGGCCGACGCCGGCGGCCCTGGGGCGATCGCTGGTGGGTCGAGCATAGATTTCGTCGTCGAGACTGCGGAGCAGGGCTGCGCCCTGACCTAGAAAATGGAGGTTCTGTTCGACCACCGGCAGGCTCATGATTCCCCCTCGTCTACAACCGGTTCGAATCGTTCCATCATGGCTGTTCTCAACTTCTGCGCCAATTGTTTACGGTCGACGTCGTGGATCGGTTCGTCCCCAAAAACGATCTTGGCGTGCACTCGCCGCAATCTGGCAAATTGAAGAGCATGCGGCGAGAAGTCCATACCCCCCCACCAACAGACCGCCAGGTGGGCGGGTGGTTCGCCCTCTGGAGTATGGTAGCTCAAGGTTGCGAAGGACACAGGGGTGTCCGAGCGCGCCGCGGATTCGAGAAGCGAGGGCCGAAAGGGCAGCAACGTCGCTCCCTTGGAGCTGGTGCCCTCCGGGAAGAGGACGACACCCATCCCGTGCTCCATCTCGCGATCGATCTCCCGCATGACTCGCGGCAGGTCTCGACGCACATTGCGGTCGATGAAGATGGTGTTGATGGCGCGGCACATGAAGCCGACACCGGGCCAGCTGGAGATCTCCGATTTGGCGACGAAGATGGCTCCCACCTGGGTGCCGACGACGGGGACGTCGACATAGCTCAGGTGATTGGTGACCAGCAGAAAGGGCGGCTCGGGTGGCGTTCCTTCGACCTCGACCTCGACCCCGAGCACGAACAGCACACTGCGTGACCAACTGCGAAAGACCAACATCCGCCAGCGAGCTCGCAGCCGCGGCAAAGCGAAGAGCACCAGGGCCGCGAGGAGCAGGGCCAAGACGTGAACCGTCGTCAGCAGGCTGACGAGAAGGAACCGTATGGCTGCCCGCAGTCCTCTCATACAGGCGGAGCATATTACCCCTGCTCAGTCGAAGAAGATCTCGAACATCTTCGGGTCCATACTGATCGACGTCGAAAAGGACCAGAAAATCGATGGTCTTGAACTCTCGATCGATGGCCGGCGGTCCGCACACCTTGGCACCATGCCGCAGATAGATACGAAATAGCGGCGGTATCTTGATCTTGCGGTCGCCGACATTCTCGAGATCGCTGGGGTAGCACTCGAATCCAGGCTGCGGCCGGATCTGGAACATCGGATGCAGATGATCGTGGTAGACCAGGTGATCCATGAATGCCTTGCCCTCTTTGGGGTCCTGGGAGGTCAGCGAGCTACAGCCAAACAAGAATCGGCGCCGGTTGGCGGCAACATAGAGAGCCAGACCTTTCCAGAGAAGAAACAAGACCTGTGTGCTGCGGTGCTCCTTGGCAACGCAGGCGCGTCCGATCTCCATGGCGTTGTCGAGGACGCCGGGCGGAAACCCGTCGAGATCGAATTCAATCTGTGAATAGAAGCCGAGATTCGCGGCGGCCATCTCGCTGGTCTGCATGCGGTAACAGCCCACTACGTCGCCACTGGTTTGCTCGAGGACCATCAGGTGATGACAAACAGGATCGAACTGATCCATGTCGCGACCCGTCTCATGCGAGGCGTCCAAGCCCTCCTGCAACTCCAGATTGAACACCTCGAAACGAAGACGTAGGACGGCGTCGAGATCCTCGGCCGTGCGAGCGAAGCGCAGGAGATAGCGACCCTCTTCGAGCTCGCGGTCGGGCAGAGACTCCGGTGAAACGGGAAAGATGGCCTGGGCGGAAGAGGACTTCTTGCTCATCGGAATCAACCTACAGTCTACAGCGAAACAGGACCCGGAAACTCGACGAACACGAGACTCGGAAGCAGCCCATTGGCGCTAGCCGGGATGGGCTCAGCCGCGGAGACGGCGTGAGCTCGTGCCACTTTCAGAAGAGAAGCGGCCAAAGGGCGATAGCACCTGGGAGGATGAGGATACGGAAACCAGCGGAACCCTGTACCGCTGCGGGGTCGAGCCTGCCGGCGCCGCGCAGAATGAAGGGCAAGGCAACCAAGATGCCGATGAGCACGTAGATCCCGACAAGGGCCACAAGCAAAGTGGATATCATCTCGATCATTGGCTGCTGTGCGTGCTTCAGTATGTTTGCGTCAGTGTAGCAGCCGACAACTGATCCCCTGGTGTTGAAAAGCAGCGACAAAGGAGTCGTCTATGAACAAGGTACGGATCGCCAACTGGAGTGATCTCGAAGATCGGTCGCCAACCCATGCGCTGGTGGCCAACGTGGATCTGGTCATCGTGCGGTTTGGCGACGAGGTGTCGGTGCTGTACGGTCGTTGCCTGCACCGCGGCGCCTTGATGGCTGACGGCGTCGTGCGTGGCGACGATCTGATCTGTGGTGTCCATGACTGGGACTATCAGTTCCGTACCGGTGTCAGCTCGTACAACCCCAAGGAGTGCCTACACAAGTTCTCTGCATGGGTGGACGACGGCGGGATCTGGGTTGACGAAGAAGAGATCTCGACCTGGGAAGAGAAGAACCCGCAGCCCTACAACCGCGACTCTTATCAGGGTGCGTTTCAGGACCACTCGAAGAACCCCTTCGAAACCAAAGTCAAGTACATACGGTCTCTTGCCTCGGATGGATTGGAGAAGGTGGGTCACCATGGGCCGGTTTCGGCCATGGGCGTGCCGATCAAGGACCTGCCGAGCTGGGAGGATCTGCAGTTTGTCACCGCCCAGTTGGCGCGGGTGCCACAACTGGACGACGTGCCCGTGGGAACCGATCTGGTGGTGGGCCCCAAGGCTGCCAAGCCGCTGCATCTGGACATACCCATCATCGTTTCGGACATGAGCTTTGGGGCGCTTTCCTTCGAAGCCAAGGTAGCTCTGGCCAAAGGAGCCGAGCTGGCGGGGACCGGCATCTGCTCGGGCGAGGGCGGGATGTTGCCCGATGAGCAGCAGGCCAACAGTCGCTATTTCTACGAGTTGGCCTCGGGCCGCTTCGGGTTCTCCATGGACAAGCTCGATGTCGTCCAGGCCTTCCATTTCAAGGGCGGTCAGGGGGCCAAGACCGGTACCGGGGGCCACCTTCCCGGTCACAAGGTCGTGGGACAGATCGCCGAGGTCCGGCAGCTGCCCGAGGGGGAGTCGGCCATCTCGCCGGCACGGTTCCCCGAATGGGAGGACGAGGACGGGTTCCGCCACTTCGCCGACGAGGTGCGGGAACGCACGGGTGGCATTCCCATCGGATTCAAGCTCTCGGCGCAGCACATCGAGGACGACATGGAAGCGGCGCTGCGAATCGGTGTCGACTACATCATTCTCGATGGCCGGGGTGGGGGTACCGGCGCGGCTCCCTTGATCTTTCGCGACAACATCTCGGTACCCACGCTACCCGCCCTGGCGCGAGCTCGTAAGCTACTCGATGAGCGGGGCAAGAGCGGTGAGGTGACTCTGTTCATCACCGGGGGTCTGCGGACGCCGGCCGACTTCGCCAAAGCGTTGGCCCTGGGCGCAGATGGGATAGCGGTCTCCAACGCGGCCCTGCAGGCCATTGGCTGTCTCGGCATGCGGGCCTGTCACACAGACAACTGCCCCGTGGGTATCGCCACCCAAAAGGAGCATCTGCGAGCCCGCTTGCCGGTGGATGAAGGGGCCGAGCGACTGGCACGTTTCTTTGGTGCCTCGGTCGAGTTGATGGAGGTCCTGACCCGCGCCTGCGGACATACCCACTTCAATCAGTTTCGACTCAGCGACCTGACCACCTGGAAGAGGGATGTGGCCTACTTGACCGGTGTTCGCTACGGCGGGGTCGTCCCCCTCTAGTCGGAACCCAACATTCCTTCTGGAGTCTGCCCCTCGGCCCCCTCCAACTCCAGCCCCAGCAGTGAGCTCACCAGTGGCGCGATCTGCTCGAGACCCATCATGGGGATCGAGACCCCGGGCTGAATGCCGGCACCCCAGGCGACAAACCCTGTGTACATCTCGGGGATGTCCGGCAGGTAACCATGGCTGGCGCCGTCGATGGGCCGCACCGCAGGCGGCTCGTAGCGGCTGGAGATGTAGGCGCCCGGCACGGGGGTGAGCCCGAGAGCGGCATCGGGGGCGCTCTGTAATCTGTCGAGATCCGCTCTTTCGAGAACCTTGAACAGCGACCGGACCTCGGCAGGTTGTGCGTCGAGGACCTCCCTGGCTTTGTTCAGGGACTCCTGGTCTTCGGGGTCGGCCAGAAACAAAAAGCCCGCCACGCTGGTGTTGTGCACAGTGGCTCGCCAATCTCCCCGATCTGGGCTCGCCGCCATCAATCCCGCTGCGACCATCCAGACATTGGGTGCCACCTCGGTGTGGAGATTGATGAAGCCGTGGTCACCGGTGACCAGGAAAGTGGTTCGGTCGAGGATGTCGGCCTGCTCAGCGGCCTCGACCAGACGGGCAACGCCTCCGGTCGAGAGTGGCCAGAGCCCGTGGCAGCGAGGGACTGTCTCGCCCCTCGTCGTGCTGGACACCATCCACTGCCAGGAGGTGAAGGGTCAGCAGGTTGGGCTTGTAGGTGGCCAGGAGATAGGCGGCCATCTCGGAAGATTTGTCGTCCAAATTCATCCGTCCGAAGGAGAAGTTCGCGGAGGAGAGCCTTCCGGTCGCCTCCCGTTCCAGCTCTTCCACCAGCCCCGCCGGCGTCGACAGTACGCCGCATGGGGTCGGTGAACTCATCCACCTCCCAATCGAGTGGCCAGACTTCGGGCACATTCCAATCGACGGGCGCACCCACGCTGACGGGCCAGAAGATACTGGCGGTTTTGAGCCCGGCTGCGCGGGCGGCATCCCAGAGGGTCGGCACCAGGATGTGCGTCTTCCTCCCAATACCAGCGTCCGGTCTGACCTCGAGGCTCGAAAGGGCCGTTGTAGGAGATGCCGTGATCGATGGGCATCCTACCGGTGATGATGGTCGTGTGGGCTGGGTAGGTGACAGACGGGAAGACGCTCTTGACTGCTCTGGCGTGGGCGCCTTCACGACCCATCTGCTGCAGCATGGGTGCCGGCCAACGCTCCTCCAGATAGAACTCGGGTCGCAGACCGTCGACGGAGATCAACACGACATGATCTGTCCGGCGATCTGCCGCCCCACCAGCGGCCGCCGAGGCGACCAGTACCAGCATGAGAACCGTAATAAGGGCTCGAAGGCTCATAGCGATCCTTGTCGTCAGGAATCGACAGTAACAGGTCCAGGTGTCTGGGCTAGACTGTGAGCCACAGACCGAAAGAGTTATCGGGCGGGTTGGAAAGGAGCCACAGAGATGGCCTCAGAAGGCCAAGGCACAGAAGTCGCGCATTGTTTGGCGCAAGGCTCTCGACATCGAGGAGCTCCCCGAAGGTCGCGTCAAACCGGTGACCTGTGAGAACCAGACCGTCTGCATGACGCATTTCAAGGGGCAGTATGCGGCCCTGGACAACAAGTGTCCGCATCAGGGCGGCCCCTTGGGCGAAGGGTCTATCGAGAACGGGTTTGCTGCGTTGTCCTTGGCACGGCTGGGACTTCGATCCGCTGACGGGCAAGGCTCCAGGGTTCGACGATGGTGTCGAGACCTTCGAGATCGACGTCCGCGACGATGGCATCTATGTCGGTTTCGATGAGGAGGCGCTACATACGCGAACGGTCTCCGATGTCATGGTGGAGACTCTGGTCAACTGGGGCGTGCGGCACGTGTGGGGCATGGTGGGTCATTCGAATCTGGGTCTGGCCGATGCGCTGCGACGCCAGGAGGCTGATGGAAGCCTCCGCTACTACGGTATCCGGCACGAAGGAGCGGCCTCCTTTGCCGCTTCCGCGTACGGCAAGCTGACCGGTCGTCCCGCAGCCTGTTTCTCCATCGCCGGACCCGGTGCGACCAATCTGCTGACCGGGTTGTGGGATGCCAACGTGGATCGAGCCCCGGTCCTGGCGCTCACGGGACAGGTCAACACCCAGGTGTTGGGTCCGGGAGCCTTCCAGGAAGTCGATCTGTCGGCGGCCTTCGGCAAGGTCGCCCAGTGGAGCCAACAGACCCTGCACGACAGCCAGCACGCCGAGCTGGTCAACCTGGCCTGCAAGAGCGCCATTCTCAACCGCGGTGTTTCGCACCTGATCTTTCCCGACGAGGTGCAGACGCTGCCGGCTTCGGTGGACGCCAACCCGGGAGGACCGGAAGGGCGGCTGACTCCACGCGAGATCGCACCACCCAAGAGAGCTCTGGACGAGGCCATCGCGCTGATCCGTAGGTCGCGGCGACCGGCCATTGTGGTGGGCCATGGGGCTCGGTTCCACATGCCGGATGTGGTCAAGCTGGCGGAATGGTTGACCTGTCCGGTCATCACCACCTTCAAGGCCAAGGGGCTCATCCCGGACGATCATCCGCTCGGCTGCGGGGTGTTGGGCAGAAGCGGCACGCCCATCGCCAGCTACTTCATGAACGAGGCCGACTGCCTGATCGTCTTTGGGGCCAGCTTCAGTGATCACACCGGCATCACACCGAAGAAGCCCACGATCCAGATCGATTGGGACCCGATGCTGCTGGGCAAGTTCCACGCCGTGGATGTGCCGGTCTGGGGCGAGATCGGGGTCACGGCGGCGCTGTTCTTGGAGGCGCTTGGTGACGCTTCAGGCTGGGAGGATCGGCAGACCGAGATCGCCGAACGCTGGTCCATCTGGCGCCAGGAAAAGGCTCGTCGAGAACAAGAAGAGCGTGGCAAGGGTATCTCTTCTGCAGCAGTCTTTGCCGCCCTGGCCCGTCATGTCGCGGACGATGCCATCGTCGCCGTGGATGTCGGTAACAATACCTACTCCTTTGGCCGCTATTTCGAATGCCAACGACAGGCTGTCCTGATGTCGGGGTATCTGGGATCCATCGGTTTTGCGCTGCCGGCGGCGATGGGAGCCTGGGCCGCTACCCAGGAGGAGGATGAGCGATTTCGCGGCCGGCAGGTCGTGTCGGTCTCGGGCGATGGTGGATTCGGCCAGTACATGGCCGAGCTGACGACCGCGGTCAAGTACGGCATGAACATCACCCATATCCTGCTGAACAACAGCGAGCTCGGGAAGATCTCCAAAGAGCAGCGGTCGGGGAACTGGGATGTCTGGCAGACCGACCTGCACAACCCTGACTTTGCGCAGTACGCCGAGCTTTGTGGCGCCCGCGGAATCCGGGTATCCGAGAGAGATCAACTCGACGATGCCATGGCGGCGGCTCTGGCTCACGACGGTCCCGCTCTGGTCGAGATCCTCACGGACGCCGAGCTGATGTAGGGGCGGACGTGGCCAGCGTCGGTGAACGCCCGCAAACATGAAACTTTCCGTGAGCTGGGACTGTAGTGCACCAGAGGAGGAACATGGTCATGCTACGGAGTCTCTACAGAACCATCTCGGGCCTCGCAACCGTTCTGATGCTTGCCACATCGGCGTTCGCTGGAGAGAAAGACAAAGAGATGACGATCGACATCGAGAACGCCGATGGCGAGAACATCTCCATTGCGATCTCGAGCAACCTTGTCGACGGCATCATCAAGGGCCTGTCGGAAAACGACATGGAGTGCGACACGACCACCGACAAAGAGACGCTGGCCATGCTTCAGCATCTCGACCGCAAAGGGCGAGGGCTCGAAGTACACCTTCACCAACGATGAGGGCGAGGTCGTCAAGGCACGTCGCCGCAAGGGTCAGTGGGAGATGGAGGTCGTCAAAGAGGGTGAGAACAACACCATCATTTCCATGCCCTGGGGAATGGCCGAGTGTATGTTGGGCCGAGAAGTCCCTGCCTACAAAGGCAGAGACGAGTTCGAGTTCAAGATCGAGCAGAACGGCGGCGTCCGCATCCGTATCGAGTAGATCGAAGCGGCCGTGGACCTCGGCGTGCCGGCCGTTGGTCTCGCCTCGACAGGCCACTTCCGCGCACGCGACGGACCCTGACCGATGCGATGTCCTCCATGCACATCTCCATTCGATCCATGTGGGTGCGGAAGTTCAGCACGCAGATGCGGATGACGTAGCGACCGTCGAGATGGGTCGGCGTGAGGAAGACCCGTTGCTTCGCGTTGATGTGTTCCCTGAGCTTCTTGTTGAGCTCCGTCAGCGCCGCCTCGTCGAGATCGGAGGGTCGAAGACGAAAAGCGACGATGGAAAGCTGGGGCTCGGCGACGATTTCCATGTGGTCGATGGCGCGCAGTTCCTGCGTCGCCCAGTCGGCCAGGTCGAGCTTCTCGTCGAGCGCCTGGCGAAAGACCTCGGCACCGTGCAGCTTCATCGGCAGCCAGATCCGTAGACCGCGAAAATCTCGGGACAACTCGGGAGAGATCTCGGAGAAATCGATCAGGTCCGGCTCGTCCTGCAGCTGGGGCATGTAGTCCGCCGGCGACGTGATGGGCTCGCTTCAGGGCCGCACCGTCGCGAACCAGGAGACAGCCGGTCCCGTAGGGGAGAAAGAGGCCCTTGTGTGGGTCGAGGGTGATGGAGTCTGCGCGACTCAAGCCCCGCAGCCGGTGCCGGCCGCGTTGGGTGAGCACGAAGAACCCTCCGTAGGCACCGTCGATGTGGAGCCAGAGGCCCTGCTCTTCGGCTAGATCCGCCAGAGCAGAGATGTCGTCGACGGCCCCTGTATTCACGGTACCCGCGCTGCCGACAACGAGAAACGGCTCGAAGCCGGAACGGTGGTCGGCCTGCACCTGATCCCGCAACCGGTCGATGGAGATCTGCTGGTCGTTGTTGGAAGGCACGACTCGAATATTGTCGGCGGGGAACCCGGCGAGCATGGCCGCTTTGGTCACCGAGTGATGGACCTGATCGGAGCAGTAGAGGGTCCCTTTGAGGAAGTCATCGGGCAGCCTTTCCCGCCGCGCCGTGGCGATGGCGATGAAGTTGGCCATCGAGCCGCCCGAGGTCAGCAATCCCTGGGCCTCTTCCGGGTAGCCGACCATCTGACAGAACCAACGTGCCACATTGATCTCCAGCTGAATCAGCCCGGGCGCGGCGACCCAGACACCGGTGTAGCGGTTCAGCGAGTTGGAGATGAGATCGGCGACGGCCGAGTGGAACAGACCGCCTCCCGGAATGTAGGCCAGGTATCCAGGGCTGGCGCAGTTGTAGGTCTTGGTCACCAGCTTGTCGAAGATCAGGTGGAGAAGCTCGCGATAGGGCGCGCCCTTCTCGGGCAGATCCTCGGCATGAGCGCGGGCCAACTCCGCCCCGCCTTCCGTGTACGACATGTCCTGCTCGGGCAGAGAGTTGATGTGGGCGGCAATACTCGCCATGGCCCCCTGTGCCGGCCGTTGGTTGCCTACAGGACTTCCGCGACCGACGCCCGAATATCCTCCATGCACATCTCCATTCGATCCATGTGGGTGCGGAAGTTCAGCACGCAGATGCGGATGACGTAGCGACCGTCGAGATGGGTGGGCGTGAGGAAGACCCGTTGCTTCGCGTTGATGTGTTCCCTGAGCTTTTTGTTGAGCTCCGTCAGCGCCACCTCGTCGAGATCGGGGGGTCGAAGGCGAAAAGCGACGATGGAAAGCTGGGGCTCGGCGACGATTTCCATGTGGTCGATGGCACGCAGTTCCTGCGTCGCCCAGTCGGCCAGGTCGAGCTTCTCGTCGAGCGCCTGGCGAAAGACCTCGGCACCGTGCAGCTTCATCGGTAGCCAGATCCGTAGACCGCGAAAATCTCGGGACAACTCGGGAGAGATTTCGGAGAAATCGATCAGGTCCGGCTCGTCCTGCAGCTGGGGCATGTAGTCCGCCGGCACGTGATGGGCTCGCTTCAGGGCCGCACCGTCGCGAACCAGGAGACAGCCGGTCCCGTAGGGGAGAAAGAGGCCCTTGTGTGGGTCGAGGGTGATGGAGTCTGCGCCACTCAAGCCCCGCAGCCGGTGCCGGCCGCGTTGGGTGAGCACGAAGAACCCTCCGTAGGCACCGTCGATGTGGAGCCAGAGGCCCTGCTCTTCGGCTAGATCCGCGAGAGCAGGGAGGTCGTCGACGGCCCCTGTATTCACGGTACCCGCGCTGCCGACAACGAGAAACGGCTCGAAGCCGGAACGGTGGTCGGCCTGCACCAGATCCCGCAACCGGTCGATGGAGATCTGCCGATCGTTGTTGGAAGGCACGACTCGAATATTGTCGGCGGGGAACCCGGCGAGCATGGCCGCTTTAGTCACCGAGTGATGGACCTGATCGGAGCAGTAGAGGGTCCCTTTGAGGAAGTCATCGGGCAGCCTTTCCCGCCGGGCCGTGGCGATGGCGATGAAGTTGGCCATCGAGCCGCCCGAGGTGAGCAATCCCTGGGCCTCTTCCGGGTAGCCGACCATCTGACAGAACCAACGTGCCACATTGATCTCCAACTGAATCAGCCCGGGCGCGGCGACCCAGACACCGGTGTAGCGATTCAGAGAGTTGGAGATGAGATCGGCGACGGCCGAGTGAAACAGGCCACCTCCTGGAATGTAGGCCAGGTATCCAGGGCTGGCGCAGTTGTAGGTCTTGGTCACCAACTTGTCGAAGATCAGGTGGAGAAGCTCGCGATAGGGAGCACCCCTCTCGGGAAGATCCTCGGCATGGGCGCGGGCCAGCTCCGCCCCGCCCTCGGTGTACGATATGTCCTGTTCGGGCAGAGAGCTGATGTGGGCAGCAATGCTGGCCATCGGCCTCGTCCACCAGCTGGACCATGGATTCGGTAGAGAGCTCGAGGGGATGTTCGGACTTTTCCATAGCGGTTAAAGCCTATTCCGAACGGCGCCGGAAGGCGACCCGGATCTCGTCCCCTGTTTACCTCTTCACAGCGCACCGGAGAGGCCCATGCTAGGGTTCTTCCGGCACCAAAGCCGTGATTCGGGCCATGAGAAAAGCAGACCAGAGAAGCAGGCCAGGCCTCTGGGTCATGGTGCTTGCGGTTCTGATCATGGGTGCCGCCTCGCCGGCCCACGCCTACCTCGATCCGGCGACGGGCAGCTACGTCTTTCAGATTCTCATGGCCGGGTTGTTGGGCGCCCTCTTCGCGCTCAAGATGTTCTGGAGATCGGTGCGCACCTTTGCCGGAGACGTAGTCAGGCGGATCACAAAGCGCACACCAGGCGATGGCTGACGGACCCGACGCCGCTTCCTTTCGCGATCCGAGCGGGTCCTCTATCTGATGCACCGCCTGCCATGACCGCAAAGCGTGCCACCGTTCTCCATCCCTATCTGTTCGCTCTCTTTCCGATTCTCTTTCTGAGTGCACAGAACGCCGGTGAGATGCGGTTTCGGGACCTGATCGGTCCCTTGACCCTGGTCCTGCTTGCCACCTTCCTCGCCATGATGGTGCTGACCCGTGTCTGCCGCAGTCGAGACATGGCGGGCATGATCGTTTCGACACTTCTCCTTTTGTTCTTCTCATACGGGTATGTATTGCATTTGGTGGCGATGCGTACCGAGCAGTTGCAGAGATCGCATAACGACTTGGCGGTGCTCTTTGGCTCGTTGGCGGTCTTCCTGGTGGTGCTGAGAGTGTTGCAGGCGGTGGGCGATCGAGTTGGACAGCTCACCTCACTGTTGAATTTCGTGGCTGCGGGGCTGGTGCTGGTGCAGTTGGGGACGATCGGAGTCGCCTTGTGGGGGCGGCAGAGTGTTCAAGCCAGAGGTGAGGCCTTGGAAGGGACCATGGGTACTGCAACCAGGACGCCGGATATTATCTTTCTCCTGCTCGACGGCTATGCGCGGCAAGATGTGTTGGCTGATCTCTACGAATTCGACAACAGCGCCTTTCTCGGCGCGCTAGAAGATAGAGGCTTCGAGGTCTCAGAAGACAGCCGGGCTCCGTATGTGCAGACCCTGCTTTCGATGGCAGCGATCTTCAACCTGGACTATCTGAGGGGTTTTGCACCCGATCTCGACCCGAAATCGGAGGATCGGGTAGGTTTATCGGAGAGCATCTGGAATGGTGTGGCCATACGAGCTCTCGAGGCTCGAGGGTATTCGACGGCTTCGTTTGCCACCGGCTACACCATGACCGAGTTCAGGGGCGCCGATCGGTATCTCGTTCCGGGCGACCATTTGAGTGAGTTCTCTCGGCTGCTGATCAGTACAACACCGTTGCAGGTACTCATCGATGCGGGATCGCGGGCGCAGCGACAGCGGCACAGAATCGAGTACGTATTCCAGACGCTGTCTGAGCTGAAACAGGGCGGACAGCCCTCTATTTGTCCTCGCCCACATCATCGCTCCGCATCCGCCCTTTGTTTTTGGTGAGAACACGGACGGCGAGACTGGTAGGCGATGGTCCGAGATGGCCGATGGGAGCCACCGGGTGGTGTCGGCCAAGGAGCGGGCTCAGTACCGAGAGCAGTACAGACAGCAACTGGAGGCCGTCAACGGACTGGCGAAGGAGGCGATTGATGGGCTCCTGGAGCGACCCGAAGGGCAGAAACCGGTGATCGTTCTGGCCAGTGATCACGGCCCCGGCTCCGAGTTGCGGTGGTACAGCCAGGAGGAGACCGATCTGCGGGAAAGACTGGCGAGTCTGTTCGCGATCTATCTCCCCGAGAGCGGGGCCGGGGAGTTCCTGCCGGAACCCATGACGCCGGTCAACACTTTCCGCATGATCTTCAATCAGTACATGGAGCGGAGTACCCGATGCTGCGGGCTCGCAGCTACTTCTCGACCTGGGAAGAGCCCTTCCGGCTCACCGAAGTCGAGGAATCGGAGCTTCGCCTCTCGTCACCATCGTCCGGCGAGTGATTCGGACCCCTCACCACCCCTTCCCCAAGAATCGGCTGGCACCTCTGGATTTCTGGGTGGAGTAATACATTCGAAAAGGAGCCTCTCTATCCTGCTTAGTGGACAAACCATGGCAGAAATCGGCGTCACTCACGCCACAATGGCTAAGTCGTGAGATTTTCAGGAATCGGCTGGCACCTATTCGGGTGGTGTGGTGGCTGGGGGGAGGTGGAGAAGCATCGTGCGGGTCACCTTGCCGTTTTCGGTCTGCAAGAGATAGAGACGGTCGTATTCCCATTCCTCGACGATGGGTGTGCCACCCTCGCCACCCATCAATTTCGCCAGTTCCGGGGTCGTGTTGCTGTGACCCACTACAAGTGCGTTTTCAGTGAGTCTCAGCAGGTCTGCGGCGAGAGAGTCCAGGGCCTTGGGATCGTAGAGTTGCAGCTCCAGGCCAAGATGCTCGGCCAACGGAGCCGCCGTGTCTCGGGTGCGGGTGTAGTCGGAGCTGTAGATCTTCGTGATTCCAGCGCTCCTGAGCACGTCGGCGAGATTCTGAGCCCGTTGGCTGCCGATCTCGGTAAGAGCGGGGTCTTTTGAGGCCTCCGTTACCTTCTCAGCGTGACGCACGAGATAGATTTCGGCCGCAGGGGTAGGAAGAACCGTTAGGAATGCGAGGCTGAGGGCGACGGAAGAGATTCTGGCTGTCATGGGTCCATGGTACCCGGGATGGAGCAGCAAGATAAGCCGTCCGGAATGCGTCTCTCTATGTAGCAAGGTCTGATTCTTGGTACAGCACTAAAGTGCTATAGTGCTAAAATGAGTGAAACAATCCCGGTGAGAGTCAACATCTATTTGGACGATCCCGAGTTGAAAAGAAAGATCAAGGTCGCCGCCGCCAATGGAGGCGTGACGTTGAGCGCCTACTGTGTCGAAGCGATTGAAGAGAAGTTGAGCAGGGCTCGATCTCGAGCCATTGCCACGTCCGAGCTGGAGCAGAGAGAGACCGCGGCAGCGCTGGACAGGCTGCGAACCGAAATCGGGCCCATAGGAATCTCAGTGCGCGAGTTGATCGACAAAGGACGCAGGATGTGAGGAATCCAGAGGCGACGCCCAGGTTCGTGGTCGTCGACGCGAGCGTGAGTCTCAAGTGGGTCCTTGATGATGAAGACAGCGTGGCTCCGTCGATCGCCTTGCGAGATGACGCACAGCGAAGCCAAGTTCAGATGCTGGCGCCGTCATTGTGGATCTACGAGGTAACCAATGCCCTAGTCGTGGCCCACTTGCGGGGTCGAGTCGACAACCAGCAGAGCCATCTGGCGTTGCGACTCCTGCAGGAGGTTGGTGTGCGACTGGTGGATCCAGAGCCTCGAGACTGCCTCGAGACAGCAGCCAGGCTCGGAATCAGTGGTTACGACGCAGCCTACGTGGCATTGGCTGTCGCTCTAGAGGCAGAGCTTTGGACGGGCGACCGAAGACTTTGGAAGAGGGCGGGTAGCAAGAACGAGACGGTGCGCTGGATCGGCGAATACGGAT
>CAVRAU010000021.1:0-252683 GCA_963719055.1 uncultured Acidobacteriota bacterium | reverse complement strand
GATCACCGCGCCCACGCCGTGCTCGGGTAGCCACATCATGTCGCTGTGGTAACCGATCATGTCGCCGCCGTGATGGACGACAGGAATCCCGTAGGTCGTGCTCGACCATCAGCCCCATGCCGTAGGCCGCGTCATTGCCGATGGGCACCTTCGGCTCGCGTCGCTCGAGGAGCGTCTCCTTCGAGATGTACTGCGTGCCGTCTGGGAGCGTTCCTTCATCAAGCTCCATCGCGATGTACTCGAGCATGTCGTTGACATTGCTCCACGCGGCTCCCGCGGGGCGCAGTGAGATGATCGAGTAGTTGAGGTCGAACACCGCGAGGGCGGGCTTGCCGTCGGGGTCGGTCGAATGGGCGTTGGCGAAGTACCCCGCTAGCGCTTCTGAATAGTCGAAGGTCGTCAAGTACATCCCGAGGGGATCGAAGACGGCCTGTTGCATCGCCTTGTCGTAGGCGGCTCCGAGCTCGAGGTCGGGGTACATCAGGTATCCGCCCACAAAGCCCCCGGCACCGGCGAGCATGTTGGAGTACTGGAAGAGAGCACCGAAGTCGCTCGTGGGTTGCATGGTGCCGAGAAGCGTCATGGCGTCGTCCGGAGTCACCCCTTCGAACTGGAGGAGCCACTCCATGTCCTGCCGGGGCATCCCGGTGCAGGCGCAGACGAGGTGCTCGACCAGCACCTGGGTTGAGGTTTCCGGATCGCCGACCTGGAACGTGGGCCAGACGCTTCGACCTGGGTGTTCCAATCGAGTTTGCCTTCATCGACCAGCTTCGCCAGCAGCAGCGTGGACAGACCCTTGGTGTTCGAGGCGATCATGTAGAGGGTGTCGGCATCGACGGCCGCCGGATCGCCAAGCTCGCGGACGCCAAGGCCGCCCGCATAGACGACCTTCCCGTCCTGGATGATTCCGTACGAGACTCCCGGCACACCCGTGGCCTTCATCCCGTCCTCGACGAACTTGGCCAACTCGGCCAGCCGCGCCTCGTCGAGCTTGTTCGCCGTCTTGCCTGCGAACGATTCTCGCGAGTACCCCTTGGAAAGCAGCCGGTCGAAGATCAGCGAGACCTGGGCGCCACGCTTCTCACCCACATCATTGGCCATGTCATAGATCCAAACCGTCCAGACATCGTTCGCAAACAACGTCCCGGCCACCACGCCGCGGCGCTCATTCGGTGAGGTCTGGTACTCGTACCGACGCCTTTTCGACCAGCCGTCTTTGTCGGGGGAGTCGTTGGTGACCTTGAGCGGCCACTCGAGCTCTTTGTACGCGGCCCACGCCGCGGCGATGGCCGCATCGGCGTCCTCCGCCTCGACGTCGACCAGAGCGACCGATGAGCCCCCCTCCGGGGCCTCGAGAATCGTCGCCGGGCCCCGCACCGAGAGAGTCCATCCTTCGGGGGCAACAAAGGTGTTGCCCCTCACCGTGGTCTTGGGTGTATCGGCGGCCAAAGTCTCGGCGGCCAGGACCTCGGACGATGCGGGCGCGGTCTCTTGCTCCTGGCAGGCTAGAAAGAAGGCGCTGAAGATCAGGCCGATCACGAGTGAATAGACAGTTGTGCGCATGGTGGGTCGCTCCCTCCTGTTCCTCAGAGATCGAGGAGGTAGTGGTCGGTTGCAGGCACTTGCGTTCAAAGCCAAGCGTGCGGGTCGAGGGTTAGGGTATGCCGGTTGAGGTGGGTGAGTCCGATCGGGGTGGGGATGATGGCGGGTCGCGCCTTCAAATCGTCGCGTGGGAAGCGTTTCACGACAGCAGTGCAGCCCACAGCTTTGCAGGCTGGTCGGTTTCTTCCGTCGAAAAGAGCTAGGGCTCCGCGCTGGACCAGGCTGAGGTGTCGCCGGACTCGAGGCCGTCCTCGAATATCCGGAACGGATCGAGAATCCGCATCCCGGCCCGATAGGCCGCCAGGTAGGCCCGCTGGCCCCGTCCCGAGCGCACGGTCCTCTACCAGGCTCTGGCGCTCCGTTTCGAGCACTTCGTCCGGGTGTATGAGGAGCGCTTCCGCCACACCCGCGGCTACCTGCGCCCCTGCGTAGCGCCGGCGGTTCACTGCTATATCGACTGCCAACCGCGCGGGAAAGCCTCCTTAAAGAACGCCATCACTGCCCCCACTCTTTCTCCATCTCTTCTACCCGGCGGCGCATCAAGGCGAGTTTGGCATCGACCTCGGCCTTCATCTGCTGAAACTCGGACTCGGGATAGAGGCTTGCCCAGGCTGGATCATTCAGTGCGACGTAGCCGGCGTCGACCGCCCTTCGCAGCCAACGCAGGGCCTCTTGCTGGTTCCCTTGGGTGGCATAGATCCTGGCGGTGTCGGTCAGCGGTCGTGGGGACTCATCCCCGGCTTCCAACGCGGCCTCGTTGAGCGCCAGGCTTTGTGCGAACAGCTTCTGCGCTTCGTCCCGCTCTCCTGCCTGCCACAGGAACCAGCCCAGGGAAGTAGCGTTGCGAAGATCGCCGATCAGGGCCTCCGGCGCCAGTTCGTAGGCCTTCCGAAAGTGACCCTCGGCTTTACCGGGATCGCCGGCAATCAGCGAAGAGTATCCGGCTACGGAGTGGCTCTTGGGGTCCTCGGGGCTCAAGGCGAGCATTCTTTCGCTGGTCGCGGCAGCCTCCTCGAGCCGACCTTGTGCCAGGACCGCCATCCACAGCATGAGATGGGCCATGGTGTCGTCAGGCTGCAGTTCCAGGGCTCTGGTGGTCCACCGCTCCGCCTTCTCGAAGTCGCCCAGCCCGAGATAGAGGAGACCGATGCTCCAGTAGTTGGCGGAGTGCAGGGGGTTCAGAGTGAGGGCCTTGCGGAACTGAGGATAGGCCTCGTCCCATCTCGCGTTCGAAGCGTAGATATACCCCAACGAGGAATACCCCTCGCTATTGGGACTCAGATCGATGGCGCTCTCGATTTCCTCGAGGGCCTTCCCAACCCAGCCCTTGATGCCGTAAGCCGTAGCAAGCGCAAGGTGTGCGTCGGCCAGATCGGGTTCGGTGGAGAGGGCTTTCTCCGCCTCCTCGATGGCGGTGTCCAGCCAGCGCGACTGCCCTCCGTATAGGTAAGCTCGCAGAGCGCTGGCGTTCGCCAGCCCAGCCCGGGCCAGAGCGAACCCTGGGTCCTCCTTCAAGGCTCGTTGAAACAGCTCGATCGCGTTCTCGTTGGCCTCTTTGTTGTTTCGAGAGGAGAACTCCTGCCCCTTCAGGTAGAAGTTGTAGGCGGTGAGATTCTCGGTGGGTTGTCTTTCGATCTGAGCCCGTTGTTGCGGTGACAGCTCCACCCGCAGGGCGGCGGCAATCCGCTCGGCAATCTGGCTCTGGACGGCGAAGATGTCGCTCAACTCTCCGTTGTAGGTTTCCGCCCACAACTGCTCCTGCTCCTCGGCCGCGATCAACTGGACGGTCACCCGGACCCGTTCTCCCTGTTGCTGAACCGTCCCGTCCAGCAGCAGGGCCGCACCCAGCTCGCGCCCGATCTCGGATGGATCCGCCTCGCTCTCCCGGTACCTTCTCGAGGAAGAGAACGCGATCACTTTGCCCAGGTCGGGGATCTTCGAGAGCTGGGCGATCATCTCGATGCTCAACCCGTCGCTGAAGTACGTCTGATCGGAATCTCCGCTGAGATTGTCGAAGGGAAGAACGGCAATGGAGCGCTCCAGATCCTCTACCACCGTTGGTGTGCCTGAATCGGGTGCCATGGCGCTGAACACACCCGCGTACCACAAGGCGAGCAGAACCAGAAGGGTCATGGCAGCGCCGCCTACGATCTTGAGCCAGGGACGCGTTTGCTGTTCTGCCCGAATCTGTGCCGGCACCGTCACCGACTCTGCTGAATCGGTGTCCCGTTTCAAGCGTTTCAGATCGGTGAGCAGCTCAGCGGCGGAGTGGTAACGAAGGGCAGGGTCCTTTTCGAGAGCCTTGCTGACGATGTGGCCCAACTCATCGGGGACGTCAGGGTTCATTCGGACGAGTGATGAGGGCGTTCCTGTCAGGATCTCCTTGAAGACCACCGCCGTGCTGGTCCCTTCAAAAGGCAGTGATCCGGCGGCCACTTCATACAGCACCACGCCGAGTGAAAAGAGGTCGGTTCGAGCGTCCACTTCCTCACCCCGGGCTTGCTCCGGTGACATGTAGGCGACGGTTCCCATTGCCGTACCGGTGGTCGTCAGGCGCTCTTCGGCGACCAACGTGGCAGCGCGAGAGTCCGATCCCATCTCGTCGTCCACCAGTTTGGCCAGCCCAAAATCAAGGATCTTGGCGTCTCCCCTGTCGGTGATGAAGATGTTGCCGGGCTTGATGTCTCGGTGAATGATCCCCTTGCTGTGAGCGGCTTCGAGCGCCTCGGTAACCTGAATGCCGATGTCCAGTATCTGACCGGTCTCCAGTGGTTGGCCCTCCAGCGTCTCCTTGAGTGTGCTGCCCTCCAGCAGTTCCATGACAATGAAGGGCTGACCTTCGTGTTCCCCAATGTCGTGGATGGTGCAGATATGAGGATGACTCAGCGCCGATGAGGCGCGAGCTTCACGCTGAAAACGTTCTCGGACCTCTGGATTGTCAAAGTATTTCTCCGGCAGAAACTTGACAGCGACGCTGCGGCCCAGACGGGCGTCTTCGGCCTTGTAGACCACGCCCATGCCTCCGCTGCCGAGCTTCTCGATGATCCGGTAGTGCGAGACGGTCTGTCCGACCACGGTGCCTCCTGAGCGCCTATGCTAAACCAGGCTTAGCAAGGACCCTGAGCGGCCAGGTCGAATAGGCGCTGTTTCCAAGAGAACTGAGAATACCACCGTGCCGGGCGCGAGGCGCAGGCCCTGATGGGTCTCGAAGAGGCTTCTGGGGCCCTCTCGGCGACGAGAGGGACGCTCAGCCCTCCTGTCTGAAGAAGTGGGTGGCGCCTCTACGGTGCCGGCTGAGATGACTCCACGAGCCTGAATCGCGCCAACGTCGCAGGCCCCCACAGGAACGTAACGACGGCAGCGGCGACCAGAACGAAACCGCAGTGCACGACGGGGCCCCAAGGGGAGATGGCTTGGAGCTCAGGCAGCGTCACGAGCACAGTATTCTCCGCAGCGTGGAACACGATGACGGCGAAGACGCTTTTCCCCGTGTTGTTGAAGATCCAAGCCGCTAGGACCCGGGTCCCCACCAATGTGAGAACCTGCGCGAGGAGGATCACCGGCTCGGGCATCATGAAGACAAAGAACGGGATGTGCCAAACTGCCCAGATTGCACCCAGCACCAGGGAGGCCCTGAGGGCACCACCCTGCGCCTGCATCGGCGCGAAGGCATAACCCATCCAGCCGACCTCTTCCCCGGCCGCCATGACGAAGAAGAGCAGGAACACCGCTGGAAGGGCCACGGCCGGGGCCAAGGCAGGGCGGATCGGCGCCCCCGACAAGACCACCACTCCGAGGGACAGCAGGGAGATCAGAGGCATCAGGAGGAGAATAGGTGCATACCATCTACGCTTCACGATTCTCCCGAGGTCAAAGATCCTCCGGAGAAGCCTCTTCAGACCATCCCGTCCGCTCCTGCGGAATGTCAGGATTGAAGCAGAGGCGGCCGGCGTGACGGTGAAGAGGACGACATAGAGCGCCCCCATCTCAGGCTCGAAGACGACGTTCAGGTACGCGAGCGCGTTGAGGACGTAGAACGGCACGGAGAGGAGGAACGTCAGCACGAAGAAGGCGACTAGAGACTCTTTTGTGGAGGGGTGATTGTGCATGAGTGTTTGATCCATCCCGCTGCGTCCACCAATATTCTATGCACGGTCCAGGACATGGGTAACACTTCTCGACCTTGGGCCAGCTGAACCGTGCGCTAGCGCGGCATTTGGGGCCAAGCACCGGTCGGTTAGCACCCTGCTGTCAGACCGCGAAAACGGGGCTCAGGGGAGGCAGCTCCTGTTTGACGGCCCTTCGAGCCAATGTCAGCTTCGCATTGGGCCGCCTGCTTGATCGCAGAGTGTAGTAGCTCCTGCGCCGCACTTTCCGAATGCTCCCGCGATATCGACCCTTGTAGTGGCCGGCCTCCGTGCCGGCCGTGGATTTGATTGTCGGGGTCGCGAAGCGGGGATCGTGGCGTTCCCATCCGCAGGTACTTTGTCTCAGTGCCCCCCGGCCACGAAGTAGCCCTCCTGGCGAAGGATCTTGGCCAGGTGGGCCTCGGCCTCGACGGCTTCCTCATAGGGTAGGTTGTTCAGGTCCTCAGTCCACTCCGGCAGCAGTCGAAGTCCATAGTCACGGACTTCAGGTGAGGCCTTCCGGTCAGCCTTGTGATTCTCGAAGCGCTCCTCAGGAGTGAGCCCTGTCATGCCAACGTAGAGACAGAGCTTGGAGGGGTCGGAGTCGGGGTTGAGCTTCTGAAGCTTCCGCTTCTTGCGAACCTCGGGGTCGAGCTCGACAAGGTAGACGGAGTGGTGGAAAGCAACCTTCTTTCGACGCTTGCGTTTCCTCTTTTTCACCAGAGCTTCCAGTGCCTCTCGCTGAGACAGACAGAAGCAGAATAACAGATATTCTGAATTACGGAAATTCTGCTAGAATGCGCTGTAACGAACCGGTCAGGAGAGAAGACATGAGTGAAACAGTGCTGGTCTCGAATCGTGGCCAAATCACGCTGCCGGCGGCTCTGCGCAAGCGTCTCGGGATCAAGGGCGGGGACGTGGTGATTCTCGAAGAGCAGGACAATCAGGTCGTGCTCAAACCCGGCATCGTGCTCGAAATGGAGCTCTACAGCGACGAACAGATCGCGCAGTGGGATGCGGAGGACAAGCTCTCGGAGGCCGAGCGGGACCGACTCCTTGACAGGCTCACCCAGACGAGCGAATGAGACTGTTCCTCGACGCCAACGTCTTGTTCACGGCGGCGCACAATCCGCGTGGGAAGGCGGCCCTCGTCATCGAGCTGGGCGCTGCCGGCCACTGGCAGGTCTTCTCGAGCAGATTCGCCATCGAGGAGGCTCGCCGCAACCTCGAGAGGAAGTATCCCCAGTGCCTGGAGGCCTTGACTGACATCAAGGCGAGCCTGCAACCCGCTGAGCACCAGCCTGGCTTGCACTTCCCAGAAGGCCTTCCGGCCAAGGACCGGCCGATCTGCCAGGCCGCGCTCGCCTGTGGGGCGACCCATCTGCTCACTGGTGACCTGAAGGACTTCGGCGCCTTTCTCGACCGGCCCGACGAGACTCACGGAATCCGCATCCAGACGGTGGCCGACTCCCTCGCCAGCGCAGATGGCTCCTGACACGAGGCCGTTCTAGTGTCTACTGCGACTGTGTCGGATGGGTCCCTATCCAGTCACGCGCTGAGGCCCGCGCGGTGCAGGAGCGCCCTGCAAGAGCCCTTCCGTGTTCAGATCTTCGTCGAGATCCGGCCAGTGGATTCCGAAGCCGGCGGCGGAGACATGCCAGTTTTCCAATTGGTCTGCCGAGGCGGCAAGCAGTCGCGGAAAGAATGCCAGCGGAGCCGAGATGACCCGTCCATCTTCGAGCTCGACATGGATCGAGTCGACCCAGAATCGGGCCATCAGTGCCTAGGTCGAGTCTTCCCACCACCTTTGTCTGGCCATCTCGATCAATTCGAACACCCGCCCATCGTCATCCGCCTGCGTCCGACCGGTCAAACCTTCGAGCCACCGGTCGGGAAGTGCCTTACGTCCGTGGAGCGCTCCGACGGCGGCGCCCACAATGGCTGCGACGGTGTCGTTGTCGCGCGTGTCGTTGACGGCCCGGAGGATCGCTTCTTCAGCGTCGTCCCCGTGGTGCATCAGAATGTAGAGGACGCTCGGCACGGTCTCGAGAAGGTAGGCGCCGGAGAGCCACGACTCACAGGCTTCGACGACGGAGAGTCCCTGAGCGTACGCTTCTGGAACAGCCTGTTCGACGAACTCGGTCAGCTGGCCGGCGAAGTCCCGATGCTCACCGGCCCGCGGGCGATAGACCGTGTCGGTCTCGAGCTCTCTTGCCACCTCGATGAAGCGCTCGACCCACCAGGAGGGCTCCGGCGGCTCGGTGCGACCCAGCAGATCCCACAGCATGGCCACGTAGGCGACGCATGACGAAATCGACGCCGTGTCGTTGTGGGTGATGGCGGCACAGAGCGCCGTCTCGATCCAAAGGTTGGCCGAGGGCCTGCGCAGATGCGGCACTACCATCGGGGCGATCCGCATCAGCGCCCCGTCGCCAGCAGAAGGCTGCCCGCACTTCCACCAGGGTCCGCCTGTCTCCAGGTAGGCGTCCCGGAAGGCCATCACCGAGCTGCCGATGCCGAAGATCTCGCCGGTGGCGAAGCGGTGCGCGATGTTCTCAGGCACGAAGCCATCGTCTTCGAGCATCTGCTCCAGCGTCCAGAACGCCAACTGAGTATCGTCCGAAGGGATCCCATCCCGCAGGCCCGTCTTCGGAATCGGCAGATAGTCGCGGATCTCGCCAAAGATCGCGCGCCTATGCTCCGGCGCCAAGCCCTCGGAAGTCACACCGAGAGAGTCTCCCACCGCCAGGCCGAGCAACATCCCTTCGATGCGACTGAAAGAAAGATCTCCGGGTAGCGGCGCAGGCACCGAGTCGTAGAACTCGGCGGGTCGCGTGGCGATGACATCTCTGGCAAGAAGCTCTTGCAGCACGAGGGGTCGAAGGTTCCTTGAATTCCTAAGAATGAGGCAAGTTCCGCAGCGCTTCAACGGCCATCACACGATTCCCTTACCCGAGGATATCGCGGCCCGCTACCAGCACTCCAAGGCTGGTCGCATCAAAGCCCGTCGTCCAATCCCAGCGCAAAAAGCAGTGCCTGTTTGACCTCACGCATCCGCCCCGCGTCGAGGGTCGTCAGAAGGGAACCGATCCTGGACTGGGCGACGGTTTGGATGTGATCCAGATTGATGGCACAGTCGCGGGGCATGCCGTCCACGGGCCCGAGGACGACCTCGGTCGGGATGTCACGCATCGTTGTGGTGATCGGTGCCACCGTCACCTCTCCCAGAAACTCGAGCGCCGAGGAGCGAGTCAGTACCAGCACGGGTCGCTTCTTGTCGGGGCGGGTGAACCGATACCAACGGACCTCGCCGTGAGCCATCAACCGGGCCAGACCTGCTCCTCCTCCCACGCGTCGACATCCGAGGGCGCCACCGGGTGTCGCTCGTACCCTTTGCGGTGCTGTTCTTCCAGAGTCTCGATGCGCCGGCGAGCGAGCGCGGCCCGCAGAGCTTCCCTGGTAAAAGCGGAGCGTGAAGTTCGAAGTTCTTTCACCACCTTGTCGACCTCGGCGACCAGGGGCTCATCCAGAGTGAGCTGAACCGTCTTCATGCAGCCATTATAGCTATTAAATTAGCTATTTCTATAGCTATCTCTATGGCGATAGTTCGAACTCCCCAGCGACCGACCCTCCTACCTAGACTGAGTCCAAGTCCCGAGGCGAAGCGTTACACCGATAGTCGCTGGCCAGCGGGTCGAGCCCCGCAGCGACTGCGCTGACGGGATCGTCCACCGCCGAGTGCAGGTCTAGCGCGGCCTGGGTACCCTGTGGTAGAAGGCCTCACCCTGACCGAACGGGTTCCCCATGCGACAGCCGTCCTCGAGCGGGTCGGTGCCGAAGCTATAGACGATGAAATCTGCATCGAACGTCGCGGTCCAGGTGTCGCACGTCGGCATCGTCATTGGACCCCAGACCTCGAGTGCCATGAGGTCCCAACCCGAGCCGCAACCGGCGCCACCGAAATAGGGGTCGGCGTCGAAATCATAGGCCGGGTCCACCCAGCTGATGGCCATCCAGCTCGAATCGAATCGGTTGCGGCCGTGGCGCAGCAGCTCCCCCTGAATCCCGGGGAATTCTCCGATGATGAACGAGAAAAAGGCTGCCGGAGCCAGTGGCGCCTGACCGACCGCCGTGTAGGTTCGGCCACCGGTTCTGTTGAAGGTGATGATGTAGGCCTCACCAAAGGTGTTGAAGCCGTACCAGGTGCCCTCGATCTTGCAGGTCCGACCGACCTCGGCTTGCGACCATGCTGGTGCGGTGGACAACACCATTGCGACGACGGCTACGATGACGATGGCGCGATTCATGATCTACTCCTTTCCCAGTTCCAAGAACAGAGAGTTCGCCTACCCTTCGGCAGCCCGGCGGTCTTGAGGTCCGATGAGGAGATGAGGACCCGTAGCTTTGTGCGCTCAGCCTTTCGGCTGGCTTACCTTTGTCGAGGTATCTAAAACATTACGCCCGTTCGAAACTGGTGTCCAGAAGCAGCCCAGCGACGCCACAGTCCGGGAGATCCGACAGCGCCACTCCGCCCCTCTAGAAGCGATCAGCCGTCCTTGCCCGCCACTGGTAGAGTGAAAGCCGGAGCTGGACCAGGAGGTACCGAAATGCGTCTACCGAGCCGCACCGAGGCATGAGAATATGGCTGTCGTCCGCGGCGCCCACGCGGCGCTGGCGAGCGGTGATTTCGAGAGCTTCAAGGCGGCGATCGGGCCGGACTATGTGCGCCACTGCCAGGCGATGCCGCCCGAGCTGCAGGAGCTACACGGGACCGATGAGTTCTTCGCTTTCCTCGAGGAGTTCGTCACCGCGGTTCCGGACTACGAAGACACCTTGAGCCAGATGATGGCCGATGGCGATCGGGTCGCCTACGTGTCCACCATGACCGGAGTGCAGACAGGGCCGCTGGGCGACCTGCCGGCCACCGGCAAGGAGTTCACGCTGGTCAACATCATCATCCAGCGGTTGGAGAACGGCAAGATCGTCGAGACCTGGGTGAGCTGGGACAACGTGGCCTTCCTGTCCCAGCTGGGCCTGATGCCCGAGCCGGGATCAGGCGACCTCTCGCGGTGAGGTGGTCACCTCGACCCTGACGCCTGCACGGTCGAGCATTGTGATCAGCGTGTCGATGCTGAACAGATCGATCTTGCCGCACACGAGATTGCTGATGCGTGGCTGTGTCACTTCCATGACTTCTGCTGCCTGAGCTTGGGTCCAGGCCCGCCTCTCGATGAGCCCGGAGAGCTCGATCATCAGGTCCGATTTGATTCTCAGAATCCCTGATTCCTCGACATCGAATCCGAGCTCTCGAAACACGTTCTTCCTGGGATGCTGAGCCATTCTTGTCGTCATTATGATACAAGTAGTTATATAAATACACAAGGATGATGCCGCCGGCAGACTTCTCAGTCGCCAGCTTTGAGTCCGGTGGGCCGGTGGAAGTGTTACAGGGCAACCGTTCCCTTCCTGGGAGTCAAGAACGAAGGTGCGAAGCCGATCCTGATTCCAGAAGGAGAGATCCTGATTGGTGCCAAGCAGAACCGGGTGGTCAATCTCACCGTGCTGGTCGCTGCAAACTCGACCTTCAGGCTGCCGGAGGATGCTTGTGGATTCATCGCCGCCTACGGTGGCAAGGTGGCCGGCCTCACCTACTGGACCATGGGCGCGCCGGTCCACCCGGCCGAACGCTACCCCTCCACGAGCTCCAGAATCGTGTCGGGGCGCACGCCGTCGTGCTTCATCGCCTCCAACGCCTGGTCCGCTCTGCAGCGCCTCGTGCCAGGTCTCCAGGTCGGGGGTCTCGACGATCAACCCGATCCGGTTCGAACCCTGCGGGTCACGGAACGGGCGGACTTTGATGCCCAGCGGCCCGAACAGCTCCTCACGCTTGGGTGAAGCGAGCCAGTGTTCGACGTCATCGACTTCGTGCAAGACCATCAACGTAATCATCGCGATTCCTCCTTAGGTGCATGGACAAGACGGAACGCCGTCCGCTCGACCACGACTGTCCACGAATTTTGGCAAGTATAGGCCGCCTTCCGGCGCAGGCAAAGAGGATGGGAACTTCAACCTGGCGTAAAGGAGGCTGGCGAGATAGGACTTATCCAGCGTGCTGCGCCTGAGGGACCGACGAACCTCGTGCATCGGCTGGGGGTGCGCGATAATCTCGCTCAGGTGGACAGCGGTCGAAGGGCCGACCAAAAACAATCGGGGAGGGCAAGAATGGACTTCAGTGGCAAGAATGTGCTTGTGACCGGCGGTTCGCGAGGAATCGGTCGGGCGGTTGCGCACGGGTTCGCCGACCGTGGCGCAAGGGTCGCGGTCGGCTACTTGAGCAACAGGCAGGCTGCGCAAGAGACCCTCGACTCACTGCCTGGGGGACCTCATGTGATCGTCCAGGCCGATGTGGCGGATCCGGATTCGGCGCGCCGCCTGATCGAGGAGGTCACGCGATCGCTGGGAGGGCTCGACATCCTGGTCAACAATGCCGGCATGTGGGTAGAGCACCTCGTCGACGAGATCGATTTCGATGGCTGGCAGGACGCCTGGCGCAACGGTGCTCGACACCAATCTGATCGGTCCGGCCAATCTGTCCTACCTGGCGGCCCGTCACATGATCGAGCAGGGAGGGGGCCGGATTGTCAATGTGTCGTCGCGCGGTGCCTTTCGGGGTGAGCCCGAGGGACCGGCCTACGGTGCGAGCAAGGCCGGGCTCAACGCGATGAGTCAGTCGCTCGCCAAGCGGCTGGCGCCACACAATATCTTCGTCGGCGTGGTCGCGCCCGGCTTCGTCGACACCGACATGGCGGCGCGCTACCTGGACACCCCACGAGGTGACGAGATTCGCGCTCAGAGTCCCCTGGGAAGGGTAGCCAAGCCCGAGGAGGTGGCGCTGGCGGTGATGTTTCTCGCAGCAGAGGGAGCCGAATTCACGACGGGCGCGATTCTCGACGTCAATGGCGCGTCGTATCTCAGGACCTGAAAACGAGATCGAGGTGCTCGAGCTGGGCGCTCCCAAGGGAGGCGAAGACCTCTTCCTGGACAGCAGCCGATTCACTGGGTAGTAGACTCGCACCTACCTATTTCGGTGGCCCAATATAGGTTGGGCGGCGTGTCGTTCAGTGAGGAGGACTCCGATGTTCGTGTGGCAGCAAGCCGTCATTGCCCTCGTGGGCCTGGTCGCCATCGGGTGGCTGTCAGCCGCGGTCGTCCGGCTGTTCTCGGCTCGTTCACCCGTCTCTGCGGTCGTGCGACCCGGCAGCGCGGTGGAGTCTGGCCTCGTCGGCGGCATTGTGCCGCCTGAGGCCCGAGTCTTCGATGGCTGGTCCTACCGGGTGGGCGGTCGTTTCGCCGGGAGGGTTCGCATCGCCGTGTACCCTGACAGCGTCGCCGTCTCTGGACCTCGCGTTCCGTCAGGAGTGTACAAGGCGTGGGTCTGGCTGCAGACGTTGCTGCTCGCCGCAGTCTTCCCGGCGCTCGCAGCCGCAATCGTGCTGCTCGACTGGCGCTACCTTCTGTTGACGGTCGGCCTGTTCGTGCTCAGTTTCGCGGTCTCCATGGGCGGCGCCGGGATGTGGCCCGGCCTCGGCGAACTGACGGCGGAGGGTGAGGGGGGCCACCTCGACGCGCTGGAGTTCCCGCGCAACGCCATCAGAGAGGTTGACATCGGCAAGGGCTGGTCCAAAGGCGGGTTCGAGGTCATCCTCTTTCCCTACATGTCGGGGATCAACAAGTTGGCAGAGGGCCGGGCTGTCTCCTTCTTCGCACCCGATGAGACCGGGCATGAGGTGCGGTTCGCCATAGACATGTACGTCGAGTCCAAGGCCAATGAGCTTGCTGGTCTTCTAAGGTAGATTCCAAAGAACGACCCGCCCAACAAGCTGTTGGAGGCGGACGCGGCGACAGCCGAGCCGTTGGAGAGTACTTATTCAAATCAAGAATTGGGAGGACGTGCGATGTACGTAATTATGAGTGCGACCGGTAACATTGGCAGTAAATTAGCCAATATTCTTCTCGACAAAGGCGAGAAAGTCAGAGTCATCGGACGGTCGTCAGAGCGACTAAAACCACTGCTCGATCAGGGCGCCGAGGCGGCCGTTGGCGATGTTTCGGACGTTGCATTTTTGACAAATACCTTTAAAGGCGCTGACGCTGTCTTTGCCTTGATCCCGCCGAATTACGCAGCAGATGATTTCCGAGCTGAATACAATGCCATCGGGGCCAATATTGTCAAGGCAATACAGGAGTCGGGCGTCAAGCACGTCGTGTTCTTGAGTAGCGTTGGTGCAGATCTACCCGAGAAAACCGGCGTTATCAAAGGTTTGCGGGATGTCGAGCAGCGACTCAACAAACTCGATGGCGTCAATATTCTCCATCTCAGGCCCACGTACTTTATGGAAAACCTGTTGGCGAATATCGGCATGATCAAGAATATGGGCATCAATGGCGGTGATATTAAGGGCGATGTGAAATTTGCCATGATCGCTACCAAAGATATCGCTCCGGTTGCGGCCGAACATCTGGTCAAAAAAGATTTTTCCGGCAAGGCCGTACACGAATTGCTGGGTGAGCGCGATGTTTCGATGGATGAGGTGACCACAATCTTCGGTGAGAAGATCGGCAAACCGGATTTGCAATACGTGCAATTCTCCGCTGAAGATGCGAAAAAAGGGATGATGGATTCCGGAATCAGTGCAGATGTCAGCGACCAGTTGCTCGAGATGGGCCAGGCTATTAATAGTGGCCTAATCGCAGGCAAGCAGCCGCGCACAGCGGAAAACACCACCAGCACGTCTATTGAGGAATTCGCCGACTTCTTTGCACAAGTGTACGAGAGCTCATGATTGACGCGACCAACCGGTCGCGCTACTCCTTCTTCCAGAGAGCTTGCTCAGGCCCCAGAAAAACACGCCCATCCCGACTCCCATAAGGAATAAGAAGATACCCAATCCAACGGGTGTACCCCACATTTCTGCCGACCAAAGACCTTCCATTTTGCCTTCCTCTCTTCTGCTTGAGCTGCCTGCCGGGCGCTTTCCGCGGCGGCTCGGTGTCTTTCTTGTTCACCAAAGCTTACATGACCTCGGAGCGTGCCGTTCCCTCACTCTCCGGCGACTTGCAGGACTTCGGCGCCTTTCTCGACCGACCCGACGAGACTCACGGAATCCGCATCCAGACGGTGGCCGACTTCCTCGCCAGCCTCTTTTCGTCGGGGTCTTGAGCAGCCGGGCAGACCACGGATCTGGCTCGAAGCTGCCGAAGGGAGAGCCTGCTCGGAGCCCAAGTCAAGAGAGCTCGATGTGAAGCTTCTTGTTCAGTGCGGTGGCTGCCCTCTCGAGCGTTAACAAGGTCACCGAAGGAAAGTCAGGGTCGAGGAGCCTGTTCAACGCAGATCGACTTGTCTGCATTCGCCGCGCCAGGGCGGCCTTGCTCAAGTCTTGCTCCCTCATGGCACGGAGGATCTGGAATGCCAGGACTCGCTTGACCGCGACAGCGGTCGTCTCTTCCAGGACCCCTTCCTCGGTGAGGTAATCCTCGAAGTCGCTGCCAAGATGTTTTTTGTTGAGTGTCATCGTTTCCCCCTGAGATCCGCTGCTCGTTTCCGGGCGAGGCTCAACTCACGTTTCGGTATGCGGCCGGTCTTCTTGATGAAACCACTTAGCGGAACAAGAATGTCGTCGCTTACCAGGAAGATCACGCGGGCGATTCCCTGGGGGATTGAGCTTCTCAGCTCCCAAAGTCCATCTCCCAAGCTGCGGACCAAAGGCATTCCAAGGGGCCAGCCATACTGAACGGTACGAAGATCGTTGCCGATTGCTCGCCTTGCGCCAAGTTCGAGACCATGTAGCCACTCCTTGACGGGTTCGCGACCACCAGAAGTTCGGTAGAAGCGCACCCTTAGTCTTGGAGCAGAGTGTACCATTTTTGGTTCGCCAGCTCGGGCTGACCGAGTCGGCTAATTACTGAGGACGGATTGAGGCTCAGAAATCTGGCAACAGAGTTTGCGGCGGCGCGGTCGATTCTTGTAGGGGTGGGGCTTGCCCCCACCCTTGCCGGCTCCTTCCAGCACGCGAGAGTTGAGTGAGAGAGAATCTAAACGGACGAAACGGGTTCGCGGGTGCCGCCGTACTTTCTTGGCAGGTGCGACGTCTCGAGGATTCAGCTACAGCTCAGGAGTACGGCCCAATGAGTGTCCTATAGGTCGGGGCGTCGAACTCCTTGCCTTCGCTTCTCGCGACGGTCTCTTCGATCTCGGCGGCGTGCGCGGCAAAGTGACCCGGCACGAGCTCGGCGAAGATCTGCATCATCGTCAGTGGCCGGCCGCTCGGAAAGGCCGTTCGGTTCGACCACTGGTTGTCGTCGACCCCCTCGAGCAGCTTCACCATCTTTCGGTGGGCGGCATCGTACCGCTGCAATAGCTGTTCGCGGTCTAGCCCCCGAAGCCGACTCTGAGCAAGATGTCCCGACCCTTGCCGACCTCGGTGCCGGTTCCCTCATGTAGGGGTGGAGCTGGCGAGAAACTACAGACTCAGTCGTGAGGATCTGACAACCATCAGGAGTCTCATAATTGAGCACGATGAGCGGATCCGAACTGCCTGGCGGCAACACTTCGGCGGCTGAAGTCGCCAACGTCTCTCGCCATGGCTTCTGGTTTCTCGTAGATGATCGCGAGCTCTTTCTCTCGTTCGAGGACTTCCCGTGGTCTCGATCGAGCGTCCTGACCGCTAGCCGCTCAAGTCCAGGTTTTGAGCCCCCAGCAGCCTCGCCGCGATGCCGTTCAACGTCTCCGACAGGGCGGCGAGGCGCTTGTCCGTGACCGCGTTGCCACCGTCACCGTCGAGCGTCCCAGCCAGCCTCTCCAGTCTGGCCGCCAGATCCCCATCGCCAGCCCCGGCCCTGAGCTGCGAAGCCGAGCGGTCGAGCGCTGCCCCGATGTCTGCCACAGCCGACGGTGACAGGGCCTCGCTGCGCTCGAGCTGATCGAGGTAGGCGCGCGCCACCACGGGCTCTGCCGGCCAGGTGACGCGGAACTGCTGCTGCGGGTTGAACAGGTCACCCTGATCGGCGAGGGTCGCCGCCGCGATCTCGTTCTCCGAGAGATGGTCGCTGGGGATGAGCGACAGGACGTCGAGCCCGCGCACGATCTCCGTGCCGTAGATCTTGCCGTTGTACCAATAGGTCGACCAGTACCCGCCGACCACCAGATTCTCGGGGTCGATCGGACCGCGGTCGAAGTAGGCGATCTCGACCGGGTTGCTCGAATCGGTGAAGTCGATGACCGAGACACCGCCCTGGTACCAGGCCTGCACAAAGATGTCGCGACCGGGAACCGGGATGATCGAACCGTTGTGCGCGACACAGTTCTCCTGTTCGGTCTGCGGTGCCGGCATCTTGAAGTAGCCCCGAAACTCGAGCTCGCCATCGACGATGTCGTAGATGGCATCGGCGCCCCAGGTGAGCGGATCGTGAGGGCGACAGCGCGGCCGGGTGCCGCCGCCCCACTCGTCGGTGTAGATCACCTTGGTGCCGTCGTTGTTGAAGGTCGCCGAATGCCAGTAGGCGAACCCGGAGTCCACGACCTCGTCGATGCGCTGAGGGTCGAGCGGGTCGGAGATGTCGAAGAGGATGCCGTTGCCCGAGCACGCGCCGGCGGCGATCCGTTCCTCGGGGAACACGGTGATGTCGTGGCACTGATCGGTCCGATCGGTGTCTTGTGTTTCGTCCCCATGGTCACCACCGCGCCACAGTCCGGCCAGCGCGCCCGTCTCGGGATCGGCAAACACGGCCGGGCTGTCGACGATGCGTGCTTTAGCCGGTTCGTCGACCGGAATCTCGATGACGTCGATACGGAACAGCGCCGTGCGACTGTCGCCGGGTGACTCGTCGATGCAGCCCGGCATCTCCTCCTCATCGCGGACGGACGAGGTGCCCGAGTTGTAGACAATGATCTTGCCGTCGTCTCCCGGGCCCGAGACGACCGAGTGCGTGTGCGAGCCGCGGCAGGTCTGGACGGCACCCACCTGCACGGGCCGTGTCAGGTCGCTGATGTCGAAGATGCGGAGTCCACGGAAGCGCTCGGCGCTGACATCCTCGCTGATGCCTTCGAGCCCGCAGTCGAGCCGGCCCCGGGTCTGTTCCACCGACATGATCAGCAGGTCACCGACGATCGACACGTCACCCTGCCCACCTGGGCAGACGACCGAGCTCAGATGCTGCGGCACGCCATCCTCCTGCAGCCGGTACACGTTGAAGCCGTGGTAGCTACCCGCCACCATGACGTCGCCGGAGAACGCGATGTCGGTGTTGGAGAAACTCAAGAGAGGGTAGCGCTCCTTGTCTTCGGGGACCTCCTCATCGGAGTCTTCCTCGGCTTCGTCCGATTCGTCCTTGGTCTTCATCAGGTGCCCCGGCAGCTCACCCGGATTCTGCGGGTCGAAGAACCCGGGAGGCCTGGGCAACGGGGCGACAAGCTCGAGGTTCCACAGTGCTTGACCCGCATCGTCCAGGCCGGGCGCCAGGCCCGCACGCGGGTCGGAGGAGAGGCCGAGCAGCAAGACGCTCATGCGCTCGATCTCGGTGGTCTGGTCGTTGGTGATGTCCGATGTGAACTCGAACAGCACCGGGTCGTACGCCGAACCCGGCTGCTCGAGCAACTCCTCGACCATCTTCACGGCACCCTCGTGATGGGTGATCATCAACTGCAGGAAGAGTCGGTCGAAATCGGTACCCTCGGACGCGGCGAGCTCGGCCATCTGCTCCGGCGTCGCCATGCCGGCCATCTTGTGAGTGGTGTGCATCGCGTCATGGGCCGTCGGCTCCGGCACTGGCTCCCCACGCTCGCGCAGCCACCGCTGCATGAACTCGATCTCGTCTCCTTGCGAGGCGTTGATGCGTCCTGCGACGTCGATCAACTCCTGCCTGTTCGTGCGCTCGCCCACCAGGGCAGCCATCTCGAGGGCCTGGTGATGATGCGGAATCATGTCCCGCATGAACTGCGCGTCGGCCGGCGAGTAGCTGGAGTCGGCGATCGCGATCGCCTCTTCGGCACTGAGCTCGCCCGCCGGCTCACCCGGCGGACCCGGCTGGATGATCGGTGCCTGGGCCAGGCAGACGCTGGCAGACACAAGCAGGATGGCTCCAAGGCGCGACGAAGCACTTGCGTAAGAAACGGGAAGGGAATTCACTGGCTTGTCTCCTGTCTCGACAATCCATCATCGGTCGCTGGGCTGACGGTGCGGCCGAATCTACCAGAAGCTTCGTGCCTTGGTGTTCCGCACGGGTGAGGCTGCCGGAGCAGGGTTCATCCTGGGTGCTGGAGCTCTTCGCGCAGCACGCGGCGCAGTGTTTCCTCGAGCGGCTCGTCGAGCCGTGCGATGTGCTCATGCAGGGCTTGGTTGATCAGGCGCTGATAGCTTCCGCCGCCGGCTTGGTGCACCTGGTCCTTGAACCACTGCAGCACTTCGTTGTCGAGCCGAATGGTGATGCGTGTCTTGCCGGGCGGCGTGGGCGTCACGGAACCTCGTCGGGCCTTCTGAAGTCATACTCGTCTCGCATCAGATCTCCTCGTACTGTCTTCTTTCCCTGCGCGTTGCCTTCCTCGCGGAGATGATCCTGACGGTGTCGCCCCGCCAGGTGTAGGCCACTACAAGCACTCGCCCTCGAGGATCGGATCCGACTGTCAGGAATCGGTCCTCGGCCTCGAAGTCGGGGTCAGGCATGGTCAGCGCCATTGGGTTCTCGAGAACCAGGGCTGCGTCAGCAAAGTCGACGCCATGCTTTTGAAGATTGCTTCGTGCCTTTCTTCGATCCCATTTGTATCCTGCAGACATTGTATGTACAAAGGTACAGACAGTCAAGCCTTTCCAGCGGACCTGACACTGCATCAAGGGACGCAATCGCAGGCTGAGATCTTGCGTTTGCAGAGTTCCGGGGCTTCATACCGACCGGAATTGTGGGTCTCCAGGTCGACTCCTGGATTGGGCAGAATTCTTCCTTCGAGAGCAGATAAACCTATCGGGTCACGCGCTGTGGCCCGCGCGGTGCAGGAGCGCCCTGCAAGAGCCCTTCCGTGCTCAGGTCTTCATCGAGATCTGGCCAGTGGATTCCGAAGCCAGCGGCGGAGACATGCCAGTTTTCCAATTGGCCTGCCGAGGCGGCAAGCAGCCGCGGAAAGAATGCCAGCGGAGCCGAGATGACCCGGCCATCTTCGAGCTCGACATGGATCGAGTCGGCCGAAAATCGGACATTGCGCACGCGCTCACCGGGATTTGGCATCGAAGAAGTCACTCCAAGACTGTTTCGGCTAGCCTCGGGTAAGACTCAGACTCGAGATCGGCAGCGACTCCGCTTCGAGACGTTCCAGATTGACGACACGGCTCGCATGATCGATATCGATCCCCACGAGATTGCCCTCACCATCGAAATCGAGATTGATCCCGGGTGCGATCTCTCGAGCTTCGGTCCCTGGCCGCTCGGCTAGATCGATATAGAGCGAGTCGGTTTCTGGGTAGTAGTCGAGTCTCATGGCGCCGGAGCCAGTATCGCGCACGGCCATCAGGCTATCGGACCGTGGTCACCTCCACACTGACGCCTGCGCGGTCGAGCATGGTGATCAGCGTATCGATGCTGAACAGATCGATCTTGCCACACACGAGATTGCTGATGCGTGGCTGCGTCACCCCCGTGACTTGTGCCGCCTGAGCTTGGGTCCAGCCCCGCTTCTCGATGAGCTCCGAAAGCTCGAGCATCAAGTTGGACTTGATTCGCAAGATCTCCGACTCCTCGACATCGAATCCGAGCTCTTGAAACACGTTTCTCCTGGGATGCTGGGCCGCTTTCGTCATCGCTTGCTCCTAGGCCGGACATCTTCTTCCAGTCGCTGGGCATCAGACCCTCTTGGACACGCCGAAGCTGGTAGCCGGCCCGACTGCGGGCCACCGTGGGGAAGGCACGCAGGTCTGCCAGAGAAGTTCCGATCCAGACGATTGGCTTCGCTGTCATCACAGATTATATAAAAAGTTATATACTTGCGCAAGATTCGTGTGCGCCGATCTCTTCCCGTTAGAGGTCCGCGTCCATGGAGATGAGTCGGGCAAGATAGCGAGAGTGTTACAGCGTCAAGTGCGCAGCCGTGCTCCCAAGCGCCCACGCGGTCTGTTGATAGGGCCGACAGGAACTGGCTAGAGAACCTGGGAGATTCGTCTCAGTGCCCTCCGGCCACAAAGTACCCTTCCTGGCGCAGGATCTTGGCCAGGTGGGCCTCAGCCTCGACGGCTTCCTCGTAGGGAAGGTTGTTCAGGTCTTGAGTCCACTCCGGCAGCAGTCGAATTCCGTAGTCACGGACTTCAGGTGACGCCTTCCGGTCAGCCTTGTGATTCTCGAAGCGCTCCTCGGGCGTGAGCCCCGTCATGCCGACGTAGAGACAGAGCTTGGTGGGGTCGGAGTCGGGGTTGAGCTTTTGAAGCTTCCGCTTCTTGCGAACCTGAGGGTCGAGCTCGACAAGGTAGACGGAGTGGTGGAAGGCGGCCTTCTTTCGGCGCTTGCGCTTCCTCTTCTTCACCATCGCATCCAGTGCCTCTTACTGAAATGGATAGAAGCAGAATAGCAGAGATTCGAACTTACAGAAATTCTGCTAGAATGTACTGTAACGAACCGGTCAGGAGAGAAGACATGAGTGAAACAGTGCTGGTCTCGAATCGTGGCCAAATCACACTGCCGGCGGCTCTGCGCAAGCGTCTCGGGATCAAGGGTGGGGACGTGGTGATTCTCGAAGAGCAAGACAATCAGGTGGTGCTCAAACCCGGCATCGTGCTCGAAGTGGAGCTCTACAGCGACGAACAGATCGCGCAGTGGGATGCGGAGGACAAGCTCTCGGAGGCCGAGAGGGAACGACTCCTGGACCGGCTTACCCAGACGAGCGAATGAGACTGTTCCTCGACGCCAACGTCTTGTTCACGGCGGCACACAATCCGCGGGGGAAGGCGGCCCTCGTCATCGAGCTGGGCGCGGCCGGCCACTGGGAGGTCTTCTCGAGCAGATTCGCCATCGAGGAGGCTCGCCGCAACCTCGAGAGGAAGTATCCCCAGTGCCTGGAGGCCTTGAATGACATCAAGGCGAGCCTGCAACCAGCTGAGCACCAGCCTGGCTTGCACTTCCCAGAAGGCCTTCCAGCCAAGGACCGGCCGATCTTCCAGGCCGCGCTCGCCTGTGGGGCGACCCATCTGCTCACCGGTGACTTGCAGGACTTCGGCGCCTTTCTCGACCGACCCGACGAGACTCACGGAATCCGCATCCAGACAGTGGCCGACTTCCTCGCCAGTTCCCGCTTGTAGCGGTGGGGCTTGTCCCCACCCTTGTCGGCCTCCGTGCCGCCTTCGATCTATTCGACAACCCCGAGACCCGGCACAAGCTCTGGGGCCGCATGTCGGATGCCTACTTCATCGAAGCGGCGCGGGGTCGAGGTGACAGCAGGGCGGCTCCCAAAGAGGCGGCCGAGAGTTTCCTCGAGGAGGTGAAGGCGCACCTGGCGGAAGCCGAGCAGCAGGAGGTCATCCCGTGACACGCTTTTTGCCACGAGGTGCGGGCGCACCCATCAGGAGCCCTTCGGTGCTGAGGTCCTCGTCGAGGTCCGGCCAGTGGATGCCGAATCCGGCAGCGGCGATCTGCCAATTGTCGAGTTGCTCTGGCGACGCGGCGAGCAGCCTGGGATAGAAAGCCAGGGGGGCGGAGATCACCCGCCTATCCTCCAGCTCGACGTGGATCGAGTCGGCGGAGAATCGGACCTTGCGCACGCGCTCACCGGGATTGGGCATCGAAGAAGTCACTCCAGTCTTGCAGCAAGGATAACCGATTCGCTCGGAGAAGCCGTTCGATCGTTCGCAGTTCGAAGGGGCTGAATCCCAGATTGCGCGCCAAAGCTACAGGAGCGAGCCAGAACTTGGCGGATTTGTCGTCTCTGTCCACGTGGACGTGCGCTGGCTCTGCGACGTCATGACTGAAGAAATAGACACGGTATGGCCCCTCCCTGAGGATCGTCGGCATCGAAGGGGTAGACGGAATGGATCTGTCGAATCTTGCGTTCCGGCAAGAGAATCGGGCCATCAATGTCTAGGCCGAGTCTTCCCACCACCTCTTCCGGGCCAACTCGAGTAGCTCGAAGATCCGACCATCGTCATCGGCCTTTGTGCGCCCTGTATGGCCTTCGAGCCAACGGTCGGGAAGTGCCTCGCGTCCGTGAAGAGCGCCGACGGCAGCGCCGACGATGGCGGCAATGGTGTCGTTGTCCCGGGTGTCGTTGACGGCTCGGACGATGGCTTCCTCGGCATCGTGGCCGTGTCGCATCAGGATGTAGAGAACGCTCGGCACAGTCTCGAGGAGATAGGCGCCGGAGTACCAGGACTCGCAGGCCTCGACGACGGGGAGTCCCTGAGCGTGGGCTTCAGGGACCGTCTGTTCGACGAAATCGGTCAGCTTGCCGGCGAAGCCCTGATGGTCACCAGCCCGCGGACGGTAGACGGTGTCGGTTTCGAGATCCATGGCTACCTCCACGAAGCGATCGACCCACCAGGTGGGCTCCGGCGGTTCCGTGCATCCCAGTAGGTCCCACAGCATGGCCACGAACGCCACGCATGAGGAAATCGACGCCGTGTCATTGTGAGTGATGGCGGAGCAGAGAGCCGTCTCGGTCCACATTGCGGCCGAAGGCATGCGCAGATGTGGAACCACCATCGGCGCGATCCGCATCAGGGCCCCGTCGCCGGCGGAGGGCTGGCCACACTCCCACCAAGGGTGCGGCTTCTCCTCGAAGGCGTCGCGAAAAGCCATGACCGTTGCGCCGATGCCGAAGATCTGATCAGTGGCGAATCGTCGGGCGATGTTTTCGGGCACGAAGCCATCGTCCTCTAGCATCTGCTCCAGCGTCCAGAACGCAAGCTGCGTGTCGTCCGACGGGATCCCTACCCGCAAACCCGTTTTCGGAATCGCCAGGTAGTCACGGATCTCACCGAACAACCCCAGCCGATGCTCGGGAGCGAGGCCCTCGGAGGTCACGCCGAGAGAGTCGCCCACGGCCAGGCCCAGGAGCATCCCCTCGATGCGGCCGAAAGAGAAGTCCGCGGGAAGGGGAGCGGGCGCCGAGTCATAAAACTCAGCCGCTCTAGTGGCGATGGCTGCCTTCGGCGATGCAGCTTCTTCCTCAGCCCGATCGGCCTCTCCTCATCGCCGCCGTTCTCAGCTGAACCGAGCGCCGCCAAGGCGGCTTCCTTGTCCGACCCTGGCTCGACCACCAGCCAGGTTTCCGGGTCGTTCAGCATCCATTGATAGGCGATGTCGGGGTGCTCTCTGGCAAGTTGCCAGAATTCAGGCCGCGCCCCCGTCTCGGACCGTTTGATGAGGAAGTGGGGCCAGAAGAGAATCCAACGGATGTAGTTGGTAAAGGAGCTCTCATCGCTTCTCTCGGGGGTAGTCTCCGCCCAGGCGATGCTCAAGGCGAACCCCACCATCAGGTAGATCACGATCAGAGGGGCCCCGATCCCAATCAGGGAGCACACGGTGTATCGCACTTGTCACCGCGCGAGGGACTCCGGCAACACCCGTTGGGGTGGGCGGCCCTGAGGCGGTGTCTAGTCGGTTCACTCGCCACCATAGGCCTTCCACAGGTTCCCCAGGAGCCCCCGACTGACCGGCAGGACTCGGTTGACGGGTGGCTCGAGCCGAGGGTGGAGCTGGCGAGAAACTACAGACTGAGTCGTGAGGATCTGAGAACTGTCAGGAGTCTTATAATTGAGCATGATGAGCGGATCCGAATTGCCTGGCGGCAACACTTCGGCGGCTGAAGTCTCCAACGTCTCTCGCCATGGCTTCTGGCTTCTCGTAGATGATCGCGAGCTTTTTCTCTCGTTCGAGGACTTCCCGTGGTTTCGATCCGCTGCGATCGAAGCCCTTGTGAACGTCGAGAGACCGCAGCCTCATCAATTCCGATGGCCTGACCTGGACGTAGACCTCTCCCTGGCATCGATCGAGCGGCCTGACCGCTATCCGCTCAAGTCCAGGCATTGAGCCCCCAGCAGGCGTTGAAACTGGACCACCCCCGACTGAGGCCTGAAAGAACACCTACGAGGTGCGATTGAAGGTTAGCGATCTAGAGCCCCAGGGTCGTCTTCAAGGAGTCGATCGCCGAGTCGACCGATTCGTAGGGGCCGCCGTCCTGAGTCGGGTCGAACGCCTGTGCCTCGAGAGACCCATTCAACTCTTTGCTCAGGTCGGCCAGCAGGGTGATGCAGTCTTCTTGGGCGGCCATCGTGTGAAAGGCGATGATCTCGAGTGCCGTTGCTTCATCCACGGGTTTCGCGCCTTTCAGGTCCAGGACAAAGTGCCGCCTCCCGGCATCAATGAGTTTCTTGCCGAGTTTGCGAAGCGCCTTGCCAAGTCGGCTGCCAGATCCCAGACGACCCCTGGGCTCGACCACGGTGATCCCGTCCACCTCATAGGTGTTGATGGGATCGCCCTCTCGCGGGCCTCCACCCTCTTCCTTTCGGTACCCGAGCGCTTCAAGCGCCTCCTCGCGGCTGTAGTAGATCTCGAAGATCTGGCACAGTTGGGAAATAATCAGCACGTCCGCCCCTAGGGAGCCTTCGGGCGACACAACAACCATACGTGCGTCTTGATCGCTAGCTGCTCGATAGGCGGCCGCCAATTCACCAATGCCACCCGAGTCCATCTTGGTGGTCCTGGAGAAGTCGACGATTATCTTCCGATGTCCCAGATCGAGGACCCGCTTCATGGCCCCCCTCAGGGTGCTCGTCTCATCACCAACAAACTGGCCCACCACCGCCAGGATCGCGATGTCACCCTCGAACTCGATCTGTACCTCAGAATCGCCCGCTGTATCTGTCTGCGACACGGTGTTCCCGCCTGTTAGTCAGTATACGCCTGGCAGTGGTTCGAGAGCGCTTGATCCCCTCATTCGTCCAGTCGACTTCGGCTAGTCGCTGCCGAAGGCCTTCCAGAGGTACCCCAGGAGCCCACGACTGACCGGCAGCACCCGGTTGACGGGTGGCTCGAGCCCTTCCCGTGAGAGCGCCGCACGATGCTCGGTCATTACCCTGTCTCCCCTCGCCAGATGTAGCTCACGAGCTCTTCTTCAGAGCACCTTTCATCTTGTCAAATGACTCCCAGCATTGTCCCCGAATGAGCTTTTGAATCTTTCTTAGCCTGTGTCCCGGCTCTCCGATGCAACTTGATCTGTGCTCGATACAGGCACCACTGCACGGGATAGTCCGGGATGCGCTCCTCCAGGGCAGGATGAGGCAGGGGAGGTTGCCTTGGTAGGACCCCTACGCCGTGCCCTTGGTCGCTTTCTGAATGAGCACTTCCAACTCACGCAGGGATCGCGTGAAATCGTCGAGCAATCGCTCGAGCTCAGGCTGACGTCTTGTCTCGTAGACCGCGCAAAGCTGCTGGTAGTACCAAAGAGTTCCCTCGCGGCCAGTGTTGAACCGCTCCCACAGCTCATCTCCCTTTTCCCGGTAGTCCCGGACTATGCAACCCAGGTTGTGAACCTTGTCGGCGAGGGAGACTGTGAGGGTCTCCAGGGGTGCCGACTTCAGGTGCTCCAGGTAGCTCAGTTTGCGCTGCTTCCAGGCGGGCTTCGGCGTCTTGAAAGTGTCGCTACAGTCCTCGACGATTCGTGCGACCCGGTCTCCGAAGCGTTCACGGATCTCAGTCAGGGTCCGTTTGCCTCCCTGGTCCTCGGGGCCGTCGTGTAGCAGCGCCGCAATCACCTGATCTTCGTCTCCGCCGTTCTCGAGCACCAGTGCAGCCACCGCCATGAGATGGGAGAGGTAGGGGATATCTCCCCCTTTCCGCTTTTGGCCGGCATGGAGGGCAGCGGCGTACTCGAATGCGTCTGCAAGGCGTTGCGAGCTCATTGGCTATCCTCCAATCCCCGCGACTGCTTCAGCCACCGCCGCACCGCTTCGATCTGGTGGCGGAGTGGGCGGAGGCCCGAGCCGGTCTTGTCGAGTCTTTGCAGCGTCTCCTCGAGACTGTCCGCCTGCATCGCGGCCCAGACCGCTGCCTCGAGACAGTCGACCACATAGCCGGCGGTAGCCGCTGGGCTGGAGATCTTCGAGGCTCCCGCCGCCTTCCCCTGCTCGGCCTGGGGAGTCGAGCGACCGTCCTCGGCCCAGTCGATCGCGAAGCCTTCTTCGGGCGTCTCGCGACGGATCGATCTTGCCGTGCCCAGAGCGGTGGAGATGGTGTTGCCGACATCCTTGGCCGTCGTCCGCCACTCCAGGAAGCCCGCTCCGACCGCCTGCACGGGGTCTTCCGGCTCGATCTGCGCCTTGCTGAGGAACTCGACCGGTGCTCCCAGGGCATCTCCACAGGCCAGGCCAAGAAGGGCTCCGAGGTAGGGGTCTCTGGGTCGTTGTGGGTTCATGGCTGCATGATACGCCGCTAGCGCTCGGTGTCCTCCTTATCGTCGAGGATGGCCTCGATGCCGACCCTTGCCCAGCGCATGCGGGGGAGGCCGCGGCGTTCCTGACGAAATGGTCGCGGCAGCCACCGGCTGACCCCAGCTCCTACCCTAATGGGTGGTGCGGAAGAATCGACAGGGTGATAGAGACATAAATAAGCCTGGTAGTCCGACTCTCCTGAGTATCAAGCAGGAGAGCCTTTGTGACGATGTCTCGAGAGTTGACTCTCGAGGTTAGACCGTGGGTCGTTCCTGGCATGGGGCGATCTACCCGAAAAGGAGGGATTGTCATGGCGATGAATCCGGATCAGGCACATGCGCTCTGCTACATGGCTTTCGGGAAGGGGGCCTCTGGGACTTCAGTTGGTGCCAGTGCTATTGAGGCGATGAAGGAAGACTACTTGGTGATCGTCGGCGAAGCGGCGAGCGAGTGGAACATCCACGGGGGCGAGATTCTGGCCTACGCTCAGGCCCTCGGCACTCTGTCGGCAGCCTCGGCCATTACAGCGAAGTCGGCGACTATCGAGGAGACTCACTGGCGGGAGGCCTATTCCGTCATGCACTCCGGGGGCATTCTGATCCCGTGTCCGATACCTCATCACGATTGATGAGGTGTGACGGTTCATCCGGATCTTGATGGGCGGTGGTGGTCACCGCGGATTCCGGTGTATGAGTGACTTGGTCGCGAGATGTCTTTAGTGTCTGATCGAGGGCCTCGCTCTGAGAAAGGTGGCGGGCTATCGATGCCGCCCTGGTACTGGGCCCTTGCTCTGTTGGCAATGGGCAAGGCTGTACTCGGAATCGTTGCCTTCACAACCCTCGCCTGGAGCCCTGTCGCAACTCTCGCTCCTCAAAGCCACTCTGGCTTCCGGTTCGTTCATGTTCTGGTATACGCGATCGTTGCTGTCTGGCTAATAGGTGCCTCTCGCAAGGATCGAAGAGCTGCCTGGCTTGGTGGGGTCTTTCTGCTTGCGTCATCGTCGTCCGCTGATGTTCTTTTTGCGCCACTTGCGGACGGATATGTGCCGGTGCTCTCAGCGACCAGTTCGTTGCTCCTCCGGATCCAACCTGACGCGTTTCTCCCACTATTCCTCTGGTTGTTTTTTCGGGAGTTCCCGAAGGCGCTGCCTTACGGAAGCCTCGGACCCATCTCACGTTTCGCTGTCAGACTGTCCGCGGCGGCAGGACTGCTGTTATTTGCGATCTACGCTGCTCCGCTTGTAATCGCGTCGGACGAACTGGGGTTTCTGGCACCTGGACAGCGACTCAATCTCTACTCGTGGGCGCTCTTGGTAGCACTCTCAATCGCCTCGCTTGTCTTCGCAATCTACAGGAGCCGGTTCGCGCCACCCGTTGAACGGCGCCGATTGCGAATCTTCCTGAGCGGTCTGGCGGTCGGCTGTGGTCCTATGTTCGTCGCTCTCTTGTTGCAGTCGATCAGCCCGGCAGTTCACGAGTGGATGGCACAACCCCGTGGCAGCCGGGTTATTGGTCCGATTCTCCGCCTGTTCCTCATATCGGTACCGGTCTCGACCGCTTACGCGGTCCTTGTGCACCACGTCCTCGATGTCCGCCTCGTCTTGCGAAAGGCGGTTCAGTATGCACTGGCTCAATACTCGCTGATAGTCGTGGCTACCGCGCCCCTGCTGTGGATGCTGGGCTATCTATATGTGCACCGCGAGGAGTCCATGACTTCCCTGCTGTCGGGCCGCCATCTAATACTGCTGGCAAGTGTGTCTGCCCTCGGATTCGTGGCAATGAAGACCCGAAAGGTGTTGATTGGCCGCATTGATCGCCACTTCTTCCGAGATCACTACGACGCCCGACGCATTATGCTGGACCTGGTGGAGAGGTGCAGAAGTCTGGATCGTCCGGAACCACTGGAAGCTCTGCTCGAGAGAGAGCTCGATAGGGCTTTTCACGTTGAGCGAGTTGCCTTGCTAACAAGGGTGCCCGGTTCCGACTCTTTGCGCTCTCCGCGCGGTCTCGCGCGGCCCTTGCGGACATCCTGGCTGCTTACGCAGATCTTGGAAAGCAGTACTGAGCCGCTTTCGGTCGATCTCGAGACGACGGAATCACCCTTGCGTCAGCTGTCTCAATTGGAGCAGCACTGGCTTGCGGATAGCGCATTCGCAGTCTTGGTACCCTTGCTTTCCTCCGACAACAAACTTCTAGGGGTATTGGGACTTGGCGAGAAACGAAGTGAGCTACCGTTCTCACCAGAAGACCGGCGGCTGGTTTCCGGAATAGCGGCCTCGACGTCGCTCACTCTCGAGAATCAGATGGTGCGTGCTTCTTCAGGGCATCCCCACCCCCGAGCTCAGGTCGGTCGAGCCCGAATACGAAGAAGTGGCGTCTCAGTGCCCCGTGTGCCAGAGGATTCTGGGCGAGGAGGAGCAGGAGTGCTCAGAGTGCCGTGCTGGCCAAACACCGGCTCTCGTTCCCCGCGTGCTGTCGGGTAAATACAGCCTTGTGTCCCAGATCGGGAAAGGTGGAATGGGTGTGGTCTACCTCGCGACCGATTTGGCGCTAGAGCGGCAGGTGGCGATCAAGACCCTCCCGCGGTTAGGTCCCCAGTACGGAGCGCGGCTGCGGCGAGAGGCGCGCGTTATGGCCTCGGTGTCGCATCCGAATCTCGCTGTCATTTTCGGTGCCGAAACGTGGCACGGTGTACCAATGCTCGTGTTCGAGTACCTGGCTGCGGGGACGCTTCGAGACCGCATGGGGGTGGGGCGGATTCCAGTTGACGCAGCGATCAAGCTGGGGATTCTTCTCAGTGGGGCCTTGGAATGTATTCACAAAGCAGGGATCCTCCATCGCGATATCAAACCAAGCAATATCGGATACAGCGATGCCGGCGAGCCTAAACTCCTCGATTTCGGGCTTGCCAAGATACTGAATGAATACCCGGTGCTACCGGAGATGCCGGCCGACGCGTCAGACCAAGGGTCGTCTATGGACACACCAACGATGAGAGTTCTTGACCCTGTTACACAAACCGGATCGCGACTCGTGGGCACGCCTGGTTATCTCGCGCCTGAAGCGATCTTAGGCCAGCCTGCGGGGGCCCACTTTGACCTGTGGGGTCTTTCGGTGGTCCTCTTTGAGGCAATCAGCGGCCGTCACCCTTTCTCGGCGAGAACTAGGGAAGCGACGTTGCACAGGATTCAGAGTGGTTCGATGATCGATATCGGTGCTGTGACGCCTGAATGCCCGGCGTCCGTCAAGTCCTTTCTGGAGGACTCCCTCGCAGTCGACCGCCGCCGTCGGTTCTTCGTCAGCCAAAGAGTTTCGGATGGAACTAGAGAGACTCACTCGAAGCCCGGCAGCAGGGCCGCCTGATGATGGTGATATCTGCTCAATCGGTTGACATTCACGATTCCCAACTAAGGCGACCGCATCCACGCTCCCTCGGAACGAACGCAAGGTTGCTCGCGAACTTCGTCCGAGAGCGGCAGATAGTCAGACTCGAAGTTGCGGTCCGGCGCATGACTTCGCTGCCACTGACCGATCTCCGGGCCGGACGCTTTATCGAACACGGTGCCAACGCGGCGTGGAGTCAATAGATGCTGCATCTCGCGATCGCTGCAGGTCTCCTCCTCGGACTCATCGTCGGCCTCGGCGCTGCCGCCACGGGCAACGAATGGCTACTCGCACTCGCGAAAGGCTCGGCGCCATTCGGCGCCATTTTCATGAATGCGATCCGAATGGTCGTCATACCACTGATGGTTACGGTCATCTTCACGAGCATTGCCCGGCTCGGCGATCCGCGAAAGCTCGGCCGCATTGGCGGCCTGACGATCGCCTACTACTGGATCACACTGATTCCTGCGATCGCTATCGGTATGGCGACGATGAAGGTGGGCCTGCAGTTTGCGAGCGAGATCGAGATGCCGCAGGCCGCGGCTGCAGAGGTGCCCGAACTGCCAGAGCCTTGTCGACTTCATCGTGTCGCTGGTCCCGGCAAACCCGTTTGCGGCCGCGAGCCACGGAGCGATACTGCCACTGATCGTGTTCACGGCGCTGGTGGCAGCCGCGACCGGGACGCTTCCTGCAGAACGCCGTGAGCGATTGATCAACCTCGCCGACGACGTCAGCGAAGCGCTGATCAAGCTCGTCTGGTGGATCCTGTACACGGCGCCGGTTGGCGTCTTCGGTCTCGCCGCGCCGGTCACGGCGGAGCTCGGCTGGGATCTCGTGCAATCGCTCGGTATCTTCATCGTCTGTGTGTTCGTCGGACTGGCCATCTTCCTCACGCTGGTCACGCTGCCGCTCGTGTACTTCGTCGGCGGCATCGGCCCGGCTCGTTACCTGAGCGGCACGTTCGGTGCTGTGTCGGTCGCAGTATCGACCACGAGCACTGCCGCCGCGATTCCGGTCGCCCTCGAGGAAACAACGGAGAATCTCGAGGTGTCGACGACCATCGCGGACCTGCTCGTTCCGCTCGGCGCGTCGATGCACCGGCCGGGCAGCGCGCTGTTCCAGGGTGCCGCGATCGTCTTTCTGGCCTATTTGTATGATGTGCCGATTCCGGTGGCCGCGATCGGTGCGGCGATGCTCGCGACATTTCTCGTCTCGTTGACCGTCGCGCCAGTGCCTTCGTCCGGCGTGGTGACGATGGCGCCGGCGCTCGACGCCATCGGTGTGCCAGTAGCGGGGCTCGCGATCCTACTCGGTATCGATCGGATCCCCGACATGATGCGTTCTGGCGTCAACATTCTCGGCCAGATTTCGGCGGCCGTGCTCGTCGATCGCTGGACCGGCGCCGAGCGGAGCGACCGATGGAACCGTTCCCATCCGCCCGACCCCGCCGGAGTAGGCAGAGGGGCGACTCACCGTGCCCGGTGGCCTCAGCCAAGGTACGGCGTGGGTTGTATCAGATCTGTGGGCCGAACGCCTTGCGTGGGCACCATTCGAAGGATCGGTGCTCTGATGGATCGTGAGGGTGTGGGGCCGAAGCTGCTCAGACGACTCGAGCGGGCTCTCAGGCCCACGACAAGTTTCATCCCCTGGATTCCGTCACTACCCAAGCGGGGGACAACCGACCGCCGTTGGGGCATTGTCTGGGATGACCGTGAATTCAGTACCACCCATCCGACTGCATGAGGATCCGGAGCTCTTCCGGGAAGCAGTCAGCTACACGGCGGCTTGCACAGGGTTTGTGGCTAGGCCGACCAGGCTCGTGAGAGAGCCAAATGGGAAATCTCGGTTCACTCCCACACGGCTCCGCCAGCTCTCCGGCTGTGGACTCACCGAGACGGTGACAGATAGAGTACTTCGATACTCCTATGATCTGCCCACACTGCTCCCGCGAAGTAGAGCCTGCCGAGGGCCGTTGTCCTGCCTGTCAGGGCTCGATCGGTCCTGACACGCTATTTCAGGAGCGGGATACCGAGATCTCGCCAGACATCGACTCCGACGATCGCACACAGTTCATGGGTCCCGAGGATCACGATGAGACGTTGCTGGCTGGCGGGGACGGTACCGTGCTGGATACGGAATCCGCCCCTCCCCCTCCGAAAGTCAAGCAGGACAGGGGACCTCTCGAGACCGTTCAGAACTTCGGGGATCGCTATCACATCATCAAGCTGCTGGGTCTCGGCGGAATGGGAGCCGTCTACCAGGCTTGGGACAGCGAGCTTCGAGATCATCGTCGCGATCAAGGTCATTCGGCCCGAGGCCGCCGCCGATCCTGCAATGGCCGCCGAGCTCGATCAGCGATTCAAGCGCGAGCTGCTCTTGGCACGTGAGGTCACCCACAAGAATGTCGTGCGGATTCACGACCTCGGCGAGGTCGACGGCATCAAGTACATCACCATGTCCTTCATCGAGGGCGAGGACCTCTCCACGATCATCAAGCGTGAAGGCAAGATACCGATACCCCAGGCGCTTCAAATCACCCGCGACGTGGTTTCCGGGCTCGTGGTCGCGCACGAGGCCGGTGTCGTCCATCGCGATCTCAAGCCCGCGAACATCATGATCGCCAAGGCGGACAGCAACGCCTACATCATGGACTTCGGGATCGCTCGCTCGGCCAGCGAGGTCGTCAAACAGGCAATTCCCGAGAGCGTGGACATCCCAGGCGCTACGACGGGGACTCAGGTGCATGGCCACACGGTGGCCGGGGACATCGTCGGCACCTTCGAGTACATGGCTCCGGAGCAGTTTCGGAGCGAGGTCGCGGACCAACGATCCGACCTCTACACCATGGGGCTGATCCTCTACGACATGCTGGCCGGGAAGAGACGGGCCAAGAGTGCCCGCAGCGCGGTCGCCGAGGTACAGAAGCGAACCAAGGAGTCCCCTCGCCCCCTGCGAGAGGTCGATCCAGAGATCCCCGAGCCACTCGATCAACTCGTTTTGCGCTGCCTGGAGACGGACCCGGAGAACCGATTCCAGACAACGGTGGAGCTCGAGGCAGCGCTCGACCTCCTCGACGACGACGGCACCCTCAAACCCGTCAAACGAACCCTGACTTGGAATCTCATGGCGACGGCGGCGACCATCGTCCTCACCCTATTGGCCGGCACCTTTTGGTTTGCTCGTACCCGGGCGCCAGAGGAGGCGCCAGAACCGATGTCGATTATCGTCGCCGACTTCCAGAACGAAACCGGTGACCAGAGCTTCAACGGCGCTCTCGAGCAGGCCCTCAACATCGCCATGGAGGGTGCCGGATTCATCAGTGCATACTCACGACCCAGTGCACAGGAGACAGCCGAAGAGATCGAGCCGGGTAGCGGTCTCGACAGATTGATGGCTCAGCTGATCTCACGCCGCGAGGGCATCGATGTCGTGCTCGCCGGCAAGGTGGTCCCGAAGGGCTCTGGATACCGCGTTTCAGCGGAGGCCCTCGATACAGCTCTCGAGTCCGAAGGGGCCAAGCCACTGGCGAAAGCCAGCGCCACCGCCAAGACCAGGGAAGATCTGCTACCAGCCGTCGGGCGAGTCGCCTCCGATCTGCGTAAGCGTCTCGGTGACACGACCCCGGAGAGCGCTAGACTGGCGGCCTCCGAGACGGTCACGGCCAGCTCACTCGAGGCCCTGCAGGCCTACACTCGGGCGCAGGATCTGGCCGATGCCAACAAGAACGAGGAGGCGCTGGCCGCCTACCAGGAAACAGTCGAGCTCGATCCGAACTTCGGGCGTGCCTACGCCGGAATGGGCGTCATTTACACGATCTTCAAAGACGAAGAGAAAACGAAGGCCGCCTACGATCAGGCGCTCAAGCTCGTCGATCGGATGAGCGAGCGCGAGAAGTACCGCACGCTCGGCACCTACTACATGAGCGTGGCGCGCAACTACGAGAAGGCGATCGAGAACTACGAGACTCTCATCGAGCTCTACCCCGCGGACAACGTGGGGCACAGCAATCTCGCCCTGGCATACCTGAACACCGGCAACGTACAACGCGCCCTCGAGGAGGGCCGTTTGGCGTTGGAGCTCTACCCCGGCCAATGGGCGGACAGCTACAACTACGCGATGTACTCGATGTACGCCGGCGATTTCGACACCGCCGAGGCCGAGGGCTCGAAGGTCGTAGAGCAGGTGCCGACCTTCGAGCTCGCGTTCGTGCCTGTGGCCTTGTCACGACTGGCGCGGGACGACTACGAGGGTGCGCTCTCGGTCTACGAGCAGCTCGCCGCAACGAGCCCTTACGGCGCCTCGCTGGCCCGCTACGGCATGGCGGACCTCGAGATCTACCGCGGTCGATTCCGCAAGGCGCTAGAGATCCTCGAAGAGGCAATCGCGCTGGACGAAGAATCCGGGGGCTCCGGGATGCTGGCCCAGAACTACGTGGCCGCCGCGCAGGCGCGCCTGCTACTCGGTGAAACGGACCGGGCCCTCGAGGCGGCTCGTAGGGCCGCCGAGCTCAGCTCCCATGAGAGTGTGCTCTTTCCAGCAGCGCTAGTCCTTCTCGAGGCCGGATCGATCGCAGAAGCCGAATCCATTGCCCGGGATCTCGAGAACCGGCTCCAGACCCTGACCAGCGCCTACGCCCGACTCATCGAAGCCGAGGTGGCGAGGAGTCGAGAGCAGTACGCGGAGGCCATCCAGAAGTTCCGTGACAGCATCGAGCTGCGTGACACCTGGTTCGCCCGTTTTCTGCTCGGCAGGCTCTATGTCGACCGGGAGCTCTACCCCGAGGCCATGGCCGAGCTCGACCTCGCAGTCGAGCGCCACGGCGAGGCGGCCGACGTCTTCTTCTACGATACGCCGACACTCCGCTACCTGCCGGAGGCCTACTACTGGCTGGCCCGTGCGCAGCAGCCGATCGGGGTCGCCGAGGCCCGAGAGAACTACGAGTGGTTCCTCGAGCATCGGGCTAGCGCCGATTCGCCCAACCCGCTCGCGGCCGACGCCAGTCAGCGGTGGAGCTCGTTGGGGCTCGCCGAGACCGGCTGACTCGGAATTCGACAGGGCAGAAAGAAGGCCCCGACCTCACACGTCTCTCGGGGGGCTAGCCCCCCGAGAATACGTCGCCCAGCTACTGGCTGAGGAGGCTCTGAAGGAGGCTATCTAGACCGAGGATCTCTCACAGCCCTTGGTCCAGCGTCGGGGGCGGCCTCAAAACCATCTGGAGCGCTGAATCCTAACGCTCAAACTGGATCCGGTGTCGGGGGGAGGGTCAACCATGCCCAAATGGCCGCATGAGTATCTGGTGCGAGAGAGGGTCCGCGACAAAGACCACTTCGTCCAACTGATCGAGCACATCCGCTCGCAAGGCTACGAAGGCACCTTCTACCGCATGAAGATCACCTACTACGATGAAGACGGACTGACCTACTGGACGATGGGCGCCCCGATCGAAGAGACCATCATCATCAACCGCTGCCGGAAGGAGAACACCTACGAGGTCCGGTTGGCGGAGGGGAGGTTGCCGGAGTAAGGGCGCGAGATCGGGCGGCTGGTTTTCGTCTTATCCTTCTGACCGGGTGCATTGAGCCAGGATGGATCTCGCATAGTTCCACCCCAGGCAGCGAGCATGGGCGGTCGAAGGGTCAAGGAAATAGTAGGTAACGTGTCCGGACTCAATCTGGATAACTAAGTAAGTAACTATGTTTGCATAATTTGAAGAGATCGCTATTATGTCTATGGACATGGAGGTGACCATGGCACATGAGGCGATTGCGGCCAACGCTCGCAGACTGAGAAAGCGGAAGGGTCTGAGCCAGGAGAAGATGGCAAAGGCAGCCGGGCTTTCGCTTGCCGGGTACCGGAACATCGAGACCGGGCGTTCCATACCCCGGGTGGACACTCTGTACTCGCTGGCAAGTGCCATGGAGGTGCCTGTTCAAGAACTACTTGCCCCTGTTCTGGAGCTTCGGGCGGTTCGGTTCCGCTCGTTCAAGAGATTGAGGACCCGCGACCAGGTTCTCTCGGACGTCGCTCGCTGGCTGAAGGATTTCAATGAGCTCGAACAGGTTCTGGATGAGCTGCGGGTCTTTTCGCTTGATGGCTCCAAGGGATCCAACGTCGACCAGGATCGCCCCAGTGCCGCTGCCCAGTGGGTCCGCGGGAGGTTCAGCTTGAGCCCCAATGACCCGGTGCGAGACCTGTCGGGCCTTCTAGAGGCGAATGGAGTCAAAGTCTTGCCTCTCGAGATCAAGTCGGACGCCTTCTTTGGACTTTCGGTGGCGCCAGATGACGGTGGCCCGGCCATAGTCGTCAACACCTGGGATCGGATCTCAGTCGAGCGTTGGATCTTCAGCGCTGCTCACGAGTTGGGGCACCTGGTTCTCCATCTTGGCGACTACAACGTCGAGGAAGAGGCCGAAGCCAAGGGCGAGGAGCAGGAAGCCAACATCTTCGCAGGTCATTTCCTCATGCCAGCGGAGGTCTTCAGGCGCGAGTGGGATGACACCTATGGGATGTCGTTCGTTGACCGCGTGATGAAGGTGAAGCGAATCTTCCGCGTCAGCTACAAGACCGTGCTGTATCGCTTGTCGGAGACCGCGACCGACAAGGCTGAGATCTGGAGAGGGTTTCAGATCGACTACCAGCGCCGGTACGGGAAGACCCTGCACAAATTGGACGAGCCGGAGGCACTGGCCGCCGACGCCTTCCGAGCCAGCTCTCCCGAACCGTCATCCGCGGGCGAGCCAGAGCGCCTTTCGAAGGCGGATTTCATCGAAGATCGCTTGTCCAGATTGGTGCGCAGAGCGGTCGAGAAGAGCCTCATTACCCTCTCGCGAGGTGCGGAGATCCTTGGGTTGTCTTTGCAGGAGATGCGGGAGCTCTCGGCCGCCTGGGTGGAGTAGGAGAAGTCGGTGCGCCGGGGGCCTCTCGTTGTCGACGCCAACGTCCTGATCGACTATGCAGAGTCACAGCCGCAGGTCCTCGCGCTCATTACCCACGTAATCAGCCCGCTGTGGATCGCCAGGCCTCTTCTCCGCGAAGTCCAGCGACTTGACGAGAGGGAATGTGAGGAGCTCGGTCTTGGGGTGATCGATCCGAGTTTCGAGCAGCTTGTCGAAGCTGGCAGTCTTGGTGGGCCGCTGTCTTTCGAAGACTGGCTTTGTCTCATCCTCGCCAGGGATCGCGACTGCATCTGTGTGACGAATGATCGTCGGCTCAGGAAAGAATGTCTCGCTTCAGGTGTCCAGGTATTGTGGGGCCTGGAGTTGATGGTCGAGCTCGTGAGCAGGAAGATGCTGCGCACAGAGGAAGCTATTCAGGTCGCGAGAGCCATTCAGAGAGGCAATCCAACTCACATCACGCCTGCGGTCATTGAGCGATTCGAGAAGCGGGTATTGGGAGAGAGTTGACGCTCAGGTCTTCAACCGGGCCGGCCCGGAGATCTGCGATTAGCCAGCCAGCAATGCCGGTTCAGGCTTCCGAGTCGGCTGAAGCCCGGGGTGGGCGACCTTCAGGTTGGAGTGTTAGAAGCCGTCAGTCGATTCCGAGCTGGCGGCGGATCAACCGACAGAGGCTGTCCCTGATCTCACTGTGCCTTGGAACCGGGGCAATCTGCCCTGTCGCCGGGTTGAGGTAAAGGTCATGCCGTTTTCCATGTCGTCGAAGAAAGCAACCGGAGCGTTTGAGTTCCTTGAGAAATGCGCGTCGCTTCACACGTCGACCTCGATCTCCTTCTGGCTGGTTTCCTTGGGAACCAGGACTGGCGACCGATCTTCGAGCACCAGACTGTAGGCATCGCGGATGTTCTCTTCGAGCTCTTCCAGTGTTTCTCCCTGGCTGAACACGCCCGGAACTTCTTGCAGGCGACCGACGTACCAATCCTCGTCAAGCCAGTACTCGAGGGTGAAGGACTTGCGCATGATGTAGGGACCTCCACTCATGATTGTATGTCTACTTGCGAGCGAGATCGTTACAGCTTCGTGTTGGTCCAGCGTCGGGGGCGGCCTCGAACAACGTCTGGGAATCCCCACCCGCTCGACCTGACTCGGCAAGGCCTGTCAGGCAATACCTGCAGTCAGCTGACGTCGCCGAAACACAAAGGCGCCAAGCAACAGCAAGACAGAGATGGCGAGATACGTTTGCGGGGCCGCCTCTGTCACCGATGCTTCCGTCGTGCCGAGGAAGTCGAGGCCAGGGACATGGTTGATCGGTCCGAGGTACCAGAGCAACAGATAGCACACTTCGAACAGTTTCTTCGTACCACTGACAACACCCAGAAACAGGGCCAGGGTCGGAACAAAGAGGGCGCCGGCGAGCAACGCTGACAAGTGCCCGACCTCGCCCACCAGGAATGCCCGCGTCATCATGGCTCCGCCGCTCAGTACCGCGACCGTCAAGCCGGCGACCCACATGGCTGGAAACTGACGCGCCTCCGGAAACGCCGACGAGAAAACGAGCTGTCCTGTGTTGAACCGTGCCTCCCGGGTGCCCATGGATGACCACATCGCCAGGGGCCATACCCAAGCTGCCGGCAACACAAGGGCTCGTGCGTACTCGTACGGCACTGCCAGTTGCAAGGCGAGGAGTGTGAGAGCGATCAAGTACCAGAACCAGTGATAACCCTTGACCATCAGCTCGAGCTCAGCACGCCACATCCTGAGAAAACTGTAGTTGAACTCCGCTGGTTCGAGAGTAGTCCAAGCCGACCAGAGGCACGGGATGGCTGGGGAGATCATCGGCAGCGGCCGGCAGCGATCGCCCTTTCCGGCCATCTGATTGCCCGCGGTCCGCGCGGGCCGGGTCGAAGCGATCAAAGAAACGCGTCGCCAGAAGGGTCAAACCCACCGCCGCACCGATCCACAGCAGCCGCAACGGCACCATGGCGAGGGACCAGTCGATACCACCCCAGTAAAAGAGCTTCATGGTTGTCAGGGGTCGCTCCGGGAACGAACCCGACGAATCCCATCTGTAGGCCCAGCTCGGCGTCGGGATACGCGGCGAGGGCCGCCTCCTCCATGCTGGGGAGAAACAGGCCGAGGCCGCTGAAATCCAACACTGGGATGTCGAGCAGAAAACTGTTCACAAGCGCCGCCTCTGCAAGTCAGAAAATAGAGGATATTTCCCATGGTGCCGCGCAGGAACCGGATCGATTCGAAGAGCACAGCGGTGGCCGCGACCAAGGTCATCGCCGGCAAGCAGACAAAGACGAAAGGGGCCACGAGCGCCCACAGGTCGAACTCGGTGTCGATGGGACTGAGCACCTGCATGCCGACAGCGGCGACGGCCAACGTGACGGCCATGGACGTCAGAACCGCGAAATTGCTGACGAACTTACTCGCTATGTAGAGACGATTGCTCAGGGGTGTCGCCGCGAGAATTTCTCCAACCCGACTCCGACGGTCTCGACTCAGCGAATTCTTGACCAGGTAGAAGCCGAAAAAAGCCAGCATGCAGGTGGCAGCGCTGGCCATCAGGCTACCCACCCATGCGGAGTTGTACTCTCCCCTGTACTCACCCAGACGCAGAGTCCACTTGCCAGTGATGACCAGGAAGCCGAAAAAGAGCGTGCCCAACAGAGTGATCAAGAAGGAGTAGCGCCGCGTTCGCTCGCGAAAATCTGCCGCGGCCAATTGATAGAGCGTGCTGAGCGCAGGCATCAGGCGCTCTCGTTCCGTCGATCGGTGAGCAGGTACAAATAGGCGTCTTCCAGGGTGGGGGTGAGAGGGCGCGCGCCATGGCCCGGTGGCTCGTCCGCCAGCACTCTGACGCGTACCCCTTCGCTGGTCCTGACGGTGCTGCTGAGAACGAACCTTTGCTTGGCAACAGCCAGATCCTCGCTCGGGATGAGGAGCTCCCAGACCTTGTCTTCCACCATGCGGAGCAGGTCCTCCGGTACGCCCTGGAAACGAAGAAGACCCTTCTTGATGACCGCGATGGAAGTGGCCGCTGCCTCGATATCCGAGACAATATGCGAGGAGAGGATCACGATTCGATCCCCCGCCAGCTCTGCGAGAAGACTCCGGAAGCGAATTCTCTCCTCAGGATCCAGACCCGCTGTAGGTTCGTCGACGATCAGGAGCTGCGGGTCGTTCAAGAGCGCCTGGGCGATTCCGACGCGCTGTTTCATGCCACCGGACAGCGAACCCAGGGATCGCTTGCGGGCGTCTGTGAGATTGACCAATTCCAGCAACGTGTCGATTCTCCGGCTGGCCGAGCGGCCACTGATACCGCGCGCCGCTGCCAGATAGGAAAGGAATTCCACCGCGTTCAAGTTGGGATAGATACCGAAGTCCTGAGGCAGGTATCCCAACTCCTTTCGCAGGTGGTTTGGCGAAGTGGCAATGTCGACCCCGTTCCACTTCACGAACCCGGTTGTGGCCTTGGTGACCGTGGCCAGGATCCGCATGAGCGTCGACTTGCCTGCCCCGTTGGGTCCGAGCAAACCCAGCACTCCTGCCCCTATCTCGAGGCTAATGTCAGAAATCCCCCAGACATCCCCTTTGTAGCGCTTCCCGAGCTCACAGATCTCCAGATTCAATTCCGCTCTCCTGTCTTTCTTGCTCGCAACGAGTCTCGCGATCTTCTGCTCGTGGGTGAGTCGTGGCTTTCCCGTCGCCCTACTCGGCGCCGTAGGCCTTCCACAAGGTTCGCAGGGCCCCGCGGCTCACCGTCGGCCGCCGCCGAGATGGAGAAGAATGCGATCCACAGGTGCGCTCATACAGCTGACTTAGCAACCCAGTGTCCGAAACGACCGTTGAGAGGTCCATTCTAGCCGGTGTGATGTCAGGAAAGTGAGGTGAGTTGTCAGCTCCAGACGGTCGTGGGTTCAAGCGCGATCGCGGTCACCGAACCAAGGCGAGAGGCGGGTCCGTCCCCGGGTGGCCTCCAGCGCGGCGAGTCCGACGACACCAAACTCGATCCATCGCCACCATGCCGACTCCCGTTCGTCGGCGTAGAAGTAGTAGCTCAGGACGCTGAGACAGCCGAGGACTGCCCAGACAACACCCATCCGGCGCATCACACGGCACTCGGCGCAGGCGGCAACGAGGGTCGCGAACGGGAGCGCCCAGATCAGATACCAGGGCATGACGGTCGGCGAGAGCACCACGACCGCGGCGAGGACGGCGAAGAGCGCTCCATAGAGGCTGACGGCATCGTCGGTCGAAGCGACCCTTCGATACGCCAGGAAGAGAAGAAGCAGAAGAAGCGCGGAACTCGTCCAGGACGCGAGCGGCGCGGCGTTCTCGGTCGTCACCAGGGCGAACCCTGCGCGCAAGAGTGCCCAAGGGCCCGAGTTGAACTCCCAGCTTTGCGCAAAGATCCGGGTCGTCTCGAGCCAGCGTGGCAACGAGGCGAGAAACGGTAGGCAGACCAATGCGACGAGGCCCACCGGCACGAGAACGAACCGCCGACCGACCCTCCTGAGAACGAGCGGCAGCGCCACGATCGGCGCCAACTTCGTCAGGGCGGCAGCCGTTACCGCCAACACGGCTCTTCGCGGGGCGCGGTGAACCGCAAACCAGGTCCCTGAGAGCAAGAGAAGGGTGGTGAGGGATTCGAAATGTGCGGAGCCGGCGATCTCTTTGACGACGAGCGGGCTCCAGGCATACAAAACCAGGTGTCCTGCCGCCCCGCCGGCGGACTGGAGCAAGCGAGACAGTAGCCAACAAATCCCCAGATCAAAGCCGACCAGGAAGAGCTTGAACACGAGAACGCTCCCGGGCGCGAGCCACGTCGTGATTGCGAAGAGAGCCTGGGCGACCGGAGGATAGATGGTGACCAGGTTCTCGAAACTGACGTTGTCATGAACCTCCCACCAGTCGTCGTCGAGCAGCCGCGACTCCAAAGACTCGCTGTCGCGGACTTCGGCAGGCGAGTACCGGTACGGGGAGATCCCGTTCGTCGTGACGTGGCCGTCCCACAGGAAACGCCAGACGTCGTTGTCGTAGAGCAGAAACTTCTCGTAGCCGCCGGTCCTGCCCGCGAGGTCGTTGGTCAATGCGGAGGGCTTCGGCGAGCCGAGGCCCGCCGGTAGGAGAGCCAGGCGAAAGATGACCGCAAAGAAGAGGATGACCTGGGTGGTCTGACGCGTCGAGGGTAGCTTGAGCGCGAGGCGCCAGGCGATGAAGTAGCCCGCCGCCAGCGCCAACATGGACATTACGAAGCGGTGAAGCAGGGGCCACGAGTTGCCGATCTCGAGGTCCAGAGCCAACCAGGCATAGGCGGCAGCCGACAACACGCCGACAGTCAGAAGACCCCACAAAGCCGAGCGGTGGCGATCGTCCCTACCTGCGCGTGGTAGCATTTTCGACTTGGTTTCTGTGCCACAGGCTATGGAGAAAGAACGATGAACCTCCGACGCGCGCTGCTTGCCACTCTCGTTGCCGTGGGCTTGGTACCCGCGATCGCTGTCGCCTCGAGCCCTACTGGGGTCTCCCCCGATTTCGGCGAGACCAGCCCGACCTCGATAACGGTCGTCCTGAACTGCGAGATCGTCGAAGTACGACCAGAGGACGGCACCATTCTACTGCGAGAGCTCGAAAGTGGTGCCGAGGAGACAATCGAGATCGCCGACGGAATCAAGCTACGGGCACGGCGCAAGAAAGACTTCGACGGGCGCCGCAAACTGGCCTTCAGCGACTTGAGCGCCGGTCAAAAAGTGAAGGTTACGATCAACCGCGAAACCGGCGCGATCACGCAGATCGCCGTACTCAAGGCGACGGCCGCGTAGCGGGTTCCGTCAAAGGCCACAACGTTGCCCGGGGGGGCGATCCTCGTCGCGGCCCACCAGATCTCAGTGCCCTCCAGCGACGAAGTAGCCGTTCTGGCGGAGATAGGCAGCCAGGTCGGCCTCGGCCCTGACGGCGAGCTCGTAGGTCAGGTTGTTCAGACCCTCACTGAGCTCGGGCAAGAGTCGGATGCCAAAGTCCCGAACGACAGGTGAGGCCCTGTGGCCCGACCTGTGATTCTCGAACCGTTCCTCGGGAGTGAGCCCCGTCATCCCCACATAGACACAGGGCATCTCAGGATCAGCGTCCGGGTTGAGCCTTTGCAGTCTCCGCCTCTGGCGGACGGCTGGGTCCAGTTCGACGACGTAGACGCAGTGGTGGGGGTTCGTCACCTCGGTATTCCTGATTGTTCTTCTTCTCCCGGGGCGATGATGCTCTTGCTCGCAACGAGTCTCGCGATCTTCTGCTCGTGGGTGAGTCGTGGCCTTTCCGTCGCTCTACTCGGTGCCGTAGGCCTTCCACAGGTTTTGCAGGAGCCCAGCGACTGACCGGCAGCACCCGATTGACCGGGGGCTCGAGCTTCACCTCCCAGTCGCGGCCGTTGTCGCGCCGGCGGATGGTCGCGGATGCGCCGCAGATTGACCGCGTACTCGCGGTGGATCTGGAGGAAACCGTAGGGTGCGAACAGGGGCACGACCTCATCGGCCGGCCGCGTGTCGACCAGGGCTCGGGCCGAGCGCAAGCGGACCCGCGTCGCCTCTTCCAGTACCTCGAGGTAGTAGACCTCGCCCGGGTCCACGACCCGCCGCTCACCACTGTCGAGATGCAAGAGAACGCGATCCACCGGTTCGCTCATGAGCCTCCCCCAGAAGCAATGTCCGAAATGGCCGTTGAGATGTCGATTCTAGCCGGTGGGATGTCGGGAAAGGGGGGTGAGCTGTCAGGTCTGCCGCACGAGTATCTGGTGCGGGATCGGGTAGGTGACGAAGACCTCTTTGTCCAACTGATCGAGCACATCCGATCGCAAGGCTACGAAGGCACCTTCTACCGCATGAAGATCACCTACTACGACGAAGACGGACTGACCTACTGGACGATGGGCGCCCCGATCGAAGAGACCATCATCATCAATCGGTGCAAGAAGGAAGACACCTACGAGGTGCGGTTGGCGGAGGGGCGGTTGTAGGACAAGGCTTCATCCAGCGTGCTGGAGCTCTTCGCGTAGAACGCGGCGCAGCGTTTCCTCGAGAGGCTCGTCGTGCCGTGCGATGTGCTCGAGCAGGGCTTGATTGATCAGACGCTGATAGCTTCCTCCACCGGCCTGGTGCACCTGGTCCTTGAACCACTGCAACACCTCGTTGTCGAGGCGTATGGTAATGCGGCTCAGCCCTCACGCCGAATCGACCCCGGCACGAAGAGACGCGGCCACCCGGATCAGTTTCCGACAGGGACAATCGCGCAGCGTACGCGAATCTACGCTATCGTTTCACCGAACCGTCTGAACCACCGCCGTTGTCAATGCCCGAACAGTTCATACGACTCATCCGGGAGTTCGGCCTCGGCGAGAACGCGGCCGTCGCCGTCGGACTCGCCGTCATTTCGCTCCTTCTCGTCCTCCTGGCGGCTGCGGCCTTCTTTGTCGCCAAGCGTCTGCTGCTCAAGGTCGCCGCGGCCGTGGTCAAAAGAACCAAGACGGATTGGGACGACCGCCTGCTCCGGCACCGCGTCTTCTTCTGGCTCGCCCACCTCGCCCCGGGCATCGTTCTCTTCCTCCTCGCACCCATCGCGCTTCGGGGCGCCGAGCAGCTGATCGCTGGGGTCCGCGGCGCCGCCCTGATCTACATGATCGTCGTCGGTCTCCTCGCCTTCGACTCGCTGCTCAATGCCGTACTCGAGATCTACAGCACCTTCCCCGTCTCCAAGCAGGTACCACTCAAGAGCTTCGTCCAGGTGGCCAAGATCGTTCTCTACATCGCCGCGATCATCGTCATTCTGGCCACCCTCCTCGGCAAGTCGCCGGTCTTCCTGCTCAGCGGTATGGGTGTTCTCGCCTCGGTGCTCATGCTTGTCTTCAAGGACCCCATTCTCGGCTTTGTCGCCGGCATCCAGCTCTCGACGAACCGGATGTTGTCGAAAGGGGACTGGATAGAGATGCCCAGTTATGGGGCCGATGGCGACGTCATCGACATCGCCCTCACCACCGTCAAGGTCCAGAACTGGGACAAGACGATCACTACCGTTCCCACCCACGCGCTGATCAGCGACTCGTTCAAGAACTGGCGCGGGATGTCGGAGTCCGGAGGCCGACGGATCAAGCGATCGGTCTACATCGATATGAACACCGTCAAACTCTGCACCCGCGAGATGATCGAGCGCTATTCCAAGATCCGGCACATCGCCGACTACCTGGAGACCAAGCAGCGGGAACTCAGGGACTGGAACGAGAAGCAGGAGATCGACGATACCAACATCGTCAACGGGCGTCGCATGACCAACATCGGCACCTTCCGTGCCTATCTCCTCGCCTACCTGAAGAATCACCCCCAGATCAACCAGGAGATGACCCTGCTCGTGCGCCAGCTCGCGCCCACCCCCAACGGCCTGCCCGTCGAGATCTACTGCTTCAGTGGCGACCAGGAGTGGGCGGCCTACGAGTCCATCCAGGCGGACATCTTCGACCACATCCTGGCGGTGTTGCCGGAGTTCGACCTGCGCACCTTCCAGAACCCCAGCGGCAGCGATTTCCAACGGCTGGGCGCCTAAGTGTGAAATTACAGATCCAGCCGGACTAGCCTGAGACTGTCAGAGTCCGGGATGTCCAAGGAGATCTGTATGACCAACGAGCAGCGAGAGATTCATCGGCACATGGCCATTGCCTCCGCTACACGGCCCTCCTCGCTGAGGCGCTTCGCCCCTCGCAGAACCTCCATGCTCCGTGACTCGGAGGGTACAGATTCCTCGCTCGGTGGGATGTCGTCGATCGGATCGTGAACGCTCTGGATGCTGCGCCTCCACCTTGAACAGTAGTACCGGGTGAAGGCAGCATCGTTCGGCGCCAGCTCGCCGTTCATGGCGAGCCTCTCCTGGAGCAGGAACCACTCGCAGCGATTCTTCTTGGGTGCGGATTTCGCCATGACTCTGGCCCACGTTCTCCAGCGCTCCCGCTGCTCGCGTAGTGCGGTGTCATGATGCTCGTCGATCAGCTGGACGGCCATGGTGTAGAAGCCGGTCAAGGTCACGATGAACGTAAACGCGAGCACCAGACTTCGCAGTTTTGGATTCCGCGAACGGTAGCCATAGAAGCCGCCCGTAGCCATGGCGACGGCTACCCACCCAGGCAGCAGGGCATCGAACACCGGTCCTGCATAGGGATAGAGCTCGTGGCCCAGCCTGCAGGCCACAAAGCCCACACAATAGGCCCCTCCTGCCACCAGCAGTCCGAAGGCAAGCGATCTCAACAGTCTCATCTTGACTCTCCTCGTCGAGGGCTGGACCCTCCTGCTCATGAGTGATTCCCGGCGAGCCGCCTCGACCGAGGCACCGCGACGGGGGCCCCACCTAACCTTAAGCGTGCAGCCAGGGTCTGTCAGAAGCTGTCAGGAGAGGTACGCAGATCCGTCGATGAGCGGGGTGCACGACGCACACCCGATCTCTGGACACCTACCGTCAGTAAAGGGCCTCTTTTGGGGCTAGGACAGCTAACGACCTGAAAGGAACCCAGAGCTGCATTCTGTAGCAGCATGAAGGCGTGGATCGCTCCGACCGGTTTCGGCTCGGCTCTCTCCTGGGCCTGACTCTAGGCCCCAAAGTGTCTCTTAGATCAGACCCCTGATGTGTCCGACTTCTGTTGACGGGAAACACGACTTCTGCTGACGGGAAACAGGACCCGCAGCTTTGTGTCCCTGGGTTTTCCCAGGTTTACCTTTTTCCAGGTAAGAAAACAGTACGCCCACTCGGCAAGAAATGCACCACCTCTATGGGTAGGCATTCGGACCCTGGCCTAGCCCTGACAACGCCCGGTTGGAGCGTCTATTTGGAGCGACAGGATCAAGCCTCCCGGGAAGCTAGAGATCGTGGCCGGACGCGGGGCCCGGCACCGCCCAGAGTGGTCTGTTGAGTGGCTACGGCACTGTGTTGGACCACGCCGAGGTGTCGCCGGACTCGAAGCCGTCGGCAAGAATCAAAAGCGCGAAACGGTCGAAATAGGGGGTTCCCATCGAGTCTTCGCTATACGCGATGCCGTAGTGGTCCGGAGGAAACCAATTCAAGCTGGTTCTGAAGATGCTGGCCATGGCCACATCGGTTTCGTTGATCACCACCCGCTCTTCCCATGATCCAGATTCGCCGCGTGTGGACGCCTAAGGTAGACCGGGTCGAAGTAACCCTCTTCGTGCATGTACGTCACCGCGAACTCCCCACCTGCGCGGGCCGTGACATCGCAGCCGGTGTAGTCGCCTTCGCCCGGAGTTGGTGAGTCGAGAGAACTGAACGTCCATGAGTCGCCGGCGTCGTAGGTTGTGAAACTCACAATACCGAGTCCGTTGAGGCCTGGATTCTCGAAACAGACGATCGCTCTGTCGTCGTAGGCTGAGATCCGCTTTGGAGCCTGGGCGCAGACCACCCGACGTTGTACACGCCTTCCCAGGGAAAAGAACGCCATATGCGGAGTATCGAGGGATCCTGCCAATAGGAAAAGAGGAGGAGGTGGTCCGGCGAGCCCTGCGTTGTAGGTCATATCCAGTCCAGAGACGGCGTCGGAGATGCCGGGTGACAGCTCTGCGAAGGTGGTTCCGTCCGCAGACGAGTCGAAGAAGAAGCGTAGTGAGCCGTCGCTGGCAATGAGTGCATAGTAGATCTCATTGTCCGGGCCGTCCTTATCCGATGCCAGGGCTATGTCCACGACGTTGGCCGGTGAGACGTCGATAAGGGTGCGAAAACTGTAGACGGTGTCGAGAGACCCGTCGGTAGTGAAGAAGCGAGCTATACGTGCCTGGTCGCCTCCTCGGGTGTACCCGACGTAGACGTAATCGCCGGCGACCGCCAGGTCTACGTCGAGCCACTCACCTGTCGTAGTCAGGGAAAGGTTGCTGCTCCAGGTCGCGCCCTGGTCAGTGGAGATGTAGAGAGCCCATGCTTCGAATTGTGATTCCACCCAGCGAACCACAGCGAAGTAGTTCCCGGTATCTGGATCGTGATCCAGCTCAATCTGTCGGGAGCCGACCCCGCTGGGGTCGATCGGCACATCTGCCAAGGCCGGAATCAGAGCGCAGAGGCCAACGATCAGCCCTGCAAAGAGATACTTAGTGTGCTTCATGCGAGTCCCCTTCCGCAGTCTGAATCATCGCTGCACCCTTTTGGCAGCCCGGCGGTCTTGGGGACCTTCACTGAATGTGGAGGAAGCGAGGACCCGCAGCTTTGTGTCCCTGGGTTTTCCCAGGTTTACCTTTTTCCAGGTAAGAAAACAGTACGCCCACTCGGCAAGAAATGCACCACCTCTATGGGTAGGCATTCGGACCCTGGCCTAGCCCTGACAACGCCCGGTTGGAGCGTCTATTTGGAGCGACAGGATCAAGCCTCCCGGGAAGCTAGAGATCGTGGCCGGACGCGGGGCCCGGCACCGCCCAGAGTGGTCTGTTGAGTGGCTACGGCACTGTGTTCGACCACGCCGAGGTGTCGCCGGACTCGAAGCCGTCGGAGAAGATCTCCGCGATCCCCTCGTAGCAGCCGATGTCGACCGTGACGTCCTTGATGCGCGGATTGCCGTCGAAGTCGAGGAGTCCCAGACCTCCCGGCGGCGAGTTATCGCCGGCGTTTTCGGCCGGTGAGCCGATCCGCAGGTGATAGTCGATCGCTGCCGGATTCACGAATAGCGGATCGACGCCAATCAGGTTGGAGCCGGTGTCCACGGTACCCGAGGTCCTGAGATCGACGAGATTTCCAAAGGAGATGGTGTTGTAAAGGGTGACCGTCGATGATTCGAGCTGATACAGGTCGATGCCGTCTTCCAGCTGATCAGCCACGGTCAAGTTCATCAAATTCACGGTGCTCGAACCATACGCCGCCATGTTGATGCCGTCGTAATCGCCCAAGACGACGATGGAATCACTCATCCGCAGTGAAGCATCCGCCGAAAGAACGGTCCGCAGCTGTGAGGCCGTGCCACCGCCGGTCACCGTATTCAGACCGAAGGCCGTGCGCTCCACGTTCAGCGTGCCGAAGTTCTGCAGACTGATCACCCCTCCGCTGGCGTAGCCGTTCGTACCGATGGCGGTGTTATCCGCGATCGTAGTGTCCAGCAGGTCCCCGGAGGTGGTCAGGACCAGGATGATGCTGATGCCCGCTCCCCACAAGAATCCACCTGCGCTCTCGATCGTGTTGTTGTCGATCTCGCAACCCTGGACCAGAAAACTCGCGCTGTCGGTCAGGAGAATATCCAGCCCGCCTCCTCGCGCATTGCCACCAGCGGTGTTGACCGCCAGGTTGTTGTGGATCCGCGAGTTCAGCACCTCGACACGGCCGTTGTCGCCGAAGGCGGCCCTCATCCCGCCGCCCATGGCCGAGCCGGTCGTGGTGACCGTGTTGCCGGTGATGCGGACGTCTTCCAGCGTCACCAGGGCGTCGCCAGAGAGGACGACGCTCACACCCGCGCCCATGTCGGCAAGCCCGTTGGTGAGTGTGAAGCGGTCGACAACAAGGGAGCCCCCACCCATCCTCACATGCAGCGCCCGGTCGGCCTGGTTGCCGTCGATGATCGTGTCCGGCGGCGCGAAGGGCCGATCGTTGAAATCCATATCCCAGCCACCCAGCAACGCGAGCTCGCCATCGTTGAAGGAGGCGGGAATCAAGAGATTCTCGACATAGGTCGTGGTGCCCTCGACGCGGATCTCGGTCTGGGCGCCTACGACTGCGGCGTCGATGGCGTCTTGGATCTTGACAAAATCGCCGTGGGGTCCAACCTTGAGAATGGTCACCTGCGCCTCGGCGACCCAGGAAGCCGTCAATAGTGTCAAGGCTACCGCTACCGGCAGAGTTCGCAGGCAGGAACGTTGTTTCATGAGTCACCTCCGTATCGAGAGGCTGCTAGCTGGATCTCAGCCGACCAGCCTCGGCAGCCCGGCGATCTCAGGGTCGTGAGCGAAGACCTGGTCCCGTATACATACACCCGGTGGCCTCTGGGCGCGCCACCCGGAAGGGTGGGGAAGTGGACCCGCGGTATCCCTCTCCTCGAAATCCTGTCGGCCCCCAGGTGAGGCCATACACGCAGGGGCCGACCCGCTTCAATCGAGGTGTCTGTCGGAATCGTGAAAGAACAAGCCAATCAAATCCGTCTCCTCTCTTGCTGTGTACGGAGGATTCGAGGTTGTTGGCGAGCTGGAGGAGATCGAGGTGATCGCGTTCGGTGCAGGAGTGCGTGAAGCGTCACGGTTGAAGGCGGTCTATGGACGCGGCAGATGGCGCAAGTTGAAGGGGATCGCACGAGTACGGCTCGCTACCGGACGAACGGTACGGGCTGAGTTACACTGGTACGAAGCTCACGGTATCGGCGTGAAAGAGATGAAGATCAAGAGGTTGGTGGACTGAAGGCGATGAGCGACAACAGAGCCAACTTCGTCGTCTGCCTTCGTAACGAGGGTTTCGAGGCGTCGCTGACCATCGGCAAGCTCTATCGCGTGCTGCCGGACACCAAAGCTCAGAGCGAGTCCCTGGTCCGGGTGGTGGACGAGACGAGCGAAGACTACCTGTACCCGGACGAGCTATTTGCCCCTGTTGAGGTAACTCACGAAGTCGCGACAGCCCTCTCCTGAAGCTGACAGGTCCTCGGCCCGATAGACCTCGCCCATGCCGCCTTCGCCGAGTTTGGCGGTGATTCGGAAGTGGGAGAGGGTGGTGCCGATCATTTGTCGGTTCGGCCGATTGTAGCCGCGGCCTTTGTGCCCGCCGGGCAAGAAGAGTTGTCTCGAATCCGTCTCATGGAGATAGGAGTCCCGAGGAACTGCAAGGGTTCGCTTTGGATTGCAATACAGGAGTGATAATATGGGTACCCATATGAAGACGACGATCGAGATCTCGGATGCCATCCTCGAGGAGGCGAAGTCGCTGGCGACCTCGCAAGGTGTGACCCTGCGCTCCCTGGTGGAAGAGGGCTTGCGACGGATCTTGGGTGAACGCGCTGCCGAGTCCGGATTCGAGCTGCGAGATGCCAGCTACAAGGGCAAGGGCCTGCAGCCCGAGGTGCGGGACGGTTCGTGGGAACGGGTGCGTGAGCTGATCTACGAGGGCCGCGGCGGATGATTGCGGTCGACACGAATTTGCTCGTCTATGCTCATCGGCAGGATTCTTCTTGGAACGAGCGAGCGAACCAGATCGTCCGAGAGCTGGCCGAGGGTCGTGAAGCTTGGGCGATTCCCTGGCCCTGCCTCCATGAGTACCTCGCGATCGTGACCCATCCCAGAATCTTCGATCCGCCGACGCCTCTGGCCCGAGCTCTCGATCAGGTGGAGGCGTGGCTCGAGTCGCCCTCCCTGGAGTTGCTGGGCGAGACGGGGAGCTACTGGAAGGAGTTGCGTGAGGTGTTGCGCCGCAGTCGGGTCAGCGGTGCGCAGGTTCATGACGCCAGGATCGCTTCCCTCTGCCAGCACCACGGTGTGCGCGAGCTTTGGACCGCGGACCGGGACTTCGGGCGCTTTCGAGGTTTGAGAGTGCGCAATCCCCTGGTCGCGTAGTCTCGGGGAAAGGGATCACACGTACGGCCGGAGCCGGTGCCCTAGCGCGGCGCGTCCGGGGCGAGCCCCGCCCCTACGTCGCCCCAAAACGTTTCCGCGGAAACGTGGTGATCGGTGCGGGTCGGGCACAATGACAGGGCGTCGGCCGACCTCGGGTGTCTAAAGGGACCTCAAGATCTCTTCTTTGGAGACCGCTTTGTGTTTGGCAACGCTCCGTAGGATTGCACTGAGGGTACCGACTCGAAGAGTCTTGTGAGCTGGGATGACTATTCGTTGATGAGATGGACTGTCGGTAACTAGTGTGACATGGCTACCGACTTGCCCGACTCGCTCATACGCCCAGTTTCGACAGAGACAACGAATGAGTTCTTGGCCACCGAGGTCCCGCGGTAGCCTCATCCTGTTGCCAGGACCTCGTCGCGCACGAGATGAAGTCGGATCGAGCCAGGTTTCTTCGAGTCACCGAAGAAGGCGCCTACGGCTTCGAGAACATTTGAGCGAAGCTCTTCCCAGCTGTCTGCCTGAGTGAAGATGGCTTCGGTCAGGCACTCCGCTACAAAGCCACCATCCGACTCCTGGGTAACCTCGAACACGAGTTCGTCCATGGCGGTGAGAGTGTACAGCAAGGATGCCAATCTGATCTGTGAACTATCGTCTCAAGCGTAGGGACGGATTCGAGGCAGAGAATCTTGCGCCCTCCCGGGCGGGCGCAAGGCGCGACCCTGCGGAAGAGAACCGGCGCCAAGGGCGGGGACTTGGTGATCGGTGCGGTCGCGTACCCACTTCCGATAACGCATTCCGTCCGCGTAGGCCGTGCACAGCTGGGTCCAGCCTGTAACTTCGCGGTGGTAATCCTTCTGGAGTCAACGAGAGAGCAGTGATCTCGAAGCGGCCCTGGGAAGTCAGAAAGGAGGTCCACCATGACAAATCGAACTGCCGTTCTCTTGGCCATGCTGATGCTAGGGCCGACGGCTTCTCTGGCTACCTCCGTAGACTGGGTGCACGACATTCCTGCTGGCTTCGCGCAGGCCCGCGAAGCGAACAAGCCGATTCTCATCGACTTCTGGGCGTCGTGGTGCGGTCCGTGCCGGGCCATGGACGCCGAATTCTGGTCGCGGCAGGATATCCGCCGGCTGGCTCGGGAGTTTGTGATGATACGAGCCGAGTCGGGCGGGCCCAACAGCGTCGACTACCGCCGACTGTCCTCCAGGTACGGCGTGAGGGGCCTGCCGACACTCGTCTTCGCCGACCCTCGGGGTCGCGAAATCGCCAAGCTGAGTGGCTTCAGTGCCGAGAAAGCAGAGCTGTACCGAATCATGATGGAGGTCGTGCCGGAAGAACTGGAGACTACCGGCGACTTCTAGGGCGCCTCACCCTGCTTCATGATCACCACGACCTGGCGTTTGGTGATTCGTACCTTCGTCAATCTCTGCCTCCCCGTGGGTCATCAGAATTCTCGCAGATTCCCGGTCCAACTTTCGGGCGATGCCTCAGCTGTTTGTCCTCCCGACTGGCCGCTAACGGCCAGTCGGGAGGACGAACAACCTGCGATTCACTAACATTCAAACTGGTACAAACATCGGAGGCCGACCAATCTTCGATCCAGTTCACGTCTTCTACTCCAGGATGGGCAAGCAGGAGCGGCTACAAAGGAAGATCCTGGAAGGGAGAGCCGATGCCTCGATCAGATTCCACGACCTTCACCATGTGCTATTGCGACTGGGCTTTGTGGAGACCACGCGAGGCAGCCACCACCTGTTCCGACACTCGGAGCTCGGTCTGCTGGTCAATCTCCAGTCGGCCAGAGGGATGGCCAAGCGCTACCAGGTCAGACAGGTGAGGGTTGCTATTATGAAGCTGCAGGAAGGAGACTCAGATTGATGCAGCGCTATCAGATTCTTGTTGCCTGGAGTCCGGAGGATGAGGCATTCGTGGCCCAGGTTCCGGACCTTTCTGGATGCATGGCCCACGGCGAAACCGAAGCTGAGGCTCTAGAACAGGCCAGAGAAGCGATCCGGCTCTATCTGGATGTCTTGACCCAGAGCGGCGGCGCCATTCCCCAGCCCCGCGAGTATCACCTCCTGCCGGCATAGACGTTTCCGCGGAAACGTGTGGCTCGGTGACAGGCACCGAATTCCGACCCCGGCGTCTTCAGGGAAATTCGAGCGGCCCCGGGTCCTCCTGGGTGAGAAGACGCATGAGGCGAATATTGACGAAGATCTTCTCGCGCCCGACCTTGAGTTCTTCGAGCACACCGATACCGGCGAGCCGCGCTCGGATGTAGGACGCGGTCTGTTCGGACAGCTGGCGAATCCGGCGAATGCTGTCGGTGGTCCACCGCGCCGTCCGGGTGACCGCCTCGAGCATGAAGAGAATCCAGTCCTCGGCCCGACCCTACAGGGAAGGGAGCGCAGACATCGCGGAGTATTGCTCCCTGGTCTCGACGTACTCTGGGTGATCCAGTTCGACCGTGGCTTCAAGAATGCTGAGCGATCGATCGTAGAGTTCTTTGGCTTCGGCAAAATCGCCCTGATCGCGAAAGCTGTTGGCCTGTTCCCGCAGGCTGATGGCGACATAGAGGTGTTCGGGTCCCAGGTTCTGCTCAAAGACCCTCAAAGATCTTTCGTAGTGCCGCTGAGCGCGCTCGTACTTTCTCTGATTCCTATAGAGATTCCCGAGGTTGTGGAGTGCAATGCCGACGTCGGGGTGATCTGGCCCTAGCGTTTTCTCCCAGATTTCCAGAGCACGCTGGAAGAGAGGCTCGGCCTCGCTGTAAAGTTCCTGCTCCTCGTAAAGAGACCCGAGATTGTTGAGATCGGCAGCCAAATCGGGGTGATCTGAACCGAGGGCATCTTCGGTGATCGCCAGGGCCCTCTTGAACTGCAATTCTGCCTCAGAGTACTTCTTCTGCGAGTGATAGAGGACGCCCAGATTGGTGATCGAGCTCGCGAGAGAGGGGTCGTCAGGCTCGAGAGTTCGCTCCTTGATCGATAGAGCTCGTGCCAGCAGCCCCTCAGCCTGCTCATAGTGGCCCTGGTTCCACTCGACGATGGCCAGGCTATTGAGAGAGCTACCGACTTCAGAAGCTTCCGGTCCAAGTTCGTCTTCCCGAATGAAAAGCGCCTCCTCCAGTGTCCGCTGTGCCTCCAAGTACCGACCTTGGTTGTCATAGAGAACTCCGAGCAGGTGGAGTCCTGTGGCGAGATCCAGCCGGTTCTCCTCACCAAGATCCCGCCAAGCCGAGACTGAGTCCTCGAGCAGAGTATCTGCCTCCTCGTACAAGCCGAGGTTGGTGTACACCTCGCCGATGGTAGTCATCAGCCGGGATTGCACTAATGGCTGATCCCTGAGCTCCTCGCGAATCCTCTCGGCACCCGCGTCGAGAAGCTCCCGCGCGGTTACAGTGTTCCCCCGTGCCTCGCTCGGGTCGGCCAGTCCGAACGTATCGACCAGAAAGTCCGAAACCTGTCTGGCAGTCTCGGCTTCGAGCGTGGCTTGCCGCTCGGCTCGCCGCGCTCGAGTCAGGCCGAGAGTAGCGACGAGAACTCCTGCGATGAGGGCCAGAAGCACTGCCATTCCGGCCGCCATTCCCAGCCGGTGTCGGCGGATGAACTTGGACGTGCGGTAGAACGTGCTCGGTGGGCGGGCATGAACCGTCTCGTCCGCAAGAAAGCGCTGAGTGTCCTCGGCGAAGGCATGCGCTGACGCGTAGCGCCGATTGCGATTTCTGTCGAGGGCCTTCAGGACGATCCAGTCGAGGTCGCCCTTGAGGCTCTTGACGAGTGCCAGGGGAGTGGTACTGCGGTTCTGAGCGGCAGTGGTCGAGGCATCGCCCATTCGCGTGATCTGGGTGCTCGGTCTGGCGGGCTCGTCTTCGCGGATCTTTCGCTGCAGCTCGAGCAGGCCTGCCTGCCTGAGCTCCTTGGGATCGAACGGCAGCGCTCCGACCAGCAGCTCGTAGAGCACCATCCCCAAGGAGTAGACATCGGTACGGATGTCGATGTCCTCGCCGGTAAGCTCCGCCTGCTCGGGACTCATGTACTCGGGAGTGCCGATGAGTTGACCGAGCTCGGTAAACAGCGTCCGCTCGGTCAGGCGCTGGGCGGTGGCCTTGGCGACACCGAAATCGATGATCTTCGGTACGGGTGCACCGTCGTGCTCGGTGATCAGGATGTTGGATGGCTTGACATCACGGTGGATGATGGCCTTCTGATGAGCGTGCTGGATGCCTTCGCAGACCTGGATGAAGAGATCCAGCCGCTCGCGCACTGTCAGTCGGTGCCGATCGCAGTAGTCGGTGATCGGGGTGCCGTGGACGAGCTCCATGACGAAGAAGGGTCGGCCACGCTCAGTGGTGCCGGCGTCAAAAACCTTGGCGATGGCGGGGTGATCCATGAGCGCGAGAGCCTGGCGTTCACTCTCGAACCGGGCGATCACCTGGGCTGAGTCCATACCCCGCTTGATGAGCTTGAGCGCCACCCGACGCTGGACCGGTTGCAGCTGCTCGGCCTCCCAGACCTCGCCCATTCCCCCCTCACCGAGCTTCTGGAGGAGTCGGTAGTTGCCGATCACCCGCACTTCGCCACCGGAGCCAGTCATGGTGGCTGTGCGATCTCTGTCCGCGTTGATGGTGGAGTCCTCGGACACGGCAGACTTCTCCTCTTCACATCCCCCCGGCTTGTCTGAGCCGGGCTCATTCTGCTGAAGTTCTCCCAGGTTACGCCCCAGGGGACGAGGTCGCAACTCCCTCGAGGGTGGGGGAGGGCGAGTGTGGAGGGCGACCGGAGTAAGCCCACCGCTGACCTGCTGATTACGAGTCTGGATTGCGACTGATCTTCGCCAGGAGTTGCGGGACTGCCACTTGGGCGGCCGAGCTTCGGCTCGTTTGCCGGGATGTCAGCGGCTCCAGGGTGGGGTTACACCGTTGATGCGCCCGTAGGCTATGAGCTGTCCCACATGCTCGTTGGCGTGCACGAGAGCCCTCAAAAGCACGGCGCGTACGGTGCCGAACTTGGGTTCCGCGCGATCCAGATCACCGGTGAGCGCTTGTTCGATTGCAGTCTCCACCTGCTCGAACGATCGGCGTAGGGTCACCATCACCTCTGCCTTGTCGGTGATTGTCTCGAGATCCTCAGGCAGGTCATCGGGCCGGGGCAAGCCCAAGGCGGAAGCGAAAAGGAAGTTGCCGTGCGCGATGTGCATGATGGCTTCGCTCACCGAGCGGACTCCCTCCGCCGGTCGCCAGTCATAGGTTTCCTCCGGTATCGCCTTCGCTAGCCTTTCAGCCCTCTCAACAGTCAAGGCCCACTCCTTCTGGAAAGATCGGCGAAACCCGGCATTGGGATCTTCGTTGGCCAGCGCGAGCGGTGCGGAAACAACAAGCATTGCGGCGAAGAACAAGACCGCCCTATGCTCCTTTGCCTGTACCAGTCTTGTCATCGAGAAAGGAAGTTTAGCACCGAGGCTTGGTACGAGTCAGGATGATTCCGCTCCGTACCTCTCCGGCAGCGGCCGGAAGCGCTCCTGACGAAAGTCCTCGACACCCTCAGGCGCCTGGCCCAATGAACTGTGTCTGTATACTCAGCCGAAATCGGGAGGCACATGACCGAGACAATGCGAGCGATGGGGGCGACCGGCGACAGCCTTGAGATGATCGAGATACCCAAGCCGACACCGGGTCCGGGCGAAGTGCGGGTCAAGGTGATGGCGGCGGCGGTCAACGCGGGGGAAGAGAAGGTCATTAGCGGAGACTTCGTGGGGCGATTCCTGCACGCGAAGACCTCGCCACTCGTGCTCGGATGGGACTTCGCGGGCACCGTCGACGCCCTCGGTGACGGCGTGACTGACATCGACGAAGGCGCCGCCGTTTGGGGCCACTTGGCGTTCTCCCCGTCCCAAAAGCAGGGCACGTTCGCCGAGTACGTCACGCTGCCGCGTGCAGCTCTCGCGGCCAAGCCGGACGATGTCCCGTACCACGTGGCCGCGGCTGCACCCACCGTCGCGATGACGAGCCTGCAGTCGCTGCGAGACCTCGGCGGGCTCGGCGAAGGTGGCACGGCGCTGATCATTGGGGCGGGTGGCGGCATCGGCTCGGTCGCGATCGGGATCGGCAAGCGCCTCGGCGGTCACGTCACCGGCGTGTGCAGCACCAAGGACGTCGAACGCGTCGAGGCTCTCGGAGCTGATACGGTCATCGACCGAAAAATGTCTGATCCGTTCGAGCCCGAATCGACCTACGACGTGGTCTTCGACACCCCGGCCGTGCACTCTTTCGGCCGTTGCGCGAGGATCCTGCGGGCAGGCGGCACCTACGTCACCACGCTGCCGGATGCTGCCCTGGTCGCTGGCATGGCGCGCGCACTGTTCTCCTCCAAGCGCTGCCGCTTCGTCCAGGTCGCCTCCAAGCGAGCGGACCTCGAGCTGGTCGGCGGCTGGCTGAGCGCTGGGCTCGAAGTGCCGATCGACTCGCGGCACAAGATCGCCGACCTGGGTGCCGCCCTCGAGCGGCAGGCCGATCGCGGTCGGGACGGTCGGGTTGTCGTCGACGTCGCCGAGGGGTGGGCGTCGTGAGGGGCGGCTTGGCTCTTGCCGATCATGACTTCCCCCGGGTCGTGGCGGTTTTACGCCTGTGGGGTGAACAATAGCTTTCTGCCGATTTTGCTCTTCGCCCTCCTGTACGGAGCCTCCTCGGTGGTTCGTGCTGACGTGGTGTTCCTCAAGCACGGGGCGAAGCTCGAAGGCCACATCGTCAAACGCTCCGAGTCTTCGGTCGAGATCGACATCGGGGCCGGGAGTCTGACCATTCCCATGTCGACGGTCGACCGTATCGAGAAGGGACGCTCCGTGTTGGACGACTACGAGGACCGGTCCGCCGAACTGGGCGCCCAGGATCGAGACGGCTGGTTGGAACTCGCCCGGTGGGCATCCGGGAAGGGGCTCAGAACCCAGTCGCTCGATGCTTACGCGCGTGTCCTCACGATCGATCCGAATGACCCGGAGGCCAATCGCGCCCAGGGTCGCGTCGAAGTAGAGGGGAGTTGGATGACGCCGGAACAGGCCTACGCTGAGAAGGGCTACGTCAACTTCGAGGGGCGGTGGTCACGCCTGCCGAGCAGGAGTCGATCCTGCGCTCCCGCGAGGCCGAGGCCACAGCAGCGGCCCGGCACGAACCGCCGAAGCGCAGGCGCAGGAGGCCGAGGCCCGGGCGCAGGAGGCTCAGGCGAACTCCGAGCGGTCGACCTGGGGCGCCCCCCTCTACTGGAATGGCTGGGGCCCAGGTCCAAGAACCTGGCCGACGAACCCACTCGATCACGAGCGGTGGGAGGACAGCGACACACAGGGGCAACCATGAGCGTTCACGAGAAGAGCGTCACCCTATTGCTCGGACTGGCGCTGGCTGTCGCCTCCCCGGGATCCGTATGGGCGGAGACCCTGGACGTTTGATCGCCCGGCACATCGAAGCCAGGGTGGCATGCAACAACTCCAGTCGATCGAGACGCTGCGGGCGAGCGGCCGGGCGAAGGCGGGACCCGGTCGCGAGGCCCTGGTCACGCGGGAGGTGAAGCCGCCGGCCCGTCCGCATCGCGCCAGGGGCACCGCCGCCCCCCCGATCACGGCGAAGAACAAGGCCGCCCTACGCTCCTTTGCCTGTACCCGTCTTGTCATCGCGAAACGAAGTCTAGCACCGAGGCTTGGAGGGAGCGATGAGCCTCGCTACCCCTGTGGGTGGCCTTTGAGCTCAGGGGACACAGACGAACTCGCTGCGGGCTAGTACGCGACCTGCTTCGTTGCGTGCCTCGACGGCCCAGTCGCCCGCCATGCCCGCTCGTAGCGTCTGGATGCTGTACGTTCTCCAGCTCGACCCGCCAATCTCCAGCGAAATTTGCGTCGCTTCCACGCCTTCCCAAAGCCAGACATGATCGATCCTGTCGCCGGGGGTTCCGCCCTGCACGCGGGTCCAGAACCATACCCGGGTGCCCTCGGTGAAGCGATCGCTCTGGCCCACGAGCTGCCGGTTCTCGACGGCGGTCCCGACCCCGTACTCGGTTATTCTCAGCAATGACGGGACGGGGGTTGTGGGAGCGGATTGAGCTGCGGGACGCTCCACCGAAGTCGGAGCGACATCGGCCGGCGCCGTCGACGGGAGCGGCTGCGATTCGACCGGAGTCGGAGCGACATCGGCCGAGGACGTCGACGGGAGCGACTGCGGTTCGACCGGAGCGGTGGTCATCGACGTCTCCGGCGTCGGCGCGGTCCCGTCTCGCGAGAGCATCCACCAGGCTGCGAGAATGGCGATCGCCACGACTACCAGTGCGACCAGCCAGGGCGAGAATCGCAGTCGGCTTTCCACCTCAGTGGAGATCGCAGGGGCCGCGGTTTCGTCGGCCTGCTCTGCCACGGCGTCCTCGAGCCTTTGCAGAAATCCAGCGCGCTCTTGGACATAGTCCTCGATCATCAGGTCGGCATCGACTTGCAGACACTCCGCATACGCGTGGAGACAGTCCATCATCACGGACTCTTCGGGCAGCGCGTCGAAGTCGTTGCGTTCCAGAGCCATCAAAGGTTCGTGATCGACGCGGAGAATCTCGGCCACGGCCTGAATGCTCAGCCCGCGGTCCTCCCGCTCAGTTTTCAGCCTGTCCCCGAAGGTGTCCATCTACAAATTCTCTCCTGGTTGTCAAGCTGGAGGCGCCTAGCTGACAGAAGGGTTTTCGGAATCGTAAACCCGTCCAGTATATGGTGCAGAAGGTCTTGGCGGAGTGGTCCAACGTGTAACTTCTGGGTGGCAATCCTTCTTGAGTCAACGAGAAAGCAATGATCTCGAAGCCGTACTGGGAAGTCAGAAAGGAGGTTCACCATGACAAATCGAACTGCCGTTCTTTTGGCCATGCTGATGCTGTGGCCGACCACTTCTCTGGCTACCTCCGTAGACTGGGTGCACGATGTTCCTACTGGCTTCGCGCGGGCCCGCGAGGCGAACAAGCCGATTCTCATCGACTTCTGGGCATCGTGGTGCGGTCCGTGCCGGGCCATGGATGCCGAGTTCTGGTCGCGGCAGGATATCCGCCGGCTGGCCCAGGACTTTGTGATGATCCGAGCCGAGTCGGGCGGGCCCAACAGCGGTGACTACCGCCGACTCTCATCCAAATATGGCGTGAAGGGCCTGCCAACGCTCGTTTTCGCCGACCCTCGGGGTCACGAAATCGCCAAGCTTAGTGGCTTCAGTGCCGAGCAGGCAGAGCTGTACCGAATCATGATGGAGGTCGTGCCGGAAGAACTGGAGTCTACCCACGACTTCTAGGTCGCTTCACCCTTTCGCCTGGCCGACAACCCGATTCGATCCTCGGCCTCATCGCCTTTTTTGTCTTCGCCTCGAAGGCCCTGACGGTCGGCACGGCGACCGGCGAAGGGCGGGGGCAAGCCCCGCCCCTACGAAGGAGAATGTCCGCACCCATCAGAGGCCGGTACGGAGGCCGCTCAGCACCTCGATCAGGGCACCCAGGCAAGTCCGAAAGGATTGTCTCCGACCGTGACGCTCGTCAGGTACTCCGGCTCAGGCTCGTTGCGGCTCGCGGTGTAGACCGTCACCACATCGCTTGTTGGCCCCGAGTGAGTGACGTAGATCTTCTTCCCGTTGGGCGTCAAAGCGATGTTGTGGGGCACCGGATTCGGGGTGTAGACAGGATCGCCGGTCAGCGTGTCCGTCTTCGTATGGATCGTGAACAGTCCATCGATACCGCCGCCGGGCAGATTCGTCGTATAGAAGAACTTCCCGTTGCGCGACATCCCGGCTCCGTGGGCCCCGGGTACCGTCAGCACCGCGAGCTCGGCGAGATCTCTGCGATCGAGCACGAAGATGCTGTCACTGTTCTGGCACGGCACGTAGAGTCGAGGGGTCTGTCGGGCCAGCGACAGGTGCGGGTCCTTGCCCACCATGGCGCGATGGAGCTCGGCAAAGGACCTCGTGTGGTACTGGATCACGTAGTCGTCGGGGCCGGGAAAGCCCAGCATCGTCACGTAGGCGTAGGGTGCGTTCGGCGCCAGGATGACATCGTGGGGCTTGCCTCCCATCGCCACCAGGTCGGTCGGCAGGGGGATGGTTGTCAGCACCTCCAGGGTGAGGATGTCGATGACCGTGATCGTATTGTCGATGTCGTTGTTCACCCACAGCTGACCCGAGGCGGACGAGGCCCACATGTGGAACACGCCGAGGCCCGCGGCAACAGTGCCTTCCACGGAGAAGTCTCTGGACCGGAGCACGACAACTTGATTGTTGGCGCGGTCGCCGACGAAGACGCGACCGGACGCGGGCGAATGGACGACATACATCGGCTCGGGCGAGTCGACGCCGGTCAAGGGCACCTGGATGGCCGTGTCGGTCATCACGTCGATCACGGACACGTCTCCTGAGCCTCGGTTGGCGATGACCATGTATCCCTCGTCATCAGCCCGGAGCGCTGGAACCACGATTGTGAGCAACGCCAGAACCATCAGCATGACTGGCAGCGCCGCAGCAACGGAATTGGATCGCCTGACCATGTGCTTCTCCTCCTCTCGGTTGGGTGAACGATGCGTCCGAGCTCGGTGGCCCCCGCAACCCGGCAGCTCGGCGGTGTCGAGGATCCGAGCGGAGATCTGGACCCACGGCCCAGCGAGGCTCAGCCTAGCGGCAGGTGCACCTTTGTCGAGACATCTTTCACTCTACCGCCGCCGGTTCTCAGCGTCCAGGACGCGCGCTTGGCGGGAGGCAAGACGGAGAGCGGTGGTTCCGATCATCCGTTCAGTCCAGAAGCCCGGTCCAGTTGGCGATGATCTCCAGGCCGGGCTCGACCTCCTGGTCCGACTCCGGTGACACGTAGGCCAGCCAGCGCCCGTCCGGTGAGATCTGAGGCTCATCGACCCGGAAGCCCGTGTCGAGCCCCGGCCCCTACGGCTGGGAGTCGGGGCCGTCAAGGAAAGGTCGCTTGGACGGTACGAACACCTCTCTTTCCGCTACATCCTTCTGGACATCCTTCATGCGATGACGCATGCGGTAGGCGTCGTTCGTCAGCCAGCGGCCGAGGAGATTGACGTAGTAGGGGCTTCCGAGCACGCCACTCGCACCGCCCGGCAGCGCTGTGCGGCCGTCGATACGCTTGGGGGAGCGAACCACCTGCCGACATACCGCCGCGCCGGACCACTGCCGATAGCGGAAGGCCTCGCTGTCGGCGGCGCGGGCCGAGTGGCTCGAGGCGTCCGGCACGCCAAACCCGCCGTCCACCGGAATCCCGTCGAGATCAGGCAGCGGCGGCGGGAACGCACCGCCCGCCGGCGGAATGTCGAACGGTCCGCCCAGCGGATGATCCAGCACGATCCGGTGGAGCCGGCCCCAGCGATAGTCGTCCTGATCCGTCGAGCTCCCGAAAGCCGCGGCGAAGGCCGGACCGGCCAGCAGATCGAGTGCATCCACCAGGCTCTGCAGCAGCAGGATGTCGCGACGGGCCTCCGCATCGAGGACTCCGGGCACGTTGAAGAAGTTCAGACCCGAGGCCCCGACACCCTCATTTGCATCGAAGGTGTCGAGCAGGTTGCGCAGCGCCGTCATCGCCTGCGCGCTGCCTGGGACCGGGAGCGGATCGGGAGTGGGGATGGCGCTCGAGGGTCGCATCGATGGTGTTGCCGATCATCTGACCCCGCCACACGGAGTAGACGGTCGCGGCGATGCTGGCCTCGATCTCGGCCGTGCTCGGCGGCGACGGGATGCCGTCGACGTCGCTCGAGTCGTAGCCCTCCGCGATCCGGTGGGTGTGGTGAAGTCCCACTCCTGGAGCCGGCCGATCGCCTCGATGACCCGGGGATCCGACGCCAGCGGCGACCAGTAGTCGGGTCGGCGCCGCGGCTCGTCGGCGTTGGCGAAGGCCTGCAGGATGTAGGGGGTGAAGACCTCGGCGTCGAGCAGCACGACGTCGGCCTGGATGGCCTCCATATCCTCGGCACTCACCGGGCCGGCACGCGAGTCGCTCTTCGAGAGCCTGCCTTGATGCGCCCGGCACGCGTGCCGATGGCGTAGCCCGGGTTCAGGTAGAAGATGCCGCCGCCCGGCCGCAACTGGTTGAGCGGCGTTGTTGTCGAGCGTGTTGCCGATCGGATCGTTGTTGGCGTTGACGAAGTAGCCGGCCGGCGGGTTGACGAGCTGCGGCATCTCGGCGAACGGCAGGATCTCGTAGGGGATGGCCTGGCCCGGCTGCGGGTTCATCACCGGCAACCACTCGTTGCCGCCGGTGCCGTTGCGGATGAAGTACGGCGGCAGGCCGAGGACGAAGCCCGCCTGCAGATCCTCGCGCACCGGCATCTCGGCGCTGGTGAAGTAGGCGATGTTGCCGTCGACGTCGGCGTAGGCCCAGTTCTGGGAGCCGAAGTCGAAGTTCGCGAGGCCTGCGATGAAGTCGTCGAGGCTCCGGGCGATACTCCATGAGCGGAAGGTCTCGATCTCCCGCGTGCCGCTGAAGCCGGTGTACTGCAGGCTGAGACCGACGCCACTGTCGACGTCCAGATCGAGGATCGGTCCGTTGTTGCGTCGCGGGACGATCAGTACGACCGGCGGAATGAAGGTGCCATCCACGATACCGCCGGGAGGCGCCAGCTCGAGGTTGTCGGGAATCCCGTCGAGCTGGTTGTAGCGGAAGAGCTGAGGCAGCGGGATGATCGGCTCGAGGGTTCCCAGGTAGACCGTGCTCAGAGCCGCTGGGTGAGTCCAGGTCGGGGACAACCTGCTCCTGATAAAGGTCCGTCACATCCATCGGATTGACGGTGGCACCCCAGGCGAGTTTCTTGTTCTGACCGATGGCGACATAGGGCACGCCGGGGAAGCTGCTGCCGATGATGTCGAAGCCGTCGGAGGCTGTGCGCAAGTGAATCTGGTAGAAGGTCGAGGGTGCGTTCAGGGCCAGATGCGGATCATTGGCCACCAGGGGGTACCCGTTGTCCGTCAGCGGACCGCTGATGGCCCACTCGTTGCTCCCCTGGGCCTCGCGATTCGGATCGAGAGCCCGCTCGAGGAGCGGCACCGCCTTGGCGCGCTCGAGATAGTTCTTGGCCAGGTCGAGGATCTCCTGCCGCAGGGCGGTCGCGTTGTCCTCGACGGTTCCCCGTCCTGCCAGTGGCGGGTGCTGCCCTGCACCGAAGGAGACCGGAGTCGCCATGCCCGTGGCGTCCGGCACGGTCGAAGCCGGATCGAACGGGGCGGTGCGAAAGAGGTCCTCGGAGAACAGCGCTGCGCCGTCGAATCCGAAGAACCCGCCGGCCTCCACATAGCTCAGAAAGGAGATCGACAGTCCGAGATCGAGATCGAAGGACAGGCCGAAGGCGAGCAGCTTGGTCACAGCGACGGAGTCCAGCGCCGTCCAGGGCTCGAACTGGGTGATCTCCAGGAGGCCGTACTCGGGAGGCAACGGGTTGCGGGCGACCCAGGCATTGATACCGTCGGCATAGGCCTCGAGCGCTGCCCGCACGTCGGGTGAAAGCAGCGGCAGCGAGCGCTCGGCAGCGCGCCGCAGACCGAGGGTGCGCAGCTCGACGTCGCTGGGCAGAGCGGCGCTTCCCAACAGCTCGGCCAGGGTGCCGCTCGCCTGACGGCGGCTGTAGTCCATCTGGAACAGGCGATCCTGGGCGTGGACCCAGCCCTGGATCATGACGGCATCGTGCTCGTTGTTGGCCAGGATATGGGGGATGCCATCCACATCCCGCAGGATCTTCGCCGCGGCGTGCAATCCAGGAAGTGTTGTCTTGCACAGGGCTCCGCTGGCCCCCATCAACGACAAACCGACGACGGCGATGATGAATCTTCGCTTCATGGGTCAATCCTCCTTTTAGTGCCTTGCTCTACCTTCATGGTACTTCCGGACGTATGCTCGAGAAGCTATCAATTGTGCGCCGATTGGTGACCACCCGTAGGGGTGGGAGATATATAGCCGGGTGTCGATATTCGCACGCGCAAGGCCGGCACCTAGGCCAGTCGGGCTCGATACTCGGCGGCTTCTTCGGGTTTGCCCCAGGCGTCGTAGAGGTCGACAACTCGCTGCAGCGCCCGCTGGGTGCGCCTGTGGTCGGGACCGAGCTGGGCCGCGAGGGCGGGGTAGGCCGCCAGCAGGAGCTCCTCCGCTTCCTCAAAACGGCCCTGAAGCTGGAGACACTCACCGATGAAGCTCTGGGTGTTGCTGACTTGCCAATGCCCCTCGTCGAGCGCTACTCGATATCTCTGCTCGGCTTCACGCAGGAGAGTCTCGGCCTCTCCGAGGTCCCCGGCACGCATGAGGGCGTCGCCGAGACTACGTAGCGTGCCGGCAACGTAGGGGTGCTGTTCGCCCAGAAGCTCCGTGTCCAGGGCGAGCACTTCCCGGAAGACCGCAGCCGCTCCCGCGAAGTCCCCCTTGTCCACGAGGACCAGGCCGATGTTGTTGAGACTGGTGGAGACCTCCGGGTGTTTGTCGCCCAGCAGCCGCCGATTCATCTCGAGGCTCTGCCGAAGATAGGGTTCTGCCGTGACGGAATCACCGCTGCGGTAGTAGAACATCCCCGTGTTGTTGAGCGTCTGGGCGAGGTTTGGGTGATCTTCCGCGTGCAGCCGCTGGCGGGTCGACAAGACCTCCAGGTAGAGGGGCTCGGCCTCCTCGTACTGGCCCTGTCGTGCCAACGACATGGCCAGATCGTTCTGGCTCGTGGCCACCTCCTCGCTGTCGTCAGCGAAGACCTGCCGTCTCAGCTCGATGGCCTCTCGGAAGAGATCGGCCGCTTCGGCGTATCGGCCGTCACCGTAGAGGGCGCCGCCGAGTCCGTTGAGGGCCTCTGCGACCTCGGCGCGAACGTCTCCCGACTCGCCTTCCCAGATCTTCAACGCTTCCTCGTACAGGGATTCGGCCTCGGTGTAGTCTCCCTGAGCCGTCCGCAGCCAGGCCAGAGAGGCGAGGCTTTCCGCCACGTCGGCGTTGTGGTCGCCGAGGAGCTGACGTCGCGTCTCGAGGCTCTGTCGAAGAAGCGACTCGGCCTCCGGGTAGCGACCGAGATGGGAGTAGGTTACGCCGATGGTCTGACGCACGGCGGACCGAGTCAGCGGCTCCCCGGCGAAGGAGGTGTCGACTTCGTCGGCAGCGCGGTCGAGCACTTGCGCCACCGTGACCTCGCGGCCGCGGCCTTCATAGGGGTCGGCCGATCCCAGGGTGTCCTGAAGAAACTCGACGACCGCTTCGGCTTTGGCCGCTTCACTCTCGGCTCGATCTCGCTCTCGAGCGATGCGGATCGACTGGACGGTCATCAGCAGAGTCAGAATCACCAGCGAGAACGCGAGCAGGGACGAGACCGCCACTGCGAGTTTGTGCCGTTTCACGAACTTCTCGAATCGGTAAAGAGTGTTGGGGGGTCGAGCCTCGATGGCCTCGTCAGCCTGGAAGCGACGGATATCCAGAGCCAGGGCACGGGCGGACTCGTACCGTCGGTTGCGGTCCTTGTCGAGGGCCTTGAGGACGATCCAGTCGAGATCGCCCCGCAGGTTCTTGGCAAGTGCCGCCGGAGTGGTGCGCCGAGCCTTGGCTGCGAGGGTGGAGGAGTCTCCCATTCGCGTGATCTGGGTGCTCGGTTTGGCAGGCTCGTCTTCGCGAATCTTGCGTTGCAGCTCGATCAGGCCCGCCTGCCTGAGCTCCTTGGGGTCGAACGGCAGAGCCCCAACCAGCAACTCGTAGAGCACCATACCCAGAGAGTAGACATCGGTGCGAATGTCGATGTCCTCGCCGGTGAGCTCGGCCTGCTCAGGGCTCATGTACTCGGGAGTGCCGATCAGTTGACCGAGCTCGGTAAACAGAGTCCTTTCGGTCAAGCGCTGTGCGGTGGCCTTGGCGACACCAAAATCGATGATCTTGGGCACCGGGCTACCGTTCTGCTCGGCGACGAGAATGTTGGTGGGCTTCACATCGCGGTGAATCACGGCCTTTTGATGTGCATGTTGGATGCCTTCACAGGCCTGGATGAACAGTTTCAGCCGTTGGCGCACTGACATCCGGTGCCGGTCACAGTACTCTGTGATGGGCACGCCATGGACGAGTTCCATGACGAAGTAGGGGCGCCCTCGTTCTGTGGTGCCAGCATCAAAGACCTTCGCAATGGATGGATGGTCCATCAAGGCCAGCGCTTGTCGCTCGGACTCGAAACGAGCGACGACTTGAGTCGAGTCCATTCCTCGTTTGATCAGCTTGAGCGCCACGCGTCGTTGGACAGGCTCAGTCTGCTCGGCCTCCCAGACCTCTCCCATGCCGCCCTCGCCGATCTTCTGGAGAAGCCGGTAGTGGCCGATCAACCGCGCTACGCTGGACGAATCAGCTAGCTTCGCCGTGCGGTCTGCGTCCGGGGTGATCGTGGAGTCCTGGGACATGACAACCTCCTCCTGCCCGCTTGATATCTCGACTTTGCTGGAGCCGAGCCCGTATATCTGAGGTTCTCTCAGGTTACGCCCCCGGACATGGGGTGGCAACACCCGAGAGCGTGGGTGGGGACGGCGACCGCAGAAGGTCAACCGCTGACCTGCTGATTCGGAGCAGAAGCAACTTCGTACTCAGCTGAAGGTGCACCTGGCCTGAAACGGTAGAGCAGCGGATCGAGCGATCCGTAGCCTCAGAGGGGTCTGTAGGGCAGGCCAGTGACCTCCAACACGCCCTTCATCGGCACCTCGCCTGGCGGCGGTGAGCCGGAGGAGTAGAAGCGCTTCGCTGTGCCGTCGAATCGCAGCTTGAGAGTCATGGGTCCATTGCCTTCGACCGACAATTCCTCGAGCGTTACCTCGTTGCCGAAGTGCTGCATCCACTCATACTTGTTGCCGGAACGACGCGCCCTTCAATTGGATCCCTCGAGATTGGATCCTTTCCAGATCCGTGCGGTCGTCGCTGAGGAAGAACTCCACCAAGACTGACGATCGGGTCGGGTCGCCTGTTGCGGGCAGGGCGAAGATGACGATCTTGCCCCCCTTCCCCTCCGTGTGGCCACCATGCCAGTACCGCGACGGAGCTTGGACCCTCGTAAGGATCCTTGAAGCCCCATTGCGGCATTCCTCGGGAATTGGGTGGATGTCGAATCGTCCGACGCCGTCGATCTCCACGAAGCCGATCGGTGCGGAGCAGCTCGCCGGCGTCGGAGCCTTCCTGAGCGCTCAGCCCAGTCAGGGATACGAGGCCCAGTACTGCCACTAATGTCGAAACTGGTAACCAGATCTTGATAAACGTGCCCATGTGACCTCCTTTATCAGTTGCGTGCCTTTAACTAGTAGAACGGAATTACTCTACAGAACCCGCCAAGCCTTGCTCTGGAGTGGCTGGCCCAATGCCTGAAAGCTGTACCACTCGGTAGTTGAGAGTTTCGGCGTACCGAGACCTCCAGAAAGGGAGGATCTGGTCGAGCGTCTGTGGCGCCGGGAGGGCCTGAAGGTCCCGAATCGCGAGCTGAAGCGATTCCCTGCCGCCTCCGTGAGTACCTCGCACGATGGCCCGTCCCAGCATCTCGACCGACGAGCCGCTGGCCCGAGCTCTCGATCAGTTGGAGGCGTGCTCGACTTCGCCTCCAGGAGTTCGGACGACGACGGCCGCGTCTACCGGATGCTGAGTCGCGTCGATGAGTTGACGCGGGAGTGGTCTGGCGATGCCGGGTATGACGCCGGAAGCTCCCTTGCCTGGCGCCACGGTGATGCGCAAGCCCTGGACCGCGGACCGGGACTTCGGCGCTCTCGAGGTTTGACGTCCTCCATCCCCTGGTCGACATCGCCCTAATCACAACCATTGGCGATCACGAAGAATGGCTCGCCGGCTCGACGCCGGTTCCGGGCTTCATTCGCCCTGGGCAGAATTCGCGAGCCATGCTCGTGGCATCGACGCCAGGTCCTATCGGTCGGATTTCGCGGCGGTTCCTATCGACGTCTGGCTCAGCGGAATCGATTGGCTCGCTCACCTCCGGCGCCGACTTCTTGCGAATACGTGCCGCCAGGGCAAACAACACAGCCAGGATGATCGCGCCGAAGCGTCTGGCAAAAATCCCAGACGGTTTCCCAATCGATCTCGTCGAAGCCGTTCATGACCTGCCGACAGCGTAGCACCTCCTGTCAGGGGGCCGGCGCAGAGACCGGCGAGGGCGGGGTCGAGCCCCGCCACCACGTACCAAAGGTCAGCAGCGTCGCGACGCGTCAGGGGCTGACCTCGCTCCAGCGGGTCAGATCGCCGGTCTCGAAGTCGTCGCTGAAGACCTGGTCGGCATTGCGAAAGTCGAGATCGTCGAAGCGCCCGCGAACCGGTTGGTCGGCAAAGTCCTGCCATGTCACATATACGACGATGGCGGATTGGGCCATTGCCGGTGCGGTTACAACGTCCGTGCTCATGAAGGTCCAGGTGTCGAGGGTCGGAGTGACGATCTCGGCCGAACCGGCCTCGAAGGTCCCCGAACAATCGGCGTTGGAGTAGAACCAGAACAAGGCGCGGGCGGTGCCGAGCTGCGAGACATCGGGGTCGTCTGGCCAGAAGAACCAGCCGGACGCGATGTAGTCCAGGCCGCTGAGGACGGGAACGCACTGCTCACATGACACGTCTCGGTTGTTGGCGTTCGAGGTGACGTCTTGCTGCATCGACCCCGAAGTGGGCGACTGGGAACGATCCTGGGAGTTCCAGCTCGCGTCGCCCTGGATGACGTTACAGGTCCAGCCGTCGAGCTGGTCGGCCGTGTCGAGACCTGGATTGACCAGCAGATTCTGGGCTGCGGCGGGTGAGGCGAGCACCAGGGCGGCGATGGTGACGATCACGACTCGGGGCATATTGACCTCCCGGACGGCAATTGCTGGTCGCGCTCCAACAGCGCTCTGCTGACGATGGCAACCTACTACTCGATCGAAGAAACCTCTATGACGTTCGCAACTGTCTCAGATGACTTGCAAGATGTGAGGGCGCCCGTCAAGATCGGTGCACCACCCCTATTCGATCCTCGGCCTCATCGCCCTTTCTATCGCCGCCTCGGGAGTCAGGAAGGTCTTGTTGTCCTTCTTCTTTTTACCCTTGCAGATCAGCTTTTGGCCTTCGATGCGACCAGAGACGACCGGTGGCCATTGGCCGTTCCATTTGAAGACGATCTTCTCGCCCTTGATTCGATAGCTGCCCTGGCCAATTCGAGAGGGTGACCGCATCCACACAATACCGTCGTCGGTGAAGTCCCAGATCGTCATCACATTGTTGACGGTTCCAGTCCACCGGCCGAGAAAGGCCGGATCGTCGCCTTGGAGGCCCTTGGAGACGAACTTCAACATCGCCTCCATCCCGCCGGTGGTCGATTTCAGGATCATCGTGCCTTCGCCCCAGTCGACACGCCGCAGCTCGACGGTGGAGGAATCGTCAGGCTTCAACGAATTGTGGAAAGAGAGCACATAGCCATCCTCGATCTCCTCGATGAGCTTCCACTGCAATCTCAGAATCGCCCCCAAGGTAGCTTGAACCTGTCCGTCTGAGCTGAACCTCAGCGTGGCACCGAGCCCCGCAGGGGTGAGGTCGTCGGAGATCCAGAAACCTTCGGGAACGGGCGATTCTGCTCGAGCGGTCACGGAGAGCAAGGCGAGCACTAGAGCGATAGCCAGGACTATCGGCAATGGGGTGTCACCGGTTGGGATTCTCATCAGCCGTATTCCTCAAACTCCTTCACCCGTAAGTAGATCCCTTTCTGGTGAGCGGGCCCACAGCCTCGGCACGCGGAACAGCGCTTTCACACAAATTGTCGAGGGATAGCCCCTTCTCTGGGATGAGCTCCGTCAGAGTGCGCCACTTGATCAACCCCAGGGTGAAGATCGCCTCAGACCGCTCTAGAGTCTGTCTCTCAGCGCTTGAAACCGTGGGTGGTCGCGCAGCGGATCGAGGTCGGAATCCTGCTCGAGCCACTCCTTCTGGCCCCAGCCGAAAGTGATGGCCTCGTCGAGACAGTCGAGGGCATTGTCGATGTCGCCCAGTTGCGAATAGGTACAGGCGACGTTGTAGAGCACCAAGGGCTCTTCGGGGTCGGCCTCGAGAGCCTTGCTGGCCCATTCCCGGGCTTTATCGTCGTTACCCAGGACAGCCTGGGCGACGGCACCCAGGTTCCAGGCCCTCGACTCGTTCGGAAATAGCTCGAGATGTGCCTCCGCCGCCTCCACACTCCGCCGGAAGGCCCCCTCCGCTTCGTTCTTACGCCCCAGTTTCTTGTAGGTGCCACCGAGAAGACTAGGCACCACGTAGTCCTCGGGACGCAATCGGCAGGCCTGCTCGTATAGCTCGGCGGCGCGTTCGGGCTTCTGCTGGGCGGCGCAGGTGCGGCCAAAGTAGTAGTAGGCCTCGAAAAGCTCTGGGTTGAGCCGCAGCGCCTCCTCGAACTCCGCCGTGGCCTCATCGTAGTTTTGCTTCAGGGAGACGGCCAATCCCCGGGCGAGATGGGACTCCGCCAGGTCCGGGCCCAGCTCCAAAGCCTTGCGGCTGGCCTCCTCCGCTTGCTCCAGCTGCGTCTCGGTCGCATCCCACTTCATGTACATCAGCGAGCTGCAGTCGGCCACACCGGCCCAGGCCCGGGCATAGTCGGGATCGATTTCGCAGGCCCGCCGGAAGAGCCGCCGCGCACGCTCCAGGTTGGTGGGGCTCAGCAGGTGGAACAACTGACGGCCGCGCAGGTAGAACTCGTAGGCCTTGACGTTCTCTGTCGGAGCCTTGACCGGTGCCCTTGTCTCCTCCTCGGCCTCGATCAGAACGCCTTTGAGCTCGCGGCTGATCGAGCGACCGATCTCGTCCTGGATGGCGAAGATATCCTCCATCTCACGGTCGAAGACCTCGGCCCAGAGCTGATAGCCATCACCCACGTTGACCAGCTGGGCGTTGATCCGCACCCGGTTGCCGGCCTTGCGAACACTGCCCTCCAGCACGGTTTCGACCTTGAGCTCGTCACCAATTTCGCGGATGTTGAGCTGCTTGCCCTTGAAACCGAACGCCGAGGTGCGGGAGGCCACCCGGAGGCCACCGGCCCGGATCAACGAATTGATGAGCTCCTCGGCGATCCCGTCGCAGAAGAACTCCTGATCCTTGTCCGAGCTCATGTTGACAAAGGGGAGAACGGCGATCGATGGGGGCCCCTTGGAGGCCTCGCTGGAACCCCTCTTCAAGTCCTCGAACTCGATGCGCATCTCCTGAGCGGACTGATAGCGCCGGCCCGGGTCCTTCTCGAGACACCGCCGCAGAATCCGCCCCAGATCGTCGGGCAGGCCGACTTTGATCTTGGTTACCGGTTGCGGCGTATCGCGCAGGATCGAAGAGATGAGATCGACCGAGGTCTCACCCCGGAAGGGCCGCCGGCCGGTGATCATCTCGTAGAGCATGATCCCCAACGAGAAGATGTCCGAGCGATGATCGACCGGCTTGCCCTGAAGCTGCTCGGGCGACATGTAGGGCACGGTGCCCAGAATGAGACCATCCTGGGTCAGCGCGGCCGTCGGCGCATCGAGGTCGCCTTCTACGGGGCTCAGCCCGCGCAGCTTGGCCAGACCGAAGTCGAGCACCTTGACCCGGCCGTCTTTGCCGATCATGACGTTGGCGGGTTTGAGATCCCGGTGCGTGATGCCCTCGCTGTGGGCGGCCGCCAGCGCATCGCTCAGATGGACCACCAGATCCAGGAACTCGTCGAGGGGCAGCGGTCCTTTGAGCAGCTCTTCGGCCAGGGTCTTGCCCTCGACCAACTCCATGATGAGAAACCGGTAGCCGTCGGCCTCTTCGACCGAGTGGATGGTGACGATGTTGGGATGGTTCAGTGCGGCGACGGCCTGCGCCTCACGCTCGAAGCGCTCGAGCCGCTCGGGGTCCTTCGCCATCTCCTCGGGCAGAACCTTGAGGGCAACCTTGCGATTGAGACGTGTGTCCTCGGCGAGATAAACCTCACCCATGCCCCCTTCACCGAGCTTTTCCGCGATGCGGTAGTGCGAGAGCGTTTTGCCGATCATCGTGACGAGGCCTATTCCTATCACACGGATTCGACCAGATGGGTCCTCAGCCCATCCTGCTCGTACTGCGCCTGCTCAACCCTCAGTTACAGCTCTCCCAGGTCGGATGGTCCCACTGAATGAGATTTCGCAACACTGTAAAGATTGGATAGGAGAGGAAGCGCTCCGGGCAGCTCCAGAGTCTCGGGAGCTCTACGGTGTCAGGAGGATCGATGCGCGGGGATATTCTCGAGCTCTCTATAGCGAGTCGCTTCTCGGCATGCCAGAGGTCGGAGGCCTTTCCACTGGCCGCTCAAGGGTACTCCCTGGAGGGGGTCTTGGCCAAGGCCGCCAGACGCTCAGCTAACGGGTCGGGTAGGCGAACCGACTGCGTGATCATGTGCACCATTGAAATACAAGTAAGACGATTCGATGGATTCACTTGGGTCCAGAGACGGAGAAAGGGGGGTGCGTTCTTGCGTTCGGCCGGCGGAGGGCGGCAGCCAACCGCTGACCTGCGGATCACGAATCAGATGGTCAGTAGAGGAATGGCCCCTATTCAGCAGATCGATAACCGACCATCCTGGCTTCGGGGCCTCGCATTACGAACTACCCAGCGATGCTCCGGCGGGAAGGTGAGGCCGTGCGCGCGCCCAGCGACGAGCTTCTTGCTCGCACACCGACTGTTTCGTTCGCATCGCACCGGCGCGGTGATCAAGCGCGATTTCTTGCGCTTGGCCTTTCCGCCGCAGTGGCACTTCGACATTCTGCGGGCGCTGGATTACTTCCGCGCGGCTGGCGCCGCGAGCGACAGGCCGCTGCCTGGGATCAGATCGGATAGCGGCCGGCGCCGAGGCGATCGAGGATCTCCACGAACCGGGGGTCGTCGCGCAAGGGCTGAAGTGCCGGGTCGTTTCGGATCTGGTTGACCGACTTCATCCCCGCTTCGAGTGCCTGCCGGAGCCATGCCAAGGCTGCCTCGAGGTCTCCCCGCTGAGCGGCGACTCCGGCCATGCCCTTGAGGTTGAACCACATCTTCGGATTGGCCTTGAACACCCTCTCGGCGGCCTCGAGGGCGACGGCCCGCTCGTCGGCTGGACCCAGGCGCTCGAGCTCGACGGCTTCGTACAGCAGGGCATGACTCGACAGGGGATGGTCCGGGTTCTGCCGCGAGACCTTGCGAAAGCTCTCCAGCGCTTCGCTGTAGCGACCGAGGTTGTGGTACGCGAGCCCGCCGAACAGAAGGCATTGGATGGAGTCCGGGTCGAGCTCCAGGCAGGCATCGAACGAATCGATCGCCTCCCGTTGACGCCCCATCAGGTCGAGCACCATTCCCATTCCCAGATAGCCGGCAGGGAAGTCCGGCCGCAGCTCGATGGCGTGGCGAAAAGCCGCCTCGGCCTCGTCGAACCGCTGGAGCTCCATCTGCGCCCAGCCCAGCTGAAAAAAGGCCGGGAAGAACGATGGATCGAGCTCTGTGGCTCGTGTTGCCAGATCTTCGGCCTCTTTGAATCGCCCGTGCATGTCGATCAGGAAGCGGGCCCGTGTCTGGAGTACCCAGGGATCCTCGGGAGCCAGCTCGAGCGATCTCTGGACATCTCCTGGGCCGTGTCGAAGAGACCTCGCATGCTGTAGAGGAAGGTGAGGGCCACATAGGGCGAGGCGAGCTCAGGATCCAGTCGGATGGCCGTCTCCGCCTCCTGTTCCGCCTGGTCGAGAAGGTTGGGATCTGGCCTCGAGTTCCAAGCAATCAGCGTCCGAGCTGTCGCCATCCCGGCAAGAGCGGGCGCGGAGTCGGGCTCGAGCGCGATCACCCTTTCCCAGGCCTCGATACTCATGCGAAGGGCCTCCGGGTCGCCGAAGTTCTGCAGCAGGGTCTCGGCAGAGGATTCGTAATCCTTGAGCTTGAGGTCCGCAACGTCGGTGGCGGTTGTCGGGGCGTCAGCCGCTGGCCGTGAGCGAGCGAGGAAGAACGCTCCGGCACCGATCGCGACTGTCACGAGCGCCGCCGCGAGCCAGACACGCCAAGAAGCTCCATGCGCCTTGGCATCTGAAAGTGACACGGGCTGTGCACCGCCCCTGGTCTCTCGCTGCAGGACTTTCAGCTGATTGTGCACATCGCGGGCGGTCTGGAAACGCGAATCCGGCTGCTTCTCGAGACACGACTCGACAATGCGCCCGAGCTGTCGTGGCAGGTCCTCTCGAACCTCGACAATGGACGGTGGCTGATCCTCGAGGATGCTGAAGGCGAGATCCATCGAGCTGGCGCCCTGGAATGGCCGGCGCCCGGTCGCCATCTCGTAGAGCATGGTGCCCAGGGAGAAGACGTCGCTTCGGGTATCGATCTCATGACCACGCAGCTGCTCGGGAGACATGTAGGGCGCAGTGCCGACGACGGTACCCTCGCGGGTGAGGAGCGCCGTCTGGGTGTCGTCGTCTTCGCCGCCCGGCGGTTCCCTTTCGGCAGGCGCCTCGGTGAGCTTGGCAAGGCCGAAGTCGAGGAGCTTCACTCGCCCCTTGGAAGTGACCATGACGTTGGCGGGTTTGAGGTCGCGATGGATGATGCCTTGATCGTGCGTCGCGGCAAGGGCGTCGGCCATCGGGATGGCAATATCGAGGAGGTCCTCGAGCGCGAATCCGTGGCGAGGGAGCCTCCGGTCGAGGCTCTTGCCGTCGACCTTCTCCATGATCAGGAAGCGCCGGCCTGCCGCCTCCTCGACGCCGTGGATGGTGATGATGTTCGGGTGGTTCAGGGCCGCGATGGCCTTCGCCTCGCGCTCGAATCGAGCCAACCGTTCCGGATCTTGCGAGAAGGCCGCTGGCAGCACCTTGATCGCCACCTCGCGACCGAGCTGGGTGTCCTCGGCCCGGTAAACCTCTCCCATGCCGCCTTCGCCAAGCTTGGCGGTGATCTTGTAGTGCGCCAGAGTTTGGCCGATCATTGGGTACCCTTGATTGTACCTGTCGAGCCCGACCCTACAATGGAGACTCCAAGCGCAGGACATGGGGCAAACTTCCAGGGGGTCTGAGCGTAGAGGATAGTGGAGACGGTCGTCAGGCAGACCATGGCCGAGAATCAACAGGACAGTCACAGCGGCTCCGGCTCACAGGGTCGAGACGAGCGCATCCCCATGCGCCAGCTACCGAAACACTGGGGGCGGGATTGGCGGCGCGCGTATTCGATCCTGACGCGCGACGACACCACTGAAGCTCGCCCGAAGGGCTGGTGGGCACGGACCCGCGCGCTCTACAGGGGTGTCAAGGCCAAGCTCAGCCCGGCGCGTAGGACGCTGCTGATCATCTGCCTGATCCTGGCCTTTCTGGGTCTCGACGAGGAGCGGGATCCGAAGTACCTTCTTGTCGCCTTCTTGGGTCTGGCTTTTCTGCTGGTGCTGGAGCTCGCCGATCGCACACGCTCGCGGGACGAGCTGGAGGTAGCGCGGCGGCTGCAACGGGATCTGCTGCCCAGAGAGTCCCCGCCTCTTCCGGGGTACGAATTCGCGTTTTCCTACCGAGCCGCAAACACGATCGGCGGTGATTACTACCACTTCCTGCCTGTGGAGGACGGCAGGGTCGCGCTGCTGGTGGGAGACGCCAGCGGTCACGGCATGGCAGCAGGTCTGCTGATGGCGATCTCGGACACCACGCTCCACATCGCCCTGGAGACCGACCCTTCGCCGCTGGCGGTGGCTGCCTTGCTCAACCGGACGCTGACCCGAACCGGCGGCACCCGAGCCTTCATGTCGCTCTTCTACGGCCTCCTCGACCCGGATTCTGGACACCTCGACTATGTCTGCGCCGGTCATCCGTTCGCGCTCCTACGGCAGGCTGATGGTGCGTTGATGCGTTTAGGGATCGGCTCGTACCCTCTTGGCCTTCGCGATGGGCTCAAACTCGAGGCCGAGACGGCGAAAATCGCTATTGGAGATCTGCTGGTTCTCTACACGGACGGTATTCCAGAAGCCGTCGACAAGAATGGGGAAAGCTTCGGCTATGAGCGGTTCGAGCAGGTGGTCCAGGCGGGAGCCACCGCGCAGGAAGTGCATGACCGGGTGTTGGCGGAGCTCACCCGGTTCCAAGGGGACGAGCCACCCCTGGATGATCGCAGCCTGGTGGTCATGCGGCGCCTGGCGAGCTGAGGAGCAGTCGGCCGGCGCAGAGAGCTGCCGCCACGCGTGCTGAAAAATCGCTAGTATTCTCCAAGGGTCAAGCAGATGGGAGGAGAGAAGGATGAACTGGAAAACACTACTTCATGACGAGCTCGAGTATCTCTATCGGGTCATCGACGGTTTGTTCGAGTCGGTCGATGACGAATCACTCGCCTGGAGGCCGGCCACCGGTGAGAACTGGATGACCACAGGTCAACTCCTGATGCACATCGCCTGGGGTAACGGACCCGGGTTCAAGGGCTTTGTGACTGGCGATTGGGGATTGCCCGAAGGCATGAGCTTCGAGAACATGGACCCGAGCGACATGCTACCGGCCGCGGAAGCCATGCCGACAGTCGAGACCGTGTCTCAGGCTCGGGAGCTGCTGGCCGCAGACAAAATGCTCGCTTTTGAGGTCTTGGAGAGTGTCAGCGAGGAGGATCTTGCGAGCCGGGAGTTGGCGGCACCGTGGAACCCCGGTGAAACGTTCGCATTGGGCCGCCATCTGCTGCACTCGATCCGTCACACGCTGCAGCACAAGGGGCAACTCTTCTACTACCTGAAGCTTCAGGGAAAGCCGGTGAGTACGCAGGATCTCTGGGGGACGTGACCGACTGCCGAACGGCCCGACCCTACGGTCGAGGTTCCGATAGCAGGCGTTGCCAGTCGGTGGTGACGACGATGGGTTCGTCCAAGGAAATGGAGGACTCGTTGACGATGAAGCGCTGGCCGTCGGGAGTGACGTCGTACTGCCGGTCGGTGGTTTCTTCGATTCGGGTCCGGAACAGAGCCTCGGGCCGTCCAAAGACGGGTGGGTCGCCTGGAGTCACCGCCACCGCTACGATCTGATTCGTAGCGTCGAGGTAGAACAACTCGCGGCCGTTGCGTCCCCAGAGGGGTTGGCTGCCGCCCGAAGTCGAGATGCGGATGGCAGATCCGGTGCCGTCGAACGCTCGCACGTAGATCTCCACACGACCACTTGCGTTCGACCCATACGCTACCCAGCCGCCGTCGGGGGAGAGGTGGGCGGACGATTGAGGTGCCGCCTCGGGCAGGAACGGTTCCGGCGTACCCGTCGCGTCGATGGCCAGCTTCCAGAATCCTTGTCTGCCGTCGGCTTCGATGAGCTCGTACACGATGCTCTTGCCATCGGGTGTCCAGAAGTTGACACCCGGGCCGGATTCGGTCTCGACTAGCAGGCGCTCCTCGGCTGGCCTTCCCACGGGTGCCACATAGACGCCATACGGCGGCGAGCTCCGTATCGAGTCGTAAGCGATCCACTGCTGATCGGGCGACCAGGCGGGTAGGGACTCTTCCCCAGCCTCAATGGTGAGTCGAGCAGCGATGCCACGCTCGAGATCGTGATTCCAGAGGTCGCCCCGCCCACTATCGGACCCGAAGCGTGCGATCAACAGTTGCTTACCATCGGGGGACAACCGGGGCGCATATTGCCAGGCTTCGCGATCCGCCACCAGCGTCTCGATCTTCTCACCCGCGCGACTCACCATCGCCAGGGTCGTGCTGCCCCTGGTCTCTTGTCGATGGACCAGGAGTCCCGATTTGGAGCTCGCAAGCGAGCGATAGCCGGAGACCGCGAGACTTCCCGGGAGCGAGATCCCCAAGCTCGTGGGCTCTCCTTCGAGCTGGAAGGTCTGCGAACTGATTCGATGGGCGACCAGGGCCTCACCCCGCACATAGAGCAGTTGATCGGGATCCGCGTGAATGGCGCGTGAGCTCGAAGGACCCAACTCCACGGCCTCCAAGGATCCCAACTCTCCCAGATACAGAGCACCCGGCTCGGTTCCCGTTCCACTGGAGGCAAAGAAGACGAAGTGAAGCCCATCGGAGAGGAATTCAGGGAACCGATGGGTGCCGATGCTGCCGTCGTCCGGGATGCGAGTCGCGGCCTCAGGCTCGCCCCCTGCGGCCGAGATCCTCAAGATCGGTCCAGTGAAGTTCGGGGCGTAGATGATCGTGTCGTCTGCTCCCCATGCCGCCCCACGCACATTGACGGCGGTAGTGGTAGGGGCGAGCGCTCGCGGCGAGTTGCTGATCAAGTCGGTGACCTGAAGCTGGCCATTGGCGAAGAAGCCGACCTGCAGGCTGTCGGGCGACCAGAAGGGGTAGCGCGCATCGCTGGTGCCGCCGAGGGGTCTCGCTTCGACGGAGTCGAGGCGTCGCAGCCAGAGCTCGGTGCGGCCGCCCTCCTCACGAGCCACATAAACGAGGAACTTTCCGTCGGGTGAAATCGCGAGGCCGCTGGACAGCTCCATGTCCGGCGGTGCGGTGACTTCGAACTGAACAGCAGCACCGGGGCTCGGGGCTCGGCGGCTCGGCGAGCCAGGCTGTCGAGAGAGCCCACAGTCCGGCGGCGAGGCCCAGAGCGCCTACCAAGTACGGTAGGATACCTGCGCCATACCCGTTGGCGATTCCGGTGGCGGAGCCGTGACCGCTGCAGCCTCCTCGGCGGTACCCGTAGAGGATCTCGTCGATCACGATGCGGCCATCCGCGATGTCGTGCAGGCGCCGCTTGGGATCGCGTTGGATGCAGCGGCGCAGGAGCCGCCGAAATGAAGGGGCCAGATCGGCCGGCAGCTCGTCGAAGTCGACCTCTGTCTTGATCACTCCGGCGAGGGTTTCGGCCACGCTGTCGGCGGCAAAGAGCCTCTTGCCGGTGAGCATCTCGAAGCAGACCAGGCCAAACGCCCAGATGTCCGAGCGCTTGTCGACCGTCTTGCCCTTGGCCTGTTCCGGGCTCATGTAGGCGGCCGTGCCCAGGATCACGCCGGCGTTGGTCATCTGCGCGGTCAGCGTCGGCGACAGCGACAGCATCGCAGGGGCCGGGCTTGCCTCCGCCGAGACGGCGCGAGGCCCTCCTTACCGTTGCGAAGCGGTCGAGATCGAGCGCCTTGGCGAGTCCGAAATCGAGCACCTTGACCTTGCCCTCATCATCGACCTTGATGTTTGCCGGCTTGAGATCGCGATGAACGATGTCCCGCGCATGCGCCGCTTCGAGGGCCTCGGCGATCTGGAAAGCGATCGCGAGGGCCTCTTCCACCGGCATCGGATCCCCGGCCGATCCGATCCGCCAGATCTTCACCCTCGGCCAGCTCCATGACCAGGAAGTTGACGGACTGTGCACTCGTCGGTGAGCGGGGCTTGTCCCCGCCCATATCGCCGACTCGAGGGAGTAGATCCCCGCGATGTTCGGATGATTGAGCGCCGCCAGCACCTTGGCCTCGCGCCCGAATCGGGCCAGGCGCTCTGGATCCTGCGCCACCGCCTCGGGTAGCACCTTGATCGCCACCTCGCGGCCGAGCTTGGTGTCCTCGGCGCGGTACACCTCACCCATGCCACCCTCGCCGAGCTTGGCGGTGATCTCGAAGTGAGAGAGCGTGGTGCCGATCATTCCGGGATTCGGCCGGCGCAGGGGCCAGCCCCTACAGGGTGCTCGTGGGTTGTGTCGATCAAGTCGCGGAATTGTACTGCATCCGGCCGTGACGGCCGGTGGTCGGGCGCAGAGTCCCCACCCTACAGCTCGGCGAGCCGGGCCCGCACCTGCGTGACTGCGACGACGGGTGGATCGGCGTCGCCCCAGTGATCGAGGTATTCCTCGTAGTGCCGTCGGGCGTTTTCGATATCACCGATCTCATCCTGGAGCTGGCCAACTCCAGCAGGGTCGTGATCCTCGACGCGACTGCCGGCCAGCCTTCCCAGGAGCGCGGGTCGAGGGCCGCAAGATAAGCCGCGATGGCACCCTCCGCATCACCCGAGGCGGCGAGAAGACGGGCGCGTCCGACGTGCTCGAAGTGAGCCCAGCGATACTCCGGTGCCATGGCATCGATCTGGTTCATCGCCTCCTGGGCGAGATCCAAGTTCCCCGCCGTGCGTTCGATCTCGGCACGCAGGAGCGATTCCCAGAAGCGGCCCGCCACCGTGACCGCGTCCTGGTTGATTCGGCCGAGCTCCTCCAGAGTCTGGCGCGCGCCTTCGAGATCGTCCAACGCCGATCTGAAGCTCTCCCAGGTCGAAATAGGTCTGGGCCCAAAAGGGATCGATCGCAATGCCCTTGCGGGCCGATTCGATCCCGAGCTCGGCGCGTCCGCTGGCGGCGTATAGCTTCCCGGCCACGGCCATCCAATGGGGAGCTTTGGATCTCAGGTAGGTCGCTTCGACGAGATTCGCCGCCTCCTCGAGCTCGGCGATCGCCTCACCAAGCTGTCCCTCACCGATCGCTGCATGAGCGCGTAATGCGGCCATGTCCGGCCAGTCGGTTGGGCTGGCCTGAACTTCGTCGAAGGCCACGAGCTCACGAACCCGCGGCCAGTTGCCGGCCATGAGGTGGAGGATCTCCAGCCGCGATCGTGTCGGGACGTCCCACTCACCCAGGGCCTCCAGCATGGCGATGCCCTGGTCGATCTCTCCTTCGGCGGCAAGCAGAACCGCAGCGGCCCGATCGACGGTCGGATCGCCCGGAAAGTCCTCCTTGTAGCGCTCGATCAGGCGGCGTGCCGTGGCCAGATCCCCCGCCATGACATAGCCGTCGAAGAGGTGAACGAAGACCAGCCGGTAGGACGGGATCGAGGTCGAGGACCCGCTCGAAGAGCTCATTCGCCTTGCGCGGATCCCAGTAGCGGCTGTCGTGGGTCGCGATCTCGCCTTGCCAGTAATAGGCGTCGGGGAGATTCACCCCTGATCGCGTCAGCGCATCGAACAACTGCCAGGCCTCGTCGTTGTTGCCCTTGTCCGACTCGAGAACCGCGCGGTAGGTGGTCTGCCAGTGCTCGGGCAGGCGACCGATGTGCGGCAACCCGGCCTCGAGCTTGGCGATCGGATCCCCGAGCGCTCCCCATGAGATGGCCGAAGCAGCCTTGTAGTAGGCGAGGGCAAAGGAGGGGTCCTCGGCGATTGCGGCCTCGAACTCGACCAGGGCGTCTTCCACTTCGAGACGTTGCAGGGCCGTTTCGCCGAGCACGTAGCGGCGGTAGGCCTCCTCGTTGTCGGTCAGGGCCTGGGCGAGGTCGAAGGCGCTCGTCGACCCGACGTCCGCCTCGATGCCGAGCTGCTGACGGGTCTGCTGGGCGATGGCTCCGGCCAGGGCGAAGAGCTCGGTGGAGGAGTCGGCCTCCTGGCGTTGCGAGCCGAGAGTGCGGCCGCTCGCAACATCGATCAGGTCGGCGGTGAGAATCAGCTTCGTGCCGGCTTGACCGATCTGGCCGACCAGCATGGTCGAGGCCTCGGCGATCTCTGCCGCATCCAAGGCCAGCGCAGGGTCGAACGTGTCGCTGTCGCCCTCGACCTTGCGCAGCGCCGAGAGGATTTGCGGCACAGAGACGACCGGCACGGCACCCGACTCTGCCAGATCGGTGGTGACCAGACCCATCAACATCCGCCCGAGCTTCTCGGTGTCGGCCGGATCGGCGAGATTCTCGAAGCCCACGATCGCCACTGTGACCGGGTGCGCCCTCGGCGACGCCGGTGGGGTCGTCACCGGGCAGCTCGGGTCGTGAACCACACGATGGCGGCAGCGATCGCGAGGCCCAAGATGGCGAGCGCCGGGATCATCCAACGACGGGGAGCAGGTGCCGACGTGACGGGTGCTTGGCCGCTGACGATCGGGGCGGTGCCGCTGTCGAGATCGCGCTCGAAGTTGCGGAGATCGGTCGCCAGATCGGCGGCGTCCTGATAGCGCCGGTCCCGTTCTTTCTCCAGCGCTTTGCGCACCACTCGCTCGGCTTCGGCAGGAATGTCACCGGTGACCTCGGAGAGTGGCTGGGCGTCGCTCTTCGAGCGTCGCATGCAGACTCTCGATCTCGGTGTCGCCCTGAAACGGTCGTTGCCCGCCGGCCATCTCGTAGAGGATGACGCCGAGCGAGAAGAGGTCGCTGCGATGGTCGACGGCCTCGCCGCGGGCCTGCTCGGGGGACATGTAGGCCACCGTACCCAGGACCTTGCCCGCCATCGTCAGCTCGCGGCTGATGGTCTGCAGCTTCGAGTCGAGATCCGAGGTGCCCGCAGCCGTGCTCGGAGTGGGTTCGAGGAGTTTGGCGAGGCCGAAATCGAGCAGCTTGACCTGACCCTCGTCGGTGAGCATCACGTTTTCCGGCTTGAGATCCCGGTGGATGATGCCGTTCTTATGAGCGTGAGCCAGCCCGTCGGAGACCGCTGTGCCGATCTGCAGCCACTCCTTCAGGGACAAGCGTCGATCGGCGAGAACCTGGCGCAGGGTCTGCCCTTTGACCAGTTGCATCACCAGGAACGGGTGACCGTCGGCCTCGCCGACCTCGTGTATCACGGCGATGTTGGGATGGTCGAGGGCCGCCGCTGCCTGAGCCTCGCGCTCGAACCTCAGCCGGCGCTCGGGATCGGCAGTCAGGGCAGCCGGCAGCACCTTGATCGCCACCTCTCGGCCCAGCTTGGTGTCCTCGGCCCGGTACACCTCTCCCATGCCGCCCTCGCCGAGCTTGGCGGTAATCCGGAAGTGAGAGAGAGTCGTGCCGATCAAGGTGGCGAGATCGTACTACACGGGCAGGCCGGCACGGAGGCCGGTGCGTTCCGCAGGGGAGGCACCTGGAGGGTGAACGGCACGATCGTCTTCGCACCGGATTTCCGGGGAGGTCTTTGGAGCATCCCGGCCGCCGGCGGCGAACCGGTCGAGCTCACAACCCCCGATCCGCAGCGCAAGGAGCAGTGCCACCGCTTTCCGGTGTTCCTGCCCGACGGCAAGAAGCTCTATTACGTCAATCCCTCTGTCGAGCTGATGGAGGTGGATGTTCGCCTGGACGGCACGGTCGAGATCGGAATTCCGCAGAAGGTGTTCGACATCCGGCACCAATACAACAACGACAGGCCCTTCCAGGTGATGCCCGACGGGGAGTCGTTCCTCACCCTGCAACTGGAGCAGGAGATCCGCGGTTGAGCGACCATTCAGTGTAGACTCAGGCCCACTAAACCGACTCGAGCCTGCGAGAACCAATCTCGCGCTGGCAACCAGGAAAGAGGTAGGGAATGCTGAAGCAGCTAAACAAGGGTGGGGTCTATCGAGGGGTCTTCATCGTCCTGTCGATGGCGTTTATCTTGGCGCTAGCGCCTGGACAGGCATCGGCGGACACGGCTGAAGAGATCCGTGCAACGATTATCGAAACCAACGAATACACGAACAAGAACCTGAAAGACGCACCCGACACGATTTCCAAGGACGGCGCGGCTGAGTTTTGGTCGAGTGGCGGCCTGATGCAATGGGTCCCGGCCGGTGGACAGACTTCGGAATTCGAGTATCAGGCGCTGTCGCCCAAACACATCGAGGTCATCACGCTGGTCGAGGGCCAGGCGGCGGTCGCGATGTACTACTCCGAGGGGAGATTCAAGGCCAAAGGCGGCGAGCCGGTCAATAACTACCTGACCCGTGTGACTCAGGTCTATGTGAAAGAGAACGGCAAATGGAAGGTGCGTGCCGCGCACTGGTCACCGATCGCCGGCGGCTCTGGTACGAATCAGAACTCCCTCGACTGAAGACCACCTTCCTTCGACATTCAAACGGGGTCACTCGACATGCGTCGGGTGTCCCCTTTTCTTGCCAGGAGTGCGCCTTGTAGCCTCGGGAAGGCCGCCCAGAGGCCGCACAACAAGCGAGAGCGCCCCTTCGGTTCGCCGGCCGGGCACTCGCGATACCTCGAGCCGGTGTCCACGCGGGCACGGATAGGAGCTCGGCGGCCCGTCAACACCCGTAGAGTCACGTTTGGGCGCTCCCGGCTCGCCCCAACAGGCGCCTGGGATCCCTGCCAGTGGCCGATCGGCGAGATCGCTGGCGGCCTCCTCGCGCGGGCTCGCTGAGCTCGCCCCGGGCGCAAGTCGTCGGAGGACCTGCGTGACCTCGACATCGATCGGTTGAGGTCGTGGAGATCCGTCTGCGAAACCAACGGATCCCTGTGAGCGCTCGGTGTTCCGGCAACTACTCGACCCCCAGCGAGGCATCCAGCACGATCACCGCTTTGCGCTCTTTGGCCCGAGGTCGGGGATGGAGCGCCGGCCTCGACACTCTCGCGACCTTCGAGGTACATGCGAGCGCTCGGCTCGGGTGGGTCTCGCAGCCATCGACGCAGCTCAGCGTGGAGGTGGTCCGACGGCGACATTCCCGACATGGCTGCCCGTGATTGAGCGTCGATGCAGTTCCTCGGACTCGATCTGGATCATCTTGTGCATCTTTCCACTAACACAAGCAGCACGAGTCGTGGTGGAAGTCGCGCACCCCCATGAGGTCCGGTGTGGAAGTCGAATCGTTCCAGACAATCCAGCGCAAGGCCGGCCACTACAGCAGGGCATGCCCCAGTCGGGCCCGGCTCCTTGGGTAAGGGATCACAGCGGTCAATTCGAAATCGAGGTAGCCTTCTCGAACCGAAGCATGATCATCGAGTTTGGGTCCATGAACATGAAGCTCAAGGAGAAGCTATGAGAAGACTGCTCGGTATCTTGATGCTGTGCCTCGCCTCCCCACTGGTGGCGCAAGGAGAGCCGCCTGGAGCCGACGATCTCATTCGGCAGATGTCATCCAACTTGGCAGCCCTGGAGAGTTTCCATTTCAGCGTCACCCTGGGTTTCGATGACGTGCCCTTGCCCGAGGTCAAGGTGAAGTATGCCGGTTCGATGGAGGTAGTCCTGCAGCGACCGAACCGGCTCCGGGTCTGCTACAAGGACGAGCTGACCGCTCGAGAGGTGTGGATCGATGGTGAGACGGTGACGGTCCTGGTGCCAGCCAAGGGGTTTTGGGCGTCGGCACCTGCCGCGGCCTCGATCAATGCCACCTTGAATCAGTTCGCCGCCGACTACGGTGTATCGATTCCTCTGGACGACCTTCTTCGCGACGACCCGTACTCAGTTCATGATGGCGGGAACGAAGGCGCACCGCTATGTGGGTCTCTCCGAAATCCACGGCGTGCCCTGTCATCACCTGATCGTCGGTCAAGAGGACGTCGTGTGGCAGATCTGGATCGAGGCGAGCGACAAAATGCTGCCCAGACAAGTCGTGATCACCTACAAGAACCTGCCGATGGCTCCTGAGTTCATCGCGGTCTTGAGGGATTGGGATCTGAACCCGAGCCTGCCCGATGCCATATTCCAGCCTGAGATTCCGAGCGACGCCAGTCAGATCGATTTCCGGAGTTTGAAGGAGACGCGCCCATGAAGACCTCGACGATTGCAATCTGCTTGATCGCCAGTGGCTTTATTTTGGTGCAAGGTCCACTGCCGGCCCAGAGTGGGGGAGGCGCCCATGCCGGTGGCGGAGGATTCGGTGGTGGCGGTTTTCACGGCGGCAGCATTGGCAACGTTGGCCATGTGAACAACCACCCCTACTATGGCGGTGGTGCCTATGGCTATGGGTATGCGATGGGACCCACCGAGTTCCAGGGTGATGGGGCTCTGGGTGGCAGCAGCGGTGCTACCGGTACCACAGCCTATTCCGGTACCGGCGGCGGCCCACCGCCCGCGCCACTCCAGGACGGCACGGGTGTCTATGTCCCGCCGCCTGGCCCAGGACGCAGTCAGGATGCGAGTTGGGATAGCGACTGGTGGGCCCAGGATCCTCGTGCTGGAGCAGAATCGAAAGCAGATGCGGCTGCCGACATGGGGATCGGCACCTCGGTTGCGTCCTTGCCGAGGGGCTGTGACACCGTTCACGCTGCGGGTGTTCGCTACTACTACGCCGACGGGACGTTCTACCAGGCGGCAGACTCTGCCTATCAGATCGTTGCACCGCCGATCGGCATCGAGGTCAAGCAGCTCCCGAACGCAGCCGAGATGGCAACGGCCGGCGGCCAACAGTACTTCGTCTACAACGACACCTATTACCAGGCTCTCTACGGTGGGTCTGGTGTCGTCTACAAGGTGGTCGAAGACCCGAATTCCCAAGGGTAGGGGAGGGCCTTGCGCCCTCCTGGGCGGGGTCAAGCCCCGCCCCTACCTCGCGATCAGCTCCCGGTAGCGCGGATGGTCGCGCAGGGGGTCCCAGCGGGGGTCGTTACGAAGCGCCGTGACGGAGAACTTCGAGGGAACCGAGAGCATGAGGTCGATTTGGTCGAGGGCCTCTTCGATCTCGCCCAACCGCGCATGGGTGAGCGCCAGATCGTAGAGGAACTGGCTGCCGATGTAGAGGTCCGTCTCGATCGGCATCAGCTCCTGGGCCTTCTTGCCTGCCGCGATGGCTTCCAGCCTTTGGCCGAGACCCGCGAGGGCTAGTCCCATGCTGCTGTGGAGGCGGTAATCGTCGGGCCGGTCGGCCAGGGCGCTCTCGAGCTCGATTCGAGCCTTCTCGTATTCGACCTGTGCCTGCGCATCGTCTCCCATCAGCTGGAAGGCCTCGGCGGTCAACAGCCCTTTCGGATACGACATGCTCTGATGGGAGTACCACTCGAAAGGGGCCTCGTCCTGGATAGCGAGGACCTGCCGGAAATCTCGATCGAATCGCGCCACCTCGGACCGAGACAGGATATACAGCGGAGTGTCCTTGCCTGAGCCGGGTGTCGCATCCAGGACACGGCGGGCCTCGGTGAGGTCGTCTTTCCATAGCCAAAGCGTTTGTACTTTCTCGACGTACGGCCAGTACTCGTCAGGAGCCAGGCCGATCGAGGTGTCGAAGTATTCGACCGAGTCGCGATAGTCCCGGAGGATCTGGGCAAACTCACCCATCAAGGCGGGGAGCCGAGCATTGCGCGGGCTGAGCTCGAACGCCCGCTCGAGGCGCTCCAGGCCTTCGCTCAGCTTGCCCTGCCGGCGCCAAACAAATGCGGTGGCGGCCAGGATGTCGGCGTCCTGCGGCTGGGCCTCGGAAGCCATGAGGAACTTCTCCAGTGCCGCATCGAAGTCCTGCTCGACATAGTAGTGGTAGTGGCCGATCGCAAAGAGCACTTCCGGTGAGTCCGGGGCGAGGGCGAGGGCTCGGTCGTAGGCCTGCAGGGCCAGGTTCCGGCGATTCTCGGTGAAGTCGTAGCCGAGGCGGTAGTAGAAGGAATGGGCACGGGCCAGCGCCGCCCAGGCCAGGACGAAATCGGGATCGAGCTCGACTGCCTTCTCGAGATCCTCGATCACCTGACGACGGACGGGCTCGGAGAAGGCGGACGATTCCTGGCCGTATCTGGCGCGGAGAAAGGCCTGGTAGGCCTCGAGGTTCTCGGTGGGTCGGGTCTCGAGCTCTTCTTGCTCGGGCTCGAGCAGGGTGATGCCGAGTTGGGCGACGACCTCCGTGGCGATCTCGGACTGCATCTCGAAGACGTCTTCGATGACCCGGTCGTAGGATTCGGCCCACATCTGGGAATCGTCCGAGGTGCGGACCAGCTGCGGCGTGATGCGCACGCGGCTGCCGTCCTCGCTGCGGGCCCAGCGGACCGAGCCGTCGAGAACATAGTCGACATCGAGCTCCTCGGCAATCTGCTTCAGTGGCGGCCGATTCTCTTTGTACTGCATGGCGCTGGTACTGGAGACGACTCGCAAACCGCTGATTCCTGCGAGACGCGTGGTGATCTCTTCGCTCATGCCGTCGGCGAAGAATTCGTCTTCGGACTGACCCCGGTTCTGGAAGGGGAGGACGACAATCGCCGGTACCTGCTCATCCGTCGCTACCGCGCTTTCCGGGGAAGTTGTGGTCTCGCTAGTCGTGGAACCCGCCGGTGCCGGCTCGGGTCCTTCAGCGCGACTGAACCAGAGGACGGCTGCCAGGAGCAGTACCGCGGCTGCAACGGCGGCAATTGGCCAAATGCGACGGCCGGTTGCCGGCCCCGGCCCCGAGTGGGTGGCCGAGGATTCGGCAGAGGCCGGTCCGGAAGCCCGGGCAGCCTCCATTTCGGCGCTGGTCGGTCGCGTCACTCCCGAGGTGACAATTCCTGATTCGACCTCGCGGCGCAGCACATCGAGCTCGTTGTACACGTCGGTGGCCGTCTGGTAGCGGCGCTTGGGGTCTTTCTCCAGACAGCGATTGACGATGCGCGCCATGTGGTGCGGCAGCTCGGCTCGCACCGTATCGACCGAGGGTGGCGTGTCCTTGACGATCGAGGAGATCAGCGACACCGAGGTTGCTCCTTGAAACGGTCTCGTTCCCGTGGCCATCTCGTACAGGAGGATTCCCAGCGAGAAGATGTCGGACCGCGAATCGATCATCCTTGCCCTCGAGCTGCTCGGGCGACATGTAGGGCATGGTGCCGAGGATCTTGCCCTCGCCGGTCAGTACCTCGGTGGGAGTGGCGCTGGTCTCCACGACGCCGCCGACCTGCTGTAGCTTGGCCAGGCCGAAGTCCAGCACTTTCACCCGACCTTCGTCGGTCACCATGATGTTGTCGGGCTTGAGATCGCGGTGGACGACGCCCTTGTCGTGCGCCGCAGCCAGCGCCTCCGTCAGCGGGATGCCGAGCTCGAAGATCCGCTCGAGCGGCAGCCCGCCGGTCGGGATGACAGGGTCAGCGGCCGACCCTCCACCAGCTGCATGGTCAGGAAGCGGAAACGTCTGCCCCTGGGCGGGGTCGAGCCCCGCCCTACATCGGTGACGGTACCGCTTTCCACCGAGTAGATATGCACGATGTTGGGATGATTGAGCGCCGCCAGAGCCTTGGCCTCGCGCTCGAAGCGGGCCAGGCGCTCTGGGTCGTCCGCCAGCTCCTCGGGCAGCACCTTGAGCGCCACCTCGCGGTCGAGCGTCGTGTCCTCGGCCCGGTAGACCTCACCCATGCCGCCCTCGCCGAGCTTGGCGGTGATTTTGAAGTGCGAGAGTGTGGTGCCGATCATCGATTTCTTCCAATGGTGGTGGATTGGCGGCCGGCGCAGAGGCCGGCCGCTTCACGGTTATCGAGGTTGTGCCGGTCAAGTGGCGGCATTCTACTGCACTCGGTCGGGCGCAGAGGCCCGACCTTACAAGAAGAGGCACGACCCTAGTCCGGCGCAGAGGCCCGACCCTCGATCCCGGGGCCGGACCAGACCCGCAAGACGAAGACGGCCGGCCCTTAGGGTTGGCCAAGTTTCTTGGCGAAGGTTTCCGCCGATACCGGGCGACTGAACAAGAACCCTTGCGCCTCATCGCAGCCGTGCTTCTTGAGGAAGTCGGCCTGCTCTTCGGTCTCGACGCCCTCGGCGATGACCGTCATTCCCAACTGATGTCCGAGACTGATCACCGCGGCGACGATGGCGGCGTCATCGGTGTTGCTGGTCACGCCCTGCACGAACTCCATGGCGATCTTGAGCTTGCCGACCGGAAACTCCCGCAGGTACTGCAGGGACGAGTAGCCCGTGCCGAAGTCGTCGATGGCGATCGAGACGCCACTCTCGTGCGAGTCCTGAAGGATCCCCTGCACCCCTTCCGGGCCCTGCATGAGAAGGGTCTCGGTCAGCTCCAGCTCCAGGAGACCGGGTCGGATGCCGGTCTTCTCCAGCACCTCGTGCAGCCTCTGCGAAAAGCGCGGATCGCGAAACTGCACGGCGGAGAGGTTGACGGCTACGGGTACCTGAGGCAGTCCGCTGTCACACCACTGCCGACGTTGCCGGCAAGCCTCGCGCAAGACCCAGGCGCCGATCGGAATGATCAGTCCTGTCTTCTCCGTCACCGAGATGAAAGCGCCGGGCGGCAACAGTCCGCGGCTCGGGTGGCGCCACCGAACCAGGGCCTCGCAACCCGTGATCGCGCCGCTTTTCAAATCGATCTGCGGTTGATATTCGAGGAAGAACTCGCCGCGCTCGATCGCGCCATCGAGGTCCTGACGCACGGACACGTATTCCTGCACCTCTTGCGCCAGTTTTTCGTCGTGGAAGTGAAACGAGCCACGGCCCTTCTCCTTTGCCTTGTAGAGGGCCCTGTCGGCCTGCAGCTGGAGATCTTCCGGATCCTCGAGCAGCGTCGACAGAGCGATGCCGATGCTCGTGCTGCTTTGCACCTCATTCTGCCCGAGGCGGAATGGGGCCAGCATGGCTTCCAGAATCCGTATGGCGAAAGCGGTGGCGCCGGTGGCGCTATCGATCCCGACTTGGATGATCGCGAACTCGTCGCCGCCCAGGCGGGCCACCGTGTCCGATTCCCGCACCAGGGTCGTGAGCCGTTGCCCCGCGGCCTCGAGCAGCCGGTCACCGATCGAGTGGCCAAGAGTGTCGTTGACCTGCTTGAACTCGTCGAGGTCGAGGTAGTGGAGAGCGATTCGCTCGCCGCTGCGGCGCGCCGCCACGATCGCCTGTCGGAGGCGGTCTTCGAACAGAAACCGGTTCGGCAGGCCGGTCAAGGCGTCGAAGCGCGCCAGATACTCGAGCCGCTTCTCGTGCTCTTTGCGCTCGGTGACATCTCGCACCTGAATCAGCGCGGCCGGACCTCCGGCGTACTCGAGCGGGCTGGATCGGACCTCGACCGGCACGCTGTGACCGTTCGCCGTCCAGGTCAGCGCCTCGACCACCACCTCCTCGCCGAGTACCAGGCGCCGGTGACGCGCCAGCACCTCCGCGGCTTCGTCCGGCGGTACAAGCTGTTTCACGTTCATGCCGATCAGGCGTTCCGCGTCGATCCCCTGTAGCTTGGCGGCGGCCGGGTTGGCGTCGAGGACGTTGCCCTCGATATCCTCGACAAAGATCGCGTCGGGCGATGCCTCGAAGAGATCTCGGAAGCGCTTTTCACTAGCCTGTAGCTCCACTTCGGCATGTTTTCGCTCGATGGCGAAGCCGATGTTCTCGGAGACGAAAGTCAACAGGTCGAGATCCTCTTGCGTGTAGAGCGAGCGCTCACGGTAGCTCTGCACCGCCACGACACCCAGTAACTGGTCACCGCTTCTGAGCGGCACTCCCAGCCAGATCGGCGCCGCGACTCCGACCAGCTCGACCTCCCCTTGGCGCGTCAGCTTTCGGTGGGTCTGCTCGTCTGCCAGCAGAGGCCGACCCGTGCGGCGGACGTAGTCGGTCAGGCTATTCTCCAGCCGTTGCGGGGGCTGCTCGTCCGGCTCGCGCTCGTCGACGTGGAACGGGAAGGAGTACAGACCCGTCTCCTCGTGGTAGAGCGCAATGTAGAAGTTCGAAGTGTCGAGCAGCTCGGACAACTCTCGATGTACAGCTGTCAGGAGAGCGTACAGATCGCTCGCCGCACCCGCTGCCAGAAAGATCCGCAAGAGGACTGACTGGATTTCCTGGGCGCGCTTGAACCGCGTGATTTCGGTCAGGGTACCCTCGTAGTGGATCACTTCGCCGCCGGCGTCGGTCACCGCTGTGGCGCTGTCGAGAACGACGATGAGACGACCGTCCTTGCGCCGCAGGGTCGCCTCGACGTTGCGTAGTGCGACCCTGGCGATCGAGATCTTCACGCCACGTCGCACGCGCTTTCGGGTCGACGTAGAGCTCCTTGGCGAGGTCGAGGCGAGCGAGCTCTTCCAGGTTGTCGTAGCCGAGCATCTCGAGCAGGGCCGGATTGGCGGTCAGGAGCTGGCCATCGGGAGTCGCCCGATAGACCCCGACGGGTACCTCTTCGAAGAGGCGTCGGTATTGATCGTCGGGTGCAGGATCCGCCGCCCGCCGACCCAACCATCGGAACCACCATGTGGTAAGCCGGTTCATGTGAGAGCCTGGATCGAGTCTACTCGCAAGTTCCGTTCAGGGATATTCGCTGTGCCACAGGTGCTCGAAGATTTGCGTGGACTGGGTCCGGTTAGTCTGGCGGGTGGTGACAGAGTGGGGCTGCGCTCGAGTGCTCGCCGCCGGGTGAAGCCGCGGGCCTCTGTGCCCGCGGTCTGCCGGCCGTGCGCTAGTCCGGGTTCAGCAGGGCTCGATACTCGGCGGCTTTCTCGGGTTGTCCTTCGGCCTCGTAGAGTTCCACGAGATGTTCGGCAACTTCCATCGTGCTCCCGTAAGAGGCTCCAAATGCGTCGCTCAAGCCGAGATACGCCTGGGTCAGGACTTCCTCGGCCTCCGAGATCCTTCCCATCCTCAAGAGACTCTGACCATAGTGCTTGCGATACAGAGACCCCGCCTGTGTGTACTCGGATATATCTTGTCCGCCAGCGACACGAGCTCGCTGAAGATGGCATTCGCCTCATCGAAGGTTCCTCCTCCATCAGAGCCAGTCCCAGGCCGTTCATCGACGACAGGACGTGCGGGTGATCTGGACCGAACACTCGATCTTGGTCTCGAGAGTCTCGCGATGGAGTTTCACCGCTTCCGAGCTCTTGCCCTGGGCGGTCAAGAGCATCGCGAGATTGTGCTTGACGTTGAGCGTTTCCGGGTGCTCCGCTCCGGAGTTTCTCGTCCGCGCGGCAAGTGTCTCTCGATAGAGAGCTTCGGCCTCGGTCAGCTCTCCCAGTTTCTTGAGGCAGATGGCCAGGTTGTTGGCGGTTGTCCAGGTGATCTCGTGATCGTTGCCATAGTGAGCTCGGGCTGATTCGAGCGCTGCTCGATGCACCGGCTCGGAGTCCGGATACTTGCCCTGAGTGTCCAGAAAGACGGCGAGGTCGGTGGTGGCCTCGAGCGTCACCTCGTGATTCGGTCCAAGAGTCTCGGTGGCCGTCTGGAGGGTGCGACGACTCAGCTCTTCTGCCCGCTCCGGTTCGCCCAGGTACCAAGCGGCGGCAGCCACGTTGATTGCGGCCTTCAGGGTAGAGACATCCCTCTGCCCGAGGTGCTGTGTTCGAATTTGATAGACGCGTTCGAATTGCTCGGCTGCCGGCTCGTACTGACCGAGGGCCGTGAGGGTCTTTGCCAGCGTCTCTCGAACCGAGGCCTCGGTTTCGGGTCGGTCTTCGAATTGGAATCCGATCTCCTGCGAGGCTCGGTCGATCACGTCGACGACGCGCACGTCCCGTCCGTCTTGCGCAGGATCCGCAGAGGAGAGCATGGTCTCGAGAAAAGACGTGACCGCTGTGGCTCTTTCTGCTTCGGCGCGGGCCAGCTCCTCAGCCTTCGTCACCCGCACGAGACTCGAGGTGGTGATGATCATGGTCACCACCAGCGACAGCAGGGCAAAGCTCGAAGCGGCGACACCGACCCGGTGCCGTCGGATGAATTTCCCGAATCTGTAGCTCGGCACTGGGAGCTCGCGCTTCGACAGGCTGGTTGTCGAGGTATCGCCGGACGTCCACGCGCCAGGGCATGAGCCGTCTCATAACGTCGGTTCCGGTCCTTCTCCAGGGCCTTCAAGACGATCCAATCGAGATCACCACGCAAGCTCCTGTCAATGCGAGCGGGGTCGTGTCGCGATTCTGGGCCGCGATATCCGAGTCGACCCCTCCGCGGGTGATCTGTTGGCTCGGTTTGGCGGGTTCGTCCTCGAGGATCCTGCGCCGCAGCTCGACCAGACCCGCCTGCCGCATGGCATCCGGATCGAACGGCAGCGAACCGATCAGTAGCTCGTAGAGAACCATCCCCAAGGAATAGACATCGGTGCGGATATCGATGTCCTCGCCGGTGAGCTCCGCCTGCTCGGGACTCATGTACTCGGGAGTGCCCACGAGTTGACCGAGCTCGGTGAACAGGGTCCGCTCGGTCAGACTGTGGGCGGTGGCTTTGGCGACCCCGAAATCGATAATTTTGGGCGCGGGCTTGCGGTCTTGCTCGCTGACCAGGATGTTCGAGGGCTTGACATCGCGATGAATGATGGCTTTCTGGTGCGCATGCTGAATCCCTTCGCAGACCTGAATGAAGAGCTCCAGGCGATCTCGCACGCTCAGACGATGTCGGTCACAGTATTTCGTGATCCGCAGGCCGTGGACGAGCTCCATGACGAAGAAGGGGCGCCCGTTTTCGGTGGTACCGGCGTCAAAGACCTTGGCGATGGCTGGATGGTCCATCAAGGCGAGAGCCTGACGCTCGGTCTCGAATCTGGCGATGACCCGAGCCGAGTCCATGCCGCGCTTGATCAGTTTCAAAGCGACGCGGCGCTGCACCGGCTGCAGCTGTTCGGCCTCCCAGACCTCGCCCATGCCTCCTTGTCCGATTCTCTTGAGCAGCCGGTAGTTGCCGATTACGGGGGCTTCGTGGTCGAAGACCTCCATCAAATCGGTCTGCTCCGTTTCTGCCTTGGATGGAGGATCCTTGGACACGGCAGCCTCCTCTCCGACACAAATCCCCCGGCTCGGTCCGGACCAAGCCTGTCTTGCTGACGATGTCTCAGCTTACGCCTTCGAGGGCCAGCTCGCACCACCCGGGCGGGTGGGCCGATCGCGGAAGCGTTCGGCGGCGGGCAAGTTGTCCAACAGATCCAGGATCTCTGTCCTGCGCTCGAGGGGCGGTAGGATGGATGCGTTCACAAGGAGGTCGAACGACATGACCATCCAGTCTCAGGCGGAAGCCTTCCTGTCTCAGAAGCGAATCGCGGTTGTGGGTGTCTCTCGAAAGGGAGGCACTGGCTGGGAGATCCTCAGGGCGCTGCGCAAGAGGGGCTTCGAGGTCGTGCCGATCAACCCCAACGCCTCGGAGGTGCATGGCGAGACCTGCTATCCCAGTGTGGGAGCGATCGATGGGGGAGTCGGTGCTGCGGTCATCGCCACCCGTCCCGAGGCCGCGGAGGGCGTGGTGCGAGATTGTGTCGACGCCGGCGTCTCGCACGTATGGATGCACTACAACGCGTTGTTCGGGGCCAAGAGCAGCAGCGTTTCGGAGGCGGCTGCGGAATACGGTCGCGAGCACGGTGTCGACGTGATTGCCGGCGGCTGTCCCCTGATGTTCGGCGAGGGAGCTGATCTCGGCCACAGGTGCATGCGCTGGTGGCTGGGGGTCACGAAGAAGCTGCCTTGAGGTGAGGTCGTTTCAGTGATTCGGCGAGGTACAATCGCCGTCAAGTGATCGATACGACACTCGAGAAGGTTTAACGGCCGGCCTCTGGCCGGCCGATCGGGACGATGATCGGTACGACACGCCGATCGGGACGATGATCGGTATCACACGCGACAAGGTTGAAGCGGCCGGCAAACCGCGGGCACAGTGACCCGTGGCTACAGCGCCCGGCCGATCGGGACGATGATCGGTACGACACTCTCTCATTTCACGATCACCGCCAAGCTAGGTGAGGGCGGCATGGGTGAGGTATATCGAGCCGAGGATCTGGAGCTGAAGCGCGAGGTGGCACTCAAGCTGTTGCCGCCGGCGATGGCGCAGGATCCGCAGCGTTTGGAGCGGTTTCGGCGCGAGGCCGAAGCGGTGGCAGCGTTGAACCATCCGAACATCGTGACGTTGTACGCCATCGAATCGGCAGAGGCGGCCGAGCGGAATGGGGCGGAAGCGGTGGGCGATGTAGGGGAGGGGCTTGACCCCTCCCGGAGGGCGCAAGGCCCTCCCCTACAAGTATCGGAGCCCTTCATTTCCTCGTGATGGAGCTGGTGGAGGGCGAGAGTCTCGATCAGGCATTGCCGCCTGGGGGCTGGCCGTTGGCCAAAGTCCTGGACGTCGCATTGCCGATTGCCGAAGCTCTGGCGACGGCGCACGACAAGGGGATTGTTCATCGGGATCTTGAAGCCTGCCAATGTCATGCTGACTGGCGACGGTCGCATCAAGGTGTTGGACTTTGGCCTGGCCAAGTTGGCGGTGGAATCGACGGAGATGCCGGAGGCAGAGGCGACGCAGATGGCAACGCTCACCGAAGCGGGGCTGGTGATGGGTACTGCGCCCTATATGTCCCCCGAGCAGGCACAGGGGCAGGTGGTCGATGCACGGTCGGACATCTTCTCGCTCGGCAGCATCCTCTACGAGGCGGCGACCGGTGTTCGTGCCTTTCCAGGCGACTCGACGATCGACACGCTGCACAAGATCCTTCATTCAGAACCCGATCCATTGGAGCGGAGGGTGCCCGACGCACCGCTGCAGCTCCAGTGGATCCTGCGCAAGGCCCTGGCCAAATCACCGGACGACCGCTACCAGAGTGCTCGGGATCTGGTGGTCGATCTCAAGGCGCTGCGGCGGGATCTGGATTCTGATTCGAGTCTGCCGACGGTGGTCTCAGGCCAGGTGCCAGCCGCGATCAGCAGCCGGCAGGCGAGAAGCGATCCCCCGTTCTGTGGGCGGCCATCGCAGTGCGCCGCTCTCCTCGGGGTTGCAGCCTTGTTCTGGACGCTGGGTCGTCAGACGGCCGCGCCTGTCGAGGAGGCTGTCGCGCCGGCGGCTCTCACCAAACGCCGATCACCGGCAGCGGCCTCGTCACCTCTGCGGCCATCTCACCCGACGGCAAGTACGTGGTCTATCGTCGAGTCGCTCCAGGGCGAGCAGAGCCTGAACCTGCGCCAGGTGGGAGGCGCACAGAGCCTGCAGCTGATCGAATCCCGGCCCGTCGCCTATTGGGGAATGACTTCAATCCCGAGAGCACCGCGGTGGTGTTTGGAGTCAAGAGCGATGAAGACTCCAACGGGGTCCATGTACCAGATCTCGACACTGGGCGGCTCGCCCAGGAAGCTGGTGACGCGACTCGACAGTGCCCCGACCTTCTCACCCGATGGCGCCCAGGATGGCCTGGATCGTCGCCAGTCATCCGGAACAGAACCAGAGCTCGATCATGGTCGCCAACTCGGATGGGAGCGAGCCTGGAGTCCTGGCGACCTTCGAGTTTCCCGAGCTTGGTGGCGCCGATCTTTCATACGGCGCCCGTCCTGGTCGCCCGATGGTAGGCTGATCGCGACTTCCATCCTCAACCGCAGAAGGGCAACGGCGAGCCCGGTTGGTGGCCGTCGATGCCGAGACCGGGGAGATCGAGTGGACCGCGCAGCCAGAGTGGCAATGGTCCGCCATGGTCGGCTGGCTGCCCGACGGGAGACGGACTGCTGGCCATTGCCGAGACAGCAGGCAACAACGACGCGCAGGTCTGGTATGGTGCCGTATCCGGAGGGGAGGCGCGTCAGCTGACCTCGGATCTCTTCGACTACCGCGTCATCAGTCTGACGGCGGACGGCAAGTCCCTGGTGACGATTCCCTGCCACGGCGAGATCGGACATGTGGTCTATGCCGACTCGATGGCAGCGAGCGCCCGCAGAAGATCTCGCGGTCGCGCCTCGATGGGATCTTCGGATTCGATTTCACTCCCGACGGTCGCATCGTCTACCAGACCCTCGAGGCGGGAAGCTGGATCTCGCGGTCATGAGCGCTGACGGTTCCGACCGGCAGCGCTTGACGGACGACGAAGAGGGCGATCGCTACCTGAGCGTGGCACCGGACGGCAGGATCGTGGTCCGGACCTCGACTCCCTCGGGTTTCAGGATCCGGCGGTTGGACGCCGACGGAGCAATTCCCAGTTCCTCGCCGAGGGCCTCCAGTGGGGCAAGCCCGACGATCTCTCCCGACGGGAAATGGGTGGTCTACCAGGCCTTGACCGAGGGTATACACGAAGATCTGGCGGGTTCCGCTCGATGGCGGAACGCCGGAGTTGGTCATCGATCGCGAGTCGTTCTTGCCCGTGGTCTCGCCCGACAACTCGCGGATCGCCTTCTATTTCTCGACCCCGAGGGACGACTCCTTCAAGATCGGAGTTGCGGCGTTCGAAGGGGGAGAGATGGAGATCGAGCTGGAGGCCGAGCCTTTCTATGCCGGCACGCTCCTGCGCTGGACGCCAGGATGGCCGGGTCGCTGCTGACCAACACCATGCCCCGAGACCGCGCCAATCTGTGGCGGCTGCCCTTGGACGGCGGCGAGCCCGAGCGACTCACCGACTTCGATGACCGCCGGATGTACTGGTACGGGCTGGCCCCCGACGGTGAGACCCTCGTCTTCACCCGAGGCGAGTTGTCCCGGGATGCCGTCCTGATCGAGAACTTCCTGTAGCGGCCGGTCTCTGTGCCGGCCGGCGCTCCGACCCTCCTACCCGATTGGGTGTTTCGAAAATATTCACGGAGTGCTATCTCTTAGCTGGCTACTGCAGTTGACGATGGATTTCCGTGAGCCAGTGAGGAGGGAGCAGCGCTGCCATGTCCGAACGCTTGACCATACTTGTCACGCTCGCCAGCGAAGTCGTTTTCGATCAGATCCAGCCCCTGGTCTCCAGATCGAATGTCGAGATCACGAGGGTCCACAGCGGCCAACACGCGTTGACGCTGTCGGCGGACTCGCTCTATGACCTGATATTGGTCCAGTATCCTCTGCCGGACATCGAGTTCTCAGAGTTCGTCAAGTCGATTCGCGGCCCGATGTCGGTGTGTGTTCGGTCGCCGATGCTGATCCTGACGCGGGACGATCGGCTGGATGCGGTCGCCGACTTCCTGGACGGGGATCTGGCTCAGGCCTGCTGTATCGATGAGGCGCCGGAGCAGATTCAGATGGCGCTGACGGAGCTCATCGGCGTGGCCATGCGAGCCAAGGCTCGTCTCGGGGTAGAGCTCGCGGCCCGGCTGGAGCAGGGATCGATTCAGCTCTTCTGCCAAACGGTCAACGTCTCGGAGGCGGGGATGTTGATCCGCACCGGGCGCTTCCTGCCGCTCAAGACCAGAGTGCAGCTGACCCTCTCCCTGCCGGAAGACTCGGAGCCGATCGAAGCGACAGGGGAAGTCTTGCGCCATACGGTTCCCGGATTCGACCCGGTCGAGGGCTTGGCGATCCGGTTTCTCGAATTCTCTGATGGTGGCCGGGTCAGGCTGGCCGACTTCGTCGCCGAACACCAGCAGGATTAGCTGTATCGCCTGACGGTCGGGCGCCGAGGCCCGACCCTTCAGAGCTTCGATGTAGGGGAGGGCCTCGCGCCCTCCCAGGCGGGGACAAGCCCCGCCCCTACGAATCGGGAGCTGGAAGTTCTACAATCGGCCCACGAACATGATTGGCAAGACGCTTTCGCGCTACAAGATTCTGTCGAAGCTCGGTGAGGGTGGGATGGGGGAGGTGTATCTGGCCGAGGATACGGAGCTCGGCCGGGAGGTGGCGTTGAAGGTCATGCCGGCGGTGATGGAGGAGAACCCGGAGCGGCTCGAGCGGTTCAGGAGGGAGGCCCGCGCGGTCGCCTCGCTCAATCACCCGAATATCGTCACGCTGTTCAATGTCGAAGAGGCCGAGGGTCGGCGTTTGATCGTCATGGAGCGAGTCGAGGGCAAAAGCCTGGATCGGCTCATCCCGCCGGGAGGGTTGCCGCTGGCCGAGGTCTTCGCCTACGCCATTCCCATGGCCGATGCCCTGGCGGCGGCGCACGAGAAGGGGATCACCCACCGCGATCTCAAACCCGCCAACGTGATGGTCACCGAGGACGGCCAGATCAAGGTGCTGGACTTCGGTCTGGCGAAGCTGGCGACCGAGACTGGACCGATAGCCCTCCAGGATGCGGCGACCGAGGCGCCAACCCAATCGGCGGCTCTGACTGGCGAGGGCACGGTGATGGGCACGGCGCCCTACATGTCCCCAGAGCAGCTCAAGGGCGTGGAAGTCGACTCGCGCACCGACATCTTCTCGTTCGGCATCTCTGCTGTATGAGATGGTCACCGGGCAGCGGCCCTTTCAGGGCGACTCGGGGATCGAGCTGGCCTCGAGCATCTTGAAGGACACGCCGTCCTCGGTGGTCGAGATGCGGGCCGATCTGCCGCGACACCTGGCGCGAATCATTCAGCACTGTCTCGAGAAGGATCCGGAGCGGCGCTACCAGTCGGCCAAGGATGTGCGCAACGAGCTCGAAGGGCTGCGGGGCGAGGTCGACTCGGGACAGCTCTCGACGACCGGCGGGACACCGGTGGCCCAGTAGCTGCGAGTGGGACCGTTACCAGTGCTCTGGCTCGGCAGTGAGCGGCAGCGCCGGCGTCGGCGTTCGTCGCCGGACCCGCATCGGGGCTGAGCGGTCCCAGCCGGTTGCCAGGCGTCCATGGGGGCTCGTTGCCGCCATCGTCTTCGGCGCCTTGGCGATCAGTCATGGGCGTGCTCTGGTGGCAGGGCCAGAGGACGTTGGCACCAACTGAAACGACGGATGTGGCCCCGATTGCCGCCGCATCGCAGGGTCCGCGCACGGTCGCCGTGCTCCCCTTTGCGAACTTGAGCGCCGACGAGGAGTTGGACTACCTTCGTCTAGCCGTTCCGGACGAGATCGTGACGGCCTTGAGTCGCGGCTCAGGGTTGGCGATTCGCCCCTTCTCGACGACTTCGCGGCTCGATACCACCGCCAGTGACCCCACGACACTCGGTCAAGAGCTTGGCGTGGCCAATGTCGTGACCGGTCAGTACTTCCAGGAGGGGGATCAGCTGAGCTTGACGCTCGAGGCCATCGATGTCGTCGGCAATGCCGTGGTCTGGCGCGATAGCGTCGTGGTCAACTCGCAGGAGCTACTGTCTCTTCGACAAGGCGGTGGCCGAGACGGTGGAGCAGGGATTGATGCCGATTCTCGACCCCGAGGTCACGCTCGCTTCGACCGGTACCCTGCCCAGCAATGAGGAGGCCTACGACCTCTATCTGCGCAGCCTGCCGATGAGCTCGGATCCCGCCCCGAACAACGAGGCTTTGGAACTGGTGCAGCGAGCCGTCGAGCTCGACCCGAACTACGCGCCGGCCTGGGGAGAGCTGGCGAATCGCTGGCACTATCTGGCCATGTACGGTGGCGGCACCGACGAGGACATCGACCGCGCCGTCGAGGCCGCTCAACGGGCCGTCGAGCTCGACCCCGAGCTCATCGAGCCCCAGGTCCGGATGATCATGATCGATGTCGAGCGGGGTGAGCTCGGCAGGGCCTATGAGGCTGCCAATCGGCTGATCGAGCAGCGTCCCAGGGTGGGTCGAGTGTACTTCGTTCGCGCCTATCTCTTGCGCTATGCCGGCGCAATCGACCGATCGGTACGAGATTGTGACACCGCCCTGGCGCTCGACCCGAGCAACCCGGGCTTTCGATCGTGCGGGATCACCAACTATCTGGCGGGTCGGTACGACTGGGCTGAGCAGTTTTTCAACCTCAGTCCAAACAACGACTTCTACTACGGCAACCGAGCCGTCGTGTTGATGCGGCAGGGGAGACTCGAGGAGGCGCTCGAGCTGTCGGGGAAGACCTCTTTCACCATCTTGGCTGCGGCTCTCGAGCCCGTGTTGGAAGACCGGAGCATGGAGCCGGAAGTGCTACAGCGAGAGTTGGGTTTTACCGACGTCCTGAATGACCCGGAACAGGTTTACTGGAACGCCAGCATCTTCGCCTTTGTCGGTGAGCACGAGGTCGGTCTGGAGGTGCTGCGGCGGGCTATCGACGGTGGCTACTGCTCGTACCCCTTCATGGAAACCGACCCCCTCTTTGCCGGTCTACGCGCCGACCCCGACTTCGCGGATGGGTGGGCCGCGGCCCGCGCAGCCGGCAAGGAGTGCCACGAGCGCTTCCTGGCCGAGACCGGTAGCGGCTGAAGGCCGGCGGACGGTCAGGCACAAGGGCCCGATCCTGCGAGCGACTGGCTGGAAGTTCTACAATCGACGGGAATGATCGGCAAGACGCTGTCGCGCTACAAGATTCTGTCCAAGCTCGGTCAGGGTGGGATGGGGGAGGTCTATCTGGCCGAGGACACCGAGTTGGGCCGTGAGGTGGCGCTGAAGGTCCTACCTCCGATGGCCGAGGAGAGTCCGGAGCGGCTGGAGCGGTTTCGGCGGGAGGCCCGGGGTAGTGGCGTCGCTCAACCACCCGAACATCGTCACACTGTTCAATGTCGAAGAGGCCGAAGGGCGACGCTTGATCGTTATGGAGCGGGTCGAGGGCAAGAGTCTCGATCGGGTCCTGCCGCCAGGTGGGATGCCGCTGGCCGAAGTCTTTGGCTATGCCATTCCGATGGCTGATGCCCTGGCTGCGGCGCACGAGAAGGGCATTACCCATCGTGATTTGAAGCCAGCCAACGTCATGGTCACGAACGACGGCAACGTCAAGGTGCTCGATTTTGGCCTCGCCAAGCTTGCTGCCGAATCGCTGGATCAGATCCCCGCACCTGATGCGGCAACCGAGGCACCGACCCAGTCGGCCGCTCTGACCGCCGAAGGCACGGTGATGGGCACGGCGCCCTATATGAGTCCCGAGCAGTTGAGTGGCAAAGAAGTGGACTCGCGTACCGACATCTTCTCTTTCGGCATCCTGCTCTACGAGATGGTCACCGGGAAGAGGCCGTTCCAGGGGGAGTCGGGAATCGAGCTGGCCTCGAGCATCCTCAAGGACACCCCTTCGTCGGTGGTCGAGGTGCGGGACGACCTGCCCCGCCAGCTGGGGCGCATTATCCAGCACTGTCTGGAGAAGGATCCCGAGCGGCGGTTCCAGTCGGCCAAGGACATTCGTAATGAGCTCGAAGGTCTGAAGACCGAGGTGACCTCCGGTGGGCTCGAGATGGCCTCCGGCGGGCCAGTCTCCACGATGAGTGGACCGCAATCGGTGGCAGCCAAGCGGCCATGGCGGCTGTTGGCGGCGCTTGGCCCAGTCGTGGCAGTCATCGCATTGGCGTTCTTCTGGTGGCAAGGTCGAACAGGGTCGGCTCCTGAGGTAAAGACGGCCCCACCCGAGGCTGAAGGTCCGCGAACGGTCGCCGTGCTGCCGTTTGCCAATCTGGGGGCCGACCAGGAGGTGGACTACCTGAGCCTGGCAGTTCCGGACGAGATCGCCACGGCACTCAGCCGCGGCTCCGGGTTGGCGATTCGTCCTTTTTCGACAACGTCCAGGCTCGAGACCGACGGGCTCGATCCGCTGGTCATCGGCCGGGACCTCGGTGTTGCGAACCTGGTCACGGGACAGTACTTCCAGGAGGGTGACCGGCTGAGCCTGACGCTCGAAGCGATTGACGTGGAGGCCAATGCCGTGGTCTGGCGTGACAGCATCGTAGTCAGCGCCCAGGAGCTCCTCTCATTGCGCCAGGAGGTCGCCGACAAGGTGGAGCAGGGTTTGATGCCGATCCTCGACTCAGGGGCCAGCGTCGCATCGACCGGCACGCTGCCCCACAACGAGGAGGCTTACGATCTTTATCTGCGAAGCCTGCCGATGAGCACGGACCCTGCACCGAATTCAGAGGCGATGGCACTGGTGGAGAAGGCAATCGAGCTCGATCCGAGCTACGCACCTGCCTGGAACCAGCTGGCCCGGCGGTTCCATATGCATGGTGCCTATGGTGGTGGTGGCGACGAGTACTACGACAGGGCGGTGGACGCCACCGAGCGCGCCTTGGAGCTGGATCCCGAGCTGATCGAGGCCGAGATCCGACACATCTTGATCGATGTCGAGCGCGGGGATCTGGTGTCGGGCTACATGGCTGCCGACCGTCTGGTGGCCCGGCGGCCCAGGGTCGGTAGTACCCATTTCGTCAGAAGCTATGTGTTGCGGTATGCCGGGGCGCTGGAGCCGGCGCTGCGGGATTGCGACACGGCTCTGTCTCTCGAACCCACCAACCCGTTCTTCCGGTCCTGCGGCATCACCAACTCGCTCGCGGGTCGTCACGATAGGGCCCTGCGGTTTCTCGAGCTCAGTCCAGGTACCGAGTACGCCAGTGACAATCGGGCACTGGTTCTAATGCGACAGGGCCGAATCGAAGAGGCGAAGGGACTCCTTCGTGGAACGGATCCCGCGTCCGTGGCTGTGGTCGAGGTGATCAAGGCGGGTCCGGCCCTGGACCGAGAACGGCTTCAGGAGATGGTCGATTTGGTTCTGAACACCTCCGACGCAGAGCTGCCGTACTGGTCCGGTAGCGTGATCGCGAGGCTCGGGCAGCACGAAGCCGGTCTGTCCCTGATCCGCGCGGGGATCGAGCGCGGCTACTGCTCCTTTCCCTTCATGGACACGGACCCCTTACTCGTCGGCCTCCGTGCCGATCCTGAGCTGATCGACGCCTGGGCCGCGGCCCGCGCCGCTGGCAAGGAGTGCCACGAGCGCTTCCTGGCCGAGACCGGTAGCGGCTGAAGGCCGGCACGGAGGCCGGCCACTACGAGCCCGAGGCTTGCGAGCCTGGGGTTGTGATCCCCGTGACGATTGGCGTACAGTCCGGGGGTTCTTCGAAAAATCAATCAGTGTGTCCGTTCGGTGGGCGACCCGCCGGGCTGGGGAAACCAAGGAGGATGTCATGGAGAAGAAGAGAGTCTTTGTCTGTCTGGCAGTCGTTTCGTTGTTGGCGAGCTCGGGGGCTTGGGCTGCTCACCATGAAGGTGGGTTCGAGAAGCTGGCGGAAGTCTGGCAGGCGGCGTACAACGAGGGTGACGTGGATGCCGTGGTTGCCATGTACATGGAAGACGGGATGCGGATGCCCCCTGATGTACCGGCCGTGATCGGACGGGAAGCCATCAAGGCCCAGATTGTGCAAGGCATGGAATCAGGGATGGCCAAGCTCAAGATCGAGCCCGCTGAGATGATGGTCATGGGTGAGATGGCGATGGGTCACGGCACGTTCGAGGGTATGGACGCCGAGGGCAACACCATCGCCAAGGGCAAATGGGCCAACGTGGCCAAGATGGTCGACGGCAAGTGGCAGATTCACTACGACATCTTCAACTACGACATGCCGATGCCTGCGGCCGAATAGGGATTCAAGAAAGTCGGCTGCGAATCCGGCGAGGGCTTTGCCTGGTCGGTACCAGAAACGTTTCCGCGGAAACGTCTGGAGGGGATTTTTGGGTTTGAGATGACTCTATTCCGTGATTCTTGGTAATTATTAGGTCAGTACTTGACACTGTCGTATTTATCCTCTACACTGAGGATGAGATGGCAAGGTCAGAAACAGAGAAGCTGGAATGGAGCCTGGCCGAGATGGCCGAAGAGGTGGGGTTGAGTGCGCGGACGGTGCGGTTCTATATCGGTCGGGGGTTGCTGCCGGGGCCGGACAAGGCGGGGCGGGGCGCCAGCTACGGGCCGGCTCATCTGGCGCGGTTGCAGGAGATCCAGCATCTGCAGTCCAACGGTCTGACCCTGGCGGAGATCGCGGCGCGAGGCGAGGAGAAGGAAGCGATCAGCCTACCCGAGCCTGAGAGCTGGTGGTCCTACACCCTCGGTGAAGGGGTAGAGGTGCGAGTGCGGGCCGATCAGGCTCCCTGGCGACTGCGTCAGATCCGTCGGGCTCTGGCCGAGCTCGGCAGCCGACTCGAGAATCCAGAGGATGGACCCAAAACCCAAGGAGGAATGAAATGACCCTTCCACTGACAGAGTCCACGGGTTGTTACACGGCCCTGTCGAAGGAGACTGGCAAGGACCTGAAGCTCGCGATGCAGCGGCTTTGGCTGACCGGCAAGGCGACACCCTTTGGGGCGCGGCTGCTGGTCGAGCACACGTTTGAAAGCGCCGAGCCGAAACCGGTCGAGGTGATTTACGCCTTCATGCTGCCGCAGGATGCGGCCCTGCGCTCGTTTCGGGTCGAAGGTGAAGGATTCGAGGTCACCAGCGATCTGCAGCCGGTAGACCAGGCCGTCAAGACCTACGAGAAGGGGATCGACGAGGGATCGTTGGCCGTCCTGGCCCGTCAATACGGCGACGGCATGATGAACCTGACCGTCGGCAATCTCCAGCCCGGGGAGACCGTGCGGGTGATCCTCGAGATCCTCGCCGGCGTCGAGCGGCACGACGACGGGTTTCGATTCCGCTTCCCGTTCACGCTGGCACCGGCCTATCACGCGGAGACCAGGTCGATCTCGGGGCCTGGCGGTGGCGAGATGGAGCTGCCCCGGGAAGAGTTTGGCGATTTGATCCTGCCGACCTGGAAGCAGGAGGCCGACAATCTGCACTCGGTGGGCTTCGACCTGCAGCTCATCGGCGGCCAGAGGCTGAGCGCCGTGACCTCGCCATCCCACGGAGTGTCGGTGGCCGGCGAGGGTACAGACAGGCGAGTAGGCATGGCCGTCGAGGCAGAGGTGCCCAACCGCGATCTGGTCCTCGAGGCCAAGGCGGAGGAGCCCTGGGGTGTGGCCTGGTCTTCGGGGGGGTCGATTTCGGCGTTGTTGGGTTCTTCTCGTTTTGGCAAGTCCGATGAGGAGCACCCTCGGCGAGTGGTCTTTGTGCTCGACCGTTCGGGATCGATGGGCGGCAGAGCCATGGCACAAGCCAAGAAGGCCGTCGAGGCGGGTATCGGCGCGATGCGACCCGATGATCTGTTCTCGATCGTGGCGTTCGACAATGAAATCGAGGCCCTGTCGCGCAACCTGCTCGACGCCTCGGACAAGAACCGGAAGAGCGCCAGGAATTTTCTTGTCGAGATCGATTCGCGCGGCGGGTACTGAATTGGCCGCTGGGGTGGACAGGGCGGCGCGACTGCTCGGCAGCGCAGGCGGCGACCTGCTGGTGCTGACGGATGGTCAGGTCTTTGGCACTCCGAAAATCCTCAAATCGGCGCGGCGCTGCGGAGCGCGGATTCATGCTCTGGGGATCGGCAGTGCCAGTCAGGATCGGTTTCTCTCGCAGCTCGGTCGCGAGACCGGGGGGCAGTCTCGGTTCCTGACCGCTCGCGAGCGGGTCGACTTGGCGTTGCTCGATCTCTTTGCAGCCGTGAGTCCGGCGGTGGCGGTCGATGTCGGGGTGCAAGCCGACGGCGAAACGCTGACGACCGAGGATGTGTTTCCCGGTCAGCCGATGCTGGTGCGCGAAGACGGCAGTGGGGACGAGTTGGCAGCGGTCTGGGCGCAGGGCGATCTGCAGTTGCCCGTAGTCGAGGCGCCCGCCGGGCTCGGGGAAACACTCTGGCTGCTTCACGGGGCGGCCAAGATCACGGTGGCCGAATCTCGCATCACCGGTGAGCCCGAGGGCGAGGATGCCGGCATGCTCGAGGCCTTGAGCCGCAAGTACGGTTTGGCAAGTCGGGTGATGGCCTTGGTAGCTGTGGTCCAGCGCGAGAGTGACAGGCCTGGTGAAGTTCCGCAGACGCGCGTGGTTCCAGTAGGAATGCCACAGGATCTGGAGATGGGGGCCTACTTCGGCATGTCAGGTGATGTCCTTGCCCTTTCGGACGCGTCATTTTTGGATACGGAAGCTCCCAGGATCGAGCGACTCCTGGCCACCGCCGGCTTTCCCGATTCCGCTCGCCCAGCCAAGCGACGAGGAATCTTGCCATTCCTCCAGAAGAAGCTCTCCCCGCCGCCAATGAGGGCTGCAGGGTCTCTTGCGGACCCGGTCGAGGTGGACGCGGATCACGACGCACTGATCGAGGATGCCTCGCGGCTCGAAGCTGATGGTGGCATGCCGGGAGACTCTCTGGAGAAGCGCATCGTCGCCTCGCTCGATTTGCTGGAGCGACTCCTCGACGACGGATCGACCCGCTTCAAGGGACCCTTCCGCCACCACGTCCGCAGACTGCTCGAGTTCTTGGGTGACGTCATGCTCACCGAAGTGCAGTGCGACCAGCTGGCGGATCTGGTCGTCCGAGCCGAGTCGTAACGCAGTTAGTCGGCCAGCATGGCAGCGAGAAGTCACGCACAAGCGTGGCCTGGATGAGAGGCCGGCCACTTCAAGGAGGCGCGCAAAACCACATGATCCGGATACCTCTCGGCTCACTCCCTGACGGCCGCCCGGTCACTCTGTACGAGCTCACAAATTCTCGTGGGATCGAAATCCGCATCATGGATTTCGGAGGCATCGTGCAGTCCATTCGCGTGCCGGACCGCGATGGGGCTAGGGGCGACATCGTCTTGGGCTACGACGATCTGGAGGGGTACATCCGGCAGAACGTCCACTTCGGGGCGCTCATCGGCCGCTACGGCAACCGCATCTCGCGGGCCAGATTCGAGCTTGATGGGAAGACCTACCGGTTGTGCGCCAATCTCGGAACCGACCATCTGCATGGGGGGCCGAGTGGGTTCGACAAGGTCCTCTGGTCTGCCTCTCCGATCAGTGAGTCAGGCGTGTCGGGTCTGCATCTGACCTATCTGAGTGTCGACGGGGAAGAGGGCTACCCGGGAAACCTGAACGTCGAGGTCGACTACCGGCTCAACGAGGAAAACGAGTTGATCCTCGATTACCGCGCCATCACCGACCAGGCCACTCCCCTCAACCTGACCCATCACACCTACTTCAACCTCGGGTCCTCGGATGATGTCCTCGATCACGAGCTCTGGATCGATGCCAAGCAGTTCTTGCCGGTGAGCCAGGCGCTGATTCCCACTGGGGAGTTCCGGGAGGTTGCGCAAACGGCGTTCGACTTCCGGTCACCCAGAACCATCGGTGCGCGAATCAGGAGAGACGATGATCAGCTCACATGGGCGGGTGGGTACGATCACACGTTGGTGCTCTCCCGCGGCGACGATGCTGCCGCCGAGGATGGCGAACCAGGGCTGCCGATCCTGATCGCGCGAGTCGCCGAGCCCCACAGCGGTCGCACCCTGGAAGTCGAAACGACCGAGCCGGGGGTCCAGTTCTATTCAGGCAACTCACTCAGCTCTGAGATCGTGGGCAAAGGGGGCCGAGCCTACTGTCCCCACGCGGGTTTCTGCCTGGAGACCCAGCACTTTCCCGACTCGCCCAATCGACCGGAGTTTCCCTCCACGATCCTGAGGCCGGGGGAGGAATACCGCTCGCGGACGGTGTATCGGTTTGGCTGATGGAGTCTTTCGCAGCCCCAGAACCCACGCGAGGACAGCCGCGAAACCTGCGGTAACCAGCAGATCACCACCATTGGCCATGTTCTGGATGGCGCCTGCCAGCCAGCTCGGGAAGACCAGAGAGGAGACAGAGTAGGAACCTGCTGAGGTAGTGGCTCATCGGTGTTGACCTCCAAGAGGTCTACACCCTAAAGACGGCTGCTGTCAGAAGCTGTCACTGCGCACATCGATCCGCTTTCAGTCCGGATGGCCGGACTGTAGGAGAGACCCCGAGCGCTAGAACACCCAGGCCAGCTTGAGGAAGAGGGTGTTGCCCTGGGTCGACTCCTCGCCCAGGTCCGAGGTGCCGCGTTGGTAGGCGACCTGGAGAGAGCCGAAGGGTGGGAAGATCCGCCAAACGGTGAGTAGCTGGATGTTCTCCTTGTCGATGGCGGAGTTGGACTGGAGAAAGAGCTTCGTGAAGAGGTTGTTGGTGAAGTAGTAGGTGGTGCGGAAGACGTGAATCCAGGTCGATCGCGCCGCGAGATCGGGCTCCAGATCGAGATGGGTCACCTCGTAGTCGAAGTTCCAGGCGTCCGAGATCCGGAAGGTCAACTCCCCGTTGTAGAGCCAGAGGTCGTCACCAAAGTTCTTGCCCTTGGCGACTCCGACCTCGAAGGACCGACCTTCCCGGTTGTCGTAGCCGAACTCCAGCGCCGTGATCTGATTGTGGAAGTCCTGTTCGAAGCGCTCGAACTCGTCTTCGTATTCCACGTCGCAGCGACCACCGATTGGTGAAGTTGATCCTGGCCGACAAGTCGGTTTCATAGCCGCGCAGCTCTCCGTCGTGCCCGTAGTACCGGTTGTAGTTGACGCCTGTCCTGAACCTCTCCACTGCGGACTCCTGAAACCACCACGTGCGGGTGAAGTTGGTATCGAACTCCCGCCGGTTGTCATCGCGAAGAAAGCCCACCGCGTTGATGTCGTCCTCGATTCCCGGGTCCAGATTGGTGAACCGCACGTGGAAGTGGAGGTTTGTGCTGTCGTAGGCCGGACGCACGAACCAGGCAGCGCCATTCTCACCCGGTCCGTGGGACTGTAGGTACTGACCGGTGAAGCCGATCTTGTCGGTGAAGAAGAGTGTCGTGTCGAACCCAACGGAACCGGCGTTGTCGCCCTCCAGGCGCCGATTGGCGGCCAGGAGACCGACGTTGCCGGACCCCATGACCGCCCTCTGCAGACGAAAGACACCGTAGTCGGCGTCGAGAGTCGTCTCGACTTCTTCCGAATCGAAGTCGGTGAGCTGACCCTGCGGTGCCCAAGGCAATGAAGTCGAAGGAGCCCACCGTGCCGGTAGCCTTGGCACCCCAGTCGATGTCGTCGATACGGCGGCTGTAGAACTGCCGGATGCGCTGCTCGAAGCGTTCGTTGCCTTCTTGAAAGAAGGGCCGCTTTTCGGGGATGAAGAGCTCGAAGCGGGTCAGGTTGATCTGCTCGACATCGGCCTCGACCAGGGCGAAGTCGGGATTGACGGTGAGGTCGGCGATCAGCGCGCTGCGGTACCGGAGTCGGACATCGCCGCCGATCTCCTCGTTGTGCTCGCCTTCCTCGTTGACGACACCCAGGGCGTACGGGATGATCTGCCACCACTTGGCGGACGCCCGAGGTGGACTCCAGGAGGTCATGGCGGCGAAGGCGGAGACGCGCCACTCGAACTCTCCAGGTCCGGCCCAGACGCTGGTCTCCAGGCGGCGAGGGTAGATCCTCTGGAAGTTCACTCCCCAGACGGCCTCTTCCCCCGACGCATATCGCAGCACCGCGAACGGAATGCGAAACTCGGCCGTCCAACCCGTATCGGTGGTGACCGAGGCGTTCTGCCAAGCGGCATCCCAGCGATCGTCGACGGTACGACCGTTGTTGGCGAGGGTGCCGTCGAACTGGGTTCCCAGGAGATTGGAGCCGAAGTAGTACGCCGAGTCGCCGTCGTGAAACGTATCGAGCATGACGAGCACCGTGTCGTCATTGTCGAAGTCACCATCGCGTGTCGTGATGGAGGCGGCGATTCGATTCCTTTCGTCGTCCTGGCAACGAAAGGCGACGTAGAGAGCCTCATTGTCGTATCCAACGAGGACCTCGGTCGTGACCGGTGACGGCTTGCCGTGGAAGGGCCGAATCTGCAGGAAGCCCTCTACGTGGGAGGCTCCCTCCCAGGCAGGGTCAGTCAACTCGCCGTCGATCGTTGGCGGCGCCTCGAAACGAACCGGAGTGAGTCCGTCATTGGAACCGGCCGCGAGAGCCGAGCTCGAGCCAAGTGCCAGTGCGACCAGGACAGGAATCGAGGTTTGCAGGAGTCTCTTCACGGTCGGTCAAGATTTTACGGCCGTTGCCTGGTCGTGCCGCCACCCGGTCGGGTGGGTATCTGGCCGGGTAGAATCTCATCAATATACGAACCCGGAGGTATGTCAGTCATGAAGAGGACTCTATCGGTCTTGCTGCTTGGACTTTGCCTTTCGATGGCGGTGGCGGCGCAGGAAGCTGCGGCGAAGGACCCGGAATCGAAAGATCCGAAGCTCTGGTTCACTCCCGAAAACGCGACGGCGAAGTTGCTGATCCTGGGTACCTTTCACTTCAAGGATGCGGGGCTCGACGACTACAAACCGGAAGTCGATATCGACATCCTGTCGGCGGCGCGGCAGGCTGAGCTCACCGACGTTCTCGAGCGGTTGGCCGAGTTCGCACCGACCAAGATCCTGATCGAGTCCAACCAGGACCGGCAAGGCGTCATGGACGAGCGCTACCGCCAGTTCTTGGCGGACAAGTTCGAGCTGCAAGCCAACGAGATCTACCAGGTGGCCTTCCGCCTGGGCAAGAAGCTGGGGCACGACCGGCTCTACGGGGTCGATGTGTCGGGTCGCAACTACAAGGACCTGCCCGAGTCCGAGGCCTATGCCATCGAGCACGGCCAGGAGTTCCCCGAAGCAGATCTCTGGGACGAGCGATTGACCGAGCTCTACAAGGTCGAAGACCACTCGAAGGCCAACCAGACGCTGCGAGAGTACTTTCTCTACCTCAACTCCGCGGATCGACTGCGGATTGGGCACGGTCACTATGTGTTGAGTTACTTGGGACTGGGTGATGAAGAGGAGTTCCCGGCAACCGACAGCGTCACCGGCTGGTGGTACAACCGTAATCTGCGGATCTACTCCCGGATCCTCCGCGTGATGGAACCGGGCGACCGCTTGTTGTTGCTCATCGGTGCCGGCCACGTGCCGATCATCCAGCATGCAGCCGACGCTTCACCGGAGATCGATTTGATCGGCGTGGCGGAGGTGTTGGACTAGGGTGAGGCTTTGCCAGCAAGAGGAACGACCGGCACAGAGGCCGGCCGCTTCAGGCCCAGCCGGCGGCTGTGATGTCGTAGGCTTGGTGCGCAGAGCTCGGGAACCCATTACGCTGGAGCTCGACAAGGAGGGAATCATGAAGGGTCTCGCCCGACGTTGCAGCCATCTCGCTAGCCTGTTGATCCTCGTGGCCTTGCAGGTGGCCGGTGCCGCGAGCGCTCAGGTGACGGTGGCGCCCGACGTCGCCGAGCCCGGCTCGATCGAGGCCATTGCGAGCGCCACCACCGATCCGCGCTTTGTAAGTCCTTGGGTCGCCTATGTACCCGACGACGAGAGGGTTCCATCGCCGACCGACCACTTCGGCAGGCTGATCGGAACTGCCGGCGAGTTGACCCGCACGCAGGAAAGCTTCGGGTACCTCGAGGCGCTGGCCGAGGCCTCGCCCCGGGTTCACCTGGAGGAGATCGGCATGACCGAGGAAGGGCGGGCGATTCTGCTCGTCGCCGTGGCGGACGAGCAGGGGATCGAGAACCTGCAGCAGCTGAAGGCCACCACCGCTGCGCTGGCCGATCCGCGCCGGACCTCGCCCGAGGCGGCCGAATCGCTCATCGCCGCCGGCAGGCCTTTCTACTACATCAACGCCGGACTCCACGCCGACGAGACCAGCAGCACCGAAGCGGTGCTCGAGCTCGTCTACAGGTTGGCGGTCTCCGAGCAGCCGATGATCCGGCAGATCCGCGAACATCTCGTTGTCCTGGTCAATCCGATCTGCAACCCGGACGGTCGCGACAAGATGGTGGATTGGTTCTATCGCTATCTGAAGGGCAAGACCGACTATCCGATGCTGCCGCGACAGTCACCTCCGTACTGGGGTCGCTACGTGTTCGTCGACGCCAATCGCGACGCCCATCAGCAGACCCAAGCCCTGACGCGAGCAGTCTTCCGCATGTTCTTCGACTATCACCCGACGGTGATTCACGACCTGCACGAGGCAATTCCACTGCTCCAGACCTGGAACGGCACCGGTCCCTACAACCCCAACCTCGACCCGATCGTCCTGGCCGAGTTTCTCGAGATGAGCTTTCACGAGGTGACCGCCATGACCGCTCTGGGTATGCCCGGAGTCTGGACCTGGGACTTCGGCGACGGCTACGGCCATCACTATCTGGACTCGATCGCCATGAATCACAATGCCATCGGGCGGGGCTACGAGACGTTCGGCAACGCTACGGCCGAGACGGTCGATCGCGAGCTCGAATCCTACGCGACCTCCCGCCGTTGGTTCCGGCCCTTGCCGGCTGAAGAGTCCCTGCGTTGGTCGATGCGCGATAGCGTCAATTACACGCAGACCGGACTGCTCGCGATCCTCGACTACTCGGCGAAGAACGCTACGGATATGCTGCGCAACTTCTACCGCAAGGGATACAACTCTTGGCAGCGAGGTGTCGTGGGCAACCCGTACGCGTTTGTCATGCCTGCCGGCCAGGCCGATGCCCGGCGCGTCGGCCAGATGATCGAGGTGCTGCGGCGCCAGGGGATCGAGGTCGCGCGCTCGACCTCTCCGCTGACGGTTGACGAAGGCACATTCCCGAGTGGCAGCTTCGTGGTGCGGCTCGATCAGCCCTACCGCAACTACGCGGTCGACCTCCTGCAGCCGCAAGAGTTCCCGGCCGACGCCGAGCATCAGCCCTACGACGATATTTCCTGGGCTCTGCCCGTCCACTTCGATGTCGAGACGGTGGCCATCGATGACGCGGCGATTCTCGCCGCCGATTTGGAGCCGCTAAGCGGGCCCGTCGAGGTGCAGGGGAGGGTGAACGGAGTTGGGCCGGTCTATCTGCTGCGCGACGTCGGTCAGGAGGCTCTCCTGGCGGCGCGCTACCGCCTCGCGGACTTCGAGGTGCGGATTGCCGAGGAGGGGTTCGAGGTGAGCTCTCGGGACTACCCGGCGGGCTCCTGGATCCTGCCGGCTCAGGAGGGGCTGACTGCGGCCGTCGGTAGGGTCGCCCGCGAGCTCGGGCTCGAGTTCGACAGCGCCGTCGAAGGTCCCGGTCGTCTCGCATCACGGTGCCGAGATTCCCCGCGTCGGCGTCTGGGTGCCCTGGGCCGACACCGACTCGATCGGCTGGATCCGCTACACGCTCGATCAGCAGGAGATTCCCTACACCTACCTGCGGGACGAGGACATTCGAGAGGGCCAGCTTCGCCAGCGGTTGGATCTCATCCTCTACGGCCACGTCGATCTCGATCTGCAGGCGCAGATTCACGGCACTCGAGCCGGTCGACGGTCCGATGGCGTTCGCGGCGACCCCCGAGTTTCCCAGCCTCGGGCAACCCGTCGCCTCCGACGACATCACCGGCGGCATCGGTTGGCGCGGGCTCGCCCAGCTCGAGCGTTTCGTCGAGGAGGGCGGCGTGCTGCTGACCCTCGGCAACGGTTCGAAGCTGGCGATCGACAGTGGACTGATCCGCTTCATGCGTCGGGCACCGGAATCCGGAATTCGCACCCCCGGCGCCGAGCTGCGGGCGCACTTTCTCCAGCCGAGTCACCCGCTGGCCTACGGCTATGGTCAGGCGACGACCGTCTTTCGTGCCAATCTGCCTGTCTACGACCTGCCCCGTCGCTGGGTACGTATGGCCTACTGCACGGCCTGCCTCGATGGTCCGATCGACCGCGGGCCGGTGGTGCTCGAGTGGGGAGGCCAGCCGCGGGAGTCGACGGACGGAACTTCCGTGTCGAGACTACCGATCCTTGTCAGCGGTGGCGGGAAACAGGAGGAGCGACTGGCCGGGAGTCCGGCCATCGTCGCGGTCGCCAAGGGCGAGGGAACGATCGTCGCCTACAACTTCAACCCCATGCACCGGGATCTGAACCACTCGGACTATCGCCTGCTGTGGAACGCGATCCTCAACTGGCGACACCTGCGGCCGGTGGAGTCGCGTTGACCCGCAACGCCGTCAAGCCCAACCGTCTCCACAGCTCAGCCCAAGTACTCCTTGGCGTGGTCCAGCGCTGGGCGGTTGCCGGTAGGTTCGGGTGCGATCTCCAGCAGCTGGCGGTAGAAGTCGGCTGCGGTTTCCTCGTCGCCAGCCAGCTCCGCGGCGCGACCTGCACCATACAGGCTGTTGAACCGATTGGGTGAACGTTTGAGCGCCTCGTTGTACTGGGTCAGCGCCCGCTCGTAGTCTTCAGTGGCGAGCAGCATGTCGCCGAAGAGCTCCCTTGCCGGTAGGACTTCTCCGGGGGTTACGGGATTCTTCTCGGTCGAGGACTCCTTCTTCGCGGCCAGGGCCATCAACTCCAGAGCGCGATCCTGATCCCCCTGCTCGAAGGCGAGCCAGGCCTGGGCCGCAAGCTTCTGGATCTCCACCTGGATCCCCCAATCGTAGGCTCCCGGCAGGGCCGCCGCCGCTTCCTGCAGCTCGCCGAGCGTGGCGATGGCTTCCTCGGCGGTGGCGAAATCACCGGTCTTGGCCGCTCCCATCGCCCGGGCGAAGTAGGGGATGGCGAGCAGGTGGGGATACTGATCCCAGGAGACCTCCGCGGGCCAGCCGGCTTCGACGCGAGCGGCCGCATCCCAATCATGCCTTTCGAGAGCCAACCGTGAGGGCACTGCGGCAAAGGAATAGGCGGTGCCCGCGTGGTTGTGGAAGGGCGGCTCGAGCCCGGTCATGGATTCCAGGACCTCCTCGGCCTCCACGTCGTCGGCCATCTGCAGATAGGCATAGGCCAGATAGTCCATGGCGTGCAGGCGATGCATCGAGACCATCCCCATGGGTGTGCGTTCCCTGGCCGCCTTCTCGGCTCGGATGTTGAAGGTGATGGATTCCGGCCAGAGTCCACGGCGCGTGAAGATGTGGCTGGTCATATGGAGCGCGTGAGAGTTCTCCGGGGCCACCTTGTCGTAGCTGCGAGCCGTCTCGAGCGCCCCTTCGGCCAGCGGCGGAAAGTCGTAGGCGTGAATCGTGTAGTGATGGCCTCCAGGATGCTTGGGAAGCTCCACCAGCACAGCCTGGGTGATCGCCCCCGCTTGTTTTTGATTCGCGTAGGTCTTGTCGGTCGTGGGTGCGGTACCCAGCAGGGCCAGAGCGTGGAAGGAAGCGGCTTCCATGTCCTCTGAATAGGTCTCGTGGGCAGCCTCCCAGCCAGCCAGGAAGGCATTCAGCCGGTCGAGCTCGCTGACTTCATCACCCTCGGCACCGTAGTACCCACGCAGGGCTTCGACGTAGGCCTGTTCTCGCTCGCTGGTGTGGGCAGCGTTGGCGGCCTGGTCCAGGAGATCTCGCCCTGCAGCGAGTTTTTCGGGTGGTACCACGTCGGGCCACAAGGGATGGACATAGGTCATTGCCATGCCCCAGAAAGCGATAGCGCACTCGGGGTCAGCCTCGGCCGCGGCGCGGAAGCTCTCTTCCGCCTCCAGGTAGGTCATGTGGTGGAGAAGGGCGAGGCCGCGTTCGAGATGCTCTTGGGCCTCGGGGCTGCAGGAGCTGGGAAAGTGAACAGTGCCGAGTGGCTCGCCCTCGCGGCTGAGCACGACCGAGCCGGTGAGACCCAAGCTGGCGGTCATGAGTTCTTCGGTGGACTCTTCGGTCTCGGCGTGGTGCTCATCAGGCGCGTGACTCTCCGGGTGCGAACAGGCGCCACCGGCCCAGGCGACGGCCAGGATGAGAAGTGCCAAGGCGACACCTCGTGGATTCAGTATGTTCTTCTGCAGTTTGTCGCGGATCATTCCGGTCTCCTTTAAAGCGTTGGCAAAGGGATGACTGAGCCTTAGCGGTGACAATCGCTCGGCACACCAGCAACGGTTCTCCTTTGTAGCGGTAACGCTGCCGGATTAGACCACGATTCGGTCAAGGTGGCCAATGGTCTACAATTGGCTGCCTTTTGAAATTCTCGAGGGGGTATTCATGAGATCGATCCGTTCTCTTTGGGCGGTTGTATTGCTGGTCTGCGTTGTGGGTCCCGTCGGGGCCGAGGCGCCGAGTCCGCCGCCTTTCTATGCGATTACGAATGTTCGAGTCGTCACGGGTACCGGTCAGGTGCTCGACGGCGCAACTGTCTTGGTAGCCGATGGTCTGATCGAAGCTGTCGGCACAGGGGTTTCGATTCCCGGCGATGCGTGGGTCATGGATGGTGAGGGGATGAGCCTCTATCCAGGTCTCATCGACGCCATGACGACGCTGGGCCAGAAGAAGGAGCAAGAGTCCTCCGGCGGGTCGGGAATGGGGGGCCCTCCTGGGCGTGGGAGTCAGCCCGAGATTCGCGGGCCCGAGGACCGGCCGAGCACCACGACATGGCTACGAGCTGCTGAGAATCTCGGCGAAGACAACCGGGTGGAGAAGTGGCGAGAGGCCGGGTTCACCGCGGCGGTGACGGTTCCGGACGAAGGCATCTTCGCCGGTCAGGCGGCGCTGATCAGTCTGGGTGCCGATGAGGACTCGCGAGATCGGGTCGTCGCCAGCTCGGTAGCCCAGCGGCTGAGCTTCGATGGGCCGGGAGGGTTCCGCAGCTTCCCGGGCTCCTTGATGGGAACCCTGGCCTACATCAAGCAGGTCTTCGAGGATGCACAGCACTACTCGCAAGCCGGCGCCGTCTACGCCAGCAATCCGAGTGGGCGCGAGCGGCCTACATTCGACCGAACCCTCGAGCCCCTGGTCGCCGCCATGGCTGACAGCACGCCTTTCTTGATGCCGGCGCAACTGCCGCGGGAGTTCGACCGAGCCCTGGCCATCCGCGATGAGTACAACCTGAGCACCATTCTCTATGGCGGGCAGGGCGCCTACGAGCGGATCGATCGGCTGCAGGCCACCCGCACTCCAGTGCTCATCAGCCTCAACTGGCCCAAGGAGAAGAAGGATCGCGATCCGGATGCCGATACCCCCATTCGCACCTTCTATCACCGTCGGATGGCCGTCATGACGCCAGCGAAGTTGGCGGCAGCCGGCGTGCGATTCGCTTTCTATTCCGAGGATCTCGCCAGCACCTCCGAGATTCTCGAGAACGTGCGCAAGGCCGTCGACGCGGGGTTGAGCAACGAAGCCGCACTCGAGGCTCTGACCCACGACGCGGCTGCGATCTACGGGGTCTCGAACCGGCTGGGCTCGATCGAAGAGGGCAAGATCGCCAACCTGGTGCTGGCCTCCGATTGGCCGTGGGCCGAGGACGCCGAGGTGGCCGCGGTCTTCGTGGACGGTCGCCGATTCGACCTGACCGAAGAGGAGGAAGAGGCCGAGCCGCCGGCACAGGACATCTCCGGTACCTGGGATCTGACCATGCAGTCGCCTCGGGGTGCGCGGGAGATGACCGCCGAGCTCGAGATGAGTGAAGACGGCAAGGTGAAGGGCGACATCACCAGCGAGCAAGGCACGACAGCCGTCGACGAAGGCAAGATGGCGGCCGATAGGCTGAGCTTCGAGACCACGCGATCGATGGGTGGTCAGAGCTTCACGGCCTCGTGGTCGCTGAACGTGGAGGGTGAGCGACTCACGGGCACCATGAGTGCCGGTCCCATGTCGATGGACATCAGCGGTGAGCGCACCGCTCTGGCGGAAAAGGACGACACGGGAGGGGACGAAGACGCGGAGCCCGCGGTGAGCCTCGACGAGCTCCAGGCGGCCGTGGCGGTCTTTCAGGGCCCCGTTCGTGAGATGGGCACCTTCGCCATCACCGACGCCAACGTCTGGACGGTCTCAGGCGAGACCATCGAAGGCGGCACGGTCGTGGTGAGCGACGGCAAGATCCAGGCGGTGGGCCGTGACGTGTCGATCCCGGCCGGTGCCGAGGTCATCGATGCCGAGGGTGGCGCGGTGATCCCGGGCATCATCGACGCTCACTCCCACATCGCCATCGAAGGCGGCGTCAACGAGGGCTCGTTAGCAGTAACCTCGATGGTGCGGATCAAGGATGTCCTCAACCCGGATGACGTCAACATCTACCAGGCTCTGGCCGGAGGTGTGACCGCCGCCAACCTTCTCCATGGCAGTGCCAACCCGATAGGTGGCCAGAACGCTGTCATCAAGCTTCGTTGGGGGAGCGATGCGGACGGCCTGATCTTCGAAGGCGCGCCGGAGGGCATCAAGTTCGCCCTGGGTGAGAACCCCAAACGCTCCAACTTCCGGGGCTTTGGCATTCCGCAGCGCTATCCCCAGACCCGCATGGGCGTCATGGATGTAATCCGCCAGGCCTTCACCGAGGCGCAGGAGTACCAGAAGGAATGGGCGACCTATGAGGCCTCGGGTGGCGCGTATCCCCCGCGTCGTGACCTGAAGCTCGAAGCGCTGGTGGAGATCATGGAGGGCGACCGGCTGGTGCACTCGCACAGCTACCGTGCCGATGAGATTCTCCAGCTGATGCGGACCGCCGAGGACTTCGGCTGGCGAGTGGCCACACTGCAGCACGTTCTGGAGGGCTACAAGGTGGCCGACGAGATTGCGGCGCACGGTGCCGGGGCCTCGACCTTCTCCGATTGGTGGGGCTACAAGGTCGAGGCTTACGATGCCATTCCGTACGCCGCGGCACTGATGGCGGACCGGGGCGTCCTGGTCTCCATCAACTCCGACAGCGGCGAGGAGATGCGCCATCTCAATCAGGAGGCCGCGAAGGCCATCAAATGGGGTAACACGGATCCGGTGGCGGCTCTCGCCATGGTCACTCTCAACCCTGCCAAGCAGCTCCGCATCGACGACCGTGTGGGCTCCATCGAGGTCGGCAAGGACGCGGATCTGGTGCTCTACGACGGTAACCCGTTGTCAGTTCTGTCGGTTGTGCAGAAGACGTTTGTGGATGGCGATCTCTATTTCGACCGGGAGGCTGACCGCGAGCGCCAAGCCAAAGTCGACGAGATCAAGGAGCGCCTGTCAGGCAAAAAGGAAGGTGAAGCGGATGAACCCGAGGAAGGGGGCACACCGCCCCCCGAAGTCAGCTGGGGCGAAGAGCACACTTACAGTTGCCGGGAGGTGGGATGATGACTGAGCTTGCGAAGATGAAGATCCTGTTGGTTTTGGTCTGTTGTCTGATCGTTCCGGTTGGTCTGCTGGCGGAGACTCTCGCCGTCCAGGGCGGAACCGTTCACCCGGTGAGCGCCGAGCCCTACGTGGGCAACATCGTCATGACGGATGGGGTGATCACCGCGGCGGGTCCCGATGCCCAGGTGCCAGCCGATTCTCAGCGTCATCGATGCCTCGGGTTTGCACGTCTATCCCGGCATGATCGATGCGATGAGTCAGCTCGGTTTGCTCGAAGTCGGCGCGGTGCCGGCTACAGACGACCAGGCCGAGATGGGTCTCTACAATCCGCATCTCCAGGCCGCTACGGCCATTCATCCTGCCAGCGAATTGATCCCGGTGGCTCGAGCCAACGGGATAACCCACACCATGGTGACGCCACAGGTCGATGACGGAGTGATCGCCGGCCAGGCTGCGCTGGTGAACCTCGATGGCTGGACCGTTGAGGAGATGGCGATCGACCCCTCGGTGGCCATGGTCATCCAATGGCCCGAGATCGTCACTCGCCGTTTCGACTTCGCCACCTTCAGCATGAAGGAATCGGCCTTCAAGGAGGCCAAGGAGAAGGCCGAGGAGAAACAGAAGGAGCTGCGCGAGTGGTTCGAGGCTGCCCAGCACTACCAACAGGCCAGTCGATGCGGGCAGCACACGGCTCGATTCCGATCTGAGGCTGGCAGCGCTGGCCCGAGTGTCTCGACGGGTGAGAAGCCGGTCATCATGCAGGCCGATGCCCAACGGGACATCGAAGCCGCGGTGGACTTCGCCGAGAGCCTGGGTCTGCGGATGATCCTGGCCGGCGGGCGCGATGCCTGGAAGGTAAAGGATCTGCTCGCGGAAAAGGGCATTCCCGTGATTCTCGGTATCGTGCAGAGTCTGCCCAGAGAAGACGACGACCCCTACGACATGCCCTTTCGCAATCCGGGGGAGCTGGCGTCGGCTGGAGTGAAGATCGCCTTCGCCTCGGGTGCTGGCGGGGGCTTTGGTCCAGGCGGGCCGCACTCGTCGCGTACCACTCCCTACGAGGCCGCCACGGCGGTGGCCTTCGGGCTGTCGGAGGACGATGCCCTCAAGGCGCTGACCTTGTGGCCGGCGGAATTCTTGGGTGTTGGCGACCGGCTGGGGAGCATCGAGACCGGCAAGATGGGCAATCTCATCGTCACCGACGGTAACCCGCTGGAGATCACGACCCAGGTCCAGAACCTGGTCATCGACGGGCGCGAAGTGTCGACCGACAACCAGCATCGGGAGCTCTACGAGAAGTACCGTGCTCGCTAGGGAGGTGAGGCTCTCGTAGGGTAGGGCGTCCGTGCCCTCCCTCTTAGCGATTGCGCTGGAGTCAGGACAGCGGGCAGTGCCGACGTTCGACGGGGCTCCGTCGATCTTTGCGCGGCGCTCCGCGGCGCCGATCTACAGCCAGATCCACCAGCCGAGAAGAAGCATTCCCGCCCAGAGGGGTAGGCCGAGAACCGCGGCCGTCAGGAAACCGCGAACGGTGTCGAAGGTGTCCTCCGCGCGCGGCGTCCACGGCTGGTTGTCTAGGATCTGTGTTTGGTTGGAGCCAAATACGTCCGATCTTTCTCAAGGGCTGCATGTATCCAAAGTAGGCCCGGATCGAGATTAGCGCTGTGAAGGAGGCCACATGGGTGGGGAGAAGTCCGATCGCATGAGATAGCCGGCACAATTGATCGACCGGTCTCTGGACCGGTCGGGCGTCGATCATCGAGGGACGGGGACCAACCGTTCGAGCTCGGTGAACCAGTTGGTCACAAGAACGACCGGCCGCTCGTCGAGATGAGACATGGAAGGCTTGTTGACCAGAATGCGGCTGCCGTCTGAAGATAAATCGAAGGAGTAGCCGGCCGAGTCGTGGGCGTCGACCTCGAGTACCAGGCGCTCGTTGCCTGGAGTGAACTCGGGATCCAGCGTGAAGGGAACGCTCATGAGCTTCATGTCTCCCACGCGGTAGAGAATCTCGTCTCCAGCAGGGGACCAGCGTGCGTCATAGCCACCGCGAGCCGAGATCGTCCACTCTCGGCTTTCAACATCCGGGAAGGGTCGAACATAGATTCCGTAGAAGCCCGCCTTGTTCGAGAGATAGGCAACGTACTCACCGTCGGGTGAGAACATCGGGATGATTTCGTTCTGCGGCGTGCGCAGCAGCGGCTTGGGGTCGCTCTGGCCGTCGAGCGCCAGAAGCCAGAGATCGGCGCCCGTCTCGAGGTTGCCCCAGCTCGTGACCAGCAGATGACGCCCGTCGGGAGAGACGGTGTACGGGTCGAGATAGATGGCGTCGATGAGCTGGCGCTGCTCGTCGGTCAGCAGTGGCTCTTCCTCACCGCTGCCGTCTACCCGCCGACGCATCAGCGTGGAGCCGCCGTCGCGAAAGGCGTGGTAGATCACCTCCTGGCCGTCCTGGGACCATGTCGGGTAGCGGCTCGGACCATCGTAGGTCAGTCGGGTCAGAGTTTCGCGCCTGAAGTCGTAGACGTGGATCTGATCTTCGGCTCCCGAGACCTGAAGCGCCAGGCGAGAACGGTCTGGGGAAAGCTGGAACGTGCCGTAGGTGTCGCGGGCTACGGGCAGAGGCTCTTGGCTGCCATCGCGTCCGATCCAGGTGGGCACCGTTGCGGCGTAGTCGCCGCCGCGCACATAGACGAGCGTACCGTCGGCCGCCACGTCGTAGAGGGCCTCGCCCCAGATCGAGTCGGTAAACACCTCGTCCAAGACCCGGGCTTCCGTACCCGTCACCTCGAGGCTCTCGAGATCGAAGGGCACCGCGAAGAGAGATCCCTGACGCATGAAGACCAGATGACCGGTCGGGAGGTATTTCGCTGCGTATCCTGCTTCGATCAATGGCTGGTAGTTGCCGTCAGCGGTCACCAGGGCGATGGTCGCCGTTTCCTTGCGGCTGGAGCTGGTTCCGCCCAGAGACAGGGTAGCGACAATACCTCGTCCTCCCGGAAGGGCGTGGGGGTTGAATACGGTTTCGTCGTTCAAGTCCACAGGTTCGCCGCCGTCCGCCGGCACGCGAGCCAGACGACTCTCGCCATGGGTGAAGTAGATCCAGCCATCGTCGGTCCACGTGCCGCCGAGTGAGGCGCGGGCCTCGCAGATCACGGTCGGTGAGCCGCCGCTGACCGGGACCTTGCGCAGCTCGTCGCCGTCGAAATAGGCGACCCATTCCCCGTCCGGGGAAAAGAACGGGAAGTTCGCCGACTCCGTGCCAGGCATCGGTCTCGGCTCGAAGGAGTCGAGATGCTGAAGCTCGAGAACGCCCTCGTGGCCATACGCCTGACCCAGTGCCACCACGGTGCCATCAGGGGAGATCGCGAGCCCGAGCATATTGCGTGGGCCGCTCATCGGTGAAGGGATCAGAATAGAACGTCGAATCGCCTGGGCTACGGTCGGCGCGGGCGTGCTCGACCGAAAGGACAACGAATAGATCCCAGCACCCAGCAGCAGACCCAGGACCAGACCGATGGCGCCGGTGGCCCATCGTGAGCGGGCGGGAGTGGATTGACCCGTGCCGCTCTCGTCTTCTGCCGGCTCGACCGGTTCGTCGAGCTCGAGCCTTGCATCCCCGATATCTCTGAGCCGTCGTTTTGGATCGCGTTCGAGACAGCGGCGCAACAAGCGGCGGACATTGGCAGGGGTGGCTTCGGGGAGAGCCTCGAGATCGGGGTCGGTCTTCAAGACCTCGGCCAACGTGTCGGAGACCGTCGGCGCGGCGAAGAGCTGTCGGCCGCTCAGCATCTCCCAGACCACGACGCCGAAGGCCCAGATGTCGGCCTGCTTGCTCGGCCTCCTGACCACGCGCCTGTTCGGGGGACATGTAGGCGGCGGTGCCGAGCAGCACTCCGGCCTGAGTCATCTGGGCGGTGAGGGTGGGGGACATGGAGAGAGTAGCGCCCTCCGCCACCCGGCTCCTGCGGGTCCAGGGCCTTGGCGAGACCGAAGTCGAGCACCTTGACCTTGCCGTTGGTGCGCGACCTTGATGTTGGCGGGCTTGAGGTCGCGATGAACGATGCCCTGATCGTGTGCCTCCTCGAGAGCTTCGGCGACCTGTCCGGCGATCTCGATGGCCTGATCAGGGGACACGCCCTGCTGAATCAGCTCCTGCAGAGTCGCGCCGTCGACGAGCTCCATGACGAGGAAGCGCTTGTCGTCTGCTTCCTCGAGGCCGTAGATCGCGGCAATGTTCGGATGATTCAACGATGCCAGAACTTTGGCCTCGCGCTCGAACCGCGCCAAACGCTCTGGATCTTGTGCAACCGCCTCGGGAAGCACTTTGATGGCCACGTCACGCCCGAGCTTGGTGTCCTCGGCCCGATACACCTCACCCATACCGCCTTCGCCGAGCTTGGCAGTGATCCGGAAGTGGGAGAGCGTCGTACCGATCAAAATAGCTCGGTAATTGTACACGGAGGTCAGGCCGGCGCGGAGGCCGGCCACTAATGACGCGCTCGGCTCTTGTAGGGGAGGGGCTTGTCCCCTCCTGGGAGGGCCTCTGGGCCCCCATCATCGTTCACTTGGCGTCTAGGAGAGTGGGCAATGCCGACGGTCGACAGGGCTGCGTCGATCCTTGCCGCTGCGTCGATCGACTGGGACGGGGATATCGACCAGGCGTCGATCAATGCCTTTCCGCCGATCCTTGCCAGAACGACGCTCGGCCCTGTTGAGGGCCCGTTGGGCCTTACGACTGGTGGTGGTCTTTTTGTCGTTCTTGGGCATCGTGGTCCCCGGTTTCGGCCATGTCTGATGGCGGAGTAGAAGTACTCTCGTATTGCGTTCGGCGGCCTGTTACCAAGATACGAGCGAATCGCGATTTACGCTGTGGAGCTGGCCACAAGGGGAGATGAAGGTTCGATCGCATTGGATAGGCGGAGTTTGCCTGAAACTCGGGAAAGGTTATTCACTTCCGCCTTGAATCCAGTCCTGCAGCCTTTGGCTGGTCTGGGCTACGGTCAAGTTGTCGGCCGAGAAGCGCATGGAAGAGGCGGGTTGAGCCCTTCGCCAAGCCGACCAGAAGGGTCGGAGGTCACTGACGGACTCCGGGATTCCCTCGAAGAGCGGATGCCAGTGAGAAGTCTCTCGGTCGCGAGCGGTCGACTGAATGCGCCAGTATAGGTTGGGCAGTTCGAAATCGAGGATGACGACGGTCCAGTCACTCGGTTGATGGGCTTGGCCGGCGCCGATCCAAAGGTGGTCTTGATCAGCCAGCGCGATCAGGCCGGTGGGTTGCGCGTCCAGAACGGTCGCGAGACAGTCGGCTTCGGCGCTTCGGTAGGCGCCTTCTCCTTGCTCCAGCACCAGCTGCTCTATGGTCTTGCCTGCCCGATGCTCGACCAGCCGATCGATATCGTGAAATGGCAGACCCAACAGCGAGGCCGTGCGATAGGTGACCGCGCGGGTGAACTCGCGCAGCGGACTCGTGATGACCACTGGGCGTTCGACTAGGACCAGCGGGGAGTGATCGTAGTAACCGTCCATCGGGACGGATCCTAGCTCACTTAGCCTCGCCAGCGGCTTGCTCCGCCGAGACGCACGTGAGGATCTCGCTGATCGAGGAACCATGCCAGGCGTCTCCTTCAAACGCTCTCTCCATCTTGTCCACGATGAGATCGATTTCGGTGGGTTGTTCCCGGATAGCACTGGAAGACATGGTATAACCTCCTTTAGTATTTATGCTGGTTAGATTGCAGAAGAGATGACTGTAACCTGTGAATGGCTATTTATCGGTTATAATTTACTGAATGAAGGATTCAGAGACCACGGAAGAGTTCGAACTGAGTGGGGGAGCGCTGTGCCTGGACTTTGCCAACACCCTGGGAGATCGTCCCAGATCAGCGAACGAGCACCTGAGGGACTACGGGGACTTCTTGCGATTCAGTCGCCAGGCCGGCAGCATCCCGGCTGATGATCTGACCGAGCTCGAACGGCTCTACACAGACTGCTCGACCTGCGCAGATGCGGTCTTCAACCGGATCGTGGAGGTGCGGGAGGCGATCTACCGGATCTTCAGCGCCGAGGTGGTGGGGGAGTCTCCGGATGACGACGATATCCAGATTCTCAACACCGCGCTGAAGAAGGCCATGCGGCAGACTGAGCTCCGATGTTGCGACGGAGACTTCGGCTGGCATTGGGGGGGACCGGCTCAGGCCCTGGATCGTCCACTCTGGCCCATCGTTCGATCCGCGGCTGATTTGCTCACGTCTGATGAGGTTCCACACCTACGCGAATGCGACTCTGAGACGTGCAGCTGGCTCTTCGTCGACCGCAGTCGCACCCGCCGCCGCCGCTGGTGCGACATGTCCACCTGCGGTAACCGCGCCAAGGCCAGGCGTCACTACCAGCGTCGCAGGCAGGGCCAAGCGATCTAGGGGAGGGCCTCTGTGCCCTCCCGCGGGCCGGCGCAGGGGCCGACCGAACAAGAAGGTATGGAGCTACTCAGTCCAGCAGGTCGATCTCGAAGGTCAGACCCTGACCGGCCTGCAGGGTGCCCCTCTTGGGCACCAGGTCGAGGATGGCCGGTCCAGGCAATTGCAGGTCTGCTCTGGAGACCTCGACTCGTCCACTGGCCCGGTACTCTTCCGATTCTGCAGATTGGCGTAGCACCTGGAAGGTGATCGTGTGATGACCGGCGAAAGCTCCGATCACCCCGTCGAGCTCCAGCTCACTGCAGCCTTCGATCTCCTGGCAGCGGCTGCGGGCGCCTTCGATCTCCTGACCGTCGAAGAGAATCGTTGCCTTGATACAAGATCCCTGAGTCGCGGCCAGGGTTCCCGAGATTTCGAGGGTTCGAACGGCTCCGATGTTGGTGTTGATCTCGGTGAAGGTCGGCACGCGGGCTCGAAGCCAAGAAGGTAGGGGAGGGGTTTACCCCCTCCTTGATAACGCCGCCAGGCGGGGACAAGGCCCTCCCCTGCTAGTTCTCGCGGGGCGCGTCAGAAGTCGCGGACGACAGGAGCTTGGTGAAGTCCGGATCGTCCTGGAAGGCTGCGAACTCTGGCGCGCGGCGAAACTCTTCCCTGGGGTAGCCAGCCTTCAGAGAGCGCTCGGTGTATTCGAGAAGTCCTTCGCGATCGCCGGCTAGAGCGTAGATTTGAGCTGCCGAGTAGAGAAGCTCAGGCTCGTCTGGAGAGCCGGCCGCCTGGGCCAGGACACCCTGGATGCCGGCGATGGCCTCTTCAAAGAGCCCCACCTTGGCCGCGAAGAGGGCCCTAGCCCCCTTCAGGTTCACTTGATCTCCACCCTCCGCCAGCAACCGGTCGCAACTCTCGACCGCTTTCAGGTACCACTCGCGTGCCGAGTCGTCGTCGCCGAGCTTGGCGTAGACATCGCCGATGTTGTTCTGGACGATGGGAGATCCGGGGTCGTACTCGTCCGCTTTGAGGTAGGCCGCCAGCGCCTCTTCCATCTGGTCGAGATAGTAGTAAGCGGTACCCAGATTGGTGGCTACGGTTTCATCAGGCTGCAGCTCGAGGGCGCGGTTGTAGAGGGGTACAGCCTCGAGATACCGGCCCGTGTACAGATAGACGTTGGCCAGGTTGTTCATCGCCGACACGTGTCCGGGTGCGTACTCCAGAGCTCTCTTGTACTCCGTAGCAGCTTCATCCATCTCTCCGAGCCGCATCAGAGCTGTGGCGAGAACGTATCGGGCTGATATTGCACCACCTTCCAATTCAACCGCTTGTCGCAGCTCTTTCAGGCCTTCTTCTTGGCGGCCCTGCTTGAGAAGAGCCCGGCCATTGAGAACATGACCGCGTACATCCAGCGGATCGATGGCAATGGCCTTCTGTGCCGCGGCCGCGGCGTCCTCGCCATCGCCATCAAGCATGCTGATTCGGCCCCTGGCCAGCCAAGCAGTGATCAACTCAGGGTCGGCCGCGAGAGCTAGGTCGCAGAGTTCAAGGGCCTCATCTCGGCGTCCCTTGTCGGGGTACTCGGCCTGGATGATCGCCAGGAGATGCGCCATCTCAGCCTGCAGGAAAGCGCTCTCGGGTTCGAGCTCGAGAGCTCGCCGCAGTGTTTGCACGGCAAGCTCGAGCTTTGGCAAGGCGGCACCGTCACGGGTGTAGGAACGGCTCTGCTCCAGAAGTAGCTGAGCCTCAGAGCCGAGAGTCCAACTGAGCAGACTCAGCTGAACGATCACGTCTCGAGACTTGGCGAACGAAAACCGAAGTACGCGGCGATCAGGGCCACAACAGCTACGAAGGCGACAACACCGAAGATCAGATTCCGTCGCCGATCGCGGTTTTGCCTCCGGTTGGGTCGGCGTGACCAATTCGCTTTGTACTTGACTCGAAAAACCACTCTCGGTCTCGCGACGCAGGCTCTGCAGTGCGTTGCGAAGATCCTTGGCCGACTGGTACCGCAGCTCGGGGTCCTTCTCGAGGCAGGTCTCGATGATGCGTCCGAAATGGCGGGGGAGGGAAGCATTGATGTCGGTGATGGGTGGTGGATCGTCCCGCAGGATGCTGGAGGCCAAGCGCAATGGAGCTGGGGCCCTCGAAAGGCCGACGACCTGCCGCCAGCTCATAGAGCAGCACACCGAACGAGAAGATGTCGGCGCGATGATCCACCGACTGAGCTTCGAGCTGCTCCGGCGACATGTAGGGTGCCGTGCCCATGATCGTGCCATCGCTGGTCAGGGTGGCGGACTCATCCGCGAGGGCGGTTTCAAGCCCATCGTCCGAAGGATCAGAGCCTTCGAGACCCAGCTTGGCAAGGCCGAAATCCAGCACTTTGATCCGTCCGTCGGTAGTGACCATGACGTTGGCGGGCTTGAGGTCCCGGTGCACGATGCCTCTTTCGTGGGCTGCGACCAGGGCATCGGCCAATGGAATGGCGATCTCGAAAACCTTGGCAAGCGGCAGTCCGCCTTCTTCGAGGAGACGTTCGAGGTCATCGCCCTCGATCAGCTCCATGGTCAGAAAGTGGACTCCGTCTGCCTCTTCGACCGAGTAGAGGGTGACGATATTGGGGTGATTGAGCGAGGCGATGGCCTTGGCTTCTCGCTGAAAGCGCTGCAGGCGTTCCGGGCTCTTCGCCATGGCTGCGGGGAGGATCTTCAACGCGATCCGCCGGCCGAGCTTGGTGTCCTCCGCCCGGTAAACCTCACCCATACCGCCAATACCGATGGTGGCGGTGATTCGATAGTGAGAGAGGGTTGTGCCGATCACGGAGTACCGCAGAGTCTACATGCTGGGAGGTCTACTCGGGGGCCCATTTCGTCAGTTGGATCTGATTTCCCGCCTCGTTGTGCTCGACCTCGTCCATGAAGGCGTGAATGAGGTAGAGACCGCGACCCTGGGACTTGAGCATGGTCTCGGGTCGAGTGGGGTCTGGCAGCTGCGAGAAATCGAACCCTGGACCCTCATCGCGAATCACAAAACTCACTTGTCCAGGACTCTGCTTGGAGCTGCAGTGGACACGACGGCTGGACCAGGGCTCGCTCTGGCGACGCTCCTCGATGAGGCGCTGGTAGGGCGTCGAGTCACCTGTCCGCAGATCTGAGCTGACCTCGAGATTGCCGTGAATCATGGCGTTCGACAGCGCCTCGAGGAGCGCGGTCCCGATCTGTGAGCGCACATGGTCGTCGGCAAAGCCGATTCGTTCGAGGTCGTCCTGCAGATAGGCGACGAGGGGCGCGATGAGGGCCGGGTCGTTAGGCAGCTCGAAGCGGGACTCGCTCGAGTCGAGATAGCGAAGCACATGTGTCCGCTCGCGTCGCGCCGCGACGATGGTCAGAACCCGCTCGAGGGTCTCGGCGAGGAGCTCGGTCAAGTCGGCCTTGGGGACGTAACTCGCGGCGCCGGCCAACAGGGCCTCGGTGGCGATCTGCTCGCTGCCTCGCGAGGTCATGAGGATGACCGACACCAGCGGGAATTGCTCGGTGGTCTGTCGAACCAGTGACAGACCGTCGAGCACCGGCATCCGCAGGTCCGTCAGGACAACATCGGGAGCGTCCTCAGCGATCATGGCAAGTGCCTGCTCCCCGTTCTCTGCCTCGAGGATCTCTAGCTCTTCGATCGACGCGACACAGCGGCGGGCCAACTCGCGGTCCACCGCGTCATCGTCAACGATCAGCAGTGTAGGCATCTCTTATGTCACCTCGGGCAGTTCAAGGAGTCGGGGAGTTCCCCGGCATCTTTTTCGGCCAGGTGAAACGAGAAGTGGTTCCACGACCCTCCCCGCGGTCGATCTTCACTTCGCCGCCGAAGTCTTCGACGATGCGTTGCACGATCGGCAACCCCATTCCTGAGACCTGCAGACCTCGGGGACTTTCGAGTTCTCGATCGACATCGAAGATGCGGGCGTAGGCCTCGTCGGTCATACCCGGTCCGTCGTCTTGGACCGCCAGTTCCCAGAAGTCCCCCTGGTCGCGTGCTGTGATGACAATCGCTCCCTCGGCGCGGTCGTGGTGCTTGACCGCGTTGCCTGATGAGATTGCGCAGCACCTGCTCGAGGGGTCCGCGAAAAGTCTCGAAGATCGGCACCTCGCCTTCGAAGCTGATTTCGAATCCCTCCGGTGTATCGAGCATGAAAGCGATGCTGCGGACCAGTCTCGCCGCATCCACTTCGACAATCTCTTCTGACACTCTCCCCGCCTGCGCATAGACCAGAAGATCGTCGATCAGTGCTTTCATCAGAAGTGTCCGGCGTCCGAGCTCGATCAGGTGAGCCCGGGTCTGCTCGGGGATCTCATCGCCGAGGTCGTCCTCGATGAATTTCGCCAATGTCACGATGGAGCGCAGCGGCGCGCGCAGATCGTGCGAGGCGACGTAAGCGAACTGCTCCAGGTCGGCGTTCGAACGAGCCAGCTCCTCGGTCCGGCTCTCGAGCAGAACCTGGTTGCGCTTCTGCTCGGTGATGTCACGGGCGACGGCGTAGATGAGTCCGCTTTCTACATCTGGTGCGGAGCGCCAAGCCAGCCACCGGTAGTCGCCGCTGTGGGTCCTGTACCGGTTCTCGAAGTCGATGGTCATGGCCCCTTCCGCGAGGTTCGCGACCTCATTCAAGGTCGCCTCCTGATCATCCGGATGAACGAATTCGATGAACTGTCGGTCGAGCAACTCTTTCCGATCGTAGCCGAGAACCTTCTCGAAAGCAGGATTGACCTTCTTGAAGTAGCCATCGAGACCGGCCACGCACATGAGGTCTAATGACAACCTGAACAGGCGGCGCAGATCCTCCTCGGTAGCCGATGGCTCCCCGGGCTTGAGATCACTGCCGGGCTTCTTGCTCATGGATCCGTAACCCTCACGTGGGTCCGCCGCTGGCGCTCGGGAGCCCTGGGGCGGCAATCCTCACCCATACCGCCTTCGCCGAGCTCGGCGGCAATCTGCGAGTGAAGAATCGTTTCGTCGATCAAGTCCCTGGATTCTACTGCAGGCTGCACGGCCCACTCTGCATTTCTTGAAATACTGAGTTGGCGATGACTCTATCGGTTGGACTGGACGCGAGGGAGATCGGTACGGTGGACGCGTCGACGGAAGTCTGGAAGTAGGAAATTTTCCGCAAGGGTAGCGGACCGGGGGCGTTATCTGGAATACTCGCGCGACTACCCTGGAAGTCTGGGGAAGGCTTGCGAGGCTTGGGAAGAGGGGTCCCGAGTCTTGTGGGAGTATGGCCAAAACTGGCCAGTCAAGGAGGAGTTCGATGAAGCGATGGGTCCTGATCGTGGCGCTCAGCCTCATGAGCGCCAGTCTGCCCGGAGTGGCACAGCAGGCGAATCAAAACATCAACGTACTGCCGGTGTCCGATGCGGGCTCCCCGGATGCGGAGCTCACGGGTGATCTCTATCTGCAAAGGCAGGTGGAGCCGACGATCGCGGTTTCGACTCGGAACCCGGACCATGTCATCGCGTTTTTCAATGACTATCGGGCCGTCGATATCCCGGACGATCCCGGACTGGGCGAGACCCAGAACGTCGCTGAGAAGAAGGGTGTGCTCGATCGCCTCCTGGCCTGGTTTCGGGGTCGTTCTGAGCCTGCCGGCCAACCCGAGCTTCCGAAGCAGGTCGCCGCAGCAGAAGCCTGGGTCGGCGGCAGCCGCTCCTACGATGGCGGTATTACCTGGAGCGGGTTCTTTGTGCCGGGAGCGACCTTTGATCCTGCCCAAGCCTCACTGGATTCTCCGGTCTACGGTCTCGAAGCCGCAACCGATCCGGTGGCTGCGGCAGCTCCTTGCGGCAGGGTCGAGGTGGTCTGGCTGGCCTTCACCCGCGGCGGGCAGAGCAAGATGGTGGTCTCGACGTACGAGGACCTGAACAATGACGAGGGTGGGGACACCTGGCAATACCTGCGGACAACAGTCCTGGAGATAGGCAACAACGCTGACAATGGGTACTTTCTCGACAAGCCTTTCTTGGTTGTCGACCCCAAACGCGAAGAGGGTGCAGGTTGTGGCTACAACGTCTATGCCAGCTATACGACCTTCAATGGCCAGGAGAGTGACGGCAAGTTTCGGAGCAAGGTGACGATTGCGCGATCCATCGACAGCGGTGCAACCTACTCGACCCAAAAGCTCAACCCGCCCTTCCACCAGAACCAGGGCACCTGGATCGCCGTGGATCCACGCCCGGGGACGCCCAGCACCACGGGAGGTGGGACCATCCACCTCTTCTGGCGGCACTTCTTCGATCCGGACACCATCCTGACCATTGATTCGACCAACTATGGCGCCACGTTCCCTGGCAATCCGAAGAAGCTCACCGGCAACGAAGACATCGCCGCCTTCGATCAGCCGAGCCTGGGAATCGGCACGGTTGCCAATCCGGTCACTGATCTGACTTTTCGTTCGAACGGCTTTCCCTCGGCGACAGTGACCCAGGAGGGCGTCATTCTGGTCGCCTGGCAGGAGCGGGTGGATATTGCTCTTGGCAGTCCGACCTTTGGACAGCCTGATCCTTTAGGAACTCCACGCATTGTCATGATGCGCTCGATCGACGACGGTCGCAGCTGGGAGGGCTTCGACGAATACGGGAACGTTGCGCCGCGCCAGGCCATCGATTTCGGCGACCGGGATCAGGCCGGAGATCCTACTCTGCCTCCTGATGGTTTCGGCGCGTTACCTTTGGCCCGACCTTCCGGGCCGCAAGTCATGCCGGCCCTTTCCTGCGGGGGTGGGCGATGCATGCTGACCTACTACGAGTCGCGAGGTCTATTGGGTGCCAACGACACCATCCTGCCGACCGACCTTTCGCCCACGACGGGCTTTATCAGTGGGCTCGACCGACTTCTCGATCTGCGAGCCACGCTCCTGGATCCCTTGACCGGCGTGCGTCTGTCCACCACCCAGGTCTCCCGCTACCCGATCAGTGCTTTTGCCGACTTCACCAATGGCGATCCACCGGGCGAGAGGTTGGATGACGTGGACGAGGTCTGTTCACCGGCTCCTGGTGGCGCGCTCTGCAGGCGTCGGATCAACGCGTTCGGCAAGCCTCAGTCGGCCGCCGGCACGACTCCTTTTGGTGGGGACTACACTTTTCTGAGCCCGTCTCTGGCGTTGGTGCCGAACTTCGATTCGGCCATTCCTGGGGACTGGCGCTGGGCCACCGAGGCGACGGATGTGCCCTACCAGTCTTTCCGTGCGGTGTGGGCTGACAACCGAAACCTGGCGGCCCCTACGTTTCCTGCCGAGGTCGAGGAGGCCTACCGTTACTCGGCCTACGGGCCGCCCGGTCTCGGTGGCGCCTGCGTCAATGCAGGCTCGCGGAACACCGATGTGCTGACAGCGCGAATCGATGCCGAGCTCATCGTGGCGGCACCGACGTCCTATAAGCAGTTGGACGCGCGGCGCGGCTTCCCCCTGTCGGTGTCGAACGGCACGGATGTCACCCGGTACTACAGGCTGGAGATCACCCTCGGTGCCGAAGACGCCTCTTTCGCCCTGGACGAAGCTCTGGATGTCGATGACGGCGATGTAGAGATCTTCCGATACTCGAGCATTGCGCAAGTGGTCTACGTCGATGCCGGAGCTCAAGGACCGATTCAAGTCACGGTGACGGAGATCGATCAGCAGGGCGATCCCGTGGCTGGCGGACAGAGCGGTGTTGTGACCTTCAACCCAGATCCCAACAACCCCCGGTCGACGGTCTGGGCACGGTGGAGACGCAGGATCCGTTCGTCATCAACCCGTTCGTGATCAATCCGTTCGTCATCAATGGTTCGCTATCGAATCCGTTCGTGATCAATCCTTTTGTCATCAATCCGTTCGTGATCAATACGACGCCTGGGGATCCGGATGAGGACAAGGTCTACAACGTCGTGGACACCACCTGGACCATCAGCGCGGGTGAGACCAGCACCGCCTCGAGCTATTTGTCGCTGATCAACATCGACAATGCCGAGCAGTACTTCGACGACTACATTTTTCAGCTGATCACCTACCGGACCTCGGGGAATGGTGACTTCGGAACGGGGGCCGATCCTTGTGCTTCCTACAACATCCCCCAGGACCAGATCATCTCGAATGTCTACAACGATCCCGCCAACCCGTTCGTGATCAACCCGTTCGTGATCAATCCGTTCGTCATCAATCCATTTGTGATCAACCCGTTCGTCATCAACTCCACCTTTACGATGGCGCCTGGGGATGGAACGGGATCGTCGCCGGACTTCAATAACCCGGAGCTCGATGACGGTACGACCAAAGCGCCGCGTCGGCCCGATGAAGTCAAAGTAACCCTGCGGGCGTTTCAGATGTCGCCAACGCCGGAGATCGGTCGAGTTCCGACCCGATCTCGATCCACCGAGTTACTCTGTGGTGTCCCTCCCCTGTGACCCGGCGGTTTCCACGGACTGCCTTTTCTCGACCGCTCCGGACCTGCTGCCGGTCCTGGGCCCAGATCCGCTGGCAACTGGCACCGTGACAGTCGGCCAGACCATCGTCTTTCCGGCGAATGGTTGGACGCTCGAGAATCAGGGCCGGACCGACGCCACGGCGGACGAAAGCGAGACGTTGCGTCACGGGTTCTACTTGTCGTCCTTCAATCCAGAAGGGTGGCTCGAGGCAAACCCGGGCAAGACGACGACCGACCTGATCGCCGAGCCCGGTTTTCGCTCGCTGGGGGTGTACGAGACCTCGACATCGAACCCGCTGGAGGCCTTCGGCAGCGAGCTATTTGGCAGTAGCTCCCTGACCATACCGACGGATCTGACCGGTGGTGAGTACTACCTGATTCTCTTCGTCGACGATCTGCTGGAGGTTTCGGAGAGCAACGAAATCAACAACTTCGAGTTCGCCAATTTCCCGATCATCGTCGAGGTCAACACCGCTCCCGTCGCAGTCGATGACAGCTTCGTGATCGACGAGGACAACCCGTATTCGGGAAGTCTGGTGGCGAACGATGACGAGGGCGACGACCTTACCTTTGCTTTGGCAGATCCCTCCGCCACGAAGGGAGAAGTCGATCTCGACACAGACACTGGAGCTTTCACCTACACACCGAATCCTGACGTCAACGGCAGCGACAGCTTCGGCTTCCTCGCCAGCGATGACGAGTTCGACTCGAACGTCGGTACCGTTTCAGTGACCATCACGCCGATCAACGACGCGCCCGTCCCGACGGGCGGTCAGACGTTCGACGTGCCCGAAGATGGCTCGCTGATCGATACCCTGGAGGCGACCGATGCCGACGGCGGCGATGTCCTGACCTTTGCGGTCGTCCCCGGCTCGGGTCCGGACAACGGCGTCCTGGTTCTCGATCCCGACGGGTCGTTCATCTACACGCCGGATCCGGACTTTGCGGGTACTGACTCCTTCGAGTTCATCGTCTGTGACCAAGACGATGTCTGCTCGACGGTCAGCGCTGTGGTCATTGTGAGTGTGCAAGCCACTGCTGATCCTCCGGTGTTGGCATCGATTGGGCCCAGGAGCGTTGACGAAGGCGGGAGCTTGAGTTTCGGCATCTCGGCCACGGATCCCGATGTCGGTGACACCTTGACCCTGACTTCTGCAGGCGAGCCGAGCTTCTGCACCTTCACATCTGCGGGTCCGACTGCCACCCTCGATTGCTCTCCCGACTTCACGCAGTCAGGGACCTACAACATCACGATGACCGTGACTGATAGCGGCACACCGCCCCAGTCCGACTCCGAGACGTTCGTTCTCACGGTGATAGAAGTGAATCGTGCCCCGATATTGGCGGCCATAGGATCACAGACCGTGGACGAGGGCGGCAACCTGGAGGTCGCCCTCTCTGCGGCGGATGTCGATACAGGGGATACCCTGACCTTGGGTGTCGCCGGCCTGCCGACCCTCTTCTGTACCTTTGTGGAGCTGTCTCCCGGTATCGGCTCCATCATTTGCACACCTCTCTTCACGGATGCCGGTACGTATCCGGTGACCGTGACGGTGACCGACGACGGCGCGCCGAACCTGACGGATTCCGAGACCTTTGCGTTGGTCGTCAGCAACGTCAACAGGGCACCCGTCGCGATCGCGGATGCAGTCGAGGTCTCCGAGAACGGATCGGTCACCTTTGACCCGGTTCTCAACACGCTGGGCATCGCTCTCGGTCTCGATTACGACGCCGACGATGACCCTCTTTTGCTGTCAGGAGTAGCGGTTGACGACTCGGCAAACGGCGGCACCGTGAGCTTCACCGGGAATCTCGTGACCTACGTTCCAGGTATAAACTTTCTTGGTGTCGACACTCTTACCTACGCCATCACCGACGGCTCTCTCGAAGTCGACCGGCACGATCTCGGTGATGGTGCTGGATGGAGTGCCTGACTGGGCTTTCCTCGGGCTGCGAAGTCCCTGGAAAGTGAGACCCATTCCACGAGTCAACCGCGGCAGCGCCTTCCCCGTCAACTGGCAGTATGCGGATCCGTCTACCGGTCAGCCGGTCGACAGCGCCGACGCGATGCCAGAGGTCAGAGTATGGGGTCCCTACGACAACTGTGGCTCGGTCGGTGACGGCACCGAACTGGAGCAGGTGTTGTTCCCAGGAAACAGCGACTACCATTACTCCGGTGGGAGTTTTGTCCATCAACTCAACTGGGACACCGACAACACCGTCCGGGGTGCTTGTTACTGGATTCGGGTCTACAGCGGTAAGACCTGGCAGATCAACGATCAGACGGACGACGGAGATCTGTTTGTTGTCAAGATCAAGTAGAGCGGTCTCAGCCTGCAGCCTCCTGGGGCGCCTCGAGCGCGCTCCAGCGGTGGCTGGCGTCCGCAGCCAAGGGGTCGGGAGCGTCGGTATTGCCACGTAGCTCGAGGTACTTACGGTAGTTGCTGCGCGCCGGCACCGTGCTACCCAGCCCTTCCTGAGCTCGGCCGAGCCAGTAGTAGACCGGTGGCAGGTACCGTAACGTGGCACTGTCGATGAGGAAGAGGTCGACGATCTCGCCCTTGCGGTCGAGGCTGATCTCGAGCTCGCCCAAGGCCTCGGCGAATTGCTCTCCCTCGACATAAGCCCGACCGAGAAGAAAGTGGGCAAACCAGTTGTCGTGCCGCTCTCGCCCGTCGCGTAGCGACTCGATAGCCTCGAGTAACCGACCCTCGCGGAGAGCGATCTCTCCCTCGATCAGTCTCGCGTAGGCTACGGTCTGGGTCTGGAGCTGACTCTCGAGCGTGGTCGCGATCTCCTTCCCACCCTCCAGATCACCGGCGCTGATCAAGACCCGGGCAGCCGGGTAGAGAACGCTCTCCTGGTCGTTGAGAGATGCTGCCAGACTCGCCAGCTGTTTGGCCTCATCGAGGCGCCCGAGTGCCAAGTAGGACTCGGCCAGCATGACCAGGACGGGTGCGCTCTCCGCCGACGCACCGGACAGAGGGGCCAGCGGTTCGAGTATGCCGGCCGCTTGACCGTAGAGGCCCGAGGTCATGGCGAGATCGGCGCGACCGATCGGGGCCAGCGCGGCACCGAGGGCGTCGGAGCTTCCCAGGTCCTCGTACATCTGGCCGGCTTCCTCCAGCCGATCATCTGCCGCGGCTGACCGGGCGGCCGTAAAGATGGCGTAACCAAAGGAGGGGTTCTGCTCCAGCACCTTTTGGGATTGGGCGATAGAGGTTTCGAAGTCCCCGGCGTACATCGCGTACATCGAGTAGTTCATTCGTTTGAGCATGTTGCCCGGGTCGAGATCGACCGCCACCTTGCCCTCCTGGACGGCTTTCTCGAAATGCCGCTCGTAGAGATACGAAAGAGCGAGATTCGAGTGGCCGCCCCCGTCAGCGGGGTAGAGCTCGACGAGCTTCTCGTAGCTGGCGATCGCCTCGGGGTAGTTTCTCGAAACCAGCAGGTAATAGCCCCCCAGGGTGCGGTAGCGCTCGCGCTCTGACATCCGGTCGACATACTGCAGGGCCTTCTGATAGCTCTCTTCCGCTTCGTCTGGTTGCCGCAGATTCCCGTAGACGACACCCATGCCAGCGTAGGCTCGACCGAACTCGGGATCCTCTGTAACCGCCTGTTTGTAGGAATCCAAGGCCTCCATGAACTGCCCTTGCACCGACAAGGCCTGACCCTCCGCATAGGCGCTCATGGCCTCGAGGGAGGCGGCGGTAAAGGTCTCGGCGGCGGCCATTCGGACGCTTGCCGGTTCCGTGTCACCGAGCTTCCGTCGCAGATCCGAGGCCAGGCGACCGACAGCGGGCAGCACATCCTCCTTGGACTTGGCGGATTCCTTGACTGTGGCCAAAGGCTCGACGTCCTCGGATTCGGAGGCCGCGTCGAGGGCCTTGACCGTGATGCGGTAACCGGAGCCCTTCTCGACGATAGAACCCGCGAGCACGACGTCGATACCCTCGCGGCGAGACACGAGTCTGGCCATGGTGGCATCGAGGGCGCTGTCGGGAAGCAGCTGGGTGGCGACTTTCTGAGCCTTGGGCCTGGAGTACGAGCTGATAAAGCCGGCTCCCTCCATCGCGATGTCCAAGGCTTGTTCGACGGCGCCGTTGAACGTGGCGTCCCCCGTCTGGTTGTCGATGTCGGCGATCAAGATCGACATTGGATCGGGCTGTTCCTCGGGGGCTCGGGAGGTTGCCAGCCACCAGGTGCCCGCCAGACAGGGCCAGGACGAGGCCCAGGGTGGCCGCCAACATCCGGCCGGTGAGAAGCCGCTTGACGGGCTTGAGTTTCCCCGCCTCGTCGAGCTGCTCGATGTCCTCCGCCAGTTCTGTTGTCGTCTGATAGCGATCGTCCAGGCTCGGCTCGAGGCAGCCCGCAATGATCTTCTCGAGGGCCTCGGGTACCTCGGGGACGAGCGTGCGAATCGGTGCCGGTGCCACTTCGGATCGTTTGACCACTTCCGAGACGGCGCTCTTGGCGCTCTTGGCACGGCCGCCTCCCACCAGCATGTCGTAGAAGATGAGACCGAAGGTATAGAGGTCGGAGCGCTGGTCGGCGACCTGCCCGCGAAACTGCTCGGGTGACATGTATTCGAGCGTCCCGACCACCGCCCCGGCCATCGTCTGTCCCAGATCGGGAATGTCCAACTTCTTGATATCCAGACCTGCGATCGAGGGCGTCCTCGAGGCGGCGTCACCTGTAGACCGGGCAACACCGAAGTCCATCAGGTGAGCCTCGCCGTCTTCGCTGCTGATCATGATGTTGGCCGGTTTCAGATCGCGATGAACGACTCCGGCGTCGTGGGCGGCAAGCAACCCAGACAGAACGGAGCGCATGATCGGTAGCGCTTGCGATACCGGGAGCTTGCCCTCGCGCTTGAGGACGGAGGAGAGGTCCTCACCGTCGATGAAACTCATGGTGATGTACTTGATGCCATCGATCTCGCCCAGGTCATGAATGCGCACGACGTTCTTGTGAGTCACCTCACGGGCGAGCAGCAGTTCACGCTTGAATCGCTGATCGAGCTCGGCAGCCATCTTCGGGTCGGCACCGACCTCCGGGCGGACTACCTTGAGCGCCACCAAGATCCCCAAGACGATGTCCCAAGCCTGATAGACAGCGCCCATTCCCCCCAGACCGAGCAGCTTGATGATGTGGTAGCGCTTGCCGAATTCCTGGCCGAGCTCCAAGGGACCGCTGTCTCTCTTCGCAGGCGCGACTCCACCGGCGCCGGAGTCGAGCTGGGTGACATCGTCATCCTGACCAGAATCCAGGAGCGTCGCTGAATCGCCATCGACGAACGAGTCGAGAATCGTCTCGTCCGACTCCAGACCAGCCGGGGACGCGAGTAGAGTCCTGTCCGCGTCCAAGTCGTCCGCATCACCGGGGATCAGCAGAGTGGAGTCTTCGGAGAGATCCTCGCCTGCCGAAGTACCTACCTGGGGCTCGAGAATCTCGTCGCAGTTCGGGCATCGGCCCTGCGAGGGAGAGACGTCGTCGTCGCACCTGGGACAGATCATCGAGGTGTCTTTACTCTACTCTATCCCTCGAATGGGAAGGCCCGCTCAGAGGCTCTCCCCTACCTGGTTCGAGAGGGTTGTGCCGATCATCAGCCTGTCTCTCCTTGAGCTTCTCGAGGCCGGCACGGAGGCGGGCCTTTCTTGGCAATCCGTTGCACGGAAGACGAAGTGTCGATCATTCAACCTGCCAGAATGGCAGGCTCCAGTCCTCCTGGACACTAGGAGATAGAGAGCTGTTGGATTCTACAAAGGAAAATAAAATAGGGACTGGTGTAAAATGGTCGAAACGGAGCGTTCCATGTCGCTGAATATCAAGAACCCGGATGTCGAGGCGCTGGTCGACGAGGTAGCGAAGCTTGCAGGGAGAGCAAGAATCGAAGTGGCGGTCGTTTCTACACCCAAGATCACCGGTTCCAGAGACTCTTCCGGTCGCCGGGACGTAGGGAGAGTCGAACGCAGCCTCTTCTTTGTCGGAGACGACTTCACAAGCCGATCTCGAGACATTTGAGAGTGTCGAGATCGACAGGGCTGGCGGGCGACGAATCTCTCCAATGACGGTCCAATGTTGACTACCGCATCGATGAAAAGAACCGAGCACCGATTCGCGCCGGCGGGTGACTTCGTTCTCTATTGGATGATTGCCGCCCGTCGGGTGCGCTGGAACTTCGCGCTTCGATCGGGCGATCGAATGGGCGACGGAGCTCGGCAAGCCGCTGCTGGTGTTCGAGGCCCTGCGCTGTGACTATCCTTGGGCCAGCGACCGCATCCACCGCTTTGTCCTCGATGGAATGGCGGACAACGAGGCGGCCCTGGAGGGGACGGGAGTCGGTTACTACCCCTACGTCGAGCCTGAGAAAGGGGCTGGCAAAGGGCTCTTGCAGGCACTGGCTCAGCATGCGGCAGTCGTCGTCACCGACGAGTTCCCGACGTTCTTTCTGCCGAGAATGGTCGATGCGGCGGCCACCAAAATCGATGTGAAGCTCGAGGCAGTGGATTCGAACGGGCTGCTACCGATCCGAGTTGGCGACCGGTGTTTCACGCGGGCCTACGACTTCCGGCGCTTCCTGCAGAAGAAACTGGCCGACCACCTCAGCGAGATGCCCAACAGCAGGCTCTCGGAAAACGAGGAGTTGCGTCCCTTTCCTGGGGTGCCGGAGAGCATCGCCAAGCGCTGGCCGCGGGCTTCGGCGAAGCTGCTATCAGGGGGGGAAGATCTGGACGGTCTACCCATTGACCACGCGATAGCACCGGTCGACGAAAAAGGAGGATTCGGGGCAGGGCAGAACCGGCTGGATCGTTTTCTCGAAGAGCGACTCGAACGCTATGGCGAGGATCGGAATCAGCCCGAGGCTACAGCCACCAGTGGACTCTCCCCTTACCTGCACTTCGGTCACGTCTCGGCTCATCAGATCCTCGATGCCGTCGCCAGAAGGGAAGATTGGACGCCCTGGAAACTGGCAGACGATCGAAAGGGTGCCCGTAAGGGGTGGTGGAATCTCGAAGCCTCGACCGAGTCCTTTCTCGACGAGCTCGTGACCTGGCGCGAGCTGGGCTACAACTTCTGCCACCACCGACCGGATCATGGCGAGTATTCGGCGCTGTCAGACTGGGCTCGCGAATCGCTGGCAGTCCATGCTCTCGACGAGCGACCCTATATGTACAGTCTGGACGAGTTCGAGAAGGCGGCAACCCACGACGATCTCTGGAATGCTGCCCAGAACGAGCTCCGGGCGACGGGCCGAATCCACAACTACCTGCGAATGCTGTGGGGCAAGAAGATCCTGCATTGGAGCCGCAGCCCGCAGGAAGCCCTCGACATCATGATCGAGCTCAATAACAAATACGCCATCGATGGCCGCAATCCGAATTCCTACACGGGCATCCTCTGGGTCCTCGGCCGTTTCGATCGCGCCTGGGGTCCCGAACGTCCGGTCTTCGGAAAGGTGCGCTACATGAGCTCGCAAGAACACCAGGCGCAAACTCAGGGTCAACGGCTATATCCAGCGCTGGACGTCCTCGCTCTTCTGAGCGGGGCAGAGCTCTTCTCGCGGGTCAATCAACCGCAGGCGCGAGATTCTGCGCCCAGTTGAGGATGAACACTCGTCACCAGTGACCGGGACTTCGCCTCGCTCGCCGGTGTTCTCTACCTGGGGAAGTGATTCTCTATTGTCCCGATTCGTCGGCGCTGGGTCCGTAGAGTGCCGGGACTGGGACGTCGTTGAGGCGCAGGTAGACGGTAAGTTGTGCGCGGTGGTGGATCATGTGGTTCATGATGAAGCTGCGCAGCACGGCCACTCTCGGCATCGTCAGGACTTCTTCGCCCCCTTCAGCAGTGACCAGGTCGCCATCATCGTCTCGTCACTGGCGTTGGCGATGGACTTCGCGTGCGGCTGCCACACTGGCATCGAACATCTCCAGAGCGCCTTCGACAGATTCGATGGGCTCCTCGGTGATGGGCTCTTCACCCTCCGGCTCCATGTCGAAAGAGGATTCGTCGAGGGTCATCACGGTCCATTTCGGCAAGTTGGCGATATGGGTGGCCAGTCCACGCAAGTCGTAGGACTTCTCGTGAGCCTTCCAGTCGAGCTTGTCAGCTGGAATCCGCGATAGGCACACGCGGGCGTTGGCCATCTCGTGATCGAACTCGGGCAGCATGGATTGGGCGATAGGCATGGGATCCTCCTCTTGTCGAGAGACGAGGCTAGCATTCCGTTCGCTGACCCGCCTCGTGAGGTGCTGGGTTAACATCTCCTCACCGTGCCTAGTGCTCAACAAGCCATCCTCCGGTACTTTCGGTTGGTTCTGGGAGTCTTCTTCCGCAGAATCGAGGTGACGGGCTCGGCCAATGTCCCGACGGACCGAGGCGTCCTGGCGGTTTCCTGGCATCCCAACGGAATCATCGACGGGGGGGTGCTGCTGAGCCATTTTCCGCGTCCGCTCGTAGTGGGAGCCAGGCATGGTCTATTCCAGTGGCCGGGGCTGGGCTGGATCCTGCGTCGACTGGGTGCGGTGCCCATCTATCGGCGCCGGGACATGCAGGAAGGCAAGTCGAACTCCGATCGACAGTCTGCGAATCGACAGGCCATCGACGCCCTGGCGAAAGCGATTGCGGACGGCGGTTGCTCCGCTCTGTTCCCGGAGGGTACCAGCCATGACGCGCCGCATCTGGCCGAGATCAAGACGGGCGCTGCCTATCTGTACTACCGGGCTGTGGAATTGACGCCCGAGGGCGAGCCACCGCCAGTCGTCATCCCGGTTGGTCTGCACTACAGCGACAAGCGGCTCTTCGGGTCCCAGCTTCTGGTGGCGGTTCATCCGCCTCTCGAGATCGACAAGGGGCTCGCAGTGCCTTCTTCAGATCCGGAGGAGAAGCGAATTCAAGCCAAACTGCTCACGGCAGAGTTTGATCGGGTGCTCGGCGAGGTCGTCATGGCCACCGAGAGCTGGGATCTCCACCACCTGATGCATCAGGCCCGCAAGTTGCTCCATGCCGAAGGAGCAGCTCGAGCGGGAACCAAATCGGAGGCTCCGGGCATTGTCGATCGCATTCGTCACTTCGCCACGATCTGGAAGGGTTATCAGGCCGCCGTTCAGAAGTATCCGCAGGAGACGCGCCATCTGCTGCGTGGAGTCGCCCGCTACGACAAACTCCTGAGTGCCTTGAGAATCGAGGGCTACGAGCTGGATGGAAAAGCCTGGGTCGCTTCACCGCGCAGAGCGTTCTGGCTGGCTACTCGAGTTTCTACTGGTCTACCTCGTGTTGCCGCCAGTTCTCGTCATCGGAGTGGTGGTCAACCTCCTGCCCGCCCTGATCATCATGGGGTTCAACAAGGTCGTAGCCAGTCACTACAAGGACGAGGCCACGCTCAAGATCCTCGGCGGAGCGATTCTCTTTCCCATCACCTGGCTCCTGGTGGCGTGGCTCGTGGGCTGGGGAGAGGGTGCGGTGGCCGATCTCTACCCGGAGATTCCCCGTGCGCGGGTCCTGACGGGAGTCATCGCTTTTGTCCTCAGCGCCTTCGGCGGTCTGCTGGCACTCCAGTACCGCCAGATCGCCACCGAGACGTTCCGCACGATCCGGGTGCACTTCACGTTGGCCCGACGGAAGAAGGCGATCTCGACCCTGCTGGATATGCGAAGTCGTCTGTTCGACGAATTCATGGCGCTGGATCAGAAGCTGACGTCATCGCCTTCTGATTCGTAGTGGCCGGCCTCTGTGCTGGCCGTCTGTGGGCGTAGTGGCCGGCCTCTGTGCCGGCCTTCCCCGACTGCAATACGGATCACGTAAACTACGTGCACTTCATGATTGGCACATCGCTTTCCCATTTCAAGATCACCGCCAAGCTCGGTGAGGGCGGCATGGGTGAGGTCTACCGTGCCGAGGACACCAAGCTCGGGCGGGAGGTGGCGATCAAGGTGTTGCCCGAGGCGGTGGCGGGCGATCCCGAGCGTCTGGCGCGATTCGAGCGCGAGGCCAAGGTCCTGGCGTCGCTGAATCATCCGAATATTGCGGGATCTACTCTCTCGAATCGGCCGACTGGCCGAGCGGCCAGTCTACGTGCCGGCGTCGGAGGGCCTAGCGACCGGATGGCGGCCGCCGCGCGACGATCGACTTCCTCGTCATGGAACTGGTCGAGGGTGAGGATCTGCAGGAGCGCATTGCGCGCGGATCGATGCCGATCGATGAGGCTCTGCCCGTGGCGCTGCAGATCGCCGAGGCCCTGGAGGCAGCCCACGAGCAGGGGGTCATCCACCGGGATCTCAAGCCGGCCAACGTCAAGCTGACACCCGATCGTAAGGTCAAGGTGCTGGACTTCGGTCTGGCCAAGGCGCTGGATCCAGCACTGGACGGGAAGTCCGGATCCGGGGCTGGCAATCTGCTTTCCATGTCACCCACGCTGACAGCGCAGATGACCCAGGCCGGAGTCATCCTGGGCACCGCTTCCTATATGTCTCCCGAGCAGGCGCGAGGTGGCGGAGGTCGATCGTCGGGCCGACATCTGGGCCTTCGGTGTGCTGCTGTTCGAGATGTTGACGGGACAGAAGACCTTTGATGGCAAAACGGTGACCGATGTGATCGCCGCGGTGGTGACTCGGGACCCCGATTGGACCGCTCTACCGCCGGGAACTCCTGGCCCGCTCAAACGTCTCATGGTCCGTTGCACTCGCAAAGAGCCGCACGAGCGTCTGCACGACATCGCCGATGCGCGACTCGAGCTGGCCGAGGGGCTCGCCGATCCCGAGGCCTGGCAGGTCGATGAAGTCCGCGGCGAAGACCCGGTCTGAGCAAGGTCTCCCTGGCAGGGTGGCTCGCGGCCGCAATCATGACGCTGGTCGCTGGGGCGCTCCTGATGTGGGCGTCGACCCAACCGACGGAGACGGCCACCGTTGCCGAGCCGGTCTGGTTTCGCTTCAACGATCCCCCTGCCATGGTGGCACCCCTTCCCAACAGCATTGCGGTCTCGCGCGACGGGAGGAAGATCGCCTACACCGCCACGGTGGAGTCGGAGGCCGGCCCGATGTTTCAGCTCCACCTGCGGGCGCTGGGGACTTTGCAGGCGCGGCCGATTCTCGGCGGTGAGACCGGTGTCAGCCCCTTCTTCTCTCCCGACGGCGAGCGACTGGGTTTCTTCTCGTTGCTGGACAGCAAGCTCAAGATCGTCGAGTTGCAGAGCGGGGCGGTGACGCCTTTGGTTCAGGTGTCCACCCCACGTGGAGGCGTCTGGCGAGATGACGACGTGATCTTCTACGGACCCGATACCGAGGCGGGACTGTGGAGGATCAATTCCGACGGCAGTGGCAATGTCCAGGTCACCTTTCCCGATGCCGAGAAGGGCGAAAGGAGCCACAGGTATCCGGACCTGCTGCCCGACGGTCGAACGATCCTGTTCACGGTGGCGACCTCGGAGATTCTGACCTTTGACGAGGCGCGAATCGACGCCTTGAATCTCGAAACCGGCGATCGGGTGACGGTGGTGGAGAACGGCAGCTTCGGACGGTATGTCGAACCGGGTTACCTCTTGTACGCCAGGGAGGGCTCTCTCTTGGCGGTCTCCTTCGACCCTGAGACTTTGAAGACCAGCGGCCGCAGCGTGAAAGTGGTGGATGGAGTCGTGACTTCGCCGTTGACCGGTGGAGCAGACTTCGCGGTCGGTAGAGGCGGAACCTTGGCCTATTTTGCCGGTGACGAGGTCGACGAGCCCCGGCGTCTGGTATGGATCGATCGAGAAGGAAACTCCGAGCTGGTTACCGAAGACGAATTGCCCTATCAGGCCGCCAGCTGCGCGCCCGATGGTCGTTCGCTGGTTCTCGATATCGATGCCGCCAACGCCAACATCTGGCTGCTCGAGCTCGATCGGCGAACCATGATTCGCCTGACTCCATCCCGCAGCAACAACAGACCCATCTGGGCCCCCGATGGCCAACGCGTGGCCTTCAGCTCATCCGGAGGAGACGGGCGTAAGCCCTATTGGCAGAGTATCGATGGCAGTACGCCCCCGGCGATGATCCCAGCCCCGGACGGCTTCTGGTGGCCCATGTCTTTCACCCCCGATGGCTTGGAGATCGTGGCTTCGCTGGAGGCGACCGGGGAGGCGAATTGGGATATCTGGGTTCTTCCCGTTTCTGGCGACGAGAAGGCCTATCCACTGATTGCTTCCAAACACAACGAAGACTTCCCACGGGTCTCGCCGGATGGCTCTTGGGTGGCCTACCAGTCAGATGAGACAGGCCGTCCGGAGGTCTATGTCCAGGCATATCCAGGACTCGGGAGCAAGATCCGTGTTTCGAGGAACGGAGGGCAGACTCCTGTCTGGTCTCATGATGGCAAGGAGCTGTACTTTGCCTCTGGATTCACTCCGATGGGTGTCAAGATCATGTCGGTGCCCATGGACCTCGGTCCACCGCTGGTGGCAGGGGCTCCATTCGAGCTGTTCGAGACGACAATGTTCCCGGGCCAGTTCGACGTGTGCCCGGATGGAAGATTTGTCCTTGTTCAATTCCCCGATGAGATGCCTACAGTCGAAGGAGTTGATGTCGCGGTGGGTTGGACCCAGACGCTGCCGGAGTTGGTGCCGAAGTGAAGCGCCGAGGAGCAGCGTGCCCCGAAGCGGATGGTAGGCGTGGTCAGGCCTCGGGCCGGCACAGAAACCGCCCCCTACGAAACCGAGGTCTGCGGGTCAGTTAAAGGGCTGGGAAGTTCATGCGCCCCACCAGGTCCTGGAATCGGGGGTTGTCGCGGAGAGGGTCGAGCCAGGGGTCGACCTGTAGGTAGATCAGACGGCCACCTTTTTCTTCGAAGGTCTCCTCCAGCAGATCGAGCGCCGTGTCGGTGTCCCCCAGGCCGAGATACACGTAGGCGATCATCGACGGGCTGACGAACTGCTTCTTCGACTTCACCAGAAGGTAGTCCAGAACCTCCTGCGCCTTCTCGCGCATACCGGCGATGCCATAGATATAGCCCAGTGCCCAGTTCGTCGCAGCGGTCGGTACCTGCCGTCCGAGAAATCTCTCGATGGCGTCGTCGTAGCGGCCTTGCTGGGCGAGCGAAACCCCAAGACACCACTCAGCGTAGGGTGCTCCTGGATGAAGGGCGAGCACTTCTCGAATCTGACGCTCAGCGGCCTCGTACTGTCGAGCGTAATAATGGGCCGACATCAGATCGATGCCTGACTTTCAGCGACAGGGGCTCGAGCTCCAAGGCCTTGCGGGCTTGACCAATCGCTTCCTCCATCCGGTTGAGCCACACCAACAGGTTCGAGTAGTCACCATGAGCACGGGCGTGGCTGGGACTCAGAAGGATGGCCCGCCGGAACCCCGCTTCCGCCTGCTGGAAATCACGTTCTCTGGCGTCGACGCTGGCAAGGATGGCGTGCGCGTCGGCTAGGGTCTTGTCCAGCGCTAGCGCCTCCTCGACAGCAGTTCGCGCCAAAGGGAGCCCTTGCGAGTAGTCCTGCCAACCGAAGAGGACAAAGGTCAGGTGGGCGTCGGCCAGACCCGCATGGGCTTGTGCGTAGCCAGGATCTCTTGCAATGGATGCCCGCATCATATCCTTGGCTTGGTCCACACCTTCTCGTGTCAATTGGCCAAGAAAGTACCTTCCCTTGAGGTAAAGCTCGTGGGCCTCCGGGTCCACCTGGGTGGTCCTTGCCAGGAGCGATCGTTCTTGTTGGGTCAGCTGAACCCTTACCTCACCGGCCACGCTGCGCGCGACTACGCTCATCAGTGCCAGGATGTCTCGCACATCGTGGTCGTAGTTCTCGGCCCAGAGGTGTTCGTCACTGCGTGCATCGATGAGCTGTGTGGCGATGCGGACTCGGTCGCCGATGCGCAGTACCGAGCCCTCGATGACGGCATCGACCCCCAGCTCTTTGGCGATCTGGGGAAGAGGTTTGTGGACCCCTTTGTACTGCATGACCGAAGTGCGCGAGATCACCTTGAGAGCACCGATCTTGGCGAGATCTGTGATGAGCGCTTCAGTCATACCGTCGGCAAAGTACTCCTGTGTCGCGTCACCCGAGAGATTCTCCAAGGGAAGAACCGCTACAGCTCGAATCTTGGGAGACATCTCCGTGGCCGTCCCTGCCTCCGGTGTGACTCGGCCAGACATGAGTGTGAGCTCCTCCTGTAGGCCCTTGAGCTCGTTGCAGATGTCGCGAGCGGTCTGGAAGCGACCTTGCGCGTCCTTTTCGAGACAGTGGCGGATGATGCGACCCAGATGATGGGGGAGATCGGCGCGTAATGTGTCGATGGATCGAGGCTCGTCACGCAGGATCGAGGAGATCAAGTCGGCAGAGGTCTCACCATGGAAGGGCCGCTCCCCGATGGCCATCTCGAACAAGACGTTGCCAAGCGAGAAGATGTCGGTACGGTGATCGAGATCCTTGCCCTGGATCTGCTCTGGAGACATGTAGGGCATCGTCCCGATAACTGCTGCCCGCTTCGGTGAGTGGAGAAGTGGACAAGTTCCGATTCGTCGACCGGAGCAGCGTCCAAGCGTAGCTTGGCCAGTCCGAAGTCCAAGACCTTTACCTGCTCCTGATCGGTGACCATGATGTTGGCAGGTTTGAGATCACGGTGAATGACTCCGTTCTCGTGGGCCGCAGCCAAGGCATCGGCAAGCGGGATTGCCAAGTCGAAGAACTCGTTCCAGGGTCATGCCACCCGCCGGAATCGCATCGGAAAGTTGCTGACCCTTGACAAGTTGCATGGTCAGGAAGTGGAACTCTCTTCCCGCCACGGAGGGTGGCCTTTTCGACGGAGAAGATGGTGACAATATTGGGGTGGTCGAGCGCCGCTAGGGCTTCGGCCTCGCGCTGAAACCGGTCGAGGTGCTCCTCGTTGGCTGCCATCTCCGGCGGCAGGGCTTTGAGAGCGACCTGCCGCTTGAGAGTGGTGTCTTCGGCCAGGTAGACCACACCCATACCCCCCTCGCCGAGCCTCTCGAGAATCCTGTAGTGACCGATGGTTTGGCCGATCATTGCGGAGCTGCCAGCTCAACCTTGCACGACTGTTCAACGTATTGTACGACTGAGGGGCGTTCTGGCACCGTTATGGAAGTCCTCGAATTGCCGTAGGATTATCGGAACTCGTATTCTGAGCTTCTCGCATGTCTTCTTCCAGGTTTGCTCCCCAGCTTCTGCTCTCGCCCTCGGCTGAGACGGAGGCGGTGGTCCTGCGGATGCTGAGGATCGCAGAACCTCGTTTCTTCTTCATGCTGTGACGTGGGCAGCCATCTGCCTCTTTCTTGTGCTGTTGAACGTCCTCATCGACGGGATGGCAACCCCCTGGAGTCTGTATCCCTTGGCGGCGTGGGGAGTCCTGGTGGCGGGTCATTGGGTCGTCTGGAGCGTGCTGGGTCGGCGGGGCCGCGAAGAAGAGCATCAGCGCCTGACCAGGTCCTGGGCCGAGAGCTGCGCGTCAGGCCGATGCCAGCAGCTCGACCGAGATTCGGGATCTGCGAGAGAAGCTTCTGGCGGGCGCCGAGGCGGCCCGCGAAGCTCTGCGGCCCATCAGCCCCGAGGCGACGGCCGATGTCTCGCGAGGGGAGGCGAGCGCTCTGGATCTCGTGGCTTGGCTGGATCGGGCCGAGCCGCTCTTGGCACGGTCCTCCACAGCACGCGACTTGCGAAAGGAAGTTGCAGCGGCTCTGTCCAAGCCGATGTCGGATGCCGACCGTGTGCCCCTGGAGAAGCTCCTGACCCAGCTCGATCTTCAAGACGTGAAACTCGCGGTACTGGAGCGTGAAACCAGCCGTCGGCGATCGGTGCTGGAGTCGTTTCTGCTCGTTCTCGAGAGCGCCGGGGTCGCAGGTTCAAGTGCCGATGTACTGACCGCCGTCAGCGATCCTCTGCGTGGCCGGGTCCGACTCCTCGAGGAGGTGGTCCGATCGAAGGTGGAGGGAGCCAAAGTGGGGGAGGGAAGCACGCCCGCCTCGGATCGCATCCGGGAAGAAGTGCGCTTGGCCCAGGAGCTCCAGCGCTCGATCCTGCCCAGCGAGGCTCCCGAAGTCCCCGGGTTGGCGGTGGCCCATTTCTATCGCCCATCGAGCGAAGTGGGGGGCGATTTCTTCGATTTCTACGTCACCGCCCCCGGTCGCCTGCTGGTGGCGGTCGGCGATGCCAGTGGTCATGGGCTGGACAGCTCCATGGTCAGCAGCATGATGAAGAGCGCCCTCTACACCCACGTCTCGGCTGGTCGCAGCCTGGACGAGTCGATGGTGGAGATGAACCGAATGATGTGCGACACGGTCGGTCGTCGCCGTCTCATGACGCTGGCCCTGCTGGAGATCGATGTCGTCGCAGCACCGTCTCACCTGGGTCAACGCTGGGCACGTCTTCCCGTTGTTGGTATCCGGTGCTGAGGTGCGCGAGCTGGAGCAGTCCTCGTATCCGTTGGGTGTGCGCCGCGAGGTCGACTACTCGGTCCTCGAGGAGACCCTGCAGCCCGGCAATCGAATCGTCCTGGTGACAGATGGCTGCATCGAAGCGCTGGACGCGGACGGTGAGGTCTACGGATGGGATCGTCTTGGCGACCGTCTGCGGGAGCTGGCCGGCCAGGACCCCCAAGCGATTGCCGACGGCCTGGCCGAAGACTTCTGGACGCACCTGGGCGGCCAGGCGCCGCAGGACGACATCACCATGGTTGTTGTGGCCTACGAACCATGAGAAGGAAGCCCAAGCGCAGCGTCGCCGATCTCGAGGCTCTGGTGGTCCGTCGAGCGGCGAGAGTTCGATTTGTCGCGTACGGCCTCGCCGGAGCTGCCTTCGTCCTGGTGGTGATCAACGCGGCGACGCAATCTGGCACTGTCGGAGAAGCGTCGCTAGCCCAGAGATGGTGGTCGCTGATACCCATGCTGGTCCTTGGAGCCATGGCTGCCATCCTGACGGCCCGGGATCTCTGGCTGCTGCCTCGAGAGCTTGCTGTGCGGAAATGGCTCCGAGCCGCACGGCCACTCCATGAGCCCCTGCGACAAGCGAGGCTGGCCGAAGAGCGAATCCTCGAGAAGATCGAAGGTCAGCCCGACCGTGATGGGCTGGAAGACCTGTGCAGGTCGGGGCAGGAGAGTCTGGCCAGGACGGTGGAGGCACCCATCGACGGAGATGAGGCGGATGAGCTGCATCGTCGAGCGGCCCGAATCGAAGCCTATCGAGTGGCCTTGAGCACTCTCGAGATCGATACGTTGCTCAAGAAGGACTGGGTTGGGTCTGATGCTTTCAGGGCGGGCCTCGAGAAGGCCGAGGAGCTCTTGGACATCGCCGAGGGCGAGGCCACAGGTCCGGAGGTGGGCGAGAAGCAGGCGGGTCCCCGATATCGATCGGTCGCGGTCCTACCCTTCGCCGATTTGAGCCCTCTCGGAGACCAGGAGCATTTCAGCCACGGTCTGGCTGAGGAGTTGATCACCAGTTTGACCAAGATCCGGGGTCTGAGAGTCATCGCCCGTGGCCTGGCCTTTTCGCTGGCCGAGCAGGATCTGAGCGTACGGGAGATCGGCCGCCGGTTGGGAGTCGAGACGATCCTCGAGGGAAGCGTGCAGAGGTCCGGGGATCGGCTGGCTGTCACGACCCAGCTGACTTGTGTGGCCAGCGGGCAGGAGCTCTGGTCAGGTAATTTCGACGAGGAGCTTCAGGACGTCTTCAGGATCGAGAAGGAGCTCATCAACGGCGTCGTGAGCGCCATCGGCGTCCTGCCATCCACCGCAGAGAAGCGGGCGCTCGAGAAGCCGCCGACGCAGGTTGTGGGAGCCTACGACTTCTACTTGCGAGGGCGGCGCTATTTCGCTCAATACCACGGTCGGGGGATGGAGTTCGCCCTGGATATGTTCTCTCGCGCCATCGAGCTCGACGATCAGTACGCCCTCGCCTATGCCGGAATTGCAGACTGCAGCGCGTTTCTCTACGCTAACTCGGGCCGCTCGCCGGAGTACCGGGAAAGAGCGCTGGCAGCGAGCGCCAAGGCGCTCGAGCTCGATCCCGAGTTGCCGGAAGCGCATGTCTCTCGGGGAGTGGCCCTCTCGCAAAGTGGCAGACCCGAAGAGGCCGGACAGTATTTCGAGACGGCTCTCCGCTTGAACCCGAGGCTGTTCGAAGCCCACTACTTCTACGCTCGCCACCACTTCACTGCTGGCGACTCGGATAAGGCCATCGAGTTCTATGAGAGCGCCGCAGAGCTGCGTCCGGAGGACTATCAGATTCCCCTGCTCTCAGCGCAGATCTACGACGATGTGGGAAGACCGGAGGACGGTCGAGCAGTGCGGCAACGAGGTGTCAAAGTCGCCGAGGAACATCTCAAGCTCAACCCTGATGACGCGCGAGCCCTCTACATCGGCGCCAACGGCCTGGTGTCGTTGGGTCAGATCGAAGAAGGGCTCAGGTGGGCGCGCCTGGCCCGTGAGCTGCAGCCCAACGAACCCATGGCGCTCTACAACCTGGCTTGTATCTACTCATTGGCCGGCGAAGTGGATGACAGCCATCGACTGCTTGTCGACCTGTATCGAGCACGGTTTCAGCTATCGCGATTGGGTCGAACACGACAGCAATCTCGACAACATCCGCAACGATCCCCGATTCCCTGAACTGATGACTCGTCTGTAGCCGCCGGTTCCCGCGTCGGCCTGCAGGCATTTGTAGTGGCCGGCCTCCGTGCCGGCCTGTAGACATTTGTAGTGGCCGGCCTCTGTGCCGGCCTTCCCGGCGCAGCGACCTGCTTCACAGACACTCCACCAACCCTGTGCTGTTCTGGTGGAGCATGAAGAAGCTCCTGATCCTCGCAGCTTGCGCACTTGTCTGGCCTGCACCCGTTAGCTCGCAACTCGGCGACTGGCTCGAGAAGCTGGGGCTGGAGAGTGTCGTCTCTGCCAACGATGGCGAGATCGTCGCGGGTCTCAAGGAAGCGCTCTCCATCGGCTCCGAGAATGCCGTCTTGCAGACTGGCCGGCTGGATGGCTACTTCCGCGACGAGGTCATCAAGATCCTGTTACCGGAGAACTTCGAGATCGTCGAGCGCGGACTGCGCCTCATCGGGCAAGGCGAGTTGGTGGACGAGTTCGTGATGAGCATGAATCGCGCCGCGGAAACGGCGGCACCCTACGCCAAGGAGATCTTCTGGGGCGCCATCAAGCGTATTGACTTCGAGGATGCTCGACAGATTCTCACCGGCGGCGACACCGCAGCGACAGACTACTTTCGGACCGAGACCAGCGGCGCAGCTCGCAGAGGCGTTCCTCCCGGTAGTCCGAAGGGCGACCGAACAGGTGGGGGCAACCCGCAAGTACAAGGAACTGGTAGGGCGGTACCAGTCGATTCCCTTTGCCGAGACGATCGCCTTTGATGTCGATGACTACGTTGTGGAGAAAGGGCTCGAGGGTCTCTTCTATGTCCTGGCCGAAGAAGAGCGCAAGATCCGCACCGACCCCGCCGCCCGAGTCACCGAGCTCCTGCAACGCGTCTTCTCGAGCTGATCGTAGGTGAGATTCCGAGAGGGAAATCCGTCTTGGCTACTGGACAGAGCTATGGAGTATACTCAATGTATATACAGTGGAAGATTCGCAGACCGATGCGACGAAGATCGTCACGTGGGGAAACAGTCGGGGCTTCGAATTCCGAAGGCCTTGGCCGAAGAAGTGAAGGTCAGGATGGATCAATGGTAGATCTCCCTGCCAGAGACAGGGTGATTCGGCCTGGTACCTGCGATTCGACCTCGAGGATCCGCTGGAAGAGGTTACCCAGGAGAATCCTCACGCAGAATCGTACGAGTGCCCAGGGACCGGGGTTGGTAAAGACATCAGTCCTCACCGAGCGAGGTGACCTGGTTGGCTGCGATTCGACCCTCAGGCCGGGCACGAGCAGGCCGGTCGTCAGACCGCGCTGGTGACTCGCCTCGCCGGCACGAGGTCGGACTGGCGCTGTTTTGTCCTGGACCACTCGATCAAGGACTATCCGGCTGAGGCTGGCTCTCCGTCGGAGGTGAGGTCACGGTGTGGTCCTCGCCGACAGATCAAGGCCTGATTGGCGAGCAGAGGCCGGCCACGGCACTCCGGCGGAGGCTGGCCACTAAACGCCGGCGGAGTTCAAGGTCGACACTCCAATGGGTATCAATCGCCTGCGGAATTGCCGTCGGCATCGATGAGCCGTATCTCGCCGAGATCGAGATCGGCGATATTCCTGCCTCGATCTGGCGCGGTCGCCGACGACGACCCAGACCATGTGATTCGGCTGGAGCACGCGATCGGCCTGAGCCCCGACATCGTCCAGTGTCAGCGCCCGAACGCGACCCACGTAGCTGTCCCAGTAGTCCTCGGGGATGCCGAAACGCACCATCTCGACGATGTCGCGCATAACGGCGGCGTTTGTCTCCCAGCGCCCAGGAAGTGTCAGCGTCTTCTTGTCCTGGATCTTGGCGAGCTCCTCGTCGGTGGCGGCATGGCACCGCCGCTACGAATGCCGTCGATCTCCTTCTGAATCTCGGCCATGGCCTCTTTGGTCTTGTCGGTCTGCACCGGCGCGTAGACAAAGAAGGGTCGCTGTCCGGCGGCATCGAACATCAACGATTGGGCACCGTAGGACCAGTGCTTGTCTTCTCGCAGGTTCATATTGATTCGAGATGTAAAGGTGCCACCGAGAATGTCGTTCATGGCTTCGATCTTCAGATCATCCGAGTCGCTCTTGGGTGGGGCGATGTGACCGGCGAAGATGATCGACTGTTCCGAGTCGGGTCGGTTGACGATATAGACGGTTGCAGCTGTCTGGTGCTCCACGAGAGCCAGGTTCTTGGTCGGTAGATCGCCCGCCGCCCAGATGCCCCAGTCGCGATTCGAGCATCGGAATCAACTCCTCCATGCTGATGTCGCCGACGACGATCATGGTGGCGTTGTTGGGTTTAAACCAGGTCTCGTGGAACTCGCGCAACGACGCAAGTGACATATCTGTCACGGTTTGCTCCGTTCCTGAGCCCGTCAAGGGGTTGCCGTAGGCGTGATCCTCGCCGTACAACAGACGTGGAAAGACTCGCAGTGCCATCGAAATGGGGCGATTCTTCTCTCGTTGTATGGCTGCGAGTTGCTGCTTGCGCAGACGCTCGAATTCGGCCTCAGGGAAGGAGGGGTTCAAGATCACGTCGGCGAACAGGTCGAGCGACGCATCGAGATTGTCTTTGAGAGCCGACATCTGGACGCTCGACATGTCGACGTTGGAGCTCGTCGACAACGTCGCTCCGAGTCGCTCGAGCTCGTCTGAGATCTCCAGCGCCGAGCGAGAGGTTGTTCCTTCCTCCATCATGGAGAGAGCCAGACTCGCGGTTCCCGGCAGTCCAAACTGATCCGCCGCGTACCCGGCGTCGAGAAGCAGGTTGAAATTGACGACCGGAACCGCATCGCGCTCGGCCAGGACGACTGCGAGTCCGTTGGAGAGCTTGGCGGTCTGGCGATCGGGGAAGACGCCGGCTGGGAAGTCCTTCACCTCGGGCAGGCCGGCCGTGCGATCGACCGAGCTCTCGAGGACCTGGTAGTCGGGGAAGGGGTGCACCTCGAGAGTGAAAGTTCCCTGGCCCAGCCATCGCTGCGCCGCTTGGTGAACCTGCCCGGTGGTGGCGGTCAGGATCCTCGCCTGTATCTCCTTGTGGGCATCGGGGCTTCCCATGTAGACCTGGGAGGCGGCCAGGACATCGGACTTGCCGCCAAAGCCACCAATCCTCTCGACTCCGCGAACGAAGCCGGCCCGCTGACCCGCCTGCGAGCGTTCGAGCTCTTCCTGGGTTGGACCGTCGGCAAGAAAGGCTCGATCTCCTCTTCGAGGGCTCGTTCGACGTCCGCCAGATCCTGCCCCGGCTGAGCGGTGGCCCAGAGGGCAAAGAGGCCACCCAGTTGTCGTGTGAAGTTGAAGGCGCCGACATCGGTAGCGATCTGATCGTCATACACGAGTCGTTTGTACAGGCGTGAGCTCTTTCCTGTGGTGAGTACATCGGTCGCGATATCGAGATACTCGACGTCGGGGCTACCGAAGGCCGCGACATTCCACACCTTGTAGATGCGGGCCTGGGGAACCCGGTCCTGGATCACATGCCGGGCCTCTTGAGTTCGCAGGGCGACATTCACGCCAGGTTTGCTCAGAGGCGGTCCGGATGGGATTTCCCCGAAGTACTTTTCGACGCGGGCTCTTGACATCTTCGGCGTCGACATCACCGACGACGGCCAACACCGCGTTGGCAGCACCGTAGTAGGACTGGAACCACTCGTGGACGTCTTCGAGAGACGCGGCGTCGAGATCTTCCATCGAGCCGATCACGCCATGGTCGTAGGGGTGGCCATCCGGATAGGTGTTCTCGAAGATGGTCTGGAAGACCGTCCCGTAAGGCTGATTCTCGCCCTGTCGCTTCTCGTTCTGGACGACACCGCGCTGCTCATCGAGACGCTCCTGATCGACAGCGCCGAGCATGTGGCCCATGCGATCCGACTCCATCCACAGCGCCATGTCGAGGGCCGTCTTCGGGACGACCTGGAAGTAGTTGGTGCGATCGAAATTGGTGGTGCCGTTCATCCCGGTGGCGCCCACTCGATCGAAGGGCTTGAAGTAGTCGTCGTTGAAGTTCTCGCTGCCGTTGAACATCAGATGCTCGAACAGGTGGGCAAATCCTGTCTTGCCCAGCTTCTCGTCGGCCGAACCGACGTCGTACCAGACGTTGACTGCCACGATAGGGGCCTTGTTGTCCTCGTGGACGATGAGCGTCAGCCCATTGTCGAGAACGAACTTGGTATACGGGATGTCGATGACCCCGTCGGCGTGGCTGTCGGCCAGGCTGGGCAGTGCCGCTGCAGCCAGAATCAAGAGTGAGGCGAGAGGAACGACAACGGACTTCTTCATGGTGGTCTCCTTCTGAACGAGCGTCTGATGACGCTAGCACACAGACGTTCGCAGGGAGGTCACCCTGACGAGGGGAAGTGGCTACCCCTCGTCCACCCCGACAATCGAGACCTTTGGTTTGAGTTGCCACCCGTTGGGATTGTCGGGGCTGCCCTTGCGCTTGAGGGATTTCTTCGCGTCGAAGTCGATGGTTACTGTCGTCTCGGCTGTAACGCTGAAGGGTCCACCGTTGACCTTGAATTTCTCGCTCGGTATCTGAAGAGCGCTCGGGGTGTCGAGGCAGTTCGGGTTCTCGGGATCGTCCCAGGATTGTCGAGGTCGACCTCGATGACGTAGCTTTGGGACTCGTCCAACAGAATCTCGATGAACTGGTAGACGCCCGAGTCGACCACCCAGGTGCCCAGGGGAGCTTCCACGCCCTGCTGCAGCGACAGGAGATCCCAACCTCCGATGTCGTTGCCAAGAAGCATCGGCGACTGCCCATCGGGCTTGACGCGGATGTCCTGGATGTAGACCCAGAGCTCGCAGATCTCGTCGGTGGGAGCATCGATCATGTTGATGGCGAGGGTACCGGTCGTGATGCCATCGCCGCCCGGTTCGGTCGGGGAGCTGGAGCCGCTGCAGTTTCCGAGGGAGAGAGCCAATACCAAGTAGCCGGCCAGGGTGGCCGGTAATTTCCAGTTTGATACCAAGCCCTGATTGGTCATGATTCCGATCTCCTTTGAAGAACGCATCGATGGGAACCTTAGCAGCCCATTTTCGGTCGTCCTCGGGGGCGGGGCTGTGACCTTCATCACGGTCACGCCAAGCTGGAGACTCACTCGATAGAATCATTCCTTCGATGATTCTCGTTACTGGAGCAGGAGGAAAGACGGGTCAGGCGGTGCTCGAGGCGCTGACTGCCAAGAGTGAGGCTGTCCGGGCTCTTGTCCGCTGCCAAGAGCAGATTCCTTCAGCGGGGCGGCGTGGCGCCGAGGAAGTGGTTGTCGCAGATCTCTTGAACCCTGTGGAGATGAGCGTGGCGATGGCCGGCGTTCGAGCTGCCTACCTCATTGCTCCGAACATGCACCCCGAAGAGGCGCGAATTGGCGAACTCGCGATCGCTGCGGCACGAGAGGCCGGCGTCCAGCGGATCGTCTTTCACTCGGTCCTCCATCCCCAGACGCAGGGAGATGCCGCACCACTGGCAGAAGCTGGCTGTGGAAGAGAGTTGTTCGAGTCTGGATTGGGTTTCACGATCTCTGCAGCCGGCCGCCTACATGCAAAACGTGCTGCCGTATTGGAAAGAGATCGTCGAAGATGGTGTCTACGGGTTCCCATACGGCGAGAGCGCCGCCCTGAGTCTCGTCGATCTGGTAGGATGTTGCCGAGGTGGCTGCCGCGGTTCTGACCAGCGAAGAACACAACGGCGCGACGTACGAATTGCTGGATCAGCAGGCCCTCTCGCCTGATCAGATTGCCGATGTCTTGAGTCAGCAGCTGAAGAGAAAGGTCAGATCCGAGGTGATCCCTCTGAACACCTGGGCTGAAGAGGCTCGCGGCGGTGGTTTGGGCGGGTACGCGTTGGACTCACTGACCAAGATGTTCAGGTACTACGATCGCCATGGACTCGTCGGCAACTCCAAGGTGCTCGAGGGGCTGCTGCGCCGGCCGCCCAGGACATTTCTCCGATTCGTCGAGCGAATTCCGTCCTCTCAAGACAGCCGGTTCGGGAATTGAACGTCATGAAACCGGGCTGGCGCGGCCGGCATCAGTGACGGGCCCGCCTTCCCAGAACCCGTCACCGATGTCGGTGCTCGGTCTGCACCTCCTGACCCTGTTGCCTCCCTGGTTGAGGCCAATCCAATAGGGGGACAAACCCAACGTACCAACATCCACATTTGAGGGCACCACCCTTTTGGGTGGGCTTTGAAGACTTTCGGGTGATTTCCCGTGGTTTCCTGTAAACGATACGCTGGATATGGGGTCTCTTACGAGTATGAAGGACGAGTTGGAGCTCGTACACAGGGCCAGTTCTGGAGATCAGGCCGCCTTTGGACTTCTGGTGGAACACCATTGGGCGAGGCTCGTGCGCCTGGCGCGATCGGTGGCTGGGCCTGCGGATGCGGAAGACGCCGTGCAGGACGCCCTGATCCGGGCGTGGCGCAAGCTCTCCCAGTTGACGGATCCGACGGCATTTGGAAGTTGGTTGTCTCGTGTCGTGGTGCGGGTCTGTCTCAAGCGGGCGCGATCCCGGGCCTCGGGTTTCGTGTCGCTGGAGAATGTGCGTGAGCCGCAGTCGAACCCCAACCCCGGGGCAGCTCTGGATGCGGGCCGCTGGCTGGCGTCTCTGCCACCCAAACAGAGGGCTGTCATGCACCTGACAGTGGTGGAAGGCATGACCGACAGTGAGATCGCGCCCCTGCTGGGGATCGCGGCCAGCTCTGTCCGGGCCCATCGACATCGGGCCCGCCAGCACCTCGAACGACACTTTCAGCAGAGGAGTGCGACATGAAGGATTCCGAAATGGACCGGTTCGACGAGGCCCTCAGGGTCTGGGCGGATCAGGCCCCGCAAACACCGGCCGATGAAGCGGCACGACAGGTGATGGCTCGGCTGCCGGAGCGCCGGAGGGGAGGGTGGTTTGCAGGGAGTCCATTGCGCCTGGCTACGGCGGGCGCGGGATTGGCTCTCCTGCTGATGATTGGCTGGGCGACTCTTCCAGAGTCCCCGGTTCGATTGTTCGCCTCAGAGGAGATGGCATTGCCGCCGTTGCCTGACGATGTGGTACTGCTCTGGCTCGATAGCGAAACACCTCTGTATCTCACGGTCGCCACACCGGCGACGAAAGGAGTCTCCCGATGAGATTGACGAGAATCAATCGCCTGCAGGGAATCGTACCGATGATCATGATGGCTCTGCCGGCGCTGGCGACCGGTTCAGCCCTCGATACCCGGGTCACCATGGTGGTGGGCTTTCCGGGGAGCGGCGAGGACTCTCCGTCTGTGACGGTGGTGCCGGGGACGGTCATTCCCGTCTCGAAGACCTACAGACGTCAGGTGAACATTGACGAAGAGAGTGCCGAGCAAGCCAGGGAACTGCAAGAGCTGGCGGACAAGTTGCAGAACGGAATCGGTTTGGAGTCGGTGGAGGTGGCCTATAGCGAGGTCTATCGTCTAGAGAAGGATACGCCGTGGACTGTAACCGGCCCGCGGGCTTCCTCGAGCATAGAAGGTGAGCTGACGCTTTTCGATTTCAATGGTGATCTAGCGGTGTTTCGCGTGGTCTTTCGGCAGGGAGAGAGAGTCCTGGCGGATTCCAAGGTCGCCGTCGAGCGGGGCGGCCGAGCTGTGGTCGGTGGGCTGGACGGTGAGGATGCGCCGTACTTCTTTCTGGTTTTGCAGCCGGCGGCCAAAGCGCTCTTTGTGAAGGGAGATATCCAGCATCCGCGCAAGATCAAAGCAGAGCCGCCGTTGTATACCGAGGTTGCCAGGAAGGAACGGCTGCAGGGCATCGTGATTCTCCAAGCGCTGATCAACGAACAGGGTGTCGTCGAAGATGTGGAAGTCATCAAAGGACTTCCCCTGGGACTGACCGAAACCGCAATGGAGTCGCTGCGTCAGTGGACCTTCGAGCCGGCGACCCTCGACGGCAAACCTGTCGCCGTCTACTACAACCTGACCTTCAATTTTCGACTGCAGGAGAAGCCCCTGGAGAAGGACGACGAAGGCTAGGAGAAAGATTTGAAAATTCTTGTCTCAGAAATCATGCCTCGAGCAACAACACTATTGAGGCGATGGAGACCGTTGCGGCCAGAATGGAGCCCTTTCCGGGAAGCGAGCGCAGGCTCGCGTCATTCCTGCTGGGCATGGGGTTCGAGGTTTTTCGAGTCGATGGCACCTTTACAGTGCAGGCCTCGCCCGAGTCGTGGCGCGGGGTCTTCGACGAGATCGATCCGTTGAGTCGAGAAGTCGAGGTACCCCCCGACCTGGCTGACATGGTCACCCGGATCGTGCTGCTGCGGTCTCTCTCTGATCCCAGCTCCGGGCCACGCTCAAGAAAGCTCGAATCGTAGCCTGGGATCGTACTGGGCAGCTCGGAGATACCGATGGATCTTCTCCACGAGAGCCAGCGTAGCGGTCTCGGCCCGAGCAGCCTCCTGAAAGACGATCAACGCCGCAATCGCCTCTCGATGGACATCTCGGGAGTGGAATATTGGCACCATCGTCTCAGCCAATTCGCGCATCTCTGTGGTTCGATCCTGGTGGGCATAGACCGTCGCGAGATCCAGGCAGACCAAGGCTGCGTCGTAGCCGATGGCTGCTTCGACAAACGCTTCGCGGGCCTCGACCAGAGCCTCTTCGGCCTGCCTATCGCGATCGAGGGCGAAGAGTATCCTGCCCTCGAGCCACCGCAAACGGATCAGGCTCAGGGAGTCGCCGAATCCCTGTAGCAGCGGGCGAATCACGGCCACTTGTTCCAGAGCCTTCTCGTGCTGGCCCGTTTCGGTCAAGCAGAATGCCAGATTGTGTCGGACTGACGCGATTTCGTGCTCATCTCCCAGTTCGACATAGAGCTCGAGCGCTCGCTCGAAGCTGGCAATAGCCCTTGTCCGGCTCGCCCGCGTAGACAACACCAAGCGCTTGATCTGCCAAGACGCGAGCCGCGACTCGTGTCTCACCGTGTCGCAGGTACAGCTTGATGGCGTGATCCTGGAGAGAGTGCGCTTCTTCGAAATCTCGCCGGGCCCGCAGGAGAAGTGCACTGAAGCGACAGACGAGAGCCTTGTCCAGATCGCCTCCGACTCCCTCTGCAAAGCACTGTCTGGCCTCTTGAAGAGCCTTGTCCGCCAGCCGAAGATCGGAAGCGACCCGCAGGGCGTTGCCGTGATAGGCCCAGGCTCTGCCGACGAGATCGCTCGTTTCCGCCGGTCCAAGGGCTTCGTCGTCCAGCTGCTGACCCACGGCGACGGCGAGCTCGGTCAGCTCGACGCCCAGGTGCACCTCCGCGAAGCGCCGATCGTAGCCTTTGTCGATGAGCAGCTGGCAAAGCTCCGGACTCTGGAACCGGCGGGAATTGCGCACCAGCGTCAGCCTTCTCTTGGGCGGGTGCTTCATCAGCTCTTCGAACAGATGTTCGGCCGCGGCGCAGTTGCGATCCACAGCCCGGGCTTCATCCAGAGCGTGACCCATGGCTCGACCCAAGGCCCTGCTGTACGGGGAGTTGGTCCGAAGTGAGGCCTCGACCGGTTTGGATACCGATGAGTCGTTGCGGTTGGCCTTGAGGCCATCCAGGAGCTGCACCCAACCCTTGCCGGTCACTTCCTGGCAGGTGGAGCAATCCGTCAGTAGGTGACCCACGACTTCGCGGATCTCATGCTGTGGCAGCTGGCCTCGCAGAAACATCTCTAGGGTGTCGAGTGATGGATGGGAGTCAGCCACCGATAGGTCTCCTTGGTGGGTCCGCCGCAAGTAGCTTGGCAGTCAGCGTGGCGACACAACGGCGGACGATGTTGGAAACGCTCGAATGTTGGTACCCGAGCTCGCCGGCTACTTCTTTGGGGGTAAAGCCCAGCCCGTAGCGCAGACGCAGGATCTTCCGACAACGAGGAGGAATCCTCTGCAGGAACTTCTCGACATCGCGGATTCGATCGTCGCTTTCATCCGCGGGCGACTCGCGCACCGCCAGGAGCTCGAGCAGACCGGTATCCACGGCCTCACAGAGCTGCCGGCGTCGCCGTCGCCAGTAGAGCAGACACTGATACTTGAGAGCGTTCGTCAGCCAGGCCTCGGGGTTCTGCACCCGATGGTATTGACGAACGAACGAGACAAAGATCTCCTGCACCAGATCCTCCGCGTCCTGGGCGGGGATCTGATAACGCCGTAGGATGGCTTCCATCCGCGGCTGCAGCTCTAGCAGAACGCTCTCGACAACCTGCTCGAGCCCTTCGACTGGATATCCGACGCTTTTCTGAGCCACCGCTTGCCTTCCCCTCTTAACAAAAAGGGTAGCACTGCCGGGCCCTGAAGCAAAGCCGGTTGGGGGATTTGTGCCCTAGCCGTCGGTGGTGATTCCGGGTCCCTCACCACTGGGAGGGGCGTCCTTGGCTTCGCTCGAGCGCACCCCAGATCGCGTTGAAAAGGTCGAAGATCCACATACGTTACTCCTTCTTCTGGCGGGGCGTTCTTCGAACCGGCGTGGCCCGAGTCGCCTGCCTTCATTAAGAGAAGTGTCTTGAGTGGGTCTTTGTGCGACAAGGAGATGAGCGGATATGGATATCGCTATCTGTTCTGGGTTGGCCGATCTGAGGCCGAGACAGCGGGGCGACCTGGCGATTCTCGAGGTCGCTCACGAGTTCAGAGCAGTGACTTCAAGCAGGAGAGGCGGGCAACACCGGGCCGGTCTCTAGCCTGGCTGGACTTGGCAGAAACGGCCGCTCGGTGGCTTCGATCGGAGCAACGGTCAGGAACCCGACGACCTGCTCGATGACGTCTGGGTGACGGAGAACTCGGCGGTGTCCCAGGCCCGAAGTGGTGTAGAGCCGACTTCCAGGCCAAGCAGTGGACACCTCGACACCGTTGGAGAAGGGTGACTCCTTGTCGTCCCGATCCTGGATGACCAGAAGATCAGTGCCGTCGACAGGGGTCATGGTGGCATACCGAACCTCGTCCCACTGAAGATCGAACCGTCGCTCGAGAAGCGATACCATCCGCTGCCGCACCGTCGTCGACAACCCCAGCAGATCGGCAAAGAAGGTCACGTATTGATCCAGATCCCCGGGAGGGGCCACGTAGACCAGTCGCTTGGCCAGGGGTAGCTGGCGAGCGGCCCAACCTGTCGCCGCACTACCGAAGGAGTGGGTCACGATGCCGTGAACCGGTCCAATCCTCTCTACCAGGACCGCGATGGCTTCGGCAAACTGGGGGACGGACGAGCGGCGACCGCTGGAGACGCCATGGCCGGGTCCATCCAGGGTGATCACCCGAAAACCCGCCTCGACCAGAGGTTGTGCGAAGGCACCCATTTGCGATCCGCGGCCTTCCCAGCCGTGGACCAGCAGGACCGTAGGACCCCGACCCCAGGCCCATGCGGTCAGGCGCTCCCCAGCCACGTCGAATCGGAAGCGCTCCGCGGTGTTCATCCAGGATTTCTCGCGCGGTGGGGTCGCATGGCGATGGGGAGTCCGGAACAGGCGTAGTGCCGCCCGGGCAGCGCTGTTGGGCGCCACGGCGCAAAAGACGCGGAATAGACCGCGCAGAGGAGCCAGGTACCAGTAAAAAGAGCGATCGTTCGTGCTTTTTCTGATGTCATGAACGGATGCATCGAGCATGAGAGAACTCTCCCTTCAATCGTCAGGCGCGCGAGCGCTCGAGAAGGTCCGCAAAGGCCCTTCGACAGCGTCGAGTGGTCTCGGGGTCGTTGAGAAGTCGAGAAAAATGGTAGTAGGCCAAAATGATGGAGTAGAAGTCGAAGGCGAATCGTTTGGCATCGATTTCGCTGCGAAAGTGTCCTTCATCGATCGAGATCCGGGCCGCGGTGTCGAGAGTGTCGAGCCAGTCCTTCTGGGACTGGACCAGATAGTCCCGCAAAGGACCGGGCTGATCATCCAGCTCTACAGATGCCGAGACAAAAGGGCAGCCACCAGGAAGATAGCTCGACTCCGACCATTTCAGCCAGTTGTCGAAGAGGGCCTGCAATCGGGGTTCTCCTCGCGGTTGCTGGAGAGCCGGTGCGATGACAGCCTCGACAAAAAGTTGGCGTGCGGTCTCCAGCACCTGGAGTTGAAGATCCTGCTTCGAGTTGAAATGGGCGAACAGTCCGCTTTTGGACATGGCGACCTTGTCAGCCAGTCCGCCAATGCTCAGACCTGACAGCCCGGCCATGCTGGCTTCGGCCAGCGCGGTCTCGAGGATGCCTTGTCGAGTCTGCTCACCCTTACGCATGAGGAGATAATAGTACGAACGTACTATTCTGTCAAGAGTACCGACGATGTGGGGGTAAGGACGAGGTCATCGCGGGCGGAGCATGAATGAACGCGTCGAAACCGAGCCGCTCCGATCTCCGTATACTGCCTGCAACGACGTGCAAAGGAGATAGAGATGACGGAAGCGAAGATAATTGCAGTATTGGGTGCGACTGGCTCCCAAGGCGGTGGACTAGTGCGAGCCATTCAGGGCGATCCTAACGGTGGATTCCGAGCCCGGGCCCTGACCAGGAATGTCGAATCGGAAAAAGCCCGAGCGTTGGCCGAGTTGGGAGCCGAGGTCGTGGCCGTCGATGTGGATGACCCCGCGAGCCTCGAGCGCGCGTTTGATGGAGCGTATGGTGCCTATTGCGTCACCTTCTATTGGGAGCATTTCTCGCCCGAGAAGGAAAAGGCCCAGGTTCGGGCGATGGCCGAAGCGGCGAAGACTGCCGGCCTCCAGCATGTCGTCTGGTCGACCCTGGAAGACACCCGCGATTGGATGTCGATCGATGACGAGAGGATGCCGACCCTGATGGAGAAGTACAAGGTTCCTCATTTCGATGCCAAGGGCGAATCCAATGCCATCTTCACCGAGCTCAGTGTGCCCACGACTTTTCTACATACCTCGTTTTATTGGGACAACCTGATCTTCTTCGGCATGGGGCCGCAGCGGGGAGAGGATGGCAAGCTGGCCTTCAATCTGCCCATGGGTGACCAGAAACTGCCGGGCATCGCGGCGGAGGACATCGGACGTTGTGCTTACGGAATCTTCAAGTCCGGTGACGAGCTGATTGGCAAGAGCGTCGGGATTGCCGGAGAGTTTCTGAGCGGCGCGGAGATGGCCGCGACCCTGACCAGCGCGTACGGCGAGGACGTGGTCTACAACGCCGTGCCGTTCGACGTGTACCGAGGGTTGGGATTCCCGGGTGCCGATGACCTGGGCAACATGTTCCAGTTCAAGCACGATTTCCAAGAGGATTTTCTCGGTCGTCGCGATCTCGAGCTCTCGCGGAAGCTCAATCCGGATCTCCAGACCTTTGCGACCTGGGTGGCCGCCAACAAGGACCGAATCCCTTCGGGAGGCTGAGGCCCACCACCACAGGCCAGCCCCTAACTTCTTGTAGGGGAGGGGTTTACCCCCTCCCCGATTAGAATGGTGTGAACCCAGGGGACCCGAATCGCTCCATGCTGAGCATGTGGAACAAAGGGTAGGCGTAGGCCATCACGATGAGTGCCACTGCGACGAGGGTCCAGAGACCCAGTCGGTCCCAGATGCCGGCTCTCGTCACAGGCACCAGGGGTTTGGCGAACTCGAAAGGCTTGGCCTCGGCCTTCTTGCCGGTCAACCAGGTGGCCACCACCACGACGACGTAGAAGATGCAGCTGAGAAACAGGATCTCTGCTCCCCGCGCTGAGAGCTTGGTCAACCCGATCCAGCTCTCGGCCTGCTCGGCTCCCAGAAAGGTGACGTCGAAGACCCTGCGGGGCAGACCCAGCAACCCGGCGATGTGATTGGGAATGCTGAAGAGCATCATGCCGATGAACCACATGTAGGGCTGCACGATGGCCATCCACTTGAACCGTAGCTCGCGGCCCGTCAGTCGCGGCAGCCACCAGTAGGTCGCTCCTATGAAGGACAGACCCACCGTTGTACCAACGGTCAAATGAAAGTGCCCCTGGATCCAGGCGGTGTTGTGCACCATGGCATTCATGGCGTAGGCGGCGTTGATGGCGCCACCGATGCCTCCGAGGGTGAACGTAAACATCGCCAGAAAGGCAGCGGCGAAGAATGGGTCCTTCCACGGTAGCTTGCCGAGCCAGTTGAAAAGCCCCGTGGCTCCCTTCATGCGACCAGCCACCTCGAGGGAAGCGATGATCGTGAAGGCGGTGACGAGACTCGGGTACAGGATGGCGTAGGTGGTCAGCGTATGAAGAAGCTTCCAGCTTGCCGCGATGCCCGGGTCGGTGAACTGATGGTGGAAGCCCACCGGTGTCGACAAGATGATGAACAGCACGAAGACCATGCGGGCGAGGAAATCGCTGAACAGCTTGCCGCCGGCGATCTTCGGCAGCACCGTGTACCACAGGACGTAGGCTGGGATCAGCCAGAAATAGACCAGCGGATGACCGAACCACCAGAAGAATGTCCGTGCGATCACCGGATCGATCGTCTCCACCCAGCCCAAGGACCAGGGGATGAGCATTCCGAGAATCTCGGCTGCGAGGCCGGCAGTGGCGAGATACCAGACGATGACAGTCGTCAGCATCCCGTGGACCGCGAGCGGCACCGGAGTGTCGGAGTGCTTCTTCTTCCAGGCTCGATAGCTGGCAATCAGCACCCCACCCCAGACCCAGGATCCCACCACGAGAAGAGTGGCTCCGATGTAGAAGACCGGGTGAGCCTGCAGCGGTGGGTAGAACGTGTAGAGGACGGTGGCTTTACCGGTGAGAATCGTCGCGGCCGCCCCGGCTGTCCCCGCTACCGCGAGCCAGAATCCGAACCAGGCGGTCTTCTCACCCACCAGGAAACCCAGTCGTTCCTTGGTGATCAGGTAGCCCAGACCCATGATGAAGAATGTGGTGAACACCAAGGCCATCAGGACACCGTGAGCCGTCACCGACAGATAGAAGAGGTCGGGTGTGACCCCCGGCAACTGGATTCCAGCAATCGTCATGGCCTGCAGCAGTCCGAGGACCGAGGCGAGACCAAAGGAAGCAATGGCGACGGCGAAGTTGGCGCCGGCGAGCTTGTGCGAGTGGCTCATCACGCGCCCTCCTCTTCGACGATCACCAGACCCTGCATCTCATGATGCAAGGTGCCGCAATACTCGTGACACATCATCAAATACTCCCCGGCTCGCGGGAAGGTGATGGTGAACTGCGTGACATAACCCGGGATCACCATGGCGTTGGTGTTGGTACCTGCGACCAGGATGCCGTGGATGACGTCCGGACTGGTGATCCGAAAGGTAACCGGTTTACCCACCGGAACGACGATTTCGTCGGGATCGAAGAAGAACATCTCGGTCACCATGGTGACCCGAACGCTGCCATCCTCCTGGACTTCGACTCCAGGGGAGCCGAACTCCTCCGAGTCGTACACCTCTTCGGGGTTGATGGTCTCCTGGTGGCTCGGCGGACGAATCGCCTGGGCACCGGCGGCGATGAGGATGGCGCTCAAGAACGCCACGATGAGGACCGCGGCGATCCCCATCCATATCTTTTCGTAGAAGTCGACTTTCATCAGAGTTCTCCTACGTCAATGGGTAGGGGCGCCACGCCCGAGGAACTGCCAGATGTAGAGGCCCAACCAGCTCCCGGCAAAGATGAGTGCGTAGATCAGGACGATCGCCAGCGTGCCTATGGGGTGGCCAAAGTCCTCCTCCGTGAATGAGTCTTCGTCGATGGGAGCCGCCGAGGTCGGCTCAGCTTGATCGTTCACTTGGGTTCCCTCCTTCGTTTGACCGGCGCGAATTGTACAACAAGCCTGTAATACCGCCTACAACACGGCTGCTGTTGGAAGCCTCCCTCCCTGCCGGAACGCGGCGGGAGGGCACAGAGGCCCTTCCCTACAGGAGCCGGCCTTCACCTCAGCCCGTCGATGAGGTAGAGGTCCGACAACAGACGACGAAAGGAGAAGACGTAGTGGCGGCCGTCGCGTGTCATGTGCAGCATGTCGATATTGAAGACTCCCGCGGCATCGCTCGGTGCCAGCTCCATCAGGAGGTCGCGCGCACCTGATTCGATGTCGATGCGATCGACGCGGGCAGGCAACTTGTCCTTGGTGTAGACAAAGACGTATCGGCCATCAGTCACTCCACTGAACGGGGATGTCTCCTGCCTGCGAGCTCTCGAGGATTCGGGATTCCCCGCCATCCAGTGGGTAGATCTGGACCCTTTGGTCGGGTCCGATGGTTGCGAAGGCCTTGCCGTCCGGGGACACACCTCCGCTCCGGTAGTGAAACCCGATGCCCTCGGGTGTAACAGCGCGGGGCTTGCCGCCTTCGAGACTGACCTGGAAGACTTGTTTTCCTTTTCCTTCGAGGTTCCCGGCGATCAAGATTCCCGATCCATCGGGTAGGAACATGGCTCCGGGCTGCAGTCGCACTCCCTCGATCTCCAGATGACGAGCTTCGCCTGCACCTGTTGGAAGCAATTGGGGGATAGCGTTGGAAAAAGGTTGGAACAGGGAAAGAGCCCAACGACCGTCGGGAGACAGCGCCGCCCCCAATCCGATTCCGATGCGCACAGCCGGCGAGCCGTCGGTGCCCCTGAGATACAGCCAATACCCATCGGCTGTAACTGTATTCCCCTCGCCAAACAGGACGTACCTGCCGTCGCTCGAAATGGCTCGGGCCTGTGACCAGTCGAACCACGAGAGATCCTGCTGCTCTCCGGAGTCTGGACCGTAGCCGACGAGCTCTCGCCGCATATTCAGGGTGGTCACAAGGACCCGTCCATCCGCCGAGATGTCATGGACATTCATGACCGCCGTGCCGGTGTAGATCACGCGCTGGCTGCCGTCCAAACCGAAGGCGGTGATGACGTTGCCGAGTGATCCCCAGATCTCCTCCCCATCGGGCTTCCAGGCCATGCCAAACACGCCCAAGGGACTGATTTCGGTGACGGTGCCTTCGAGGTCGACCATCAGGACTCGCCCGACGTTGTCTCCGCGGATCGGGTGATCCATGAAAGCGATCCGGTCGCCCTGCGGTCGAACTCTCGGGAGGCTGATGTATCCGTCACTTGCGTAGAGGACCTTGCCGATCGGGTATTCGAGGCGGACGCGGCCCTCGACATCACGCACCACTGCCAGGGACTCCCCGTCGGGCCCCCAGTCGGCTTCTTGGACGTTCTCCAGCAACTCTCGAGGAGCACTGCCGTCTGCGGGAAGACGGGCCAGGGTCCCCTGCACTCTCCCAGCCGACAATAAAGTGCCGATCCAGAGAGATGGCCATCTCACCGGATGGCGAGATCGAGAACAGATCCGCCGACCCCAATTTGAGAGGTCGCGATTCGGGGCTGTCGGGGCTGGTGCTGAAGAGTTCAACCGGCTGGCCGCCCCAAGCCGCGCCATAGATGATGTTCTTGTCATCGGCGGCGAAGCGCGCCGACCAGACGAGACCTCGACGGAAGCTGAGTCGCTGGAGATTCAAGGCCTGAGGAGGTTCTGGCCGTGTCAGGAGGAACATGGCTAGCGCCCCGACGATCAATCCCGCTGCTGTGGCGACGAGCAGCCAGACCGGCGAGGTTCTCTTGCGAACGGCAGGCAGAGCTTCATGGGCTGACGTCATGCTGGAGATCGAGGTCTGCTGGAGAGCGTCCAGTTGAAACGCCAGATCCTGGGCCGATTGAAACCGCTGCTCGGGGTCCTTCTCGAGGCAGTGCTGGACGATCCGGTCGACGGATGCTGGCAGACCCTCGACGGTCTTGGACAGCTCCGGTGGGTCTTGCTTGAGAATGGCGCTCATGGTCTCCACAGCCGATTCGGCTTGGAAGGCTCGCTGGCCAGAGAGCATCTCGTAGAGGATGGTCCCGAGACTGAAGATGTCCGATCGATGATCTGAGGACTGGCCCCTGACTTGTTCGGGTGCCATATAGCCGACGGTTCCCATGACCACCCCGGGTCCGGTCTCGCCTGCCAGAGTCGCCGCTAACGTCGCGTCCTCCGCGCCCCCTTCCAGGGGCGACCACTTGGCGAGACCAAAGTCGAGAATCTTGACTCGGCCCTTGCGGGTGATGATGAGGTTCTCGGGTTTCAGATCCCGATGAGCCACCCCTTTCTCATGAGCCGCCGCCAGACCGTTGGCCACCTGACGGGAATACTCCAGCGCCTTGCGAGTGGGCAGGGGACCCTGTTCCAGGGCTTCGCGAAGTGTCTGCCCTTCGAGCAGCTCCATGACCGCGTAGGTCACGCCTTCTTCCGAGCCGAAGTCGTAGATGGCCAGGATATTGGGGTGGGAAAGGGCCGCCACGGCTCGGGCCTCGCGCTCGAACCGGGCCAGACGCTCGGCGTCTCCGGCCACCTCCTCGGGCAGCACCTTGATGGCCACCTCGCGACCGAGCTTGGTGTCCTCGGCACGATAGACCTCGCCCATCCCGCCTTCACCGAGCTTGGCGGTAATCTTGAAATGCGCGAGGTCGGTGCCGATCATGAGGACTGAGTGATTCTACACGGCCTTCTGCTCCCCGATACGGCTCTCTGCAGTACAATCACCCGACTCGGAAAATGATTGGCTCCACGATCTCTCACTATCGGATTACCGGAAAGCTCGGTTCGGGCGGCATGGGAGACGTGTACGAGGCGGAAGACACTGAGCTGAGACGCAAGGTGGCGCTGAAGGTTCTGCCAGAAGACCTGGCGTCGGACCCTGAGCGGCTCGAGCGTTTCAAGCGTGAGGCCCGGGCCGTCGCCGCCCTCAACCATCCCAACATCATCACCCTGCATTCGGTGGAGGAAGCTGACGGACGTCATTTCCTGACCATGGAGCTGGTGGAGGGCGAGTCCCTGGACCAGCGCATTCCCGAAGGTGGGTTGAGTCTGGACCAGCTCTTCGAATTGGCAATTCCGGTGGCAGACGCTTTGGCTGCCGCGCATGAGAAGGGCGTGGTCCACCGTGATCTCAAGCCAGCCAACGTCATGGTTGGAGCCGATGGCCGAGTCAAGATCGTCGACTTCGGTTTGGCCAAGCTTTGGGAGGCGGAGCCCGGTCACGAGGAAACCGCGCTGGCGACAGAGGGACTGACCAAGGAAGGCGTGGCGATGGGGACCGCTCCCTACATGTCTCCCGAGCAGCTCCAAGGCATCGAGGTGGATCACCGCTCGGATCTCTTCTCCCTCGGGATCCTGATATTCGAGATGACGACGGGCCGGCGACCCTTCAAGGGGAGCTCATCCATCGAGTTGGCTTCGTCCATTCTCAAGGACAGTCCCGATTCGGTGACCGATATCCGCGAGGGCGTACCCCGCCACCTGGGGCGCATCATTCGACACTGTTTGGAGAAGGATCCAGAGCTCCGGTATCAATCGGCCAAGGATGTGCGCAATGAGTTGGCGGGTCTGAAGGAGGAAGTGAAATCGGGTGAAGTACCCTTGAGCACTGGCGCCATGCCGGCAATGCCAGCGCCCCTGAGTGCGGCCCAACCAGCACTCGCCGCATCGCCCACCCGACCGAGATGGCTGATTCCAGGCGCCATCATCGCGGTACTGGCAGTCGTGGCGTTGATCTTCTGGATGATGCTAGGCCAGGGGGACGAAGCGAGCGTCGCGCCTCCGACAGCCGCCGACACGGTCGCGACCGAAGCCGGTCCCAAGAAGATCGTCGTGCTTCCTTTCGAGAATCTCGGTGCTGCCGAAGACGAGTACTTCGCCGCCGGCATGACCGAAGAGATCTCGTCCCGTTTGGCCTCGGCGTCGAATCTTGGCGTGATCTCTCGCAGCAGCGCCATTCAATACGACCGCACCGGCAAAACCCTCAAGCAGGTCGGTGAAGACCTGGGTGTGGGGTATGTCTTGGAGGGCACGGTTCGTTGGGCGAAGAGCGGAGACGGAACCAGCCGGGTGCGGATCACGCCGCAGCTCACTCGCGTGGCCGATGACACTCAGCTCTGGGCCGAATCCTACGACCGCACGATCGAGGACATCTTCGAGGTGCAGAGCGAAGTGGCGGCCGCGGTGCTTCAATCTCTCGACCTCCAACTGCTAGCAGGGAGCGGCCAAGCCGACGACGGAGCGCCCACAGAGAACCTCGAGGCCTACAACCTCTTCCTGAGGGCGAAGAGCATCGCGGAACAAGTCACTCTGAGTCAGAACGAGGAAGACCGATATGAGGCTGTGGCTCTGCTGGAGCGGGCGCTAGAGCTCGATCCGGACTTCGCTCAAGCCTGGGCCGAGATGTCCGAGCAGCACGCGGAGCTCTACTTCAATGGTGAAGATCGCACCGAAGAGCGACTCGAGAAGTCGCTGTCGGCTGTTGAGAAGGCCTTGGCGATCGATCCGGAGCTGCCCCAGGCCTACGTGGCACTCGGACACTATTACTACTGGGGACCACGGGACTATGCGCGGGCCCTTGAAGCCTTCGACAAGGCGGCAGCGAGCTTGCCCAACGACCCGGATTTGATGGCCTCGATCGCTTATATACGGCGCCGGCAAGGGCACTTTGAAGAGGCATTGGAGAAGCTCCAGAGGTCGGTGGGACTCGATCCCAGATCGGTTCAAAAGAACCGCGCGCTGGGAACGACCTATATATCTCTGGGCAGATATGAGGAAGCGGATCAACAGTTGACGAAGACTCTCGAGCTCTCCTCGCAGGCCGTAGGTGCGCGCCTCTGGCAGTCCTTGAACTGGATGCTCTGGAAGGGTGACGCAAGGGGCGCGGCAGCGCTTGCCGACCCGCTCGTCGCGATGGATATACCGGACTTCAAATTCTTCAAGGCAGCGATGTTGGTGACGGCAGGCGACCATCAAGAAGCGCTCGATCTACTCGATGAGATGGACGAAGTGAGCTACCCCAACCAGTTTTTCGCCAATTCGGTGGACCTCCTGCGAGCCTGGATTTTTCACCTTGGGGGTAAGCAAGAGGAGTCGCGGGAGTCCGCGGTCGCTGCGATCGAGTACCTGGAAGGGGAGGTGCTCGCCAACCCGAACGATCCGAGAATGCACGGATCCCTGGGCCAGGCCTACGCCCTGGTTGGCCGAGCCGAAGAAGCCGTGCGCGAGGGCGAACGTGGCGTGAAATTGCAGCCGGTATCGATGGACGCGATGGAGGGCCCGGGTCGCCTGTTCGAGCTCACCAAGATCCATTCTGCCTTGGGGAATGTGAACGAGACTTTGGACCTGCTCGACCAACTTCTGACGGGAGACAAAGCCTGGGTCTCCGTGCCGTCCATCAAGGCCGATCCTATCTATGACTTCCTCAGGGACGATACCGGTTACGAGGAGCTGATCGAGAAGCACAGCTAGGCAGGGGTATGATTCGTGCATAAGCAAGCGGGGGTGGCTGTAACATGAAGTTTCGAACATCTATCTTGTCTGCATTGACCGTCCTTTCCACGGGGATGGCGGTGCCGGAGGTGGCTCGATCGGCGCCGGACGGGGAGGAGTACGCCCAGGGCGAGTGGACCGATGTCTCGAGAGTGACTGCGGTCGGCGACCTTCATGGCAGCTACGACAAGGCCGTCGAACTCTTTCAGGGGGCGGGTCTCATCGACGAAGAACTCCACTGGATCGGTGGCGATCAACATCTGGTCACAGCGGGGGATCTCCTCGACCGGGGCACGGGCGACCGACAGTTGCTGGATCTCATGATGCGACTGCAAGAGGAGAGTCGAGCCGCAGGTGGATGGGTCCATGCATTGCTGGGAAACCACGAGTCGATGAATCTCCTGCGGGACATGCGATACGTCAACCCGAAGTCTTTTGCCGGCTGGGCTGATGACGAGACCGCGAAGGAGCGCAAGACCGCTCTCCGCAACTACCTCAACTCGCAACCGGGGAGCGACAGCCGAACCAAGAGGAGTGCCGAGTTTCAGAGTGAGTTCCCACCGGGCTTCTTTGCCCGCCAACACAGCTTCGACCTGGATGGCGAATACGGCAGCTGGTTGCTGACCCTTCCCGCCGTAGTCAAGATCAATGGTGTCGTCTATGTGCATGGAGGGATCACGGTCGAAACAGCAGTTTTGGGGATCGATGGCATCAACCGCGGTGTGGCAGAGGACCTGGTTCGCCATCTGAAGGCCCGGCAGGTTCTCGAGATGAAGGGCATCGTCACTCCATTCATGAATCTGGCCGAGATCATCCAGGTCGCCAGGGCTGGAGTGAAGAGCGCCACGAGAATCCCCCCGGACATGTTGCGGGCAGCCCAGGACGTTGTCGATACCTACTCGGGTCTCTACCTCGGTAGCTCCGGGCCTCTCTGGTATCGCGGCAATTCCTTCGAAGACGAAAGGATCGAGGAAGAGATGCTCGAGCGGTCCCTGGAACTTCTGGGCGCCCGGGCAATGGTCGTGGCCCACAGTCCGACCTCGAGCAAGAGGATCACGTCACGCTTTCACGGCAAATTGTTCAAGGTCGATCACAACATCGGGCAGAGCGACAAGCTGCAGGCGCTGGTGGTCGAGGCCGAAGACATCGTGGTCATCGATGCGTCCTCGCAGCTGACGATGATGCCGGTGCAGGAACTGCCGACGGGGAACCATCTGCCGCGAGATCCAGCGGTGCTCTCGGATCGGGATCTGAGAGATGTTCTCGCCGTGGCGGAGATTGTCGATTGGCGTTACCTGGGCCGCGGCAGCACCCGGCCCCGCCTCTTGGAGCTGGAGAAGAACGGTACCTCGCAACGAGGTATTTTCAAGTCTGTCGAAATCGTCGAGGCCACCGCTGAGGGTTCGATGGTCGACCGCTATCAACACGAGATGGCCGCCTACCGACTGGATCGAGCGCTGGACTTGAACATGGTACCGGTGACCGTGCTGCGAGAGATCGATGGCCAGATGGGATCGGTCCAGGAGTGGGTCGAAGGGGCGATCGACAGGGAAGCGGCCGAGGCGTACGACCTGGATCTCTTCGCCTCGGACGAGGTGGTCGATCAGATGTCGCAGGTGACGATTTTCGACATCCTCATCGGCAACCCCGACCGCGAGTCCGAGGATATTCTGTGTCTAATCGGTGAGCACCGACTGTTTTTTGTCGATCACTCGAAGGCTTTCTCCACATCTACCGAGATCAACTGGGTCGGAGAAGGCGCCATCTCGGTGGATCCGGGCTTTGTCGAGGCGATCCAGCGACTCGATCGTTCCTCCTTGATTCAGGAATTGGGTGAGCTGATCAGCGAAGAGCAGATCGACGCCCTTCTAGTGCGGCGCGACAAGATTCTGGAGCATCTCCAGGCTCGCAAAGCGGCCTAGTTCGGGAAACAGTCACAGCGACAGCCGTGCCTGGTCCCTTCGATGAAGGGTCTCTCTGCGGCTTCAATCTCGACTGGCCGACCGTGGGGACCGTTGGCACACAGACGGGAATCCCACGACCTCGTCGGCATTCTCGAGAATACTGGCAAGCTCACTGCAGGATGCTGTCAGGATCGGTGCGTCGCCGGTCGTGGCAGCGGCTTGGGCCATGCCCCAAAGGGAGGCGCGTCGGCGTGGGGCCCGCTCGAGAGCCTTCTCGAATCGAACGGCGGCGTCGACCGGATCTTCCAGCTTCAGGAGCACCTCGCCAAAGAGCTCGTTGGATGGTTTGACGATCGATGGCGGTCCGTACTCCAAGGCCATGGATTCCTCGATACTCGTGGCCTCCGCGAGCAGATCCAGGGCCTCCTGTTCGCCTCCCTCGGCCAGCGCTACCTGCGCCTGGAGGGACAATGCCATGACTCGAATCACCTGGTGCCGTTCGGTGGCGACGGAGTCGGACGAGGATGGGGAGGAGGCAGCGAGGAGGGCGTCGAGCGGCTCCAAGGCCGCGACAGCTCGTTCTTGGTCGCCGGATGTCAGGGCCCGATACCCGGTGGCAAAAAGATCTGCGGCGGCCGAAGTGAGGGCCGGTGTTCTCGACACCGAGCGACGGTGGGATGCCAGTATCGCCGGTCTCCACGAGCCAGCTGGCGCGCATGGAGGCGTAGTATCCCCGAGCCCGCATCGAACCACTCTCCAGGGCGTATTCGTGCATCTGCTTCAGCATCTCCAGGGCCTTGTCCCATTGGCCGAGTTGTAGATACGAGTACTGCAGCCAGTGGAACGCGTGGAAGTTGAGATCGTCCACTCCGAGCCCCTTGCGCTCGGCTCGTTCCCTGGAGACTTCGAACGACTGGATATTCGAATCTACCGAATCGGCCCACTGACCGAGAGCCACATAGATGTGCGAGATCATGTGCTGGGCGTGGGACGCGGCCGGGGCGATCTCGGCGTAGACCCGGGCGGCACGCAATCCGAGAGGTGCATGCACTGGATCGTCGTAAGAGTGGATCAGGTAGTGGGCGGCGCCCGGATGCCGGGGGTTGATCGCAAAGACTTCTTCGACGACCGCGGCAGCCCGCATATAGGCGCTGAAGTCTCGCACCGCCTGCGTCGTGCCCAGGATGGACAGGGCGTAGAAGCTCTTGGCCTCCAAGTCCTCGGGGTACGCCAGGGAGAGTCTGTCGCATGGCCTCCGAGTAGGCGAAATCGCGGCTCACCTTGTCCCCTTCTCCGTAGAGAATCCTCAGTGCGTCGAGATAGCCCTGTTCGCGTGGAGTCGGTGCGGGGTCGGTAAGCTTGGCGAGAACGGTATTCGCGTGCTCCCTGTCCTGCTGCCGCCAGAGGGGGTGGTTGTAGGTCATGGCTTCGCCCCAGTAGGCCATGTCGAAGTCCGGATCGATCTCCTGGGCCTCGAGAAACGCCTCCTTGGCATCCTCATACTCGAAGCTGTGAAGCAGCAGGACGCCACGAACAAAGGCGTCTTGGGCCTCGGTGGCACCCGAGTTGGGGAAGTCGATGGTGCCGAGAGAATCGATGGTGGTGGCCTACGCCCGCGGAGGAGACCAGCATGCAGTCGCCGCCATAGAATACGGAACGGTGATCTGAGCTTCGGACCGGTCCTTCTCCTTGATGTCTCCACGTTCTCGATTGCGGGCGGGCCTCTACGCCCGTCCTTGCGGCACCTGCTATCGCTGTGTTGCCCCTGGGCTCCTACGTCTTCTTCATCATGAGGCCGAGCACGGCACCCAGAATCACGAACGCGATCAGCGCCGTCCCACCCGTGCACCAGTTCAAATAATACGGAAACCCTTCGAGGGTCAGGGACTGGTAGAAGCGCGAAAAGAAGAGAATCAGCCCGACGAAGAAGCCGAACGTGATGCCACCCATGATGCCGTCGGCCCACGCAGACCTCGTTTTGCCAAAGAGAATGGCTGCCATGATGGCGACCATGATGCCAACGAAGAAGAAGTACTGAACACCGGCATCGTCCTGACGAAACACCTCCGGATACTTCATGTAGGTGTTGCCAAGGATCAAAACGTGCATGACGAAGTCGGCGATGGTCATGACAATTCCACCCACGACCCCCGCAATGATGGCTTTGGACCAGTTCATGGTTCCCCCTTCCAAAGGTTTGATCGTCCCAACGGTTTCGACGATTGTACATGGCGAACGGTGGCACGGGGACCGTGGTATAGAATCGCCACCCGTTCTCCGCTGGAAAATGATTGACTCGATGATCGGCAAGACACTGCTGCACTATCGCATCCTGGACAAACTGGGTGCCGGTGGGATGGGAGAGGTCTACAAGGCCGAAGACACCCGTCTCAAGCGCGAGGTGGCGCTCAAGGTGCTGCCGGCGGAGATGGCCGAGAATCCAGAGCGACTCCAACGATTCCAGCGCGAGGCCGAGCTGGTCGCGTCGCTCAATCATCCCAGTATTGTCACCATCTACTCGGTCGAGGAGGCTGAAGGGCTCCATTTTCTGACCATGGAGATGGTGACCGGTCAGACCCTGGGTGAGCTGGTGCCGCCTGGGGGAATGAAGCTCGAGGCCTTCCTGGAAGTGGCGGTGCCGCTGGCACAGGCTCTTGCTGCCGCACACGACCGAGGAGTCACGCATCGAGATCTCAAACCAGCCAATGTGATGGTCACTTCCGCCGGGCAGGTCAAAGTCCTGGATTTTGGCCTGGCCAAGCTCCGGGTTGCCGATGGCTCCGCGGATCAGACCCAGATGCCTACCGAGGCTCTGACCCAGCAGGGTCTGATCATGGGGACGATTCCCTATATGGCTCCCGAGCAACTCGAAGGGCGTCTGACAGATCACCGGTGCGACATCTTTTCGATGGGGATCCTCCTGCAGGAGATGGTGACCGGCGAACGGCCGTTCAAGGGAGAGAGCTCGGCGTCCCTGATCTCCGCGATTCTTCGAGACGCACCGCGGTCGATCACCGAAAGGCGCTCCGATCTGCCTCGGCAGCTGGAGCAGAGTGATCCAACGGTGTCTGCAGAAGGATCCAGAGCGCCGCTATCAGACGGCCAAGGATCTGCGCAACGATCTGGAAGACCTGCCGGCCGAGCTGCAAGCCGGCAGAGGCGAGCCAGCCGCGCTCGGTGGCGGTTCTGCCACTCAAAGACATGAGCCCGCAAAAAGATCAGGACTACTTCTGTGAGGGTATTTCCGAAGACATCATCAACGCCCTGTCGAAGGTTGGGGATCTGCGGGTCGCCTCGCGGATGGCCGCTTTCCAGATCGTCGACAAGACCACCGATCCTGGGGAAATCGGTGAGCGGCTCAATGTCGAGACCGTCCTGTCGGGAAGCGTGCGGAAGGCCGGCAACCGGGTCCGGATCAGCGCCGAGTTGGTCAAGGTGTCCGATGGCTCTCAGCTCTGGTCCGAGCGCTATGACCGTGAGCTGGAGGACGTGTTCGAGGTCCAGGACGAGATCTCCGAGAACATCGTCAAGGCCCTGCAGGTCACCCTCAGTCCGCAGGAGAAGAAGGCGATTCAGCGTCAGGCTCCGGTGAACGTCCAGGCCTACGAGTACTACCTGCGAGGTCGGAGTCTTTTTCATCGTGGGATCAAGAGCCACTCATGACCGGGCTCTGCAGATGTTCGATCGGGCCATCGAAATCGATCCTGACTTTCGCCTCGGCCTATGCCGGGCATCGCCGATCTGTCGAGCCTATGCCTACATGTACTTCGGGAAGAACGAGGACGATCTGGAGCGTGCCGATCAGGCGAGTCAGAAGGCGCTGGAGCTGGCGCCCGAGAGCTGGCCGAGGCCCACGCCTCGCGCGGCTTGGCCCTCTCGTCTCCAGGAGCGATTCCGAGGAGGCGGAGCAGGCGTTCGAGACCGCCATCGAGCCTCGACCCGAAGCTGTTCGAGGCCCACTACTTCTATGGTCGCTCCTGCTGGCAACAGGGCAAACTCGAGCAAGCCGCGGAGCTGTTCGAGCGCGCCAGCGAAGTGCGACCCGAGGATTTTCAATCAATCTGTCTTCTGAGCTCGATCCACAACGTCTCTGGGTGAGACGGAGAAGGTGCTGAAGTAGCACTCACGCAGAGTCGCTCGAGGTCATCGAAAAGCACCTGGAGCTGAATCCCGAACGATGCCGGGCGCTCTACCTCGGTGGAGGGGCTTGATCGGCCTCGGCGAGACCGAAGAGGGGCTCGAGTGGGCTGCTCGAGCCGTCGAGATCGATCCCAACGACACCGGAATTCTCTACAACGTCGCCTGCACCTACTCGTCTGGCGGGTCGTCTCGAAGAGGCCATCGACTATCTGGAACGAGCGGTCGCCGCAGGGATTCGCGCAGAAGGACTGGATCGTCAACGACGGCGATCTCGCGCCGCTCCGCGAGCACTCGCGCTATCTCACACTGATCAACTCGATGGAATGAATGTCGGAGCCTTCATGATCGGCAAGACACTGTCGCACTACAAGGTACTGGAAGAGATCGGCGAAGGCGGTATGGGTGCGGTCTACATGGCCGAGGACCTGAATCTGGGCCGCAAAGTGGCGCTGAAGATTCTGCGCGAGGAGATGGCGTCCAATCCCGACCGGCTCGAGCGATTTCGCCGCGAAGCCCAGGCCGTGGCCGCCCTCAACCATCCCAACATCGTCACCATTCACTCCATCGAGGAGGCGCCGGAGGGTCACTTCATCACCATGGAGCTGGTTCAGGGCAAAGGTCTGGACGAGATCGTGACGGGTGACGGACTGTCCTCGGAGCGCATGCTGGAGATCGCCCAGCCCCTGATTCGAGCCTTGGTAGCTGCGCATGAGAGGGGCATTACCCACCGGGATCTCAAACCCGCCAACATCATGGTGACGGACGACGGCACGGTCAAGATCCTGGATTTCGGTCTGGCCAAGCTGCATGCGGCTCCCGATTCGGATGTGCATGAGGATCTGCCTACCCAGGCGTTGACGCAAGTGGGCACCGTCGTCGGGACCATTCCCTACATGTCCCCCGAACAAGTGCAAGGCAAGCCGGTGGATCACCGGACGGACATCTTCTCCCTGGGAGTCGTCCTTTACGAGATGGCCACCGGTCACCGGCCCTTTGGTGGTGAGTCGTCGGCTGGAGTGGCTTCAGCGATTCTGCGAGATGTGCCGGATGCCGATCGGCGAGACTCGGCCGGATGTGCCCGACCACTTTGGGCGGATCATCTCTCGCTGTCTCGAAAAGGAGCCGGAGATGCGATACCAGACGGCGGGCGATATCCAAACAGCCCTGTCGAATCTGGGCAAGACGGTCGTCGAGAAGGGGGAGAGTGGCAAGGCTTCCGTCGCCGTTCTGCCTTTTCTAGATATGAGTCCGGAGAAAGATCAGGACTACTTCTGCGAAGGTCTGGCTGAAGAGCTCATCAACGCCCTGGTGTCGGTAGATGATCTGGAGGTGGCCTCGCGAACCTCGGCCTTTCGTTTCAAAGGGTCGCAGCAGGATATTCGCGAGATCGGTCGGCGGCTTGGGGTCTCCACGGTTCTCGAAGGCAGTGTCCGCAAAGCGGGCAACCAGGTTCGCATCGCCGTGCAGTTGGTCAAGGTCGAAGACGGATATCACCTCTGGTCGAACCGATACGACCGGGAGCTCCAGGACGTCTTCGCCATCCAGGACGAGATCGCCCAGAAGATTGTCGAAGCTCTGCAGGTCACCCTGAGCCCGATGGCCAAGGAAAAGGCCAAGAAAGCGGAGAAAGAAGCACCCGAGGATGTGCAGGCCTACGACTACTACCTGAAGGGGCGGAAGTTCTTCTACGAGTTCCGGGCCCAGGGTTTCGAGCTTGCCCGGCAGATGTTCGCCCGCGCCATCGTCATCGATGACAAGTACGCTCGTGCCTATGCCGGTGTAGCGGATTGTTGCTCATCGCTCTTCTCCTACTACGACGCCAGTGACGCGAACCTGAAGGAAGCCGACAAGGCCAGTCGTAAGGCGGTGGAGATGGACCCCGAGAGCGCCGAGGCCAGAGCGTCGCGTGGGTTGGCTCTATCGCTCAAAGAGGAGTATGCGGCGGCAGATGCGGAGTTCGAGAAAGCCATCGAGCTCAATCCCAAGTCATACGAAGCCCACTACTTCTTTGCCCGCTGTTTGTTCTCTCAGGGTCGTCACGCCGAGGCCGTCAAGGAGTACGAGAAGGGCCTGCGAGGTCAACCCTGAGGACTATCAGGCGCCGTTCTTTCTGGCCCAGACCTACTTGAGCGTGGGTCGCCGGGCCTACGCCGCGGCGAATCTGCGCAAAGCCGTGGAAGCAGCCAAGAAGCATCTGGCTTTCAACGCGGACGATGCTCGAGCTCTCTACCTGGGTGCCGGCGGTCTGGTGGAGCTAGGGGAGTTGGAGATGGCCCAAGAGTGGGTGACGCGAGCCATGGAGATCGATTCCGATGATGCCCTGGTTCTCTACAACGTCGCCTGCATCTACGCGCAGCTGGGTGAGAACGAACAAGCCCTTGATTGCCTCGAGAAGTCCTACCAGAACGCGGTGAGCACAGACTCGCTCAACTGGATGCAGGAAGACCCCTACTTCGATCCCGTCAGGGATCATCCCCGATACCTGGCGTTGGTGGCCAAGCTGGAAGGCTGACAAGTGGAGAAGAAATGATTGGCACGACCCTTTCGCACTACAAGATCCTCGAACAGATTGGTGAAGGGGGAATGGGGGCCGTCTATGCTGCCGAGGACCTCAATCTTGGCCGCAAAGTGGCTCTCAAGATGCTGCGCGAGGAGATGGCCTCCGACCCCGACCGGCTCGAGCGTTTCCGGCGCGAAGCCCAGGCGGTGGCGGCGCTGAGCCATCCGAACATCGTCACGATTTTCTCCATCGAAGAGGCACCCGAAGGCCATTTCATGACCATGGAGCTGGTCGATGGCAAAGGTCTCGATGAGGTGATCACCGGCGATGGAATGTCCGCAGAGAGAATGCTGGAGATCTCTGAGCCCCTGATTCGAGCCCTGGTGGCGGCCCATGAGCGCGGCATCACCCACCGGGATCTGAAACCCGCCAACATCATGGTCTGCCAGGAAGGGACGGTCAAGATTCTCGATTTCGGGCTCGCCAAGCTGAGCGCGGCTGCCGACTCGGATATCCATGAAGATATGCCGACCCAGGCATTGACGCAGATCGGCACGGTCGTGGGGACCATTCCCTATATGTCTCCCGAGCAGGTCCAGGGCAAGGTGGTAGACCACCGCACCGATCTCTTTTCTCTGGGTGTGGTCCTATTCGAAATGGCCACCGGCCACCGGCCGTTCGACGGTGAGACCTCGGTAGATGTGGCCTCGGCGATCTTGCGTGGCGCTCCGGAATCGATTCATGAGACTCGACCTGATATGCCGGATCAGTTCGGACGGATCATCTCCCGCTGTCTGGAGAAAGAGCCGGAGATGCGCTACCAGACGGCCGGAGACATCCTGATTGCCCTCTCCAAGGTCGGTGAGAAGGTCGCCTCCAAGGGCGACGACGGTCAACCCTCCGTGGCGGTGCTGCCGTTCGTCAATATGAGCCCGGACAAAGATCAGGAGTACTTCTGCGAGGGTCTCGCCGAGGACATCATCAACGCGCTGGTTGGCATCGAGGAGCTCAAGGTGGCCTCGCGGACCTCCGCCTTTCGCTTCAAGGGCTCACAGTCGGACATCCGCGAGGTCGGGTCGGCGACTCGGAGTCTCGACGGTGCTCGAGGGCAGCGTGCGCAAGGCTGGCAATCAGGTTCGCATCGCCGTGCAGCTGGTCAACGTCGACGACGGCTACCATCTCTGGTCCAACCGCTACGACCGCGAGCTCAAAGACGTCTTCGCGATCCAGGACGAGATAGCGCAGAAGATCGTCGAGGCCCTGCAGGTCACCCTGACGCCCAGTGGCAAGGGAGAAGGCCGAAAAGGCGAGAGAAGGAAGCACCCGAGGATGTCCAGGCTTACGACTACTACCTGAAGGGGCGCAAGTACTTCTACGAGTTTCGAGCCAAAGGATTCGAGCTGGCTCGACAGATGTTCGCGCGGGCCATCGCCATCGACAACAACTACGCCCGGGCCTACGCGGGCCTCGCCGACTGCTGCTCGCGCTCTCTACATCGTACTTCGACTCCAGCGAAGAGAACCTGCGAGAGGCGCAACAGCTCGAGCCGCAAGGCGGTGGAGCTCGACCCCGAGAGTGCCGAGGCGCACTGCGGCCGTGGCCTGCGCATTGTCCTTGAGTCGGCAATTCGAAGAGTCGGACGCGGAGTTCGAAAAGGCCATCGAGCTCAATCCGAAGCTCTACGAGGCCCACTACTTCTACGCCCGTGCCCTGTTCTCCCAGGGTCGGCACGAAGAGGCGGTCGAGCGTACGAAGAGGCCGCCAAGGTCAGTCCCGACGACTATCAGGCCCTGCAGTTTCTATCCATTGACCTACACCAAGCTGGGCCGAACGAGCCCATGCAGCCGCGGTCGTTGCGAAGATCGGTCGAGAAAGCCAAGAAACACATCGCCTTCCATCCCGACGATGTGCGAGCGCTCTATCTGGGGCCGCGGACTCGTTGAGCTGGGGGAGATGGAGGTGGCACAGGAGTGGGTGGCCAAGGCGGTCGAAGCTCGATCCGGACGACGCTCTCGTGCTCTACAACGTGGCCTGCGTCTACACCCAGCTCGGCGAGTACGACAAGGCCCTCGATTGTCTGGAGAGATCGGACACCGCTGCCAGCAGTCGGAAGCCTTGAGCTGGATCGAGAACGATCCCGACCTGGATCCGCTGCGGGATCTGCCGCGATTTCAGGCCCTTATCGGCAAGATTGACGAAGACAATTCAGGGCCCAGATCCAGTTGACTGCCTACTGCTGCTCCACAGCCTGATTCAGAATCGCCGCCACCTGCTCCGGTGGCATGCCGCTGTTGATGAGCATCAGCAGCTGGCTGAGCCGTTGCTCGGTCACCTTCCCCTGGGAGAAGTTGGCAATCTTCTTGAAGGGCAGATTCTTCAAGATCGCGGCAAAGAACGGATCGTCGGCAGCCATGGCCGTCTGGGTGCCCTTCTGCTGTTCCACCAGGAAATCGACAACGACCTTGCCCCGCGGATCGCGAAGAATATCGTCGATCACCGACTCGAGCGTGAAAACCGTGGGCGGCAGAGTCCCCGCCTTCAGCTCCATCGGTAGGGTGGCTCGGATATCCGCAGCTGAAGCACCGATCAGGAGCTCGTAGTGGCCTGGCTCGATAACCCACTGGTGATGGACGTCGTGGTAGTAGGCCAGGCGCCCGGCAGCCACGGGGATAGTGACCTGTCGCGACTCGCCTGGCTCGAGGAACACCTTCTGGAAGGCGACGAGCTCACGGTCGGGGCGCGGCAGCGCCGGGTCGATGTGCCGGGAATAGACCTGCACTGTTTCAGCCCCGGGGCGGTCCCCGACATTGGCAAGCTGGAGCGTCACCTCGATGTCGCTGTCGAGAGACTCCACCTGCTCCGGGACCTGTACCTCGGAGTACTCGAATCGGGTGTAGGAAAGACCGTGGCCGAACGGGTACGTCACCGGACGATTGGCAGTTTGAAAGTAGCGGTAGCCAACATTCAGGGCCTCTCCGTAGCGCACGACGTTGGGGCCGCCGGGGAAATTCATGGCGCTGGCGTGGTCGGTCACCGACGAGGTGAAGGTCTCGGAGAGCCTGCCGGAAGGATCGCTCTCGCCGAACAGTATCTCGGCGATCGCGCTTCCCCAGGCCTCGCCTCCGAGCCACCCCATGAGAATCGCTGCGGCATCTTCCTTGAAGATGTCCACGCTCATGGCGCCACCGCCGGTCAGAATCACGACAAAAGGCTTGCCTGCGCTCTTGACGGCCTCGATCAGTTGCAGGTCCGCGCTCGCGAGCTCGATCGAAGGCCGATCCCAGGCTTCCGCGTCGTGCGAGGCCGGTTGACCGGCGAAAACGAGAACCAGGTCCAGCTCTTGAAGCCCCTGTTCCAGGTCACTCTTCTGTGCTGCTGTCAGACCGTCCTCGGCGTACTTCTCCTGCCAGGCCGTCAGCATGTGACCTTGAGCTGTGCCGATCTGATGGACGAAGGCCCACGGCGAATCGATGTCGGAGGTGTTGATCTGCGAGCTGCCGATACCTTGGATGCGGGGCTCGAGAGCGAGCCGTCCGACGACACCGATCTCGAGCTTCTTATCGCCCGTGATGGGTAGAGTGCCGTCATTCTCGAGGAGGACGGTGCCTTCGATGGCCACCCGTCGAGCCAGATCGTGGTTGGAGCTTCGGGGATCGGTTGCAGGTTTCTCGGGCATGACCGCCTGACGGTCGACCAGCTGCAGTACCTTGGCGGCGGCCCGATCGAGATCGCTTTCGGCCAGCTTGCCGTCTTGCACCGCCTGAACCACTACCGGTGGCGTCTGGGGGTTGCCAGGCATCTCGATGTCGAGACCGGCGACGATGGATGCGACGGGGTCGTCCACGGCGCCCCAGTCCGAAACCACCAGACCTTCGAATCCCCAGTCTTCTCTCAGGATCTTCGTCAGCAGCTGTGGGTGCTGACTGACATACGTGCCGTTCACTTTGTTGTAGGCGCTCATGACCGCTTGCGGTCGACCCTCCTTGATGGCGATCTCGAAGCCGCGCAAATAGAGCTCGTGCATGGTGCGCTCATCCACCTGGGCATCGATGGTCATGCGACGATGCTCCTGGTTGTTGACCGCATAGTGCTTGATGGTGGCGCCCACACCCTCGGATTGAACCCCGCGGACGAACGCTGCAGCTGTGGTGCCGCTCAGAAAGGGATCTTCGCTGTAGTACTCGAAGTTCCGACCCCCCAGGGGGTGGCGCTTGAGGTTGAGACCCGGAGCCAGCAGCAGGGTCACGTCGTTGTATCGGGCCTCGGCGCCGATGCCGGCGCCCAGCTCTTCGATCAATGTCGGATTCCAGGTGGCCGACATGGCGGAGGAGGAGGGGAAGCAGGTGGCTTCCACCCGGGCCTCGAGGGTCGGTCCGTCAGCCTTTCTCAGACCCACAGGTCCATCCGCCATCCAGGTGGCCGGGATGTCGAGGCGGGGGATCGCGAAGGTCTCCCAGGTGTTCTGACCGGTGGTCAGAGAGGCCTTTTCCTCCAAGGTCAGCTGGTCGAGCTTGTCGACTGCCAGAGTCTCTTGGCTGAGAGCCAGAGTCGGCGACGCGAGCAGCAACGCTGCAGCAACGATACGGTATTGACGCTTCATGATTCCCCCCTTTGTGACGGTCCGGACAGGTGCCAGTGGCCCTATCCTAGACGCTCATCGAATCCAACGCCAATGATGGGGAGGGTCTCGCACCCTCCAGGGCGGCGGCAAGCCCCGCCCCTGCACGGTTCCGCAACGGAGAGAGCAGCGTCATTCAATGCGTGATGCCCATGACCCGGTCCAGATAGCGGGAGCGCATCTGTCGCCGTGCCAGGCGCTGTTTGACGGCGGGCATCTTCAGGATGGCCCCGAGAATCGCTGCCATGGCGCGGTGACTGGCCAAGGCCTGGTTGTCGAAGATCAGGTTCTGGAGCTTGTCTCGTTCGAGCGCCATCAGAACCGCTCGATGAACCGAGTTGACGGGTGTGATGACCCTCTCGGCTCTTGGCTGCAGCCGGATCGCTTCACGGGCGCAGTTGCGCACGCAGACGCCGCACCCCAGACACATCTGTTCATCCAATTTGGCTCGACGCAGCTTGGGATGCTCGGGATCGTTGGCCGAGACCATGCCCATGGCCTCGACCGGGCAGGCCTGAACGCACTTCGTGCAGCCGTTGCAAAGCTCGCGGTCGATCTCGGGCAGGTAGTTCGTGGTGTGGATCGGGTTGAGCAGGCCGAAACGGCGCTGGGCATTCATCGCTTCACAGCAACACCCGCAGCAGTTGCAGATGAAGTTGACCCGTTGCTGGATGTTCTCCCCGAACTGGACCAGGTTCTGCTCTTGCGCCTGCTGCAGCAGATCGAGCCCCTCTTCGACATCCATTTCGCGGGCAAAACCGTGTCGCATGAGAGCTTCGCCAGTCCGGTTGAAGGTCATGCAGATATCCATCTCGGCGTCACAGGCGTGCCCGGCGTGCTCGGCCTTGTGCCGGCAGTAGCACATGCTGACGCCCCGATGCTTGGCAGTCCTGATGACCTCGCTGGCTCGTTCGTAGTCGAGGACCTGAAGCGTGTTCTCCGTCGGTAACGCCGACTCCTGGACGAAGGTCCTGCCCAATTGTGTTTGGCCCTCGGTGAAGAGAGCTTTGACGAAGTCCTCCTCCACGGTGATGTACTGGTAAAAGAGCTCTGAAAGCACTTTCTGGTCGAGATCTCCTTGCACTCGCATCAGTGAAAACTCGAAGAATCCGGCCATGGGTGGGGGCAGGACATAGTGAAGCTCGCCGGACGGGTCTTCCATGTCGAGGAGAATCGCTCGGCCGGCCAGTTCCTCCAGTACCTTCCGCGCTTCCGTTTCGGGCATCTTCCAGACCGCGGCGGCAGTGCTGACGGTGAACGGTTTGATCGGCAACAGCGCGACCAAGCCGGCCTCTTTCTCACTGAAGAGCATCTTCAGGATGGCGTGGAGGAGCTCTGAGGGCGGAGCCCCCTGTGGAGCGCGATTGAGCCTGTCGACCAAGGACTCGTAACCCGATCTTGCGGTGAGGTGCGCCATGGGGTACCTCCTGGTCAGAAGTCCTTCCCAGAATACTCACGATCACGGCCCGGGTCGCCACCCGCACGGGTGGGATGATGAGCGAGCTATGCCCGGCGGATCAGGAGGAGTGTGCGGTCGTCGGCGTAGGGGACGCCGCGAGTGAACGTATCCAGGTCTCGCTGGATGGCTTCGGACAGGAGATCCAGGTCATCCTGACGGCGGAGCTTGCAGATCTTGGCTAGGCGGTCGATTCCATATTCCTCGTCGTCCGGGTCGCTGGCTTCGGTGATGCCGTCGGTATAGAGGACCAGGAGATCCTCGGGTGCCATCTCCACTGTCTGCTCCTTGTAGATACCTTCGGGCATCAGACCGACGGGAGGCCCTGAGGACCTCAGCTGCTGAACACCGCCCTTGGCGCTGAGAAGGAGACCCGAGTTGTGACCCGCGTTGCAGAAACTGAGGGTGTGGGCCTGAGGGTCGAGGACCGCGAGAAACATGGTGGCGTACTTGGCCGGTAGGGTCCTTTTGTACAGCCGGCGGCAGACGCGGCTGCAGATTTCGTCGGCCGGCTGACCGTTGTCGATGGGGCCCGCAGCCAGGGCTTCCAGCGAGAACGTCAGGAGGGAAGCGGCCATCCCCTTGCCGGACACATCGGCCACCATGAGAACGAACTCGTCGCCACCGTTGCGCTCGACCACCGTGTAGTAGTCGCCAGAAACGCCGCGCGAGGGGACATTGCCGCCGCAGAGCTCATAGCCCTCGACGTCGGGTAAGCCGCTCGGCAGCAAGGCCTCCTGAATCTGTCGCGCCAGATGCAGCTCTTCCTCGAGGCGACCTCGGGCCGCAGCCTCTTCCGCTGCCTTCTCAGCCAGGGCCACATTGCGGATTCGCATCGCCGCAATGGAGGCGAGGGAGACCAGGAGCTCCAAATCGTCCTCGCTGAAGGTCCCGGTGCTCAGCGTCGAGGTCAGCGCAATCATGCCCAGGGAGCCCGAGGCATCCAGAAGGGGGGCCGCCACCAGACTGAGAACTCCGAGGTCGAGGATGCTCTGGGCGTCCTCCATCTTTGGGTCGATGCCGGTATCCATCACCAGCGCGGCCATACCCTTTTCGGCCACCTCCCGGATCAGGGTTTCCGAATAGAGGTGGTCAGCGTCCAGGTTCCCCGCCGAGCGCTGGGCAACCCGCTGGTAGCTACCATCGGTCTGCTTGAGATAAATGAGGGCCTCTCCTGGTGACAGCGTGTCGAAAGCACGATCCAGGATGAGATCCAGGACACCCTCCAACTCCATCGACTGGTCCAACACGCGATGGATGTCGTTGAGCAGATGCAGCCTTTCGGCTTGGCGTCGGAGCTCTTCGACCGAATCGAGGCTGGCGGTGAGTTGCGGCGAGCCCCGTCGGGTCAACTCGCTGGCAGACAGGAACATGGTCTGCGGCTCGCTACGTTGGGTTCTCGGCTCCGGGGGCCGGGCGGCGGCCTCGTCGGCATCGAAGATGATGCTGCTCTGACAGAGCCGCAGCTCGTCGCCCGGTTCGAGTCGGGTCGGTCTCTCGACCAGGCCGCCATTCAGCTTCGTGCCGTTGCGGGAGCCCAGATCCTCGATCCACCAGCCGCCGTCGCGCGAAATCAGCTTGGCGTGCTTGCGCGACAGGTATTTGTCGTCGACTTGCAGATCGGCATCCGACGAGCGGCCGACGACCACGATCTCTCCCTGCAGGACGGAGGTGAAGCTCTCACCTTGACCTGGGTGCACCAGAACCTTTGTCACGATTCGATTCTATCGGTGCGCAGGCTGCCAATCTATTCGGGCTGGCTCCAGGGAATGGTTTCGAGAGTGCGAAACACGAAGGTGGTCTCGCCCGCCTCGATGCGAGCGCCGTTTTCGAGCTTCACCGGGGCCGACAAGAGCTGGCCGTTGACCCTGGTGCCGTTGGTGCTATCCAGATCTCGGATATAGAATTCGCTGTCGCGGTTCTCGATCTCGAAGTGGTGAGCCGAGAGAGTCTTGTCGGTGGCCACGATGTCGGCATCCTCCCGGCCCACGATGGTCTTGCCGGGGCGCAAGGCGGAGGGGGCTTCGAGGCTCATGGAACCGGTGACTCGCAGGTGGCCCACCAGGGCGATGTCGAGCATGGCTCCCCGTTTAGGCGGTTCTTTGTGCAGCACTGCCGTCTCGGCTCCCAGGTCCATGGCCTCGGAAATGAAGAATTCGTGACCACAGTGGGTGCAGGCACCCTTTTCAGGCATCGAATCCACACCGTCGGGGATCTCGACAGGTTGTCCACATTCAGGGCATCCGATCTCAGTCATTGCCTTCCTCACTTCCATGCCAGTTTGAGATAACTGGGCGGTATGAGCTCGACTCGTAGCCGCCGGGTTTGTCCGGCTTCGAAGGTGTTGCCGGTCCGATTCGACGCCTCGATCTTGCCAGCGGTGCCACGAACGCTCACTTTGACGTCGTGATGTCCTGTGGATACAGGGATCGATTCCAGAATCGTGCGGCCCACGGCTCGCTTGAAGAGTCCTCGGGCCCCGTACACAGAAGTGGTCAACACGGGCTCGCCATCGACCCAGACATCCAGCGTGGCGGCCTTGAGTCGATTGGTGTAGGAGATCTGTAGAGTGGAACCCATGACAGGCGTAGCGTTCGAGGGCGAGCCGGCACTGGATATCGCGTCCGGTGTGATGGTGTCCGACCTGGGCGCAGGGATGGTGGCCGAGACTTCCGGTGGAGGTGCCACCGTGGTCGGGTCGCTCTTCCAGACCGCCGTGCCCACCGCGACCAGCACGACGATCAAGATGAGAGCTCCGAGGAGGCCTCGCCTCCCGTGACTCTTGTTCGCGTCCGTTCCTTCAGCCTGTTTCTTGAAAGCGTGGATGGAAGGGTGCGAAAGATGGGCTGTCTCATCGAGCGGCGGGATCTCCGAACCCAGGGCCTTTGCCATCTCGGCGCCCGTCCAGAAGCGCTCGTTGGGATCCTTGTCCAGGGCCTTGAGCATGGCCGCAGCCAAGGATCGCGGGATACTCGGGTTGAGGGATTGGGGTGGCACTGGATCGACGTGCAAGATCTTGTGAGTCAACGCCGGCAGGGATGCCGCTTGAAACGGCTGCTGACCCGTCAGACTCTGATAGAGCACGACACCGAGAGAGAAGAGATCCGATCGGCCATCGAGATCTTCGTCCCGGATCTGCTCGGGTGACATATAGAAGGGTGTGCCGAGGACCTGCCCGGTCGAGGTGAGCTCCAGGGACTCCGCTTTGGCGATGCCGAAATCGGACAGCTTGGCGTCTCCCTGACTGTCGAGCAGGATATTGGCCGGTTTGACGTCCCGGTGGATCAGGCCCTGGTGGTGGGCGGCGTCCAGGGCGCCCGCGATCTGGCAAATGATGGCGATGGCCTGATCCGTCGATAGTGGAGCTTCTTGCTCGAGGAGGTGATCGAGGCTCTGGCCGTCGACCCACTCCATGGCGATAAAGGAAAGACCGGTGTCGGGATCGTGATCGGCATCGTAGATGGCCACGGCCGCGGGGTGACGCAGATTCCCGGCTGCCCGCGCCTCGAGGAGGAACCGTGTCCGCATCTCGTCCATGTCGATAGCGGTCACCAGACCGCGGGGCTCGAGGACCTTCAGGGCAACCTTGCGATGGATGTTGGGGTCGAGGGCCAGATAGACGCGGGCCATGGCGCCCCGGCCAAGCTCAGAGAGGATCTTGTAGCGGGCAATGGATGCCGGACTCTCCGCCATCTCGATGGCGGACAACCGGACGGTATCTCCCGCGCTCGAATCCCGGCGATTTGCAGACTCCGCAGACATACGCCATCTATATTCGGACAGATCGCCGCATCATTGCAGTTATCTGGTTCACTTGGGAAAGAAGGGAGGGGATTGAATAGCTGGCCGACGATAACTTGCCCACCCGACGAGGTGGCCAACTCCTGCCCGCGTGGGTATGGCCCAAGTGCGCCACCGATGGTATTCACAGGGGGCCCCGATAAGGGCAAAGCCGGTTAAAGCCGGTGACGCAAAGCTCAGGGTCCTCGTTTGCCTCGCGACGGACCGTTCGTCACGAAGCGACCAGGGTCGCCCAGCTATCGAAGGGTCGAACTTTTACAAATGACCTGGGAGGAGGAGACTCGATGAGAAAAAGCGTGGTTGTCGGCATGTTGCTCGCGATCGTGCTGACGGCGAGCAGTGCTGTCGCTTGGCACTGGCCGCAGCACGAAGTAGGAATCCGAATCACCGGCATCGGTTGGCAGGGTAGTCCGTTCTCCGATGACCCCGAGGACAAACCCATGGTCACGGCCGCGGGCTGGCCACTGACCATTATGCTGACGCCGAGGAAGGACTTCCTCGGTTACGGTACGCCGGATGCCTCCCAACCCTATCCCGGGTTTGGCGGCTTTATCCGCTGGGGCAGCCACAGCTACTACGCCTGGGTGTTCGGCCAGGACGAATTCGCGTTTGGTGCTGATCTATGCCCGTCCTGGGACGCGATGGCCAATCCGACGGCATGGGAAGGGTGCACGCTGCCTGATCCGGACTATTCTGACCCGTCGACCTGGTGGCCCATCGACGAGACTGTTGTGCCTTTCGGAGCCGGAATGACAGTGCCGGCAAGTTGCTCCAATCAGTGTGACGAGGCGGATGAAACGTGTACCCCATGTGAAGCACGCCCCGAGATCACGGTACACCGATGTACCTACGAAGACACCGTGGGAGAGGACGACGGAAATTGCTCGCTGGATCCAGATGGAAATGAGCCCTGCCCGTGCTCGGCCGCACCCAGAACCCTGGCCGTGGGTCCGAGCCTGGGAACCGCCGACGATGGGTATGGATTCGGGTACAGCCCGAGGCTGCCGGGACTCGTCATCGTTGCCGATGCCGGGGTGGGCATTGTCACCGAGAATGATCCGGTCCTCGAACGCCCGGTGAGAACAAGTCCTCTGGTCTGCCGCAATCTGGCGGGATTCGTCACTTCGGTTGGCCATGTCTTGTCGGACGCCGCCTACAAGAGCCACGTCACCGCGCAGATGCTGGTTCCCCGGGTGTTGACTCCGGTGGCCTTGTCGGATGCGGATGATCAGTATTGGGACGGTTCCAGCGTGGCGTCCTGCGACTATGAAGGGGACGGCCTGCATGATGACACCCTTGTCGTCATCGACGGCCTCGAGCCGGAATGCTGGCAGGGCCGTATCGGGACGTACTCGCAATTCACTTCCGATTTCCTGATCACCCTGCGGGCCTTTGTGATTCAGGTAGATGAGCAAGGTGCGGGTGTGGAGCTCATCGAAGATCTGAATGGCAACGGATTCTGCGATTCAGAGGACTATGAGCTGATGGTGGCGGGCAGCTGGGATTGGAACCGCGGCGACCCGGTTCTGTCCCGTGAGGCCGTCCTGCAGTTCACTGAGTTCCACTTCGGCTTGGAGTTCCTGTACAGCAATGACCTCGATGGCGATGGCAATATTCTGTTGCCCACCTTGCCGGGAGGAGCGGGTGGCCTGGTGGGACCACCACGTTAGTACGAAGACTCGGACGACGGTGTAGGGACTACTCCGGCGCCGGCAAGAGATCGCGGGCCTTCTCGATATCGGGAAGGCCCGGGTCGCTTTGGCTCCAGGTCTCCAGAAGCTCGTTGGCCAACTCGGCTGCCGCCTCGGGCCGGTCCATCGCCTCTTGCACCTGGGCGAGGACGAGCTTGGCGCGGAGGCGATCCAGCTGCAGATCGAGGCGGGGATCGGAGTGGTCGATCTGATCCGCAGCCTGCCGTGCGGCGGCCATGGCCTCCATATGCCGGTCCGCCATCAGCAGGGCTCTTGCGAGTGCGACTCGATAGATGGCGTACTCGTAGCCGTCTAGGGAGATCGCCCGGTTGAGCTCCTCGATCGCAGTCTCGATCTGCTCTCGTGATAGGTGAACCAGCCCCTTCAAGTACGCCGCTACCTTGTCCTCGGTGCGGTCGGGGTTGTCGGGGGGGAGGGCGCTCTCGAGGATCTGGTCGGCTGTTCGCAGCACCTGTTCGAGGTCATCTTCTGCCAACTCCAGAAGTCCTCGCGCGAAGAGGTAGCGGGTCGGCACCCCCGGCGACTTCTCAATGGCTTCCTCGATGAGATCCCGCGCCTTGGACAGGTCTTTGATCTCCATCCAGGACATTCCCTGAACGGCCAGGGACATGGCCTCGCGGATCTGTTCTTCAGCAATGGGCTGAGCCATGGAAGACAAGACCGCAGCTGCCTCACGAAATCGTTCCTGGCTGCGGAGTATGGCTGCCAGCTCGAAGCCCGCATCGATTCTGTTGCGATGGGGCGCTGTGCCGTTAGCGGCCAACGCTCGCAATCGCGACTCGGCCTCCTGTGGCTTTGCCTGAAGAAACTCCACGACGGCCAAGCTGGTGGCGGAGTAGTGGAAGTCGGGGTCGAGGTCGAGTGCCGCGATGTATTGTTCGGCCGCCAGATCCAGCTCGCCCTGACCCCGGTAGGCGTCGCCCAGGAGATGAACGCCGTTGGGGCTGTCGGGTAGCAGCTCGATGTAGCGTTGAAAGTCCTGAATCGCTTTGCTGAAATCCTGCCGATGAAGGGCCAGATTGCCTTGCATGCTCCAGACCGTGGGATCGTCAGGCACGAGGCGCGACAGGATGTCCAGGTGCTCCTGCTCCTCTTCATAGCGCCCTAGAAGGTCGAGGATTTGAGCCAGGAGGTGACGGGCCTCGGTCTCGTAGGGGTAGAGGTCGAGAAGGCTCTGATAGGCCGCGATGGCGTCATCCAGTCGGCGGCCGATGTAGGCCTCCGCCGCCTGGATGTAAAGGCCTTCTCGTTGCGGGAGCCTGGACGCCTCCCGCATCGCCACCTCGATGTCGGCTTGGGCTTCGTCCGTGCGGCTCGTGTCGGCCTTGACCATGGCCAGGCGGTAGCGAGCCATGGTGAAATCGGGTGCCATCTCGAGAGCCCGATCCAGCAACACCTCGGACTCTTCGTATCGATAGTCGGCCCAGTGACCCAGAGCTTCGATGTACAGGTTGTACGCTTCTCGATTGCGGCTGGCGAAGTCGGCGGCGTAGACATCCACCGACTCGGTTGGGGGAATCCCCAGACCCGACCGTGTCGCTTGGGCCAGGTCGTCGGAGCCTTGGATCAGAAGCTCCTCGCTGAGGCCGTCGAGTCGCTTCGAGGCCACTTCGCGACCTTCGGCCGTATCGGTCAGCCGGGCGGTCACGGTCAATCCGTTCGGGGCCCTTCATGATCTCGCCCGTCAGCAGATGGTCGATTCCCGACTCGGCAGCGTCGCGGCTGACAGGTGCCGCCGTGATCGTCGAGAAGATTCTGGATTCGATCCATCGAAACGACTCGAACATGTCGCGACTGCGCCAGATTGTCCATGACCAGTCTGGCGACGCCCTCTCCAAACCAGTCGAGATCCGCATCGCCGGTTCGGTTGGCGAAGGGCACGATCGCCAGAGAGGGTGCTTCGGGTAGCGACATTCTCAGAGGTCAGCCCGGGCGCCAGCCCGTCTGTCGGATCCGATCGAGTCTCGGCTCCGCTGACCCAGCCAGAAACCGCCCGCGACGATCAAGGCCAGGAGGACGCCCACCGCTATACGCAAAAGAGGCTTGCGACGCTTCTTGACCTGGTGCAAGAAATTGGTTTCGACCTGCTGCGCGTCCAGATCCGCCAGAATCTCACCGGCGTCGGCGTATCTCAGAGACGGATCCCGCTCCATGCACCGCTCGAGGATCTTGCCCAGATAGCTCGGGATCTCGGGATTGAGCTCGTGGGCCGCGGGTGGGTCTTTCTGGACCCGTTGCATCATGATCTCGAAAGTCGATTCACCCTGGAAGGGCAACTCGCCTGTGAGCATCTGGAAGAGCATCACTCCGAGCGCGTAGACATCGGTCCGGGCGTCTACTTTCTGGCCCGAAACCTGCTCCGGGGACATGTAGTGGGGAGTTCCGAGCACGGCACCGGTTTGGGTCAGACCGCTGAGTGCCAGGGATCTGGCCAGACCGAAGTCCATGACGAATGCCTGACCGTCCGCGTTGATCATCACGTTGCCGGGCTTCATGTCCCGATGAACGACGCCCTTTTCGTGGGCAGCCGCCAGCGCGGCACAGAGCTGGCGAAAGATGGAGACCGCCTCTCGAGTCTCCGGCAGACCGCGTCGGCGTAGGTGAGCTGAAAGCGTCATCCCGTCGACATACTGCATGGTGAGGAAGCGTTTTCCCTCGGCGTCACTCAGGTCATAGACCCTGAGGACGTTTGGATGGGTGATCTCGCTGGCGAGCTGAATCTCTCGTCTTGAAGCGAGCGATGACGTCGGGTTGGTCGACAAGCTCAGGCCGGATCTCCTTCAGAGCGATATCCCGGTCGAGCTCTCGATCCCAGGCGTGATAGACGGCGCCCATGCCGCCCTGACCCAACAGACGTTTGACCTCGTAGCGCGATCCGAAGCCTGGCAGATCCGGCTCGTCGGGGAAGATGAGGGTCCTGGCGTCCTGGTCAACGGCCGGGGGGGAGACGCCATCGCCGCTGGCCTGACCTGGCAAGTCTCGACCGCAGGCGCGACACGAGATCGCTGAGCTCGGATTGTCGGTTCCGCAGGAGGGACAGTCCATGGCTTTGAGTCGTGTCGAGTCCGGGTCTGTCAGCGCTGCTAGTCCCGGTCCTGGATCCCTTTGGCCATTGCCATCGCGACCTCTGAATCAGAGGTGAAATCCTGAAAGCCGGCATGGCAGAGTTTCTGAAACCTGTTGAGAATATTCGCGGTGACCCGATTGTGGACCTTCTCCCACATCCGGCTGGCCCAAGTTGGCCATCTCTGTTGACCGTAGAAATTGAATCCGACCACGAAGAAGAGTTGGGTTTCCTCGCGCTCGCCCTGATAGGCCACGGGTGAGCGAACGTACTGGAATGTAGATACCGATCGGGTAGCCGCCGCTGCAGTCGTAGAGGAAATATCGTGCGTTGTCGAAGTCGGGATCGGGATTGTTCTGAAAACGGAGCGCCTCGAGCCTGAAAAGGATGCCGAACTCGGGCCTGCGAATCCAGCGAGAGATCGGCTGCGTCAGTCGACCGAGAAACCGGATCTTGATGTGTCTTCGATCCCCATCGATGCTCTCCACGGTAGCCAGGTGATTGGGCCAGTAGGGAGAGTCGCCGTTCCATTCCAGCATCTCTTCGTGGACGAACCTCACCGGTGCGCGGATGGAGATCTGATGGATATTCAGAATGGAATAGCGATCGACGCTGATCCCAAGCCGTTGGAGGATTCGCTGAGTGTAGTTCTCGCGATCTTTGCGAGTGGGAAACTCGATCAGGGTGGAGACTTCCGGCTCGTGGAAAAAGTAGTTACGCAAGTCATCGACGACTCCGCGAGATCTTCTGGGTAGCACCGGAGGTTCCCTATCCGTTCCCGATTTCCCCGGTCAGGGAGAAGAGCTCGAAGTCACGGTCGAGTCCCTTGACCTGCCGCGGACCCAGCTTGCGAAAGGTGAAGCTCGATTCTGCCATCTCATGGGTACGGGGGCAGACGATGATGTGGCCCGTGCCCGCCGACGCCAGTTTCTCGATGCGAAAGGCCAGGACCACCGGCTCGCCGACCATGGCCAGCCCGACGGCGTGCTCGCCACCATGGCCACGCATCGCCACTGGACCGGTCGCGAGGGCCCAGTCCATTTCCAGCGGCAGCCCGGCGACATTCCAGACACTTTCCTCGGTGGCCAGCGTCTGAGCCAGTTTGTCGAGCTCGAGTGCCGCTCGGCAGGCCTCGATCGCATGGTGCTCCGAATAGTCCTCCTCCCAGAACGCGAAGATGGCGTCGCCTTGAAACTCCTTGACGGTTCCTCCGAGGTCGAGAACCGCTTTCTCCAAGCGCTGAAACACGCGACTGACCGACTGCTGGAGGTGATGGGCTTCGGCATCCTGGACCATGGTGGTGTAGTTGCTGATGTCACCGACGAGGACCGTCACCATCGTAACTGTCGAGAGCGCGTGGGTCGATGGTTCATCGTCCAACATGGCGGTCTCGTCGGCCGGATGCTCACCATCCAACCGAAATCGGTGACCCCGGCCGATCGAGATCACCTGGCCGACCTTGATCTCGGTGCGCAGATTCGGGGAGAGCCGCCGTCCGTCCACACGAGTGCCGTTGCGGCTGACGTCCCGTATGAAACATCGTCCAGTGGGATCCTGAGTGATCACGCAATGGCGGGAGGAGACGGTGCCGTCCTGGAGAAGCAGGTGGCCGGGCCGTTGGTTGCTGGACTTCAGACGGCCGAGCTCGATGCGTTCATAGAAAGTGAAGCACTCGCCGTCCTCGTGTCCACCCTCCATCACCAACGACTTGGGGGTGATCTCACCGACGACCGGGGGAATGAAACGGGTGATCCTGTCAGTGTCCGGGTTCATTCTTCAGCCGGGCAATCTCATCGCTCAGTTCGCGAATTCTACCCGACATGGTCTTGACGACCCGAAAAGCCAGCGATGGATCCTCATGGACCCGGCGCAAGAAATTCTTCTTGTCGATGGTCAGCACGCGAACCCGGCCCATGGCGCGCAGCGTGGCGGACCGGTCGACGCGCTCGAAGATGGCCATTTCGCCCATGAACTCGCCTTCACTGGCAATTCTCAACCGGGTTTCCTTGCCGTCGGTCTCCTTCAGGACTTCGACCTGGCCTTCCTGGATGACGAACATGCTGTCACCCTCATCGCCCTGACGAACGATGATCTCCCCATCCTCGTAGTCTCGACCCAAAGCGCCTTGATCCATTACCTTCTCCCTAGTGGGTGCTGATTTCCTTTTTGGGCACCGGCGAAGTCAACAACTCCCATCCGAGTCGCGTCAGGAATCGCGGCCGGAGCGTCCGAGTGAGGATCTCTTGATAGGGAGCGCTACCCGTGAACATGTCCCAGAGTACCTGGCTCATATCTCGCTTCGACCCCTCGAGAGTCTGCTCCCGTCGCGTCATGCGCAGGACGGCACGGCGGGCGAATCGCATGTGCTGCAGCAGTCGCGAGGCCGCGAAGGTCGTCTTGCCGATGGCATTGTCGCGACGGATGGCCTGGCAGACCGGCCAGAAATGAGCTCTGGAAGTCGTCCTTGGAGATGCCCTGAAACACGGCCGTGGTGGCGCACGCCTTCGCCGTCTTGTAGGCGGCACCGATCCCGTCCTTGTAGAGTCTCGTAACCCCGCAGTCGCCCACGAACACCAACCGATCGGCGAAGGGCTGCACCGCACCATCGACGTTGATCTTGGGCGAGCACTGGCAAGACTTGCAGGCTGGCTCCCAGTCGGGAGGCAGACAGCTCCTGACCTGTGGAGAGTCGAGAAACGCATTCACCAGATCGGCGTCGATATCGTCGCCCAAGCAGACACACGGAGACGTAGTCCCCCTTGGGGATGATGGCGGCAAACTCGAGCCGCGGAATATCCAGCAAGAAGACCTGCATCGAGTTGCCCACCGTCTCGTTGACCAGTTTCTCGCCCAGAAAGTACTCCCGGATAAAGGTCTTGGTGGTCTTGGGTGGTTTGTATCCCGTGTCGAGTCCCTTGAAAAGCTTCAGAGCCGGTGAGTTGGCACCAACGGCGACGACCAACAAGATCGTAGCTCTGGAGCTCCCCGCCTTTGATACCGACTTCGGGTCGCCCGCTGTCGAGACTCACGCGATCGACTCGGCCCGAGATCAGGTTGGCTCCTTTCTCGAGGGCCATCTGCTGGAGATGGAGATCGAAGCTCTTCCACTTCTGCACCTTGATATCGCGAGGTCCGGAGCCACGGTAGACAGCTCCGATCCTCTTCTCTTGCAGAGGTGTGTCGATGCGCACGCTGCCGACGTCCATATGCAACATGTAGGAATCGATACCCCGCTGGACGACGGTGCCCGGCAGATTGATGCCTTCGGAAGCGAGGTTCTGGACAAGAGTCTCCGAGATGATGCCGCCGCACATGTTGCAGCCGTGCGGTGCGACGCGACTGAAGTCGCGCGGCTCGAAGATATCGATGTCGATGTCCATCCCGGCTCTCTCGGCCATCTCGAGAAGGAAATAGCTGACAAAGGAGCCGGCCGGGCCGGAGCCCATGACCGCGACCCTGGAGCCGTCGTCCAGACAGAGACTCTTCGGACGCCGACAGAAGTTTCGTTGGATCCGTTCATCGCCAACTCATCCTTGGCTGAATGGCTCCGACGAGGCCTGTGAACAGTGCCGATTCAGCGATCGAAGTTCTCGTGGGGACTCACCCCCCTCAATCTAGTGTCGACAAGGTGAATCAACCACGCCCTTTGGGGTGGCGTCGGCGCTATCCCTTTGGGTGGTGCTGTATGCGTGGAATCAAATGTCTCGGCAGTCCCGTTGCCTGAAACTACGGGTTCCGCCGCTTGTACCGGAAGGGCGTGCGCATTTTCTCGGCGGGCTTCTCGAGCGTGATGACGAACTCGTCCTGACTGCGCTCGTAGACGAGCCGTTCAGGGTTGCCGTCTTTCTCGGTCTCGAAGATTGCGCGTTGATCGCCGATCTCGACGAGGCGGAAGACAACGCTGTCGGCCTTCTCTTCCCAGCCCACCAACCCGGGATCGAAGTGCTTGATCCGCAGGACGGTCGCCGACGAGTCTCGGGTGATCGTCATGAACTCGTAGAAGCCGACCTTGCCGGCCTGTATCAATCGAAACATCCCTATCATGTTGGGGCCTTCCGGAACCGACCACTGCTCCTGGATAAAGGAATCGCCTTCGTGACCGACCCAGTCTCCGGCGATCCAGGCGAGGTCAGCGAGGTCAACCGGCGGGGGTGATTCCGCTGCCACCAGCGGACTCCTCATCCAGGGAGTCACCATCTGTGCAACCAGTGCGGTCGCGCACCAGAGAAACAGGTGAGTTCGACGAATCGTCATCGTGGGTCTCCTCTCAGGCATCAGGTGTTCGGGATCGCGGGACGGTCGATGCGGTTTACTGCTTCTGCGAATCGGGGATCGTCAGCAAGAAGATCCCAGGTAGGCCAGGTCCCGAGGAATGTAGTCCCGTTGACCTTTTTCTCCAGGGCTAGACCGAGGGACTCGAAGGCCTGGTCCAGCTCTCCCAGTCCCGCCAAGAGGTAGGATCTGTACATATCATCGGGCTCATAGGGTGCGGGTGTCTCGAGAAGAGTTCTCCAGTAGCCTGGAGGCCCCTCAGCGGCGTAGCGGTCAGAGAGCTGCTGAGCGAGTTCGTCCAGTTGCCACATTCGGTAGAGCCTCTCCCATGTCTCCACTGCGTCGTCGAAACGTCTTGTGGAAACGTACAGCTCGGCGAGTTGAATCAGTGCGTTGTCGAAATCCGGCTCCAGAGCGAGCGCTTTGAGATACCACTCCTCGGCCTTCTCATAACTCCGGGCCACGTGATGGGCGCTGGCCACGGTCAGAGGCATGGCAGGTGACAGGGGATCGAGCTGCTCTGCGGTCTCAGCCGCGGTAAGGGCCTCATCAAAGCGGCCCCATGCTGCCAGTAGCTCGGTGTACCACTGGTGGGCCGTGGCGTATCCGGGATTGATCTCGATGGCCCGCTTGAACTCTGTCTCGGATCCGTGCCAGTCCCACTGGGCGTAGTGAAGCCGATCTGCAAGAGTCGTATGGGCCTCCACCAGCGAGTCGTCGAGCTCCAGGGCGCGCTTGACTGCCGCCATCGACTTGGTGTTCGACTCTGCAGGTGATATCGCCAGATAGATACCGTTGCCCACCGTGTAGGCGTCGGCCACGCCGGCCCAGGCCAGCGCGTAGGTGGGATCGATGTCGAGGGCCTGCTGGAAGTAGTCCAGGGACTTCTTCACGTCTTCAGCGGTTCTCTGGTTCCAGTGATATCGGCCCTTGAGGTAGAGCTGGTAGGCCTCGGCGTTGTCGGTCTGCCGTTTCGCAATCTGTTGTTCGGTTTCGCCGCTCAGCTCGACCTGTAACCGGTCGCTGATGGCGAACGCGATCTCTTCCTGCACCGCAAAGATATCTGCGGCAGGCCGGGTGTAGCGCTCTCCCCAGAGTTGGGCATCCCGGCCTGTGTCCACCAACTCGGCGGCGATGATCAACTCGTCTCCCCTCTGGGTCACTCGGCCCGAGACGATGGCGCCCACATCCAGCTCTTGTCCGATCTGTGCCGGGGTGGAGTCGGTTCCCTTGAACCGGAAAGAGCTGGATCGGGAGACGACGCGTAAATCCGGAATCGCAGTCAAGCTATTGATGAGAGATTCGGCGATACCCTCGCCGAGATAGTCGGTCTCGGGGTCGTCACTGGTATTGCTGAAAGGCAGGACGGCGAGCGAGCGGATCTGGCTGTCGATTTCCGGTGGAGACGCGGATCGCGTCATCAAGAACACCACGATCGCCAGGGCCACAAGGACCAGTGCGATGGCACCGAAGACCTTGCCGCGATGCCGCTTGGCCAGATCCGCAGCGATCTGGACATCCGAGCTGGTGGAAGAGGTGGGTGAGGTGGTCGAATCGGGTCCGGCGGACAAGGCGGAAGGCGCGCTCGCGATGGCCGCGGGCGTCGCCTCGCTTGACCGAGGTGGCGCCGGCGCCAGGCTGACCGCCGACCGGGATAGATCGGTGTCCCGGCGCAGCCGCTCCAGATCCGCTCGCAGATCGCTGGCGTGTTGGTAGCGCAGATTTCGATCCTTCTCGAGAGACTTGTTGAGAATCTGCTCGAGACTCTCGGGGACCTCCGGATTGAGCCGCACCGGCGCGACGGGTGCGCGGTGCAGAATGGCATCGAAGATGAGTGCCGATGTGTTGCCGGAAAAGGCCCGCTGCCCGGTGACGACTTCGTACAGCACCAGCCCCAACGAAAAGATATCGGTGCGGTTGTCGAGCTCTTCGCCTCGTGCCTGCTCGGGGGACATGTACGACACGGTGCCGATCGCGGCGCCGGGACGGGTCAGATCGGCCTCCAGGGCATCGGTCGGAGCCGCCGATTCGGAATCAGACTTGGCTTCGTTGGTCAATTTGGCGAGACCGAAGTCGAGAATCTTCGGTTGGCCCCGGTCGGTGAAAAAGACGTTGGCGGGCTTGATGTCCCGGTGCACGATGCCGCGTTCATGGGCGGCGTCGAGCGCATCCGCAAGCTGGGCGCCGATGCCGACAGCCTTGTCGATAGAGAGCGGCTTACCTCGGGCGAGTCTGTCGAGTGTTTGACCCTCCATCAGCTCCATGACGATGTAGGGACGGCTGTCGTGCTCGCCGATATCGTAGATCGTGCAGATAGCCGGGTGGTTCAACGCCGAGGCGGCACGAGCCTCTCGTTGAAAGCGTTCCAGGTACGAAGCGTCACCGGCCACCTCTTCCGGTAAGAACTTGAGTGCGACTTCACGGCCGAGACGAGTGTCCTCGGCGCGATAGACCACGCCCATGCCGCCCTCGCCGAGCTTGGCGGTAATCCGATAATGGGAGACTGTTTGCCCGATCAAGAATCGAATTGTATCGAATCCTGACTGGAATCAAGGATCGGGCTCGATTGTGATCCCCGTTTCGTAGATGACGTAACCGGTACAGCTGAGACAACCTGAACTTGTGGAAGAATCCACGCGAGGTGAGCGAAATGCGAAAAGCGACTCTGACCGTCCTTGCGCTGCTGACTGTGACCAGGCTTTGGCTGCACCAGAAAGTGCCGATGCCCTCGGCATAGAGCTCGAAGGACGATATTGGGCGCCCGATATCAATGGGTCTGCCACTCTCGACGAGTTCGACCTACCGACCGACCTCGATCTGAGCGGGCTGCTGGGACTCGATGCCGATGGTGTTCTGGAAGGTCGGTTCACCTTTCGAATCTTCTCTGGGTTTCTATGTCCGGGCTGCCTATCAGAAGATGGACAATTCGGGTCAACGCAGTGTCGACGACCTCTTCGATCTACCCCTACCGATCGATGCGACCGTGAACAGCAACCTCGACTTCGACTACGGCCGGTTGGCCCTGGGGTGGCGCTTTGTCTTTCCCAAGAAGATCTTCAGCATCGGCGCCTTCGCCGAGGCCAAGGGTTTCAGCGGTGACGCCGGGTGCTTCGATCGACAGCGATATCTTCTCGGACTCCATCACCGAAAGCTTCGAGGCGGTCATCCCTTCTGTGGGAGTCGTTGCCGAGATCAACCCGAGCGAGAAGTGGCAGATCTTTGGCGAGGTCTCCCTGGCGGTGGGCTACGACGATGCCGACATGGCGGACTGGGAACTGGGGATGCGCTATTTCCCGACGAGCATCTTCGGCATTGGTGCCGGCTACCGCGTCATGGACCTCGACGGCCGCATCGACAACGTCCTATTGGACGTCGACTGGAAGGGCGCCTTCCTGACGGGCCTGCTGAAGTTCTAGGCTCTCTCACTGTAACTGGTCTTTGTTGGCGGGTCTCTCCGTTCGCCAACTGCCCTGGGTTCCGACTGGGCTCATCGACTTCCGATACAATCTGCGCCAGCTTAGTGAAGAGACCGTAACGGATAAGGCGATTGCCCACAACGGGACGTCCAAGGAGATCCTTTGATCGGAACGACGCTGTCCCACTTCAAGATCACCGCCAAGCTGGGAGAAGGTGGGATGGGGGAAATATACGAGGCCTGGGACGAGAACCTCGAGCGCACGGTGGCACTCAAGATCCTGCCGACTGAGATGGTACAGAACCCAGACCGGGTGCGCAGATTTGTCCAAGAGGCCAAGTCGGCCTCGGCTCTGAGCCATCCCCACATCGTCACGATCCATGAGATTGGTCACGTGGAGACCGCTGGGGCAAACGATGTTCATTTCATCGCCATGGAGCTCATCGACGGCCACACGCTCAAGACCAAGATCCACGAGGAGCACCTCGGCGCGAAGGATCTCCTGCGTTGGCTGGGGCAGGCTGCGGAGGGGCTCTCCAAGGCTCATGCCGATGGCATCGTCCATCGGGATCTAAAGCCCGACAACATCATGGTCACCAGCGACGGGTACGCAAAGGTCTTGGACTTCGGTCTGGCGAAGCTGACCGAGCCGCTCGGCGACGGGACTCTCGCGCCCACCTTTCTGGCTGATGAGACCGCCGAGGGCGCGGTACTCGGGACCGTGGGCTACATGTCTCCCGAGCAGGTTCAGGGAAAAACCGTCGATCAGCGCACCGACATCTTCTCCTTCGGCTGTGTGCTGTACGAGGCCATGACCCGACAGCGCCCCTTTGCGGGTGAAACCGCGGTGGACACCATGCATCAGATTCTGCGCACCAAGCCGGCGCCGGTGCGGGAGCTCAGTCCGGAGACACCCGGTGCGGTCCGCCGCGTTATCCGCCGTTGTTTGGCGAAGGATCCCGAACGTCGCCTCCAGTCGATGAAGGATCTCGCTCTGGAGCTCAACGAGCTGGTGGAAGAGTGGGACGAGCTCGGTCTGAGAACCGACTCGAGCACCTGGCGCGAGAGTGGATCAGTCGCGGCGCTCTCCCCACCCCGGAACGAGCGCAAGTGGTTTGCAGTTGGCGCCTTGGCGGCGGCAGTGGTTCTGGCGGGTCTGCTTTTGGTCTGGCGGCCGTGGAAGGGAGCTTCCGAGGGCACAGACTCCGAGGGAATCATCCGCACCAGCTTTGCTCAGATCACTCAGCAGGCGGGATTCGAGAGCCAGGGTGATCTTTCCTCCGATGGTCGGTTCATTTCCTACGTGAGTCGCGAGAAGGGGCACGATGATATCTATCTGCTGCGAATTGGGGGACGCAATCCAGTCAACTTGACGGCGAGCTCTGACGCGGATGATCAGTCGCCCATGTTCTCCCCCGATGGCGAGCAACTGGCCTTCCGATCGGGGCGTGATGACGGTGGCCTCTTCGTCATGGGTGCAACGGGTGAGTCGGTGCGGCGGCTCACCGACTTTGGTCACGATCCGGCCTGGTCACCTGATGGCCGCGAGATCGCCTTTGTGGGCGAACGCACAGTCGACCCGGCAGGGCGGACTGGCAAGAGCCCACTGTGGCTCATCGACAGTTCTGGCGGTGCCCCTCGAGAGTTGTTCGAAGGGGACGCCATGCGACCGAGATGGTCGCCGAGCGGCACCCGCATTGTTTTTTGGGCCATCAAGGACATCGATTTGGGCGGCGGCCAGAGAGACATCGCGTCGATCTCGCTGGCGGAGGGCGAGCCGGTCTGGTTGACCGATGACGACCACCTCGATTGGAGCCCGGTGTGGTCTCCGGATGGGCGTTTTGTGTATTTCCTCAGCGATCGGGGAGGCAGTAGGAACATGTGGCGTATCGCTGTGGAGGAGACATCCGGCGGGGTTTTGGGTGACCCTCAGCCCGTCACGGTACCCTCTCGCGGTATCGATTCACTCTCCATATCGAGCGACGGGACTCGGATCCTCTATACGGATAGTGCGCAGAGTGCCAACATCACGAAGATCGCGGTCGACCCGAGCACCTTCGAGCCCGTGGGAACGCCCAAAGCGGTCACCGGTGGATCTGCCAGCTATGTCCAACCGCAAGTTTCTCCGAGTGGTGAGTGGATCGCGTTCCGCACCGCAGGCAAGCAAGAGGATCTGTATCTGATTCGGCCTGACGGAACTGAATTGCGCCAACTCACAGACGATCTCTTCAAGGACAGGCTACCGCTCTGGTTTCCAGACAGCGAGTCCATCGTCTTCTATTCCGATCGGTCAGGACGATACGAGGCTTGGAGTCTTGGCGTCGATGGCAGCGACCTGCAACAGTTGACCTCCACGACGGGTGATTCCTTCTACTATCCCAACGTATCTCCCGATGGCAGGCTGCTGGTGGCGACGAACGAGTTTCAGTCAGATATCTGGGATCTGTCCAAGACGATTCCAGCCAGTGAGTCCAGGAAGCTGCCTCAGATTATGGATACCGGCAGATTCATGTTCAATCCAACGTGGTCGCCGGATGGTCGCCGGCTGGCGGGTTCGATCGTGGAGCCAGGTCAGAGCCGCACTCTTGGGGTCGCGGTGTTTTCAATGGAGACCGAGGAGTACGAGGTCGTGTTCGCGCCGGAGCCTGGCCCGGTCATCGGTGCCCCATTCTGGGGGTCGGAGCTGAATCGAGTCTTCTTTTGGATGGAGAACCCAGCGACGGACCGAGTGTTGCACCTCATGGATGTTGTCTCTGGCGAAGTGAGAGAGCTGTGGACCCTGCCCTCCCAGTCCTTTGGACATTGCCTCGCCATGGGGGATGAGTGGCTCTTCTACACTCAGACATCAGGGGAATCAGATCTGTGGATGGCAACCCTTGAATAGAAGAGGCGTCGAAGGTCTCGACTGATGATCGGCAAGACACTTTCTCACTTCAAGATCACCGCCAAGCTCGGCGAAGGCGGCATGGGGGAGGTGTGGCTGGCGGAGGACACCAAGCTCGGTCGCGAGGTGGCGATCAAGGTGTTGCCGGAGACGGTGGCGGCAGATCCCGAGCGTCTGGCCCGCTTCGAGCGTGAGGCCAAGGTTCTGGCATCGCTCAACCACCAGAACATCGCCGGCATTCATCAGGTCGAAGTGACCAGCGGCAAGCATTTTCTCGTCATGGAGCTCGCCGGTGGTGAGACGCTGCAGGAGCGGATGCAAAGAGGGGCGCTGCCAGTCGAGGAAGCGCTGCCCATCGCGCTGCAGATCGCTACGGCAATGGAGGTCGCCCATGCCATGGGCATCATTCACCGGGATCTGAAGCCGGCCAACATCAAGATCGCTGTAGATGGGCAGGTCAAGGTGCTTGATTTTGGCTTGGCCAAAGCGATGGATGCGAACGCCGCCAGCACGTCGGGTGAGGGCGCCGGCCCATCTCCTATCTCCATGTCTCCGACCCTGACGGCGCAGATGACGCAGGCGGGCGTCCTGTTGGGGACCGCCGCCTACATGAGTCCCGAGCAGGCCCGAGGTCAGGAGGCCGACAAGCGAGCCGATATCTGGGCCTTCGGCGTGATTCTCCAGGAGATGCTCACCGGGCAGAAGTTGTTTGCCGGCGACACGGTGTCCGACACGCTGGCTGCGGTGCTGCGGGCCGACCCCGAGTGGGAGGCGTTGCCCGCCGACACGCCGCGGCCTCTGCGACGAGTTCTTCGCCGATGCCTGGAGCGCGACGCGAATCGCCGACTGCACGACATCGCGGACGCCCGCATCGAGATCGAGGATGCGATCAAGGCGCCCGCCGAGACGAAAGGGGTGGAAGAGGCGAGCAGGAGCGCCGCCCCGAGGTCGCCCGTGACTCGCTTGCTGCCATGGGGAATCGCTGCCGCATTGGCCTTGGCATTGGTCTGGTTCGCGACCCGGCCCGCCGTCGAGAACCGGACCCTGCCGCATCGCAAACTCGAAGTGACCGAGATCGAGAACCTCAATCCCTTCATCTTCAACATCTACGGGGCCCAGATCTCCCCTGACGGCAGCACTGTGGCCTATGTCAGCAAGGACCAGCTCTGGCTCCGTCGACTCGATGAGCTCGAGTCTCGGGTGGCTACCGACTCGACCTTCGAAAGCGCGGTCGTGTGGTCACCTGACGGTCAATGGCTCGTCTACCCCGCGGGTCGCACACTGTGGAAGATCTCGGCGACCGGTGGGGAGTCCAGACCCGTTGCCGATCTGCCCACGAATGTCGGTCCCTTTGGCGGGGGCTGGACCGAGGACGGCAAGATCGTCTTTACGACCGGGTACTCGGGGCTGCTACAGGTGTCCGAGCAGGGAGGAGATCTGACGACGATCCTGGAGCCCGATCCAGAGACAGAGGTCGATTTCCACCACGCGCGAGTGCTCCCCGAAGGCAAAGGGGTTCTGTTCGGCATCCACTTCAAGGATCGACCGGAAGGCCCCCTGGCTCTTTGGGATGGGACCGAACGACGAATTCTCTATGAGATCGAAGGATCGAGTATGGAGACCCCGGTCTATTCACCGACCGGACACATCCTTTATGTACGGCGTCCGGAGAGCCCGGGAATCTGGGCCCTGCCTTTCTCGCTCGAGAACCTGGACGTGACCGGTGAGCCTTTTCTGGTGGCTCGCGATGTGGTCTCACCAAGTGTGTCGAACGACGGCACCCTGACCTATCTCAGCGGTGTCTTTCATGCCCCACGCGAGCTCCAATGGATCGACCGCCAAGGCAACAAGCTGGGGGTCGCCGGACTGCCACAGATAGGAATCAGCGAGCCGGCGCTGTCACCCGACCTGACGCAGGTAGCCTTGACCGCCTGGGAGGGCAGTAGCCGTGAGATCTGGGTACAGGATCTCGAGCGAGGGACCAAGCGACAGATCACCTTCACCTCCCAGGAGGAGAGAAGTCCCTACTGGTCTCCGGACGGTCGGCGCCTCGTGTACTACACGCTTCTCAACGAGCCGGAGATGCACTTGGTGGATCTGGAGGACGCCAACCAGAGTGTCCCACTGGGCAGCGGGGGACGCCCCTCCTTTGCCCTCGATGGAGAGGTCATCGTCTTCGAGCGCTTCGGTGCTCGCGGCATCTGGTACCTCGAGTTGGACGAGAACGGAGCTCCAGGCGAGCCCATCCTCATCCTCGACCCACCGGGTGACGAGTCCGAGCCCACAGTCTCTCCCGACGGAAAGTGGCTGGCCTATTCGGGCGACGAGACGGGTCGTAGTCGAGATCTACCTGACCCGCTTTCCCGGCGGCGAGGGCAAATGGCAGGTATCGCACGAACGGCGGTGCCGCCGCGCGCTGGAGCCCCGATGGCACCGAGCTGTTCTTTGTCGACTTCGACGGCTTCCTGACGGCCGCAGAAATCGCTTCGGGTCCGCGGCCGATTCCCGGCGCGCCGGTCAAGCTCTTCGGTGGTCTCGACTTCGGGCTCGGGAGCGAGCTGCTCTACGCGGTGGGAGCCCAGGGCGAGCGCCTGTCTGGTGGTTCGCAATCTCGAAGAATGCCCAAAGGAATCCCAAGCTCATGCTGGTGCAGAATTGGTATGCGGAGTTCGCGAGCGATCGTTGAGAGCAGAGGCCGGGCAGAGCCCAGGCCGAGGCCGCCAGAGGCCCACCGCCCGAGGCCGGCGCAGAGGCCGGCCACTACGAGCGGGAGATGAGGGAAGGCCGGACAGAGGCCACTACGGTCGGGTCAGGCGGTAGATCAGGATCGCGGTCTTCTTGGTCGCCTCGGCGAGGGTGGGAAGGTAGATGCCCTCGTCCACTGTGTGACCGCCCCAGCCGACGGGACCCATACCGGCGGAGCTGGCTTCCACATCGCCGGCGACAAAGGAGATGTCGGCGGCGCCGCGCTCGCTCGGGTCGAGCGATTCGACTACCCCCATTCCGAGATCGCGAAGAACCTCACCGAGAGTCTCCATGAGCTGGATGTTCGCCTCGGTGGGTTCCATAGCCGGGTAGCCGTCGAAGAAGCTGATCTTGGCCTCTGTCTCGGGTAGCGACAGAGCCACGATGGCGCTCATGGTCTCCCGCGCGCGAGCTTTCTGCCCTTCAGAGATAAATCGCAGATCACCGTCCACGATGGCCGTCTCGGCGATGACATTGGACTTCCCGAAGGCCGTGCCGCGGCTCTCCTGACGGTCGTATGAGGTTTCGGTGCCGCCGACGATGCCTCCAGGATTGAAGGTCAGATACTCCTCACCGCGCAGCTGGGCATAGAAGGTGTGCAGGATGCGGCTGGCCTCGTAGATGGCTCCGGCGCCGTATCCCTCCTTGAAGATCTGCGAGGAATGGGCGGGTCTGGCGGTCACCTCCAGTAGCCAACCGCTCGAGCCGCGTCGGGCGATCGTGGCGATCCGCATCTCGCGCACACCTGCCTCGAAACCCAAGGCGATGTCGGCCCTCTTGCCGGCAGCGATGAGATCGCGACGGGAAATGTCCAAAGGCCGACCGGGATACTCTTCGTCTCCTGTGAAGGCCACGATGATCCGGGTGTTCTTCATAGCGCCGGCATCGTGCAGGGCCTTGAGAGCGAAGAGCACCACGTTGTTGCCACCCTTCATGTCCTCGGTACCGGGTCCGTAGGCCTTGTCGCCCTCGATCCGCATGGTCTGGAAGGGGCTGTCGGCTTCGAAAACAGTATCGAGATGGCCGATCAGCAGGACTCGCCTGCCCTGGGTGCCATCCGTTTCGGCGAACAGATGGGGGCCGCGTCGTAGCTCCTCGGGCTGCTCGATGAGACGAGAGTCGAATCCGAGGGTCGCAAAGGCTTCCTTGTAGACCTCGCCAACTTGGCGCACACCCTTCGCGTTAAGGGTGCCGCTGTTGATGTTGACGACTCTTTCGAGGAAGTCGATGGCCTCGTCCGCTTGGGAGTCGACGATCTCGACGATCTTGGCTTCCGTTGGGTCGAGTCCTGAGGCGTGAGCGAAGCCTGGCACGATCAAGAGAAGAGCAGTGAGGGCGAGTGACTTGGCTGAGGTCATGTCTTCTTCCTTCAAAAGCCGAATTCTATACAGGTCGGACAAGGCGCGTGATCTGTTGTCTTGGGCGTCTCGAATTTGCCATTGATGTATGTGCATTCTTCGCTTGTGTGACGATCTCCACAGACGGATACTGCTGAGCAAAGAGAATAGTCCAGGGAGAGGGATGGCCTTCGAAATTCTGTCACCGGAATCAGAGCAGCTTACCTTCGTTTGCGGTCTCGGATGGCCGGAGGTGAGCCGCTACTATCTGTCCAATCGCCGGCGAGGGATGTGGGAATTCTGGGAGCAACCCCCAGGGAGTCGGCAGGCCCGCATGGTCTTTGGCTGGATGGGCGAAGAAAGCCCGCCAGAGTCGGAGGTGGCCAAGCGGATGCTGAGTGACTACCTGGGGACTTTCAAAGCTGGTGCTCTGCCCAAGGGAGAGATGGTCCAGGGTCTCCTCTCGATCAAAGAGATCCAGAGAATCCTGCGCAAGCACGACGAGCGCAGCGAATCGAGTCTGCTCAGGTTTCCGATTCGGCCGACCTCGACCGACACGACTGCGGCCTGATCCCTGCGGGGAATCGATTCAATAGGCTTTGACCCTCCAAAGTCGAGGCGGTAGTGTGTTCGAGTCTTGAGATCATATGGGTGAGGGGGTCAGAACATGACGCTTCGAGGATTTGGCAGTCGATGGATAGGTTGGTCTTCCGTTTGCGTGATGGGTTGGTTTCTGTTCGCAGGTCCAGTCAGGGTACGAGCTGCTTCGCAAGACCAAATCGACAAGCTCGTGCAGCTGGGGGCCGAGCTGGTCAGGCAGGGTGAGTACGACAAGGCGGTGAAACCCCTCGAACAGGCCAACAAGCTGTCGGAAGGGAGCTCGATTCCAGCCCTGGTGGGTCTGTCGATGGCCTACAACGGCGCCGGTGAACCGGCAAAGGCCGCTCCGTTTGCGCGCCAGGCGGTGGAGAAATCCGACAACGATCAGTTCTATTGGTTGGCTCTCGGAGAACTGACCCTGGCACTGGCAGCTACCGAAGGTGATGCCGCTGCGGATCTTCCGAAGGCTTTCGAAGCGATTCGCCAGCTTCTTGTCGAGGCACCGACGGGCTCCGTACCGAATCGCCTTCGCCAACGACTTTGTTGGGCCCGGGCGTCGTTGCCCGACGAGAGCCCCGAGTCACTCGATCGAGTGGAAAAGCACTACTCTCGCGACGAGGTGAAGATCGTCGAAGGCCGCCTGACTCCGGCCCGCCAGATCTATACCGAGCCGATGAAGGTGAGCCGGGCCGACGAGCGCCGCCTGGGCGACAAAGAGGAGACCGTCATTCAAGCGGTCATCGATACCGACGGCTGTGTCCTCGGCGGCGAGATCGTTCGCAACTCCAACGACGTCTGGACCGAGTTGGCCTTTGCAGCCATGCGTCGCAATGTCTTCGAGCCCGCTCGAGATGGAAATGAGCCCGTGAAGGCCTTTTTCACGCTGCGCTTCGATTATCCTCGCCCCTTCGAATCCCGTTCTTTGATCGAAGAGTAGTAATGGCCGGCCTCTGCGCCGTCGCAGCTTTGTAATGGCCGGCCTCCGCGCCGTCGCAGCTGTGTAATGGCTGGCCTCTGCGCCGTCGCAGCTGTGTAGTGGCCGGCCTCTGCGCCGGCCTTCTCAGTCGGTGCGTCCGTAACCGGTCGCAATGGCGAACAAAGTCATTCCCAGCAGCGCCCAGGAGTGGAAGTTCACCAGCCCGATCTGTAGGGGCGACAGGTGAGGGAGCCCAGCAGCGGCTCCCGAGGCCGTCATGCTGGCGGCCAGGACCGTGGGGATGCAGTAGCCGACGATAAACGGATAGGTGCAAACCGTCATGTCCAGGATGTTGGCTCGTCGATAGGGTCCGATGCCGAACTTCAGCCCGGCCCGCTGCGCGAATCCGCCCACGGCGAGCAGCGCGACGACCGAGTGAGTCGTCAGAAGAACGGCCGCCGAGACGGTGGCGAACATCCACATCTCCACACCGCGAGCGCTCTTGGCGCGGCCGCTGGTGGCGTCCACCAGCCGGGCGATGATGCCAGAGGCTTCGAGGCCAGCCACCAAGCCCATGAGAAGCAGCGTGAAGACCGAGACACCGATGCCGCGCTCCATGCCGTCGATGACCAGTCCCCTGGCGGTGTAGTTCTCCAGGTCCAGGCGGAGAATCTCAGCCGGTTCGATGAGGCCCAGGATCAAGCCAAGAACAGCAGCGGCCAAGATTCCCGTCAGCAATCCTTCCAGGAGGTGGATTCGACCCATCAGGAGAATCACGACCAGCAGCGGCGCCGCCAGCATGGGCAGACCGGCAGGACCGCCGATGTCGAACGATGGGGTACCTGGTGCCGAACCGTCGCCACCGAAGTAGACAAAGAGAACGATGGCAATGGCAGCCGCCGGTAGAGCGTAGCGCAGGCGTGAGCGGACGACGCCACCGATGTCCGCACCCTGGGTCGAGGCCGAAGCGATGGTGGTGTCGGAGACCGGGGAGATGTTGTCCCCGAATGTGGCACCGCCGAGAATGGCCCCCATGAGAATCACCGGATCGGCGCCCAGCGCCGCTGAGGCTGGGTAGAGCAACGGAGCGCACAGGATGATGGTTCCCAAGCTGGTGCCGGTGGCGGTGGATACCAGGCTGCAGATCAGGAACGAGACGGCGACATAGCCGCCACCATGCATGCCGATCATCCTCCCTGCCCAGACGAGAGATTCGATGAAACCGCTAGCGTTCATGAAGCTGGCCAGCACGCCCGCCAGCATCCAGGCCATGATCATCAGCATGACAATGGGCTGGCTCATCCCTCTCAACACCACGCCAGCCCAGCTTTGGCGATCGCGGGCCAGCAGCATGGCCGCCGTCAATGCGGCCAGCAGGATGGGCCAGAATCCCCGTTCATCCGGAGCGCCTGAGAGCCCCAGCCAGGTCACTCCGGCAAGGAACAAGAAGAACGGTGCCAGCGCGCCCAGCCAGCCGCCGCGAAACTGTAGATACTGCGGCTGCTGGGTCTCGGTGGATGTCATTCCGGGCTCTGGATTTCGAGAGTGCGCCAAAGATAGCAGAGTGGGAAGCGGGACCCTCCACCCATAGAATGGACGCCGAAAGGAGTGCCGTATGCCCGAGAACACAGATGAGTTCACCCTATGGGACTTGCGAGTCGAAGTGGTGGCAGGAGACCAGGACATGGTTTGCAGCCACCAGGTCGGGGACTTCTTCGAGCTGTCGGGCGAGAATCTCTCCTTTCCTGCTGGACAGACCTTTCCCCTCTATCCGTTGGCGGCGCTGCTACCCCTGCTCCCCGCCAAGCAACGCGATACCCATCCCAACGACTGGATGACCACTGATACGGATATCGCTTGCCCCGACCCCCACTGTGGAGGGGTCTTCCGGATCACCAGGACAGGCCGGAGCACCTTTCGGCATGGTGAGGTCACTCGCGTGCCTCGCCGGGAGATCAGCGATTGATCGAGCGGACCGACCTGGCTCCCGGGTACTCCATCAGCCGGTGGATCAACGGCGGTTGGCAGTTGTCGGAAGGCCACGTGGAAGGCGGGTACGATCGGCAAGCGGCTCTCGAGAGCCTGCGCCAGCTGGTCGAGACGGGACTCACGACCTTCGACTGCGCCGACATCTATGTCGGGGTCGAGGATCTGCTGGGTGATTTGGGCCGTTTGCTGGCCAACGGCTCGGGGCTCGAAATCCACACGAAGTTCGTTCCCGACCGGTCGAGTCTGACCTCACTGAGTCGTCGGGACGTCGAAAGAGGGATCGACCGCTCGCTTCACCGCCTGGGAGTGGAACAGTTGGATCTGGTCCAGTTTCACTGGTGGGACTACGAGGTTCCCGGTTACCTGGAGGCTGCGGGATGGCTCGCGGAGCAGCAGATCGCCGGGAAGATCCGGTACCTGGGAACGACCAACTTCGATACCGACCGTCTGCGGGAGATCGTCGACGCCGGGGTCCCCATCGTGTCGAATCAGCTCCAGTACTCTCTGTTGGATCGGCGACCTGAATCGGGGATGGTGGCGTTCTGTCGAGAGCAGGGGATCCAGCTACTCTGCTATGGAGCGGTAGCCGGTGGCTTCCTATCCTCCCGCTGGGTGGGGATGCCGGATCCCCGGAGCTCGGTAGCCAACCGGTCACTCACCAAGTACCGGCTCATCATCGAGGAGTTCGGTGGCTGGTCGCTCTTCCAGGAGCTTCTGGCCGCCGTGTCCAAGATCGCCCGGCGCCATGAGGTGAGCCTGACGAACGTGGCGACCCGGTGGGTCTTGGATCGGCCGCAGGTGGCAGCAATCATGATCGGTGCCCGCAGCGCCGCCCACCTGCAGGACAATCTCCGGGTCTTCAACTTGCGTCTCGATGCGGCAGACCTGGAGCTTCTAGATGAGCTTCTGTCGCGGTCTCGTGGCCCGAGGGGTGAACCCTTCGAGCTCGAGCGCATTCCCGGCGGCCGTCACTCCAGCATCATGAAGACAAACCTCAATCGACAGTGAGAAGGGAAGAATCATGCGATCTTTGAAGACGATTTTCATCCTCTCCCTCTGGACGCTGGCTTCGGCGCTTGTTGCCCAGGACTCCATTCAGCATCAGACCGATTTTCCACCCGAGGAGTTCCAGGAACGTCGCGCCAAGGTCTTTGACGACATCGGTGACAATGCGGTGGTGCTCCTGCAGGGGGCTCCCAATGTGCGTGGCTTCCGAGTCTTTCGACAGTCGAATGAGTTCTACTACCTGACGGGCGTCGAGGTGGCGCATGCCTACCTGTTGATGGATGGCCGCAACCGCACGACCCGCCTTTATCTGCCGCATCGCAATGCACGAAGAGAACGTGGAGAAGGCAAGAAAATGTCGGTAGAGGACGCGGAGTTGGCCGTCGATCTGACGGGTGTGGATGAGGTGCACGGGATCGAGGCCCTACCCCATCATCTTTGGCGGTACCTGCTGCGACCGGCTTTCCCGACCCTCTTCACCATGCTCTCGCCGGCGGAAGGAGCAGCCCAGAGCCGCGATGAGCTACTGATCGGGTTCGCCGATGCCATCTCGGACCCTTGGGATGAGGCCCTGGCCCGGGAAGGACGTTTTGTCCAGCTGATTCGAGCCCGGTACCCGCAGTTCGAGATCGCGGACTTGACTCCTATTCTCGACGCCATGCGGATCGTCAAGAGCCCGCGGGAAATCCAGCTGATCCGGCGGGCGAGCCAACTGGCGGCCGATGGGATCATGGAGGCCATGCGCTCCACCGAGCCGGGCCTTTACGAATACCAGCTCGATGCCGTCGCCCGTTTCGTCTTTCTGGTCAACGGTGCGCGAGGCGAAGCGTACCGGTCGATCACCGCCTCAGGTACCAATGCCTTCTTTGGTCACTACAACCGCAATGACAGCGAACTGGTCGCGGGCGACCTGATCCTGATGGACTATGCCCCTGACTACCGCTACTACACTTCGGATGTGACTCGCATGTGGCCAGTCGATGGCAAGTTCACGGCGGAGCAGCGTGAGCTGTATGGCTGGATCCTGCGCTACTACGAAGAGTTGATGCCTCGCATCCGCCCCGGCGTCACCTCCGACCAGATTCTGGATGAGACCGCCGAGGTGATGACGAAGGTGTTCGAAGAGACGGAGTTCTCGAAGCCGGAGTACGAGGAGGCGGCGCGGAAGACTCTGACCTTTCGCGGTCACCTCTCCCACCCGGTCGGTCTGGCGGTGCACGATGTGGGCACCTATCGGACCCAACCGTTACGGCCGGGAACGGTGTTCTCCATCGATCCGATGATGTGGGTACCCGAAGAGAGGCTCTACATCCGCATCGAGGATGTCGGTGTGGTCACCGAGGATGGCTTCGAGAACTTCTCAGCCTACGCCCCCACCCACATCGAGGACATCGAGGAGTTCATGGGCCAGCCGGGGATGATGCAACTCCGGCCACCGTTCTACGAGTAGTGGCCGGCAAACCTCGGGCGCAGAGGCCCGAGGCTACAGGTCTATCGGCCGCCACCCTGGGTTGTAGTGGCCGCATGTAGCCTCGGTGCCCTTCGTGCCCGGGTCGACCGGCCCGCGTCAATGGAGAGGTGGGCAACGTGCGTTCGAGCTCGTCGAACCAATTGAAGTACATCGTGGCGTGGGTGTTGGCGTCTTCCTCGTCTCTGCCCGGAAACATGACGAAACGTTGTCCGTCCAGGGACACAGCGTAGTCGTGGAAGATGTACCCGCCGATAGAGATTCCGAACATGCCGCCCCGAAACGTGCCGTCGAATACGGTCTCTGCCTTGCCGACCGAAAAGGAGTCACCCTGAGGTATCGACCTTGGCGGAACATGATGCCGTCGTTGGTGCGATAGAAGAGCTCGGTCCCGTCGCCGGACCAGCGGGGAAAACGACCACCGCCGTCGGAGACCTGCCAGCGTCCGCCAGCGGCCGGAAAGGGTCGCACATAGATCTCGTAGGTGCCGGACTCATTGGACGAGTAGGCCACCCACCGACCGTCGGGTGAGAAGCTGGGATCCCGGTCCATGAACTCCGAGGCCAGGAACGGCTCCGGCTCGCCTTTCGTCTCCAGATCCAGAATCGTGATGTCGATGTTGTCCGATTGCGATTCGCCGATCGCCCACTTGCCATCGGGTGAGACCGAGAGCGGAAAGAAACTGAGCTCGGTCTCGCTCAGCGGTTCGGCCTCACCAGACCCATCCGCCCGCTTGCGGTAGGGCCGAGCATCACCGTCCCGGTCGGAGCTGAAGAATAGGAACTGACTGTCGTGCGACCAGAACTGGTCGGCGTCGTACCCGTCGTAGAAAGTCAGCCGCGTGGCGACTTCTCTTTCGAGATCGTAGACCCAGACGTCCCAATTGTCCTCTCGCAGCACCGACAGGGCGAGACGCTTGCCGTCCGGGGATATGGCTGGCGATGCGTAGGCAGCCTCGGCTTCCCAGAGTGGGGAGGATGAGCCGTCTCGATCGACCCAGTCACCGGGTAACGCGGCAACTCCACCGTGCCGCTGACGTAGGCCAGAGTTCCATCGTTGGAGAAGCTGTACTGAGCGCCGCCGGGACCGTTGTTGGTGACGATCCCCTGGACCACAGGAGCGGGAGAGCCGGTGAGCTCGACCGCCACTGGATCGAAGTTGACGGCAAAGAGCGTCGCGTCGCGGATAAAGACCAGGTGTCCGGTGGGAACGTATTGAGCGTAGTAGCCGCCTTCGATCAGAATCTTCGACTCACCCGTGTCGAGGTCTACCGCAGCGATATAGGCCTCATCGGCGCCACGTGTCATGTTGCGATGCCCGATGGTGTAGAGCACGGACTTGCCGCCCGGCACGGCGAAGGGCCACCGATGACTGAACTCCTGTCGCTCTTCGATCAGTGTGGTCAATGGCTGCGGTTCCCCGCCGGCAGCGGGCACGGTGAACAAGCCGCCGCTGCCGGCGGGTGCCAGCACCACGGTGTCTCGCTCGGTCCAGGTGGCACCGCGACTGCGCTCGACGTCACACAGCGTCATGGGCGTGCCGCCGGTGACTGGGACTTTCTTGAGCTCTCCAGGAGTGGCAAACCCCAACCACTTGCCGTCGGGGGAGAAGAACGGATGATAGGGATTGTCTCCCTGTGGACCGGAGGCGATCTGTAGCGAATCCAGCTGATCCAGCGATCGGAGCCAGAGTGTATCGATCCGGTCACTCGCCCAACGAGACATAGGCCATCTGGGATCCATCGGGTGACAGCACGACGCTGGAACCGAGATCGACAAACAGCGGATCCGCGGAGAGCTCGGTATTCGAGCCGGACCTGGCGCCCAGGAGGATGCTTCGTCCGTGCCACTGGTCATCAGCGCAGCGATCAGTGCACTGCCGTGGCGACCAGCAAGGCCCAGGGCAAGGCCCGTTTCCAAAGTGGTGCGACCACGGCCCCTGGTGCGACTCGATATCTTCGACATCGCTGCGTCCCGCCAGGGCGTCTTCGAGCTCGAGACGTGCCGTCGCGGCATCGGGCAGTCGCTCGTGTACTTCGCGCTCCAGACAGCGACGCAGAAGTCGGCGAACGGAGGCAGGGGTATCGTGTGGCAGGGCCTCGAGGCTCGGATCGTCTCGCAGCACACCCGCCAAGGTGTCCGACATGGTCTTGCCGACGAAGAGCTGGTTGCCGGTGAGCATCTCCCAGAGCACCACACCGAAGGCCCAGAGGTCGGCCCGCTTGTCCGCGGCCTCGCCGCGGGCCTGTTCGGGGCTCATGTAGGCGGCGGTGCCCAGCAACACCCCGGCGCCTGTCATCTGTGCTGTCAGAGTAGGAGACTCCATCAACGACGGATGAGAGCCCGAGGTAGTCGGATCGCCCTCGATGGCCTTGGCGAGGCCGAAGTCCAGGACCTTGACCTGTCCCTGGTCATCGACTTTGACATTGGCCGGCTTGAGATCGCGATGGATGATGCCCTTGGCGTGCGCCGACTCCAGCGCCTCGGCGATCTGGCGGGCGATCTTCAGGGAATCCTGGACAGGCACGGGACCGCGGGCGATCCGCTCCTGCAGCGTCTCGCCTTCGGCCAGCTGCATGATGAGAAAGCGTTTGCCATCCTGCTCCTCGAGACCGTAGATGGCGGCGATATTGGCGTGGTCGAGAGCTGCCAGCATACGGGCTTCGCGCTCGAAACGGGCCAGGCGGTCCTCGTCTTCGATGAAGAGCTCGGGAAGTACCTTGACGGCAACTTCCCTGCCGAGCTTGCTGTCGTGGGCCCGATAGACCTCGCCCATGCCGCCTTCACCCAGCTTGTCGATGATCTTGTAGTGGGCGACCGTCGTCCCAATCATGAAGCCTCCAAATTTTGCAGTGAGTCGAGCTGCGAGATCGTACCAGAATAGGGCCGCGATGCAGTGGCGCAGTGACGAATGGAGGAATCGTGGTGGCCGGTCGCCGATTAGAATCAAGTCGCGAGGAACCATGGGGGTTAGAGCTACTTTTCGCTTCTACGAAGAGCTGAACGACTTCTTGCCTCCGGCAAGAAGGAAGCGAGACTTCAGCAGCTCTTGTGGCGAGAACGCCACGGTCAAGCAGGCCGTCGAGGCGCTCGGTGTGCCCCACACCGAGATCGAAGTCGTGCTGGTCAACGGCGAGTCCGTCGGTTTCTCTCATCGGGTCGAGGACGGGGATCGCGTCAGTGTGTATCCGATGTTCGAGACGCTCGATGTCAGGCCGATTCTCCGTCTGCGTGCCGAACCGCTGCGTGACACCCGTTTTGTCGCTGACGCGCATCTCGGTCGACTGGCCCGCTACCTGCGCATGCTCGGCTTCGACACTTTGTACGACAACGCTCTGCCCGATCGCGAGCTCGTGACGGTCTCGTGCACTGAACGGCGTGTGCTGCTGACCCGCGACCGCGAGCTCCTCATGCACCGCGCACTCACTCACGGAGTCTTCGTCCGCGGTGATCGACCCCGCGAGCAGCTCGGCTATGTGCTGAGTCGCCTGGATCTGCGTGACTCCTGCAGACCGTTCGCCCGATGTATGAGCTGCAATGGGCAGCTCGAGCCCATCGACCGAGATCTGGTTCTTGGCCGAGTCCCTCTCAGGGGTGACCGACCGTCACCGACACTTTCGATGGTGTCCAGAATGTGGGCGGATCTACTGGCGGGGTACTCATTGGAGGCGAATGAAGACAATGGTCGAAAGCACTTTGGGAAGCCGCAGGTCAGTAGACCGTAGCCCATAGACCTGCAGAGTCCCCGGCCTTGACGACAGCGCGGTTCGGTCGCTGCCCGTGTTTCACGCGATCTGTATACTTGATACAAGTAGGTATCACCCGGTCGACTCGTCTCCTTTGCAAGGGGTTGGCGCCAGCCACTCTCTTCGGGGTAGGAGGTTGAACCGTGAGGCGCGCATCCTCCTCGCACAGCAGCCTGCTCATTGCCGCGGCATGGATTCTGCTGCCATCGACTCTCACCGCCACCGGTCCAGAGGATGCGGATTCGGTGACCGAGCGATGTCTGGCGGAAGGAAAGATCCTCGAGAAGTTGAAGAATCTGGAAGGGGTCACTCGGCCCGAGCTGTTTCTGATCGAGTGCGAAGGAATGGAGCGTTGGGCCGTGGTCAAGAAGCTCGATGAGACGCTGCGCGGTGTCAAGCGATTCGAGGACGGCACCTGGGAGATGAACTACTCTGACAGCTACCGCTACGAGCGCGCCGCCTACCTCCTCGACAGGGAGCTGGGTTTGAACATGGTTCCCGTGGCTGTGATCCGTGAAGTCAAGAGGCGGGAGGGTGCGGTTGTCGAGTGGATCGATGATGCCTCCCATGTGAAGGACGCACCGAAGAGGCCGACGGGTCCCCAAGCCGCGGAGCTGGCAAGACAAAAAGCAGTCATGCGACTCTTCGACGCCCTGATCTTCAACGTCGATCGGAACCAATCGAATTATCTGGTTGGCGATGAGGACTGGAGGCTCTACCTGATCGATCACTCCCGAGCCTTTCGCGAGGTAGGCACCCTTCCCGAGCCCTTCCAGGAGAGCCGAGCGCGCTTGTCCCGGGACCTGTACCAACGGCTCGAGGCACTGGACGAGGCGCCCCTGATGGAGCTAATGGAGGGCCTGATCAGCCAGGGTCAAGTACGAAAGATGCTCGAGCGGCGCGACAAGATCCTGGAGAAGATCAAGCGGGATTGTGAAGAGTGGGGTGACAATGTCGTTTTCTCGGGATAGTCCATCGATCGGTCGTGATTACTCCTCGTTCGGCTCCTCGCGTGGCTGGACCACCATGATGTGGGAGGAGGCAGTACCCGGGCGCATGATCCAGGGCGCTCCAGGTGCTTGGGGCGAGGTGGGCAAACCAGTCGATTGCTCGGTTGCATAAGGTGTGTAGACCGACCAGACCCAGTTGCCACCCGCGACTTCGCCGGTCTCGGGGTTGAAGATATCGATGGGTCCCCCGAGATTGTAGAGAGCCGCCGGAGCCGACGGCATCTCGAGCTTGCCGGAGTCGGCCTCGTCATGTCGGACCTGGAGGTTGTCGGCACCGTCGATACCCTCAGCCCGCAGCTCACGACCCCGCTTCATGTAGGCCTCGAGGGATTGGTGGTAGCAGGCGGCGCGGAAGTTCTCGTCGCCCGACTTGTCTGCCAGGCAGATGAGCTCATTGGTTCCCTCCCGCAGGAGCACCAGCTCCCCATCGGCCGAGTAGCCCATGACTGTGGCACCGGCGCGACGATCTTCGGGCGCGGCGCTGACGGCGCCGGCGATTTGCTGAGCGGTGCCGATCTCCAGGGAGAACCCGACGGCTGTGGAGAGGATCAAACAAGTCACACTGAGGCCAAGCACGAGCGAGCACTTCATCGTGGATTCTCCTAACAGAAGAGATTGAATGTTGATGACCGGCCGAGGGTAACAGGATCGGCCTTTCCTTGCCGGCCTTGTGCAGTGGCAGTGAGAAGTGACGTGAGTCGAGGAGGTCTCCTACTGCAGCCCTTCGACGAGGTGAAGCTCGGAGAAGATTCGTGGATAGGAGAAAGCCCAAGCGGTCCCGTCAGGATTGATGCTGAAGCTGGTCGGTCGACCGGTCCCTGCCCGATCCGAAGGCTCGAACTGGGCCACGATTCCTCGCTCGCCGGTCTTGGTATCCAACCGATAAATGTGAATGGGATAGTCGCTGTCTCTCTTCCAGATATAGACAGATCGATTGTCCGAGGCCCACCGGATCGGCCAGTCGTCGGGTTCGAGGCCCTGGATATCCCAAATCTCATGACCCTCGAGGGCGGCAAGGGTGAAACCATCCTGAGAAAACTCGGCAAAGAACCGTCCATCGGGAGTTGGAATCCCTGCCCGGCTCCCCTCGGCGGTAACTGGCTCGAGACTGCCCCTGCCCATGTCGAGAAGATGGCCTCGCATCTCCTCGTCGGCCTTCTTCGCGTTGACCAGTGCGCGCTGGTCATCAAGCAGCCAAGCCCGACCCAGAGCTTCGAACCCTGCCGGCTCGAGGGTCTTGGGTTGTCCGGCGCCCGTAGGGTAGAGAAAATACTTCGTGTTGTCCGCAGATCGTGCCAGCGCCCACTGGCCACTGGGAGACAGTGACTGGGCAATTCCAACCCCCAAACGAATGGGCGGCGAGCCATCGGTCGCCCGGAGATAGGTGGCGTACTCGGCGCCCGTCGCGTCTCCGGTCTCAGCCAGTAGCAGGGTCTTACCGTCCAGCGAGACGTCTCGAATCAAGGTCCACTCGAAAATTGAGAAGTCTCGATCCCGGTCGCTGCCTGAGCCGCGGCCGGCTGTCTCCCATCGGCCGTTGTAGCGCTCTAGCAATACCTTGCCGTCCGAGGTCACATCTCGGAGATGGACATCACCCACGCCGCTGTAGATCACGCGCTCCTCGCCATCCAGAGACACCGCTCGCAGATTGGAGCTCAGGCCGTCCCCTTTGGCGCTAAACCAGATCTCGCTGCCGTCAGGCGACCAATCGACGCCCCTTACGTCGGGGTAGATCTGAGACAGAGATCGACTGTTTCCCTGCCAATCGACCACGAGAATCTGACCTCGGGTGTCGCTGGCGCCAGGGTTGTGACAAAGAGCGATGGAGTTGCCATCCGGGGAGACCCGCGGATAGGTCAACCGGCCTGTCGTCTCGAAGATCGTCGTTCCGGGAGGAGACTCGAGGTTCCCCCTGGATTGAAATGCGTTTGTGATCACCAGGGTCTGGCCGTCAAGGGTCCAGTCGGCGCCGGACACCGCGCCGGCCAATTCCCGAGGCGCGCCGCCCAGGAGAGGAACTGTGGCGAGCCGGCCAAAGGACCACAGAGTCAGCTGGGGGTCGAGGCCAATGGCGAGCTCGCCCGTGGGAGAGATAGACCAGAGATTGGCGCTCGGCAGACCCAGGGATTTGGATTCCGGACTGTCAAGGCGGGTCGAATACAGTTCGAAGGGACCGCCCTGCCATGAGGCGCTATAGACGACGGTCTGGCCATCGGGCGAAATGCGGGCCGATCGATTGTCGGCGACAGATCTTCGACCTTGGAGGAGAGCTCGTCTGGATCCTCTCGCAAGATCGCGGTCATGATCTCGGCGCCGGTTTCGCGCTCGAAGGCGCGGTTGCCGGAGAGCATCTCGTAAAGCACGAGTCCGAGCGAGAAGATGTCGGAGCGGGCATCGGCAGGCTCACCCTTGACCTGCTCGGGAGACATATATCCAACCGTGCCGAGAACGGCGCCGGCCTCGGTAGCCTCGGCCATGGTGGGGGAGTGGGTATCCGTCCCGGTGCCGGTCAGGCCTGTTTGTCGAGCCAGTCCGAAGTCGAGGATCTTCACCCGGCCATCGCGCGATACGAAGACGTTCTCGGGCTTGAGATCGCGATGGATGATTCCCTTATCGTGGGCGGCGGCCAGGCCCTCGGCGATCTGTCGCGCATACTCGAGCGACTTGCGAATCGGGAGTGGTCCCGCCGCTGCCAGCTGACGTAGGGTCTCGCCCTCCAGCAGCTCCATGACCGCGTAGGTGATGCCGTTCTCGGTGCCGAAGTCGTAGATCGAGAGGATGTTGGGATGGGACAGGGCCGCCACCGCTCGCGCTTCGCGCTCGAAACGAGCCAGACGCTCAGGGTCGTCAGTAAACCCCTCGGGTAAGACCTTGATTGCCACTTCGCGGCCGAGCTTCGGGTCTTCGGCCCGATAGACGTCGCCCATACCGCCCGCCCCGATCTTCTCCAGAATCTTGTATTGGCCCAGCGTCGAACCGACCATCGTTCCTCCAGAACTTCCGAATTCGTGGGTTCTCGGGATGGTACTACAGGCCGTCCTCGACAAGCACTCGAACTGAAGCGGTAGTCTTGTTTGTGTGATCCGGCTGAGTCGTCTCTGCCGCCTGTCGGCCTGCGCCTTCCTGTCTTCTGGCGATCCTCGCTCCGGATTGCCTGTCGCCGGCCAGGATTACTTCGAGATCGTCGACGTTCCTTTGGTCGAGGTGGACGTCACGGTAATCGATACCGGGGGCCGACCGTTAAGAGATCTGCCGAAAGAGGCCTTTACCCTTCTGGTGGATGGCGCAGGAGCAGGAGGTTTCATTCTTTGCCGCACCACAAAGACCCGATCCTGCCGGCGTGATCGAGGCCGGGTCCCTGCCGGCCTATCTGGTGATCCTGTTCGACAACACCGGCGTCGAGAGACAGAGCCGAAACACCGTCATCGAGGACTACCGTGAGTTCCTCAGGGAGCATTCGAGCGCGCTCCAACAAATCATGGTGGCCACCGTCAGCCCTGCTGGGCTCGAGGTTCAGCAGGAGTTTACAAACGAGGTCGAGCGCACCGACGCGGCTCTGGAGCGGGTGGCCGGGACGGTGGCCCGCGACCTTCGTGCTGCCGAGTACGCGTCGTTGCTTATGGAGATCCAGAAGCTGGCCGGGGCACGGGATCCCACCACTCGGGACTCCGCTTCTCAAACCGCGACGCTGGTGAGCCGCATTGTCGCCTTTTCGGAGAGGGCTCGGCAGCATAGACAGCAGATCGCCAGCCATATCTGGCAGCTGACACAGGCACAGGCCGGCCTGCCGGGTCAGAGGTCCATTCTCTATATCGGTGGGGGCGTCTCGGTGAGTCCGGGGGAATCGCTGCTGACCGCGTTGAAAGGAATCCTGGATCGATCCGGAGACGGTTGGGCCAGGAAGGCCAGCGCTGGTCTACCGGCTGGCGTCGCTTCGGGAGACAGTCGCGAAATCGATTCCCTATCCCAGGTCGCCAGCGTGCAAGGCGCGGCCATTTACTCCTTTGTGGTTGGCGGAGGTGCCCACGTTCTTCCCACGGGGAGCTCGGCCAGCTCCATCACTGCCAAAGACAGCTCCACAATGGACTCGTCGGGCAGCTGGTCACCTGGATTCGACAGCCGTACCCGGACCGAATCCAGATCGGCGTTGGATTCCCTGGCGGCCGCCACTGGAGGATTCGTCCACGCCATGACGGGCGGGGCTCGACCGGTGCTCGAACGGATCCACGATCAACTCTCTTCGCGCTATGTGCTCGGTTTTCACCCGGTCGATGGCAGTGACGGCCAGTTGCACAGAATTGCGGTAGAAGTGTCGGGAAAGAGACTGCAAGTTCGCCATCGCCAGACTTTTCGGGCTTGGGGATGGGATCAGGAGACCGCCGCCAGGGTCGCCTCGAGCCTCCATTTTGGCGGGTCGGGCAATCCGTTGGCTGTGGGACTCGAGGTGCGGCCGCCGAAGATCTCGGCGGAGGGTGAGCACAGAGTCCCGCTGAGCGTACAGATCCCGCTGTCGAGCCTCGCCCTCGAGCCGGTCGAACGCACCTATCGAGGCCAGGTCAGTCTGTTCATGGTCGCCGGTGGCGAGCGGTTTCAAGCGGCCCCGGCGCGGAAGATCGTGCTGCCAGTGGTCCTTTCGAGCGCGGAGCTGCAGGGTGCCATGGGACGACTCGCGGAGCACAGGCTCGACCTGGAAGTCCCTGAGGGAGCCAGGCGGATCGCTGTTGGCGTTCGCGATGATCTCGACACCAGGCTCTCCATATTGACGGTTCCTTTGCCGACAGAGCAGTCGATCCAGGTGTCAGCGGATCCGGCGATCGGTTTCGAGGGTGAATTCGACTCGGAATCTGTGGCTTCGCTTCGCTTGCCCACAGCCGCTTTGCTGACCAGCGGTCAGAGCGGGGGCTCCCTGCGGTTGATCGTCGAGGCGACTCTCGAGGACGCCGGTGAGGATCTGTGGAGGGTTCCGGTGGAGGTTCATTGGAAGCCGCAGGGGGAGGACTCTCGGGCGACGTTCGAGCTCTTCGCCATGGCGCTGTCCGCGGATGGGAGAGTCGTCGCCAAGGAGTCCCGAGTGGTGCTCAGAGACTCGCCGAGAGACGGCTTGAAAGTGCCCGAGAGCCTCGCGACTGTCCTGCCGCTGGAGCTGCCAGCGGGTCGCTACTCGATTCGAGTCGCAGCTCGCCAGCGGCATGGTCCGGACTTCGGAGTGGCCGGCGTGGAGATCGAGATTCCCGGGCCGGGCGTGAATCGAGCCCGTTGGACATCGTCTCCCTCGACGCTGGATCCGCCAGCGGTCCCGGTCATGCCGCGGTCCGAAGAGATCGAGCAGAGCGGTGAGAGAGTCTCGCGCGAGGAGGTCGTCTCCGGCTATCGGCAGGTGCTGAGGGCGCTTTCGGAAGGTGATGAGGCAGCGGCCCGGGAAGCTCTCCGATCCATGGAGTCGCAGGTGGCCAGAGGCCAGTCACCGCGGGCTCTCATCGACCTGGCCAGGATGGAGGGGCGGGTCCTCGAGAGTTGGGCGAAGGAGGGCTGGAATCAAATGCTTCCCCTCGCCGTGCTCTACGGCGAGATGATCGAGGAATACCGTCGTCTTCGATTGGAGCCGTTGTCGGAGCATGCCATCCAGGTGAGCACCCAGGTTGCCGAGCGGATGGCACGGCAAGCCAGGAGCTCCGAAGAGAGGCGACAGGCTGCCGATCTTCTGACGAGTCTCTCGGGGTATTGGCTCTACTCACAGAGACTTGGCAAGACAGAAGAGTTGCTGGCCCTGGCCGTCAAAGAGGATCCCGGGAACGCTGCCGCTCTCATGGCGCTGGCGGCGACTCGCGAGCAACGGTGGAGACTACGTGGCTGCCCTCGAGGTGCTCGAGAGTCTTCTCGAAGTCTCTCCGGATGACGGTGAGGGGCGCCTGCGGTGGGGAGTGAATCTCGCCCGGACAGGCAAGCACTCGGAAGCGGCAGGGAGTCTTCGCCTCCTGCTGGAGGTCGAGTCCGAAGATTGGATCGCGCAAGTGGCGACGCAGGAATTGGCTCGGGCGCTGACAGCGCTGGGAGAGACTGCGGAAGCCATTCAGATCCTCCAGTCTGCGGCGGAGAAATGGCCCGAGCAGCCGTCCATGCGGATCCAGCTCGCCTGGCTTCTGGATCGAGCTCGGGAGTCGGCCCAGGCGGAGGAGTGGGTGAGTGGGTTGATCGGCGACTTCATCTCATGCGGTGGAGTCTGCACGGTATCGCTATCTCCTGTGGTACGAGGAGGGTCTGGACGAGATACGGAGGAGCCTGAAGGAACTGTCAGCCAGCGGCGCTCGGGATTTGATTCAGCGACTTGGCCCGCAGCCAGAAGAGACGGCAAGCCGATGAGGTGCAGCTGGTGTCGCGCTGGGTTTCTGCTCGCCGGCTTGGTGATCTCCAGTCAGGTGGCGGCCTTCACGGTCTTTATCGACCACCCGACCTTTCTGGAGCCAGCCCTGGGAGAAGTCGAGGTAGTGGCCCGAGTCGAATCACGCGAACCGGTTCGCAGCCTGGCGCTGTTTGTGGATGGTCGACCGCAGGCCATTCTCGAATCTGCCCCGTACCGATGGATTGTCGATGTGGGGGAGAAGAACGTACAGCACTTGTTCCAGGTTGTGGCCACGAGCCCATCGGGCGAGACGGCCGAGGCGGTTGTCGAGACACCTCGACTCCAGGTCGACGAACAGGTCGATCTCGAGCTCCAACAGCTCTATGTGACAGTCACCCGCGAGGGTAGGGCCGTTGAGGACCTGACCCGCTCGCAGTTCGCCATCGAGGACCGCGGCGAGTCTCAGGAGTTGGTGACTTTCGAGCGCGGCGATATCCCTTTGACAGCCGTGCTTCTTCTCGATGTCAGTGCCAGCATGAGCGGTGCGGAGCTCGAGATGGCTCTGTCCAGCTCCAGGGCCTTCATCGAGGGCCTGCAACCCCTCGATCAGACGATGTTGCTCATGTTCTCCGACCGCATCATCCGAGCCACGGACTTCACCGGCTTTCGCGAGGTGCTCACCGCGGCTCTGTCGAATGTCACCGCGACCGGCGCCACCGCTCTCAACGACTACCTCTATGTCGGGCTCAAGCAACTCGAACGTCAACAGGGCCGGCGGGTCGTGCTCTTGCTCTCCGACGGCATCGACAGTGCCAGCGTCCTCGAGCATGAAGGACGTGCTCCAGTACTCGGATCACAACCCTTCGTTGGTCTACTGGCTGCGACTGCCGGCACCCGGTGCCAGGATCTCCTCGGCCTGGCGCGATGCCGAGGGCTATCGCAAGGAGTTGGCCCGGTTGGCGGATCTGGTGACTCGCAGCGGTGGTCGAATTCTCGATCTGGCGGGGTCGAAGACGCAGCGGAGGCGTTCGCCGACGTTCTCGAAGAGCTGCGCGGCCAATACGTTCTGGGCTACTACCCGACTACTCGCGCCGACGACGGTCGTGGCACCCGGTCAAGGTTCGCGTGACGGGGCCGGGTCTCAGAGTCGAGAACTCGGCGTGGCTATATCGACTACTGAGGCGAGCACGCTCACCGTCCGCTGTCACTCGACTCGTACCGGGCCGAGCTGTCGTGCCGCTCGCTCCCTTACGAGTGCTTCTCGATCAAGGCCTGGAACCGCGGATTCTCGCGGAGGGGATCCCAGGTGGCGTCGAGATCGAGGGTATGGACGGTCAGGGCTGCTTCGTAGTTGCGATTCAAAAGGTCTTCGATGATGTCGAGGGCCTCGTCATGTCGATCCAGGATGACGTAGATCGTCGCCAGGCTCTCCACCGAGCTCGGGCCCGCGAAGGCGTCCTTGGCGGTCATCTCGATGGCCAGATTGGCCTCGCGCAGAGCGGCTTCCTCGTCGCCGAGAAAAGCATAGAGGGCCGACGAGAATCGCCGGATATTCTCGCTGTCCGGGGCAATCTCGATCGCCTGCTGGACGCTCGCCAAGGCCGCCTCGACATCCGATCGAGCCGCCTGCTTGCCATCGCGCAGGACCTTGGCGATCGCGATGACGGTGTCCTTGCCAGAGACCACGAAGGGATGATCGATGTCCAGCGATTGGGCGACCTCGATGACTCGGTCGTAGTCCCGCTCGCGGAAGTGCTGATTGATCCAGCCGAACTTCATCTGCATATCGCTGGTGCCAGGTGCCTGTTCGAGGACGGCGCGAGAGGCTTCGAGGTCGCCGGTCAGACTGTAGACGTCCTCGACCTTCGAGATGTACGACTGGTCGTTGTCGGGCTGCAGGGCGATGACCCGGTCGCGCGCCGCCAGGGTCTTCTCGGTGTCGCGCATGGCTCGGTAGGTACCGCCGAGATTCGACCAGAGACCCGCATCCTGCGGGTCGAGCTCGGTGACCTGCTCGAGAAGTCGAATGGTCTCAGCCAGCCGTCCCTGACGGCGGTAAATGTAGGCGATCGACTGTAGAACCTCCGGGTCGTTGGGAAGCCGCTCGGCTACCGCCTGAAATTCCTCGAAGGCCCGGTCGTAGTCCTTGAAGGCATAGTAGTGGTAGTAACCGCGAGCGAGCTGCGTGATGGTGGCTTCAGGATCGGCCCTTTCGGCTTCATCCAAGGCCGCTTTCGCTTTCTGCCACCGATCCTCGGTGGTATCCCAGCCGCCATGGTAGGCAGAGGAGTGGTGGCGCGACAGCTCGGCCCAGGCCTCGACAAAGTTCGGATCGAGCTCGACCGCCCTCTCGAACTGCTCGACCGCTCGTACGTCCGCCTCCTGGATCGATCTGCCCGATCTCCTGGAAATCAATCGCTCTCAAGTAGGCTTGGTAAGCCTCGAGATTATCGGTGGGCACGTCATCGATCGCCAGCCTGCTCGTCGCCTTTCAAGGTGATGTTCAGGGCCGCGATGACCTCGCCCGCAATATCCGACTGAACCTCGAAGATATCCGTGATCTCCCGGTCGTAGATCTCGGTCCAGACCTGGGAGTCGTCAGCCACGCGGATGAGCTCGGGGGCGATGCGGACACGGCTGGCCCCATCCTCTTGATAGGCCCAGCGCACCGTGCCCTCGAGGATGTAGTCGACCTCGAGCTCTTCGCCGATCTCCTTGACCGATTTCTCCGTGTCGGCGTATCGCGCGGCGGTCTTTCTGGAGATGACGCCCAGACCACTGACCGACGCCAGGCGGCCGTTGATCTCGTCGGAGACGCCGGCGGCGAAATACTCGTCCTCGGGCTCACCCAGATTGTCGAACGGCAGGATCACCACCATCTCACGGTCATCACCACCAACCTCCGCCACAGACGCAGCCCCTGTCGGTGCGATCGCCGCAGAGGTCGATTCAGCCAGGCGCGCCGTCCCGACCGAAGACGAACCAGAGTGAACCGATGATGGCGACGATTGCCACGACGTGTGCCGGCAGCGATGGCCCACTTCGATGGATTCGACTCCTGAGACGCGGCTGGAATGGTGCCGCTCAAAGGCGCGATTCCGGACTCGACCTCGCTCTTGAGCACCTCCAGCTCATTGCGCACATCCTTGGCAGTCTGGAATCGTCTCTCCGGGTCCTTTTCCAGACACCTTTGGATCAACCGACCCAACTGATGAGGCAGATCGGCCTGCAACTCCGTGACCGAGGGAGGGCGATCCCGCAGGATCGCTGAGACCAGGTCGGCGCCGCTCTCGCCCCGGAAGGGCCTCTGTCCGGTGACCATCTCATGGAGAACGATTCCCATCGAGAAGATGTCGGTGCGTAGGTCGACCGTCTCTCCCCGCACCTGTTCAGGCGACATGTAGGGAACCGTGCCGATGGCCAGGCCTTCTGTGGTCAGTGCTTGGGTCGGTGCCTCCCGGGTCTCATCGTCGAAGCCCTCCAGGTGAAGTTTGGCCAGACCGAAATCGAGAATCTTGACTCGCCCCTCGTCAGTCACCATGACATTGGCCGGCTTGAGATCGCGGTGCATGATCCCCTTGGAGTGCGCGGAAGCCAGGGCGTCCGCCATGGGAATGGCCACGGTGAAGACCTTCTCGACGGGCAGAGGTCCGCGGGCGACCATGTCGCCGAGGGTCTGGCCCTCGACCCACTCCATGGTCAGAAAATGCACTCCATCGGCCTCTTCCACCGAATGGATGGTGACGATATTGGGGTGGTTGAGGGTCGCGACTGTCTCGGCTTCGCGCTTGAAACGGGCCAATCGCTCCGGATCCGAGGCCATCTCGACAGGCAGGATCTTGAGAGCCACCTTGCGCTTGAGGCGGCCGTCCTCGGCCAGATATACCTGACCCATACCGCCTTCACCGAGTTTCTCGAGAATCGTGTAGTGGGAAAGAGTCTTGCCGATCACGAGTAGCCTCGTTTCTTCCTAGCTGTGGCGTTCAAGTCGCGGGTCCAGTGGTGAGTCATTCTATCGGATGGTGACGGCTCTCTGATCTGGTCCGTAGGGACCGGCCTCTTGGCCGACCCGACACGCCCCTCATCATTGGCCCGAGGGTCTCAGGAGCCTCATATTGAAGGGCCCGCGTCCTCGCAGATCGGCCCCAGCTCCTCGAGAGTGCCGTGTGTCAGGAATTGGACGGCTGCGGTCCGGGCACAGCCGAATTCCGCACCGTGGCTTTCGTTGCGGACCTTCACGTGCCGGCTGTTCGGCAGGTGAGCGGCGACCTGCTCGCCCATGCTGATGGGCGTCGAAGGGTCGTAGTACCCAGAGATGATGAGCACAGGGGTCTCTGACTCCACCGGCAGCAGAAAGGACTCTTCGACCGGTCTCGCTTTCCATGCGTCGCAGGCGCCTTTGTATTGATCGTAGAGGTAGCGGCCGACGAAGGTCCCTTCGGTGAACCCGGCGACCTCGCTCTCGGCGATAAAGGGCAGATCCTCCGAACAATAGACTCCAAAGTGAACACCCATGGCGACATAGGGCCTCACCCCCACCTGTCGTTGCCAATAGGCCTGGGCGAAGGGTTGGAGATCACCGCTCTTCGCTGCTTGGTGAATCATGGCCGGCAGCTTGACGAGACTTCGTGAGCGATACATGAGACCGCGTACCGCGTAGGTGAAATCCCCGCGATCCATTTCAACCGGTATGTGGGTGTCTTGTCGATTAAGGACGTAGGTGCTGATTGGACCGTTCTCGAAGAAAGACAGGAGCTTGTTGAAATCACCCTCCAGGTCTGGAAAGACCGTGTGGCAGCTCTTCTGCTGGCGACATTCCAGGAAAACCGCATCGAGGGTGTTCTGACATCCGCGGGCCATCGTCGAAGGGGCTCTGAAGTCGGTCGGTGCGACGCCATCCAACAGCGCTCCGACCACGCGCTCGGGATGCCGGCGCATCCAGACCAGCGCGGTGCGAGTGCCGCCGGAACCGCCCCAAAGCATCACCTTGTCGTAGCCGAGTCGGGAGCGAACCTCGTCCAGGTCATCGACGACGATGGCGGTAGTGTAGAGCGTCGGGTCGGCGACCTTCTTGATCTCTTGCAGGCACGCTTGCATCTGCTCGGGATCGAACAGGTTGCCGAAGACATCCTGCGGTGTCTCGGCAGCATCGACAGGGCAGTCGATCCGACCCGACGAGCCGGTCCCTCGCTGATCGACGAGCACCATGTCGCGATGCTCACGGACCGACTCGAAGGGTCCCAAGGCCAGCTCGGCGAGATCGGTGCCTCCTTGGCCGGGTCCGCCTGCCAAGAGGAAGAGAGGTTCTTTGACCTCGGGACCGGTGGCTGGCAGAACAACAGTATTGAGAGCGAGGGTACGTCCGCTCTTGGCCAGCCCGGTCCTCGAAGACCGTGATCTGACCGCACTGGGCATCGGGTCCGAACGGCTCTTTGTGGCAAGGCTCGAGCTCGGCCGCTCCCTGAACAGGCGACAGGAAGGTGACGGACAGAAGAAGTGACACAGCGGATTTCTTGGCAAGACTCGATCGCATGGCATTCCCTCCAAACGGCCCCGCTGTTCAACCGGAGTTGTTGGACTCTGTGGCGACTACGAACCAGGAAACGAGAAGTTTCACCGGAGCTTGGTGCCGCAGTATCGGCAATGCACGGCATCGATGGCATGGCCATCGGCTCCGCACGCTGGGACAGGCATCGGTGCGAACCGAGGACTTGACCGACGCCGCGAGCTCGACGGTGACGATGCCGGTGGGCACGGCGATGATGGCGTAGCCCATGATCATCACCGCCGAGGCCAGGACCTTGCCCAGCAGCGTCTGCGGGGCGATATCGCCGTACCCGACCGTCGTCATGGTGACGATCGCCCAATAGATCGCTTGGGGAATGCTGGTGAAACCGTTCTCGCCGCCTTCGATCAGGTACATGAGCGAGCCGACGATCACCACGATCGTGAGCACCGCGCCCAGGAAGACGATGATCTTGCGGATGCTGGCATGGAGGGCAGCCCGCAGCAGCCTGGCTTCGCCGACGAAGTGGGCCAGCTTCAAAATCCGGAAGACGCGCAGCAGCCGGAGAGCTCGGATGACCAGCAGGGACTGAGATCCGGCGACGAAGAAACTCAGGTAGGTCGGCAGGATGGAGAGCAGGTCGACGATGCCGTAAAAGCTGAGAGCGTAGCGCCACGGCTTGTCGGACACTGTAGAGCCGCAGGATGTACTCGACCGTGAAGAGAATCGTGATGCCCCACTCCATCGCCCTGAGGAAGGGTCCGTACTGGGCCTGGATGCTGGCCACGCTTTCGAGACAGACCGCCAAGATGCTGACCACGATCGCTACCAGCAGGGCGACGTCGAACGCCTTGCCGGCAGGGGTCTCGGCCTCGAAGATGATCTCGTGGATGCGGTCGCGCCGGGAGGACGTTCGAGTGGAGTTGGCCGACATGATCTACCACTGTATCTTACGAGTCCGTTCTCATGCTGGCTCCGGCACTCCGCGCAGCACGGATCGAGATGACATAGAATGCGGCCAGCAGATACCGAGGTGAAACGTGAAACCAGTCGACCAGAAGACGATTGAAGTCTTTGATCGCAGCCTGCGCCGGTGCAATGCCAATCCAGGCTTTCTGGATCTCTTTTACGAGACCTTTCTCGTCTCTTCACCCAAAGTCAGGGAGAAGTTCGCCAACACCGATTTCGAGCGGCAGAAGAGACTTCTGCATGCTTCCTTCTACCTGATTCTGCTCGCTTCGGAAGATCCCGAAAACGGTCCCGAGCGCTATTTGAAGCACCTGGCCACGCGGCACAACGTCCACGATTTGAATGTCGGCTCGGATCTCTACGACTTGTGGCTCGATAGTCTGCTGGCAGTCGTCAAGGAGGTCGATCCGGAGTTCGACGAGGTGATCGAGGACTCCTGGGAGCAGGTCATGGGGATTGGCATCGACTATCTGGTCCGGCACTACCGGTAGCTACGGCCCCCAAGAGCGGGAATGGCCCAGGTGAGTTTCTGTCGAGCACGGATCGCGATGCCGGCCTTTCTTGCCGTCGCGGTCATGACCTCGGCACAGGTCGCCGCCCAGGAGTCGGCAGTGGCCCAGACCGCCGGAGGAAGATCCATGGAAGCGATTTGTCACCCGAGGTCCACGAGCTGCACCAGTTCTTCCAGGACTGGTTCAACGCCACTCCTGCCGCCGACCGATGACGCCTTTCGTCGATTCGAGTCGGTGATGGCCGAGCGGTTCATGATCATCTCCCCGAATGGTGAGCTGACCGAGAGGGACGAGCTGGTGGATCGACTCCGCGCGGCGCACGGAATCTGGCGTCAGAATTCGCAGCCCGGGCGGATCTGGATCGAGAACCTACAAGTCCGCCACACGGTCGGTTCGCAGGCCATGGTCCTCTACGAAGAGTGGCAAGAGATCGAGGGCGAGACCCGGGGGCGATTGAGCACCGCGATTCTGCAGCGTCGCGAGGGCACTCCCAACGGTCTCGAATGGCTCCACGTACACGAAGTCTGGATGCCGGACTAGGGGTCCTCTTCGCCCTCGCGAGCACAACCGTCGAGAGTCCGGTCATCGATCTTGACGCTGGCGGTGAAGCCGAAGGTCGCGTCGGCCATGCTGTCGCTGCAGGCCTCCTCTTCCAACCTCACCACGATCGTTCTGGGTTGCTGACCGCGGATTTGGCTACGATAGATGATCTGCTCACCGAAGAATGTCGGTGGCGAATAGGGGAAGAGGATCCGGTCGTCCCGCCCCATCTCCGAGAACGCCAGGCCGCGTCTGGAGATCTCCACGTTCCAGAAGGGCTCGTTACCCATCGCCCGAAACGCGAACAGGGGGGCTCGGCAAAGCACCCTGCTGATTCGGCCGACGCATTGCGTACGCTCCGGATCAGAATCTGCTGTGAAAAGTGGGCACCGAAACCACTGGCGGGCGCCTCCTGCACTTCCCCCGTCACCTCCATGAAGAGCGGTCGATTCGGGTAGCTCGCCAGGCGCCGGTACAGATCCCAGAGATCCGTATCCGTCCGGTCTTCGACCCAGAGACTCTCCTCAGCCCCACAGAGCTTGAAGGATCGGGCTTCCACGCCGGCGCCGATCGTCAGGTGTCCGCGAAAAACTCTCTCCGGGAGGTGCCGGCGGCGGTGCTGTGGGTGCTGTCGCGGTCGGCGGAGTCATCGGTGGGGGCGCGGGAGCCGTGGTGGTGACCGGGGTCGGCGCCTCAGGGGCTGGGCCCGGCGGGGGCGTGGGCACCGTCTCGAGGGGTGCCGGTGCAGATATCGGGGTATCGGCCGGTTCCGGTGGCGCCGGCTCCGGTGCGGCGATCGTGGGCCCGACAGGTGGAGGTGCGGGTGGCGAGGTGTCGGGTTCGGGAGTCTCGAAAGTTTCGACCTTCAGGATGACCTCGACCAACTCCAGGAGCACCGCGGGAGCGTCCGCAGGAGGATCTTCGATCGTCTTTTCGACGACTCGGATCTCATAGGCGTAGCCCTCCTCGAAGTCGAATCCTTCGATCTCGCCGTACCAGAATCGCCAATCCTCGTACTGGGTGTCTTTGATGAGATAGCACTTCTGAGGCACAACCCCGACGCAGTCCACGCGCCGATGCGCGACCCAGATGGTCTTGCTCTCCGCTCCCAGAACAGGGGGCTCGATGAATGGCCAGATCGATAGGGTCAAGGCCAGGGTCAAGCAGATAGGCGTGAGTTGTCGCACGGAAGGCTCCTCGTCTGAGTGATCGAAAGTGCTGAGCGGGTATTGTACTGTTCGCGACGAAGTGCGAAAACAAGGAGGTTGGGATGGATCGAAGAGAGTTTCTTCAGGCTGGAACCGCCGCGGGCCTGATGGGGTTTGCCGGCCCGAGGTGGTCCGGGGCAGAAGTGTCTGCAGTCCCGGACACGACACTCTGGTTGAACTGGAACGAGAATCCCATGGGGCTGTCGCCATCGGTTCGCCAGGCAGCTCAGGAAGCGTTGTCACGAGCCAATCGATATCCTGACGTGTCGCGCGCCGAGTTGGCCGCCGTGGTGGCCGAGCAGCAAGGTGTCGGGCCGGAGAACGTGGTCTTGGGATGCGGCTCGACCCAGATTCTCCGATCCATCGTGGCGGCCTATGCCGCGGATGGGAAGTTGCTGGTCCTGGCCGAGCCAACTTTCGAAGCGATGGTGCGCTACCAGCGTCCCTTTCGCGTTCAGGGTTGAGAGGGTTCCATTGGATACACGGCATGCGCACGATATTGCGCGGATGAAACAGGCAGCGGGGCGAGGCCCGGCCGTGGTCTACATCTGCAATCCAAACAATCCCACCGCGACACTGACGCCCTGCTCCGAGATCGACGAGTGGATCCGGGAGGCTCCAGAATCCGTTCTCTTTGCGGTCGATGAGGCCTACTACGAGTATGTCGAAGACTCGAGTTACTCGACCGCGGTCAAGTGGGTGTTGGAGCGACCGAACGTGGTCGTGACCCGAACCTTCTCGAAGATCTATGGCATGGCCGGGCTGCGACTGGGCTACGCGCTGGCTCGAGAGCCGACCGCGCGGCGTCTGCGAAAGTTCCTGTCGGCCGATAATGCCAACGGTGTTGCCGTCGCGGCAGCCAAGGCTTCGCTCGAGGACAGGCATCTGATTTCGGTCAGCCGCAAGGTCAACACCGAGGCCAAGGCCATCGCTGTGTCCTGTCTCGACGAGCTCGGAATCGAGCACCTGCCGAGTCACGCCAACTTCCTCATGCATCGAGTCGCAGGTGACCTGAAGGCCTACATCGAGCGCATGCGCGAGCGCGGGCTCCGGGTCGGGCGACCCTTTCCGCCCATGCTCGACTACAACCGCCTGTCCTTGGGTCTACCCACGGAGATGGAGCGCTGGGCCGAGACGCTGCGGACTTTCCGGGCCCACGGCTGGGCGTGAGCGGCGAGGGTCCGGGTTCGGCTAGAATCCCGGACAACGGTTCAGTTTCGCGAGAACTCGAGGAGATCAAAAGGGGTCGTGTCCGAAAGCCGAGGTTTGATCGACCGCACCCTCCTGCACTACCGGGTCATCGCCAAGATCGGCGCTGGCGGTATGGGCGAGGTCTACCTGGCCGTCGACAGCAAGCTGGATCGGGAGGTGGCCCTCAAGGTCGTGCCCGAGGAATTTGCTTCGGATCCCCGGCGATTGGTTCGCTTCGAGCGCGAGGCCAAGGCCATCGCGGCCCTGAATCACCCCAATATCGTCACCATCCACTCGATCGAGGAGGATCAGGGGATCCACTTCCTGACCATGGAGCTGGTGGATGGCAAGAGTCTGGCGCAGATGGTGCCGCGGGAAGGCTTACCCCTGGAGCAGGTGATGCAAATCGCCGGTCCGTTGACGGAGGCATTGGTCGCGGCTCACGAGCGCGGCATCATCCACCGCGATCTGAAGCCCGGCAATGTGATGGTGACCAGCGATGGACGCGTCAAAGTGCTGGATTTCGGTTTGGCCAAGCTGTTGTCGGATGCCTCGGACACCCGACCCGATTTCACGGTCAGTCAGGCGCCCACCGAGACGGTGACCTTGACGGCCGCCGGAATCGTGGTGGGGACAGTGCCCTATCTGTCACCGGAATACCTCGATGGCAAAGTGCCGGATCACCGGACGGATATCTTCTCGCTCGGCGTTGTGCTCTACGAGATGGTGACGGGGCTGCTGCCGTTTCGAGGCAGCAGTGGTCCCGCGGTGATGTCTTCCATCCTCCGTGACGAGCCCAGGCCGGTGTCCGATCTGAGTCCCGGGGCGCCGGCCCACTTGGTGAGAGTGATCGAGCGCTGCTTGGAAAAGGATCCGGAAAAGAGGTACCAGTCGGCCGCCGATGTGGGCTACGAGTTGGCGACGATGAGTGGAGGAGCCACCAGGTCCTTTGTACCTGCGCCCAAGAGTTCGACTTCGCCCAGGCGGTGGACACGGGTCCTGGGATTTGTGGGGCTGCTGGCCGCCATCGTCCTATTGAGCACGTTCTTGATCGGCCGCTGGACGGGGGAGACGACGGAGGAAACCGCAGCACCGATCGATCCGGCGGGCATGTTCGACGCCAAGGATTGGGTCATCGCGGTGATCCCTTCGCGAACCCTGACGGCGCAAGATCCGGATCTGGCGGTGGTCAACGAAGGTTTGGCGATGACCCTGACCACCAAGCTGACACAGCTTTCCCAGAGTCATGGCTTGCAGGTCATTCCCGCCAGCATGTTGTTCGAGAAAGAGATCTCCAGTCTCGACCGGGCTCGACAGGAGCTGGGAGTCTCCCTGGCCTTGAACTTCGATACCCACCGCTTGGGCAATCGAATTCGAGTCAACGCCCAGTTGGTCGATGTAGCCCAACGGCGGCAGATGGCGGCGGATACCATCGACGGTGACCCTGAGGATCTACTCACCCTCGAAGAGGCGGTGACATCGAGAGTCCTGCGGCTTCTGCAGGTGAGACTGAAGCCGATGGAGGAGACTCTGCTCGCGGCCGGCACCCAAGATCCGCTGGCTTACAACTTCTTCGTGAAGGGGCAGGGATATCTGCAGGATTACCACGACTCCGACAGCATCCAGTCCGCCGCCGGGATGTTCGAGAAGGCTCTCGAGATCGATCCCGACTACGCTCAGGCCCATGCCGGCCTCGGCGAAGCCCTCTGGCGTCACTATCGGGATACCCGGGATCTGCGTTGGGTAGACGGTGCCATCGAGCAGTGCACTCGCGCCATCGAGTTGGACGATCTCGACGCCGCCGGGCATGTCTGCCTGGGTTTGATCTACAACGGCACGGGCCGGCCGCTGGAGGCGGTGGAGGAGTTCAGGATCGCCAAGTCGCTGGATCCCAGCCGAGACCTGGTCTTCAAGGGGCTAGCCGACGCCTATCTGGCCGAAGGGGACCTGATTCTGGCGGAGGAGACCTACCAGGAGGCCGTCGCCGTTCGGCCCCACTACTGGGCACCCTACAACTGGCTTGGGATCTTCTACTACCGGCATGGGCGGGTGGAGGAGGCCTTGGACAACTTCCGGGAGATGGTGCGTCTGGCGCCGGACAGCTACCTTGGCTACAGCAATCTGGGGGCCGCATACTACTTCCTGGGTCGGCAGGAAGAGGCTCGCGAAAGCTTTGAGCGCGCCCTGGAGATCAAATCAGACGATGATCTCGCCCTGTCGAATCTGGCGACCCTGAACTTCTTCGACGGACGATACGACGAGGCCACCGAGCAGTTCGAGCGGGTTGTGGCTATCAATGACAAGGATTTCTTCAACTGGGGCAACCTGGCGGATGCCTACCACTGGGGCAGCGGTGGTGAAGAGAAGGCATCAGCGGCCTATCGGAAGGCCATCGCGTTGTGTAAAGACGAGTTGGTGGTCAATCCCAACGACGCGGTTCTCTTGGCGGATATGGCCTACTACTACTCCATGATGGGTGCGAGGGTTGAGGCTGAGACTGCCCTCGGGCGAGCTCTCGAGCTCCTGCCCTCCGATATCGATGTGCAACATCGCGGCGCCCAGGTCTACCAGGCCCTGGGCCAGCAGGAGAAAGCCCTCGAGCTTCTGGAAGAGGCGGTTGGGAACGGCTATCCGCCGGAGGAGATCCGGGTAGATCCGCTGTTTGCAGACCTGGGCGAGCCACCCTGGCTCCCCTAGGGCCTATTCGCCTCCTCCGACCTTGACACGTGGGTCGATGACGTAGGGCGGTCTCATCACATTGATAGAGGATCTTGTACTCGTAGGTGCCCTCGGCATCGGGTTTCATCCTTAGCGTCTTCACTTTGCCGTTCTTTCCTACATGCTTCGTGGCTTCGAAGGGCCATTGACCCTCCTGTCTTGGGCATGATCGCCAGTTCGTTCTTATTCGAGTTGTTGATATGGAGCTTCCACTTCGACGTTTTGGTCTTGATCGACCTCCACCGTTTCCGGTTCGACCCTGGTTGTCGGCGGGTTGGATCCACCTTTGCAGGTGACGAAGACCTTCACGGGTTTGTCCCTTTTGGCGGCGAGCGAGGGTATCGCCGAAACTAGGACCAGGGACACTAGGACGGCGCAAGTAAGAAGGGTCGTTCCGTTGCGATGCATGGCATCCTCCCGCAAGTGTTGAAAAGTGAATTTGTGCCGGGCAGTATGTCTGAGGCCCGCGGCCTTGGCAAGCGCGGACACAGAGCGGCAGGCGCATATTTGCATACTTGTATCTTTGCTTGTGAAGCACATAAGTCTCTTGTTTTCGGGTCTTTGAGTTCGGTTCCGAGGCGCCGCTGTCGGCCCGAGAGATGGCCTGTCGACCTCCTCGAGCCGCGCGCCCTACACTGGGGTGGAGTTCTCCCTCAGGCCATCGCTGAACCACGTTGGGCCCGAGGGCTCACCACCAGACAGCTGTTGATCGGGGAGACGCTATGCGTGGAGAACGATCTGGGTCCAGTGCCGACGGTGATGTGGGTGTCTACAGTTCCGCCACGATCCATGAGATCGAGGATGTGGAACAGCCCCTCGTCGATCTACGAACCAGGCTGGTTTTGTGGATTCTTTGTCTGTTCTTTTTGAGTCTGCTCTATCTCGGGCTGAACGGTCCCCCTGTCTGAGGTGCCAGCTCTCCGGTTGGCGCGGTAGACTGACCGGGATGATGCCTGAACAACAAGATCCCTGCGCGCCTGATGATTCCAGAGTCTTGCCCTTTCTGCCCATGCTCTAGGTGGCCTGGGCGGATGGTGACCTGACCCCAAAAGAGATCCGCGCCATCAGCGCCAGACTCGAGGCGACACCTGGAGTCGATGCGGATTGCCGAGAGTTTCTCGCTCAGTGGCTCGATCCGGATCACCCGCCATCGGCCGCGGCCCTGGGAGCCCTATTGGCGAGTATCCGACAGGCGGCGTTGCAGCTACCGCGGCGGCAGCGACGGACACTGACGGAATTCGGTTTGGAGTTGGCGGCCAATGCCAACATCGAGATCCCCGAGCCCGAGCTCGAGGCCCTCGAAAAGCTGGAAGAGGCGCTGGGTCTCACAGGTACCGAAGCGACGCGGCACCTGCTGGAGACCGAAAGGCCTGACGCGGGATACGGGGAGTCTCCCGCTGTCTTTGATATGGCGTCCATGACGCGGCTGCTCGACGGGGAACAGCGCCCGGTCCGGGAATGGCTGCGGGAGATTCTCAGTCGGCCGGATTTCGCCTACGTCTACGATCTGGATCGGCAGAGCTATCGAGAGCAGGTGCTGGTCTGGGCGAAGAAGCTGGCAGCGGAAGGCGTTGGCTCTCTGACCTTTCCCCGGCAGGTGGGGGGTAGCGACGACTTCGGCGCGTTTATCGCGGCCTTCGAGACGATGGCGTTTCATGATCTCAGTCTGTTGATCAAGATGGGAGTCCAGTTCGGCCTGTTTGGCGGCAGCATTTTGCAGCTGGGTACCGAAAAACATCATCAGAAGTACCTCCGCGACGTGGGCAGCCTGGATCTGCCCGGATGCTTCGCCATGACCGAGACAGGGCATGGTTCCAATGTCCACGAGCTGGGTACGGTAGCTCGCTACGATCCGGCTACCGAGGAGTTCGTAGTCCAGACACCCGATTCGAGTGCCGGCAAGGATTACATTGGCAACGCGGCTCGACATGGCCGGCTGGCGACGGTTTTTGCCCAGCTCGAAGTCGGGGAGGAGCGGCACGGAGTTCATGCGTTGCTGGTGCCGATTCGGGACGCGGATGGCGCGCTCTGTACCGGCGTGAGGATTGAGGATTGTGGGGAGAAGCTGGGTCTGAATGGCGTCGACAACGGCCGAATCTGGTTCGACCAGGTCCGGGTTCCACGCGAGAATCTGTTGGATCGGTTCGCCGGCGTCGCCGCGGACGGCACCTATAGTAGCCCCATCGCGAGCCCTGCGAAGCGGTTCTTTGTGATGTTGGGAACCCTGGTAGGGGGACGTGTCAGCATCGCACTCGCCGCCTCGAGTGCAGCCAAGAGCGCCTTGACCATCGCGGTCAAATACGGCGCCCGCCGTCGACAGTTCGGACCGGCCGGTGAAGCGGAGACCGTTGCTCCTCGACTATCGGACCCACCAACGACGTCTCATGCCACGACTGGCCACGACCTTGGCGCTGGAGTTTGCTCTCAAGCACCTGGTGAACCAGTTCCTGGAGTCGGCGCCCGATGATCGTCGTCAAGTCGAGGCCCTGGCGGCGGGTCTCAAGGCCTACTCCACCTGGCATGCCACGGATACGATCCAGGCCTGCCGTGAAGCCTGTGGAGGTCAGGGTTATCTGGCGGTCAACCGTTTGGCTTCACTCAAGGCCGACACCGAAGTCTTTACGACTTTCGAAGGTGACAACACGGTCTTGTTGCAGCTCCTGGCCAAGAGCTTGCTGACCGGGTACAAGCGGCAGTTCACGGAGATGAGCGTCTTGGGTCTGGCGCGGCACGTGGCTTCGCACGCGGCGACAGCAGTCGCGGAGTTGAATCCACTCGCGACTCGTCGCACCGATGAAGAGCACCTACGAGATCGCGAATTCCATCTCGCGGCTCTGGAGTGGCGGCGCGATCACCTGTTGGGAACATTGGCCCGGCGGGTCAAACGCCGCCTCGATGAGGGCCAAGACAGCTTCGCAGCCTTGGTCGAGGTCCAGGATCATGCGATCGCTCTGGCCAAGGCCCACACCGAGCTCCTGGTGCTCGAGCAGTTTGTCGCTGCTGTTGGAGCCTGCGAGGATCCCTCGCTGGTAGCGATCCTCGACACGCTCTGTGACCTCTATGCCCTGCATCGGATCGAGGCTGATCGCGGCTGGTTCCAGGAGCACAACTACATCGAGGGCGCCAAGGCCAAAGCTATCCGGGATCTCGTCAACGAGCTGTGCGCCGAAGTCCGTCAGCAGGCCGTGCCGCTGGTCGAATCGTTCGCCATCCCGGACGAGATTCTCGCTGCTCCGATCGCCATCTAGGTCCCGGCCTACCCGCATGGGTGGGGCGGCAGCCCGAGCCTGAGGCTATTCTGGTCCGGATAGATGGGGGCGGTATTCACCGCTAGCCCATGCTCAGCCAGAGGCGGTCATGACGATTTTGTTACGGCCGGACAATCAATCCGAGGAGGAAGTTTCATGAGGCGGGTCGGTATCGTCGGTGCCGGGATCACCCCGTGTAAAAGCCATTGGCTGGAGCGGACCTACTACGGTCTGTCCCAGATGGCGGTGAAGACGTGCCTGGAGGACGCTGCGGTCAGCGTTGCGGACGTCGATGCGGTGATCTACGGTATCTATAACGACATCTTCGAACTGTCGGCCATTCCTGAGCATCCACTGCAGGGGATCATCGGGATGACCAACAAGCCGGGAATGCGGGTCACCAACGGCGGCGCCACCGGTGCCTATGCCATGTTGGCGGCCTACACCTTTATCGCCAGTGGTCTGTACGACACAGTTCTGGCCCTGGGAGTCGAGCGGGCCACCGACTGCTTCGATTTCGAATCCATGACCCAGACCCCCGAGGTGATCAAGACCATCGGCTGGTCGGCGGATACGTTTTTCGAGCGGGAGCTCGGTTGGACAGCCTCTGACAGCTATGCCGAGGTGGTACTCGCGTACATGGACGACCACCCCGGGGATCTCAAACCCGAGGTTTCAGCGCAGATCGCGGAGATCCTCTGTCAGCAGGCCAAGGACAACCCGTTCGCCCAGCGTCGCGACGAAGTGGTCACGGCCGAGATGGCCATGAGCTCGCGCTACGTGGTCTATCCGTTCAAACTCTTGGAGATGTGCGTCTATAGCGAGGGTGCCGGCGCCATCCTTTTCGCTTCCGAAGAGAAGGCCAAGGCCATCGCCGCCAACACCGGGCAGCCGGTGATCTGGGTCACCGGAGTGGGGGCCAGCAATGAGCACAGCGTTGCCGGGCCGGATCACACGCGTCACAAGTACATGGGTCGAATCTGGTCAGATCATATTGCCGCCCACAAGGCCTATGAGATGGCGGGAATCACGGATCCCCTGAAGGAGATTCAGATCGTCGAGCTTCACGATGCCTTTATCAAGCAGCTTCAGATCACCATGGGCGAGCTGGACTTTGTCCCCATTGGCAGAACCGATGCGTTGATCGAGGAGGAGGTCATGACCCCGGGTGGGAAGGTCCTGGTGAACCCGTCCGGCGGCCTTACCTTTGGTGGGCACTTTGTCGGCGGATCCAACATGTTTTCCTGTTGGAGCGCTCGGCGCGAGATGATCGCGCGCGAGTTGGAACGGGGTCTGGTCCATGGGACGGGCTCGACCGTGGCTCAGTACGGGGTCGCCATGACCCTCGAAAGGGGGGATTGAGATGACAGAGAAGGTCATTCCTGAACACTTCATACCACCGGTGGCTTCTGAGGTCATTGAACGAGATGGCGAGGACTATCTGCAGACCAACGAGTCCATGTTCACCTTCTACAAGCGCACCAAGGGTGAATTCTCCCGATACTTCTTGGCTCTCCGAGATGACTTCAAGATACTCGGCATCAAGTGCCCCAAGTGTGGAGTCGTGCGGATTCCTCCGTTCGCGCTCATGTGTCCGGATTGCGACTTCGCAGAGATGGAGTATCTGGAGATGCCTGATCGTGGGGTGATGAACTCGACTCCCCCCATCACCTATTTCGCCCACTCGCTGTTTCAGTCCTGGGTTCCCTTCGGCAGAGGAAGGGTCGTTCTGGATGGGGCCGATACGGCGCTGCCCGTCCACGTCCATACGACCAAAGGCGTCTTGACTCCGTTCATCTTCGAGAAGGGCACGCCGGTCAAGATCGTCTTCAGAGACGAGCGGCTGGGAAAGCCCACCGACATCTTTGCCGTGCCGATGGCGGAGCTGACGCCGGTGCAGCAATCGAAGACACCGCTGATGGAGAGCGATCTGGACTTCTCGGCTGCGGCCGAGCCGGCGGTGGGGGAGGCCAGCGAAGCTCAGCGCGTCGCCTTCGTGAAGGCTGTCGAGATGCTTTCGGAGCTGGCCGCCAACGTGGGCCAGAGTCCCCGTGCACAGTCGAATCTCGCCGGCTGGCAGCGCACCATCGAGGTCAAGACCGCGGCAGGCAGTCTGACGCTGCGAATCGATGATGGCAGCCTTGCCGTGACAGACAACGCCCCCGAGGAAAGCGACTTTCTGATGGTCCTGGACGATCCAGGGCTCTTGGTGGAATGGCTCACCTTCAAGGAGGCCCTGACCAATGCCATTGTCACAGGCGCTCTGTGGATCAGCGTCAACAAGGAGTTCACGACGATCTTCAAGTTGGATCGGTTGCCACGGTCGGTACGGCGTGACTTGACGTAGCCTGGGTTCAACCCGCTCGGGTCGGCCGGTCGCGCCGAGGTCACCCGTCGGGATAGACCCTCCAGCCGAGCTCCTCGGGGTCCACGTCCGAGATGGCTTCGAGAGGCAGCTTGATGTATTTGGCCTCGGCGGTGACCGCCGTCGAGCCGTCCGGCAGATAGATCTCGCCGCTGCCTTCGAACAGGCGCCGCCTATCGCGGGTGATACGTCCACGGGCGATGATCTCGATGCCGAGGGGGATCGGTTTGTGGAACCTGGCGGTGAGCTCCACTGCCACACCCCAGACGGTCGGATCGCCCTCGTTGTTGTCGGCATTGATGGCGCGGCCGATCACCTCGTCGAGGATGCCGGAGGCGACGCCGCCGTGCATGCGCCCCGGATAGCCTTGATGAATGGGCCGGCCGGTAAAGGTCGCCAGGACTTCGGGCTGGCCTGATTCGGCAATCGTGTCGTGAAACCTGACCTTGACGCTGGCATCGTTGCGGACGCCGCAAATGAAGCAGTTGTAGCTATTGGGCTGCTTGTCCATGCAGCAATTCTACGGTGGTCCAAGGTGCCAGGCGAATAAAGTCGGCCCTGGTGCGTATGATATGAGAAAGATATCTATGTGATATCATACTCAATGGAGGAGGAAATCATGAGTGAGCAAGAATTCCGCACAGTCCGTGAGCACGAGGCCACCACGTTCAACGGCTTTCCCATGTTGTTCCTGGGGATCGGTCTCGAAGGCGTGGCCATCTGGCGGTTTGTCCACGCCATCGCCAATGAGCAGGTTGGCTCTCTGATCCTGGCCATTGCGATGTTTGTCGTCGGCCTCTTGGTTGTGGTGGGACTCTTTACGGTGCAGCCCAACGAGTCTCGGGTGCTGATCTTCTTCGGCCGCTACATCGGCTCCTGTCGGACCGAGGGATTCCGGTGGGGCAATCCCTTTGCCATCAAGCCGAAGATCTCGCTTCGCGTGCGCAACTTGACCAGCGAGACCATCAAGGTCAACGACGCCAGCGGCAGTCCCATCGAGATTGCCGCCGTCATCGTCTGGCGCGTCGTCGACACCGCCAAGGCCATGTTCGACGTCGACATCTACGAGCATTTCGTCAGCATCCAGGTCGAGACAGCTGTGCGCTCTCTGGCGACAGGTCATCCCTACGATCCGCGGGAAGCGGAGGGCGACGAGCTCTCTCTGCGTGGCGACCAGGAGCAGATCGCCGAAGAGTTGAAGCAAGCGCTACAGGCACGGCTGAAGGTAGCCGGCGTCGAGGTCGGTGAGGCTCGACTCACTCATCTGGCCTATGCTCCAGAGATCGCCCAGGCCATGTTGCGTCGCCAACAGGCGCAAGCGGTGGTGGCGGCACGTCGTCTCATCGTCGAGGCCGCGGTGGGGATGGTGGATCACGCCCTGCAGGAGCTGTCGGCGCAGGGCATCGTGCAATTGGACGAAGAGCGCAAGGCCGCCATGGTCAACAACCTGATGGTGGTCCTGACCAGCGAGCAGTCCAGCTCGCCCGTGCTCAATACCGGATCTCTTTACAGCTAGATTGACGAGTGGCCGACAAGAAGCGATTTCTGCTGCGTCTCGAACCCGAGCTCTACCGCCGCCTGGAGCAGTGGGCGGCGGACGAGCTCAGAAGCGTCAATGCCCAGATCGAGTATCTCCTGCGGGACACGCTCGTGCGGGCAGGCAGGCTGGGCAGAGAGAAATCGGACTCAGAACGCCATCGTGACTAGACGAAGTTCTATGGCCCGCAGTAGGCCTCGAACCTGTCGGTCTCGATGACTTCGATACGAAATTCCCCGAGGTGTTCCGGTAGGCGTTAGCGCACCTCTTCGCGGCTGTCGGTGGCGAACACGTAGATGGCCGGTTCCGCGGGTCCCGACGAGCGTCATGCCAATACCCACCCCCTGAACGCCGCGGGTGCGCAGTAGATCGTCCTCCCAATCCCGCATCACACCGGCAGCCTCGCGCACCCGCTGCTCTCTCAGGAGTGGGGCTCGAGCCGTGGTCACCTCGAGCTCCGAGGACTCACAACCGACGAATCTGGCGTCGCCCCTGGGCTTGAGTCTCTTGACCTTCTTGAGAACGGTGGCTGCCGGGCTGGCCACCCCTATTTCATCAGTGCCCGCAAAGAGCAGTCCGACGGGAGCCGGGCACTCGTCCACATCCTGGTAGACCATGGAACCGGAGTCCCCGGGGCCTTGAAACGCTTTGTCGTTGGCACTGGCGATGAAGATCTGGTCGACGAACCTGGCAGTCTTCGTTTCTTCACCGGCGCAGTCCAGCGGGAACTCCGGGACGATCCCTGTGGCGTGGACAGCGACGACGATTCCCCGAGTCAGACCGGTCGTCCGGCCGCTCTTCTTCACCTCCATGCCCACGAACGCGGCCGTGAGGAGTGGTGCCGGGAATCCCGATCCGGAGGATCTCTCCATCGGTTTTCACCGCACCGGGCACCACTTCGGCGATCGCAGCGTCCACCTTGTTGCTCTTGTCGAAGCCGAATCTGATCCGCTTCTTGGCGGTGAGCTGGGCTACCGTATCGAAGGCCTCGTCGCTCGCGGGACACGACTGATCGCCATATCCAGGCTGAATAATGGCCTCACCTTGTTTGCCACTGTTGCTGCGGGCCAGCACGTGATTGTTGCTCAGAATATATTGGGTGCCGAACTTCTCCACCAGAGCACCCAGGGTGCCGCCACAGCAAAAACCTCCTGAGATGTCTTCGACATTGCTGCCTGAGGTTCCCAGTTTGATGGGGCGTTTCTGGCGCTTGCGGTGCTTCTTCTTGCCAGCAGTCACCTGCAGGTCGTCGGCGTCCTGGCTGTATCCGGCTGCGGCTCCGAGGGCCAGCCCCACGCACAGGGCCAGAGAGGTGGCGACTCCAAAGATGGTATTCCTCATGGCAGAATGTCCTCCGTCTCCTCACATTGTACAAGTGAAGACGGTTTGGGGTTGGCATGATACGCGATTTTCATGGCATCGAACGCCGTGTCGGAGGCGTCCGTCGGGCATTTTACCCAGGTAACTCCGGTTCGACTGTGAAGGATTCCAGTGGGAGAAGAGAGGGCGCGGGTCCTTAGT
>CAVRAU010000020.1:0-196405 GCA_963719055.1 uncultured Acidobacteriota bacterium | reverse complement strand
AGGCAGGGCATTCCTTTGCAGGTCACTGCTCGACGCCTCGGCCCTGGCCTGGATGGGACCGATGCCGTCACTCCCGCTCCGACGCGGGGTTTGCCTTGCACCCTTCAGCGAGGCAATTTGCCGGCTCACTCCCGGTCCGCGGACGATCATCAGGCTGGCCAGCCCCTTCTCCACCGCCACCACTCGTAGGGGCTCGCTTTCAGAAACGAACCACTGACTCATTTCCGAAGCGTCGGGGGATCCCTTGGCGGTCAGAACCGGCACTGCGGTCAGCTCCGCGTTCATCTCGTCCAAGTACCCTCCACCAAATGCCAGATGGCCGCGGGCGCTGGTCAGATCGGGAAACCAAAGCTCCACTTGTAGGACGTGCAGTTGCCCTGGGTCGCTACCGCTGAGATCGATACGGTCTCCCTCGAGAATCGGCACTACCTTTTCGTCGAGGAAAGCGATCTTCTCGGTGGGAGCGGCTCCCGTGGAGCTCTCCCAGGCGAGCCGGGCCGCCAGTTCACCGTCAGCCCCTCGATCCAGGACCAGGGTGATCTCCGCCGCAGGTCGAGGGACGTTCAGAAGCTGGGTAGCCCTTGCCACCTCCTCACCCTCGCTACTGAAACCGACCGCTTCCAGCACATGCGGCAATAACTCGGTACCCAGGTCGATCTTCACCTCCCAGGGCGGCGTCTCGATTCTGGTCAGGGACTCGCCGTCGAGTCGCAACTCGATCGAGACCACCTGTGGGTCCGCTAGCAGGCTCACCTGCTGAGGACCGGCGACGATGCCGAGAAAAAGCGTCAAGAACTCGATCATGAAAGGGCTCCCCTCTACCAGATTTCGACGAAACGCGATCCCGAGGTGGCGGCACCGTCCAAGCTGCTGTCGCTGGAGATCCGAATCTCATAGCGCCCCGGTGTGAGGCCGGCGGTGTCCAACTCGGCCATGACCTTGTAGAGCCCCACCTCGGTACGCTCGGGCTCCGAGACCAACCCGAAGCTTCCTGTCGTCGGGCGGCTTCCATCCTCGGCGACCAGCTCGAGCTGCAAAGGCGATGCAGACTCCGGCACGTCGAACGCCATGATCACGACCGGCACGATCTGACCCGGTTGCAGGCGTACATCCGCCCGCGGGACGAACTGCCGTCCTCCAAACTGGAAGAGTGTGCTCTCGGTCTCCCTCACCACCAGCCAGCTACGCGAAAGCTCTGGAAACAACGGCTCCAGCACCACGGGCTCGGCTGACCGGTACTCGGGCACGTTCACCGGCACTGTCACCAAAGAACGACCGTCGCTGCCTGGGCTGACGATCGCGATGCGCAGAAGATGCTCTCCCGGTCCGAGGAGATGATCCTCGACGACCTTGACGCCACCGCCGCGAATCAGCTCGCCTTGGCTCGCGAGATCGAGGGTCAGTCTGCGAACCGACAGGGAGACCGCTCCTACTTCTTCGTCGAGAAGGTAAGTCTCGATCTCGATGGGAACGGGACCACCCTGCTGGTCAACAAGAAGATCCGGTCCATCGATCTCCACGACAGCGCTCACCCTTGCAGTGTCCGCAGCGTGCCTGAAGGGAACTGCAATCGCAGACACCCTCAGGGGTCCTCCGTCCTTCTCGCTAGCCACGCGGTCGGCTACCGCCACCAGAAAGTCTTCCTCTTCCTCCCAGCTCCGAATCTCGAGGAGCAAAGAAACCGTCCCGGTGCCTGACGTTTGCTCCGTCAGGCCGTCGCAGCCGAACCTCGATCTCATGGTAGCTGCCGTCCTGCGCCAACCCTTCGGGCTGGAAGCTCAGCACATACGAGACACTCGTCTGCTCCAGCATCTGGCCCATCGCCTCATCGAGGCGGTTGAAGTCGCGATACTCCCGACCCCCGGTCTCGGAGACCAGAGCGAACATTCCTCGCTCCACGCTTGGTCCCACGCGTCACATTGACGGATTGCATGACCCAGCCGCTGCGACGAAACGACTTCAGCGTTTCAGCGAGCCGCCGGTTTCCCAGAGTATTGGTGTAGTCCTCGAAGAAGGACTGGTCGATACCTTCAGAGAACAGTACGAAATACTTCTGACCCCGCACTTCCTCCAAGGCCGTCGCCAGATCAGCCAGGGTCTCCAGAAAATCGAGCGAGCGATCCCGAGTGATGTACTTGGTGTTTTCCTGGTGATAGGCCTCCATGTCCGCCAGCGTCTCGGCCATGATGGCACCGCCTCGCCCGGAACCGTCGAATTCGCTCAGCCACTCTCCGGCCGGTCCCGTCGTAGACTCCAATCCCACACCCTGCTGCGTGGCGAAGGACGCGGATCTCCTCCAGAAACCGCAAGCAGAGTCTCGCCGCTGATCTCCTTCGGTCGCCGCCAGAGTCACGCGTGCCTGCTCGACCACTTTCGGGTCGCGGCTCGTCACGGCCTCCACAGCCAGCAGAGCCGACTCCAGCTGCGATTTGTTACTCGTGAAGGGGTGCAGGAGCCGGGCTCCTGCCACCGCTCCATAGATACTGACTCCCACCAGATCCGTCGGGTGGAGACCACCCTCGACCAGCTCGCGCGCTGCCTCGACTGCACGGTGGGCATTGGCCGGATCGGTATGAGACAGATCGAAGGCGAGCAGAAAGTAGCGTCGACCGGCCAGACTCATGGGTGGCTCCGACGGGTGCCGCTCCTCCATCACGCCAACCGACAGGTCGATCTGCTCGAAACCCTCGATGGCCTGTTCGACTCCATCCTGAGTGAGAATGAAGTCGGCGGCAGAGAGATCTCTCACAGGAGCACCACCTCGCAACACAACGACGGGTACCTCGATGACCGTTACGGTGGCGGTCTCACGAAACGTCGAGGGCGGTGATTCCTGGGCGGTCGAGGGAACGATCCCCGCCAAAAGGCACGCCACTGCCAAAGCGGCGGACTTGATCCGTAGACGGCAGCTTCCAGCCCTATCCATCATTCTCCCCCGGCTCCAGAATCGATCTGTTGGAGAGAAATGCTGCGATTCTCGAGCTCCACCTCGTTGTCGGGACGTTGAAAAATGCAAAACCGGTGCCGAGATATCCGGAATCTCTAGGCCGCGCAAGCCGAGCAGAGACCGTAGAGGGTGATCTCGTGGTCCTCGAGCCTGAATCCCGAAGGCGTGATGGCATCGAAGTCTCCCTGACAGGTCTCGACCTCGAAGACGCCATCGCAGGATCGACAGTGGAAATGATGATGGTGGTCTTTGCCGGCGATCTCGTAGCGGTCGGGAGCTCCCGGCAACTCGACCACCCGCAGCTTGCCGTCGCTCACCAGGGACCTGATATTGCGATAGACAGTCGCCATCCCCAGCCTGGGGACCTCCCTCTGGGCGAGATCGAGGGTCTCCTGGGGTCCCAGGGGTCGGGCGGCCCGCTCGAAGGCCAACCAGATCGCGTTACGCTGTCGAGTTCGTCGCTCCATCTCTCCTTCTCCTTTGCCCCGAGAGTAGCGCCAAGAGATACACGAGTCCCGCTGCCAGCACGATGGCGGCCTCGGGACTGACCCTGGTCCCGTAGACCATGATCCGCGGCACGGTCGTCAGAATCGCACTCAAAGCGATCGAGTACCCGATGAGCGAGGCCATCCGCGTGACTCGTTGCGCCACGGCGGCCGCGGGCAAAGTCAACAGGGCGATCACCAGAATCAGCCCCACGACCTGAGTCAGGACAATGACCGTCAACGCCACCAATACCAACAGGATGATCTCGGTGGCCAGCACCGGTATCCCCTGCAGCTCCGCCTGTTCCTCATCCAGGCAGAGAGCGAGAAACCGCTTGTGCCAGAGAACCGCAACGACAACGATGACCAGATCGAGCGCCACCATCAGGCCGAGGTACTCCCATCCCACAAAGGTGATGTTGCCAAACAGGTAGCCCATCAGCTCCGTGTGATAGCCAGGGGTGAGCTTGATCAACAGTAGGCCCACCGCCATACCCATAGCCCACAGGGCACCGACGATGGTGTCCAATCGCTCACCCGCCCGTTGATGAAGAACCGCCAGCGCGATGGCCGCCATGACCGAGACCACAGTGGCTCCTATCAGGGGACTGAGGCCACCGAATCCGGCTGGAAACCACGTCGCCAGGAAGATCGCGGCCCCGACGCCACCGATCGCGATATGGGCAATGGCTCCAGCGAGAAAAACGATGCGTCGAGTAATGACGTACGGCCCCATCACCCCACACGCCAGGCTGGCCAGGAGCCCGGCCAGAAGACCGGTCAGCAGAAACGGGTTGGTACCCAGATCCTCGAAGAAGCCCATCAGTGATCGGCTCCGTGATAGATCGACTCGACGACCTCGGGTGACAGCTCGTTCGGCGGGATAGCACGCGACCGTCCGGTTGACCCAGGCAGCTCGCTTGAGATGCGACGAGACCAGAGTGATGTCGTGGCTCACGAGAACGATGGGGAGCCTCTCGTTGAGCCTGTGGAGCAGATCCAGACAGCTCTCTTTCACGGTGAATATCGACTCCAGCCGTCGGCTCATCCAGCAGGAGCAACTCTGCCTCGGCAGCCAGAGCTCGGGCGATGAGAATCCGCTGTCGCTGGCCGCCCGACAGCTCGCCAAATCGACGACCCGCAAGATCTTCGGTACCGGTCTGCGCCAGAGCTCGGCTGGCTGCCTCGTGATGTGACGGACCAAAACGGGGGCCCCAGGACGAGTCGGACAAGCGCCCCATGAGAACCACGTCGAGAACTTCCGCCGGCACTCCAAGATCGATACTGCTGTGCTGCGGCACATACCCGATGCGAGATCTCACCTCTCTGGGCGGCCGGCCAAACACCGAGACACTCCCATCCTGGGGCTCCAGAAGTCCGAGAAGAACCCGCAAGAGTGTGGTCTTGCCGCCGCCGTTGGGACCCACCAGGCCCAAGAAGTCTCGGCTCTCTACCTCGAGATCCACCGCTTCGAGGACGTTGTCCGAGGAAGGATAGCGAAAGGTGACCCCGCGCAGCCGGGCAGCCGGTTCAGGGTTCACTGTCGGCCCCCTTGCGGAAGCTTCGAATCAGTTGGGCCGTGATTGTGGTGAGGTTTCGAGCCACATCGGCGGCGAGCGGGTCGAGAGTCTCGATCCGCGCACCGATGGCCTTGGCAAAAGCCTGGGCGCTGCGGCCTTGAATCTGGGGTTGCACGAAGACGGTCGTGATACGAGCCTGTCGCGCCTTGCCTTGGAGATCGGTCAACTCCTGATCGCTGGGTTCCCTGCCCCCGCTCTCGATGGCAATCTGCTGCAGGCCATACTCACCGGCGAAATACCCCCAGGAGGGATGAAAGACGAAGAAGCTCTTCCCCTCGAAGGGCGCCAAGCTCTGTCGGATCTCTTCGTCCAGAATCTTCAAGCGAGAATTCAACCGGCTCAGGTTCTCTGCATACAGGGCGTGGCTGTTGGGGTCGGCCTGCTTGAGCGCTTCGGCAACCGTGCCTGCTTGGATCGAGAGCAGTCGCGGATTGAGCCAGATATGAGGATCGTCACCCTGCCATTCGATTCCGCTTCGTAGGTCCACCATTTCGAAGCGCCCCATCTTGCTGACGGCATCGAACCACAAGCCGTTCTCAAAGGGGACTCCGATGCGAAAATAGATCCGCGAACGCATCAGATGGGTCACCTGGGCGTCGGACGGCATGTAGGTCGTCGGGCTTTCTCCCGGAGCCACGAGAACCGCAACCTCGACCTGGTTCCCACCGATCTGCTCCACCAGCCACTGCGTGGCGGAATGCTGACGACGATATCCAGGCGGTCGCTGGCCGAGGTCAGATCGTCGAGCCAAGACATCAAACACCGTGAGCAAGAACGGCTCGAGAATGCCAGGCATCCTCTAGATATCCACGATTGAACGATTATGAGATTACATTATCATTAAGCGATCGTGCAAGCCTCACCCTCGAAGCCTTGAATCGAGATCAACCTCTGGCGATTCAGACTGTGTTGTCGGCCTCGACGGCCTCACGCAGACGAAGGGTGAAACCGGGAATCCCTGCCCGGACTCTGACCCACGACGACAGGAAGGGGACGCCGAGGGGATCTTCCTGAAAGGCGTCCTGGGCTTCCCGCAAGGCGCCAATGAAGGACTCCACGGCTTCGACCTCGTCATGACGGTTGTACTCGAGACCGTTGAGCTGGGCCAGGGCGTGGTACTGCTCGATGGCCCGGAGAGCCATCTGCAGATAGGTCGAGATGAGCGAGTTGAAAAACGACTTGGAGAGTCGGATGCCTCCTTGAGACAGCACTCGAAAGAGGGTGCCGGCGATATCCGAGGACATGCCGGTCAGCCCCGCATCTGAATCGCCCTTGGCCAAGACCTGATGCTTGTGATGATAGGTCTCGGCCAACTCCACCTGGCAGACACGGGCAACGGTCGTGTGCTCGAACACCTCACTGAGAAGCGACACCTCCAGACCCCAACTGGCGGAGATACGAACCGACTTGGCCAGGCTGCGGATAAACGCGAACTCGCCCGAGAGCGCGTAGCGGAAGCTGTCCATGTAATCGAGGAATCGCTCGGCGCCGGTGGGACGCAATTGCTTCAGGCTGCGGATCAGCGGGGTATAGAACAGCCGCGTGACTCGCCCGTACAGCTTGTCGTTGAAGCGCGCGTAGTAACCCTTGGAGAACTCGTGGGCGGTAGACGGCAACGCCACCGGGTAGACCAGTCGTGCCAGCATCTCGCGACGGTAGTTCAGGATGTCGCAATCGTGCAAAGCGAGGGTATAGACCTCTTTGTCGGTCAGGGCATAGCCCATGGCCATCCAGACGCCGCGACCCTTGCCTTGCTTGGCGATGGCGAAATCGTTGTCCTTGAGCTCCTGCAAGCAGGCCTGGATACCCGGCCCGTCGTGCCAGAGAATCTTGACCTCTGAAGGCAGAACCGAGAGGCGCTGCCTGGCATCGATGAATTCCTCCTCGCTCGCCCGGTCCAGAGAGACTACGAACTTGGAGATGTAGTCCGCCCCGGCGAGCTCGTCGATGATCCGCCCCATCGACTCGGTCTCGAACTCCGAGTAGAGAGCCGGCAGGATCAGGACGATCTTCTGTTTCTCCGAGAATTCGAGCAGCTCGTTCTCGATCTCGGCCAACGGTCTCTGCCCGAGCTTCTGCAGGGTCGAGATCACACCGTTTTGGAAGAAGTCGGCCATGGCTGCCTCCCTGTCAAGTGAACATCCTCTGCTCTCTCCGATTCGCCGTATTGTCCCAACGCTGGATCAGGTAGGGCTTCTCCTTCTGAAAGGTGCGACTGATGTTCTCGAGATACTCCTCCGCCTCGCGGGTGTCCATCTGCATGGTTCGGTTGACATAGGAGAGAAGTCGCGCATGGTAGAACGGCACCAGCGACTTGAGCAGCTCATCCTGGGGGACCTCTGCATTTCGGTTCGCCACCGCAAAGTCGAACAGCATCCTGGCCCACAGACTGGTCGTCATGTTGAACTCGTCCGCAGACTGGAGGCTCTGCACCTGCTGCACTTCACCGAACACCTCAGGTGACATGACCTCTCCCACATCTCGGCGTGCTCCCCGGCGCCGGCCTGAAAGAGCCGGAACAGGTTGGCGGTATCGATCTCGATGGGGTCCACCTCGGAGCTGACCCCGAGACCGAAGCCGAAGACACTGCTGGGTCGGCTTTCGGTGATCTCCTTCCAGTAGTACTCGAACGCCCTCGTCAGGTCGAACAGAGTCGAGACCACCTGGGTAAACATGGGCGTCAGGTCGCCGGCGGGATCCTTGGGCTTGTGTCCCTTGGGTGTGCCGAGAAACGCCTGGCAGACCTTGAAATGCCGGGCTATCGCCGTCACGGTCATCCAGATGTCGATGCCGAAATGGGCCACGTTGTCATTCCACAACCTCGAAGACAGCCAGGCTCGTGCCAGCTTGCCCGAGAATCCGAAATCGCCACCGATAGGCTGCCGGACCCGCAGACCAAAAAGCGACCGCATCATCGGATAGGCGATGTGGTTCGTGATCGTGCCGTCGTATTTGTGTCGCACATAGATGGGGCTGACGTAGTCGAAACCACCCAGAACCGGCTCGGCGAGATAGCGGATCCAGCTCGGAGTGATCGAGGTGAGATCGGCGTCGACCACCACCACGGCCTGCGCCCCCAGCTCTACGGCAGCGCCAAAAAGGTTGCGAAAATTGTTGCCCTTGCCTCGTACGCCCTCGGCCGTGGAGATGTAGACCTTGGGACACTGGGTCGTCGTGTTGAAGAACGTCTCTTTGGTGCCGTCCTCTGAGTGGTTGTCCACGTTGATGATCACCGAGCGGTACTGCGGGAAGAACTCCTTCAGTCCCGCTGCCGCTGCCGCTGTTGGCACATGGATGCTGTCGGCTTCATTGAGCGACGGGATGCCAACGACGATGTCTGCTGATTTCACCCCATCTGGATTGTCGACGATCGGTTTCATCCAGGTTCTCTCCCTTGCTCTGTCAGTGGATCCGACCCGGGCGGATCTTATGAGTATAGCGTCTGAAGTAGCTCTAGAACTGCGGCATTCCAACCTCGGCAGCCGGGGTTTGGCGCCAGCTGAGCGCCTGGCTTCGTCACCTCCAGTGCTGGGCCATTCACTCGCGGTATGACGATGGGATAGTCGACCCGCTCGAGCATCGAAAGGTCGTTGGGGCTATCCCCCAAGGCGATCGTCACCACGTCCTCGCCCCAGTGATCGCGGAAGATCTCGGTCACCACGTCGACGGCCCGTCCCTTGTTCTGAAGGACGCCGATCAGGTGGTGGAAGCGCCCACCACTGGTCACCGTCAGACCCTCGCCAGAAGCCTCCTCGCAGATAGCCGCAAGCTGGTCGGCCTCTTCCAGGAGAAACGGCTCCGTGAAGTCCCGCTGCTCGGCCAACCGTGCCTGCGTCAGGGTCAGACCGGTGACCGCCGCGATGCGCTCGGCGCCCATATCGCCAAAGCCCTCGATCGCGAATCGATCATGTCGATCCTCGATGAAGCTGCGCACTTCGGGGTAAGGGACACCCAGGGTGATGAGGCGGTAGGGGCTCGCCATCGTACTGTTGGGGATTCTCAGATCCGCGTATCGATCCGGAAAGAAGACTCCGCCTCCGTTCTCGACGACAAAAGGCTCCTCCAGACCCATTTCGCGCTGTAGAGCCCTGACCTCCGCCCGCGTCTTGCTGGTCGCCATGATGATGGGGATGCCCAACTCGGTGAGGCGCTCGATGGCGGGTAAGGCCTGGGCCCAGGAGTAGTCGTCGTGATTGAGAAGTGAACCGTCCAAATCGGTGAACAGAAGGTGCCCCATACCCGCCACTGTACTAGAAGCGATAAGCTCTGACGCCATTTGATACGGACACACGCATGGGTGCTTTCGACCTAGCCATTGTTATCGCCACCTTGGTCGGATTGGTGGTCTTCGCCGGACAGCTGGCCCGGAGACAACGAGGCACCGCCGACTACTATCTGGGCGGCAGGGTACTCCCGGCGTGGGCCCTGGGACTCAGCCTGGCCGCCAACCAGGTCAGCGCCATCTCCCTGGTGGGAGCTCCTGCTTTCGTGGCTCTGCGGGCAGGAGGCGGTCTGGTCTGGCTCCAATACGAGCTGGCGGTACCTCTGGCCATGGCGGTTCTCGTCGTCTGGGGCGTACCCTTTCTGAGACGTACCCGCAGCGCCGACATCTACTCGGTCGTCGAGCAGCGGCTGGGGAAGGGCACGCGGAGATTTCTAGCCTCGCTGTTCCTCCTCGGGCGAGGTCTCGGAGCCGGCGTCATCCTGTACACCTCGAGCCTGGTGGTCGATGCCTGCAGCGGCTGGGGCATCCCAACCTCTCTACTGGTGGTGGCGGGTGTCGCCGTCGCCTATACCGGGTTGGGTGGCCTCGTGGCCGATGTCTTTTCCGATGTGTTTCAGCTGGCCCTGCTCTGGGGTGGCACGTTGGTGGCTTCCGGGTATCTGGCTTGGAAGCTCCTCTCTCAGGACCGATTCCTGGCCGGCGTCGATCCCGCGCGGCTGGTGGCCCTGGACTTCAGCGGTCACGGCCTTGGAGACGGTGCCACCTTCGCCTTCTGGCCCATGCTGTTCGGCGGCTTTTTTCTCTACCTCTCCTACTACGGCTGCGACCAGACTCAAGCCCAGCGGATTCTTGCTGCCGACAGTGAACATGCGGCTCGGAAGGCTCTCACCGTGGCCGCCCTGGTTCGTTTTCCCCTGGTTCTCACCTACTGCTTCTTTGGGCTCCTCCTGGGCTCCCTGTTGGTGGCCGATCCGGCTTTCGCCCAGCGTCTCGTGGGGCAACCTGCGGACGCCCTGGTCCCGCAGTTTATTGTCGGCTATCTGCCGGCAGGGCTGTTGGGGTTGGCGGTGGCGGGCATCCTGGCGGCCGCACTCTCCTCCATCGACTCGGCTCTCAACTCGCTCTCGGCAGTGACTCTCGCAGAGTTCCTACCCGTCGAGGGCCAGGGCCCCTCCCGAATTCATCTCCTTTGGGCTCGCCTCGGCACTCTGGCCTGGGGCGTGATGGCTACCGGTTTCGCCTGGTGGTTCTCTCGAGGCCAGGAGACCGTGATTGAAATGGTCAACCGCGTCGGCAGCCTGGTCTATGGTCCCATCTTGGCAGTCTTTGTTTTGGCCTGGGGTTCCCGACGCGCCACTGGCCATAGCGCTGTCCTCGGGGGAATCCTGGGAGTCGGAACGACTCTCTTGGTCTCGGTTTTGGCGCCAGACGTCTCCTGGCTCTGGTGGAATCCCCTAGGTAGCCTGGTCACCCTTGTTGTCGGACACTTCTTCACTTTCGGCAAGGCCGTTCCCCTCGTGCCGAAAGGACCAGCGGACCCCAGGGCACGAGCCCTGGCGAGAGTTCTGATCGCAGCCTTCGTCGCGATCCTTGTGATCCTCTCCTTGGCTCCTCGGCTCGGGTAGGACCAAGCGATCCGACGATCAGGAGCGCAGACAGATCTTGCCGAAGTGACGGGCGGCAGCCAGATGCTCGAAGGCCTGACGGGCCTCGCTCCAGGCGAACACCCGATCCACCACGGGCCGCATCTGGTGCTCGGTGATGAATCGACTCAAGGCTTCCAGGCCCTGACGGTGGCCGACGAGGATTCCCTGGATGCGCACGCCACGCATGAAGACCGGAATGAGGTTGAGCTCCAGCGCCCCGCCAGTCAGGTTTCCCATCAAGCTGATCTGACCTCCCGGCCGTACCGCCAGGACGGACTGCGGCAAGGTGTCCGCGCCCCCCACCTCCACCACCAGATCGACACCCCGCCCATCGGTCATCTCTTTGACCGCCTTGGCCCACTTCGGAGTCTCTTGGTAGTTGAGGGTCGCGGTGGCACCGAGATCTCGGGCGCGCTCCAGCTTGGCGTCGCTGCTCGAGGTGACGATGACCTCGGCGCCGAGAAGTCGAGCGATCTGGAGCGCAAAGATGGAGACTCCGCCAGTCCCCAGAACCAGTACCGTATCGCCCTCTCCGACTTCCGCCTGCGTCACCAAGGCGCTCCACGCTGTGAGTCCCGCACAGGTGAGGGTCGCCGCCTCCACATCCGAGAGGTGTTCCGGAGCCGCGACCACGCCCTCCTCAGAGAGCACCATGAACTCCGTCAAGGTGCCATCGAGCGGTCCACCCAGAGTCCGGCGCAAGCTGTCCGGCGGCGGGTCGCCGGAGATCCAGCCCTGGCTGAACAAGGTAGTCACCCGGTCTCCAACATCGAAACGGGTCACACCCTCCCCAACCGCCACCACTTCGCCCACCCCATCCGAGCAGGGAATCAACGGCAGCGGTTGCCTGGGGTTGTACAACCCGCGCACCATGAGCAGATCGCGATAGTTCAACGAGGCAGCCCCCATCTTCAACAGAAGCTCCCCAGCGTCCGGGCTCTGGCTGAGGTCTCTCCGCCAGAACGAGGTTCTCGACACCAAAGGACCCTTCGACCTGTAGCGCTTTCATCGGTCGATCAACCCTCCTCGGCCAGAGCGGCCTGGATATCGGCGACGAGTTGCTGGGCTGCGCCGTCGTCGAGGCTGCGCGCCGGCCATCCCACCCCCAGACCGCCATCGTCGGTCTTGGGAATGATGTGGAAGTGGACGTGCATGACCGCCTGGTGCGCAGCCGGGCCGTTGTTCTGCAGGATGTTGTACGCCGTGGCGCCGGTGGCTTTCAGAACCGCGCGACTGAGCCGCGGCAGAACCCTGCCGATGGCGGCGGCCGACTCGTCGCTGAGCTCGTGCACAAAAGCCTTGCGCTCCTTGGGAATGACCAGCGTGTGTCCCAGCGACAGCGGTCCGACATCGAGAAATGCGAGCACGAGATCGTCCTCATAGACCCTGTGACAGGGAATCTCACCGTCGAGAATCTTGCCGAAGATGGTGTTCTGATGTCTGATTCATGCACGCATTCTAGCTCCCGCCCGGTACCCGTGGGAGGGCTTTTCCAGTAAGCTCGATTGGTTCGAAACCTTGGCGACTCCACTCGACGGGCTGCGGCTCCTTACCATTCGATCAGTGTCCAATTTTCCTTGGGGGGAATTCCAATGAAACGAATCGCTATCGCGCTGCTCGCCCTTTCGGTGTGGGCCACCGGAGATCTGCAAGCGGCCAAGAAGAAGGCCGAAGAACCGGCGAAAGAAGAGAAGAGTCCTCTGGCCTCGGCTCTGGCCGGGTTCAAGTTCCGCGAGATCGGACCGGCCTTCACCTCGGGCCGCATCACCGACATCGTGGTCCATCCCGAGCACAAATCCACCTGGTATGTCACCGCGGCTTCCGGGGGTGTCTGGAAGACCACCAACTCCGGCACGACCTGGACACCCATCTTCGACGGCGAAGGCTCCTACTCCATCGGCAGCATCACTCTCGACCCCAACGATCCCAATGTGATCTGGGTCGGCAGCGGCGAGAACAACTCGCAACGATCCGTCTCCTACGGCGATGGCGTCTACAAGTCACTCGACGGCGGCAAGTCCTGGGAGAACAAGGGGCTGGTCGACTCCGAGCACATCGGCCGCATCGTCGTCGATCCTCGGGACTCCAACGTCGTCTACGTGGCGGCTCAGGGCCCATTGTGGCGCTCAGGTGGTGACCGGGGTCTCTACAAGACCACCGATGGCGGTGAGAACTGGGAGAAGGTCCTGGAGATCAGTGACCACACCGGTGTCAACGAGGTCTGGATGGACCCCAGGGATCCGGATGTCCTCTACGCCTCCTCGTATCAGCGGCGACGTCGTACCTGGACCCTGATCGATGGCGGCCCCGAGTCGGCCATCTACAAGTCCACCGACGCGGGCGCCAACTGGACCAAGCTCGAAAGCGGCATCCCCAGTGAAGACAAAGGCAAGATCGGCCTGGCCGTCTCGCCTGCCGATCCCGACGTCATCTACGCCATCATCGAGTCCCTCGACGACAAGGGCGGCACCTTTCGCTCGACCGACGGCGGTGCCAGCTGGGAGAAGCGTGGCGACTACGTCGCCGGTAGCCCCCAGTACTACAACGAGCTGATTCCGCGATCCGGTCGACGTCGACACGGTCTACGCCATGGACACCTGGCTTCACGTCACCCGAGATGGGGGCAAGAGCTTTGCCCAGGTACCCGAGAACTCCAAGCATGTCGACAATCACGCCCACTGGATCGATCCGGACAACACGCAGCACATGATCTCCGGCAACGACGGCGGCGTCTACGAGACCTGGGATGACGGTGCGACCTGGCAGTTCAAGGCGAATCTGCCCCTGGCGCAGTTCTACAAGATCGCGGCGGACAACGACCTGCCCTTCTACAACGTCTACGGCGGCACCCAGGACAACTCCACTGTCGGTGGCCCTGCACGCACGACCTCCGAGCACGGCATCACCAATCGCGACTGGTTCGTGGCCAAGGGCGGTGACGGTTTCGAGCCGGCCATCGATCCCGAGAATCCGGACATCGTCTACGCCCAGTCGCAGTACGCCAATCTGGTGCGCTACGACCGGCGCAGCGGTGAGAAGGTCGATATCAAGCCGCAACCCGAGCCCGGTGAAGATCCACCGCGGTGGAACTGGGACGCGGCGCTGTTGATCAGCCCGCATTCCAACACCCGTCTGTATTTCACCTCGCAACGGGTCTATCGGAGTGACGACCGTGGAGACACCTGGCGACCCATCAGTCCGGATCTGACCCGGAACCTCGATCGCAACAAGCTCGAGGTCATGGGCAAGGTCTGGAGTGTCGATACGGTTGCCAAGAACGTTTCGACCTCGCCGTTTGGCAATATCGTCTCACTGACCGAATCCCCGTTGATCGAGGATTTGATCTATGCCGGTACCGACGATGGATTGATCCAGGTTACCGAGGACGGTGGCCAGAACTGGCGCAAGATCGACTCGTTCCCCGGCGTCCCCGACATGTCCTATGTCAGTGACCTGGAGGCCTCGTCGCACGACGCCGACACAGTCTTTGCCGTCTTCGACAACCACAAGAGCGGCGACTTCAAGCCCTATGTCTTGAAGAGCACCGATCGGGGCGCGACCTGGTCGTCGATCACCAGCAACCTGCCGGCGAAGGGCTCGACCTACACGTTGGTCGAAGATCCGGTAAAGGCGAGTCTGCTCTTCGTCGGTACGGAGTTCGGTGTCTTTGCCACCTTCGATGGCGGCGGAGAGTGGAACCCGCTCGAGAGCGGCATTCCGACCATCGCCGTCCGCGATCTGGTCATCCAGGAGCGCGAAGTCGATCTCGTCGGTCGGTACCTTTGGCCGCGGCATCTTCATCCTCGACGACTTCACACCGCTGCGCTACCTCGACCAGGCAGCCCTGGAAGCCGAGGCAACGCTGTTTCCCCTGCGCCAGACCTGGATGTTCATGAAGAGCTTCGAGCTCGGCTACAACCGCAAGGCCTTCATGGGGGATGACTTCTACAGCGCTCCGAACCCGCCTGTCGGCGCAGTCTTCACCTACCACCTGCGGGACGGCTTCAAGACGCTCACCGAACAGCGCCACGAAGCCGAGAAGGAGACCGAAGAAGCCGGCGGCACCCTGGCCTACCCGACCTGGGAGGAGCTGCGAGCCGAGGACCGAGCCGAGGACCCTGCCGTTGTGTTGACCATCAAGGACACCAGCGGCAAGGTGATCCGTCGTGTCACCGGACCGGCGGACAAGGGAATCCAGCGAGTGGCCTGGGATCTCCGATTCCCACCTGCCGACCCGGTCAGCCTACAGCCCCGCGAAACGCACGCCTTCTCCGACGACCCCATGGGCCCCATGGTACTGCCGGGCACCTACACCGCCTCCCTGGCCAAATGGGAGAACAACGAGCTGACCGAGCTCAGTGGACCTGTCACTTTCGAGACCGTGTCAACCGGCACGGCCACACTGCCAGCCACGGACAGAGCCGCCGCACTGGCCTTCCAGCAAGAGGCTGACCGGTTAATGAAAGCGGTGGCAGGAACCTCGAGAGCCATGGGTGAGGTACAAACTCGAATCGACCATCTTCGCCAGGCAGCCCTGGACACCGCAGGGGGCGACCCCGCATGGCCAGCGCACCTGGAGAAGCTTGAGACCCGACTCAATGATCTGCAGGTCGAGCTGATGGGAGACTCCACCGTCGCCCAACGCAGCGAGCCCACCTCGCCGTCGATCCGCAGCCGAGTCGGTCGGGCCTATGGATACACCTTGACGACGACCTCAGCTCCCACCAACACCCAGCGGCGTCAGGTCGAAATCGCCGCAGAGGCGTTCGGTCCGGTCCTCGAGGGTCTGAAGGCCGTGGGCGCTGATCTCGAAGCTCTCGAAGCCGAGATGGAAGCTGCCGGCGCTCCCTGGACACCTGGGAGAATCCCCGACTGGCAGCCTGAGTGACGTAGGTTTGGCAACTAGCATGCCCCATGCGCCTCGATGCCGTTATCTTCGATCTGTACGGCACCCTCCTCATCTGCGGCGCGACGGCGATACCGAAAGTGACAAGGCGGCGGATTTCCGGCATGCCAAGGTGCCCAGAGAATGGACCGCGAAAATCCACTATCCAACCATCTCCAACCTGCGTGATCTGCCTGCTCTGATCGAAGAAACCTGAATATGTCTTGTCCCTGTTCGTACTAGAAGTATGCCTTCAGGCTTTGGAGGACCTCATATGACCGATCCCAACTCCCTTTCCCTACCCGAAGAGCTCATGCTTCTTGCCCTCCACGATGAAGACGGCACCATCAAGATGGGAACCTTCTATTTGTACGCGGTCGGTGGCGCCGTGCTCGCGGAGCTCCTGATGCGCGACCGCCTCCGCCTCGACAGCTCCAAGAAGAAAACGGTACACCTGGTCAACGCCAAGTCCTTGGGCGATCCGTTGCTGGACGATTGTCTGACCAGGGTCCGGGACTCCAAGAAGCAGCTGGCCGCTCAAACCTGGGTCACCAAATTCGCCGGCCTCAAGGACCTGAAACACCGGCTGGCCGCGCGGCTCTGTGATCGAGGAATCCTCAAGGCCGATGAGGACAAAATCCTGCTGCTGTTCAACCGCCGGATCTATCCCGAGATCAATCCCAAACCCGAGAAAGAAATGATCGAGCGACTGCGGCAGGCGATCTTCGGCGAAGCCGACCATCTCGATCCCCGCACCGTGGTCCTGGTCTCCCTGGCCCACAGCGCTGGCCTCCTTCCCATGGCCTTTGACAAGAAGGATCTCAAGGTCCGCAAGGCTCGAATCGAGCGCATCCTCGAAGGTGACGCCTTGGCCGAAGCGACCCAAGAGGCGATCGAGGCTGTTCAAGCAGCGATCTTTCGTCGCCTGCATCATGCCGGCCATCACTACGAGCGTCATCACGACCTCGACAAGCTGAGCGGGATCCACTCGATGGCCATACGCGAAGTTGTCCTACTCGGAGATCCCAGGTTCTACGAGATCTGCGAGCCGGTCGAGAAGAACGACACTCCCAAGTCTCGAGACGGTGGTCGAGGACCTGCACGACACTCTGATGGACTGCCGCAGTCGTATCGGTGCCGGTCGCGCCATCGCCGCTCCCCAAATCGGCGTCCTGAAGCGACTCGTCTACATGAACATCGACCAGCCGATCGTGTTCATCAACCCGGCTCTGGATCAGATGAGTGACGAACGAGATAGAGCTCTGGGACGATTGCCTGTCATTTCCCGGACCTGCTGGTGCGCGTCCGAAGACATCGAACTTGTCGTATCAAATATCGAGACCTGGACTGGCACAGACAGGAGCTCCACCTCGAAAACGATTTGTCGGAGCTCTTGCAGCACGAGTGCGACCACCTGGATGGTGTTCTAGCCGTCGCGCGGGCCATCGATGGACAGTCCTTTGCCCTCCGGAGCCACCGCCCATGAAGATCCGACCGGTAGAGCCCGGCGATCGCGAGGAGTGGAGCGGTTTCGAAGACGCCGCTTTGATCCGTGTTTCGCAAGACCCCCTGAAGAAGAGACAAGGAGAAGAGATGCGAAATCGACTCGCAGCAGCAGCTTTGATCGTTGGCGCAGTGATACTCCTAGTGGCTGGCGATATTCGAGCGGACGAAGGGGCCAAGCAGAAGGCGGTGGCTGCCGCCGAAACCTGGCTGGCACTGATCGACAAGGGCGATGTCGCAAAAAGCTGGGGAACCTCGGCTGCCCTCTTCAGGGCCGCCGTCACCCAGCAGCAATGGCAACAGGCGTTGAGCGGTGCGAGAGGCCCTCTCGGAGAATTGACTTCGCGTGAGCTTCTGTTGGCGAAATACGAAACCAGCCTACCCGGCGCCCCAGACGGCGAGTACGTCATCATCCAGTTCAAGACCGTGTTCGAGAACAAGGCCAACGCCGTCGAAACCGTCACGCCCATGAAGGACCCCGACGGCGAATGGCGGGTGAGCGGCTACTTCATCAAGTAGTGCCGACCTTCAGGATTTGTCCAGGGCTTTGAGAGCCTTTCGCGCTTCCTCGTGCTGCGGATCGATCTCGAGAGCCGCCCGATCCAAGTAACTCGATGAGAAGATCGCGGTTCTGCCGATTTGGTAGTAGGCCGCGAGATTCTCCTGGATCGATCTCTATAGCCGTCTCAAAGCTCACTGGTGCCTCTGACGCCCTGACTCCGCTCGCTTGCAGCGCAGCGAGCAAGAGAAGAACCTGCTCGATCGGTTTCGAATTCGCCTCATGGACTCAGCCTGGTGATCGTGCTTATCTACGAAAACTGTCGCCTGAGGTTGCGCGACTCCCATCGGCAGGAAACCCCTAGGCCACGACTCGCGTAAACTTCACTGGAATCAACCCAGCAGGCTCAGCGGACTCCCCAGAGACCGAGGCGAGCAACCGCCGCCGACGCTGGGTCGAGGTCCAGAGACCCGCAACCGACACTGGAGGTGAGGAATGAGCGACGATCCCATGGCCGCGATGCAGGAGATGGCGGCACCCACAGCAGACCACGAGCGACTGAGCCTTTTCTCGGCACCTTCAAGGCCAAGGTCAAGATCTGGATGGGTCCCGGCGATCCGATGGTGTCCACCGGCTCGATGACCAACTCCTGGGCACTGGGTAAGCGATTCCTCCGCCAGGACTACAAAGGTGACCCTTCACCCGGCTCCGATCCCTTCCCGGATTTCGAGGGCCACGGCTACTGGGGTTTCAATAAGAACACCCAGAAGTACGAGGGCTTCTGGATCGACACGGCCAGCACCGTCATGCAGCACGAGTCCGGAACCGTCGACGAGTCCGGCAAGGTCTGGACCATGACCGGTGACATCGTGGGCCCGGACGGCGAGACTTCCACCAAGCGCTCCATCATCACCCTGGTAGACGAAGATCACCATGGAATCGAGATGTATTTCGCCAAAGGTGATCAGGAGTTCAAGGGCATGGAGATCCAGTACACCCGTGGCGGGTAGGTTGCAATGGTTATGAAAATCTTTCGAGCCTTTGCCGGGGTCATCGTCGGCTATCTGATCTTCGCAGTTTCGAGCATGATGCTGGTTGGCATGGTCATGGAACGGAGTGGCCCAGTGATCATGGGTCTTGGCTGGCTCGCGCTGGCGGCGATCGGGTGCGTGTCGGGATTCGTGGCCAGCAAGATCGCCGGCAACACAAGACGGCCCGTGGGCTTTGTTCTCGCCGGCCTCATCGCTGCTGCGACGATCGCGAATCTCGCGATGCAGCTTGGAGCTGAACCCACTTGGTACAAGATGGGCACCCTGCTGCTGACAGTCCCTGCGATTGTGGTGGTCAGCCTTCGCTCGTCAGCGAGCGAGACATCGACCTGAGGGACGGCCTCAGTCCAGGCTATCGCCTCTCACCCCGAGGCCGCGCTTTCTGGAGGAAGGTGAAATAGTAGGCCGACCATGAAATTCGGCTCCAAAGAGGAATGGATCGAGAGTATCGAGACTGAGCACCACCGGCTTGTCGAGCTGGTCAGCTCCATTCCCAAGGAACGCTACCTGGAAGAGGGGGTCTGGGGCGACGGATGGAATATCCGCGATCTCCTGGCCCACCTCACCGAGTGGGAGCAGATGTTTCTGACTTGGTACCGGGCAGGCCTCGAGGGTGGCCACCCCGACATGCCTGCCAAGGGTTACAAGTGGAACCAGACTCCGGCTCTGAACCAGGCCATCTGGGAGAGGTATCGTAGAAAGCCGCTCGACGATGTCTGGGCGGACTTTGAAACCTCCTTTGATGAAATCTTCTCTCTCGCACAGGGCCTCTCCACGAACGAGCTTCTCGAGCCGGGACACTTCCCCTGGACTGGCAGAAATTCACTGACGACCTATCTCGGTGCCAATACGACAAGCCACTATCGGACAGCCACGAAGATCCTCAAGCGGTGGTTGAAGAAACAGACCAACGCCCAGGATCATTCTGGTGGAGATTTAGGATGAATCATTCTGAGAGACCGACGCAGGCCTGGCCGATTATCGGGGTCCTTCTGGCCATCGGCATCACTACGACCATGGATCTCACCGGTCTCGCCATGTTCAGCGCGCTGCCGTTGTTACCGTTGCTGGGTTTGTTCTGGTATCTCCAGCGCTTCGGGCGAGTCGAGATGGGATTTGTCTGGGGTCGACCCTGGCACTACGGTCTGGCGATCCTCTATCCCTTGGTGGTGCTCGGATTGGCAGTGCTGATCGCCTTTGTGTCCGGGGCCACGGATGTCTCAGAAATCGACTGGCAGAAACTCGGGGACGAATCTCTTGCTCATGTCTCTCATGGGCCCGATCGTGCTGGTGCTCACAGAAGAAGGCTTTTTCAGAGGCTGGCTTTGGGCATCCCTCAGCCGCGCTGGCCATCGCCAAGCCGCAACGCTTGTCTGGAGCAGCCTTGCCTTCGCCGCCTGGCACTGGACGTGGGCTGTTCTCGAGGATGGCCTCGGCCTACGGGGGGCCCAGATCGGTGTCTACCTGTCCAATGCCGCCATGATGGGTGCAGTCTGGGGCATGTTGCGCCTGATCTCCGGCTCCATCGTCGTCGCCAGCGTCAGTCACGCCGTCTGGAACGCGATCGCCTACACCCTCTTTGGCGCCGGTCCGATCACGGGCGCTCTCGGTATCGACCAGAAGTTCGTCTTTGGGGCCGAGGTGGGCCTGATTGGGCTGGCCCTGAACGTCGCCTTCGGCGTCGTCCTATGGAAGTGGTGGCAAGGGCGCTCCTCCGAGCCGCGGTGATGACGCGGCTCCTGACGTCCGATCTCGGCGGTCGTCGTGGCGGCCTTGATCCCGCAGCTGCTCGTCGCGGCAGGTCTCGATGAGGATCTCGGCCGCAACGAGGTTCGAGTCTACTCGGGAAGATTCCACATCGATGCGGGTCGCACCGTACTCGAGCTCGATCTGCCTCGCCGGCTCGAGCGTCTCGGCTACACCCGGCGACGCGGCGATCGACCCCAAGGCACCGGGGGAGTTCTTCTTCGGCCACGAGAAGTTCTGGATCTACCGACATGAGATACGGATCGACGGCAAACGCCACCCACCCAGGATGATCGGCCTGAGGCTACGCCGCCCTGACGGTCTGATTCTGGAGGGCATGAACAACCTCGAACAGCCGCTTCACCACAAGCACATCTGGATCGAGCCCGAGCTGTTGGCCGAGTCCTTCGACTCCAACCGAGCGCTCAGCATCCCCATCTCTCTCCGTGAGCTGCCAGAGCACGTCTGGCAAGCGGTCCTGGCGGCCGAAGATGCTCGGTTCTTCGAGCATTCGGGTCTCGATGCCAAGTCTCTGGCGCGGGCCATGCTCAAGAATGCCAAGGCGGGCAAGGTCGTCCAGGGCGGCAGCACGATCACCCAGCAGCTCGTCAAGATGCGCGACCTGAGCCCCAAGCGCTCGCTGGGTCGCAAGGCGTCCGAAGCTGCACGAGCCCTGGCCCTCGAAGCGGAGTACGACAAATCCGAGATCCTGGAGGCCTACCTCAACGCCGTCTACTACGGCCATATCGAGGGAGTCCATATCTACGGTCTGGGGACTGCCGCGAAGGCCTACTTCTCGAAATCGGCCGCGAGACTCAGCCTGGAGGAGGCCGCCCTGCTGGCCGCCATGATCCAGGGACCCAATCGACTGAGTCCGGTGCGCAACCCGCAAAACGTGGTCGAGCGCTACGAGTGGGTCCTGACCCGGATGGTCGCCGTCGATTGGCTGGAGCCATCGAGAATGCACACCGCTCATCGTCAGAGGCCTGCCGCGACTTACAACTGTCCACGCTGTCTCTATCCAGCGGCACCGCACTTTCTCGACTGGCTCGAGTCAGAGGTCGAGAGCGAAGCCCCGAAGCGGGCCGAGGAAGGCCGCGGTGCCGTCGTCTACTCCACCCTCGATCCACTCCTCCAGGAGGCCGCAGAGGACGCCGTACGCCAAGGGTCTGAAACGGTTGCGCTCCGCTCACTCCACGACTGCGCCAGCAGCCCCTGGGCGTGGCTCTCGTGGCTCTGGATGGACGCAACGGAGATGTTCTGGCCTATATCGGCGGCGACCCAGAGCAGCGTACGGATGGATTCGACCGCGCCCGCCGTGCCGAACGTCAGCCCGGCTCCACCGTCAAACCTCTGGTGCTTCTGGAAGCCTTCCAGACCTGTGGTCAGCATGGCCCCCTCTATCCCGCGCGACAGGTCTCCGACCGACCCGTGACTCTCGATCTGCCCTCGGGAGCCTGGAGTCCGGAGAATCCCGATCGCAAGTTCCGGGACTCGGTGTCGGTTCGCCAGGCAACGGTTCGCTCTCTCAACGTCCCCTTTGTTCGCATGGCCCGGCGGTGCGGCTTCGACAACACTGCCCAGCGCTTTCGCGCCAGCGGTCTCGATCTGCCCGCAGAGCTGCCCCCGGCCTTTGTTCTCGGAGCTGTCGAAACGACTCCGCTGAGCTCTGGCCAGCGCCTACACGGTCTACAGCTCACTGGGCAAAGCGTGGCGGCCCCGGCCCTATCGAACGGCATGGTGCTCCCTGGCGGTCGATTGCTCGCCAAACAAGCCCCGGACGCTCAGTCGGGTGGTCAAGCCAGCCTCCGCCTACCTGATCCGAGACCTGATGGAGGACTCGATACGCCGGGGCACCGCGGCCGCGGCGACGTTGACCGAGCACAAGGCCTTCGGCAAGACCGGGACCTCCTCCGAGGCCCGAGATGCCTGGTTTGCTGGCGGTGCCGGCTCTGTGGTGACCGTCGTCTGGGTGGGTCTGGACGACAATCGGAGACTCGGTCTCTCCGGTGCTCAGGCCGCGGCGCCCATCTGGAAGTCGTTCATGGAGCAAGCTGTGCCCAAAAGAGCACCCTGGGAGCAGAAAAGGCCGCCGGGAATCGTCGAGCGCTGGATTCAAACCGATACAGGCCTGTTGGTCTCCCGTGAACGCCAAGATGCCGAGCTCGACCTCTTCCGCGAGGGTGCCCTGCCGCCAAAACGAAAGTTGCTCAAAAAGGACACGCCGGTGCCAGTGATCGAGTAGCTGAACCACATTTCCCCGCTACTCGTACAATAGGATATCGATGGGCCGAAACCCGGAGGCTTTTGCGGTGTCGGTCCCAGATTTCCCAAGGAGAAACGAGATGAGAAGGTGGAAGACTCAGGGATTGCTAACGCTGGCGACAATGCTTCTCATCTTCCCTGCCACAGCCTGCGGATCGAGTCCAGAGGCTGTCGAGGCAGCAGGATCCAAGACGGACGAAAGGACAACCATGAAAGACGGAGATACAGCGATCGCCACGTTCGCCGGCGGCTGCTTCTGGTGCATGGAAGGACCCCTGGAGGCTCTGGATGGAGTGGAATCAGTCGTCTCCGGCTATACGGATGGTCAGGTTCAGAACCCGACCTACCAGCAAGTGTCGAGCGGTGGTACCGGCCACGCGGAAGCCGTGCGGATCACCTACGACCCCACACGTGTCGGCTACGAGCAGCTGCTAGAGACTTTCTGGCGTCAGATCGATCCGACCGATCCTGGCGGTCAGTTTGCCGACCGCGGATCCCAGTATCGGACCGGTATCTACTACCACGATGCCAACCAGAAGCAGTTGGCTGAAGCCTCGAAGGCGGCGCTCGACGCGAGCGGTCAATTCGACAAACCCATCGCCACCGAGATCAAGGCTGCCAGCACTTTCTACCCGGCCGAGGACTATCACCAGGACTACTACAAGACGCATCCCACTCGCTACAAGATGTACAAGATCGGCTCGGGTCGCGATGCCTATGTCAAGGACACCTGGGAAGATGTGCCCAAGACGGCGAGCGGTCCGGAGAACGGCAGTTCAGATCCATCAGCGAAGACGGGAGAGCAAGAAAATGTATCGCAAGCCCAGCGACGAAGAGATCAAGGAGATGTTGACGCCCCTGCAATACAAGGTCACCCAACAGGATGGCACAGAGCGTGCGTTCGACAATGAATACTGGGACAACAAGGAGCTGGGAATCTATGTCGATGTCGTCACCGGCGAGCCCCTCTTCAGCTCCACGGACAAATACAAGAGTGGTACAGGCTGGCCCAGCTTCACCAAGCCTCTGGTAGAGGGAAATGTCACCGAGCACGAAGATCGTAAGCTCTTCATGAAGCGCACCGAGGTGCGCAGCACCCACGCCGACAGCCATCTGGGCCATGTTTTTCCCGACGGCCCCAAGCCCACGGGTCTGCGATATTGCCTCAATAGCGCGTCATTGCGGTTCGTCCCCAAAGCCGATCTAGAAGCGGAAGGGTACGGGGAGTTTCTCGAGTTGTTCGAGAAGTAGCCGCGTCCTGACAGAGCTCGATGGCAGACTCGAGCTTGCGGTGCGCGGACACACGGGAAAGATCTTCCTGTTCCTCCAACGTGATAGCTTGCCCTCACATCTCGCAACTTGAGGACCGATTTCAGGAGATAGATATGGTGAGATACGTGAGTCTGCTTCGCTTCACAGAGAAGGGCAGCGCCGGCATCAAGGACTCGACACAACGCGCGGAGTCCTTCAACCTGGCGCTGTCCGGTACTGGAGTCGATATCGTCGGACAGTACTGGACCATGGGGTCGTACGACGGGGTGCTGATCCTCGAAGCAGAATCGGAAGAGAAAATCCTGCACTACCTTTCGGAGCTCTCTGCGACCGGAGCCGTCCAGCCGGAGACCATGCGGGCCTTCGACGCGGACGAATTCAACGCTATCGTCGAGAGCTGAGTCGGCAGCCCTACCGGCTCGTCTCTTCGGTGGCTGGACGACCGAGCGTCCCCTCCCTCTCCGCCGCCCAGTAGGCCGCAACCACGTACGCTGCAACGTTCTGGGCCAGATCGCCTGGCTCGACTTTGTCGAGAGTGTCGTCGTCGGTGTGGTGATAGTCGAAGTAGTAGGTGGCATCTGCCCGTAAATCGATCATCGGCACACCCATCCTTCGCAGTGGGATCAGATCCGCACCGCCTCCAGCCGTGTTATCAGACCAGGTGACACCCATCGGCGCCAAGAAACGGATGAGCTGCTTGGCTTCTTCGACCGATTCCTCGTCGGTGCGAACCCGATAGCGCCAGACCCTGCCCGGGCCCATGTCCGCTTCCATGGCCAGAACGTGCTGATCGATCTCGGCCTCGCGACCCTTCGGGTAGGCCCGAGCACCGGAGAGCCCGAACTCCTCGTTCGCGAAGAGAACAACCCGCACGGTTCGCCGCGGTGGTTCCGGCAGGGCCAAGAATGAGCCTTGCTACCTCCAGCATGGTGGCCACACCTGTGCCGTCATCGATAGCACCGGTTCCCTTGTCCCACGAATCCAGGTGGGCTCCGAGCAAGACGATCTCCTCCGGCTTCTCGCGGCCGGGAATCTCGCCGATGACTGTGGCGGACATGACGTCGTCGAGCCGCTGAGTGTCCAGCTCCAATCGGAACCGGACCGGTTTTCCACTCGCGACCTGCATCTCCAGAATATCGGCATCAGGTACCGCCAGAGCGGCAGCCGGAATCTGCGGGATATCCTCTTCATAACGGGTAGCACCCGTGTGAGGAAAACGGTGGGTGCCGGTTCCCAGGGATCGAATCACTACCCCCGCAGCCCCCTTTTCGGCCGCTCGCGCGGGTCCACGGCCGCGGATGCCGCCGGCCTGTCCATAGCTCGATCCATCCTGATGGCGGACCATCCGTTGGTTGATGAAAACGATCTTGCCCTCGATCTCCGTCTCGGCGCGCTCTGCCAGATCCTCGAGTGAATCCACCATCACGACCTCGGCTTCCAGCCCACCTTCCTCGGTTCCCACGCTGCCACCCAGAGCCGTCAGAAACATCGGCTGCGGGTATGGGGCCAGGATCTCACCCGTCTCTGCGCCGCGAATCCAGTGCGGTACCTCGACGGGCTCGGTGCGCACATTCTGGAGACCGAGCTCCTTCATCTTGCGGACGGCCCATTCCACAGCCGCTCGATCTCCCGGTGTGCCGGCAAATCGAGGTCCGACCTCGGTGGTCAAGGAACGCACCAGCTCGAACGAGTTGCGGCTCTCCAGCCCCTGCTCCCGCAGCTCGATGAGCTGCGCTCCCAACTCTGCAGGTATCGTCTCGGCGTCGGCACTGGTGGGCTGAAACGGGACCGGTCGATCTCTGGATTGACCGTGATCTTCTCCACCGTCATGGTCTCGAGTCGCGCCCAGAACTCCCACTCGATCTGGAATGGGAACCTCGAGACCCTCGACCTCTCGGAAATCGTCATAGAAGATCCGCTGCTGCATGGGATCCGCCAATTGGGTGTAGTCGTAGATCTGACTGTCGGTTGCCACTTCCAGATAGGTCTCGGCATCGAGGTGCCAGATCTCCTCCTTGCCGTCGGGTAGGGTGATCTTCAGATCCACCGTGGCCATCCCTTCGACATCGCCGGGTCCCAGGGAATCCACCTTGATTCCCTTCTTTTCGTAGTCGAGTAGCAGCAGGGGGAAGAGCGACTCCCGCTCGAGCTGGGTCTTGTAGGGATCCTCGATCACCCGCCCCACCTCGGGCTGCAGCCAGGCATTGAGCATCCACGGTCCCTCGACGTCCCGGGCACGGATGGCCGGCACATCTTGCATGAGGTAGTCCAGCCGGAAGAGATCGCCCTGCTGACGAATCAGGGTGAACTCGGATCGCTTGCTGACGACCGAGAAGATCCCCGTCATCTCCAGGCTTTCCACCTTGCGCCAAGCCTCGGCACCTCCGCGAGCTGCCAGATATCGGGCCACGACTTCATCGGCGCTCGGCTCCGCGCCCCTCGAAATGCCTACCGAACCCATCGCCAGGGCACCCAGAGTCAACGCGATCAAGGTCCTGCTCTTCATGGTGCTCCCTCCTGGCTGCTCTTCGATGGCAGCACCGCGAACATCGAGGCTCACGATCTCATCGAAGTCGCGCAAGTACAGGCGTCCGTTGGCGAGGCTGGGGGCCGTCCACGACCGGCCCTCCATGACCTGCGACCGGCCCAGCTCCTCGAAACCCTCCGGTGAAGCGCGGACCAGTACCACGAGCCCGGCATCGCTGAGAACATAGAGCAGATCGCCAGAGGCCACCACCGACCCCTTGCCAAACCCTCTCTTCGCCCACCGTTTTTCACCCGTGGCGGCATCGAGACACCGCAGAGTGCCATTGTCGAATCCATAGAGATGGCCATCCACCAGCACCGATGTGTTGAAGTGGTTGCGCATCAGACGCTCGCTCCACAGCTCCTCGACCTCGAAGCCCTCATCGCCCGCGAGAACCCGAATCATGTGTCCACCAAAGCTGTCATCGGACGTGGAGACGAAGATCCGATCCGGCGGCATGAAGATGGGCATGACGATGGCGGCCAGAGCATCCGGCGTCGGAAAGCGCCAAAGAACCTCGCCGCTGGTGGAGAGCCCAACAGCTTCCTGACCGGCCCGACGAAAGGCCACATATTGCCGCACTCCTCCGATCTCGGCCACGATGGCGGACGAGTACCCAGCTGGTCCTTCCAGGCTCGACCACGCGACTTCGCCGGTCTTCTCTGTCCAAGGCCACGATTCCTGGGCTCTTGTCCTTGTCTCCCCACCTCGAGGATGACGGTTTCGCCGTCGACCAGCGCTGAGGCGGCATATCCAAACCGGGGAGATGGTCCCATCTCCGTCAGGTCCTTCTTCCAGATCAGCTTGCCGTCTTCGGCGTCGAGAGCCTGCAACAGGGCCTGCGATGTGGTCGTGTAGACAACGCCGTCGACCACCGTCGGCGTCGACCGCGGACCGCCATCACCGAGCTCGGCCTGGACGAACTCGCCGGCATCCACCTTCCACAGCGTCTTGCCCGTCGCCGCATCGAGGCACAGCACATGCTCCTGGTTCTCGTCGGCATCCATGGTGTAAAGCCGATCGCCCACGGCGGTGACGGCGGAGTACCCGGTCCCGATCGGCTGACGCCAGACCACTGTCGGCTGTCCCTCGGCCCAGGATTCCAACAGACCCGGCACCTCGATCGTGCCCATCCGGTCCGGCCCTCGAAACTGCGGCCAGTCCGCTGCTGACATGGCTGTACCCGCCAGCAGGCACACCGTGACGAGCAGAATTGCCCCCTTCGATTGTCTTGCTATTCGCCTCATGTAGACCCCCCCAGAGCTGAGTCGGCAGTCTACTAGAACAACCGCCGGGCGACTCACGGAGAGTCGCCCGGCGGAGGAAGGAACCGCAGCTCTGTGACAGAAGGGCCCTTATTGCGGTTTGCGAAGAATGATGTCGCCGTTGAAGGTCTTGAAGCGCATCTCGGGACCCCCACCACCGATGGTGCCCTCGACCGCTTTCTCCATGCGGACCCGGTACCCACTGCCCTCGTGTTCCTGCGTCACCTTGGGCTGGGTCGGCTGCAGCTGCACGTCGAAATCCGTGTAGATGTCTCCCTGCCCGGACTGCATGTACAGAGTCGGCCTTGACCGAGGCCGGCAGGGTCACTTCCACGTCACCGTTGAAGCTGCTGAAGGACATGGGGTGTCGGGATCGATCTCGACAAGCTCGACGATCACGTCGCCATTGGTGGTGTTGGCGATGACCGAGCCGCGCATGTTCTTGGCGGTGATCTCACCGTTGGTGTGGCTCAACTCGTGGGCACCCGTGACGCCCTCGACCTTGACGTAGTCACCATTGATCCCACCCAGATGGACGGAGGTCTGAAACGGCACCTTGATCTCCAGATAGATCTCTTCGTTCGACCAGTCGGTGCCGATCTCGACCTTGTTGTTCTTCTCTTCGACCGTCACGCCCCCGGAAGAGCTGGGAATCCGCTTCAGACCTTCCCTTCCTCGCCTTCTTCATCTCCTCTTCATGGTCTTCCTCGAAGGTCACTTCGACCTGCACCTCGGAGCCCTCGTAGCCGACGACCGAGATCGAGCCCATCATCACCGAGGCCTCCAGCACCACCGGTTGGCCCGGGTTGCTCAGCGGCACGACGAAGCTCTGGGGCTGGGCCGCGCAACGCTCCGCCATCAGGGTCAAACAAAACAGGATTGCCTGGGTCTTGTTACGCATCGTTGTCACCTCTCTCACTCGTCCCCTTGCGGACGTAGATATTGCCGTTCAAAGTCTCGAAGGAATGGGTCGGGCCACCTCTCGTCCACCCGCACGCGGGTGCCGCGCGGGAATCTCGATGATGGTTCGCTCTCCCTTGGTCCTCGCCCTCACGGTTTCCTCGGCCACCATCTCGACCGTGTCGCCGTCATAGCCGCGGACCACCACCGATCCCCAAATGTTGTCGACGATCAGCCGCTGGTTGTCAGCACCCTCGAAAGCGATGGTCTCTCGCAAGGTCCGACTGTCGCTCAGCCTCTCGGCGAAGATCGGTGTCCTCGGACACAAGACGGCCAGGAGCACGATCAGAATCAGGATTCGTCTTGTCATTACAGGCTCTCCGCTTGGGCTGCAAAGTGTTGCAGGACGGATTCATCCACGACGCCCGAGTCCGTCAGCTTCCGCAGCTCACCGTTGCGCAGCCCCTCTTCACCGGCCACGGCCTCCAGCACCGCCAACTGCACCAGGGGCGAGCTCCTCGACAGCCAGGGTGTCGATCAGACCGGTCCTCACTGGGCCAGAATCGGCGTGGGCTGCCAAGGCATCCACCGCAGCGAGCCGCACGTTGACATTGGGGTCGTGCCGGGCCGAATCCAACAGCGCTGTGAGGACCTGATTGTCGGAGCCTGCCACGCGGCTCCAGCTGACAGCCCGCAACCGTTCTGAAGCCGACTGGTGCTGGAGCAGCGAGATCGTCACGGCACGACTCATCGTGTCCATCTCCGCTCGGAGTTGGTCGATCTCGCCCCGAGTCGATTCCTTCGAGGTCATCCCGGCGCCCACTAAGACACCCATCAACAGAAGTGCTGCGGAAAATGTCGCCTGCCAGGCCGGACGCGCTGTCCAGAGTCCGGCCCACCACTGTTTGAAGCCAGGCTGCGAGATCTCTTGCAGATTCGTCTCGAAATCGGCGAGTGCCAGTCTGAATCGGCGGGTCAGCTTGTCGCTGGGCACCTCGTGGCGCGACCCCTCCAGATCTCCCAGATCCTGCCAAAGCGACTCCACCCCGTTCGCTTCCTCGCGGCACCGCTCACACGTCGCCAGATGCTCGTCGAGAGCCCGGCGATCCTCGGCCTTTAGAGCGCCCATCAAGGAATCCATCAGCAGCTTGTCGGCCTGGTCGCAGTTCATGACTCGCTCTCTTTCAGCATTTCTCGGTAGGTCCGGCGCAGCTGATTCATGGCTCGGTGTACCCGTACCTTCACTGCGCCCACCGAGCAGCCCAGGAGCTGGGCGATCTCCTCGTAGTTGCGAAACTCGAATCGACTCAGAATCAACACTTCTCGGCGTTCCACCGGCAAGCGCAAGAGAGCCTGCCGCAAGAGGCAGATCTGTTCCCTCTGTTGGGCGGTATCCAGAGCGCTCGGATCCGAGCTGACCTCTTCCGGCAAGTCCTGCACCGTGACTGGAAAGCGCTGGTCCTTGTGAAAGTAGTCGTTACAGACATTCCGCGCCAGTCGATAGAGCCAGGGCAGAAAGTCCGAGTCGCCGCGAAAGGTCTGGCGGTATTTGAGAGCCCGCATGAAGGCCTCTTGGACCAGATCCTCGCTGGCCGCCTGACTCCCGGTCATGCGATGGCAGAAGTTGTAGATGCGCGCATGGTGGCGCTCGAATAGTGTTCCCATCTGGCCGACTTCACCCTGTTGCACCGCGATCATGAGCTCCAAATCCGTAGGTTGGTTCACACTCTGCGCTTCCCCGCTCCCGTTCCCGCCTTCATATGTGCTGACCGGCATGATGGAAAAAGGTTACACCTGAAAGAGAGCTCGCCAACCACGCCATCCGCGATGCAGGCGTGGTCCTGCTGTTCGACGAGAGAGGGGAAAAGACCTCGATGGAATCGAGATCTGTACATATCTCTTCTCTACCGTTGTGAGCGGTGTAAGCTGACCCGATCGCACCGATCTGACCTGATGCAACTCCTACTAAAAATAACGGATTTGCCAGCCTTGGCGGAAGGCAATCCCAAGTTCTCGATCCTCGGTTGCAGCATGCTGCTGAAGGAGCCGTGGTACTCCGGAGTCGCCAGGATGGTGACGATACGAATCCCGCGGGTGTCGCTCATGGTGGCTCCTTTGGTTCGAGTTGTAGAGTCCGGCCAGCAGGATACAAGATTCGCCCAGCCTCTCGTCCGCGGAGGTACTATCAGGCTTGAGAGAGAGGGCTCGTGATGCTGGCAACTGCGGAGTCTTCTCTCTGTTACCCGAAGGAGGAGAGATGACCTCGACGACTCTGAGATCCGTGTTCGTGTTGGCTCTACTGCCACTATCGGCCCATCTTTCAGCGATCCCGGTGGATGCCCGGGCTTCAACGATCCCGGAAGGCGCCCGGGAACTGGCCGCGGACAGCCTCTGGCGGCGGCTGCCCAGACCCGTGAGAGACAGCGACTACTACGACCGCGGAAATCCCCGGCCTGCCAAGGTGGAATTGGGCCGCTTGCTGTTTTTCGACAAGATCCTCAGCGGCAACCAGAACACCTCTTGTGCCACCTGCCACCACTCCCTGACGGACACCGGTGACGGTCTGTCACTCGGAATTGGGGAAGGCGCACGCGGACTGGCAGTCACCCGCGACACAGGCTCCGGTGGCGACGCGGTCCACGAACGGGTCCCGCGCAATGCTCCCCCGGTGTTCAATCTAGGTGCCCGACAGTTTTGGCGCATGTTCCACGATGGTCGGGTCGAAGCGGACGCCTCGCAACCCTCCGGGTTTCGTTCACCCGCTGGCGACGATCTGCCTCTCGATCTCGAAAACGTCCTGGCAGCGCAGGCCATGTTTCCCGTGACCTCCGGCACCGAAATGGCAGGACAGGGGACAGAGAACGAAGTGGCCATCGCCGCGGCTGCCGGCGATCTGCCAGCCGTCTGGGAGCTCCTCGCTGACAGGCTGCGTGCGATTCCAATCTACCTGGAGCTCTTCCAGATGGCCTTCGACGATGTCGAGAGCGCTGAAGACATCACCTATAGCCGTGCAGCCAACGCCATCGCAGCCTTCGAGAACAAATCCTGGAGATCGGACAACAGCCCCTTCGACCGTTTTCTACGGCGGGAGCATGCCGCCATGAGCCTCAAGGCCAAGAGAGGAATGAAGCTGTTCTACGGTCGGGCCAGATGCGCGGACTGCCACAGCGGCAAGTTTCAGACGGACCACGAGTTTCACGCCCTCGCCATGCCACAGATCGGACCAGGAAAAGGAGACGGTGGCAGTGGCCTGGAGGATTTCGGCAGGGAGCGGGTCACCGGTGACCCGGATGCACGGTACACATTTCGTACCCCTTCGCTGCGAAACGTGACGCAAACCGGACCCTGGGGCCATGCCGGCGCCTACGACAACCTGCGGGAAATGGTCAAGCACATGCTGAATCCGATCGCCGGTCTGTACTCCTACGACCCCGATCAGGCGGTCCTACCGTACCGTTCGGATCTTGCGGAGCTCGACTTTCAGGTGCTGGAAGATGCCAGCGCGATGTCCGCCATCGAGGAAGCTTGTGAGCTGGAGCCCAGGACGCTCAGCGAGCGTCAGATCGACGACTTGATGGACTTCCTCTGGGCTCTCACGGATCCGCAGAGCGTCGATCTTCGAGTCGACGTCCCCGCGAGCGTTCCCAGCGGGTTGACGCTGGCCGAGTGAAGCTCCCGGCAAGGTCGAGGCGGCCGGCCAGGCTCTTCGCCTGGCCGGCCTGACCTTCTACTCGATCGGAGGGATGCGCAGCACCTGTCCCGGATAGATCTTGTCAGGGTCGGTGAGCATGGGCTTGTTGGCCTCGAAGATCACCGGGTATTTCCCGGCGTTGCCGTAGTACTGCTTGGCAATACCTCCGAGGGTGTCGCCGCTGACAACCGTGTGGAACTGCGCTTCCGGCTCTGCCACCACGACCTCGAATTGATCATCGACCCGAGCGATGCCTTCGGTGTTGCCGATCGCCAGCAGCACTTTCTCTTTGGTCGCCTGATCCTCCACCTTGCCGCTCACGGTGGCCAGATCGCCGTCGACCCGCACGCTCAGATCCTCGATCTCGAAACCGTGGGACTCGATCATCTTGACCAGGCCCATGGCACGTCGTCGATTGTGAAAGCTCTTGATCTCTTCGGGGCTCTTGGCCGGCGCCTGCTTCGGTTCGGCCGCCTCGGCCTCGTCGCCCCCCATGATCTTCTCCCCTGCCTCTTTGATGAAATCCAGAAAACCCATCGTCCTTCCTCCTGTTGTTGCCAGATCAGCGCGTGGCGGCTGCGAAGGTGTCGCAGGCCCCCACGTCACCGGTTTCGAGCCCTCGACGGAACCACTCCACTCGTTGCGCGGAGGAACCGTGGGTGAAGGCGTCGGGATTCACGTATTGTCCACTCATCTTTTGAATTCGATCGTCGCCGATGGCCGCGGCGGCGTTGAGACCTTCCTCCACATCGCCGGCTTCCAGGATTTCCCTCTGGGCCGTGGACTGTCCCCACATTCCGGCGTAGCAGTCCGCCTGCAATTCCATCAGGACCGACAGCTCCTTGGCTGCCCCAGGGTTGGATCGCTGGGCTCGGCGAACCTCGCCCTCCACACCCACGATCTTCTGCACATGATGACCAATCTCATGGGCCAACACGTAGGCTTGGGCGAAATCGCCGGCGGCACCAAAGCGATCTCTGAGCTCCTGGTAGAAGCCCAGATCGATATAGACCTTCTCATCTCCAGGGCAATAGAACGGACCCGACGCGGCAGAGGCAAAACCACAAGCCGACTGCACGGCATCGCGGAAAAGCACCAGTTTCGCTTCTCGGTATTCGACCCCGTACCGCGGTAGAACCCGCGTCCACACCGCCTGCGCATCGTCGAGAACGAAGGAGACGAACTGGACCAGCTCCTCTTCCTGAGGCGTGCTCTGGTAGGGCTCGGCCGGCGCGGATGTCTCCATCCCCAGTGAACCACCACCCCCCGATTGCTGCAACAGACTCATGGGGTTGATCTTGAAGATGTAGCCGATCACCAGGATGAGGATGATTCCACCCAGACCGATCGGCGCGGCCCGCCGACCGGCGGGCCGCCGCGATCGGCGGTCTTCGATATTCCTGCTCTTCCCCGAGGGAGTCCACCGCATGGTTGCCTGGCGGTGTCCTAGGCCTTGTCCGCGTCGTCGACGACCTGCTTGGCCGCTTCGGTCAGATCCTCGGTCACATCTTCTGAACCGGAGGCCACCTCTTCGGGGGCACCCGTGACCTTGTCCTTGACATCACCGAGCTTCTCCGCGACCGCCTCGCCGGCGCCCTCGACCTTTTTCCAGGCGTCTCCCGCCTTCTCGGTCACCGTGTCCTTGGCGTCACCAACCTTCTCGGCGATCGCCTCACCCACATCTTCGGCCTTGTCCCAAGCCTCGCCACCGGTCTCTTTGACCTTGTCGACCGCCTCCTCACCCATCTCCTTGGCCTTGTCGACGGCGTCTTCCACCGCGTCCTTCGCCGAATCCCACATGCTCTTCTTTTCTTCTGTCATCTCGAATCTCCTCCCCACTTGAACTGGTCGTGTACGAAAGCCCTCAACCCTTGAGAACGAACGTGACTTTCATGTTGACGCGGTAGTTGGTGATCTTGCCATCTTCGACGTCGATCTTCATCTCGTTGATCCAGGCACCCTTGACCCTGTCGAGGGTCTTGTTGGCCCGCTCGACGCCATCCTGGATGGCGTCCTCGAAACTCTTGCTGGACGAGGAAGAAATCTCCGTTACTTTGGCTACAGACATATCGTCTCCTTTCAGCCGCCCTCTAGTGGAGGGACAGCGCCATTCTTGCACTATAGACCTAGGATACCGGAAAAAGTCACACGACGATGCGATGGGGGAGCGACCCCATTCTCAGGGTTGGATGTCGGTCCAGCGGTCGGCTCCGTCCATCTCAAAGCCATCGGCAAACAGGATGCCGACGCCCTCATGAGCACCGATATCGAAGCCGGGACCGATGGGTCGCGGTCGGCCCAGACGATCGGTTGGGACTTCGCTCACCGTCTCGCCCGCGTCGACAGCGGGACTGCCTTCGTCGAGCTCGAAGTCTCCGAGCGCAGGTGCCACGAAGAGCTCCTCGGGTGAGGCTGTCAGAGAAGAGAAATCCTCACCTGTCAGCACCTGCCATTCAGCGAGAGTCATCACCGTGTCCCCGCCATCGACCGTAAACCGATCTTCAACGGCATTGTGATCGCTGCTCGAGCCGGGGAGAGAGTCCGAGTCGATGGACATGCCGCCACGATAGCCGTGGTAGCTATAGAACACGTTGTTCAGGACCGTATTTCCTGTGCTTCCGTCGCTGACGTTGAGTGCCCAGCGACCGTCACTGGCGACGATCACGGTGTTGTGAAGAACCTGGTTTCCTGTCGAAGGCTCTCCTCCATCGATCTGATAGAGCGAGATGCCGCTGGCGTGAGTATCGAAGATCAAGTTGTTGCGGATGATCGAGTCCTGCACTCCGTCCAGGTTGATCCCCGAACCGCCGCCGACACCGTTGCCGAAGATCTTGTTCTCTGCGATAAGAGCACCACTGATGACTCCATCGCCGCCCTGGGAAACGTCTCCATTCATGTGAATCCCGTTGGCGTGGTTGCCCCAGATGGTGTTGCGGCGGACGGTAGGACGATCCCCACTGTTGCTGACGTAGATACCGTGCTCGACGATGCTGTTGGAACACTGGTTGCCGTCGATCACGAGATCATCGCAAAAGCCAGTGAAGATTCCCCACTTCTGGTTGGCATCGAGGCGGTTGTCACGCAAAGTGACATGCTCACAGAGCACGGCGCGGATTCCCGCTCGGCCACGACCCTCGATGGCAAACCCCTCGACGACCATCCAGCTGGCGCCTTCCAAGTTGATGCCATCTGGAGTCACGGGATTGTCTGCTGTGATTTCGACGACCTCGTCCCCATAGGCCTGCAGAATGATGGGGCTACCCGGAAGTCCCGATGTCGTGAAGTGCCCTCCCGCGTACTGTCCTGCCCGCACCAAAACCGTATCTCCAGCCTGAATCGTGTCGGCCGCTTTTTGCAGCGTCGCCCAGGGAGAAGCAAAGGTGCCCGGATTGGCATCGCTTCCACCTGGAGGCGGGGCTACGTAGTAGGTGGCCGCCCACGCAGATCCGATGCTCGTAACCGCAAGGCCGAGCAAGACGAGAAAATGCTGACGCAGATCGGGGATCATCACGGACTCCGAGTCGCCTGGAGTCACCACCCTAAGGGGATACCGGAACCGGAGCTGCGAACTGCGCCACAGGGTCTGGGGCGCAGATGTTGATCACTCGAGCTCAGGCACCCTTGTCGCTGCGCGGCAAGGTGACCCAGAACAGACCCCGCAGATCATCGGCCTTGAAGCCGGTGGCCTGATCATCCGGATAGACCTCCTGGATCTGCTCCGCCAAGGCCGGATCGATGCTCGGCCCGTGACAGCTCAGACAGAAGGACATGACGTAGATGGGCTCGACGTACCCCAGCGACGAGTCATCGATATACACGGCCCGCGGCTTGGTGTCGGTCGGGTTCTCGAGATAGGCGGCCAGCAGGGGCTCGACCCAGGGTTCCGGGGCATTGGCGGGGTTGCGGGTCTTGTGGCTCGTGCGTCCCATACGGACTCCGTTCACGCTCAGACGAGCGGCAATCTCGGGCGCCCGCTCCCGGCAGACGTGAATGGCCTCCGCCGGGCTGGCATCCTGCAGGGTCCCCATCAGGGCGTCCACCAGCTCCTCCTTGAAGGGTGACAGCGTCTCCTGGGCACGATCCATCTCCGCCTGCGACACAGGCGCCGCGCTCTGCTGGCAACCGAGCACTGAAGAAGTGAGAGCTACAAGAACGAGAACGGGAACTCGACGTTTGGACAACATGATCAGCCTCCTTGCAAGCTTAGAGTCTACGCCTCCGAGGTGGGTACGCAACACTCCTTCGGGTAGGCTAGGGAACCCGACAGCAGATTCACGAGTTACCGGGTACCCTGTAAGGAGGGGTAGCCATGAAAGATCACTCACGAGATCTGGTCATCCCGGGATCACTCGGGCTCGTCACTGCCCTCCTGCATATCCTCACCGCGAGCGACACTTATGGAGTGTTCCGCGATGAGTTCTACTACGTCGCCAATGGTCGTCACCTGGGTTTCGGCTACGTGGAACACCCACCGCTGATCGGCTGGCTCAGCCGGTTGACCACTTCTCTTTTTGGCGAGTCGCAGCTGGCTTTGCGGTTCTTTCCAGCCATCGCGGCTGGCGTCACCGTCTTTCTCGTATGTCGGATTGCGCACAACCTGGGTGGCGGACGGTGGGCTCAGATTCTCGCTGGCGTTGGCGACCGCCCTGGCTCCGGTCTATGTCAGCGTCTTCGGCATTCTCTCGATGAACGCGTTCGATGTCATGTTTTGGGCCTTGGCAGTCCTCATACTCACTCAACTTCTGCGGACGGAAGAGCTCCGGTGGTGGATCCCCTTCGGCCTGGTGGCCGGCCTCGGCCTCGAGAACAAGATCAGTATGCTCTTCCTCGGCTTCGGCATCGTGGTGGGGCTGATCCTCACTCGTGACTGGAAGCACTTCACCAGTCGTTGGCTCTGGCTTGGCGGAGCTCTCGCTCTTCTGTTGTTCCTGCCCTACCTGATCTGGCAGGCAACCCATGATTGGGCTCTGTTGGAGTTCATGAGCCGCGCCACTCAATTCAAGAATCTCCCCCTGTCTCCCGGAGATTTCGTCAGCGCTCAGATTCTCAACATGAACCCCGTCGTCGCACCTCTGGCGCTGGCCGCGCTCGGTCTTCTATTTCTCCCGCCGAGGCAGACCCTTTCGTGCCCTGGGATGGGCCTGCCTTGCCATCCTGTTTCTGATGATCTTTCAGCGCGCCAAGCCCTACTACTACGCGCCGACATTCCCCATTTTCTTTGCCGCGGGAGGTGTCGCCATCGAGGCCCTCGGCTCGCGACGCCTCCTGGGCTGGCTACGACCCGCCTATGCTGCTCTCATCGTTCTTTCAGGGCTGATCCTGGCTCCCCTTGCCAAACCTGTACTCCCAGTGGAGACCTTTGTCCGCTACCAGGCTAGTCTCGGCATGGCCCCGGGCACCGACGAGCGCAAGGAAGTCGGGCGGCTGTCACAGTTCTTCGCCGACCGGCTAGGCTGGCAAGAGCTGGCGACCACAGTGGCACAGGTCCATGACGCCCTGCCGGAAGTGGAGCAAACGCACGCCTGCATCTTCGGCCAAAACTACGGCCAGAGCCGGCGCCATCGACTTCTTCGGACCCGACCTCGGACTGCCCCCCGCCATCTCCGGACACAACACGTACTGGTGGTGGGGTCCCGGCGACTGCAGCGGCGAGCTCGTGATCATCATCGGTGGCGACCGCGAAGATCACGAGCGTGTCTTCGCCACCGTCGAAAAGGCGACGACCTACACCTGTCAGGACTGTATGCCCTACGAAAACAACAAACCCATCTGGATCGGCCGCGACGCTCAGGTGACCATCGAGGAGCTCTGGCCACAGCTGCGGCACTACGACTAAACCCGGCCTACTCATGAAGCGGCCGCTTCAGGGACCTACGGGTTCGTTTCGTCGAGGACTTCCAGGTAGTCGAAGGCGGCGCTGAGGCTGCGGCGATCCTGGGATCCAGGGATGACTTCGGCCGGGATCGTGCTGCGGGCGAAGCGCAGAAAGAGGATATTGGCGCCCGAGCTCCATGAGGACGCCGGCACCAGAAGCTCGTGCTCGCTCCAGCCCCGAGGCAGATCGACGGTGGCGATCAGTGACTCGTTCAACCATAGCTCCACTGCCTGTTCGGGTGCGTCGGGGTAGGTAAAGGGCAGAGCCCGGAAACGGATTCGCGCATCCCGGGCCTGGCCGATCGGCAGCCCCAGCTCCGCCTGCTCACCCATGGCCCACTGGTAGCCGATTCCTGCCTTGTTCTCTTCTTGATAGGACCAGCCCCCGCCCTGCAGGGCCATCTCGGCGCCTCCGAAATCGAAGCGCTCACCGAAGGCTGCGAACTGTTTCTCGAACAGTCCACCCCGACCCGCCGCAAATCGCGTCTCCAGGAGTGTGACGAAATCGGGAAAGAAGAACAGCGCCATCTCCTCCTCGCGCAGCTTCAGCACTGGTGGGAACTGGTGCATCCAGGCTCGCACCTCACCGGTCCTCCTGAAACCCGCAGTCAGCAACCAACCCTGGTCGGTGCTGTCCACCACCTCCTGGCCAGTGGATACCGATTCCTGGAGGTTGATGAACTGGAACTCCCTGTCCGAGTCACGCAAGTAGTAGCCCGAGACAGGTCTTGCGGCCAGGCATTGGCCACGACCATGGGCTCGCCATCGATGGCAATCTCCTGGATGAGAGCCGCCACGCCACGCCAGTCGAGCTTACGCTGCGGATCGGTGCGGGCAGCGGTCACATTGGGGGCGACAAACAAGAGAATCATCACACCGGCGGCAGCCCATGTGAACCCACTGGCGCACCCCCGCAGACAACTTCCTGCCCACGAGTCTGCTGGACAGCTCGGCGCTGGCGACAACTCCCAGGGCCACAAGCAAGAGAAACGCCGGCAGGGCCGAGCACGTGTATCGCAGCGCGTACCATCGACCCACGGACACCAATGCCAGGATCGACAGCGAGGCGGGTAGAAGAAACATCCCTGCCGTCGCCGCTGTCTTCCCTGGTCGGCGCCAGAGACCCGTGGTCAGCCCTGCCAAGGACAGACCGATCAAGACCCACGATCGCCCCACCATCAGAACCGACCGTGGGCTGAAGTCGTCATGCTGGCCAGAAACCTCTGCATGGCTCGCTGGGACAGCGGGGACAGAAACACTGGCGACTGCAATTCGACGAAGTCCACCTTGTTCGATTCGGAGCGCGTCATGTAGAGGCCATAGACCAGGACAAGCGCGACAACCGCGGCCACAACGGCATGACGATAGGGTGAGTCGAGCAGGCGGGAACCCCTCCAGACATCCCAAAGAAGGGTGATCACGGACAGCGTCAGAAACGCCAGCAGGATGGGGACCGTATGGACACCTACGTAGGCTGCCAACAAGCAGCCACCATAGGCCATGGCGATACCCAGCTTCGAACCCTTCTCCAGCAGGGCGTGGAGAAGGACAAGTGCCAACAGGATGATCAGGGAATAGGGCCTTCCTTCGCGGGAGAAGTAGACATGAAGTGGCGACACAGCCAGAAGAAATGTCGCCGCCACACTGACAACACGCCCCCCCAGCCGCAGTCCACTGAATGCCATCAGGGGAAGAGCCAGAATTCCGAAAACAGCCGGAAACAACCGCGCTCCGGTCTCTCCCGGCGCCAATCGCTGACCCAGGAGCTGCAGCCAGTAGTAGATCGGCCCATTCTCGGTGTAGCCAGCCACCTCGCGGACCCCGGTGAGGCTCCTGTACCAGGGGTGACTCGCCAGCTGCTCAGCCACCTCGAGATGGATGATCTCGTCATGCCAAAGCGATGGGCCGCCAAGATCGACAAGCCGGAGATACGCCCCCAGCGCCACGGTCAGCGCCAGTAGCAATAGGTAAATCCTGCGCTCCATGTTACGGATAATAGCCGCTCACGGTCCTGACTTCGGCACCTCGCCGCTCCACCTCGACCCTGATCAGACGGAGCTCATCAGGATCCTTGTCGCTGGTCGACTGGTAGGCGATGAAGTACTGGGATCGGAGATCCTCCTGGATCGCCTGATAGACGGCCGGCAGCTCGCTGACGTCTTCGACAAAAAAGCTCTGTCCACCGGTCTCGCGGGCGATTCGACGCAGGAGTCTCCGAGCCGCCTTGTCTCTAGCCAGCTCGCGAAGACCGACGACATAGACGGTCACTCCGGTCCGGTGCGCCACCGCCAAGGCGCCCTCGAGGTCGAAATGACTGGCATCGTCCTTGCCATCGGACAGCAGCAGTAGCGCCTTGGGCCCCTTGACGCCATCGAAGTAGTGCAAAGCAAAAACCAGGCTGTCGTAGATCGCCGTCCCACCACGCGAACGCAGTCTTCGACAGCGCGCCGGAGAGGGCGCTGACCTCATTGGTGAACTTGACTTCGACCCGCGGCCGAGCATCGAAGCTCATCAAGGTGACCCGATCTCTCGGTTCGACCGTTTCTTCGAGGAAACTGCGAGCCGCCTCGGTCACCTGCGGCAGGCTTTCCTCCATCGACGCCGATGTGTCCAACAACAGAGCGGCATGGATCGGCAGGTCCCGCACATACTCGAATCTGCGGATCTCCTGGGGCTCGTCATCCTCCCAGACCTGGAAGTCCTCGCGACCCAGATCCAGAATCGCTCGCCCACCCGAGCCGCTGACCGTGGCATAGAGCTCGACGAACTGGACATCGAGATTCTCGAAGTACTCCGGCGCGTTGACGAACACCACGTCCTCGGTGGAGCTTCCATCCACGAGATACCCCACAGCTCGCAGGTAGGCCAATCCCTCTCGCTCCAAGAACACGGGCTGCAGAAAGGGCGACTGATACAGAGTGGCCACTCGCTGCTCATCCAGAAAGAGCTCTACCCTGTCCAGCTCCTGGCCGTCAGGCACCTCGACCTGGACCACCGCGCTCAAGCTCTTCTCGTAGTGACGGTCCTCCCGTGGTTCGATGAGTCGCAACCGGAAGCGCTGCCCCCCTGGTTGATGACCATCTCATCGCTGGCGACCTCGGTGCCCTCGCCATCGTACGCCTCCACACGCAGACGATGAGAGGCCGCGATCTCACCCAGGTTGAGCTCGACGCTGAAAGGCGGTCGTCTTTTGGTCAACAGGGTCTTGCCATCGAGAAAGAAGGCCACCTTGTCGAACTCGCCGGCCGACACCGTGTTGACCCGTAAGCGCCCCCACCATGATCTCCCGTTCGGGAGGTGGCAGGATCCGGATGGTCGTCTGCCCCCTTTCAGCTGCCAGGCGTGCCTCGTCGAGTCGACGGAACAACTCCGAGTCTGGAAGGGTGCGCAGCGACTGCAGATCATCGGGCTCGGGAATCTCGACGATCTGATCGAGCTTGGCGAATCGTCGACTCAGGAGGTCTTCGATCTTGAGGAGCAGACGTACCGGCCCTGGCCGGAGGTATCGCTGAAAAACAAGAGGGACCTGGTCGCTCTGTTCGCTGACGGGGATCTCGAAGCGGTAGCGGAAGGTCTCGAACAGACGGTCATCCCGCACGACCTCGCCAGTGAGCAAAAGCTCATGTAGTGGCTGTCCTTTGACGTTCTGCGTCGACAACAGCTCCGCTGGGATGGTCAAGACGCCACGCATGGCGACTCGATTCTGGTTCCGACCGGGAAAGTCGAGTTCCATCGTGCCAGCGAACACATCCGCGCCCTCAGGCAACAGGGTCGTCCGGGCGTTGAAGGCCTCGACCCATTCCCGAGAGCTCGGCTCGGGGACAGCGGTGATCTCCTCGATGAAGTTCCGGTAGACCACCCATCCCATCTCCAGTATGGGGCGCATGGCCCACTCAAAGGTGTCGTCGTCACAAAACAGCGTGGGATCGGTCACCGGAACCTCCCATCGTTTGGCCGGATTGCGGGCCTCGCGATTGAGCCAGATTCGATATTCGCTGTCCGGGGGAAACTCGGGCTGGTAGAGAAGGACCACGAACCTCGTCTCTGTCCTCAGGCTGCCGCCGTAGAACCAGACTTCGAGTCGTTCACGCTTGCGATAGCAACGCTCGACGACCCGCCCGTTCGGCAGTCGGAAGCGACCCGGCTCACCGTTGAAGAGCAGCATGACCGACCGCGCATCCGTGACGCTGCCGAAATGTCTCCAGCGCGATGTCGACCCAGTTGTCCCAGCTGCGTTTGAACTCGTTGCGAACCGTCTCCGGATCGGGATCCCGAACTCGCCAAAAGGCCTCGATAAAGGCGTCACGCCTGAACGGCTCCTCCAGCGACAGGAAGTACTCCCTCTCGTACGGAAAGATCAGCAGCTTCACCCGCTCGAGCCATTCCTCATGCGCTCGGCTCAACTCGAGGCTCGAATCGACGGCAGAGCCTTGGCGCCGCTGTCTCGCTCGAGACTCTGGGTTCGTCCCCGTGAGTGGGAGTGCGATCCACCAGCCCGGCGACCAAGGCGACGACCATGATTCGAGCACAGAACCCACCGCTTGTGTCGAGAACAGGACATGGTGATGCTTCAAGAGTACATCCGCAGCCTCATCGACCCCGGATTCCGGCACTTCCGAGAGAATCGATACAAGTCTCGGGCCAACTCCGGCCAGGCTATTTGAAACTCGAGGTCTCCTCGACACGTCGTGATGTAGGAGAATCGACTCGAAAGGGGAAAGGTATGGCCGGCAAACCCGTGATCGAAGCCACCGACCTGAGAAAGGAGTTTCATCTCGGTGAACAGACCATCGCCGCCGTCGACGGTGTGGATCTCGAGATCCAGGCCGGCGAAATGGTCAGCATCGTCGGTCCATCGGGCAGCGGCAAGAGCACCTTGTTGGGTCTGATCGGTGGTCTGGACTCCCCGAGCAGCGGCTCCATCGCCATCGACCAGGTCGAGATCAGCTCGCTGAACGAACGGCAGTTGACAGAGATCCGCAATCAGAAGCTGGGCTTCATCTTTCAGTTCTTCAACCTCATCCCCAGTCTCTCGGCACTGGAGAACGTCGCCCTGCCCATCCAGTTCTCCAAGAAGACCGAATTCGATCCCGACCCAAGAGCCCAAAAGCTCCTCGAGCGCTTTGGTCTGGCCGGTCGCCTGGACCATCGGCCGGGTCAACTCTCGGGCGGCGAGCAGCAAAGGGTCGCCATCGCTCGGGCCCTGGCCAACAACCCTCCCATCCTCATGGCCGATGAACCCACCGGCAACCTCAATACCGATGCCGGCCAGCAGGTCATCGACAGCCTCAAACAGGTTCGCGACGACTTCGGCACCACCGTGGTCCTGGTGACGCACGACAGTCTTCTCGCGGGCCAGGCCGATCGCACCCTGACCCTGGTCGATGGCCAGTTCATCTCCTGACGACGATCGACCATGAAACAACTGCGCTTCTATCTGCAACAGGCCCTGGCCAATCTCAGGCACAACCCCCAACGGACTGTCTTTGTCCTCTTCTGTATCGCTGTCGGCGTCGCAGCCGTCGTATCCCTGCGCACGGTAGGTTTGATGATCGGCGAGGGGCTGACCCAGAATCTGCAAGCCGACAATCGCGGCGATCTGGTGATGACCCCCCCGTCCACCGACACTCGATTCACCGACGCCGAATACGACCCCACCCTGGTCGATGAGGGTGGCGACTTCTCAGAGACGACTTTCAGCGAGCTCGCGGTGGACAGGATGCGCTCCTGGTCCGAGGAGAACGACTGCCAGATCATGCTCGCCATTCGTCATTTGAAGCCAGCCTCCATCTATCCCCTGGAAGATGTGGATCGAGCGCCGATCACGACGGTGGCGTTCTTTGTCGAGCCGCAGGACTATCCCTTCTATGGCGAGCACTCTCTACTCGAACCCGCAGGACTCCCACTTCGGCAGGCCCTGGCGAAGCCACACAGCATCATCCTCAACGAACGTCTCGCCGGAGCTCTCGAGGTGGGTGTGGGCGCCGAGATCCACCTGCAGGGACCCGAGCCGTTTACCGTCACGGGCATCATCGACAACGGCGCCGAAGCCCGACTCCGCGAGATGGAGGCGGTCGTCATGCCCTGGGCTCTGCTGAGCTATCAGGATGGCGTCGACGTTTACGGCGTCCAAGCGGACACCGTCTATATCAAGGTCCCGGCCGAAGGTGAGCTGCAGGCCCTCAGAGACGATCTCGAAGAACGCTTTACCGGCGTCACGGTGCTCTCGACCGAGGACCTGCGAACACAGAACAAGGAGATCACCGACTACCTGACCGACCTGGCCACCGTCCTCGGGCTCATGTCACTCCTCATCGGTGGCATCGGCATCGTCAACACCATGCTGGTCGTGGTCGGCCGACGGGCCTTGGAGATCGGAGTCCTCAAGACCCTGGGGCTGCAAGGCCGTCAGATCACCGTCATGTTTCTCATCGAGGCCGCGGCCCTGGGAATCATCGGCAGTCTCGCCGGCTCGGTGTTGGGGCTGGCCATGGTCTCGGGTCTGCAGCGCGTGGCGGAAAAGACAGTCTCGCAAACCCTGGAATTCAGGATCCATCCTGAAGCCATCCTCATGGGTCTCGTCACCGGAGTCCTGGTCACCCTGGTTTTCGGCTTTCTCCCCACCCTCTCCGCGGGTCGCGTACGCCCGGCGGTGGTGCTGCAACCCGACCGGGCTGTCATACCCCGCGCCGGTCTGGGGATCTCCGCAGTCGTCGTGATCCTCTTGACGGGCGTCATCGGCCTGATGGTGGGACAGATCCTGGGCAAGGTACTCCTGGGAATCGGTCTCGCGTACGTCGCCATGGCGGCTCTGGCCCTGGCGACCCTGATTCTGGGCGGGTTGGTGATCTTGTTGAGCTCGTCTACCTTCGTTCGGCAATGCCTACTTCAAGCTCAGCCAACGTGCTCTCGCCACCCATCCGGGTCGGGCCGCCAGTACGCTGCTGGCGCTGGTGGTGGGGATGTTTGCGCTCAGCAGCATCCTCTTCATGACCAATACCCTCTTGAATGTCATCAATGACGTGATGGAAGAGCAGCTGGGCGGCGATGTCATCGTCATCCCCGACTCCCCTCAAAGCAGTGCCGCGATCGCCGCCACCCTCGGTGATCTCGTCGGCGTCGAGTCGGTCACCCATCAGAATGTCTACACGGCCAAGATCGTTGCCATCGAGGGCGACCGGGACATGGAAACCCTCGAGCAGTGGGCCTACAGCACGGGTTCGGCCGAAAAGGACCCGCAGATAGAGCCTCCCGAACCGAAGCCGGGTGAAGGAGAATCAGGATTTCGATCCCACTCGCTTCGCCCTGCGCAACTTCCTCGACCAGCTCTCGGTATCCGTCGGGGAAGAGAGTGATCAGACGTACGAGATCGGCGAGGGTCGAGACCTGGTCGAGGGTGGCGACCCCGAGGTGGTCCTACGACACACCAAGGTCCTCGAGTGGTTGGGACTTTCGGTCGGCGATCAGATCACGCTCCAGTTCGATGACGACACGGAGGCGACGGTAACGGTGGCCGGCATCAAGGCCGAGCCCCGTCAGGGCGACAACTTCCAGGTGAACGTAGGAGAACAGACGGCCGCCATCGTCACCGCCAATGTGGTGCCGGAGGGCACAGTCCCCACACCGACACCCTTTATCGTCGACTTGCAGGACGAGCATCTGAATGCGGCGCTGCGTGACCTCTCGGAGATCCCAGGGGTCTTCGCGCTGCATGTTTCGCTGGTGAACCAACTTCTGACCAGCATCTTCAAGAAGTTGACTACCCTGCCTCTGGTGGTGGCCATCCTGGCCCTTTTCGCTGCCGGAGTGATCGTGGCCAACACGGTTTCGCTGGCGGTGCTCGAGCGCCGACGACAGATCGGCATCATGAAGGCACTGGGGATGCAGGCCAGCGACGTCTTGAAGATCCTGCTGCTGGAGAACGGCATCGTGGGTCTCCTGGGAGGGCTCGTCGGCACCGGGATCGGTGCAGCCCTGATTCTTGCCACTGGCATGCTCGCCGAAAGCCCCGGTAGCTTTCCGTTCGGGACTCTGGTCCTTCTCATCCTGCTCGCAGTGGCCATCTCTCTGGTGGCGACACTCCTGACCGCCTGGGGTGCGTCTCGGGAGAAGCCCCTGGTCGTCTTGCGCTACGAGTAACCGAAAAGCGTGTTACTTCACAGCTTTTGCCGCCCATCTGTGGCAGGATCTGCACGCCATGAACGCTCCAGCAGACCACACTCGTCTGCGCGTGGCCGAGTTCTACTGCGGGATCGGCGGTTGCGCCGCAGCTTTGGGTTCGGCTGCGGCCGTTGTGTCTGCGGTCGACATCAATCGCTTGGCTCTGGATATCTACCGCCGAAACTTTCCACACCCTGCGGCCACAGCCACCATCGAGTCGTTGGCGGGATCGACCCTGCGGGACTGGCAGGCGGATTTGTGGTGGATCTCACCACCCTGCCAGCCCTTTACGCGACGGGGACGCCGTCGGGACACCACAGATACCCGGACCCAGAGCTTTCTGGCCATCCTCACCCGTTTGAGAGAGGCAACCCCACGATACGTGGCGATCGAGAATGTCCCTGGCTTCCAAGGCTCCATCACGCACTCACTCCTGTTGGACACCCTCGAAGATCTGCACTTTCAGGTTCAGGAGAGGCTGCTGTGCCCGACCGTCTTCGGCATCCCCAACCGACGGGAGAGGTACTATCTGGTGGCGGGAAGATCGCCTTTGCGAGAGCTGCCACCGCCCAGAGTCGAGGCCCGGACACTGCGGTCTTTTCTCGATAAGGAACCGTCCGCCGAGCTCAGAGTCGATCCGGATCTCGTGCGGAAATACCGGCACGCCCTGAATGTCGTCGATCCGATGGATCCCATGGCGGTCGCCTCCTGTTTCACGGCTGCCTATGGCCACTCCCCGATTCGCAGCGGCTCCTATGTGCAGACACCCTCGGGTCTGCGACGATTCTCACCGGCCGAGATCCTCAGACTGCTGGGATTCCCGAGGAGCTATACCCTGCCCGCCGATCTGCCCCTGGAAACCGCCTGGCGTCTGGTAGGAAACAGTCTCTCCATCCACTCGGTGCGCTACGTGTTGGCAGCCGTCCCTGAGCTCTCCCGCCTCATCCGGACCGGTTCTCATGCAAACACCGCCGCCTGAGCGCCCGGGCCGGGGCTTCACCCTTCTCGAGGCCCTCATGGCCCTCCTGGTGCTGACCCTGGCCATGCTCCTCGGCTACGGATTCATGATGCGTCAACCGCAGGCCATGAAGCGCCTGGATGCCGGCGACGAGGCCCTGCGGGCCATCGAAGCCTCGCTGGAGACGATACGGTCCGGAGCCATCCCTGTGCAGCCCAGCCGCATGCTGCAGCCGGTCATCGCCTACCCACCACCGACCACCGCAGTGGATCTGCTGATCGATCTCGAGGTCGAGCCCACCGAGACTCCCGGACTCTTTGCCGTCAGTCTCGAGGCCCGCTATCGGGTCGGTCGCTCCATCCACCGTACGGCACGTCCAGTCCCTGGTCTGGAGCCCATGATGCGATGCCGGTCGACAGGATTCAGTCTGCTCGAAGTCCTCGTGGCGATGTTGTTGGTGGGTCTGATATTGCTGTTGGCAGTCAACCTACTCCGCGAGGTGCACATCACCGCCGTGGAAGTCCAGCGGACGCTGCCGGACTCGATTCCCCAGTTCGCCATCCAGCTTCTGCGCCACGACATCCAACGATCCAGAGGTACCGAAACGGCTCCTGGCAATGGCCCACTGGGGCTCGCGCAACCCGATGGCAGCCTGATCTCCTACGACGAGTCCCTGGGAAACCTGACTCGCACCGTCATCGCCGCCGACGGCACAGTTCAGGGCGTGAGAACGGTCCTGCGTGGAGTCAGGCTCTGGAGCTGGCACAACAGCCTCGCGCCGGGATTGGTCGAAGTACAGATTGTCTATCGCCGGCACCGAGATCCCGGCGGTCGGCGTCGCGGTGGGGTGAGCGCCTTGCAGGATCCCGGCCCCGATTTCAAGAGTCTGAGCCTCCGCTTCACTCAAAGAGCCCGGCCAGGACGGCGGGTGTTTTGAGGTCTCGACAATCCGGGCACGCCCTGTTTGTCACCATGATCGTCATGGTGCTGGTGGCATCGGCCGTCACTCTGTTGGCCACACACTACGGCTTTCGGGCTCGTCTGGCGTCCCAAGAGGCCCGGCGTATCCACCTGGTCGCTCTCACCGATGCGGCAGTGGCCGAATCCATCGCCAATCTGAGTGAGAGCGCCGGCTTTGCCGGTGTGTCTCGACGGGAGTTCGGTGGCGGTACCCTTGCCAGCGAGATCGAATCGATTTCACCCAGTCGCCGTATGATCGTGGCCACCTCCAGCTACCGCGGCTGGACACGGCAGGTTCGCGTGCAGGTCCGACTTCACATGGGGTCGATCGAGGTGGAGACCTGGTCGGTACTGCCTCCCGGCTAGCCTATTGCAGGTGTCCCAAGGCCTCGAGCTCTTCCTGAAGCTCTTCGGTCAGCGGGATTTCCGCCGCTGTTTCTCTCCTTGGCAAATCTGTCGAAGCCCTGGCCGAGTCCATACCGCACCGGGATCTGTGGATTCCCCACGAGTGGTGATGTCTGGTAGCCAGCCGCGTCGAGCTTCTCTGTGAGAGTCTCGAAGGCTTCGGGCAGCTGGTGCTCCCGGCTCCGATTTCTTCCCCAGAATCGCCTCTGACGCATCCAAGCAGAGTCAGCGCCACTGGCACGAGAACCGTCAACAGAGACATCGACCGTGGCATAGGCCGAGACTCTAGCGCACGATGGCGCGATTCGAGCTGTCGGCAGCGCCTAGGCGGGTGGGTACTTGCGGTTCATTTCGTCCCAGTCCTCCTGGACCAGCGCGCGGAGGACATCGAAATCGATATCGTCGAGGCGCTTGATGTAGAGGCACGACTTGCCAATCTTGTGCTTGCCGAGCGCCTTGAGCTGTACAGCGTATTTCTTGAACCCCGGCATGAAGTAGAGGGTGAGGTTCTGTTTGCGCGGGGAGAACCCGAGGCGCGCCATGTCGCCCTCGCGACCGCTGTCGTACTTGTAGTGGTAGGTGCCATAGCCGACGATGCTAGGACCCCACATCTTCGGCTTCTCACCCGAGATCTCCCGGAAGAGCTTGTCGATGGCTTTGGCGTCGCGACGCTTCTTCTCGTCTTCGATTCCGTTGAGGAACTTGGCTACGCTGATCTTGGTGGGCTTTGTCTTGTTCTCTGCCATTTCGAATCTCCGTTGGGTACCTGACGGCCGGCACCGTAGCCTCGGGCCTCTGTGCCCGAGGTCTGCCGGCCGCTTCAAATGCGGTTGGCCACATGTAGCCTGGCGCAGTGCCGTCTGCGTGCCACGAGCCCGGCTGGGAGTGCCCACCGCTCGAGGCCGGCGCAGAGGCCGGCCACTACGATCACCACTGCCACAGGTTCGTTCCGCTCAGGGTACGTAGAATCCACGCGGAGCGACAATCTCGACGCCCTTGGGGCGGTCCTTCAATCGGACGTCCACTTTTCGATATCGCCCCGATTCGACGCCGCGGGATTGAAAGGTGAGCAGGTAGAACGATGGGGGCTGTAGAGCCTGCGTCATCTCGGTCAATTCGTCCCTGGTGCCCCGATAAACCTCGCCATCCGTCCTGGTCGCCATGAGAGTCAGTCCATTGGGACCCTGTGACCCTCTCTCTACCGGCCGCGAGTCGCCTTGGATCTCGATCTTCACCGCTTGTATGGGAACACCTGAGCGAACGTAGTCCGACAATGTCTCGAAAAGGGCCGTCTCGACGAGCCCGCCACCATACCGGCTGGCGCTGTTGACAGTCGAGAATTCTCCCCGCGCCGCGGCTTCCGATTGCTCGACCGACCAGGCTGCATCGCGCTGCTGCGTCGCCTGGTTGCCCAGAATCACCGAGCTGTCGAAACCGGGCGAGAAAACCACGACCTGGGTGCTTCCCGGCACTGACCGGCTTAGAGGCTCGAGTCGTGCAAGAGATCGGACCAGGCCCAGAATCCTTCCCTGTTCCTGCTGAACGATTCCCTTGTCGGACTCCAGATTGCGAGCCCGAGAGGTGATCAGATCGTCTCCATTGACTACGGGCCCGGCTGTCGTGCCGGAGCTTCCCAGCCGCCTCTGATGTTCGTCATGAAGAGTGCCCAGCACCTCGAGGAGCCGCTCGCGATCGTCGGTCAAGTCCAGCTCGACTCTCAGTCCAGTGCCCGGCTCGTGGGCAGCAAGCAGGACTCGGGTATTCGCCAACCGTTCCGGGCTGATCAGTTGCCTGGCCACATCTGTGGCATGCATGACGAACAGCGGCTCCGAGAACTCGAGATCGAAGAGCAACAGAAGCTGCCGATACGCCTCCTCCGGCAAGTTCTCGCCATCCGCCTCCAGACCCACCTCCAGGACCTCCAACACCGGAACCTCCTTGCCCTTGTCCCGAACAAGAAAATCCTCGGCCGTCAGTCCCGTCAGGGCCTGGCCATCCCTGTGGACTTCCACCTGGATTGGCACCGGCGGACCCCCGCCAGCCGGTGGGACGGACCGGCCCAAAGCGGCGCCCCGACCAACAGCAGGATCACCGCCAGAATCAGTGGATTCACTGCTTCCCTCTCGAATCGAATCATGGCGTCACCTCCGGTCCAATGTCCCCTGCAATCGCCTTGCCGGCCTAACCCATGCGAACTGGACCCTCGACATCGGCTGGCGATACAGATGGCTGGTCAGTAGTGTCGGCGACGGCCGAACCGTACAGGTCTATTCCAGACGTGTAAAGGTCGGGTTGGGCTGCAGCAGGTTCTTGCAGCGAAAGACGTCTTCGTAGCGGACCATGCGGTCCTGCCGGTAGATCCGGATAGGTTCCTCTTCGTGGCACTCGGCGAAGAGGATGTCCAGCTGCTCGCCGATCTTGTCCTTTTCGTCGGTCAGAAACAGAACGTCGGCGCCTCGCAGCTCGTCGGGTGAGTGCCAGTAAAGCGAGGCCAGACCATGGAGACCGCGGCCCATGATCCTGCCGAGGCGAGTCTCGAACTGTCCGCCGCCGTCGAAGCCCACAAGGTGGGTGATGGTGTAGCTATCGGACGCCACGAGCTCATCGGGCCGCAAGCGTTTCTTCACTTCCTCAGCCACCTCATCGCCGCCGAACAGATAGGAGATGGGGCTGTTGGCGATGCGATCGTCTGTCTGCTTGGCGATTGCCGGAATCGACAGCAGAACTTCGGGCTGCGAGACCAGGAACAGCGCCGGCAAGACGAGTCCCAGACAGAAGATGACCGCCGCGATCGTCATCCACCTGCGACCCGGAATCTCGATCATGGCCACGGCCACGACACCCAGAGCCAGCGCCGGAGCGCCCCAGTGGGCACCCACGCGTTGTTTGAGTGATAGCAGGCCCCAGAAGATGAGGGGCGTCAGCGTGGCCCATCGATAGACCGACCAGCCGACCTCTCGGCGACCCCGCGAATACCAGAGTGCCATCAGAATGGCCACAAAGAGGAAAGGGGTCGCGAACCCCATGTTGGCGCCGATGAACTCCAGGAGGTGCTTGGGCCCTCCCAGCAGATCCCAATCACTCCCGACGAGCGACAGGAAATTGCTGACGCCACGGCCCGACTCACCCATACCACTGTGTCGTCCGGTGAACTGGAAGAGGATGTTGTCCCAGTTGTGCTGCCAGCCCCAGATCCAGATGGGAGCGGTCAGGAGCAGGGAGACCGACGCCGCCAGCCAAGGTGTCGCGTGGCCAGATCAGCCCTCACTTCCTGCTGGCGCAACGCCGGGATCAGAGCCACGGCCACGATCACCACCGGGAACTTCGCCAGAAAGCCCAGTCCACAGGCGATACCAAAACCCCACCAGGCCCTCTTCTCACCTTGCCCGATGGCAACAGCCGCCCAGGTCGCCCCCACATAGGCCGTCACCATGGCGACATCGGTGGAAGCGTAGGAGCTCGCCAGAAAATAGATCGGGCATGATCTGGAGCAGGAGATAAGCCCATAGTGTCTCCCGATAGCTACCTCCCAGACGCCTCACCAGCGGGATCAGAAATAGAGCCAAGAGAAGACTCGCGAGAATGGCCGGCGCCCTGACCGCCAAGGCCGTCTCTCCCAGCAGGGCTCGAAACGGGATCATCGCCCAGATCACCAGGGGCGGCTGGTCGAAATAGCTCCAATCGAGATGTCGCGAGCAGTCCCAGTAGTACGCCTCGTCTCCCGACAGGGGAAAGAGAGCCGAGCCGATCACCCGGATCAGGGTCAACACACCGACAACTAGGAGGTACCGCTTCACTGGGTTCGAGCCGGGCTCTTCTCGACGGCTTTCTCGGACTGCTCCGCTTCTCGACTCACTCGCGACCTGAGAGACCGGAGCTCACGCAGAGTCTCGATGACGGTCGACACCTTGACCGTGGTGCTCCCCAGCTCGCGGGGACGATGCTCGACACCCACCTGGGTCCACGTCAGACCAGCCATTCTTGGCCCGTGCGTAGAGCTCGGCATCGATCAGAAACCCATCACTGGAGAGCTGAACCTTGTCGAAGAACGAACGCCGAAAGAGCTTGAAGGCACAGTTGACGTCCCGCACTCTCAAGCCCAGCATCCAACCCTGGAGACGGTTGTAGACACCCGAGGTGACGAAGCGGATCCATCGATCCTGACGTCCGATTCGGTAGCCGGTCACCATGTCGAACTCCGCCAGCTGCGGATATAGATCCGCGATGTCGTGCAGGTCGAACTGCGCATCGGCGTCGGTGTAGAAGATCGCCTCGAAGCGGCATTCGGCAAAATCCACGGATCAGGGCCTGGCTGTACCCACGATTCTGCTCCTGCGTCACGACGCGAATCCTGGGCTCCCTGGTGGCCCACTGCTCCAGAATCGTCGGCGTCCCATCGGTGGAGCCGTCGTCGACCACCACCAGTTCCCAGGTCTCGCAAAGATCCTCGCAGGGCCGTAACGGCTTCCTCGAGCGCCATAGGCAAGACTTCCTGCTCGTTGTATGCAGGCATCAACGCGGAGAGTCTCGGGAATCGACTTCGACATGGCCCCTCGACGTTGCGCAACCTATCAGATCGCATGTCGGGCGGACCACGCCTCGAAGGCCGACATACCGACTGCCAGATCAGGATCCGCCTGGATCGTGTAGGGCCTCGATCTTCTCCAGCATCTCGGACGACTCCTGCGGACCGAAGTAGCCACCCAGGGCCATGGCCATCGTGCTCGCGAGCAGGGCGGCCACCACCGGTGCCATCCCGACCTCAACGACTTCGAAGTAGACCAGCACATAGGTCGCGGCACCTGTAACCAGAGCGCGCGACACCACCCACCAGGTTGGCCTTCTTCCACCACAGACCGGCGATCGTGGGCACAAAGAGGCTGGCACTGAGCAAGACCGACTCCGGCGGTGTAGAACCGACTGATGAGCTCCGGCGGCGAAATCGCCCAATAGAGAGCCAGCAAGCCAATCAGCCAGGCCGAGCCGATCCGAATCAGGGCCAGTGTCCTCTCGCTTGCCTTCTCTCTCGAGAAATTGCCCAGGATGTCGTGAGCGATCGCCGAGCTACAGGCCAACAACAGGGCGTCGGTGGTGGACATGACGGCCGCCAGCACCGCGGCCACGGCAATCCCTCGAATCACGGGTGGAAACTGCGCTTCCATCACCTTGAGAAACACCTGGTCGGCGTCCTCGAGGCCCGGAAACTGCAGTTTCCCCACCGGCACGATGGCCAGAACCGCCGTCAGGATCATGACGCTGTAAGCCAACATGGCCAGATTGAGCGATAGGCGCGCACCGTCGGCGTCTTTGGCGGTGAAGACCCGCATGACGATGTGGGGAATCACCGGAATCGCCGTCGCCCAGATGACGAAGTAGCCCAGATAGCTGGCGACAGGTTGATCGACGACCTGCCCCAGCTCCGGGGCCATGGCTGTGGCCTGACGCATCAGCTCCACCGGCGAGCCCAGACGCCACATCATGGCCACCGCGGTTCCCACCACCACGACCAGCATCAAGATGCCCTGAATGACATCGGTCCAGGTAATGGCGATCATGCCGCCAAAAGACACGTAGATGACGAAAACCAGTGTGGCGATGACCAGGGCCATGTCGTAGGGAATGCCGAGCAGGGCATTGGCCGTGATTCCGGCAGCCTTGAGCTGCGCCACGATATAGATGGTGAAGGCGACAACGATCACGCTGGGCACCAGATAGCGCACCACCGAACTGGGATAACGGAAAGCGAGAAAGTCGGTGATGGTGTACTTGCCGAAATTCCGCAGCTGTTTGGCCACCAGCATGGAGGCCAGAGGAAATCCCAGAACAGCGCCGGCAAAGAGAGCCAGGGTCGCAGGGATTCCCTGCGAGTACGCCAGACCCATCACACCGATGATGGAGCCACCGCTGGCCAGACTCGCCATGATGGCCATGGAGTTGATGGTGGTGCCGATTCGGCGGCCCGCGACCCAGTACTCGTCTCTCGAGACCAGCACCCTGCGCGAGGCGTAGATACCGATGCCGATGCAACCAGCCAGATAGAGAGAGACCAGGACCCGCTCGATGACCATCGGCTGCCCTACCTACGACGTTTCTTGACCACGAACACGGTCAGCGCCAAAGCTGGAGAGATCACCATCAAGGCGGCCATGAGCCAGCCGAACGTCACCATCCCGGCGACCTCCATGGTGCGCCAGAGTGGTAAGAACGAGAAGGCGCTGAAGAGAATCAGGAAGACGAGGGTCGCCGCCTCGCCTCGTCCCATCGGAAAGAAGGATTTCACCGGGTGGAAGCGTACCGTAGAGGCCCGGCGATCAACAACTCGGGTTCGTTCAAGCCCCGGCGGGAGCAGGCAATCCGCGGGCGATATTGCGGACCTCCGGATCCACATCCTTGCTGAATTCAGCCAACTGACTCTTGGCCTCGGGTGTGCCGATGGCAGCCAGGGCTCGAGCGAATTCGCGTCTCAGACCGCGGGGGAACACGGGCACGATCCTCATCACCTGTTTTCTACCCAGCAGCTCGCCCAGAATCGGCACCGCTTCGGTAAGACGCCAGCGAGCCACGGCCGCGGTGACCGCCGCCAGAATCTCGTAATCCTCCGACTCACGGAGCAAGCATCAGGAGCATGCCCCGAGCCTCCTGGAGATTCCATTCGCTCAGGTAGTAGGCGCCGCGACACACGAGCTCCGGCGAGGCGGACTCCATCAGCGAGCCGATCACCTGCATCTGGATCGTCCGGGGCTGTCGCTGCAGAATCTTGATGGCCTCTCCCAGGACTCCCGGATTGCGAACCGTCGCAGCGCGGGCGAGGTCGCCGGTCAGGTCCGTCGACAGATAGTCGAGGACACCGATGACGCGGCGGGCCACGACCGGATTGTCCCCGTGGGTAATGGAGTCCAGCGCCAGGCTGTGGGGCTCGCCGCCGATCTTCTTGAGCAGTCCTGCCACGACTCGACGGGCTCGCAGGTCATCGGTCTCGCGCAAGAAGGTCACCAACGCCGTGCCACCGTCGATGCCGATGTCGCTCAGCAGTCCCAGGGCATCCTGGTCAGGTCGCTCGGAACTGGCCTGGAGATCCTCCAGCAGGAGCTGCACCGCGCCTCCGGTCGCGATGTTCTTCAGGGCTCTTCTACACTCGGTCGCCAGTTCACCTCTGCCGTTATCCCAGCCCTCACACAGACGGAGAAATCGCAGAACCGTGCTGGCATTGGATAGATCTCTCGTGTGCACGAACGTATCGAATCGTGCCTCGGCTGGGGCCAGCAGACCTCCGTCGTCTACCGAGTTCCATTCGGTTCGAACCTGCCGCAGATGATCCGTCCTCCTCTGCAGCGAGCTCCTCTTCGGATTGCGGCTCAACCGTTTCGACGCCGACGGCCTCGACCAGCTCAGCTGTGCTCGACCTTGGCCTTGTCGTCCGCCGACTCGAGTAACTTCTTCAACAGATCCGCGACCATGGGAACGAGGGTCTGGATCTCGGCGTCGATAGAGGCGTCCGCCTCTAACCGGTTGAGAAGCGCTCTCAGGTCGTCCGACGACAGTGTGGGTGGGCGATCCCCCTCACTGGCCGGCTCAGCCGACTCGTCAGCGGGTTCAGAGGCGGAGGTCTGCTGCGCCAGATTCTCCACGTCTGCGGTCGAAGCCACACGGATGACTCCCGACCGCTGACGCTCCACATCGGTGAGATCGATCGGTGAGGCATTGGCGACACCCTCGGCCGGTACGTACACCCGATCTCCGAAGTCGACGTTCTCGATTCCTGTCTCGTCGAGCAAGGCCTCCCAGGCCTCCGGATCCCGCTCGACCGGATCATCTGAGGCGAGCTGCGACACCAGAAAGGCAGTCTCCTGTTCCGTCATTCCCCGGCGAACGGTGAATCCACGGAGCTCGCGCGCTTTGAGCTGTTCCAGGAGGCTGCGGACCAGGAACTCCTGACGCTTGGGCGGATACGGGATGCCGTTGACGACCAGGCTGTCTTCGACGGCCGCCAAGCTGATGATCTCGGCATGCTCAAAGGTCTTTTCGAGCTGGCGGTGGAGATCCTTGCACGCCGCATCGACGATCGGGCTGCCCTCGGGATACATCCACAGGCTCTTCGACGCCTGGGCGATGGCTCTCAAGGTATCGTCGAGAGCAGGGCCAGGCCTCTCGATGCAAGGGAATCGCCGCCCCGGTGATCCGTCGGCGACGGTGCTTCGGCACCTCCGCCGCATCCCACAAACCGGCGACGATGATCGGGGGCACCGACGTCTGAGCGGCCTCGAGATAGGCCTTGGCCTTCTCGTAGACCTTGCCGCGCTCGAAGTGATAGGCCAGCCGGCTCGACAGCGCCCCCACCAGGGACCCTGCTCGATGCTCCTCGATCTTGCCGATCTCGCGATGGGCCCGGGTCCGGTCGACATCGGTCATCTGCTCGTACGCTTGATCTCGAAAGATCGAGCTCGCGAAGCGCACACCCGTCAGCTCACCTTCCTGACCGCCCTCGACAAACCCATGGTCTCTCGCCTTGTCCAGAAAATCGAGGACCTCTCCTTCATTCTTGCCCAGCAGCGCCTGCAGAACCTCGGGCGTCAGAGAGGTACCGATGGCCGCGGCGCGAGAGATCCCCACGCCGATCTCCTCGTCCAGTATGGACATTCGTAGCCGGATGGCTTCTTCGAGAGAGGCAGGCAGGTCTTCTCGATCCACGCGCTGCACAAACCACTCGCCTCCTCGGCGGGTGATGGTTCCCCTGGCGATACCGAGCCGTAGCACCTCCTCGATGAACAGTGGATTGCCGGCAGTGGCTTCGTAGAGAAAGCTCGAGAATTCCGCAGGGGCGTGAAGATGCGGCAGCAGAACCGAGACCATGACATCCATCGATTCGCTGGACAGTGGTCCGATGAGCCGGCGATCGAGCCAGGGCTTGCGATCCAGAGACTCGAGAAAGACGACTCCCGGTTGTGTGGACACCGCCTCGTCAGCAGTTCGGTGGGCCGAGACGACGCCGATCGGCAATCTCTCCACTTCGACCATGGCTCGCAGCAACTCGGCGCTGTGAAGATCGAGGTACGGCACCTCATCCAGGAGGAACAACCACTTTTGCCGCGCAGACAGTTCCTTGAGGGCGCCCAGAAGATGGCCCTGGATGACCTCGGGAGGAAGCGAAGAAGTCGCCTCTCCTTGGACCGCCAGGGGCGCCACCAGTTCTGGGGAATGGGCGCGGAGAAACGTCAGGAGGGCGGGATCGCCATCCTGTATGACCTCGGTGAGGAGATCGGGAAAGCGGGCGCCGATCCCGGCTAGCAGTCTCGCAATACCCGAGTAGGGCTGGGCGGCCTGATCCTCGGCAAGGTTGACAAAGACGGGAGAGATACTCGAATCGAGCCCCAGACGGAGCGCTTCATGCAAGAGACGGGTCTTGCCGACTCCGGCCGGTCCGCTGAGCGCCGTCCAGGTACCGGTGCCCAGAGCGATCAGCTCGCAGAGACCTCCCAAGGCCTCGATGAACTCCTGGCGGCCCACCAGAGTCTTGCAGGGGAATGTCCTGAACCTGTCGATCTCGTCCTCGAGCCCCGCTGGCAGCTCGCCTGACAAGGTGACGCAGTTTCGTCCAGCCTTCTTGGAGGCGTACAGAGCCTTGTCCGCCGCCGCCACGAGCTCTTCGCCGGAAGAGCCGTCCTCCGGAAAGCTGGCCACACCGATGCTGAAGGAGAGGACGACCTCCAGCGGTTGGCTCTCCTCCTTGGAGACGAACTCCTTGTCGGCCATGGCTCTGCGGAGTCGCTCCACGAGATCCCGGGCCTCCGACTTGGAACGCTTCGGCAAGAGCAGGACAAACTCGTCACCACCGTAGCGAATGGCGTGGTCTTCCTCGGCCAGGAACTCCTGGATGAGACAGGCCGTCTCGGCCAGTACGAAGATCTCCCGTCAGGTGGCCGTGGGTGTCGTTGACCTGCTTGAAATAGTCCAGATCGACGATCGCCAACGACAGCTCATGGCCGGAGCCGGTGACCTCACCCCAGCCTTCACCAAAGACCTGGTACAAAAACCGCCGATTGCGCAGACCGGTCAGGTCATCCGTATAGATCAGGTCGGCGCTCACTACGGAGCTGGATTCTTGCTGCACAGCCATCACAGGTCACCCGCCGGAGACGGGGTGATTCTCCGCCCAAAGTGTAAGCAAATTCAGTGATTTTGGCTGTGGATCACGCCACGGAACCGCAGTGGCTCGCCACCTAACCGGTGTCTTCGATGCGGAATCCTGCCGTCCGCAGCTTGTTCGCCATATCGGTCTTGTCGATGGCCTTGAGATAGGCCTCCTCGGCCTCGATGGCGTGCTCTTTGACCAGACGAACCAGATCCTCGTTGAGCAGCTGCATGCCGAGCGCTCTTGCCCGTCTGGATGGCGGTCGGGATCTGATGGGTCTTGCCATCGCGAATGTTGGCCGCCATGCCGTGTGTGACCACCATGATCTCGAGAGCCGCGACGCGGCCACCTCCATCGGCCCGCTTGCAGAGGGTCTGACAGACGACCCCTTTCAGCGAGGCGGCCAACATGGTGCGCACCTGAGCCTGACGCTCGTGAGGGAAACTGATCGATGATCCGATCGATGGTCGTGGCGGCCGTCGAGGTGTGCAGGGTGCCCAACACCAGATGACCGGTCTCGGCGGTTTCGATGGCCGTCTCCGTGGTCTCCAGATCCCGCATCTCGCCCACCAGCACGATATCGGGGTCCTCTCTCAGAGCCGCCCGCAGAGCCCGCTCGAAGCTCTCGGCGTGCTCCTTGACCTCCCGCTGGCTGACTCGGCACTGCTTGTTCTCATGGACAAACTCGATCGGATCCTCGATGGTGATGATGTGATCCTGACGATGGGTGTTGATGTAGTCGACCATGGCCGCCAACGTAGTGGATTTGCCACTTCCGGTGGGACCCGTCACCAGCACCAGACCCTTGTTCAGCAGGCAGAACTGGGCCAGGCTCTGCGGCAGCTTGAGCTCCTCGAACGTCAGGATCTTGCCCGGTATGTGGCGCAGCACCGCGCCGGTTCCACGATGATTCCGGAAAACGTTGACTCGAAACCTGCCCAGACCCTCCACGGCATAGGCAAAATCGGTATCGAGGCGCTCCGCCAGCTCGGTTTTCGAGCGGCTCGGCATGATCTCTTCGACCAGTCGATCCATCTCGGCTTCGTCCAGAACCTGGGTTTGCTCCCCCAGGGCTGGCAGCATGGTGCCGTGCACCCGCATCATGGGACGGGTATTGCCCGAGAGATGGAGGTCGGAGGCCTCCAGGGACACCGCGTATTTCAAATACCTGTCGATGGCTGCCATGGTTCGCCTTCCTAGAAGGTGGGGGTATCCTCTCGGGTCTCCACGTGACCTTCATCCACCGAGATGCGCACAATGGCGTGATACGGAATCACGTGTATCTGGCTGTCCTGTGCCCTTGAGATAGAGCTCGTGGCCCGCGGCGCTCTGCTCGAATCTCACCAATATGCCACGCAGCGGTTCGCCGCGGAGAGTCTCGACGCTGACCCCGACCCGGTCGGTCATCAGCCGTTCGAGATTGAGGCTGGTCAGACCGGTGACCTCGAGGTTCCACGCCAACGTGGCATCGTACTGCTGGGTCAAGGTCCTGACCCGCTGTCCCAGGACCCTGCCCACTCCTTCGAGAATCTTGATCCCGGTCTCGGGACGATCGGCCAATAGAGCATTCAAGCCTGCGTGCTCCAAGACGAAAGCTGTCGTCTTCTCCAGAGCCCTCGCGTTTCCAGGGCGATCGCCCTGATCGAGCATGGTCAACAGACCGAACACTCCGCCGGCACGCACGGTCAGAAAGAGCTTCTCGACTCCGCTGACGATGCCGAACAGCTCCACCGCACCCTCGAGAACGGCAAACATGGACCCGCCAGGCTCTCCCAGCGAGTAGATCTCGTCACCAGCTTGCCACTCGACCTCGGTGGCGAGCTCGGAGACCGCAGCGAGCTCCTCGTCGGTCAGCGATTCGAAAAGCGCCACCGTTGCCAGAATCTGCCGACTTTCGGTCATCGTCATCTCTCCCCAGTAGATTGCCAGATATTCCGAGGTGCCGGTCGCCGGCTGGCAAGACTCATTCGCCGTCCCAATCCCAGAAGTAGTCCTTGTTCGTGAGCTCTTCCGGCGACTCTCCGGTGAGAGGCATCTCATCCACACCGCCAACGACTCCTTCGCCACCGCCCTCGTTGCGAATGACCTGGAGCTGCTCCTCCAGGTCCCGGGTCTCACCCTCCCAGAATTCGAAGGTGCCGAAGTGCGGCCAGCCGGCTCGAAAGGCCGGATCGTGCCATCGGCGGGCGAGCCACACCGCGTAGCGCACCATGCGCATCCCCCGCAGGGGCTCGATCAGCCTCAGGCTCGCGCGGTCGAAATGTCGAAACTGCTCGTAGCCGACCAGAAACGACTCGCGCAGACGCATCGTCTCTTCGTCACGCCCAGGCAACGCCAGCCACAGATCCTGCACCGGCGGCCCGCAGCACATGTCGTCGAAATCGAGCAGATGAAGACTGCTGTCACGCAGAAGCACATTGCCCAAGTGCATTCTCGAACGAATTGAGCGGGTAACAGAGATTGTTGCATTCGAGCCCGCCGGCCTCCACCGCCGCGAGGACACGTTCTGGCGTCAGCTCGAGGAACAGATCTGTCACGGCGGTTTCAGACATCAGCGCACCCGGAAAGACGTCGCAACCGTAGCAGAGTCTCACAGCGATCGCCGTCGACCGGACTGGCACGAGATTGCGAGCCGGCAACATATTCGCTGGTTCTTATACATTGGACGCCGCTCCCTCAAAGGGACAATACTTCGGGGGTCTGTGCGGTGACCTTGGCCTCGCAGGCGTTCGGGACGACCATGGCCAAAGACCGCAGCCATTTGCGCCTTGTCCACCTGCCGGCTCGCAACCGGAGTGGGGTAACCATTGCGCCCCACCACCAGCCTCCGTTCCCAATTCAGGGGCTGGTACTGGAGGAGGACACCTGGTTCGCCCTAAGCTCCTCGCCCAAGGTCCTGGAGCCCCGCGAACACCCGATCCGCGTCATGACCGATGCCTGGGAGGCCGAGCCCGCCCAACCGGGCAGCGTCCATATTCGAGATCGCCACCCTTTTCGCCTCCTGGCGATCGTCCACGACCTGTCCCAGGACCCGACCTGGCGCGTCGAATGGATCGAGCTGGCCTTGCGCCGCAGCCTCGAGATCGCGCGAGAGCGCGGCCTCCAGGCGCTTGGGATCGAGCCACTAGGGACGGTCCACGGACGCTTTCCTGTGGCTGATTTCGATGCCCTGCTGGATCGGGTCATCCGTGATGATCCGACGCCGGATCTCGATCTCTGGCGAATTGATCCCCGAAGGTGATCTTCAGTTGATCACGACCGGTGTGGAGATCGTGATCTTGAATCCATCCGGGTCGGCGACCGCGAACATCCGCACTCCCCACTCCTGATCTTCCGGCCCGGACAGGATCTCGCCACCCCGGTTCTTGATCCCAGCTGCCAGATCGTCGACATTCTGATCGGTCTCTAGAATGATGCGAAATCCTTCGCCTTTCTTTCGATCGCTGCCCTTGGCCAGGTCATCCTGGCTAAACCACATCTCGACCTTGCCGTAGTGAACGGCTGCACCCACGAGCTTGCCTTCATGCTCGAAAGTCTGACCGACCTCAGCCCCGAAAACGTCCCGATACCAGGCAAGGGTCTTTTCGAGATCGTTGGCTGTATAGATGGGAACTACGCGGGTTGCACTCATGATTCAAACCTCTCTGTCCGGCTGCGGGATTACTTGACGCCGCCGGCTCTACCCACGAGCCGGCGACCGAGGCCGAGTTGGCCGACGTGATACGCCTGGTGAAAGGCGATCAAATGGAGCAGTGAGCCCAGGGTCTCGTCTGGATTGTTTCCGGGACTGTAGGGGGCGGGCTCGGCAAGGCGATCCGCTGCCAGGTTCTCCAGCCCCCGCATCAACCGCTCGTGTGCGGTGTCGAAGGCCCCGCAGATCTCGCCGAACTCCACGGCGCTCCCGGTTTCGTTCAGTGGATCCGATCCGCGACTGTAGATCTCTCTACGGGCCTCGTCCCACACAGTCTCTTCGCCGAGGCTGGGCAAGATCGAGTTGTAGGCGGTGACCAGATGGCCCGCAATCCAGTTCATGCAATTACCCGACTCCGCGGGCTGACGAAGGCTCTCTTCGTGAGTGACACCGTCGGTATTGACCTGAAAGATCCCTTGGGTCACTCCCAGCTGCATCTTCAACATCTCATTCATTTCCCCACCTCTCTTCTGAGCTCTACCTGGGTTACCTCCGCGATGGCTGCCATGACCCGACGAAATCCCTCCAGATCGCTGGCCGACAGGTTCTCGAGGATGTCCACCTCGAAGTCCTCTACCACCCGCCTCGCAGCACGCCCGATCCGACGTCCCTTCGTCGTGACTGCGATCAGAATGGACCGACGGTCTGACCGATTGGGCCGCCGCGAAATCAGTCCCTCCGACTCCAGCCTGTCGAGAACACTGGTCAGTGTGGACGGGTTGTACCCGAACACCTTCCGCAGCTCGCTGACTCGACAAGGGCCATAGACCTCCACGTAGCTCAACAGGTGGGACTCCCAACCAGGAGCATCGATCTCGTCCATCTGGCGAATCAGATATTCCGAGATCTGCCTCAGAGCCTTGTGGACAGGCGAGACGATCTTCAGCGTTTGGCCGGAGTCTTTTCGAGATCTCATCGTGAAGGGGTGCGGGATTCCATTTGTTACGACTTCGTATTATACGAAAGCGTAACAAATTTGCAAGCACCTGACGAGACCGATCTCCCTGAGAGCTGTGTGAGATGATCGCCGAGTCATGCTTTCAAGAGCAAATGTCCTGGCATTGATCTGTCTGGTTGGGGGAATCGGCTGTCAATCGGAGCCACAGCCATCCCCTCCCGTGGTCGGCAACGGCGACTCGAACGATATCGGGGAGCTGATCGTCCACAACGGCACCGTCGTCACCTTCGACGAGAACGACACCCTCATCGAAGAAGGCGCTGTGCTGATCGTGGGCGACTCCATCGCCCAGCTGGGGCCACAAGCGGAGTTGCTCGAAGCCCACCCCGACACCCGCCGTGTCGATGCCCGTGGCGGCATCATCCTCCCCGGTCTGATCAACGCCCATACCCACGTCCCCATGACCCTTCTGCGAGGCATCGCCGACGATCTGGAGCTCATGGACTGGCTCCAGAATCACATCTTTCCCGTCGAGGCCGAGTTCGTGGACGAGGAATTCGTTCGCTGGGGAACGCGATTGGCCTGTCTCGAGATGCTGCGTGGAGGCATCACCACCTTTGTCGACATGTACTACTTCGAGGATGTCGTCGCCGAGGAAGCGGACCGTTGCGGTATGCGAGCGATCGTCGGTGAGACTCTCATCGACTTTCCGGCACCCGACAACAAGACCTGGGACGAGGCGTACCGCTACACTCGCGAGTTCGTCGAGCGCTGGCGCGACCATCCCCGGGTGACGCCCGCCGTAGCGCCCCACGCCCCGTACACGGTGTCGGGCGAGCATTTGGTCGCTGCACACGACCTGGCCAATGAGCTGGACGTTCCTCTGCTGATCCACCTGGCCGAGGACCGAGCCGAAACCGAGCAACTCGTCGAGCGAACCGGTCTGACCTCGGTCGAATACCTGAACGAACTGAAGATCCTCACGCCCGAGGGTCTTGGCCGCCCACATGGTCTGGCCGACGGCGGACGAGATCGACCTACTGGCTGCCAACGATGTCGGGGTGGCGCACTGTCCGCAGTCGAACATGAAGGTGGCGGCCGGTGTCGCACCGGTGCCCGCCATGATCGAAGCCGGCGTCGCCGTGGGGATCGGCACCGACGGCGCCGCCAGCAACAACGATCTCGATCTCTGGGAGGAGATCGATACAGCGGCCAAGCTCCACAAGGTCACGGCGCTCGATCCGACGGTCTTGCCGGCGCGGCAGGCTCTGCGGATGGCGACCGCCGAAGGCGCCAGGGCCCTGGGGTTGGCATCAGAGATCGGTTCCTTGGAGGTGGGTAAACGAGCCGATCTGATCGTCGTCCGGACCGATGGTTTTCATCAGCAACCCCACTACAACCCCTATTCGCTCCTGACCTACTCCACCAAGGCCGCGGATGTGGACACCGTCATCATCGACGGCCGCATCGTGGTCGAGGACGGCCAGGTTCTCACCCTGGACTCCGACGAGATTCTGGCTCAGGTCCTGAGGTACAGAGACCGCATCGCCGCGGCCAACCAGTAGCGAAAATCTATGCCGGCCAGAGCCAGCCAAAGACACCACCCGTCAACAGCCCGTAGATGAAGCCGTCGGCCATGGCCCTCCAGGTGTTGCCCCACGCTTGCCCCTTCCAGATCGAATTGGTCACCTCCGCCAACCCATAGCCCATGAAGGCCACGGTCGCCGCGATGCGAAACACCGCCAGATAGCTGGTGCCCGCGGCGAGCGTCCGCGTCGTGAGGTAGGCCACGAAGATGCTCACTACGATACAGAAGACGAACCAGATACCCAGAGTCTTGCCCATGGTGGGCGGACCCGCCGGCATGGCGGTCAGCATTCCCACCGGTCCTTCCTTGAACTTCTCCATCATCTCGGGGGTCTGGGTCTCTTTCAGGTCCTTGGCATGCGGATAGTAGTAGTTGCCCGGAGGCACGTTCGCCGCGCGGATGGCATCTCTGATCTTGTCTTCGTCCGGCAGCTGCTTGTAGTCCTTGCGGTGAATCGGAAGCACCATGTGGAGCAGAGCGCTGGCGAAAAACACGATGACCGCAGAGATCACGATCGGCATCCAAAGGGCCGTTAGGGGAATCATGTCCACCTCCTAGTTCAGATTTGCGCCAAGAGTATCAGCTACCCGCCATTTCGGCCGCCATCGCCTCGGCCCGCTTGCCCAGCTCCTCGTCATCCACACCCTCGACATAGATCAGACCACCGACAGGGGAATCGCCGATCGTCACAATGGATGTGATCTAGCTCACATCCAGGCTCTCTGCCTGTTGCTACCTTGATGGATAGGAATGCGAGGTGCCAGCCGATTCTGTCTACTCGTGACGATCGCGGTCTGCGGGGCCGCGTTCGCGGTCGTCGCTCACAGTGAGGAACCCACAGACTGGGTTGAAGGTACGCAAGACCTGGACGATGGTGCCACCCGTGACTACTACAACCGGGCCGCCCGCCTGTCGTGGGACAACTATCTGGGCGACTGGCGGGATACCGCCGACTCGCCCCAGGGATCCAGCTCCTACGCCCATGTCGACATGGTCGACGACGACACCTGGGAGTACATCGAGTGGGATGTGACCGACCTGGTGCAGGAGTGGGTCGACGGCATCTATCCCAACCAGGGATTCTTCGTGCGCCTGGTCTCAGGATGCCAGCACCTACTACTTTCGCAGCCGCGAGCACCCGGTGGCCCAGGAGCGCCCGGAGCTGGTGGTCACCACGGCCGGGGGCACCTCGACCTACGGACCCGAGGCCGACACCTACTTGGCAGGATCCACCTATCAAGGCAAGGGTGATGCCGATCGGATCAGGGTGGCGTCCGATGAGAACAGCCTGGTGCGCTTCGACCTTTCAGGCATCCCCACAGCAACAGCGGTAACCAGCGCCACTTTGCGGCTCTTTGTCTTTGGCGAGTTCGAATCTTCGACGGTGGGAATCTTCCGCTCCAGACAGGGGCACGACGAGCCACCGTCTCCGGTTCTTCTCGGGCTGGCTGCCAACTATCTCGACGATGCCGGCATCACAGATCATCCGGATGTCCACTTCGCGGCTGGCTTCGAGACCGCCGACTGGGGCGACGGCTGGAGCTACGGTACCGGCGCGGGCACCTTGATGCGCGTGATCGAGGACGCCGCTCTGCAGTTCTCAGCCGCTCCTCGGCTACGCCCTCCGGGTCGAGATCCCAGAAGGCACCAATACCGGGATGAGTGTCGGCTACGAGTTCGCCGACAAGCTGGGCTACGAACCCGAGGCGATCTACTTCCGGTACTACATTCGCGTCGCCGACGACTGGCTGACTCTCGATGGCGGCAAGTTTCCCGGCATCGCCGGCACCTACGGCGTGGCTGGCTGGGGCGGACGCCAGTCCGACGGCTACAACGGCTGGTCGGCCCGCGGTCTGTTTCAGGAAGTGGTGCCTCCTGGCAATCCCCTCGGAGACACCGTGCCAGTCGGCAGCTACGTCTACCACGCCGACATGCCCACCCAGTACGGTGACAACCACCTCTGGCAGAACGACTACCGCGGCTATCTGGAGCGCAACCGTTGGTACTGCATCGAGCAGTACCTGCAGCTGAACACTCCGGGCCTCAAGGACGGCGTCATGCGGGTCTGGATCGACGGTCGCCTGGCCTGGGAGAAGACGGACTGGCGCTGGCGCCACATCCCCGATCTGAAGATCGAGGAGATCTGGATGAATGTCTACCACGGCGGCACCGCCCCGGTGGGTCAGGACGTCCATCTCTACATCGACAACGTGGTGATCGCCGACGAGTACATCGGACCCCTGGGAGGACTCTTCGCGGACGGTTTCGAGTCGGGCAGCGCCTCCAACTGGACGAACACGGTGCCCTAGATGAAATATCGACTGATTCTGTTCCTCGTCTCAATACTCATTCTGGGGACTTCTCTGGCCACGGCACAGCAGCGCTACCTGTGCAGCTGCGACACCGGCGCCGACCCCGACTGTCAGGTGGGAAACGATGCCGCCAGCGGCACGATTGCCGAGCCCTGGCTCACGTACGAGAAGGGCCGGACCGAGTTCTCCTCGCTCGCAGCCGGAGGTGCCATCCGATTCTGTCAGAGGCGGTGCGTGGGACGTCACCGCCGGCACTCGCTGGGTGAATCAGGACTGCGAAGCGGGCAATCCGTGCATCGTGGGCGACTATGTCGCTCCCTGGGGCTCGGGCGACGAGGCGCGTCCGATCATCCAGCGCCTCGACAGCACCCACGGCTTCGCCCTCGAGGACGGTGGCGACGCCGAGCATGAGGAAGGCTACGTCTTCGAGAACCTCGACCTGCGCGGCAGCGGCACCGATTCCGGCTGGGGCTTCTTTCTCTACAACGACATCGATGACGTGATGATCCGCAACGTCTCCATCGACGGACTTCGCCATCGGTGTGCATCTGGCGGGCTCCAACCCCTGCAACGGGGCGGATCCGGACTGCGACGGGCGCAACGAGCGCATCACGCTGCTGGGCTCGACGATCCGCAACAACAGTGCCCAGGGCTGGCTGGGCGCGTCCAGCGGCTCCCAGATTCTCTACAACGACTTCGAGAACAACGGCACCACGGCGATCTTCGATCACAACATCTACGTCAGCGGCTCCGGTGGAGGCCAGACTCACGGGATCCGGGTCGTCGGCAATCGGCTCTATCGATCGGCGCTCGATACCTCAGGGGTCTGCAGGGGCGTCTCCCTCGTCGTGCATGGCGAGCACGACGACCTGCGGATCGAGGGCAACGAGATCTGGGAGGACGTCGGATTCGCTGGTGGCGGCTGCTGGGGGATCGCCGTCGACAACGGCTACGGCTCAGCCGAAGGCTTCACCAACGTGGTGATTGCTGGCAACACCGTGCGCAATGTCGGCAATCTCGCCATCGGCGTCGGAGCCTGCGCCGACTGCACCATCGAGAACAACGTCATCGTCCACGATCAGGACTTCGGGATCACCGCCATCGCCGCCCCCGATCGCTCCCTGGGAGCCGGCGATCTGCCGCAGGACGACATCGTCGTGCGCAACAACTCCATCTGGATCGGACCCGACAGCGGCGGCACGGCCATTTCGGTGCGGCGACATGGGCGACGATCATGTGATCGTCAGCAATGCCATCCACTACGCGGGCAGCAGCAGCTCGTTCAACTGTCTGAACGTCGATCTACCGCTGGCTGCCTATCAGGAGATCGACCACAACATCTGTCATTTTCCCAATGCCTCGGGCGCGGAATGGTCGAATGGCTACGGCACGCAGCCCGATCCGCTGAGCGCCTGGCAGGCGACTGGGCTTCGGCCAGCAATCGCAGATGACCGATCCCGGCTTTGCCGACCCTGCCGACCTTCGATCTCTCAGCCGCTTCGGAATCAGTCTCCCATGGTCGACACTGGCCACCCGACGCTCAGTAGTCCATCGAGATCCATGGTCTGCCGCGAGATCGCCTTGCCCGATGTCGGCGCCTACGAGTGGAGCATCAGCCCCCTCTTCGCCGACGGCTTCGAATCGGGTGGCACCTCGGCCTGGTCGAATACTCAGTAGCCGCGGATCCGGCCTGTGGTCCTTTCTCACTCGCTCCACTTCCCATCTCAGACATGAATACTCATTGGAATACCATGGTATTCCTCATGGAGTGTTACACTATGACCTATGAAGATCGGCGTCTCCCTCCCCGAGGACCTCATTGCCTTCGCCGACGAGGCGGCAGAGCGTCGAGGCACTTCGCGGTCAGGTCTCCTGGCGGAGCTTCTCCAAGCCGAGAGGGTCCGGGAGCAGGTCGGCACCTACCTCGATCGCCATGGCTGGGATATCGCCGAAGACGACGAAGCCTGGCGCGAGTATCAGCGCCATCGAATGGCCACCGAATACGGCGACGACGAGTGGTGAGATGCTGCCGCGAAGAGGAGAGATCTGGTGGGTACGTGTCGACAAGCGTCGGCCCGCCCTGGTGGTTCAAACCGATGCAGCTCGAGAGCCAAGGGTACGCTCCTTTCTCGTCGTCCCGTTGACCAGTCGGCTTCATTTGTCAGAGCTACCCGGGAACGTCCGCCTCGAGCGCCGAGCAACGGGGCTTTCCAAGACCTCCGTGGCCAACGTCTACGACGTTCAAAAAGCTCTGAAGTCCGACTTCCTCGAGTGCTCCGGGAAACTTCCAATCGATCGTCTGTCGGACGTCGATGACGGGCTGCGGTTGGTGTTGGGGCTCTGATGTAGAGAAGGCCGGCACAGAGGCACGGCCCCTACAACGGAACCGAGGGCCGGCGCAGAGGCACGGCCTCAACAAGGACGGGTGCCGACGAGGAGATCCCTCCCCGTCGGCACGGAATCGGTAATCGATCTGCTCAGGTCAGGGAGCGAGTTCTAATTGGCTGGCCGCACGTCTCCCAGCTTGATCGGCTGTGAGGAGACGTTGGTCATCTCGATTTTGCCCTCTTTGTCATTCCACTTGACCTCGGTCCCAAGTGACAGAACTCCGGTGCCCTTGCCGTCCTTGTCCAGATTGAGAACGACCAGGGTCACGTCGAAGTCCCCAAGCTGCGTCTGCTGATAGACCTCTCCAAACGAAACGGGTCGGTCCGTAGCCAGAATGATCTGGCGCTTGCCATCTCCCATATCGAACGACTTGGCATAGCGCAGCGGATAACCCTGCTTGCCTGCCATGAACGCGTACCCGGCCTTTGTCTGACCACGCAAGGCCTTGGCGACCTCGCGGCTGTTGGTTCGCGGATCAGCCGTGGCTTTCTTGACCGCCTCCAGAAGCTCGCCTCGCTCCTCGTCGCTCGACCAACGATAGATATTGATTTCCGCCATCGAGCCAGCGCCTCCGCCGGTCTGCATGATGGCGTTGGCTTTGTAGCTTTCGATGGCCTTGTTCTTGTCTTTGGCTGCTGCTGGATTGACTACGAGAGCCAATGCCAATGTCAGAGCCAGTCCAATCATCAGTTTCTGCTTCATGGGTTCCTCCTCTGTGTTCTGTTCATCTTCGAGATAAGAGAATCGGTTGCAGTGCTGCCGGATCACCGTCGTTGGGAGCGGCTTCCAGGCTCAAAACGGAGGTCATCAGGTTGTAGATCTCGACGCTTTCGAAACGGTCGATGGTCTGACCGGAGCGGAACGACGGTCCGTAGGCGATGAAGAGGCCCTGCATGCGGGGATCGGTAGGATCCTGCCCATGATCCCCTTTGAGCCGCAGAATCTCGAGCTCCCGCGCCGTACCGCGGACGGTCACCTCCCAGCCCACATCGGGCACCCCGAGGAGCGGCGGCGTCCTGGGGCTCTCTCTCATGTGATACCGCTCGGGTATCTCGGCACGTCGATAGATTGCGAGATGAGGGTTGGCCCGATGGAGCGCTTCGTAGATTAGGTCTTCACGGCCTTCCCGGGGGTAGATCTGAACAATGCTTCCGTCCTCGAACAGCTCACCCTCTTCCAGCTCCACGTAGTCGTCCAGATAGACAAACCGTTCGGGCGAGATCTCTGCCATCCCGTGATCGGAAACGATGATCAGGTTGACCCGGTCCGAGAGGCCACGCTTGTCGATCCCGGAAACCAGGTCACCGATCCGTGCATCGACTGTACGAATGCTGGCGAAGGTCTCTGGAGCCTCGGGTCCATGAATATGGCTGGTGTCGTTGGGATCCTGGAAATAGAGAGTCATCATCCGAGGTCGCTGTTTCGCCGGCAAATCCAACCACCCCAATACCTGGTCAATCCTGATCTCGTAGGGCTTGCTGCCGTCGTAGGGCTCCCAGTGGGTGGGTCGGAAACCTGCGATCTCCGCCTCCGACCCCGGCCAGAAGAGGCAAGCGGAGAGCAATCCCTGCTCTCTCGGCCGTTACCCAGATCGGCTCTCCTCCCCACCACCGGCCATCGCCCACCGCCTCACGGTCGTACAGATGAAATTCGGAATCCATCTCAGAGTCGTACATGTTGTTCGAGATGATGCCGTGGTGACCGGGATGGAGGCCGGTGACCATGCTGTAGTGGCTGGGAAAGGTCTTGCTGGGGTAGACGGGGATCAGACCCTCCGCCCGGACTCCCCCTGAAGCCAGTCGATTGAGATTCGGCGTCTCGACCAGATCCAAGTAGTCCCACCGGAATCCGTCCAGCGAGATCAGGATCAGGATTGGATCCGGTCGAGCGCACGCCGTCACGGCAATGCACGTAAGCAGCAACAGGGCCGCCAGAACGAAGGCTCGCCGCTCCTTTACATGCAAAATGAAACCCCTCGGCAGAGGGCGCTGCTACATGCCCCAACCGGCATCGGCACTTTCGCGGATGAGCTCTCGCAGCACATCTTCATCGAGATCCGAAACCCGCTTGAAACGCACGCAACTCTTGCCGATGCTGGCTTTGGGTAAGCGCTCCTTGTAGCGCTCCGCTACATAGCCCTTGTCATCGGCCGCGCAACAGTACAGGGAGATGTACTGCTTGTTGTTGGCGATGCCGATCTTCATCCACTCGCCCTCACGGCCGCTGGCGTACTTGTACTTCATCTTGCCGTAGCCCAGCATCTTGAAGTCCATCGTGGGCTCGAGCTCGGGCGCCACCTCGCGCACCAGATCGTGCAGCTTCTGGATGTCGTCCCGACGTTTCTCCTCGACCTGAGCGATGTACTCCTCGGGGGTCTTCGCGTCTGAATGGCCTTTCATCGAGCCGAGTCTACCTTGAGAGGCAGTCGGAGCAGTGGAGCAGCGCAAGGATGACGATGCACAGTCCTCTGCCTGGAAACAGAGGATCTTTCTGCGCGATCAGGAAGGAAACGGTTGCGAGCGCCAGCCCCTCCCATGTCCAGGGGCGCGAGCCGTTCACCGGAAAAGGCTTCAGAGCGGCCTTCAATAATCGATCCACGTGCGAATCGATCCAGCCGACGTCACCGGCGTCGTGGCGGCCGACCCGGTGGCCGGCCACCCCAACGCTTCAAGCGCTTCAGTGCTCCATTGCTAGGTGCCCACAGGGCACCGGCCACTGCGCCACTGCCGACAACGCACCTAGGGCCAGTTCGGAACGCGCCCCGGAGTCCAGGGAGCCCCGGCTGCTTCCGCCTTCGCTTCCAATGCCCCGAGATCGGCCAGCAGCTGCTTCAAGCTCGCCAGCTCGGTTTCGAAGGCTTCGGTTGCCCAGACCAAGGCCTGCTTGTGCGTGTTCGTGGGTGCCTGGGTCGTCTCCCACTGGTCGTATGTGATTCGCTGCACACGATCGACAATCGACGGCGGCGTGAAGACGTTTCGCTGACCCTTGGTCCGATCGCCGTTGAAGGCCAGATTGATGGCGTCGTACCGATCTTTAAGGCCTTCCAGGTCGGACATCAACGCTGGATCAACGCCCGGGGTGTCCACCAGGGCCTGTCGTAGATGCTTCATGCGATTGTCCGACCTCACCCAGGACCTTCGTAGCGCTGAGAACCGCCCGGCGCAGCTCGCGGGTGTCGGTACGGAAGGCCATGACGGCTGCCACGTCCGCTGGCGTGAAAGTGGCCAGGTTCAGCGGCACGACCTGGAAGTCCACCGCCTCCGTCAAGGCTGTCCAGATGCCCCCGACCTTCGACTCCAGATTCGCCGAGTACGTCCCTGGTAGAGCGAACGGGCCCTCTTCCTCACCGCCCCAAGGCGACGGGTCTGGTGCGAGATCTACTGGTGCCGCCGGTGGCAATCGCAGGTCCCAAGCCACACGCTGGAGGCCCGCGTCACTGCCGGCCTTGACGCGTCGAACCAACGAGTTCTGGCTATCGCGAACCACCAGGTAGACGGTGGGGCCCACCTCCAGATCCTCTTCCCGAAGCTCGGCCAGCGTGGCTACCGGTGTATCGGTCTCCTCCTCACGAGCCTTGTCTTCGGCTTCGATCCTGGTCTCTTGCTTGGTCTTGAAGCCATCCCTCAACCAGTAGGTGAAGACGGCCCCGAATGGCGGGTTCTCCGTGGTCCAGAAGCCAAAGCCTCGATCCATTCCACGGTCGGCCTGTTCGACATACAGAAGCGCTTCGCGCGTCGGAAACAGGATGGCCTCCGTGTTCGCCAGACTCTCTTCGCTCATGGCTCGCAACGGAGTGTAGTCATCCAGGATGTAGAAGCCACGACCGAATGTAGCGATGGCCAGATCGTTCCAGTCCCGCTGGATGTCGAGATCGCGAACCTGGATGGTGGGCAGACCGCCCTTGAGCTGGTGCCAGTGCGATCCCTCGTCCAGAGTGACAAAGAGACCGAACTCGGTGCCGACGAACAGCAGCTCCGGCTTCACGTGATCCTGGATCAGGGTGTAGGTCACCTGACGATCGGGCAGGTCGCCTCGGATGGAGCTCCAGGTTCGACCCCGGTCCCGGCTCACCAGCACATAGGGATCGAAGTCACCCTGCTTGTGATTCTCGAAGGTGGCGTAGACGGTGTCGGCATCGAAGCGCGAGGCCTCGAGATCACTCACATAGGTATTGGCCGGCACGCCGGGGAAGGAACCGATCTTGAACCAGTTCTGCCCACCGTCCTCTGTAACCTGAATCAACCCATCGTCGGTGCCGACGAAGATCAGACCCTCCTCGAGGATCGACTCGGTCAGCGCCACAATGTTGCCGTAATTGGAAGTGGAGATGTTCTTGTGCACCGCGTCCATCTCCCAGATGCGACCCATGACAGGGAGTTGATCCCGGTCGAGCGCGCGGCTCAGATCGCCTGAGATCGCCACCCAGGTCTCACCCCGGTCGTCCGATCGGAACACTCTCTGTGCCGCGTAATAGAGGCGAGTGTTCGAGTGTGGCGAGATGATCAGCGGCGAGTCCCAATTCCAGCGGTGGGCATCCTCGCCAGGTTCTTCTTGAGGCTGGATATCGATCAACTCCTCCGACAGCCGGTCATAGCGGACCAGCCCCCCATATTGCCATTGGGAATAGACGGTGTTGGGATCTTCCGGATCGACCTGGGTCTCGTAGCCGTCCCCCCCCACGGTGACAAACCAGTCCTCGTTGGAGATCCCCGATTGGCGCAGGGTGCGACTCGGTCCCCCGAGGGTCTGGTTGTCCTGGGTTCCGCCGTAGACATAGTAGAAGGGTTCTGAAGTGTCGACGCTGACGCGATAGAACTGGGCAAGGGGAAGGTTCTCCTTGAATTCCCAGGTCGCACCGCGGTCGAAGCTCTCGTAGATCCCGCCGTCGTTACCCACCAACATGTAGTCGGGATCGTCCGGATCGAGCCAGACGGCGTGGTGATCGACATGCATCCGCTTCGGTGGTAGAGCCTCGAAGGTCTTACCGCCGTCCTTGGTGACCTGCAGCAGGACATCCACCGAGTACACGGTGTCGAGATCGTGGGGATCACAAGTCAGCTCATTCCAGTAGTCGCCACTCGCCACGTAGTCAGATCGCTTCTCCCAGCTCTCACCGCGATCGGTGGAGCGAAACGTGCCGCCCTCGTCGCGTACCGCATCGAGAACGCCGTAGATGACGTCCGGGTTGATCGGCGAGATGCACAGACCCATGCGGCCTCGGTCCACGCTGGGCAGACCTGTGTCGATCTCGCGCCAGGTGGCGCCGCCATCGGTGGACTTGTGAAAGGCGGACTCGGGTCCACCGTTGATCAGTGTCCAGACGTGCCGGCGACGCTGATAGGAGGTGGCATAGACGGTGTCGGGGTCGCGGGGATCGATCCAGACCTCGGCAACTCCGGTGTCGTCGGAAATGTGAAGGATTCGCTCCCAGTTCTCACCCCCATCGATCGTCTTGTAGAGACCTCGGTCACCACCGGAGTTCCACAAAGGACCCATGGCGGCCACGTAGACCACATTCGAATCCCGCGGATCCACAACGATGCGGCCGATGTGCTCGGACTCCTTCAGACCCACATGGCTCCAGCTCTGGCCACCGTCGAGGCTCTTGTAGACACCGTCGCCGAAAGCAACCGATCGCTGCGAGTTGTTCTCACCTGTGCCGACCCAGATCACATTGTCGTTATTGGGATCGATCGTTACGGTGCCAATCGAGTATGAGCCCTCGCCGTCGAAGACCGGTGTCCAGGTGGTGCCGGCGTTGTCGGTCTTCCAGAGATTGCCGGACGCCGTCGCGGCGAAGTATCGATGCCGCTTTCCCGGTGTCACGGCGAAATCGACAACTCGGCCCGAACTGATGGCCGGGCCGATTCCGCGCAGCTTCAGCCCCGACAACGTGTCGGCATTGAGCTTGGTTTCAGGTTCTTCGGTCTTTTCTTCCTTCTTCGCGGCCGAGACCGCGAGAGAGGAAAGCAGAAGGACGGCAAACAAGGCCACACTGAGCTTTTTCACGATTGCGCTCCTCGATGGGAATGGAATGTCAGAAGAGGCAGGAAGGGCCCTGCCCCGGAAAATGTTACCAGTATCCGGGACGGTTTTGGGCGCCGGAGAGGCCGATCTCGCGGATCTCAGAAGAGGACGACTTGCAAGCTTCTCTGCCGGCCTAGAACTCGATTTCCAGCATGACCTCGGCCCGCTCCTCCCCCACCTCCACCTCGAAACGGTTCATTCCGCGAGTGAAGTGCTTGGAGAGTAGTTTGAAGTCGACGGTCGCCCTATATCTGTTCTCACCCGCTTCTCCCAGGAGCGTTACCTGGATCGGGGCAATCTCGTCGCCGTTCACCGAGACCACATTGGCCCTGGACAGCCCATCCTCCGTGACAGCGATGATCAGCGGTAACTCCCTGATCTTCTTCTCGAGGTTCATCTCCTTGTAAGACACGGTGACCTCCAGGGCAGGGAATCGCTCGACTTCGGCTGCCGGTGCCACTTCGGGAACCTCCACCTCGGTCGAAGCGCGCACGACGGCGTCGAAAATGGTTCCCGTTTCCAAGAAGACATTCTTGCCCTTGAGGAAGACGAAGGGCCAAGCCAGGGCCACCGCCAGACCGATGGTCACACCCATCCTGCCCTTGCCCGACCGGTCGTAGCCACCATCGATAGGCACATCGGTCCTGCCCACCGCCTGCGCGTTCAGGACCTCGATCACCATGTAGCCCTTCTGTCCGGCCATCCGGGCCTTCTTCATCCTGTCCACCTTGGCATACACCGGCGAGCCCGCCGCAATGACGACGTGGCCGTCCACCCACACATCCTTCCAGATATGGGCCTGGACAATATCTCCAGTCTGCACCGCGTGGGCTTCCTTCTGACGCGTCGTGACCGCCTGGTCCAACTCACAGAAAATAACGGTGCCAAAGGGAATGGTCACGGTCTTCGCCGGCAGAGCTGCGGCCGGCAGCAGAAGTGCGAGAAAACAGCAGAGGAAATTCTTCATGGCTCGATCCTCCTCTCGGAATGTGGGATGCAGGTTTTGTGCCTCCCACTTGGCGGTCAGGTTGCACCGCTCTCAACCATGAAAGCGTCAAGAAGCTGAAAAGCCTGCAGTCTGTGCCGCCACGACCCTCTCCAAACGAGCCACGACCCAATCCCCGTGTCCTGCTGGGTCGAGATACCTCTGTTTCAGATCGAACCGCCTCGACTCGCCGAGGACACGGAATCCTCGCGTCGTCAGAAACCGCTCGATGCCCTCTTCCCCGACACCCCATCGGAATGGCTCACCCACCAGTTTCAAGAAGACTGTCAGAACGCTCCCGAGCCAACCCAGCGACTCTCGGCCCATTCCCTTCTCATGGATATAGGTGACTAGAACGCGGCTCCCAATAGCACTTGCAGATCGAACCGCAGCCAGAAAGGCCACCACATCCGCTTCATCCAGATACATCAAGACGCCTTCGGCCACCACCGCGCTCTTCGCATTGCCGTCCCACAAGTCGCTCTCCTCGAGGAAATCCGAAAGCGACCGCTCCGAGAGGTCGACTCCCTGCAGATGGAGATTGAATCGGCTGGCACCTATGGCCTGCACCGCTTTGGCCTTGCTCTGATGGGTCGGCGGGTGATCCAATTCGAGAAAGGTCACCTCTGGAAATTCCGCTGCCAGACGCAGACAGAGGCTGTCGTAGCCTCCTCCCACCACCAGTACCTGGGTGGCCCCGGCAGCGATCGCCTCACGCACCTCGTCATCTAAAAATCTCTTGCGGAGGACGAGATGCAGCATCTGTCCGTGAAGAATCGACTTTTCGAGCGCCCGGCCGAATCTCTGGTACCACGGCGCCTTGATGAGGGAGATCATCCAGGGCTTGAGCATGCCGGCCGCTCCGAGGAGCTCATAGGTAGTGGCCACCGATCCTGGCGGAGCCAGTTTCGCCGTCTCCGGGTCTTCCACCACAAACAGGAAGTCGCTGGCCACCTTCCGCGCGGTCATGCTGGGTTTGTTTCTGGGCATTCGTCGCTCCTATTCGGCTGGCACCCCTTGCAGGACACTCTGAATCGGCTGGCACCTCTGCGGTCAATAGAGATCGAAGAGCAGGATGCGAGCCTCCAACGGTCCATTGCGCACCGGGATCCTCCTGCGCGGCCGCAACCCGATGTGTTTGCCCAGACCCTCGCCGCCCGCCAGGACCACGGCCTGCCAGCCCTTGTAGTGCTGCTTCATCATGTCCCCCAGCCGCGGCCACTGCTCACGATTCTCTTCCAGGCGCTCCCCGTAGGCCGGGTTGACTACGAGGAGACCCGGCCCCGCTGGCGGTTCAAACGTGTAGGCATCCCCCACCGCCAATGTCAACCGATCCGACGAGACCGGCCTTGCCGAGATTGGTCGTCGCTGCCGCGATGGCCTGGGAGGATCGGTCGACCCCAAACAGTCGCACTTCCTTGCCGGGCGCGGGGATCGGCTCCTTGCGGATGCGCTGCCAGGCCGCATTGTCGAAGCCCGGAAGCCGCTCGAAAGCCCAGTGCTGACGCAGTCTTCCCGGGGCCAGTCCAAGTGCCACGGCCGCGGCCTCTGCCAGCAAGGTCCCGGAACCGCACATGGGATCCACAACGGGGCCCGAACCGGTCCATCCTGATGCCAGGACACAGGCTGCCGCCAGGTTTTCGCGCACCGGCGCTTCACTTGTGACCACCCGATAGCCGCGGCGGTCCAACGGCTCTCCCGAAGTGTCGAGGAGAAGTGTGGCCCGGTCCCGCGACAACCAGACCCGCAATCGCACATGGGGGTTGACCTTGTCGATCGAGGCCCGACGGCCGAATCGCCGACGTTGTGCATCCACGATTCCATCCTTGACTTTGAGGCCGACCCAACGGGTATCCCGAATCTGAGAACCCGCTGAGGTCGCCCGGATCACCAGGGTGCGACGGGGGTCAAAGAGCTCAGCGGCCCGCAGACCCTCCCAACTGCGCGACCCTTCCACGAGTTTGCCCGCTCCGGCCGCCAGAGATTCCGCGCTCGAACCATCCCACCTCGCGAGTTCGACCAGCACTCTGTTCGCCGTTCGCAGGCGCCAGTTGGCTCTCAGGACGTCCTCCCAGGAACCCGCGAAGGTCACGGCACCCTTTTCCCGACGACAATCCGAGACCCCGAGACGAGTCAGTTCATCCTCGAGAAACTCCTCGAAGCCCAGCGGACAAGTGGCGATGAGCGTCAGGGACACAGTCTCGACATCTTAGCCTTTCGAGTTCGACCTCATTACAATCAACTGACTTAACCGGCAAAGGAAGGGGAAAGCATGGGCGGCGATATTTTGATTCTGGGGGGCGGTTTCGGCGGCCTCGAAGTGGCAACTCGGCTTCGTAGCGCTCTGGACGAGAGCTTTCGGATCACTCTTGCCGACAGGAGAGACTTTTTCAGCATGGGCTTCACCAAGTTCGATGTGATGTTCGGCCGACGACAACCCGAGCAGTGCAAGTCCTCGTACTCTCAGTTGGAAGATCGAGGCATTCACTTTCTACAAGCCGAGATCGCATCTATCGATCCGAACTCCCGGCAGATAGAGACCTCTGCTGGAGACCTGTCGGCCGACTTTCTCGTCGTCGGCCTCGGCGTCGATCTGGCGCCAGAGGCCACTCCCGGCTTTCTCGACTCGGGGGGGCACACCTTCTACACCTTCGAGGGAGCCCAGGCCCTGTATCCAGTTCTCCAGGAGTTTGCCGAGGGGCGCATCGTCATCAGCATCTTCGACAAGCCCTACCAGTGTCCTCCAGCGCCTTACGAAGGAGCGTTTCAACTTCATCACCTGTTCACCGAGAAGGGCATCCGCAACGCGGTGCAGATCGACGTCCTGATCCCCGGACCCCAACCCATACCCGTCTCAGACACGGTCTCAGGCCAGATCGAAGATCTGCTCGGCTCCATGCAGATCGGCCTGCACAAGAAACACAAGGTCGTGGAGGTCGATCCGGCTGTCGAAGGAAGCGGTCACGGCCGACGGACATCGAGTGCCGTTCGATCTGTTCATAGGCGTTCCGCTACACCGTCCCCCAGCCGTCATTCGGAACAGCCCGCTGGGAGAGAAGGGCTGGATCCGCGTCGACCCGGCGACCATGCGAACCCGATTCGATCGGGTGTGGGCCCTGGGAGACGTGGTGCACATTCCAGTCGGTGACCTGGCCGTACCGAAGGCGGGCGCTTTTGCCGAAGACGCTGCCGCAACCGTCGCCAGCGATATCCTCAAGACAATTCAAGGCGGGGGAGACGTCGGAGCATTCCGGGCGCAAGGTGCCTGCTATTTCGAGTTTGGCGGCGGCGAAGTGGCGAAGATCGAGCCAACTTCCTCGAAGGTGACGCTCCTCGAGTCGAGCTCAGCGGCCCCTCCCGGAGTTTCGACCCGACAAGGACGAGTTCGAGACCAGCCGCATCAAGAGGTGGTTCGGCGCCTAGCGCTGCTGGTGACATCCAGAGTTCGCGGCGGTCCGGCCGACACCGGTTCACCGACCCGACCGCAGGCGCCAATTCACTGAGCCTCAGGTCTTCCTGGTGGTAGAATCTGCCAGTCGGGACGACGCTCCCGGCGCGGGAAATCACTTTCGAGCGGCCTGCTTCGCGGCCGCATTCATTTCAAGTCCGACTGCCACTTACCCGTCTGCGGCTCGCCTCGTCGCCCTCCGTGACAGTCGGTGGAGGAAAACCCATGACACGAATGCTCGCTCACGAGCCCCACAAGATCAAGACCATTCGCCCCATCTCCTTTCCCACGCTGGAAGAGCGCAAGAAGTACCTGGCCAAGGCCCATTTCAACGTCTTCAATCTGACGCCTTCCCAGGTCAGCTTCGACATGTGCTCCCTGGGCACCAGCGCCATGACCCAGGAACAGCTCTCTGGTCAGCTGATCGGTGATGAGGCCTACGCCGGGGCGAGGAACTTCGAGAATCTCGAGAAGGCGGTGCACGAGGTCCTGGGACACACCTACGTCTGCCCCACCCACAACGTCCTGGGCTGCGTCAAGTTGGTGACCGCCACCCTGGTCCCCTCGGGCTCGCAGCTACCCTCGAATGCCCGCACCCGCATCGACGTGCTCACCCCGAGAGACGTCGAGGTTCCGGACATCCGCGATCATGAAGCCGAGATCTTCACCGGCAACGTCGACCTGGCGCGTCTCGAGGAGCTCCTCGAGGGCGGCAATGTCGCCATCGTCGGTCTGCAGGCCTTCGCCGATGGTCAGCACCCCTTCAGCCTGGAGAACCTTCGTGGTGTGCGGACCCTGGCCGGAAAATTCGGCAAACGACTCATCATGGACGGTTCCCGGGTGATCGAGAACGCCTGGTATATCCAACAGCACGAGTCGGGCATGGCCTCTCGCAGCATCGCCTCTTTGGTCAAAGAAATCGCCAAAATGGCGCACGTATTCCAGATCGACGGTGCGCAGGATCCCAAGTGCCCTACCGGAGGTCTTCTGGTCACCGACAACCCCCAGGACTACGAAGGCTTCATGAACGAGGTTGTGGTGTACGAGGGCTTGCACACCTACGGCGGTATGGCCGGGCGTACCATGGAGGTCTTCGCGCGTGGCCTGGAAGAGATGTGCCTCGAGGAAGAGGTGCAGTGGGTCATGCAGCAGACCGAGCACTTCACCCAGCGCCTGGCAGACGCCGGTGTGCCCATCGAGAGGGGCTGCGACGGTGCCTATGTGCTCGCCGAGGAGTTCTTTCCCCATCTCGGGAGCCATCAGCAGGATGCCTTCTCGGCCGCCCTCTACGAGATGTCGGGGGTACGGGCTCTGGCCCACGGTCTGGTCGGCCGGGACAATCTGGTTGCCGTGCAGATTCCCCGCCTGGCGATGACCACTCGTCAACTCGACCAGGTTGCCGATGCGATCATCAGCCTCTACAAGGAGCGCGAGAGCGTGCCGCCGCTCGAGCCCGTCCAGGAAGGAATCTGGCGCGATCAGATGCGCTACCGCTGGGTCTATTCGGATCTGGAGCCCTTCGAGTTCGACACCTATCCCTTCGTCATTCACACGATAGAACGGATCGCCACACTGAGCCGCAACGATCGCCAGCGCGCCATCGCGGAGGCGGGCTACAACACCTTCCTGTTGCGCTCTGCCGACGTCACCATCGACCTGCTGACGGACTCCGGTACCTCCGCCATGAGCACCGACCAGTGGGCGGCCTACGACGGCGCTCGGGCGACACCCACGACCTCCGATGAATACCATCACTTGGTCGATGTGCTTCGGGAAGCCACCGGGTATGAGCACATCATCCCCACCCATCAGGGACGAGCGGCCGAGCAGATTCTCTCCGAGGTCATGATCCAGCCTGGCCAGCTCGTGCCGGGCAACATGTACTTCACCACCACCAAGCTGCACCAGGAGCTCGCCGGGGGCATCTTCGCCGACATCATCGTCGACGAGGCCCACAACCCCAGCAGCGACTTTCCCTGGAAGGGCAACATCGACATGCAGAAGCTCGAAGCCCTGGTGGACGAGCACGGGGCGGAAAAAATCGCCTATATCTCCTTCGAGCATTCCGTGAACATGGCCGGTGGTCAGCCCGTGTCGATGGAGAACATGCGGGACGTCTACGGCTACTGCAGCAACCACCACATTCCTGTGTTCTTCGATGCCACCCGCATGGCGGAGAACGCCGTCATGATCCAGCAGCGGGATCCGCACTACAAAACGACGAAGGTCCGGGACATTCTGCTGGAGATGCTTCTCTATGGAGATGGTTGCACGGTCTCTGGCAAGAAGGACTTTCTGATCAACATCGGTGGCCTCCTGGCCTTCAAGGACAACGCCGAGTGGGCCGAGAAGTCCGAGCATCTGCTGCGGATCTATGAAGGCAACATCACCGATGGGGGTCTCGCCACATCCGATCTGGCAGCCATCGCCGTCGGCGTCGGCGAGATGCTGGATGACCGCTATATCCGCGCCCGCGTTCGCCAGACTGCGGCTCTGGGTCAGATGCTGCTCGACGCCGGTGTCCCCATCGTGACGCCACCGGGTAGTCATGCCATCTTTCTCGACGCCAAGGCCTTCCTGCCCCACATCGACCAGGACGAGTTTCCGGCGCAGCGATTGGCGGCGGAGATCTACGTCGAGACCGGGGTTCGCGCCATGGAAAGGGGCAATGTCTCCAAGGGACGCAACCCCGAAACGGGTGAGAACTACCGGCCGCCGCTCGAGCTGGTTCGTCTGACCATCCCGCGGCGTGTCTACACCCGCGACCACATGCGGGCCGTTGCCGATGGCATCATTCGGCTTTACGAGCGGCGGGACGAGATCCAGGGCTTGAGGTTCGTCTACGAGCCCGAGAAGCTCCGCTTCTTCCAAGGAAGGTTCGAGCTGGTCTAGCGCTCCAAGCAAGAACCGCCCAGCCGCGACTGGATTCGTACCGGTGAAGTACTGTATTCTTCGCCGTCCCGGGCTATCTCTGCCCAAAACACCCTGAATCGACGAGGCTCGTGTCATGGAAGTAGGAATCATCGGTCTGCCCAAAGTCGGCAAAACCACCTTGTTCAATACCCTGACGGCTTCCCGCCAGTCCACGAACGCCTATCAGGTATCGAGCCAGGTCAACGTCGCTGTGGCCTCTGTACCCGATCCCCGACTTTCCCGGTTGCGAGATCACTATCAGCCCAAGAAGTTCACACCGGCAACAGTGATCTACGTGGATATCCCCGGCATCCAGAAGGGTGGTGGAGCCGAGAGCCTCGATCTGGCGCGGTTGCGAGAAGTCGATGCGCTGGCCCATGTCGTTCGAGTCTTCGACGATCCCGAGATTCTCCACTCCGAAGGCTCCGTCGATCCCGACAGGGACATCGAGATTGTCGACCTCGAGTTGATCCTTGCCGATCTGGACATCGTCACCCGACGCATCGAACGTCTGGACAAAGCGCAGAAGAGAGGCCTGTCGGCCGACGAGCAACGCGAGCGGGCGCTGCTGATCGACACGATCCTCCCGACTCTCGAGGCAGAGCAGCCATTGCGGACTCTCGAGCTTGCGGCCGAAGACGAGCGGCGTCTACGGGGATTCCAGTTGTTGAGTGCCAAGCCCTTGCTGTTGGTGATGAATGTGGATGAGGATCGAGCGTTGACCGGCCGGCGCAGAGGCCGGCCGCTACAGCAGACGGCAGCACGACGGCAGCAACGGCCGCGTCAGGAACATCGGACAAGCCGGCCAGGACAAGAATGTGCGGTACCCGGAGGTGGTGACGGTCAGTGCGCCCATCGAGGAAGAGATCTCCCACCTCGATGCCGAGCATCAGGCGGAGTTTCTGGCGGACCTCGGACTGGCCGAACCCAGCCTCGACCGGGTCATTCGGGCCAGCTACCGGCTGCTGGGTCTGATTTCCTTCTTCACGGTCGGCGAAGACGAGGTTCGGGCCTGGACCTTGCGCCACGGCACCCACGCCCGCAAAGCTGGCGGCGCCATCCACAGCGACATCGAACGCGGCTTCATCCGGGCCGAGGTGACGGCCTGGGAGGATCTGCTGGACCTGGGCTCCTTGGCCAGCTGCCGCGACCAGGGCCTGCTGCGGCTCGAGGGCAAGGACTATCTCGTCCAGGACGGCGAAGTCGTCCACTTCCGCTTCAACGTCTAGACTCCGTCTGCACGCTCCGTCGTGTCGGGGGTCGACCTCAGAACTGGTAGATGAAGGACAGAGCCGCGGTCTCCACGAGGTCCGAGAAGTCGACAGCGAGATCGATCTGGAGGTCCTTGAAGGCAATCCCGAGACCCAGTGCGAAGTGCACGTCACCCTCGCCTCCAGGCAGCACGGCCAGTTCCAGTGGATCTTCACTTTCGATCGAGCGAATGGAATGGTCCGGGTTGCTCCAGACCCCTCCCCGAACCGCCAGCAGCGGGGTCCATCGACGGAAGGCGTACTCGACACCGAGGCGCAGCTCATCGGCATCGTCCAGCCGGACGGTTTCCGTACCGATGAGGTCGGCGCTACCGATGCTCTCGAGGATTTCCGAGTACAGCACCCTGTCCCATTCGAAGCTGGCAGTCCATGACCCCTCCTTCGATCGGTAGGCCACTCCGAGGCCAAACACATTGGGAGTCTTCAAAGGGATTCCGGACTCTTCAGCCCCGATCGTGCCCACCGGAAACGGTGGATCGAGAGCTGGACCGCTGACTTCCACTCCGGTGCCCAGAAACTCGCCTCCCTGACGGAAGAAGCCGGCGACGCTCCATTGGCGGTTCGGAAACCAGAGCAATCCGAGGTTCAACCCCCAGTCCTCATCGTCGAAACCGTAGAGGCCGGAGCCGTACCTCGCCTCCGAGACATAGGCATTGGGTCCGAAGAACCCCTCCGGCAGAGTCTCGTCCACAGGCAGGTAAGTATCCTGATCCATCTGGAATGTGCCCTGAAAGTACGAGAGTCCGAGACCGAAGCTGAAGGCATCTGACAACCGATAGGCGAAGGACACCGCCGTGGAGGTGATATCCGCCTCTGTCCTTCTTTGATAGTCGGGGTATCTGCAGATGTCGGTACCTGCTAAACACCGCGGCTGAGGATCATCCTCCTGATCATCGGTGAAGAGGCCCTGCGTCTGGGAGAGGGCCTCGAACTTGGCCGACTGATGCCGGCTCAAGGCCAGTGTCCAATTGCGTCCCGGGTAGACAACGGACAGGAAGGACAACGAGGTCGAGTCGAACTCCGAGTACTCTGTCCGGATCGGACCATCGAGACCGATACCGGTCGGCTCACCGTGCACTCGACCGCTGACCGTGAAGGGAGTCGAATAGCTCCAGTGGCGACCCTCGACGGAGATCTCGGGACGGGTCAGCTGCGTCAGCCCGGCAGGGTTGGCGAAGGCAGCGGTGGCGTCGTCGGCGACGGCTGCAAAGGCTCCGCCCATCCCAAGACTTCTGGCGCCAGGATTGGAAAAGCTGAACTGGATGGTGGTCGGCCCTCCCTGGGCCTCGAGCTGGACACCTCCCAGCAGAATTCCCAGCACAAGAACCGAGAATCGTCCGATCACCTTCACGCCAGCCACCTTCCTCCTCTCCCGATGTCCTCTGTGGAGTCTATACGTGATGTTCGGAGCCTGTTGCCTCGGACTCCCGCTTCGGCCGGCAGCTCGCCATCCTGCCGCAGACCCATGATCTGGAAGACCTTCGATACCGCCGGCTGGCGCTTGCTGAACACCATTCTCACGCCTCTGGCGGCAAGACGGAATTTGCAGTCCAGAAGCGTTTCCAGGGCGCCGACACAAACGGGCGAGCATTGTGAGAGATCGAGCTCGATCTCGAAGATATCCATCCTGCCGAGATCCCGCAGAAGTACCGACAGATTCTCGCCTGCTTGCCGGCTCAGGTAGCCGGTCACTCGGATCCTGGCCCCTGGCCCATCCAAATCCAACGAAAGATTCACCTTCCCATCCTTCCTGGTCTCTAACGCGACACGAGATCGGGCCTTCCGCAATCTTGTCCACTACTTGTAACTACGCCCGGGAAAGATCGATATGCGATACTGCGAAAGGTCGATTCTCCTGCAACCAAGCTGGGAAAGCATGGGCGCTTCACCAACCATTCCCTACGTCGTGGGTCAGTGGGTACGGGGGACCGGTTTCTACGGTCGCCGAGGAGGTCCTGTCCGAGATCCTGGAAGGGCCCCGTGAGAGCCTTTGGCTCCTGGGGACTCGGCGGATCGGCAAGACGTCGTTGCTCAAGGAGCTCGAGCACCGGACGAGCGTCGAGACCAGCGGCTTTCTGCCGTTGTTCTGGGATCTCCAGGGTGCCGACGACCCCGGCGAGCTGCATCTGAGCTTTCCACGATGCCCTGCTCGACGCCGAGGAGCCTCTGGCAACTCTGGGTGTCGATCTGGCAGCGTTGGATCCGCAGGATCTCTTCGCGATCCCTGGGGCGCCTGCGCCGACATCTCCGCTCGACAGGCAAAGCGGCTGCTACTGCTCTGCGACGAGGTCGAGGAGCTGATCAAGCTGCACGAACAGGATCCGTCGATCCTGCGCAAGCTGCGCCGCGCACTGCAATCCGGCGGCGAGGTGCGCTCGGTGCTGACGTCGACGATCCGGCTCTGGGCCCTGGCCGACGAACGGGGAGACACCTCCGCCGTTCCTGCACGGTTTCGCGCCTCCGGTGTATCTGTCGACGATGACCGACGAGGAAGCCGAGGCGCTCCTCCGGCAGGAACACCTACCGCGGGAATCCCGGCCGTCGCTGGAGTCCGACGACGGTGCAGCGAATCCGAGAGGCCTGCGACAATCATCCATATCTGCTGCAGCTGATGGGCAAGAGGTATCTCGAGCTCGGTTCTGTGGAGGAGGCCCTCGAACAGGTCGCCACGGATGAGATGGTCAGCTATTTCTTCGCGGTCGACTTCGAGATGCTGTCGCCGACCGAGCAGCAGATCCTGCGCACGGTGGGCGAGATGTCGGCCGCCACCAGCGGCTCCCTCGAGGAGCGATTGGATCTGGCGGCGAGCCAGGTGACCGGCGGCCTGCTGAGGCTCGAAAGCCTCGGCTTCCTGCGTCGCACCCCAGAACGACAGCTCGTTCTCGCCAACCGATTCTTCCGGAAATGGCTGAAGGATCTCTCCGCCTCCTCCAGCGACGGCTCCTGCCGAGCCAGCCGGTCTCGGACGACCTCCTCGACGATCGCTACGAGATCCTGGAGCTGCTCGGCAGAGGGGGCCACCGGTCTCGTCTACCTCGCCCACGATCGTCTGCTCGAGACCAAGCTGGCGATCAAGATCCTGCGACCCGAGTACTCGGACCACCCACAGATCCTGGAGCGCTTTCGACAGGAGATCGTTCTCTCACGCGATCTGGCGCACCCGAACATCCTCCGGGTCTACCATCTCGGCCAGGCCGCCGGCCGTCGCTACCTCACCATGCAATGGGTCGATGGCCCCACCCTCGGCCGGATCATCCACGAAGAAGGCGCCTTGTCCGAGTCCGTCGTGATCCACGTCGGCATCAAGCTGGCCTCGGCGTTGGAAGCCGCCCACTCGCGCAAGATTCTCCATCGGGACATCAAACCCCAGAATGTCCTGCTGGACAGCTCGGGCGAGCCCAAGCTGACCGACTTCGGTCTGGCTCGACAGCTCGACGATCCCGGGATCACCAGCCCGGGTCTCTTTCTCGGCACTCCCCACTATGTTTCGCCAGAACAGGCCGGAGCCGGGCCCGTCGACGAACGAACCGGATCTCTATGCCCTGGGAGTGGTGCTCTTCGAGATGGCAACCGGGCGAAAGCCCTTCGAGGGCGAGACCGTGGGTGAAGTCCTGGAACAGCATCGACACGACCATCCTCCCGATCCTCGGGAGCTCAACACCGGTCATCAGCGCGAGCCTGAGCCGTCTCATCCTCCGCTGCCTGGAGAAGAGCCCGGACAGCCGCTTCTCATCGGCCAGCGAACTGCGGATGGCCCTGCAGGAGCTGGTCTAGAAGCTGTAGATCGCCGACAACGAGAGGGTGTTGACCGAATCCGAGAAATCCAGCGCTCCATCGATCTGAAAGCTCTTGAACGCCGCACCCAACCCGAGGCAAAGTGGAGCTCGTCCTCTCCCGGCTGGAGAAGGGCTCGTGGTGAAGTCGTCGGCATTCTCATTGGCCCGGGTCTGATGGTCGGGATCGTGCCAGATTCCCGCACGCAGAGCCAGAAGCGGCTTGGACTGCAGAAAAGCCCACTCACCACCCAATCGGAGCTCATCGGCGTCGTCGATCCCCTGGTCGTCGAGGCCTCAGACTCTCGAGCGGTATCCGAGTACGTCACGCGATCCCACTCGAAACCGACGGTCAGCCGACCATCGCCAGAGCGATAGGCGACGCCGAGACCGTAGTTGTCCGGCAGACTCGGCCTCTCTCCTCGAAATCCCAGCTCGACGACCGTGCCGGGCGGCACACCCAGATCGAGGATGTGACCTACGGTCGCGACTCCTGTTCACCGAGCAGACGTCGGTCCCTCTCGATATCGAGCGCCAAGACTCCACGTGGGTTGATCTCTCCACAGGAAACCACCGCTGAGATCGAAGCTCTGATCGTCACGAACAGAAGTCTGTCCAAGAACGAAGCGCTCAGGCAGATAGCTCGTACCACTGCCGAGTGGATCGTCGAGATCGTCCCAGAAATAGAGATCCGACTGGATCTCGAGCCGGGACTCGTAGTAGACGAGTCCGAGTCCGAGACTGAAGCGTGTCGGTGATTCTGTAGGCTGCCGAGAGGCCATAGGAGATCGATGTCGAGAAGCGACCGATTCCGCTGATCCAGGTAGCGAACAGCACAACAGTCGGTGCCGCCCCCGAACAGACCCTCCGTCTCACCCTGGGTCTCGAGGTTCGCGAAGACGTGGCGATAGACGGCCACCGACCATCGCTCCGCAGGATAGACAAAGGACAGAAAGGCCAACCCCGTGGCGTCGCTCTCAGAGTCCTTGGTCCGCAGGCCGGAGACGGTATCGAGTCCGACGTCACTCGGCTCCCCAGTGACTCGACCCCCGACGACAAAGGGTGTCGAGTATTCCCAGTATCTGCCTTCCACCGAGACTTCGGGCCTCGTGATCTGGACCAACCCAGCCGGATTCGCCCAGGCAGCGGTGGCATCGTCGGCCAAAGCCACGAAAGCACCCGCCAGTCCAAGGCTTCGGGCACCCGGGTTCGAGAAGCTGAATTGCGTGGCCAGAATGGGTTGAGGCGAGTCTTGAGCGACAGCTCCTTTTTCCCATATTCCGAGAAGCAACGCCGCAAAGGCGAGGGCTTTCGTGAAGACTGAAACGGTGGTGCTCAGTAGCCTGGTATTCACGATGGATCTACCTCTCTCGAGAGCCTACCCTTCAACCATTCCCGAGCCTTGGCCCAATCCCCATCGGCGGTACGTTCCGAGACCCCCAGGGCCTCCGCGACCTCCTTGACGGTCAGGCCCCCAAAGAACCTCAACTCCACCACCCGCGCTTGTCTCTCATCGATCTCCGCCAGCTCCTCGATGGCTTGATCGAGATCCATCAACTCTTCATCGCTCAGATCCCGTTTGCCGCCGGGAAAGACCTCTTCCGCCCAGGTGACGCGCAGCCAGTCCCCGCCTCGCTTGTTGCGCTGTCGACCGCGGGCATGATCGATAAGGATTCTGCGCATCGCCTGGGCGCCGACGGCGTAGAAGTGGGTTCTGCCCTGCCATTCGACCCGGGACTGATCCGCGAGCTTCATATAGGCCTCGTGAACCAGGGCCGTCGGCTGCAGGGTATGGTTCGCCCGCTCCCGACTCATATAGCGGCGGGCGAGCTGACGCAGATCGTCATAGACCACCTCCAGCAGCTCCTGCGGGCTGGCGGCACCCTCCTCCTTCGTCCGGGTGTCGATCTGGGAGAGGATCTCGGTTACCCGCTCCGCAAATGGCGGTGTCTCTGTCCCGAGATCCGCCCGGGAACTCTCCTGGCGGGCCGACCGCCGGATCCACTCCTGGAAGAAACGGTTGGCGAGGACGAGCTGGCGCTCGGCGTTCCGCCTCAAGAATCCCAGGTTCTCGAGCCGCAGCAGACCGCCGGCAACCGGACTCGCCGTCAGATCCAGACGTTCCTCCAACGAGCCGCTGCTGGCCGCCGTCATCTCGGCGACCGTGCGCAGGATCTGCTGCTCCTGGGGTGACAGCATCTCGAAATCGACCGCGAAGAAGTAGCTCACCATCTCATCCGTGGCCACCCGCTCCAGGGCCTCGTCCACATCCCCCACTTCCAGATACCTCTTGCCCACCAGCTGCAGCAGATAGGGATGATTGTCACAAGGCTGCCGTAGCGCTTCCACCACCTCGGTTTCGAGGACGGGTCGGGCTGCCTCGGGCAGGTGCTCCTGTCGCAGCAGACTCCGGGCACCCTCGTCGGTCATTGTCGACAGATACAGCGGGGGGGCGAAGCCATGCAGGAACGGTGAGGTGTCGCCTCTCTCTTCAGCCAGGACCCAGAGGCGGATCGTCGAGGTCAGCACCGAGCGTACTTCGCCGCCCGACTGCAGTGCGCTTCGCAGTTTACGCAGCAGCGAGCGATCCTTGCCCTGCAGCTTGATGAGCTCCTCGACCTCGTCGCACAGCAGCAGTAGACGCTTACCCGTCGAGCGGAGGTGTCGGCGCAGACGACTCAGGGACCCGAAAAGATCCTCCGGATCCAGGGTCGATAGATCGACGTCGAGCGCTGCCAAACGCTCTTCGGCGTCCAGCAGGGCATCGTGGAAGCTCAGATGGAGCTCGCGTGGATCATCCGCACCCTGGAAGTCCCAGAACAAGGGCACGAAGCCACTGGTCTCGGCACTGGCTCGGGATTCCAGTTCCTTGAGGAGCGAGGTCTTGCCGATCCTGCGGGTCCCCACCAGCCAGAGGCTCTCGCGCGGACCCTCCAGAATCTCGGACAGCACGGCCTGGCGACCGTAGAAGCGATCTCCCCGGACCCACTGGCCGACGACATAGGGAATGATCTTGAGCGTTGTCATGGCACCTCCGCCGGAGCCAAGGCCTCCACATCGGTCACCGAGATCGTCGTGCTCCCCCGTTCGTAGGCCTCGTTGACCAGCGAGACACACATCTTCTGGATCAGATACGGACGCTTACCCGTGATCTCGAGAATCCGATCGACCACCCCGTCGCCCATCCGCAGAACACCCGCGATGGGTCGCTCGATGAGATGACGCGCCTCTTCGTCGTTCAGGGGCAGCACCTCGACCTCTTCGAAGAAGTTGTACCAGGGACTCCCCACCCGCTCCCAGTGCTTCTTGATCTCGACCCCGGAGACGACGGCCACGAGGCTTTCCGCAAAGCTCTTCATGAACAGGCTGCGGAGGCGCTGATTGATACGGGGGTCGTAGTCGTTGAGCTCGTCCACTTCATCGATCAGCAGGACCAGCTTGATCTTCTTGCTGCTGGCGGCCTCGAGCTGACGGATGACGCTCCGCAGGTCCCGGACCAGGTCGCGGTAGGAGTACTCGGACTTTTCGTCTTCAAAGCTGGGCTGAGCCGGCATCTCTACCTGATCCGCCAGTTGCTGAAAGACATCTTCGGCGATGGTGGCGAAGAAGCGCTCCTCCGGCGTGCCCTGGAGGTCCACATACACCGGGAAGAAGTCATAGGCCGGATCTTGCAGCTCCAACAGACGCTTCTTGAGATGGTGCTGGATCGACGTCTTGCCGATCCGACGCTCGCCATAGAGCAAGAGACTGTTGTTGTGGATGGTCTGCAGGATGCGATCGAGGAGCAGGTCACGACCAAAGAACAGGTCCTCGTCCAGCACCGGGGCCCCCGCTACGTATGGGTTGAACCGGCGTCGACGCCGGCTAGTCAGGCGTCGGGAACGACGCACCAGCACCGCACCCACCAAACCGACCAGAACGGCGGCCGACAGACCGAGCCACCAGGGTGACCGCCAGGCCGGTCGTATATAGATCACCGTGTACCCGCTGCTCGCAGTGAGGTCCTCGGCATCGGTCGCTACGACACGCAGACTCTCGAGTCCGGCTGACAGCTCGTGGTCGACCCGGAACTCGGTGAGATAAAAGTCGCCCAGTTGCTGCCGGTCGACCTCGACCGATAGCTCGTGTTCTCGCGAATCCGTGAACTCGATGTCGACGGGGGAGTTGTCGATCACCATCCCGGCCAGGCGGAAGCGCGGATCCCTCACCACCTGGAGCGAGACCCCATCCTCGCTTTCTTGACGGAAATCCACGAACCGAATCGCCGGCGGGATGTTGCCCCCGACCGCTGCGCCCCAACAGCACTCGACTGATCTCCTGATACGAGCGCGCCACGAGATCCAAGGCCTCGGGATCTCCTGGCGAATACGCCAACGCACGGTTGGCTGCGGTCAGCGACTCCTCGAATCGGCCCTCCGAGAAGTAGTCGGCAGCGGCGGCGATTTCGCTCGTCGGCAGTCTGCCGATCGCTGGCCTCTCGCTGCACCCGATCACGCGCCGAGACCAATCGGCTTTCGATGGCCTGCACCTCGGGATCGTCAGGATCGAGTGCCAGAACACTCTGCAGGAGAGTCAGAGCCTCATCCAGACGGTCCGCGCTTTCCAGTCTCGCCACCTCGGCCAGCGATTGCTCGATCTTCAGCACCGCCTCCCCCGCATCGCTCTGCTGCTGGAGCTCATCTCTCAGCCTTGTCTGAGCCTGCTCGAGCAAGTTCTCCAGCTCGCTGTCACCCGGTTTGAGACTCAATGCCTGACGGAACCGCTTCGCCGCCTCGTCGAGAGTTCCTTGCTCCAAGAACTCCGACCCTTCGGCGACGAGCTCGTCGATCTGCTTCTCCAGGCGCCGCTCGGCCTCGCGTCGGCGCGCATCGGTGCGGAGCTTCTCCATCAGCACATTGGCTTCCGGGTCCTCGGGCGCCACAGCCAGACCCCGACCCAGCGCCACCATGGCTTCGTCCAACTCGCCGCTGGCGGCCAGGTTCTGCGCTTCCCTCATGCTGTCCCGCAGAATCTGCTCGATACGATCCCGCTCATCGCCGGCGCGCGCTTCGATGGCCGAGAGGGCTTCGGCGCGAGACTCGAGGAGACGCTGTCGCGCCTCGTCGGAGGCTTCGATGGCTCCGAGCCGCTCTTCGGTTTCGAACGCCTGCAACGCAGCATCGGGCTGTTCCAGGTTCACGTAGGCGATACCCAGACCCAGATAGGGAAAGTAGTCGGTGGTTCGCATGCCGTAGGTGCGAACCCGTGCACCCGAGTCGCCGCGGCGTTGAATCGCCTGGTTGAGCTCTTCGACAGCCTTCTCCCACTCTTGCCGCTCGAGTGCTTCCTGCGCCTTCTGATAGTGCTGATACCAGAGATCTGCCCCGGCAGGAAGGGCTCCGAGCAGCGTCAGGCACGCTGCCGCGAGAACCTTGGCTGCAGTTTGGGGAATGGAACGAAACTGGAGGGAAGCCGTCACTGATTCCACCGATCCTCGAGTCAGGACTACTCGGATCCTACTGCGATCACTCCACATTCGCACCATCCCAGTCAACAACGCGAGGTCTGGATCCCAATCCTGCAATCGATCTACCGGAGACGGAACCTCACCGTGACACGGTAGATGACGTCTACAGGCGCGCCGTCGAGACTTGCGGGCTCGAACTTCCAGTCCTGGACCGCTTGCACCGCTGCATCCTCCAGACCCAGGCCGAGAGGTTTGACGATGCTGAGGTCGCGTACATCGCCCTCCCGACTGATCACAGCTCTGAGGATCACCACTCCCTCGAGACGCGCTCGCCGAGCGATCTCCGTGTAGTGCGGGTCGGTGCCGGAAATCCGTCTGGGGCGCACCATCTTGGAGTGGAACTCGACGGGGCCTGGTTCAGCCGGCGGTGTCGGTGGCACGACAAAGTCGATGCCGACCAGATTCGAGGGCAGGTCGAGGGATGGCGTCGCGGGCAACCGAGTCAGGAACGGCTCCGGATCGTCTGGAGTCGGATCGGGAATCGGCATGCGCCGGGACCTCTCTGACGGCAGGGTCTGGTGCCTGTCGATCGGCGGTTTGAAACTCACTGGCCGGACGACAAATAACCTGCGCATTTCTGGCCTCGGCCACATCCTGAATGAATTCCGGGAACGTCACCGAAAACAGGGCCGCATGGACAAACACGGCCAGAATCATGGCCGACCGCAGAGATCTCTTGTCCTGGGTCTCCTCTCCCAAATAGAACGGCAGCGAGGACTCGATCGGGTCTTGGCGTCTTCTCTTCATTGCAGGCTCCTGTCTATCTAGTTAGACCGGAGCCCGCCGGACTCGGTTCCCGACAAGCAACCGCACAACGGCCGGCCACCGAGGCCGGAGCCGCTTCAAGGCCTTGCGCCCTCCCCTACTCTTCTCCCGGTACCGGAAAACCGCGGTCTCGCATCAACGCTTCCATCTCGGCATCGCGACCGCGGAAGGCGCGGTAGGCATCGGCCGGATCGACCGCATTGCGCGGCGCAAACAGATTCTCCACCAGGCTCTTGGCCAGCTCCTCGTCGTAGTAGCCACCCGGAGCCTGCTCGAAGGCTTCGGCAGCGTCGGACGTGAGAACGTCGGCCCACATATAGCCGTAGTAGCCGGCCGAGTAGCCCTCGCTCGAGAAGATATGGCTGAAGTGCGGGCTGCGATGCCGCATGACGATCTCATCCGGCATGTTCAGCTTCGCCATCGCTTCACGCTCGAAGGCATCGGCGTCCAGACCCGTCGGGTCCGTGGTGTGGTACATCATGTCGACCAAGGCCGAAGCCAGATACTCCGTCGTCGAGAATCCCTGGTTGAACGTCTTCGCCTTCTTGAGCTTGGCCACCAACTCATCCGGGATCGGCTCGCCGGTCTCCACATGCACGAGATAGGTGTCGATCACCTCGTCGGTGGGCAGCCAGCGCTCCAGACAGCTGGGACTGAAACTCGGTGTAGTCGCGCACGCCACCGTTGAGGGTCGGATATTCGACGTTCGACTGCCAGGAAGTGCAGGGCGTGCCCGAACTCGTGGAACAGAGTCGAGGCGTCGTCCCAGGAAATCAACACGGGCTCACCGGGTGCACCCTTGATGAAGTTCGAGTTGTTCGCGGCCAGCACCGTCTCCTTGCCGTCGAAGGTCTCGTGGCTACGGTACATGGTGGCCCAGGCGCCCGAACGTTTGCCGGTGCGCGCATAGGGGTCCAGGTACCACAGTCCGACGTGATCACCGGTGGTTTTGTCTGTGACCTCCCAGACCCTCACATCCTCGTGAAACACGGGGACCGAGCCGTCCGGTACCGGAGTGAACTCGAAGTTGAACAGTCGGCCCGCCACATAGAACATGGCCTCACGTAGGTTCTCCAGTTGCAGATACTGCTTCACCTCGTCGGAGTCGAGATCGTACTTGGCCAAACGGACCTTCTCCGCGTAGTAGCGATAGTCCCAGGGCTCGATCGTGATGCCGGCGCCTTCGGCGTCGGCGATCGCCTGCATGTCCGCCACCTCCTCCGCGACTCGAGCGATCGACGCTGCCCAGACAGTCTCCATCAGCTCGAGAGCGTTCTCAGGAGTCTTGGCCATGCGGTCCTCGAGCCTCCAGGAGGCATAGTTTTCGTAACCGAGAAGCTTGACGCGCTCGTCACGCAGCTGGAGGATCTCCGGGATCAGCGCATTGTTGTCATGCTCGTCACCGTTGTCCCCGCGTGAGTAGTACGTCCGCCAGACCTTCTCTCGCAGGTCGCGCTCATCAGAGAACGTCAAGAACGGATCCATGGACGAACGCGTGTTGGTGACCGCGTACTCGCCTTCGTGACCCCGCTCGGTAGCTGCCGCCGCTGCGGCTTGCACAAACGAATCCGGCAGACCGCTCAATTGATCCTCGGTCAGGTAGAGGACATAGCCCTCTTCATCGGCCAGCATGTTGTTGCCGTACTGCGTATGGAGCTCGGCCAGCCGCTGATTGATAGCGGCATAGCGCTTCTTGGCTTCGCCCTCCAGGGTAGCGCCACTGCGCGCAAAATTGTTGTAGATCAACCACACGAGGCGCTGCTGATCGGGTCGCAGCGACTCCATCTCGTCGCTCTCGTAGACCGCCTGGATGCGCTCGAAGAGCTTTTCGTTCTGGGTGATCTTCGATCGAAACTCGGACAGCTTCGGCGCCATCTCTGTCTGGATCTCGCGGGCTTCGGGTGACGAGAGGTTGGATCTCCAGATCCCGAAGTAGGGGAACACCCTGTCGAGATCCGCCCCAGAGCGCTCCATAGCCAAGATCGTGTTGTCGAAAGTGGGGGGTTCGGGGTTGTTGGCGATGACGTCGATCTCCTCGAGACTCGCCGCCATTCCGATCTCGAGTGCCGGCTTCAGCGCCGCCAGATCCATCTTGTCGAAGGCCGGCACGCCACCATAGGGTCCGGTCCACTCCGCCAAAAGGACGTTGCCTTCCGCGCTCGCCATCGCCGAGCTGTCCTCCTGTTCTCCAGTTGGTTGGGTACAAGCAATGCCGACCGCCATCAGGGTCACGACGGCGAGCATGAGGATGTTGTTATGCATTTCAAAGCTCCTATGTGAGAGGTTCCAAGAGGAGAGACTACCAGCGAAATCCTGGCTGGAACAGAGGCCTATGAGGTGCTGGCTATCTCGAGGCGGGCGAGGATCTCGTCCATCCATGCGTGGTGCTCGGGCTTCATGACACAAGACCGCAAACAGGTCAGCTCGGGCCTATCCCAATCCTCGATGGCCTCAGCTGCCTCGCACATGTCCCGGGGGAACGTGGCCAACGCCAGATGCAAGTTCTCCTCAGCGGCAGAATCGAAAATCTGCTGCGCCATGGCCGAAGACTCACTGGCCGAGCGTGCTCGCACGGCCCAGACCACGATGTCGAGCTCGGGCGGGAAGATCGGCGAAAACCGCGGGCTCTGCCGCAAGGCCTCGTGCATAGCGAGGGCGGCTTCGCGGCAGGTCTCCAACGAGCGGGCAAAAGCGCCGCCACGCTCGAGCGGCAGCAGTCTCATCGTCGTCCATAAGGCCACCGCCGCGGCACCGGCCCGCGAGCACTCCAAGGAAATCTCGCCCAGGTGCAGATCGGACGAGCTGAAGTAGGTATACGGGGATTCGTGTTTGTAGAACCGACCGACACCGGGATCCTTGAACACTACGCAGCCGCACCCATAGGGCTGAAGTCCGTGCTTGTGAGGATCCACCACAATGGAATCAGCAGCCGAAATGCACTCGAAGGCCTCGGCTGCCGCCTGTCCAAGGTTGTCGACCAGCACGTAGTAGCCGCCATAGGCCGTGTCGACATGGAGGCGAAACCCGTACTCCCGCTGCAGATCCAGAATTCTTGGCAACGGATCAACGGCTCCCACACCGCTGGTCCCGAGTGTGGCCACGACCGTACCGATCTCACCGCTCCCGAGCTCCTTCTCCAACGCTCCCGGATCCATTCGCCCTGTCGCATCTACGGCAATCTCCCGAAAAGGGACTCCCAGAACTGCAGAGAGACGTGAATGGGTGTAGTGCGCCTGTGAGGACGCCGCGATGGCCTTGCCCGGATCCAGCTCGCGACCGACCCACAGGGCCTCGAAGTTGGCCATCGTGCCACCGCTGGTCAGATGTCCCAGAGAGGTCTGCCAACCGAACATCGCGGCGATCTGTGCCACCGCCTCCTTCTCCATGACAGAGCTGGCGCGACCCCCGTCCAAAGCGTGATTGTTGGGGTTCAAGTACATCGCCATGGCATACGCGATGCGCGCCACTGGATGTGGGGGCTTCAACATCTGCCCCACATAGAGCGGGTGAGGGTACGGATAGTTGTCGTGCAAGCGCTCGGAGGCTTCGCTCAGCACCTTGCGCCAAGCATCGAGATCGGCTTCCTCGATGCCGAGATCGCGCACCGGAAGGTCCGCGAACCCCTCCTCGAGGGATCCGATTGCCTCGGCCAGAAGCTCCAGGCCGCCATCGTCGAAACTGCTCATGGTTTCAGAGGTTGGCTCTTGTCAGTCCAGATCGAGCTTGCTCCAAGGCCTGATCGAAGGCGCTGTAGAGCTGCTCGACAATATGGGCCACCGTATCGCTCTGACCTGATGCCGATCCCGAGACTTCCTGAGACCAGATCATGGAGCCCTCCATGTCCACCAACCTCAGCTCCAGACGCAGCCGTGCCTCCTGCTGTCCCGGGACATCGATCTCCTCGAGGTAGAGAACTCGCCCGTGAAGGAGTGCGTCGTATTCGCCTGCGGACGTCCACGGCTCGACGAGCCGAACCCAGGGGTGCCGCGTAGACCCTCGGCCACGGCCACGGCCACCAGCTCGCTCAAGGGGGCGGCCCAGCGATGGTACGAGTAGAAACCGACCTCCACCGAGTCCACGCCGAGACGGTAGACCAGCTGATCCCGATCGTAGGGTGGGTCCACCGTGAACGGCTCGACACCGATGCGGAGACCCGACCCCCCTGTCGGGGTCGCCACCGTCTCCGGCGCCGTGTTCGACGGAGCCAGGACGTAGTAGCGGGTGGTCGGTGCGGAGCGGCAAGCCGTGACCAGCAACAGGAGCGACAGCAGCTCGATGAGTCTTCGTGGTCTCACTGATCGACTCCTTCTCCAGGCTTGCGGTCCGCTGCTCTCGATTTACGCACCAGCAAGGATGGGCGCTCCTTGATCGCCTCGGTAAAGGCTCTCAGGTTGGCCGTCGCCAGTCGCAGATCGCGCACCATGGCCTCCAATTCACCCCGGTTCATCTGCATCGCACTCATGCCGCTATTGGCAGAATCCAGCAACGACGAGACGCGTTCACCGTCGGGTCCCAGGGCGGTACGAAGATCCGTCACCAAGCCCTGGATCTCCGCGGTCACCTCCGGTAGGCCCTCGACTCCGGATTTCAATTCCACGGCCAAATCGTCGAGTCGGGCCAGCAGCGCTGACAATCGCGGACCGCTGTCCTCCATCGTGCCCTTCATCGCAGCCAGGCTGTCGCCGATGGATGCCAGATTCTCGTCCGACAGCAGCAGCTCGAAGCGCTCCAGTAGCGGTCCCACGCGCTCGCCAAGGCTCTGCACCAGCACTGTCACCTCATCAAGGGCCACACCGGCACGATCGGACAGATCGCTCAATCCACCCAGGGCCTCGCTCGCCCCCGCCGCACCGGAACCGACGATCTTCGAGCCCGCAGGCAGCAGCGGTCCTCCTGCCGGACCCGGGTCAATCTCCAGATAGGGGGCTCCGAGCAGCCCGTCGCTCGTCAAGCGGGCGGTGGCCGCCTCGGTCACCGGGATGCCGTCATCCAGGGCCACCTGAAACAACACCGGCCAATCCTCGCCGGGCCGCAGCTCGACCCCCAGCACTCGGCCCACCTCCACACCGGATACCCGCACCTGGTCTCCCTGGCGCACTCCGCCGGCAGTCGTCATCAGGACTTCATAGTCGTTCTGGGCGCCGCCAAAATGAAATCCCGCAACCCAGAGAGTGGCGACGATCAGAATCGCCAAGGCGATGACGACGAAGAGTCCTGCTCGAATCGTGCTGCGATCTTTCATTGACCAGTCATCCAGCGACGGTATCGCTCTCCATGTTCAGCAGAAATCTCTGGTTGGCGGTCGAGGAAATGGCGGACCACCGGATGATCCGAGGCCTGCACTTCGTCGGGTGTGCCAATGGCCAGAATCCTACCGCGATCGATCAGCGCGATGCGCTCGCCGATGGCAAAGGCGCTTTCCATCTCGTGGGTGACGACGATCAAAGTGACTCCAAAGACCTCTCGCAGACGGATGAGCAGCTGGTCGAGGCCGGCGGAGGTCACCGGATCGAGGCCCGCGGAGGGCTCGTCCGCGAAGAGGATGGCAGGGTCCAGAGCCATGGCGCGAGCAAAGGCCACACGTTTTTGCATGCCACCCGAGAGCTCGGACGGGTACTTGTCTGCCGCTCCCTCCAGGCCCACCAGCGCCAACTTGATCCGCACGATCAGTTGTCGGGTCGACTCCGGTAGGTCGGTCAACTCCTCGAGGGGCAAATCGATGTTCTCGCCGACCGTCATGGAAGTGAACAGCGCTCCTCGCTGAAAGGCCACTCCCATGGATTCGCGCAAATGGGCCAGCTTCTCGGGGTGGGCCTTGAAGATATCTGTGCCCGCGACTCGTACCACTCCCTCGTCCGGACGTTCCAGACCAATCAGACACCGCAGAAGAGTACTCTTGCCGCTGCCGCTGCCGCCCAAGATGATGATCGTCTCTCCCGCCTGGATCTCCAGATCGATACCGTCGAGAACCAGATTGTCGCCGTAGCTCTTCTTCAAGCCCAGGACCTCGATCAAGGGGGCCTCCCGACTCATGTCAACCCTCTGAGATAGAGAACAGCCGTGACGAACAGATCCGCGGCGATGATGAGAACGATGGATCTCACCACGGCTCGGGTCGTGGATCGCCCGACCTCGTCTGCGCCACCCTCGGTATCGAGCCCTTGCTGACAGGAGACGACACCGATGATGAAACCAAAGACAAGGGCCTTGAGCACGCCACCCCACACATCTTGCTGGACCAACGCACCAAAGCTGTCGCTGAGGTATCCACTAGCGCCGAGGCCCAGGACCGAGACCCCCACCACGCAGCCCCCGAGAATCCCCAACAAGCCCGAAAAGATCGTCAGTGCCGGCACCGCGATCAGCAGGCCGATCATGCGAGGGACCACCACCAGAGTCATGGGGTCGATGCCCATGACCGTCAGAGCATCGATCTCCTGCGAGATCTTCATGGTTCCCAGCTCCGCAGTGATCGCCGATCCGACCCGTCCCGCGACCAGGATGGCGGTGATCAGCGGCGCCAGCTCCCGGGTCATGGAGACGGCCACCAGATTGGCGACCAGGTTGGCCACCCCCAGCTGGCTCAGCTGGTAGGCCGACTGCAGGGCCAGGATCATGCCGATCAGGATGGAAATGAGAGCGACGAGCCAGAGGGAGTTGTTGCCAGCCGAGACGACCTGCGCCGTCGTGGCACTGACCCGCAGCCGTCCGCCGCGCAAGGGGACGAAGATCGCTCGTTTTCGTGGCGCTATAGGCGACCTGCCACAGCCGACCTGCGTCGGCCAGGAAATCCAGGACCCAGGTCCCCGACAAGTTCAGGATCTGGGTAAACATCGTCAGCTGGCGATCTGCTGATGCATCTCATCCATACAGCCGAAACACCGCACCAAAGCGTCTTCGAATCCCGCCAGACTGAAGACCTTGGTCACCGACTCGGTCGCACCGACGAGAAAGACCTCGGGTTCGATCCCGGTCGTCAGCATCAAGCCTTCCACCAACACCGCCATGGCCGCCGTGTCGAAACGGGTCACATGGCTGAGCTCGACGACCAGATTGCGTTCGGGGTGAGCCTTGATGGCCTGCAACAGCTGCCGGCGCAGCTCCGGGGCCTGCCGAAAAGTCACCGCCCCATGGATGGTCAACATGGCGGTGTACTGACCGGCCTGAGGGTCGTACTCGACCTTGAACCGGCTCTGTTCTGCTTCAGATTGCACGGGCGACGAGTTTAGCACCGCGCCACGATCAGCTCTTCTTGGAGATCACCGCTGCGATGATCAGACCAATGGGGCCGAGCAAGGCACAGACCAAGAACCAGCCACAGCCCGATCGACCCTTGGTGGTCGCGATCCAGGCTCCCAGGATTCCACACAGTATCCAAAGCGGGATGCCGAAAAGTAGCTCCATGAGCAGACCTCCTTACAGTCGAATGAAACCTCAAGGGACGGCGGTGTAGTGCCCATGGATACAAAGCCATTTGCCGTCTTCTCGCACAAAGATCCGGGTGGACTTGCCACGGCTGGTGAAACGCTCACCTGCCACTTCCCCCGAGTCCGTCCAGTAGTAGACGATCCAAGCCACATCTCCCCGGACGGTGACCCTGGGTTGATGCATTTCCGTGTGCACATTCGTCGCCCTTCCAACATACCTACGTATGGAGCCCACTTCTGATTCTTTTCCCTCGGCCAGATACGGGTCATTCTCACCGAACTGAGTGAAGTCGGGGTGAATGTGCTGGGCATAGGCGTCCGCGTCGGCTCGTTCGATGGCATCCCACATGGCCATCAGGGTTGCCTTGACCTCCTCGGCGTCGTTGCCCGCACCCAGGACGGGGCAGCCCAACATCAGCGTGCATGCGACGACTGTGAAACCTGTCTTGATTGCCATAGATCTCCCCTCCGTCACGGATCTCTGATGCCTCCACTAGTATAGGGCCCACAGCCAATGTAAACCGCTTGCGTGGCCATTGACGAGACAGTCTCGCTCGAGAGCGGTGACTGCGCATAGATCGAGACCCGGGCGACAAATGCCGCCGGCACAGGAATTGCTGCTGTACAGAGGATGTGGTGACTAGACAAATAGCTGCAACTCTTGCTCTGTTGTTCTCGCTCAGTCTGGGCGCATTTCTACCCGCGGCGGCCCAGCCACCCAGCCTGGCTCGAGCGTCCTATGAGGAGGTCGTCGAGGTCGACATTGTCAACGTCGACATCTTCGTCGTCGACAAGAAGGGTCGGCCGGTCACAGGCCTGACTGCCGATGACTTCCAACTCCTGGTGGACGGCCAGCCGATGCAGCTGACCAACATTCTGGCGGTTACCGATGGAACGCCGCAGCCTGAGGCCACGGGCCTGCCCTCCGAGCCGATCACCGCGACGCCCTCACCTGACGACCCATTGCCACCGGCCACCTCATCTCAACCCAGCGCGAACCCGCTCCACACGGTGATCTATTTCGACAACGTCAATACCCGCCGGCAGGTCGCCAGCGAGTTCTCAAACAGATCAGGAAATATCTCCACAAGCGCCATCGATCTCGAGACCAGGTGATGGTGGTCAACTACGATGGCGGCCTCAAAATCCATCAGCCGTTTACGGCAGATCAAGAGGTCCTAGAACAGGCGCTGACGGATCTTCTCACCGTGCCCGCTTTGGGCTTTCGTGAGGACCGCCTGAGAACGGAGGCCATCGAGCTGGCCCGCAGTGCCGGCTGTCAGCAGGGATTGGCCTACGCGCGCAGCTTCTCAGCTCAGGTTTACGCCGAGGTGGACGCAGCATCTGCTGCCGGATCTAAATCGAGTCGACAAACAGTTGCGCAACTACTACTCGTTGGGATTCCAGCCCGAACGACCGGGTCGTGGTCGAGTTCACAGCCTAGAGGTGAAGATCGACCGCCCCACGCTGCAAGTCCTCCATCGACAGAGCTTCGCCGACCTTCCTTGGGCGGAGAGGATGGGGGACCGACTCCAGGCCCTGCTGGCAAACCAAACCTACTGGGACAATCCGCTGGGCGTCCAGGTCGAGACCCTCGAAGTCGAGGAGGCAGCGAGGGGGCTCTTCGGGGTGGCCACCACACACTTGGCCTGGCAGTTCTCGACGAGCCGGCGAAGATCGCTTCTTTCCTCAGCCAGGAGATCGACGCGAGCAGAGATTGACGCCCGAGAATTTCAGGAGGCGACCACCGCTTCGACGTCGATTTCGACGAGATATTCTTCCCCGACCAGCCTCGCCTGAACCAGGGTGTTGGCCGGTTGGATGTGACCGAAACGTTCCCCGTGGACTCCGGCAACGCTTGGCCAGTCGTCGAGGTTGGCGACATAGACCCGGGTGCGAACGACATCTTCCAGTCGCCCCCCGAGTGATTGGATGGCTCCCTCGATCTTGTCGATCGCAAAGTGCGCCTGGGCGGCTGGATCAACACCACCCATGAGTCGATCTCCGTGCGATGCGGTGGTGCCCGATACTCGGATTGTCGAGCCTTCGCGGATCGCCCGACAGTAACCGAACTCCTTCTCCCAGCGGGTCCCCGACATCACACGGCTGCGGCCCTTGCTGTCTTCCAGAACCTCGTACGGTGGCGGAAATTCGTCGAAGTGATGGCTCAGATCACCCGAGGCGGTCAGAAACGGCGGTTTGCGGTACTCGTCGCCGCAGTCGCCTGGAATGGCATCGAAGCTCGCAGTCGCAGCCTCGATCGCCGAGCGATCTTCCTCCGAGAGCGCGAACCCAAAGAGCCGCAGATTCTCCTCGATGTGCTCACTTTCCCCCAACCGGGCGCCGATGATGACGCCTCCCACCGCCGCCTGCTCCAGTATGTAGCGGCTGGCCACATTGGCGATGGACACTTCGTGTTTCTCGGCAACCTCCTTCAGCACCCTCAGGAGCTGCTGGTAGCTCCGCCAGCTTCCCGCCACCTCGAGAAAGCGCTTGTATTTCATCTCTGACCACGTCTTCATCTCGTCCGGCTCGTCTCGACCCAGGAAGCGTTCGGTCAGCAGGCCCCCAGCGAGCGTTCCGTACGCCAGGAGCTTGACCCCGTGCTCCCGGCAGAGAGCGCTCATGGCGCCCTGTGCTCGACGATCGAAGAGCGAGAAGGAGACCTGGTTGGAGACCACATCGATGCCGCTGGCGAGCACGACACGCAGGTGGGCCGTGTCGAAGTTGGTCAATCCCAAATGACGGATCAGACCCTCTTCCTTGCAGCTCCTGAAGGTAGAAGAGCCCATCCAGATAACTGGGATCCGCATAGCTCCAGGCATGGAATTGCAGCAGATCGATCGTCGATGCCCGCAGTCTGGCGAGAGCGCGCTCGACCGCCGCCCTGACATCGTCGCGGCGGATCGGTCCCGGTCGTGGCACCCACTTCGTGGCGACTTCGACTGCACCTCTTGCGCCCTGCTGATCGACAAAGAGCCCCACTACATCCTCCGCGGATCCGTAGTGATCGGCCATATCGAAGGTGGAAAGACCGGCCGCGACATACGGCTCCATTGCCCGCGCCGTGGCCTCGAGATCGAGAGACCTCCCATTCCTCTCCATGTCGGCAATCTGCCAAAGTCCCGTCAGCACCCGAGAGATCGTGAAATCTGGAGCCAGCTCACAGCGTTCGACAGTCGGCTTCATGCGCTACTCCGGTGGGAGGTCCGAGAAGATCGCATCGACGTCGACACCCCTTCGGCGCAGACCATGCATTTCGCGGAAAAAGATGGCGCTGGCCACCAACATCACGAGCACCCAGACCACGGTGGAATGGAAGTACCACTCCGTCACTGTGGACGTCAGGTCCTTCCACACGTGGATGACCAGAAACCCGCCGAGAGACACCACTCCCGCCACCGCCAGCGACACCTGCAGCGGGCGGGATCGGACCACTTTGATCTCTCGCGCCAGCTCGGGGTTGTTGCGCGGCAACCAGAGGACCGAGAGACACATGACCAGGAAGTTGACCAGCATCGAGGTGACCAGGATATCGACACCCAGAAAGAAGTCTCCCGCCAGATGGCTGCCGACGATGCCGACCGTGGCCATGGCACCGCTGGCGAGAATCGCCACATGGGGAGTGTGCCAACGCGGGTGGACTCGGGCGACCCGCCGCGGAAAGACACCGTCCTCGGCCCAGGCGAACATCAGCCGCGAGACCGCCAGCAGCATGGCCGGCAGATCGTTGATCAGCGCCACGGCGGCGCCGGCCACGATGGCCACCGTCCAACCCGGGGACAGCAGGTAGCCGAGCAGACCCGGTGCGGTGAGATCCATGGTCTGGGCACGCTCGGCGATGAAGCTCCAGGGCACCGCATGGTAGACGGCGGCCGTGAACAGGAAATAGAAGCTACCGACCGTGATCACCGCGATGGCGATGGCCAACGGCAACGAACGGCCTGGATTGCGTGCCTCTCCACCTGCCTGAGCGATGGAGTCGAACCCGATAAAGCTGGCAAAGAGGACCGCCGCCGCCGCCAGGAAGGTGCTCCACTGGAACTGCGCCCCGGTTCCCGGGATTCGGGCCCCTTCGCGCTCGAGCAGGGCAGCGGCGAAATCGCCATGATCGAAGGAGAAACCGGCCACGATGACGACGGCACCCAGGGCGAACATCACGAACATCAACGGCACCAGGGTGCGCTCGTAGAGCTTGACGCCCCGCAGATTGACCATCACAAAGAGCCACAAAAAGGCCAGCGCCACCGCCACCCGCACGTTTCCGGTGTCGAGTGTCACCGCCAGATCCTGCATTTCCAGAGCCGCGGCGATATCGCGCAGAAACGGCACGATGACGTACGAGACCACCCCGATGGCGATGGACAACCCGAACCACTGCGAGAAAGCTCGCTACGAAACCGAGATAGGGGCTGAGCGAGCGGCTGGCGTAGACGTAGCTACCGCCCGCCCGCGGCATGGCCGAGGCCAGTATCGCGTAGGCCATGGCGGCAAACAGCGCCGGTACCGCCGCGAAGAGATAGGCCGGCAGCACAAAGGGGCCAATGCCCGGCACGCTCCGCTGGATCATGAAGGGGATGACGTTGATCGCCGCCCCCAGCATCGAGCAGATACCCGTGGCCGCCAGTCCCAGGAGACCGAGATCGCGGTGCAGACCGGACTTGCCGCTGGAGTGTGTCGACACGCTGGGAGTCTAGTCCATAATGGCCGTCTAGGAGCCGGATCTGCGCCGAACCTCCAAAGGTGCCAGCCGATTTCTGAGATCGCAAGGGTAGGAATGCCACTCTCGGCACCTCTCGATCCCTCTAGAATCGGCTCGAGGCGATAACGCGGAGAGTTGGGGCAGCGCGGAAGTCCCTACGGACATCACAGCGACTGCGGTTGCAGATCAGCTCGGTAGAGGTTCCCTCACCCGCGCTCTGAGGGCCCTTCTTTCCTACTTCCTTCTTCTACACTTCTACAGGTAGGGGTGGAGCCACCGCTAGCCGGGAGCCAGCTCGGCACTCCAGCGAACAAAAGCACGCTGCGGAGGGAAACTCCCCTCTGGAAAACTCGCATGGAAGTCCCCTTTGCGCATTGACTCCGCCGCCAAGCGATACGCCTCGAGAAACCAACCGTAGGCTTCTACCAGCTCCCTCCGAGCTGCCTTCGTCGCTGCATGAAATGCCGGGGCCCAGCTCTTCTTCAACTCCCCGGGGATGCCGTGAGGGTCCTGGGCAAGAATGTTCTTCAGTCTCAGAGGCTGAGTCCCCTCTCGAGAATGCCGGGCAGCTGTCTCCGCTTCGATCTGTAGGACTACTTCGTTGACGGCCCTTCGGTGGTTGCTTCCTGAAAGGTGTTGCCAACAGGGCAGGGGGTCAAGTCTGATCGCCTCCGTCGTGGTGTACTTCGAGCGATGAAACTCTTCGCCTCGCATGCGCGCTGCGCATTCCTGGGTGCGATCGAACCACAGACCTTCGAGCAGCGCCCCTCCCACCAGAGTCTCGACGCTATGGGCACCGGGCCAGTCCTGCGGCCGGGCAACCAGACCCTCTTTGCAGCCCTGAGAGAGTAGGTACCGCAACCGATCCACCTGCGCCGGTTCTTCCTCGCTGATCACAATGGCCTGGTATCGGCGACCCCAAAACTTCTCCCTCCATCTGTGGAGTCGCCCTGCCTCGCGGGCCACGTTCGAGTTGAGATAGTTCATGAACTGAGCGAGTTGAAGAGAATCTTCGACACTCAGAAGCATGTGGTAGTGGTTGGACAGAAAGACGAATGCGTGAAGTCGGACCGCGTAGAGCCGCAGCGATCGACCCAGAACTCCGAGTACCAAGGTCCTGAGCTCTTGGGTCGGCTTCATCAGAAATCGACCTTGAATCGTTCGACAGGTCACTTCGACCAGCGCACCCCCTTGCGGAATGAAGCGTAATCTCCTTGCCATGCTTACGAAGACGCATTCCACAACCGGGATCTTGCAGAATCGGGTGGCACCTCATGGTGGTGGGTGCGTTGTGACAAGATCCCGCCAATGAGCTCAGACAGGTTGCATCAACACGCCCAGACTGGAATTGCGGAGATGGACCAGGAGCATGCTCTGGAGCTGCAGATCGTCCGCTCGATACAGACGGCTTTGGCCGATTCGGACGGCGACAAGGTAGACGAGCTTCTGCAGCAGCTCGAAGACTTCACCAACGCCCACTTTCTCGCCGAGCAGCTGCTCATGCGTCTCCATGCGTACCCCGGCTACGAGGCCCATCAGGAAGAGCACGACCAACTGATGACAGAGCTGCACGAACTGAGCCAGAACCTCCGGAGTGATAACTCGCTGAACCCTGCCAAAGAAGCTGAGAATCTCGAGCGCTGGCTGCTCACCCACATCCAATCCTCGGATCAGGCTCTGGCTGAGTACTTGAAGCAGCAGGACCCCAAGGTCTAGCTCATCGATGGCGCATCCGCGCCCGCTGCTAGGAATGTCCCCAGAGGAATCGAGTCTCCCCACCCCTCGAATCGAGGGCCTGCGTCGTAGAACCACCGCACTGTTTTTCAGCGGCGTTGGCCTGGGCAGCATCGGCCTCACCGCGGCCATCATCGTCTCCACCCTCGCAGCGGAGGAGATCTCGCGAGCTGCCACCTGGAGCGGCCTCCCCTCCGCGCTCTCGATTCTGGGCACCGCCATAGGGACAGCACTCCTGGCAGAGGCCATGCAGCGCTGGGGCCGGCGAAACGGGCTGATCTGTGGCTACTTTGTGGCAGCGCTGGGCGCGGTCGCGGCCGTTATCGCGGTGCGCACGGGATCTCTGCTCCTGCTCATGGTGGCCATGTTCACCATCGGTCTGGGCCGCAGCGGCGACTCCCTGAGCCGCTATCTTGTGGCGGATCTCTATCCCGTAGGCCGCCGAGCTTCGGCGATCGGCTGGATGGTCTGGGTGGGCACGATCGGTGCCGTTCTGGGACCCAACTCCTTGGGTCCTGCAGGGCGTCTCGCTTCGACACTGGGGCTGCCACCGCTCTCCGGTGCCTACCTCGTGACCCTCGGAGCCTACAGCCTGGCGGCGCTCCTCTACGCCATCTTTCTCCGTCCCGATCCCTCGACCCTGGTATACGCGGAGGGCATCGCCGAAGAGTCCGTAGAACGAGCTCGGCTCTCCGATCTCTTTCGCCTTCCCGGGGTCCGAATTGCCCTGGCGGTCCTGGTAGTCGGACATATGGTCATGGTGCTCATCATGACCATGACCCCTCTCAACCTGAAGCTCGCGGGCCACGGCCTCGGCGCCATCGGCTTCGTCATGAGCTCACACATCATCGGCATGTTCGTGTTTTCACCCGTCACCGGCCGGATGGTCGATAGCTGGGGGCGATTGCCGGTCATCGTGCTGGGACAGGCTCTCTTGCTCGTGGCGGCAGTTTCCGCACTGCTGACACCGGCGGCGGATGTGGGCCTCATGGCTCTCGCCTTGTTTCTCCTCGGGCTCGGTTGGAATCTCGGCTTTGTGGCAGGGAGCGCGCTGTTGAGCTCGGGTCTGACGCTGCGCCACAGGGCCCGCCTTCAAGGAGTCACCGACTCGATGATCTGGTCGTCCGCGGCCCTCGCCAGCGCCACCTCGGGCCTGGTGCTCGCGGCCTTCGGCTATGACGCCCTCTGTCTGATAGGAGCTCTACTCCTGGTGATCCCCGGGATTGTCATCCTCAGATACCGCAAGCCGTTGGTACACTCCGGCTCCGGTACCACGCCATGACCCGAGCTCCTTACATCCTGCTGGCTTGTGCCATCCTCGCCCCCCTACCGGGCACTTCCACCTTTCTCGAGGCGGCCGAGATCCCCGACGATTGGATCATCGACAATGTGCGCCGCTCCGAGCCGACCGGCGGAGCAGAACTCATCGAGCTGCGCAATCTTCATGGCGATCTGCGCGTGCGACCCGCGGATGAGGAAGAAATTTCTCTATCGGCGATGATCCAACGTCATGCCGACGATCCCCGCCACCCCGAGATCCGAACTTCCAGCGAGGGATCCGTCTTTCGCGTCGAGGTCCTCTACCCCGAGGCCGACAACGCCGAACCCAGTCCCTTGCCCGACGCCTGGAGCAAGCGCCGGGTCGACATGACGCTGTTTGTGCCGGCCAAACGCTCGCTCACCCTCGAAACGGCTCGGGGTCTGATCGAGGTCAAGGGTCTCGATCGCGGCATCACGGCCCGGTCTGCGAGCGGCGATATCGTGGTCTCGACGGCCGGCCCCGTGAACGCCATGACCGAGCATGGCTCGATCGCGGCACAGTTCTCGGACACGACCTGGGAAACTCCCATCGAGCTCGAAACCCTGACTGGAGCGATCTCCGTGACCCTGCCACAGACCGCTGACACTTTGGTCACCATGACGACCTCTGGCGAGCTCACCACCGACTTTTCGCTGACCATCGACCGGCGACCCGGCAGCGGACGCAAGACCGCGCAGGCGACCATCGCGGGAGGAAAATCCAAGTTGTTCATGACCAGCAATCGGGGTAGTCTGAAACTGCTTCGATCGCCGTTTTGAAGCCCGTATCGAGCCGGGGACCGACCCCGGCTCTTTAGGAGGGGATAGAGATGACCAAGAGCTTTCGCGCCCGACACGAAACCGATCGTCCTTTTCGAAACTGGACCATCCCGCTGTCGGCGATCGGTGGTCTGTTGGTACTGCTAATGGTGTCTGGTGGAGCCACTGCCCAAGGACCACCGCAAGAATACCGTGGCGCGGAAGTCAGTGAAACCATCGTGCCCTTCGTTTTCGAAGGGGACCTGCGCGACCTGCCACTGGCACCCGAGTGGCAACCCGGGGACCCCATCAAGGAAATTCCGCGCCGTCACTACTTCCGGCCGGGCGAGGACCGAGTGGTGCCGCCGCGCGAGCCGCAGACCGATCCCCTTCTCGAACGGCAGGAAAATGCGCCTGACGCTGTCGAGGGAGACGGCTTTGCCACTCCAATTCTCAACTTCGATGGCCAGGGCTTCACCGGTGTCAACCCACCAGATACCGTCGGTGACGTCGGACCCACTTACTACATTCAGATGATCAACGGTGACGATGGAGCACTGGTCACGATTCACGACAAGACCGATGGCTCCGTCGTTCACGGTCCCTTCGCGCTCGACGGACTCGGCTCCGGCAGCTGCGCATCGGGCCTGGGCGACCCGGTGGTCCTCTACGATCGCTCGGCCGACCGTTGGATGCTGAGCGAGTTCGCCGACATCGGGTTCCATCTCTGCGTCTATGTCTCACAAAGCAACGACCCGATCTCGGGGGGCTGGTACGCCTACGACTTCCCCACACCCGACTTCCCCGACTACCCGAAATACGCCGTCTGGCCCGACGCCTACTATGTGACGAGCAACGAATCATCCTCGGCTGTCTATGCCCTGGATCGGACGAACATGCTGGCCGGGCTACCCGCCACCAGCCAAAGATTCACTATCGGCAATCTCAGTGGGTTTGGCTTTCAAGCCGTAACTCCCGCGGACCTCGACGGAGAGGACGCCCCCCCTACGGGCTCTCCTGCCGTCATCATGCGCCACCGCGACACCGAGGTTCACGGACCGGCCGGAAATCCGTCGATAGATTTCCTGGAAATGTGGGAATTTCATGTGGACTGGGCGACTCCCGGCAACTCTACTCTCACCGCCCTACCCAATATCGATGTCAGCGAGTTCGACTCCGATCTCTGCGGCCTGACGAGTTTCTCGTGCTTTCCTCAACCCGGTACCGGAACGACGCTCGATCCGCTGCGCGAAGTCATCATGTGGCGGCTGCAATATCGCAACTTCGGATCGCACCAGGCACTGATTGGCAACCTCGTCACCGATGTCTCGGGAACCGATCACGGCGGCGTTCGCTGGTTCGAGCTACGCAAGACGGGCGGCCCTTGGACCCTGTTTCAGGAAGGTACCTTTGCCCCCGATGCCGATCACCGCTGGATGGGCGCCATTTCGATGGACTCTGACGGCAACATGGCGGTGGGCTACAACATCTCCAGCACCAGCACCTTCCCCAGTTTGGGCTACGTCGGACGTCTTGCCGGTGACCCCCAGGGGACCATGCCCAGGGCGAGCACACGCTTGTGGCGGGCAGCGCTTCCAACGCCTCCAACCGCTACGGCGACTACAGCGCCATGAGCGTCGACCCAGAGGACGACTGCACCTACTGGCTCACCGGTGAGTACAACGCCGCTTCGACCTGGTCCACACGTATCGGCAAATTCAAATTCGACAGCTGTGTGCCGGGTCCGGACTTCACAATGGCCGTCACCCCGCAGGAGTTGACGATCTGCGCTCCTCTCGATGCCGAGTACCTCGTGGATATCGACTCGCTACTGGGCTTCAACGAGCCTGTGACCCTGGCGCTGACGGGCGAGCCCGCCGGTACGACCCCCGGATTCAGCACCAATCCCGTCGTCCCGCCTGGTTCCTCGGATCTCACCCTCACCGACACCGGTCTGGCCAGCCCAGGGGAGTACAGCCTCGAGATCAGCGGTACCGCCGCCAGTAGCTCGAAGATTCGCACAGTGAGTCTGACCCTCTTCAGCGACTCGCCCTCGGCACCCACGCCGTTGATGCCGGTCGACGGCGCGATCGACGTGAGCCTGGTGCCTACCTTCACCTGGACAGCCAGTTCCCAGGAAGGCGACTACACTCTCGAGATCGACGATGATCCGGGTTTCGGCAGTCCCGACTATACGGCCACGGTCACCACAACCAGCCACACCCTCACCAGCGCCCTCGCACAAACCACCGAGTATTACTGGCGGGTGCTCCCCGCCAACGAGTGCGGACCAGGGGCCAGCTCGGCGACCTTCAGCTTCACGACCCGCGCGCTGCCACCTGTGCTGCTGGTGGACGACGATGACAACGATCCCGATGTGCGCTCGTTCTACACCTCGGCCCTTGACGCTCTCGGAGTCAGCCACGACATCTGGGATACCGGCAATAGCGACAACGAACCGACTCTTGCCGATCTGGGCGGCTATGCTCAGGTCGTGTGGTTCTCGGGCGACGAGTTTGGCGGCGCAGCCGGTCCAGGAAGTGCTGGTGAAGGAGCATTGGCGAGCTACCTCGACAACGGTGGTTGCCTTTTCCTCAGCAGCCAGGACTATCACTACGATCGGGGTCTGACGTCCTTCATGCAGGACTATCTGGGAGTGGCGTCCATGACCGACGACAATGGTGACTACACCTCGGTCAGTGGGGAGACGGGTAGCCTTTTCGAGGGCTTGGGGCCCTATGGATTGAACTACGCTGATCCTGGAGTCACCGACTACTCCGATCCTGTGACTCCAGGTGGCTTGGGCTTGCTGGCCCTGCTGGGCAACAACGCCAATGGCGCGGCCCTTCAACAGCTGTTCGAGCCGCTGGCTCCAAATGCACCGGTAAGCTATGGCACGGTGTTCTTCGCTTTCCCGTGGGAGGCACTCGACACGGTGCCTGTGCGCGAGATGGTCCTCCAGACGATCTTGGATTTCTGTCCCGCGGGTCCCCCACCGTTGGGCATCTTCGCCGACGACTTCGAATCGGGTGACACCTCGGCCTGGTCGGTCACGGTGCCCTGAGGTCTCGAGCTCGGGGAGCGGTCTAGGCCCTCCCCGAGTCGACAAGGCCTTCCACAACCCATGCCCGGTTCACCCAAGTCACCGAACGGCCCCATCAAGTGGCTTCGCCGCGGCGCCAAGCTCCTCTTGGGGTCCGTGGGCCTCATCCTACTGCTGGCCCTGGCACTGATCGCGAGCCTCAGGCTCCCATGGGTGCGAGGAGCAATACTCGACTGGGCAGGATCCGCCATCGAAGAGTCCTCCGGCGTTCACCTCGCAGCTCACGATTTCGCGGTGTCCCTGCGAACCGGCGAGATCAGCCTGCAAGATCTCGAGCTCCGCGCCGACGGAGGCGACTCTGAACCGTTCCTCGTCGTGCCCGCTGCAGAGGCCGAGTTGAGCTGGAGGTCGCTGCTGTCGGACCGGCCGCAGATCCTCTCCGTTCTTCTCCGGGAACCCCAACTAGACCTCAGCGCCCCCTTTCCTCAGGCCTCTGAACGAGGCGAGACAGACTCGCAGACTCTCTTTCCCTCTCTCGACATCCATCGCTTCGAGCTGTCCGCGGGCTCGGTTCGATCGGGTGAGGCGCCAAGCAAGTTCGATACCTGGTGGGACAGCTGGCAAGCAGATGGAATGCAATTGGTCGGGTCGCTCACCGCCGAAGAGCTGGGACTCGGGGTCCAGAAGGCCCGGCTCTCCATTGAGAGCCACCGCAGACCAGGAATCACAGCCAACCTGAGCGCACAGCTCTCGGTCACCGCGGATCGCGAGTTCGCCATCGAGGGGTTGGAGCTTAGCGGTGAGGGCCTCGACCTGCAGCTCGACGGCCGCGGGCACTTCGAGGCCGGCACTCCCATCAATCTATCCGTGGATCTGCGATCCAATCTGTCCCGACTTGTCCCCGATCTCACGGCCAGCGGTCAGCTCGAGGCCTCGGCCAAAGTCACCTTGACACCCTCCCCTAGCGCCACCCTTGTCGGCGATGTCCAGATTTCCGCGCAGGATTTCCCTGCCGAGTTGCTGCAACCTCTTCTCGCGACCGCTGGTCAGAAGGGATGGGGCCTCGAGGGCACCCAGCTCGATCTGGGCGCCGATTTGAAGACCCGGATCGCGTTCGAAGAGCTGAGCACCGATCCCGGATCCGACCTCGTCAGCGGCGAAGCAGAGCTGACCTGGCGACGGCAAGAAGAGCCCCTCGTGGAAGCCTCTATCCGGACAGTGCCAGCCGAATCTCTAGAAGGTGACCAGGGAATCGCGGTCGCCCTCGAGGTCCAGATCCTGCCTCGATCTGCGGGCTCGAGACGGTTGGCAGGGCGGGTGCAGGCGCCAGGATGGACCGATCTGGATGAGCTCGAGCTTCTGGGTGTTCGCTTCGAGCTCCAGCAAAACGAGCTGAGCGACCTGACCCGAGTACTGGGACTGTCGCCAGAGGCTCTGAGAGGGATCCAACCCGTCGGCAGTGTCTCGCTCGTGGGTACAGTAGACGGCCCCATCGCCAGTCCCAAGATCCTCGCGGACGGAACTTGGCGATTGGCGGGTCGGCGCCTTGTCGAGCTTTCTGCCCGCGCCTCCTCGGTGTCGAGTCTGGCCTTCCGGGGAGAGCTGCTGCCAGACTCTCCAGGCGTTCGCCAGATCGAAGGCGGGTGGACCTTCTCTGGTCTCGAAGGCCTGAGAGAGGGCTCTTTCGACAACCTGCGGGCCCAGATCGAAATGCCGAGCCTAGAAAGCGCATGGGTCGAGGTCGAAGAGCTCCTGCAGGTGTTCGTGCCCAATCCCGACCGGCGTCAGGCGGTGCTGGCGGCACTCTCTCCCGAGATCAGGGACCGGCTGACGGGGAGCCTGCAAGCCGATCTGACTGGCGAGGGCCCCCTGAAATCACCCACGCTCGAGCTAGCGGCCACATGGGTGCCAGCCGATTCTGAAAAGGTGCCAGCCGATTCTGAGAATCTGTCGCTCAAGGCCTCCATCGAGGGGCCAGCGCTTACTGTTTCGGAGGTCTCAGGCGCACTGCGCGGCCTCCTGCCCGGTGATGAACTCCTGAGATTCGCGGCCCAGGGCGAGATGGAGCTTGAAAAGCCGATCCGCCAAGCCACCCTGGACCTGCAGATCTTCGACCCCATCGCGGACGTCCGTCGACTCGATATCAAGGCTCGTCTCCAGGGTGGCACCTTGATTCTTGATGCCGCTGCGCCCCGCGTTCCGGGCGGTGTCGAGGCCATCATCCCTCTGGCAGTCATCCTCGATGTTCTGCCGGAGTCCGAGGCCCTGGCCAATCTGCCGCTGATTTTCGATCGTGGCTCCCTGGAGCTCGAGATCAGCGAGCTGGGATTGGCTCGGACCCGCGACCTCGTTTTCTATCTCGCGGGCCTCGATGCGGCCAATCTGAAGATCGAAGGAGTGCTCGACGCCTTGGTCTCTCTGGATCCGACAAGCCCGCTGGACGCCGTCGGTACCGTAGAGGTCGAGGGGCTGACTGTGACCCTTGGGGAATCTCGAATCGAGTCGAGATCGGGCTTGCGAGTGGATCTCGACGAGGGTCACATCGCTCTGCAACCGGCGCGTCTTCAGGCCATCGGCATAGGATCCGAAGCACCCCTGGACCTGAGGCTCAGCGCTGATCTGGATCCGGATTGGCAACCCGGAAGAGGTCTCGACTCTCTAGTCGAGAATCTCGAGCTGGATCTCGAAGGTACCGTCGACTCCTCTCTCGTGACCCCCTTTCTGGCAGGTGGCGTCGCCTCTGGCCCGGTATCGGTGGACGCCCGCGTGCGGGGATCCCTCAAAGACCCGGAGGCTCGAGTTCCGTCTCTCCGGTCCCGACGCCAGCCTGGTTCTTCCCGGCCGGTACCGCACGAGGATCAGCCGACCGGAAGTGAACGTCGCAGTGGACTCCTCGGGCGTCGAGCTCCGATCGGGTCAGTTTCAGCTCAACCGTGGAGAGGTGAGCCTCGGCGGAACCCTGGGTGAGGATCAGGTCCTGCGACTGGCAGCTCAGCTCAATGGCGTTCGCTACCGCCTCGACCATGGGCTGACCGTCGTTCTCGACGGCAATCTCGATCTGGCCTGGCCACGTGAAGGTCGACGGCGGCTGAGCGGCACGATCGACGTGGAGCGTGGGTCCCTGCGTCGCAACATCCAGCTCGAACGGGAGCTGATCCGGATGCTCAACCCGAGCGATCTGGCCGGGACCGGGTCGGCTCTCCAGCAGAGTATCGATCTGGATCTCAGCCTCCTGACCACCGAGGGAGTGCGGATCAAGAACAACGTGGCCGACCTCCGGGCCGACTGGGATCTGATTCGCGTCCGCGGCACTCTCGCCGAGCCCATCGTCGCCGGCTCCATCGAGGTGGACCCAGGCGGCCTGGTCACTGCATACGGGCAGACTGTTCGTATCGATCAAGGTTCCCTGGTCTTCTCTGGTGTTCCCGGTGAGCCGCCCCGGATGGACTTCGAGACAACCAGCTCTTCCGAGGATCCACGGTTGAGAAGCCAGTGGGACAGCGTTTGGACCACCGGAGGGGGCAACAAGGGCCCGGGGGGTGGCTTCTGGGATCGCTACAACCCCGAGAGTACCTCCAATGCCTTCAAGGCCGACGAGTTCGCCACGGGTCTGACGAGTTACTTCCAGAATCGGTTCCTGCAGTCCATCTCAGGGGGCGCGCCGCGCGTCGAGCTCAGCGTCCAACCGCTGCCATTGATGGGCGAGACCGACACGACCGCGCGAGTGACCATGTCGTATCACCTGACCCCCCAGATCTCCTACGTGCTCTCGCAAAACCCACGGGAAGCCGAAGGCCGCACCGACATTCTCAATCTCCAGAACTTCGCCGTGGCACCCAGCCTGCGGGCACAGCTCTTCCGCAACGATCAGGGGAACCAAGGGCTGACCCTGCAGCAGATGCTCGAGTTCGGCGGTGGCCGGACAGCAGAGGATGCGTCGCCCCGGCTGCGCTCCATTGATCTGGCGGCCCCAGATGGGGTGAGCAAACGAAGGGTCCGTCAGGCGACACGTCTACGTCGAGGTCAACCTGTGGCCGAGGGCGCCGACTTCGACATCGAGATCGACATGCTCGATTCCCTGGCCCGTAGGGGCTACCCGGCGGCAGAGGTGGATGTGGCGATCGAGCCCGCATCTCGGAATCGGGTAAACGTCAGCCTCCGTGTCGAGCCTGGAGCCCGAGTGGACTTCGAGTTCACCGGCGATCAGCCTCGCAGAGGAGCCCGCCAAGACATCATCGCTCTGTACCAGCCGACCGGAATGGAAGAGTCACCCGCGCTGGAGACGATTCGGCGTGACACGGTGCGAGCGCTGCGAGCTCACGGGTTTCTCGACCCCGAGGTCCTTGTCACCACAGAGCACCTGGAGCCCGGGAACCCAGCAAGTGACCGGGTCATTCGGGTCCACAGCGAGGGTGGACGTCAGGTCAATCCCCACACCCTGGAGTTTCAAGGCATCCCTGATGATGTCGAACAGGCTGTCGTCGCAATGTTCTCATCCCGGCTATCGCGGGTGGAGTTGGCCATGGAGATGCCTGTGGCGGACCAGCTCTTCGGCCAGTCCATGCAAACGGAGGGCTATCGGGAGGCACAGATCGTCACTCGAGAGCTCTCGGCGGACGGCTCCACCTTGACGATCGAAGTCGATCCTGGGCGCCGCCAACGCCTGGCGGCGGTCGAGATCCTGGGCGCCGATTCGAAGCTGCAGGCAGAGCTCGACGAGATCCGGGAGTTGCAGCCCGGGGACCCACTGAGACCGAGTCAGATCGCGCTCACCTCCTTCCGCATGGAAGATCACTTGCGTGAGCAGGGATTCGCCAACGCGTCGGTGAAGACTCGCATCGAGCCGACTGCGAGCGGAGAAGACAACGAGTTCGATCTCTTCTTCGATGTCGAAAAGCGACGCGAACATCGGATCGGCGAGCTGCGCAACGAGGGTCTGGCCAACTCGTCCTCCAAATGGGTGAAGAGAATCTCGCGGCTCGAAACAGGTGAGCTCCTGACCGACAGTGGCCTCACCCAGGCCCGACGAAGCCTGGCGCGCACCGGCGTCTTTCAGCGCATCGCGATTCGACGCGAAGAGCCGGCGGAGTCCGAGCCCACCTCCGTGTTCACCCCGATCACCTTCGATCTCGAAGAGCACCCTCGCTACCGGGTTACCTACGGTCTACGAGGAGAGACCAACCGCGAGGTCGGTGTTGTCGCGGATGTCGGTGATCTGAACTTCCTCGGTCGAGGGCAGACGCTGGGACTGCGCTTGATCTACGCCACCCTGGAACGCAATGCCCGGCTCTATTGGTCGATACCCCGGGTGCGCCAGACGAACAAGAACCTCGAGTTCTTCCTCGAGGCGCGTCGCGAGGAGCAGGACAGCGTTCTTGCCACGGGGACGAGGCGGACAACGGTCTCGGCGACAACGAGGTGGTCGATGACGTCGTCGCCAACATCCGCGAAGCCTGGGCACAGACTCACCTTTCCCTGGGGCAGAAGAAGCGTTCATCGCTTCTACACGGTCTACAAGCGCAGTGTCACCGATGAGACAGCCGATGCCGGGCGTGGAGCAAGACCGTTACCAGCCCCTTTTCCGGTTGGCAAGTCTCCTACGACACCGGCGAGCGCAGCTTCTTCGAGACCTCGACCGACAAGATCACGCTCTTCCTGGGCTCTGATCTCTCCTTCTCCAGCGAGAGCCTCGGCAGCGACTACACGGGCTATGGTCTGTTTGGTCAGATCAAGCCCCAGATCCCGCTGATCAAGATGGGCGACAGCGCCCTGGTCTGGGTGCACAACTACAGGGTCGGTGTGAAAGAGGCCCGCGGGGGTGAAGATCTGCCGTTTTTCGATCGCCTCTTCGCCGGCGGTGAGTTCTCGGTTCGCGGCTACCCGACAAACAGCTTGGGCCCAATCAGCGAGAGCGGTATCCCGCTGGGCGGCGAGGCGATGTTCGTCACCAACCAGGAACTGAGGTTTCCGATCTGGACCCTGTTGAGCGGCGTCGCGTTCTTCGATGCCGGAAACGTCTGGGCGACGCTCGACGACGTCGAGTCCACGCTCTTCAAGTCTCTGGGCGCCGGCTTGCGGGCGGACTCGCCTATCGGCCCCCTCCGCCTCGATCTCGCCTATCCCCTCGACCGGCGGGAGGGTGATCCGGAGTACAAGATCTACTTCGGTCTGGGACAGACGTTCTAGCTCGGATCTTTCGCTACGACCTCCCAGTAGGTGAGCCCGTTCTTGGACTTCGGTTGCAGCCCGGGTCTCTCCGCCGCGCTCTTGCCTTCACTCATGAGCATCAGCAGATCCGCCGCGACATCGGGGTGATAAAAGAAGTACTCGTGGCCCAGGATCCGGTAGCGGCCAGCAGGTCGACACATCCACCGTCTCCATTCCCCTGACGACCGTCAGGTATTCTCCGGCCTCTCCCAGGCGTGCCGACCGGCTCAGCTGATGTGAGAACTTCAGTGGCACATCGTTGCTCGATGCGTACAAGCTTATGCTCTCCACCGCCGGAGCCACTCGGGGCAGGACATCCACGAATGTCTGGGAGTCTAGATCTGGCGCTAAGAGAACCCAGCGTCCGAAAACCGGAAGAGACTCCAGATCCGCGGTCAGCCTATCCAAAGCCTGAACAACGCCCCGCGCTCCCAGGCTGTGGGAAAGGACGTGCAGGTTGGCCGGGCCCACGCGACGCGAGAGCCCCTCGATCACGGCTGTCAGGTCCGAAACACTCCACTCCAGATCCGCCACATCGGGCATGTAATCGGTCGCTTGCCCATTGGAGGGCCAGCTGAACAAGACGACCTCTGAATGCCCTTGCAGGGCCCGTTGAAGCTCAGCTGCCCGATGGCAGGCCCGCTCGAAGTCGTAGCTATATCCGTGCACAAAGAGCACGACCGACTGGGTGGAGGATGCCTCGACCCCAGCCATGAGATGGGTCCAGAAGATCTCGGGGTCCTTCTCGATCTCGATCCGCAGCTCATTGGTCTCCGTCTGAACATAGAAGGGGATCTTTGGAGCGACTCTCGCTCATCCATGGAATCGGCTTGAACTTGACCTCGCAGCGACCCCACCGAATCTCGTCCCGCTCGTCGTCAAAGCGAACCACCCCTGCCCTGGCTTTCTCGAGATTTCGATTTGTGGCGAAGTGGATGCTTGCACTGGTCGTCATCGCGGATGCCTCCTGGGCCTGAGCCAGATCTGTCTGAGAGAAGAAGGGCAAGGCCGAGAAACACAACGGTCAACTCTCGGATTCGGCATGGCTCGATCCTATCGACCGCGGGTCAGGATCCAGTACACCGAACCGTCGCCCGTGCGGATGGGATAAAGCACTCGCGTATGCGGATTCTCCGGATTGAGAAGTCGCAAAAAAAGATCGTTGAAGACTTCGGGTGACTCGAGGTAGAAGTTGTGGAAATTGATCGTTCGATTGACGGGTGTGACATCCACCAGGGTGATCTGATCGCTGTCCGGCTCGATCAGCTCTGCCAGACGGATCGCCTCTTCGAGCTGCTCCTGGTTGACGTCGCGCGAGTCGAGAGTGCTCTCGCCACGACGCATGCCTCGATTGACGATCCGGCTTGCCAGGAGCGCCCGATCGTTCGACGACACGTAGACCGTCAGATGCCGCGTGAGCGCGCTGATCTCGGTCTTGAACTGGTCGTTGAACGCCTCGAGATCGACGTCCGGAGCCGTCAAGACCACATCCTCGAGCTCGAGCTGCTCGTCGGCGAACTCCTCCTGGCCGTAGAGGAGACCGAAGGCATCGGCGACGACCTGGGCACCCATGCTGTTGGCGAGCAGCCAGACTCTTTCCGGCTCGATCTCGCGCAGGACGATCTCGAGGGTCCGAGCCAGCTCGGTCCCGGACTCCTCTGCGACCTCGACCGCTCGTCTGTAGGCCACCAACGGAGTACCCGGCTGATCGCCCGGCCAGTCGAAGAGCAACACCGGGGTGTTGATGTCCAAGACGTGGCTGACAAAGGCGGTCTTGCGTAGCGCGGATTCGAACTGCTCCCGGTAGCCATGCACGACGATCAACAACGACCGATGAGGCGACTCGCGGACATAGGCACGAAGCTGCCGAACAAGCTCCGACCGGGTGAGCTCCTGTTCGACACGGATCTCGACCTCTTCGTTGCGGAACCACTTGGTCGGATCAAAGACCGCGCTCAGGCCCAGCGTGGGCTCGAATTCCGCATCGTAGGAACCGTACCGGATCGTGTCGTCTCGTTCGGGGCGGTAGCGTTGCTCGAGCCTGCCAAAGCTGTCGCCCGGCACCCGGTTGGTGACATAGAAATACCGCTGCGTCCCGTCATCCAGTCGAGTCACCTGCGCACGCCGGAAAAGGAAGGCCTCGGCACGCAGGAGGGCGTTTCTCGTCGATAGGTTGATGAGCAGCCAGACTCCGACTGCCACCAGCACGAGCAGGACCGCAGCAATGACGAGGTTTCGCTTGAGGCGGGTCATGGACCGCGCTGATTATAGTCGCCGTCCGGAAACGGCATCATCCCGCCGGGGCCTATCTGTCAGCTCAGATTGCTAGGATCGAGCTGTCGAAACTGAAAAGGGGGGATCTCATGGATAGAGCCACACATATCTCTTTCGCCGCCGCAGTAGCTCTTGTGCTGCTTCCCGTCACGGGTATTTCCTCACCCGCGATGGCAGAAGAGGGTGTCAGCGAGCTGCCCTGGAATATGGATGCAAACGCTATGGTGACTCAGGCTGGCACCGGCGGCAGACGGTCCTCGACCCTGCAGCTGCGCATCACCGCCTGGACGACCGAGGAGGAGCGGCAGCAGATTCTTACGGAAATTCAGGAAGCCTCCGCACAGGGAGGCCGCCGAGGAAACCGTGCCGTGGCTCGCGCCCTACGTGGCGCCTCCAGGGTCGGCACCCTCAATGCCCCTGGTCAGACAGGTTGGTCCCTGCGCTACGCCCGGGTCACACCGCTGCCAGACGGCAAACAGCGGCTCCTGCTGGCGACCGACCGTCCCGTCGCTTTCGCTGAAGCCTGGACCTCGACTCGAGGAGGGGACTTCGACGTCACCGTGATCCAGATGACTCTGGATGCTGAGGGTAACGGTGAGGGAACGCTCTCCTTCGGCACCGAGGTCCTCTGGAACAGCGAGACCGAATCGCTCGAAGTCACCAACATCACCTCGCAGCCCATCGCTCTGGGCAACGTGCGGCGGACGAACTGACGGTCTGCGCCGCATCCGCCTAGGCAACCCGTATCCAGTCTGTAAGCTGCCTGACGGCTGCTACGGCGTGTACCAGATCGGCGAGGTATAGGCGCGGTCCTGGATCGTCGGCGGCACGGTATCTGGCAGCGGGATTCCGAAGAAGGCCGCGTCGTAGGTGGTCCAGCGCGGTGTCGGGATCTCCAGGACCCGCACATAGTAGAAAGCAGGCTCCTGCGGATCGAAGTCCGGATCCTGCCAATGCGCGGCCATGACGGCATCGCCGATGGTGTTGGCATAGGTGGCCGATGGAATGTCCACCGTGTTTCCTACCGGAGTCTTGCAGCGGCCATCCGCACCGATGGTGCGTCCGTCGGAGACCGCCACATCGTAGATGCGCTCGTGCAACTCGCCATTGCCGTCCAGCCAACCCTTGATGACCTGGACCCGGTCGAGGTTGGCACCATCCACGTCCCGCAATGCCCGGATCAGGAAGGACGGTGCCTTGCCTGCGGACGCGGTCCGCAGATCTCCGCCCATGGGCACACCGTTTCTGTACCCGTTGGAGACGAAATCACCGGTCGTAATGTCCTCGGGAGCGAAAGTCCAGCCGCCGAAGACACGCACTCGAAGGCGCGTTCCGGTCGTGGCGTAGACCTCCTTGCGCTTCATGGCGCTGAAGAGCTCTTCGCGGGTGTTCTCCCGCGCCCACACAGCCATGAGACCCGAGGCGGATTCCTGCGAGGTCAGGATCCTCAAGGCACGGATCCTCGGCAGGGATGACGTCACGATCGTGTCGGTTCGGAGAAGGTTCGGTATGCGCGTACTTGCCGAAGTAATTCTCTTCGCGTGTGGTGGCAATCCCGGTATGCGCGTCGCTGGCGCCGACCAGGCCGAACTTGTAGGGGTTCGCTCCCAGCTCCTGCCCGAGCTTGAGCCCCAGCTTGAGTGTCGAGCGAGCATGCTCGTACTGGAGCATCGAGTCTTCCTTGGCTGCCGATCCGGAGATGTTCGACAGGTCCCAAAGCTCAAAGTCGGCGAACTCGTCGTCGGGAGAGAGCAGCGGGTGGGTCTCCTCGTCGCCCTTGATCTGGGTCATCTCATGGAGTGGTTCCCACTTGGCTCGGGCCTCTGCATAGGCTCGATCCATGGGCTTTCCGGATAGGGTCTTGTCCGCGAACATCAGTCCGTTGCTCAAGTTTCCATTGTGGGGAATCGCGAACACCCTGCCGCCGGTCTTCTCCTCGTAAGTGGCCATGTAGGCCCAGAGATCCTGCGGGTCGCCGCTGTCGAACAGTGAATAGGGCAGGGTCTGGCTGGTCTTCTCCGAGCCATCCTCGAAAAGAACGACTCGATGCAGGTTGTTCCCCCTGGGGCTCGACGTCCACTCAAAGCCCATCAGTGAGGTGAAACGGCCCGGCTGGTAATACTGATCCGCGATCTCGAGAGATTCGATCCAGATCGAGCGCGAGAGCTCTTCCGTGCTGAGCGGGTTCTCCAGCTTGATCGTGCCCCACTTGATGATGTCCTGAAAGGCCGCCATCCGGCCCTCTTCTCCGGAGTTGAACTTGTCGTAGATCATCTTGCCCCAGGGGTCGCCGAGCAGCAGTGGATTCGATTCACGGAGTCCCGTTGCCAAGCCGTTGAACTCGGCATGTTCGGTGATCGCCAGGAAGTCCAGCGGGCGAATCAATTGCACCGGCTGGCCTGTGTTGGAGGTCACGGTCTCGCCACGGGCAAAGCGAAACGCATCGTGGATGTCCAGCGTGGTGCCGACCAGACCCGCATCGAAGGACACTTCGGTATGAAAATGGGTATCGCCGAAGAACACCTGGTCGGGGTAGGCCCGGTCGACATAGGGAGAGTAGACCGGGTCTTCCTTGAAGTCCTCTTCTGTGACCACGATCTCCTGATCGGAGGCTACGGCGGGATCCAGCCCCAGGAACAGACCACAGACTCCGAGCACGAGCAACGAGCTAACAAGCGGAAGTTGATTCTTCACGGGAATTCCTTTCTCACGATTCACTGCGATTGACGGTACGAGTTCCCGGCCTTCGATCCGGTCCATGCCGATGGCGATCTACGCCTGGCCTTGGGATACGAAGATCTCGACGACCACGACGAGCTGCGCAGCGACGCGCTGCTCAGCGGTGGTCGGTAAGCGCGACCCCGAGGGCCAGGCTCGCAAGCGCGAGCGCGACCGTGGCTCTGCCCTGGCCGGCAAGAGCACGCTGAATCGCCTGGAGTGGGGCGTCGCCTCCGAGGCGGCAGACGATCGCTACCGCCGGATCGCCATCTCACCCGAGGCGGTGGACCGCTTCTTTGTCGACGTCTTCCTCGATGCCTACGATGCGCCACCGGAAGAGATCGTGCTCGATCTCGACGCCACGGACGATCCCCTGCACGGCGCCCAGGAGGGCCGCTTCTTTCATGGCTACTACGGCCATTACTGCTACCTGCCGCTCTACGTCTTCTGTGGCCGGCACCTGCTGTGTGCCCGGATGAGACGGTCGAGTATCGACGCTGCGGCGGGCAGCGTCGAGGAGATCTCCCGAATCGTCTGCCAGATCCGGGAGGTTTGGCCAGGGATCAAGATCGTGGTGCGTGGCGATGGCGGCTTTGCCCGAGACTCGCTGATGAGCTGGTGCGAGGAGCACGGAGTCGACTACGTCTTGGGTCTGGCTCGAAACTCCAGGCTTCAGGCCCGGCTCGAGCGCCTTTGATCAGCCGAGGAGCTGTGCGAAGCGTCGGGAGAGACCGAGCGGGTCTTCACGAGTGGCAGCACTAGACGCGCAAGAGCTGGAGCCGGGAGCGGCGGGTGGTCGGCAAGGCCGAGATCACGCACATGGGAAAGACATCCCCGCTTCATCGTCACCCTCTCCGCGGACGATGCGAGGAGGGTGTACGAGGAGACCTACTGCGCCCGCGGCGACATGGAGAACCGGATCAAGGAGCAGCAGCTGGACCTCTTCGCCAGCACCCACTTCCCAACCAGATCCACTGTATTCTCCTCGTGGCCTAGCTACTCTCTAGCGATCGCGGGTCAGACACGGATTTCGAACCAGTACTGCACCGTGTGTCTGGGCGTTCGGATCTTCATGGAGTATCCTTGTCGCAATCTGTGACTGTCCTGAGGTCGGAGGCGTCGCTTCCCGATTGCTGGAAAGATTCTGGTGATCGAGCTACCGCAGCCGTACGCTGGTCAACCGGATCGGCTCGGAGGCGAAGTTGGTGATCACGACCTGGTTCTTCGCGTCGTCCCAGACGAACTCGGCCCCGAGCATCAGCTGACCGTCACCTCGGCCCTCGGCGTCGAGGTTGAGGATGATGAGCGAGACGTTGTAGTCGAGCGTCCGGGAGGAGCGCCAGGATTCGGCAAAACCGATCCGGCGGTCGGTGGCCAGGATGATCTGCCGGCCGCCCCCTTCTGTGTCGAACGAACGGGAATACCCGAGATCGTAGGAGAGGCTCTGCTGCTCGCGGATCGTGCCAACGGACTCCTTGCCGAAGAGGGTGTTCCGCAAGAGTGCGGTCTCGAGCCTGGCCCGTCTGGGCACGCCAGAGCCTCCATCAGCTTGGCTCTCTCCTCGTCGGTGCTCCAACGATTCACGCGGATCTGTAGTCGGGCCTGTCCCCTGGGACCCACGTTGCTCATGTTGACCGCAGTGACGTTGAAATTCAGAGGAAGCTCTTCCTCTTCAGCCGGAAGCGGCGTCGCCAGAGACCGAGAATCAGACCCAGGGTCAGAACCGCGAGCGTAGCGACAGGAACAACTCGTGCGAACCTCGAATCCGACATGAAAGCCTCCTGGAGTTCTTGCCCTTTGCAGACCGCACATTCTACAGAGATCGTGCACGCTGCCCGCCCTCGATATGGATCGGCTAGCCACCTCTGAGATATCGGCTGGCACCTTTAGACATCCCTTATAGTCCGAGACGTGAGTTCTTCGCAATCGGCCTCTGACACCAAGTCGGCCCGCCGCCCTCTGGTGTTGCTACTCCTTCTTCTCGGCGCTGTGTTCCTTCAGCTTCAACTGGCCGGCCGGCTCGATGCGGTCCGGGTGCCCGACACTCCGAGCTACATGGAGGCTTCGCGCACCACCTCTCTGAAGGCGGCTCTGTCCCATCACCGCACGATCGGCTTCCCCACTCTGATCCGCTCGCTTTATTCGGCTGGCACCTCCAGGAACGCGATTCCGACACTGGGGATCGTGCTCTATTCACTCGGCGTCTTGCTGTTCTATTTCGCGGTGCGACAGTTCACCGGTTCGACGTGGCTCGCTTTCGCCGCCGCGGTTCCCCTGCCCTTTGCAGGCGTGATGAACCTCGTCAATCTGCTGCAACCCGATTTCCTGGCCGCAGCGTTCGGGCTCATCGCCGTCTCCTGCCTGATTTTGGTTGTCACAAACACTCGAAACTGGGCTGCTTGGGTCGGAATCGGGCTCTGTGTTCCTCTCGCTTACCAGTTTCGGCCAGCAGCGCAGTTCCTCGTATTGCTGGTGCCGCTCTTCGCTGGTGTCTTTCTATGGCTTCGTCGGGGGTCCTCTCTCACCGCCGTGCTGCGACTGACAGGCCTCACCGCCGGGGTAACAGTTACGCCCTTTCTGCTCTTCTGCATGCTTCGGGCAGTCACCGTAGGCCATTTCGGGCTGGTCTCCTTCGGCGGCTCGAACCTCGCGGCCTCGGTCGTCAACTTCCTCGACGACGATCTCGTCCAAGAGGTGCCAGCCGATTCTCGGAGGCTCGCCAGGAAGATCCTCAAACAGCGGCAATCCCGAGGCTGGGAGACGATGCACCTCGACAGCGATCCGGTGGAGTTCTTCAGTCAGGGGAACGACAACCTCTTTCGGATCGCCCGGAACGTGGCCAAGATCGAGAGTCGCCGGGCCGCCAGGGAGCCGGGCGCGGCCCCCGTCGACCCCGAGATCAATATCAACGTCGACCTGGACCGACGATTGACCCGCCTGGCGACCCAGATCATCCGCCTGCGCCCGGCCCTCTATCCTGAATTGGATCCGGCACTCCGTTCGTCTACGGCTTGAGTCAGCTTTTCGACTATGCCTGGATCTCCATCACGTCTCTTCTGCTAGCCCTTTCGCTGCCCATCGCCTGGTTTCGGCGACCCTCTCGAGAGGTGCCAGCCGATTCTCGGAAGCCCTTTGCCGGCAGTCGAGCGGCCAGTCTCACGATGCTGGCAATCCTGGCCGTGGGCTACTTCGTCGCGTATCCTACTGGTAGTCAGCTGCACGTATTTTCCATTCGACCGCTACTTCGTCTCCATGACCTTGTTCATTCCGAGTGCCCTGACAGCCGTTCTGTTCGAGATGTGGCGGAGGATCCTGCAACCGAGCTAGGCGCTAGGATCCATTCTCATGGCCGATCGAGTTCTTCATCTCCTGTCCCAGCGTCCCGGTTGGACCGGCAGCGGTGTGGCGCTGGAGGCCATGGTGCGGGCCGCCGACCAGCGTGGATGGGAGCAGAGCGTGGTGCTCGGCACCTCGGCGGATGACCCATCACCCGTTGTCGGGGAGCTCCCGGCAGCGGTGATCCGACCCCTGGTCTTTGAAAGCGAGTCGCTGCCATTTCAGATACCGGGCATGAGCGACGTCATGCCTTACCCGAGTACCCGCTTCTCCGCCATGACTCGGGAACAGATCGGCCAGTACTTCGCTGCCTGGATGTCGCAGATCCGGCGTGTGATTGAGGAATTTCGACCGCAGATCATTCACAGCCATCATGTCTGGGTCATGAGCTCCCTGATCAAGAGCGCCAACAGCTCGATTCCGGTCGTCACTCACTGCCATGGCACAGGGCTGCGGCAAATGGAGCTTTGCCCGGTCCTGGCAGAGGAGGTCCGCTCGGGTTGCTCTCGCAACGAGGCTTTCGTCGCCCTGCATCAAGGACATGCGGCGGCACTCCAGACGCAACTGGGTGTGAACCCCAACCGCATCTCCGTCGTCGGCAGCGGCTTCCGCGAGGACATCTTCCACGAAAAAGGTCGGTCGCGAACGGGATCTGTCGTCACTTACGCGGGGAAGTTGAGCAACGCCAAGGGACTGCCTTGGTTGATCGAGGCAGTCGAGCAGGTAGCCCAACGAATCCCCGATGTCGTGCTCAACGTCGCGGGTTCAGGGAGCGGGGTCGAGGCTGACGCGATTCGCAGACAGATGGATCGAAGCGCTCCTGTCGTGTATCACGGGCAGGTCGACCAGAATCGCCTGGCTACCCTGCTTCGTGAATCGGCGGTCTTCGCACTGCCATCGTTCTTCGAAGGCCTGCCGCTCGTGTTGGTCGAGGCGGCGGCATGCGGTTGCCGACTGGTCGCCACCGAGCTACCCGGAGTCGTGGACGAGCTGCAGCCACAACTCGGAGAAGCCTTGACAGCCGTTCCTCTGCCACGCCTCGAGAACATCGATCGCCCGGTAGAGGACGACCTGCCAGAGTTCACAGCTCACCTCGCAACCGCCATCGAAGGCTCGCTCCTCGCACCCCCTCTGAGAGGTGCCAGCCGATTCGTGGCCGGAATGACCTGGGACGCCGTTTTCGAGAGGATCGAGGATGTATGGCGGAGATTCGCTTGAGCCCTGGATCGGCTGAGATGTCTATGGGTTGAGGTGTGAGCGCTGCAGCTCATCCCAGAGATCACAGAATGCAGTCCTGATACCGGATCCTGGCTCCACCCGATTGCCCAGCTCCAGGTATTCACGTGACTCCTGTCTGTAGACCGGCCAAGAGGGAGAGCCACTGCCGTTGGGATCGCCGGTCGCCGCGAATCGGACCCAGTAGTCGGACATCAGGTCCGCCAGATGCTGGTCGTGCTCCTGCCGAGGGACCCAGGTCTCCAGTTTCAGGTTATCCATGACGTACGCTGTCTCGGCTCCATGATAGGCACCGAGCTTGTCCCCACCTGGGACCGGCAGGGAACGAGAAAACTCATAGAAGTAAACATCGTCCGTGACCCTCGCAACCCGGTCCGCAATGAACCTCGAAGGACAAGCGAACGTCGAATCGGTCTTCCACCGGTACTCTGCGGCGGTGGCCTCTTCGTCGTTCGCCACAGGATAGAGCTCTAGAGCTCGCTCGGCGAGTTCACCGTAGGAGCCACGAAGTGCCTCGCGGAATCCATCGGCAGTCGCATCAAGTGAATAGTGCCCCAATGTCGTCCACTCATCGCTGTTGAAGCCGACGAGCAGCGGCACCAGAGCCTGATTCCCCTTCTCGAAGACTCGAGCCGGCGCCTCCTCGAGCACCCAACCGTCGACATTGGGAACACTGTCCCAATCCGGATACCTTTCGAGCGCTGCACGGAGAAGATCCTCGGGATCCATGGCACGCAACGCTGCGAGAACATCTGTGGACTCGTCGATCTCGAGCACTCTGGCGAGACCTTCACCCATCGCCTCCAAATCGGTCAACGTTCGAAACTCGCTCACCGCATAGCCACCACTTTGCATGAGGGCACGATGAAAGAGTCCGCTCGCGAGCGGCGAGCTCATCAGATAGGCGATGTTGGTAGCTCCGGCTGACTCTCCAAAGAGGGTCACTCGCTCCGGGTCGCCTCCAAAGGCCGCGATATTGCCTTGAATCCACTGTAGGGCTGCAATCTGGTCGAGCAACCCGTAGTTTCCCGAGGACCCGTGTTCCGACTCGGCGGTAAGCGCGGGATGGGCAAGGAATCCAAAGACATTGAGTCGGTAGTTGAACGAAACCACCACGACACCCTTGCCGGTGATGTTGGTGCCGTCGTAGGGAAGCTCGGTTGGCGAGCCCGAAGTGTTCGAACCGCCGTGAATCCAGACCAGGACCGACCAGGGCTCCTCACCCTCGAGGTTGGCGGTCCATACATTCAGATGAAGGCAGTCCTCACTGGTGGGCTCCAGTTTCGGCACGAGATCCGTGTCCTGCCCGAAGGTCTCAGCGAGATACTCATACCAGGCGGGAACATGGTCCGGATCCTGGATACAGGCAGGCCCGTATTCGGTTGCCATCTGCACCCCATCGCGCCGTGAATGCGCCACCGGAGGACGCCAGCGAAGCTCTCCAACAGGGGGAGCAGCGTAGGGAATCCCCTTGAAAACCGCCACAGATGAGCCGTCGCCAACCCACTCACCTTGCAGCGTCTCACCGCCAGCGACGACGATCGGTGCGGCTCCCCCAGAATCGGCTGGCACCTTTTCAGAATCGGCTGGCACCTCTTGGGGGCGCAGGCGGTGAGGCACAGAATCAGGCAGAAACCCGGCGTAAGATGCCGTCTAGCGGCCTTTCCATACAGGGTCACGCTTGTCGACGAATGCTTGGGCGCCTTCTTTGGCATCGCTGCTCTCCAACATCTTCATGAATGCGGGCCACGATTTGGACCGTAGGGACGCATAGCTCTCTTCAAAGGAGAGCTTTTCAGTCAGGTGGACCGCTTCCTTGATCGCTGCCAGGGAAAGAGGTGCGGCTCGACAGAGGTCCTCTGCCAGGGCCCGCGCCCGATCCATCAATTGTTCGGCTGGCACCACTTCGTTGACGATGCCGAGAGCGGCCAGATCCTGGGCGCTCTGCCGCCGGCCGGTCATCAGGATCTCGAAGGCCTTCTGGCGCGGCAGCAACTTGGGCAGCATGAACGTCCCGACATCCGGGGCGATACCGATACGGGCTTCCGGCAGCATGAATTGCGCGTGCTCGGCCGCGACAATGAAGTCTGAGCGCAACAGCATCTCGAAGCCACCCCCCACGGCAAAACCGTTGACCGCGCAGATGACGGGCTTGAGCAGGTTGGTCATCTCCGGAAAGCCGCCAAAACCGCCCTCCCCGTAGTCCCCGAGATACTCCTCACCCTCGGCCACGGCATTCAGGTCCCACCCGGCCGAGAAGAACTTCTCCCCCGCACCGGTCAGAATTGCGACCCGCAGCTCCGGATCATCGCGAAACTCCGCGAACAGCTTGCCCATTTCCCGGCTCAGAGGCCCATCGAGCGTATTCGCCTTCGGTCTGTCCAGCACGATCTCGAGAATCTGCCCGTTTCTGGTGACTTTCAAATACTCGCTCATTGTCTTTTCTCCAAGAAAACCCGGCTCCGCATCCAGAGTCGACGTTTGTTCGCTGCCTCCGTTCAAGAATCGATCTCAGGCTTCACATTCATACTCAACAGCGCGTCCGCCGCCACCACCCCTTCACCTTCTGCCAGCAGCATCAGCGGATTGATATCGAGCTCGGCAATCGCCGCAGTCTCGTCCTCGACAAAACAGGCAACAGCCAGGATGGCATCGGCGGCGGCACCCAGGTCCGCCCGGGGCCTGCCGCGGAAACCATCGAAGAGAGGCGCACACTTCAGCTGCCTCAGAACATCCAGCACCCGGTCCTTGTCGACCGGCAGCAGAATCGACCGGCTGTCCTTCATCAGTTCGACGAGGATGCCACCGGCACCCACGATCAGATAGGGACCGAACTGCGCATCCCGGGCCACACCGACGATGATCTCCGCCACCACTCCTTCGATCATCCTCTCGACAAGAAAGGACTCGGCCAGATCCGACATCTCCGAGACCGCTGCCGATACCGCCTCGGCGCTCGCCAAGCTCAACCTGACGCCTCCCACCTCGGTCTTGTGAGCCACTCCAAGCGCCTTGACGACGACCGGAAAGCCGAGCTCTTCGGCCGCCCTAGCCGCTTGCCCGGCATCACGAACCACCTTCGACTCGGGTACCGGCACGCCGTACTTGCCAAGGATGCTCTTGGACTCCGCCTCATCCAGAGTTCGGACCTCGACCCCTTCCTCGGCCTCTGGGCTCTCCAGCATTGGCAAACAAGCCTCCCGACTCCAAGCAGTGCCCACGTCCACCGCCGCCTGGATCGCCGCGATTCCAGATTCGACGCCGGCCAACGGTACGATCCCATCGTCAATCAGGCGTTCCGCCAGCGGCTCGGGCATGGTGTCGGTAAAGGTCGACATCACCGCAGTTCTCGCGCCCGTCTCCTTGGCAGCACGAATGAACCCCTTCTCGGCGCCTTCCCAGGTCCAGGGATCACACTTGTCAGCGCGGGGGTAGTCCAGAACACAGAGAGAAATGTCGAAACCCTCTGAGACAAAGGCCGAATACATCTCAGCCAAAGGATCCGCATCGTTCCAGTCGAACATCTGGTAGTCGAGCGGGTTCGCCACCACGATGCGCTCGTGGACCGTGGACCCGACGCGTTCCTTCCCCGCCTCCGATAACGACGGCATGGTGAGGCTCGTGCCCATCATCGCGTCACCGATCAGGGAAAGATCGCCGCCCGAGGTGCTCATCGCCCCTACCCGGCCACCCTTCAAGGGACCGTGAACATGCAGTACCTTCAACGCCTCCATCAACCCCTCCAAGGAGTCCACGCGGGCCACTCCCACACGCTCAAAAAGCGCGTCCATCAGCTCGTCGGAACCCGCCAGCGAAGCCGTATGGGACACCACGATCTTCTGCGCAGCCTCCGAGCGACCGGTCTTGATCGCCACGATCGGTTTGCCCAACTCTCGAGCCACCCCCACCGCGGCCTCGAACGCGTGCGGATCGGAGATGGCCTCGAGATAGAGACCGATCGCCGTCACCCGGTCCTGCTCGGCGAAGGTGCGGATCGCATCATGGAGATCGAACTTCAGCTTGTTCCCCAGCGACACCACGTAGGCGATAGGCAGACCACGCCGCTGCATGGTGAGATTGAAGGCGACGTTCGAGGACATGGTGATCAGCGCAATCCCCGTCTCGACTCTCCTGCCCCCTTGCTGGTCGGGCCAGAGCATCGCCCCATCCACATAGTTGAGCATCCCGTAGCTGTTCGGACCGATCAACGGCATCTCCCCGCAGGCTTCGCGAAGTTGCTTCTCCAGCTCGCGGCCCTCTTCGCCTGACTCGGTGAAGCCAGTCGCATAGCAGATCGCACCACCGGCGCCCCTGGCCGCCAGATCCCTGACGATGTCGATGGTCAGGTTGCGATTGACAGCCACGTAGGCCGCATCCGGGCTGCCCGGGAGGTCCTCGACGGAGCGGTACACCCGGCGACCCTGAATCTCGTCCTTCTTGGGGTGCACCGGCCACAGATCCCCTTTGAAACCCACGAGATCGCACTGTCGAATGAGCTCCTCGGCCGCGAAACCGCCAAAGACGGCAATGGAACGAGGTTCAAGAAAGCGTGCAAATGACATCGATGATTCCCCCCGCTTGCACCTTGCCGCCACTCGACGGCATGCCCTGTTCAACCCTGACTCGCCACCACTTCCCGAGCACCGCCCTCAGCGCCTGCTGGTCGCCTCACCGCGACAGGCCGGCCAGGCGCTCGTTGATGATCTCCTCCGCCTCGTCGATGATCCGGGAAACCAGCTCCGCCACCGATGGGATGTCATGGATCAGTGCCGCGGAAACACCGGCGGACCAGATACCGGCCTCCATGTCGCCCTCTTCAAGAACGACCGCGCCGCGCGCTCCCGCCACCAGCTCCGCGATGTCCTCGAACTCCGAGTCGTGTCGACTCTCGATCTCTGCCGCCTCCAGGGCAACCGAGTTCTTGAAGACCCGAGCGGTGTTTCTGAACTTGCGAAAAATCAGCAGGGTATCGAGCTCGGTGGCCTCCACCAGCTTCTGCTTCAGGTTGTCGTGCACCGGCGCCTCCTGTGTCGCCAGGAAGCGGGTTCCCATGCTGATCCCCTCGGCACCCAGGGCCAGCGCCGCCACCAGACCCCGTGCATCGCTGAACCCTCCGCACGCGATCACAGGAATGCTCAGGGCGTCCACAGCCCTCGGCACCAGAATCAGAGAGGGGATGTCGTCCTCGCCAGGGTGCCCGGCGGCCTCGAAGCCGTCGATCTCGACAGCCGCACAACCAACGGACTGCGCCTTGACGGCGTGCCTGACGGACGTGCACTTGTGGATGACCTTCACTCCCGCGGCTTCAAAGGCAGGCACGAAAGGCTCGGGACTCCGGCCGGCCGTCTCCACCACTTTGACGCCCGATTCGATGATGGCCTGGCCGTATTCCTCGTAGGGGACCGGTTTCAGGGTCGGCAGAATCGTCAGATTCACCCCGAACGGTTTGTCGGTCATGGAACGGGTCCGCTCCACCTCCTCAGCCAACGCCTCGGGCGTCGGCTGGGTCAGCGCAGTCAAGAAGCCAAGCGCTCCCGCATTGGCGACCGCCGACACCAACTCCGCGGTCGAGACACGCATCATGCCCCCCGAAAGGATGGGGTGGTCGATTCCCAGCAACTTCGTCAATCTTGTTTCGAGCATCTCGATTCCTATCGCAGCAACTCGGCCGCGGCAATCACACGTTGAATCTCGTTCACACCCTCGTAGATCTCCGCCAGCTTCATGTCGCGAAAGATCCTCTCGATACCGTACTCTTCTGTATAGGAGAAAGCACCGTGAATCTGCATCGCGGAGCTGGCGGCCCGGTGGGCCACTTGCGACGCGAACAGGCGGGTTCGTGCCGAATCCGTAAGGATGTTCTCACCCGTCGATCTCGCCCAGGCCGTAGCATAGGTCAGATAGCGAGCCGCCGCGATCTCTGCGGACATCTCCCCGATCAACCACTGAATGGTCTGGAATCTGGCGATGGGCTTGCCCTGTTGCTCTCTTTCCTTGGCATACTTGGTGGAGGCATCGAGAGCCGCCTGAGCCATCCCCACGCACTGGGCGGAGATTCCCAGCTTGCCGACGGCAATCTCGGTAGTGAGAATCCGAAAGCCCTTGCCGCGCCCCTCCTCCCCACCGATCGTGTTCTCGAGAGGGACTCTCACGTCCTCCAACAGCACGTCCGCCACTTCCATCCCATGCATTCCCATTTTCGCTACCAACTTGCCGGTGGAGTAACCGGGAGTGTCTTTAGGCACCAGAATGCAAGTGGTCTTGCCATCCATCTCGACGTCCTTGCAGAACAGTGCGAGGTAGCCGGGGAGTGTGGAGTTCGTGATGAAGATCTTCTCGCCGTTGATCACCCAATCGTCGTCGTCACGCACGGCCGTGGTGCGTAGCGCCTTCGGGTCGGATCCGGTATCTGGCTCGGTGAAAGCAAAGCTGCCGACCGCCTCGCCTGTCAGGAGCTCAGGCAAATAACGGCTCTTCTGTTCGTCCGTGCCAAAGTCGTGGATCGTGCCGGCACACAGGTTGTTGACCGAGATGTGCCCGCCAATCGAACAGTAGACTCGCGAAAGCTCTTCCAGAATCATCACGTACTCGAGATACGACGCGCCAATGCCGCCATATTCCGTCGGATACTGGATGGCATAGAACCCCAGCTCCCTCATTTTGGGAATCAGCTCGCGAGGTGTCCGCTTCGATTCCTCCATCTGCTCGACGAGCGGTGCGATCTCTGACCCAGCGAAGTTCCTCGCTGTGTCCTTGAACATCTGCTGCTGCTCGGAAACACTGAATTCCATTCAATCCTCCTTCATCCAGAGAATGGACCTCTCTCGATCCTCTTTCAACCACCTGAGGAAAGACCAGACACTGAGGGCGATGACAAAGATCAACGGCACAGCGACGATCAAGGAAGCCGTCTGCAGCGGCTTCAGACCACCGAGGTACATCAGCGCCACCGCCATGGCACCCAGAGCCAAGGCCCAGAACAACCGGTTCCACCGCTTGGGCTCCGACTCACCTGCCACAAGATCCTTCGATGCGACCGCAGCGATGGTGTAGGCCGAGGCCTGCAGCGTCGTCGCCGAATAGATGAAGCACATGGCTACGAAGAGCACCAGCACCAAGGTGCCAGCGGGCAGGGATTCGACCACCGCCACGATGGCCGCCTGTGGCGAGACCTCGTTCATGATCTCGATCACCGGCACCTTGCCGGTCAGCTGCGCATCGAGGGCCGTGTTCCCAAACATGGCAAAGAAAAGCCAGCAGCCGAAACTCCCCCAGATCAGATTGGCGGCGACCACCTCGCGAATGGTCCGACCGCGGGAGATCCTGGCGATGAAGAGACCCATGAACGGGGCGTAAGCGATCCACCAGGCCCAGTAGAAGACGGTCCAGGTCTGGGGAAAACCGGACTGGCCCACCGGGTCCGTGTACAGGCTCATCCTGAAGAAGTTGGTCAGCAGCAGCCCGAGACTGTTGGTGAAGGTGTCGAGAATGAAGACCGTCGGCCCGGCGACCAGAACAAAGGCGCAGAGGATGAAGCCGAGGTACACGTTGGCATCGGCGAGCCGCTTGATGCCCTTCTCCATCCCCAGATAGACCGTGGTTCCGAAGATGGCTGTCCAGACCACGATCACAAAGGCATCGAGCGCGAAGGTTCGTTCGATACCGGTGAGCGAGCTGATGGACTCCGAGAGGATCGGGGTCCCCAAACCGAGGGAGGTTCCGGTACCGCCGATGAGGCCGAAAATGAACAGCACATCGATGAGCTTGCCCAGCGGCCCGTCTGCTCGGTCGCCGATGACGCCGCGGCAGGCCTGACTGATTCTCAGGAAAGGAATCTTGCGATTGTGAAACGCGTAGGCGATGGGCAACGCCGGGATGCAGTAGAGCGCCCAGGCCAGCGGACCCCAGTGGAAGAGGCCGTACATGGCCCCCCAGTGGGCCGCCTCCGCCGACTCCGGTTCGATGCCGAAAGGTGGAGCCTGGTAGTAGTAGACCCATTCGATGGTCGCCCAGTACAAGAGCGACGTGCCGATGCCGGCGCAGAAGAGCATCCCGATCCAGCTCAAGGTGCGGAACTCGGGCTTCTCATCCGGGCCACCGAACTTCACCGAGCCGTAGCGGCCGAAGGCGAACCACAGCAGCATTCCGAACACACCGAGAGTGAACCAGAGAAAAAGGAATCCGAGCTGATGGGTGACCACCTCCAGAATCCTCCCCAGGACTCTCGAGCTGGCCTCGGGGAACGCGATCAGCGGGACGATGGCGGAGACCACGACGATCAAGGCAGGCCAGAAGACCTGCTTGTCGATGGGTGCAGACCTGGTTTCTTTCATCATGCCCCGCTCTTTCGCCTAGTCCCCGGCCTTCGCCTCACCGAACACACCATTCAGAACCTGCCGCAACCGCGGCAGCACGGACAGCTCGCTCTGGTCTTCGTTGAAGTACCCCGCCCAGACCGCTACCAGGTCGCGATCCGGATTGACCAGTAGACCCTGTCCCGCCCAGCCACCCTTGAAGATGTCATTGTTGGTGAAGACCAGATCCCATTGATAGACGTTGTGCTTGATTGTCCCTGCCGCCAATCCCTCCGGAGCACCCCACCTGGCGTTGGCCAACAAGTCGGGATTGCCACCGTTCTTCAGCATCTCGATGTGATCCTCCGAGATGATTCTCCTGTCCGAGACGATGGAGTAGCTCGGGGTGAACAGCAAACCGAAGCGAGCCATATCCCGAAGGCGGGCTAGGAATCCACCCGCAAACATGGGCACACCGTAGCGTGGGGCCAGAATCGCGGCATCGCTTTCCGTACCGATCTGCGTCCAGATCTCGCGCGAGAACGCATCCTGAAAGGGCATCCCCGTCAACACTTCCACCAACCAGCCCAGGATGTAGGTATTGGAGCCGCTGTATTCGAAGGATGTCCCCTGCTCTGCGAAACGGTCCACCTTGACAGTGGCCAGGTACTCGTAGGGGTTGTTCGCCGAGGAGTCGGTCCAATGGGATTCGCCGATGGTCTCCATCAGACGGTAGTAACAGGACGACTTGTCGTAGTACTCCTCCGAGCAGTCGACACCGCTCGCCATGTCGAGGATGTTCCGTACCTTGATTCCAGCCCATGAAGAACCGGCCAGCTCAGGGATGTAGGTTTCGATGTTCTTGTCGATATCGACCGACCCGCGAGCCTCGAGAATGCTCACCACCGACGACACCGTGACCTTGGTCACCGACCAGAAGATGGGCCGCTCATAGGGCTCCATCCGCGGATAGTCCTCGAAGACGATGTCGCCCTTGTGAAGGATCACCAGCCCCATATTGGTGGAGTCATCACTGTGCAGGAATTCGCGGAAAGCGATCTGCCCTCCTGGGATATCCACCGGAAACTCGGCAATCTCCGGCAGTGGTCGGTAGCCGAGCTCACGAACCGGTCCAGCGCGGTAAACGTTGACGGTCGGGAAGATGCGGTTGAGGTTCTTGTTGTTCCAGGCCATGTCCTGCCCATTGACATTCCACCAGGAGGTATCGGCCGGCAGCTTCTCGATCTGTCGCCGAACTTCCTCGACGGTGGAAGCGGACTGGAACACTTCCGTTGACCTGCCGTTCTTCTCGAAGAATTCCCAGATCAGATCGACGCCGAAGTGATCCGCATCCTTGCGGGGCCAATTGTGGCCGCCGTCCCAGGAGCAGTCGACGATTTCCGCTCCGGTCTCACAGTTGGCGCGTTGGCTGCACTTCAACCCCGACACGCCCTCTCTCGACGTCGGGTAGGGACTCTCCTTCTCATCGCACCCTTGAGACGCGTCCGCGGCCCAGGCCGCCATGACCTGGGAGACGGGGGTGTAGAAGAACCCGTCGCTCGCCGGCGTCCCATCCGACGGCACCACCCGGTCCTGGTTACCGTGAATATTGATCATGGAGGTCTTGGTCGATTCTCGGAGCCGCGCAATTGAACCCCTTGGCGAGAGTGCCGGCAACCGGGGCGATGGCGGCAAACCGCTCCGAGAGATCGCACCCCAAGCGCTGCACGAACATTCCCCCGTTGCTGATTCCGGTCGCATACACGCGGTCGAGATCGATGCAGTGCTTCGCCTCGATCTGATCCAGAAGGGCGGCTATGTATCCGACATCGTCGTGGCACGAACACCAATCGCACTGTCGCGGCTCTCCGCACTCGGGCGGTGTCGGATAGTCATCGGCGTTCTCGGCACAGATGGGACCCTCGGGCCCCGGCGAGGCATTGCATGCACCGTCGTTCCACGAGGTGATCCGGTAGTTTCCGGCTTGGAAGCCCGTTGCCTGTGGATAGGCCACGACGTAGCCGTGCTCATCGGCGTGGTCGCTGAACGTGGTGTACTGCTTTTCGGTCTGCTCGGCGGTTCCCGTGTACCCGTGGATGACCAGCACCAGCGGCATGGCCTGCTTGCTCGTCGTACCCAGGAGGCAGATGCAAGCGATACTCGCGCTCGAGCCCCTCGAAGTCGAGGGTCGCGGCGATCGACGATCCCGGAGCCGTTTCAGGTTCGAGAAGGCATCCGGCGCTCGGGCGCTGCCCGCTGGCCTGGGTCGCGATTCCCGCCGCCACCGCGAGCCAGGTTGCCGCGATCCAGGCTGAAGATCGATACGAGCGTGCACTTCTTGCCATGCAGACCCCCTCCTCCACGGGAATGGCTCGTCTCGGCGACCGGGGCCGAGTCTCGATCAACTCGTACAGCGCGATTAGATCACAAAAAACGCCTATTGACTTTCTATTAACCGTCGTTCACTTTCCAAAATTTGCTATTATCTTCGAAATGTAGGATTGCTCGACCGAGAACCAGATCGAATGGGGCATACTGGCAATCCGATGAAAGACTCGAGATCACTGTTCCGTGATCTTTTTGCCGTTTCCCCTGCCCCGCTGATCGCCAGGGCACCAGGACGCGTCAACCTGATCGGTGAGCACACGGACTACAACGATGGCTGGGTCTTCCCCATGGCCATCGATCGCCATGTCTGGATCGCCTTTGCCAACCGCACGGATCCGATTCTGCGGGTGCATTCGGTGGCCTTCAAGGAAACCCGAGAAGTCGCCCTGAACGACCTGGAGTCCGTCCGTGGTTCGGATTGGTTCTCGTACGTCGCCGGCGTGGCCTGGGCCATGGCGTCCTCGGGGATCGACCTCTCCGGCATCGACATGCTGGTGGACGGCAACGTACCGGTCGGCTCAGGATTGTCCTCCTCGGCGGCCCTGGAGATGGCCACCGCGCGGGCGCTCTGCGAAGCCTCAGGAATCGCCTGGCACCCCAAGAAGATGGCGCGGCTGGGGCAGAAGGCCGAGAACGAATTTGTCGGTGTGAACTGTGGGTTGATGGATCAGATGGCATCGGCGGCCTCCGCAACCGGATTGCGCTCTGTTGCTGGATTGCCGATCTCTGGAGACCGAAGCCATCCCTTTTCCCGAGGAGGTCACGATTGTCGTCATGGACACCGGGTCCAGGCGCTCTCTGGCAGGCGAGTACCTACAACGACCGGCGGGCGAGCTGCGATCGCGCGGTGGAGATCCTGCGCTCGGTCCAGCCGAGCATCCGTGCTCTCCGCGATGTGGATCGAGACCTCCTGGAGTCGGCGCGATCTCTCATCGACAACATCACCTTTCGCCGGGCCGTGCACGTGGTGGAGGAGAACCTTCGACCCCTGGCGATGGCCACAGCGTTGCGCGAGGGCAATCTCGAGTTGGCGGGACACCTCATGAACGCCTCTCATGCGAGTCTGCGAGATCTCTACGGGGTCTCGGGCAAGGAGCTCAACCTGATCACGGATCTGGCCCGTCGCCATCCGGCCTGTTTCGGGGCCCGACTCACGGGTGCCGGCTTCGGCGGCTGTGCCGTGGCCCTGGTCGCGGCCGAGGCCGCAGACGCCTTCATCGACAGAGGTTCACACTTCCTACACTGCCCAGGTCGATTTGCCGAGCGAGTTCTTCGCGTGCTCGCCGGTAGGCGGAGCAGGACTGGTGGAAACAGCGGCTATGATCGACACTCGGTCCCCGATCACACCCAAGGAGTAGATCGCTCTTGGACCTCACCTTCATCGACCTGGCTGTGTTCGTCGCCTTCATGGCCACCGTCATCGGTGTCTCTCTTTATGCCGGTCGACGGGAGAGGAGCTCTGAAGACTACTTCCTCGCTGGCCGATCCCTGGGGTGGGGTCTCATCGGGTTTTCACTGATTGCCTCCAACATCTCCACAGAGCACTTCGTCGGCATGGCCGGACAGGCCTTCGGGCGAGTCGGTCTGGCGATCGCCAGCTATGAATGGATGTCGGCGATCGTCCTGGTCTTCGTGGCCTGGTGGCTGCTGCCGAGATTCTTGAAGGCCGGCATCTACACGATGCCCGAGTATCTCGAGTATCGCTACGACAGCGCCGCCCGCACCACCATGGCCATCTACATGATGGCCGCCTACGTCATCGTGTTCCTGGCCACGGTCCTCTTCTCGGGAGCCGTCGCCCTCAACGCCATCTTCGATATCACGGGCATGTTCGAAGCTCGGTTCGACATGCAACCCGCCCAGGCCGAGTTCTGGGCCAGTGTCACCGGCATCTGGCTCATCGGCATCATTGCTGGGTGCTACACGATCTACGGCGGACTGAAAGCTGTGGTGTGGTCCGACCTGCTGCAGGGCGGCGGGCTTCTCATTGGCGGCGCCATTGTCGCCTTCCTGGGGTTGAGACTCCTGGGCGATGGCAGTTTGCTGGCAGGCTGGGAGACTTTTCGAACTGTCAATGCGGACAAGCTCCACGTCGTCTTGCCCTGGAACGATCCGGATGTGCCGTGGTTGGCGGTCTTCATCGGCGGCCTGTGGATTCCCAATATCTTCTACTGGGGCTTGAATCAGTTCATCACCCAGCGCACCCTCGGCGCCAAGAGTCTGGCCGAGGGGCAAAAGGGTGTCCTGTTCGCGGCCTGGCTCAAGCTGCTCATCCCCTTCATCATCGTCATGCCGGGCATCATGGCCTTTCAGCTCTACGGCGATCAGATCGCCAACGGGGACAAGGCCTACCCCTACATGATCAACCAGTTGCTGCCCCCCTATCTGCGCGGCGTCATGTTCGCGGCCCTCTGTGGCGCCGTCATGAGCTCGTTCAACTCCGGGATCAACTCGGCCTCGACGATCTTCACCATCGATCTCTACAAGAAGTACTTCAAGAAGACCGCGACACCGAAAGAAGAGGTCAAGGTTGGCCGCATCGCCACCGGTGTCATCGTCGTCGTGGCCTGTCTCTGGGCACCGGTCATCTCGGGCTTCGAGGGCGTCTTCAACTACATCCAGGAGATCTGGGGCTTCATCTCGCCCGGCATCGTCGCGGCCTTCCTCGTCGGCCTGGTCTTGAAGAAGGCGCCACCGATCGCCGCCAAGGGCGCCATGTGGCTGGGCGTGCCGCTCTACGCCATCTGTCGAAGCCCCAAATGGATCATGGACGGAGTCTTCGACTGGAACACGCGTTACCCAGAGGTCCTGCCAGACGGCTTCTGGGGCGCCGTCTACGCGTTCAATTCGTGGTCGTTCCTGCATCACATGGGCTTGATCTTCCTGATTCTGGCGGCCTACATGGTGGTGATGACGAAGCTGCACCCGCTGTCCGAGCCCAAAGTGATGCCGGTGTCGAGTCTCGATGTGACCCCGCACCCCAAACAGTACCTGTTGGGCGGCGCCGTCATCGCGGCGACCGTCGTGCTCTATATCGTCTTCTGGTAGAAGGCCGTTTCGGCCGGTCGAAGGAGAAGGAGGGACTCCATGAAGCCTTTCATCCATGCCAGTACGCTGACGTTGCTCGCCGTCGGTACTCTGCTGTCTGTTTCTGAGTCCTGTCCTGTTCGGTGAGCGAATCCCCGTCGACCAACGACTGGGAAAACCCCGACATGATCGGCCGCAACAAGGAGGCCCCCCACGCCACCTTGATTCCCTTCGCCGATGCCGCCAGCGCCAAGACCGGAGATCGGACGGCCTCGCCCTGGTTCAAGTCCCTCAATGGCGAATGGAATTTCCATTGGTCACCGAACCCAGCCGAGCGTCCCAGTGGACTTCTATCGCCCCGACTTCGATGTCACGGGCTGGGATCAGATCCCCGTGCCTGCCAACTGGCAGCTTCAAGGGTACGGCTACCCGATCTACACCAACATTCCCTACGCCTGGGGAGATCCCGATCCCCCGCACGTGCCCCACGACTTCAACCCGTCGGCTCCTATCGGCGCACTTTCGAGATTCCCGACGATTGGGACGGCCGACAGGTCATCCTGCACTTCGCAGGCGTCGACTCCGCCTTCTACCTCTGGGTGAACGGAGAGAAGGTCGGCTACAGCCAGGGCAGTCGAACCCCGGCCGAGTTCAACATCACCTCGTACCTGCAACCCGGCGAGAACATCGTGGCGGCCGAGGTCTATCGCTACAGCGACGGCTCCTATCTCGAGTGCCAGGACTTCTGGCGCCTCAGCGGCATCTTTCGCGATGTCTTCCTGTTCTCGGTCGCCGACCTGGACATCCGCGACTTCCAGGTCGACACCTTCCTCGATGCGGACTATCAGGATGCCCGTCTCGAACTGGCGCTGTGGGTCAGGAGTTTCGCCGAAGAGCACGGAGATTGCGGTGATCGAAGTCGATCTCTTCGACCCGGAGGGCGACTCCGTTCTCGAACCCCTCGGGGCCATGGGCGAGATCCCCGGCTCCCAGGAGTCGAAGGTGAGCCTTGCCGCCGAGGTCACCCATCCCCTCAAGTGGTCGGCTGAAGAGCCCCACCTCTACACCCTGCTGGTGACACTGAAGGACTACCAGGGCAAGGTCTTCGAGGTTCTCAGCTCCAGAGTCGGTTTTCGCTCCTCGGAGATCAAGGACGGCCAACTCCTCGTCAATGGTGTTCCCATTCTCATCAAGGGGACCAATCGGCATGAGCACGATCCGGTGACGGGCCATGTGATGAGCCGAGAGTCGATGATTCAAGACATCCTGCTGATGAAGCAGCACAATCTGAACGCGGTGCGCACTTCCCACTACCCCGATGTTCCCGAGTGGTACGAGCTCACCGACGAGTACGGCCTCTACGTCATCGACGAGGCCAATATCGAGTCCCATGGCATCGGCTACGACCCCGACAAGACCCTGGGCAACAAGCCCGAATGGGAGAAGGCCCATCTCGACCGCATCGTGAGTATGGTGGAGAGAGACAAGAATCACCCCTCGGTCATCATCTGGTCGATGGGCAATGAAGCTGGTGATGGCGTCAACTTCCACGCCGCCAGCGATTGGATCCACGAACGTGATCCCTCGCGACCCGTCCACTATGAGCGAGCAGAAATGGAGCCGCACACCGATATCTACGCCCCGATGTACGCCAGCGTCGAGGAGATCATCGAGTATGCGGAGACCCATGACGATCGTCCGTTGATCCTGTGCGAATACACGCACGCCATGGGCAACAGCAACGGCGGCGTCAAGGAGTACTGGGACGCCATCTACAAGTATCCGCAGCTCCAAGGCGGCTTCGTCTGGGACTGGGTCGATCAGGGGCTGCTCAAGGAAGTTCCGGGCAAACCTGGTGAGACCTACTTCGGCTATGGCGGGGACTTCGAGCCGGAAGGGGTCTACCACGACGACAATTTCTGCATGAACGGACTGGTCTCGGCGGATCGCACTCCTCATCCAGGCCTCTACGAGATGAAGAAGGTCTATCAGTACATCCGTACGACCGCTTTGGACCTCGAGGGAGGTCGGTTCGAGATTCGCAACCTCTACGATTTCAGGACGCTGGGTTTTGTCGACGCTTCGTGGGCCCTGATGGCCAACGGCGAGACCCTGGCAGAAGGCACGCTTCCGCAACTGAATATCCCAGCAGGCCAAAGCGAGATCCTCACCATTCCCTACGGGGCCATCACACCAGAACCCGGTGTGGAGTACTGGCTGAACGTGAGCTACCGCCTGAGCGAGGACGCACCCTGGGCCGAGGCGGGCCATGAAGTGGCGTGGGAACAGTTCGAGCTGCCCTTCGGAGCGCCCTCGCCCGAAGTCGATCTGGCGGCGATGCCCGATCTGGACTTGGCGGAGACGGCGGACAGCGTCACTCTCTCGAACAGCAAGGTCGTCGCCGTGTTCAGCAAGGCCACCGGGACGCTCGACTCCTTCCGCTACAACGACATGCAGTTGATTCACTCCGGACCCCGGCCTCACTTCTGGCGCGCCCCCATCGACAACGACAGGGGCAACAATCTGCCGGAGCGCAGTGCGGTCTGGCGGGCGGCGAGCTCGAACTGGGTCATCGGCTCCACCGAGGTGAAGAGGGTGGGTCCTGGTGCGGTGAGTGTCCAGGTTCGCGGCAGTCTGCCGGATGTCGATTCCACCAACGAGATCGTCTACACAGTCTTCGGCAACGGCGAGATCCAGGTGGACAACCACTTTCAACCGGGGGCTGCGGAGCTACCCGAGATGCCACGATTCGGTATGCAGATGACCGTCCCCGCCGCCTTCGAGTCGATGACCTGGTACGGCCGCGGACCTCATGAGAGCTACTGGGACCGCAAGACCGGCGCCGCGGTCGGTGTCTACAGCGGCAGCGTCGACGACCAGTACTTCGACTACTCGGAGCCGCAAGAGAACGGCAACAAGACCGATGTCCGCTGGGTCTCGCTCACTCGCCCCGATGGGATGGGGGTCGAGGCCGTGGGTATGCCACTGCTGAGTGTCAGCGCCCACTTCTACACGACAGAGGACATGGAGAACGCGAAGCACACGTTCGAGATGGAGCGACGGGACTTCGTCACCCTCAACCTCGACTACCGACAGACAGGCGTAGGCGGTGAGGACAGCTGGGGAGCGCGACCCTTGCCGCAACACATCCTGAATCCCGAGCCGTTCTCCTACTCGTTTCGGCTGCGACCGACCGGTGCAGGTTTCAAGTAGGCCGGTGACGCAGGCAGACTCTGCTGCTACTTCCAGAGATCCTCTGGATACTCGCCTCGAGAGGTCATGTCCACGATGAGCTCCGCTACCCTGACTCTGTCCTCGGGATAGGTAATCCCGTAGCACTGGCCAGTGTTGGGCAGGACTTCGACTTGCATCTTGCCTTCGCTGACCAGAGACTGAATCACATCGGGAACCAGAAACTCCGAATCGGACTCCTGCCCTCGGTACTCCAGGAAGTCCTGGAAACGGCATCTGAGCTCCCGGAAAACCTCAGGGATGAATCCCCAGATGTTCATCGACACCAGTCGATCGCCGTTCACTTGCTTCTGCTGGCCCTCGAAATCGAGATAGACACCGCCACCCTCGCGCTTCTGAATCTCGAGAATCTCGACAATCTCCACGAGATGCCCATCCCCATCGAGCTGGCACAGAGCGCGCGAGACGGGCCCCGTATCCGAGAGAGTCGATCCGATCTCATACCCGATCATGGCGAGCGTTGGCAGCGCTTTCGGCCCTGAGTCGCTCAAGAACCGGGAAAGCGCAGCAAAGGACTCGGCGCCATAGAAGTCGTCAGCGTTGACGACGGCAAAAGCTCCTTCGACCGCAGGCTCTGCCGCCAGCACGGCCTGTCCTGTCCCCCATGGCTTGCAGCGATCTGCGGGCAGGGTGAAGTTACCTGGCAGATCATTCAGAGTCTGGTGAACATAGGAGAGAGACACGTGCTCTGCCATCCCAAGGTCGAAGCGCTCGCGAAAAATGGACTCCGTCTCGGGTCGAACTACGAGAACGACGTCTGAGAAGCCGGCCCGCAGTGCATCGAAGACCGAATACTCGAGCAAGGTCTCGCCGTGGGGACCGACGGGTTCCAACTGCTTCAGCCCGCCGTATCGGCTGCCAACCCCGGCGGCCAGGGCGACCAGGGTAGGAGCCACACCCGTCCCTCCTCGGGAGCGGCTCATCTGCTCGGGACGGTCGATTCTCCTCCCCCCTCTATCTTCCGGTCTCAAGAGACCGGATCGACAACCTTGGTTTCCAGCCCGCCATCCTGGAGCGACTCGAGAATCTCGGGATCGGCACCGCTATCCGTAACCAGGAGATCCGCACGATCGATATCGGCGACAAAGGCGGACGAGACGACGCCGACCTTCTCGTGGTCAGCCAGGAAGACGGAGTAGTCTGCCGAATCGAGCATCGCCTGCTTGATCTCGGCTTCGGCGATGTTGGCGTTGGTGAAACCACGCTCCGGGTCGACACCGTTGCAGCCGATGAATGCGACGTCGGCCTGGAGCTGGCTGAGCAAGAGCATTCCCATGGGCGCCACCAGGGAGTGCTGGAGAGAACGCAGAGTCCCCCCCGTCACGATCACAGAGATCCCCGGCGCCTTCTCCAGACTCATGGCGATATTCAGACCATTGGTGATCACGGTCACACCGCTCAGGTCCGGCGACAACGACTGGGCCAGGAACGTGGTGGTCGAGCCCACGTCGATGATTACGGTCTGACCACTCTCGACCAGCGTGGCTCCGTACCGGGCGATAGCCAGCTTCTCGGCTCTGTTGGTCATGCTGGTGAGCTCGAGAGCACTCTCTCCTCGGGGCTCGGGCTTGGCCAAGGCACCTCCACGGGTCCGCACCAACAGCCCGCGCTCCTCGAGGAACTTCAGATCCTCGCGGATCGTCACCGAAGTCACACCGAGTCGTTCGGTGAGCTCGGCAATGCTGATCCGGCCGGCCGACGCGAGGGCACTGCAGATCTCATCGTGCCGTACCGCGGCACCCAGAGATACCGGTCCTGCCCTCTTGATGGATTCGTCAGCCATTTCGAGCTCCGCTGTCAGATCCCCGAATCAAAAACGGAAGCCAAGGCGCAACTGCAGACGACGGGGGAAGACGAATCCAGACGGGACATACCGATCACCCGGCGGCACCAGCAGGGTCTCCCACCAGTCGTGCACGTCGGCGTTGAAGGCGTTGAACAACTGCAGGTCGATCAGCAGCTCGGTACGACCGATCGGAAAGGCCCTGCCCAGGGTGATGTCGAGGATGTTCTGATCCGGCAGCCGTGTAGACGAATCCGCTGGAATGGCGATCACGGTCTGCGATCCCTGATTGAGCGACACATTCGAGGCCATGCTACCCACCTGGACCTGCCGGCTGTAAGGCTTGCCGTACAGCCAGCGCCAGACCACGTTGGATCGCAGCTTCCATGGCAAATCGTAGGAGCCCTGCAGCTGGAAAACGTGGCGACGCTCGTTCTGGAGCGCCTGCTTTGAATTGATCCAGTTGTTCGGATCGGAACCTTCACGCGAGGTATAGAAGGGGTCTCCTTGACCCTGGGACAGCGGTCTGGGCAGCAGCCCGGTCGACTTCGAGTAAGTGTAGGACGCCATCATTCCCCAGTTGTTTCGGAAGGGGCGGTTGAACGACAACACCGCGCCGGTGTAGTCCTGCTCGTATTCGGCCCCAGGCTCGGCCAACGAGCCTTCGCCTGGACGGTTACCTTTCCAGCGAGTCGGCTCCTCGATAATGCTGGCCACCTCTGTGACCTCACCGGTAAACGGATTGGTCCAGGGGAGCATCTCGTACACCCCGTCCCCGAGAATCTCGAACCCGATCAGATTCTTCGACGTCTTGTAGACGCCTTGAATCCCAACGGTGTAGAACCTGCCCACCTGCCGTTCGTAACCGAGGCTGAACTGATCGGTCTCTGGCGGCTTCAAGTCCGGACTGACGGTGGTTCCGTCCTGTGTGAAGAGGTAGCTGAACTCCCACGGACCGTCAAGTGAGGATGAGAACTCGTACAGATAGCTCGGCGCATCGGGCGGTGGTGCGTACCAGTTGCCGGTGACATTGGCATCGTAGAACTTGCCATAGAACCCACGGAAGACACCGTTGGTGCCCGTTTTCCAGGCAAAGCCGAGCCGCGGTGACCAGTTGGTCCAGTCGACTGCACCCTCGAGACCGGGAATGGTCTCACCCGTTTCGTTCCTAAACCGGTCGAGCCTGGGGAAGTCCGGAATGTCGGAGTTGATCTGGTCGAATCGCAGACCGAGGTTGAGGGTCAGATTCGGCGTGATCTGCCAGGAGTCGTCTACAAACGCCGAAATCGTTTCGGAATCGGCGCCGTAGTGATAGGCACGAGCCGTCGCCCGGTAGTAGTAGGGGTAGACGTACTCATAGCCGTAGTATTCGTAGACGTATTCGTAACGGTAGTAGTAGCGACCGCGAGGTCCACCCGTCAGGATGGTGTCAGCAGAACCCTGTCCGTAGGCGACGCCGAACTTGAATTCGTGGTCGCCCTTGAGGAAGTCGTCGGCGTGCGTAGACAACGTCGCATCGACCTGATCCCGCGCCAGGTCATAGTCATAGGGATACCAGAGGGAGCCGCTGTAGAGCGGCGGCCCCCCTCCCGGTGGCGAGTAGTCGATGAAGGGATCCTCGGTGCTGCCCGTCCTGGAACGCCAATGCTCTTCTCCGCGCCAACCGGCGTAGCCTATCTCCAGGAGATTCCTCTCGTTGAGCACCATATCGAAACCGATACCCCACGCCGGGTTGTCTCCACCCTGGTTGCCTTGCGCTGAGGGTGTCGAGAACGCATCACCGTATTCCCATTCCCAATCCTCGAGGTGATACTTGGCGTCTATCAACGTGCTCTGATTGATGGCAGCGCTCAACTTGATGTCGTACTTGATCGATGGGAAAAGGGTGGGACTGGCAGGATCAACTCCGGGTTCCGAGTACGTGTCGGAGAAGTTCTGGTAGGCGGCAAAGAACCAGACCTTGTCGCGCTTGATGGGTCCCCCGAGGGTGGCGCTGAAGTCGAGAAAATCGTCGCGGTTGAAAGCGATGCCGTTGATCTCGGCGTTCTCATCGGTGAGACCGCTAGTCTGGTAGTAGGCGTTCAGCGAACCCTTGAAGTCGTTGGTTCCCGACTTGGTCACCACGTTGAAGGCCCCGCCGGTCATGTTGCCGAACTGGGCGGGAGCCCCCGCCGCGAGCACTTGAATCTCCTCGATGGTGTCGGGGTTGATCCACCAGTAGGATCGTCCTGTATCGACGTTGGATGTGTCCTGTCCGTCCACACTCCAGGAATTGGACTGGGTGCTCGAACCAAAGACCGAGAAGCCGTCGCTACCCTCGGACTGCTGGCTGACTCCCGGAGTCACCGCCATCAGATCGTAGAAGTAGCGCTGGGTCGGCAGGGCATCGGTCAACTCGGCGCCGAAGTTCGTGGAGACGCTGGAGCCGGTCTTGTCGAGGACAGGGGCCGAGGACACCGTTATGGTGTCGGTCACCGAACCCAGCGGCATGACAATCTCCAGCATGACCGTGGCGGCGATTCCGACCTTGATGTCCACGACCTCCTGCTCCTGAAACCCCTCGAGGTTTGCAGTCAGGACGTAGGTGTCGACGGCCAGAGCCGGAAATGCGAATCGCCCGGTGTCACCGGTGACCGCGGTCCGTGAGGTCCCACGATCCGGAACTTCTACAATGATGGTCACTCCAGGCAGAGCACTTCCCTCATTGTCCGTAACAAGACCGCGGATCGTGCCGGTGGTCTGAGCGAATGCACCTGTAGCGAGAACGATAAGCACCAGCAGCACCCAAAGCGTTCGAACCGAACTTCGCATGACGTCTCCTCCTCGTGAATCACGCCGCTGCAGACAGTTTTTTCTGACAACAATAGAAAGTAAAACAAGAATAGAGAAAATGCAAGAAGATTTTCGAAAATAAATGGCGCATTTCGTAAAGAACCCCTGGCTTCTGGAGCAGATCGCTCTCGGAAAATCGTGAAGCCAGCGCCCCTGGCGACCATCCGCAGGTGGTACCACGCGGTAGACTCTTCTCACGTTCAAAAAGCTACACGAGGAGGCCTACTCGATGTTCCGAACCCGCTTCGTCGTTATCTTGTTGCTTGGCGCTCTTGCTGTCGTCTCCAGCTCAGGAGCCTTGGCCCAGGTACCCGAAACATCCACCTTGCTGCTGATCATGGACGCCTCCGGATCGATGTGGGGACAGATCGAGGGCGAGAACAAGATCGTCATCGCGCGTCGAGTCCTGGGCGACCTGGTCGACGGGCTGGAAGAGAACACCGAAGTAGGTGTGATTGCCTACGGGCATCGCCGCGAAGGAGACTGCGAGGACATCGAGACCGTGGTCGCTATGGGCCCGCTCGACAAAGACGGCGTCAAACAAACGGTCAACGGTTTGAACCCCAAGGGGAAGACTCCGATCACGAAGTCCATCCAGCAAGCGTTCGCCGATCTCTCGGCCAGCGGTCGCTCGGCCACCGTGATTCTCGTCAGCGATGGTCTGGAGACCTGTGGTGGCGACCCCTGCGCTGCCGTGCGTGCCGCCAAAGCGCAGGGAATCGATTTCATCATGCATGTCGTCGGTTTCGACGTTGCCGGTGAAGACGTATCGCAGCTCGAATGTGCCGCCCAAGCGGGCGACGGGCTCTTTCTCTCGGCAGAGAATGCGGTCGAGCTCTCCGCGGCCCTCGATCAAGCCGTCGCCATGCCGGCGGAGATCCCTGCTGGCCGGCTCTCGGTCCAGGCCATCGCCGACGGCGAGCTCCAGGATGCCGCGATCCATGTCACCGTCGCCGACTCCGGAGCCGAGGCCGGTGGCGGTCGCACCTACGCCGACGAGGGGACCAATCCGCGAATCATTCCCCTACCCGACGGCAGATTTGCAGTCGAGGTCAAGGCCGTCGGTATCAAAGGGGACGTCACCCGCCAGTTCGACGTGGAAATCGTCGATGGCGAGACCGTCGAGCACATCATCGACTACTCGACCGGCGAGATCTCCATCGGTGTGACTCGCAATGGTGAGCTTTCGGATGCCGTCTACAAAGTCCGGGTGCCAGAAACCGATGAGGAAGCCGCCTCTGGTCGCACCTATGTCTCGACAAGCTCGAACCCTGGCAAGGTGCGCATCACTTCGGGTACCTATGAAATCTCCGTTGGCTCGGTCGAGATCTCGAGCGCGCCCTGGGAAGACCTGGGTCAGGTGAAAGTGGAACCAGGAGGCGCTGTTGCCGTTTCTCACAACTGGGAAACCGGCGTGCTCAAAGTCGGTGCCGTGCGGGGGACCGAACTGGTCGATGCCACCCTGGGAGTCATCGACGTAGAGACGGGCAAGAGTGTCGGCAAGGGCCGCACCTACACCAGCGATACGTCCAATCCCAAGGCCTTCATCCTGCCCCCTGGTCAGTATCGCCTCGATGTGCGCGAGATTCGCGGCGAGAGACGGGAGGTCACCGTCACCGTTTCGCATGGCGAGGAGACCGTGGAGATGGTCGAGATGGCAGGTGGAGATTGAGGGGCTAGAGAACTCCCTCTTCTCGGGCCTCCGACCGGGTCGCTTTCCAGAACAACGCCATGGCGCCCAGCGCCAACCCCGAGGCCAGCAAGAAGGGGGCGCCGGGAAAGTGGACCGTCGCATCGGTGGCCGTGAATCGTCGAAACAACTGCGCCATCAGTGGCGGCGCAACGATGGAGCTGAGACTGTGGAGCCCGGCAACGGCACCCTGCAGCTCACCCTGCGAGTCGGCGGCAACCCGATAGGACATGAGCGCCTGGGTCGAAGGCATCACGAGGGCGCCCAGCAGCCAGGTAGAAAGCCACGCGAACATCATCCACCCTTGAGAGGCGAAGGCGTATCCCGCATACCCCGTGGCTCCCACTGCCAAGCCCATCAGGGCAGTGCGCTTCTCCCCCAGGCGCGGAATCACGACCCTCGGCAGGGTGCTCTGGCCGACGACCATGATCACACCCACGAACGCGAGTGAGCCCCCCACCAAGGCCTCCGTCCAGCCGAACTTGTACATGGTGTAGAACGACCACATGCTCGGCATCACCTGGTGCGCCACCTGCCAGAGGAAGAGCGCCGCCAGCAGCCCCAAGACCAGCGGATGCTTGCGGATCTGCAGCAGGGTGCCGACGGGGTTGGCACGACGCCAGTCGAACGAGCGGCGCTTCGATGGGTCGAGCGTCTCGGGCAGCACGAAGTAGCCGTATGTGACATTGAGCAGGCTCAAGCCCGCCGCCGCAAAGAACGGTGCTCGCGGGCCGAGCTCGCCGAGCAGTCCACCCAGAGCCGGCCCCAAGATAAAGCCGGCACCGAAGGCGGCTCCCATCAAGCCGAAACTCTGGGCTCGCTTCTCCGGGGTGGTGACGTCGGCGATGTACGCGTGGGCGGGTGTGAACGAGGCCCCGGCGATGCCGGAGATGGCGCGGCCGATGAAGAGCCAGCTGATCGTCGGTGCCAACCCCATCAGCACATAGTCGAGGCCCAGCGAGGCCACCGCATACAGCAGCACCGGACGACGACCGAACCGATCACTCAGGTTGCCGAGGATCGGAGCGCACAGGAACTGCAGGGCCGCGTAGACGAAGCCGAGCCAGCCGCCGTAGACCGCCGCCCGACTCAAGCCCTCGCCGGTGAGCTCCATGATCAGCTCGGGTGTCACCGGGATGATGACGCCGAAGCCCATGGTGTCCAGCAGCACGGTGACCAGAACAAAAACAAGGGCACGCTTGCCGGGCTTGCGAGGGGCCATCGGCGGAACATATCAGTCCGACTCCCGGTGAGGTATGTCATTGCTGCCGCAACTCGCCTTGCGACAACATTCCAGAGGGGCTGGAATGCGTGACATCGCTTCAGATAATCTGCGGGCTCTGACCCTGGCGCTGCTGCTGGTTTTTCTGGTGGTGTCGATCCTGGCGTTCCTGCCGCAGATCTCCCATCTCAATCCGGGTCAGCTGCGGGTCCTGATCATCGGATTCTCAGGCGCCGTGTTGCTGCTGGGAATGTGGGCGGTTCGCCAAACCAATCGCCGCCTCGTCCGACTCGGTCAGGTGGCCAGAGGCGATCGAGCAGGGCGACTACTCTGCCCGGTCCGAGGTCGTGGGCAGCGACTCCATCGCCCAGCTCTCCGGAGCGATCAATGAGATGGCCCAGCGCACCGAGGCGGTCATCGGCGACCTCCAGGAACGTACACAGGAAGTTCAGCGACTCTCCACACACGATCTGCAGACCGGTCTTGCCCAACCGAAGCCTGTTTCGAGAGCTCTTGCTCAAGGAGATGGCCCACGCCCGACGCGACAAGCAGAAGGCTGGGTGTCATTCTGATCGATCTGGATGGCTTCAAGGACATCAACGACGGTCTGGGGCACGATATCGGGCGACCAGATTCTCCATGAGCTCGCCGAGCGACTCCAGACCACGACCCGCGAAGCCGACACCCTGGCTCGACACGGCGGCGACGAGTTTGCGCTTCTGGTGGCGAGTATCGACGATCTACCCGGCATCACCGACGCCATGAACCGCATCTGGCAGGTGTTCGAGCAACCCTTCGAGGTCGGTGACCCTGATATGCGCATCTCGGCGAGCGCCGGGATCGGAGTGTTTCCGGATCATGGGGACACCCCCGAGCAACTGGTGGGCCGGGCCGAGTCGGCCCTGCAGTGGGTCAAGGGGCGGGGCGGCAAGCGCTGGGAGATCTTCGAGCCCTCCATGGATCGCCAGGCCCGAGCCCGGTTGAAGCTCGAGCAAGACTTTCATCGAGCCGACCGCGGCAAGGAGCTGCTCGTCTACTACCAGCCCATCTGCAGGGTCGACGACGGCACCATCGAGGGCTTCGAGGCCCTGGTGCGCTGGGACCATCCCGAATCCGGCTTGATGACCGCGGGTAGGTTCATTCCGACCCTCGAACAGGCCGGTCTGATGCCGGATCTGGGGTCCTGGCTATGGGGAGAGATCTGCCGGCAGGCAGCCAGCTGGCACGAGATGGGACTGCCACGCATTCCCATATCGGTCAACGTGTCGGTGCGCCAGTTCCAGGCCGGCGACGTTGCCGAGGTGGCCGCCGAAGCCTTGGCCAAGAGCGGTCTGTCGCCTGACTTCCTGCATCTGGAGATCACCGAGACCATCGCCATGCACGACATCGGCCAGATGATCGACCACCTGGAGCGCTGCAGGAAGCTCGGAGTGAAGATCCATCTGGACGATTTCGGCACCGGCTACTCGTCGCTCAGCTACCTCCTGCAGTTCCCCGTCGATGTGCTCAAGATCGACCGCTCCTTTATCTCCGGCGTGCCGGAGAACCCACACTCCGTGGCCATCGTCAAGGCCACGCTGGCTCTGGCCAGAAGCTTGGGGCTCGAGGGTCATCGCCGAAGGCCTCGAGACCGTGGAACAGCTGCAGTTTCTGCGCGCCGCGGACTGTGAGCTGGCGCAAGGGTACCTGCTGGGACGACCGGTCTCCGCGGCTGAGACCCGAGCTCTGCTCGAGGCCGGACGGGTGTCGATGCCGGTCTGAGGTCCTAGAAGCGTTTGACGATCTCGATTCGTCGGTTGCGCTCTTGAGCTCGATCGCTCCCTAGAAAACTCACCGCCATGAGGGTATCCTCAAGTGGAGACTCGCGCATTCTGGATTGGGGGGGGCCAACTTGGTGTCCGAAACGCCCAGCGTCGAATCGCTTCAGGACGAGGTGACTCGCCTGCGGAGGGCTGTCGACGAGCTGTCGGTGCTCAACGAGCTGGTCGTCGAGATCGGTGGCTCGAAGGACTCCAAACAGATTGTCGAAGCGATCCTGACGCAAAGCCCTCGAGGCGATCGGGGCCGAGCAGGGTGTCATCACCCTGATCGATCATGGCTCCGACGACACGCTCCATACCCTCATGAGAGCCGGGGGCGCTTCGGCTGAGCACCCCCCGTATCACTTCAGCGAGAGCCTGCTGGGCTGGATGCAGATCCATCAGCAGCCTCTTTGCGTCAATCAACCGGGGAGCGACGATCGGTTTCAAGGTGTCCGGTGGGAGCCTTCGATCCGTTCGCTCGCCTCCGTTCCGATGATGGTCCGCTCCCAACTCAGGTCTACGTTGACCCTGTACAACAAGATCGACGAAGAGGGGTTCACCCCGGTCGACATGCGGCTGCTGGCCATTCTCGCGACCCAGTCCACGCAGGTCTTCGAGAGCGCCAGGCTGCGCGAGCAGGAGATGCAGCTGCTGAAACTCCGTGAGGAGCTCGAGCTCGCAGCCACGATCCAGGCGCGACTGTTGCCTGTGGAGCTACCGAAGCTGGCGGGATACGAGATCGCCGCCACCATGCATCCTGCTGAGGCGGTGGGCGGTGACTACTACGATGTGCTTTCCCCCGCGCCCGATCGGCTCTGCCTGTGCGTAGGTGACGTCTCGGGAAAGGGGATTCCTGCCGCCCTCTTGATGGCCAACCTCCAGGCCACGATCCGAGGGCAGACGTGCCTGCAGGAGTCTTGTGCCGGGTGCATCGAGCGCTCGAACCAATTCATGTTTCAGAGCACCGCTCTGAACAAGTTCGCCACCTTGTTCTACGGACGCCTCGATGCCTCCCAGCACGAGCTCCGTTTCTGCAACGCGGGCCACAACCCACCTCTGCTCTTCAGCGGTGACGGCGAGCCCCGGCGTCTCGAGTCGGGCAACCGTGTCTTGGGCCTGTTCGACGATCGTCCGTTTGTCGGAGAAGACCGTACCGTTGCAGCAGGGGGACCTACTGGCCATCTACTCCGACGGTGTGACCGAGGCTACCAACACCCAAGATGAGGAATTCGGGGAGTCACGCCTCATCGAAGTGCTCCAGAGCCATCGACATGCGCCGGCCACAGAGTTGTTGCAGCGGGTGCTCGACGTCGTCCGCGGACACGCCGGCGAGCAGGAGCAGAGCGACGACATCACGCTGATGATCCTCAAGCGGACCGGGACCGGCGCCGAATGATCGGCCGCAAGATCTCCCACTTTCGCGTCGTCGAGAAACTCGGTGGCGGGGGCATGGGGGTCGTGTACAAGGCCCAGGACGAGCGGTTGCCACGCGAGGTGGCTCTGAAGTTCCTGCCGCCGTATCTCGCCGACAGCGAGGAGGACCGTGTGCGTCTCGAGCGCGAGGCCAGCGCTGCCTCGGCCCTCGACCATCCCAACATCTGCACCATTCACGAGATCGACGAGACCGAGGACGGTCAGCTCTTCATCGCCATGGCCTTCTACGAGGGGGAAACCCTCAAGAAGAAGATCGAAGCCGACACCCTCTCGATGGACGAGTCGACGCGCATCGCTCTCCAGGCGGCCGAAGGTCTGGCTGCAGCGCACCACCTGGGCATCATCCACCGTGACATCAAACCAGCCAACCTGATGATCACCGACGACGGCACGGTCAAGATCGTCGACTTCGGGCTCGCCAAGCGGGAAGGCCAGACAAAGATCACACGCACGAACGCCGTGCTGGGAACCCCGATCTACATGTCACCCGAGCAGTTGCGGGGTGACGAGGTCGACCGCCGCTCGGACGTCTGGTCGCTGGGGGTGGTGCTCTTCCAGATGCTCAGCGGGGAGCTCCCCTTCACCACCGACTACGATCAGGCGGCCGTCTACTCCATCCTCAACACCGATCCTGAATCCATCTCCGACCACGTGGACAACGTTCCCGATCCGCTCCATCGCATCCTCGCAACGGCTCTGGCCAGGGATCCGGACGAGCGATACCAGGACGCGGAAGAGATGGCGTTGGCACTGCGCAAGATGCGGGAGGAGCTGGGATTCGCCACCACCTCGACAGTCAGGACCGAGACGTGGCGGCCGGAGCCGGAACCGACGCCCCGGCCGATCCGCTCGTGGAGGCGCTGGGCTATGGTCGCGGTGCTGGCTCTGGCTCTCGGCGTCGCTGGCTGGCTTACGCTGACACAGTGGTCCGGCCCAGACCCACCGATTCGTGACCAGGAGGCTCAGAATCTCTTCGACCAGGCCCGCAACTACGAGCGGCAGGGCTTTACACCGGCCAAGATGGAGACCGCCGAGAATCTCTATCGCAAAGCGCTGGACGTCGAGCCCGGGAACGCCCTAATCCAAGCGAACCTAGCGGCGCTTCTGGCCAAGGTCCAGCTCCGCTATCCCGCACCGGGGCGAGCGGACGAGATCGAAGCGCTAGTGGAAGAGTCTCTGACGCAGAATCAGAATCTGGCAGCATCGTTGGGGGCTCGTGGCACGCTGGAGCTCATCGCCGGCAAACCCGAGGCAGCAGAGGCAGCTGCACGTCGGGCCGTAGCTGTCGACCCGGACGACTATCAGGGTTACGTGCTCTTGGGGGAGGCGCTTATTGCGCAGGGTCGGATCGATGAGGGTCTGGAGCAGCAACGCATCGCAGTGGAAGTGGGCCAAGGATTCCTCTGGGCGCGAGAATCTCTCGGCTACAGCCTCATGAATCTCGGCCGTTATGTACGAAGCTGCCGGCCAGTACGAGAAGGTACTCGAATACGACCCCTACTCACCAACCGCACTCAACAATCTTGCCGGCGATCTACCAGTATCAGGGTCGCGACTCGGATGCTGTTCCGCTGCTGAACCAACTGCTCGATGCGCAGCCGGAAGACGACATCGCTACCGGCAATCTGGGTCTCGCGTACATGAATCTCAACCGCATGGATGAAGCCATCGCGGCCTTTGAGCGGGCCCACGAATTGGCCCCCAATAAACCCCAACACCTTATGAGCCTCGCCGACTGCTACGAGAAACTCGGGGATCAAGCCACTGCCCACTCTTGGTTCGAGCAGGCCGTAACCGCCTACGACCAAGCGATCGAGGCAGGCGGCTCGCAGGCTCGTCTCTTGGCTCCGCAAGCGGTTTGCATGGCAAAGCTCGGTAACTTCGACCAGGCCATCCCTGCGATCGAAGCTGCGATCGGTCTTTCCGGATCCCCGACAAGCGCCCTCTTCTACGCCGCGCAGGTCTATGCTCTGGCCGGCGACGACGAAAGGACCTACAACTTCACTCGACGCTCGCTAGCCGCAGGCCACTCCCGAGACTGGTTTCGCGCCGAACCTGCCTTCGCGGCCTACCAGGGCGACCCTGCCTTCGAGGAGCTTTTGGAGCACACGGTTACAGCGCGGTAGACGCACAAATAGCCTCAATCAGGCCTGGCACTCAGCCGCCGCGCGGTCCACCTCCTGGTTTCGTCTCTGGCAAGTTGATCGGTCCAAGAATCTGCCGGATCCTGCTCATCGCCTGGGTGACGTCAGAGTCATCAAATCGCTGGATCATGCCCTCAAGAATCTCTCTCAACACATCGACAAGTTCTTGAGCCTGCCCGTGCGCAGTTCCTGTTGGCTGCAGATCCGAAATCGCAGACATCAGCTCCGCTTCACGCTCACGCTCCTCCATGACCCTTGGATGCAAAAATACCGGGGTGACGGATATCCCGAGATCTTTGGCAACGCAGCTCATGAGATTCGCAACAGCGAAGTCTCCAAGAGGAGAGTTTGTGGTGTCGCCGGCAAACTGCAGCCCAACCGCCTCATTGGAGTAGTTCAGCCAGATACACCCTGAATCACCCGCCTGCGACATTTCTTCGCCTCTTGTCACAGCCTGGCCTTCTTCTTGCTCCTCCTCGATCTCACTACGGTTCGGGATGATATGTAGCTGATCGTGGAAGATCTGAGAGGTGCCATCGCCATAATCGATGCACAATGACATGGCCACTCCGTCCACGAACCCCTCGCTAAACCCACTGGTTCGACCGTACTTCCATATCGCAGCGCCGAGTAGCTCCTTCGACGATTCTGTACTGATGCCCTGGATCGTCACCGCACCCTTGCCCTCCGGACCGTTGAGAATGCTGCCTCCTGCATACTCTCGGACGCCATTTAGCTCGACTAGAGCGGCATCAACGTTGTGGTTTAGCTGCCACCTCTTGAGGTGCCCCACAATGTCCTGCGGTCTGACCCCCCCGTCCATCCGCGATGGTTGCATGCACGGTGTACCTATGTCGGCACCGCCCGAAGCTAAAACGTGCCAGTTACCCAGAATGCACGGGGTACAGTCGCTTTTGTCCCAAACGATAGTGCTCAGTGTCCCGCATGAATACGCCGATGTGCCCATGCTGACACCGCCTGTTAGCGGCTGAACGCGACCTTGGCGTTCCACTGAGGGAGCGTCGAGGTGAGCCAGAGCGTATCGATCGCTCAGGGTTTCCTCGAGCTTCTTGATTCTCTCTCTGAGCCTCTTTCTATTGGTCTCTCTCTTGGCTCGCCTCAGATCGATCTCTGGCATCGGCCCCACGTCGGTTCCTTTCCTCCTTCTTAAGTCTCTCTATCAGGGCCTCCTCTCTTACGAGCCAGGCCTTCTGAAGATCCTCCCACTGCTGGTTGACCTTACTCAGTCTGTCATCCAGCTCCTTATGAGTGACGGGGCCATCGGAGTCACCCAATGGTTTGTACATTGCATCGACGACGTCCACCTCAAAGCGCTTTTCGCCGATCTCCAGCCCTTCATGATAGGCATTCCTGCCCAGCTTCTCGACTTGAGATTGCGTCAGTCGTCGGTCAACATGAACTCGAATCCATGGCTTCTTGTAGTTGACCGGATTGGCGTCTGCAAGCTTGTCGCTCAGACGAGTGGTCACCGATTCTCGTACTTCCTGTTCGCTGACCTCGCAGAGGTCGGCAATCTCTTTGGTACTCAGACGTACTTTGCGGTCCTCCCTCTCTCCGAAGAAGATGTAGCAGTTGCCAGTTGCCGGCTTCCCGTCTATCAGCCGATAACCCACATCAACCGCCACAACTGCCGGGTCTCTCAACCATGCAGAGCGGACCGACTTCAGGGCCTCGATGGTGTCCTCAATGTCATTTGGGTTGATGAAAGGGTCTAGTGGTTCTCTCTTCACTTCAGTCATCCTCAAGTCCTCCTTGGTTGATCACGTTCCATGGGAATAAGCCGACCTCCGCGATCTAAATGACCTCCTTTCTGGAATCCACAGAAGGTCCGTGCCTTGGGCTCCGGAATCCCTTCGGTAGCTCGGCGATCTTGGGATCCTTGGACGTAGGAAGCGAGGATCCGTAGCTTTGCGTCTCCGGCTTTCGCCGGGTTTGCCTTTGTCGAGGCTACCGTCTCTATTATCAGCAATTGACATATGCACCACACCCGAAATGATAGGCGCGCACCACCCCAAGTAGTGGGGTGATCTGCCGCGGTGTCTGAACGGGCGGTATCCTGGTCCTAATCGGAGGTGACCTCCTGTCTCAGACAGCCTCTGTCAGGCAACTTAGATATAAAGGAGGCTCATCATGGAAATTGCCTCACCGAAGGAGCCCGTCTACTACTACGAGTGCAGCGCGGGCCGATACCGGCTGGCCTACTTCATTCCACTCGGGGAGCTGCAGCGCCTGCATGAGGCAGGCCGAATCTCGGAACTGGCTCTCAAGGATCTGCCCGACGGGGTGGATCTGAGCTGCACCGAGCCTGACTTTGCGGAGTTCGAAGAGCTCTACGGCTATCGGCCACCCTACGACCCCGATGCTCTGCTCCGCGCATTCTTCGCAGTCTTCTCCACCACACGCAGATGGAAGTCGTTTCGCGGCTCCGGATTCATTCCCGCCGCAGATCTCGAGATGCAGATGGAAACTGTCGAGGCGGAGCTGGAAGAGGCGAATCTGGAGCCTGTTGACCTGGCTCCGCCACCGCCGAGCGCCACCGCGAAGCAGCGCAAGAGCCTGAAGATCCGGCAATCTGCTCAGCAGAAGAAAATCACGAATGCCATCAAGAAGCGACCGGCCAAGGGGATCGATCCGAGGAAGTCACTTCGCCAGCAGGAGTTCTCCAAGATCACCATGGGTGAGGGCAAGACCGCAGAAGAGGTCTTCTCCGAGCTCTACCTGAAACAGAAGAGCTGACGTCATGATCAACAATCCCGACGGCAATCTCCACGTCTACATGCTGAGCGTCGGCCAGGCCGACACCTCGATCATCATCTCGCCGCAGGGCCGTGTTGTCGTCATCGATGCCACGCGACCCACCAAGCTCCTCCAGCTACTGGATGATCTCGGCCTCGACGGCACCATCGAGCAGCTGATCATCACTCACCCGCACGATGATCACTTTCGGGGAGCGAACCGACTCGCCGATGAGCGCAACATCGAAGAGGCCACCGTAGCTCCGTTCTGGCACGAGTTCGGGATGGGACCACCGACCTATCGGGCTCTCATTGCCCGGCTGGCTAGCCAGCAGACCAACACCACCTTCCTCTCGGGCTACAGTCGCTGGTACCCGGACGGCGCCTTGACGGATCCCCCTGCCGGCGTGGACCCGGAGATCGATCACGAAGCGCCGTTTCTGGAGCTTCTCGGGCCCACCAACGGATTGGTGCGCATGCTCGAAGACGCCAACGTCTTCAACACCAATCATCTGAGCATCATGACCCGGCTGAGCTGGCGCCGGTTCCGCATGATCAACACCGGGGACGCCCAGATGGAGAACTGGAGCTACTTCGACACCGAGCGGCTGATGGAGGACAAATGCCAGGTCCTGCGGGCCTCCCACCACGGCAGTCCCAACGGCACCCAGTGGGAGCGCATCACCCGCCTCGGGCCCAGCCAGGTGATCGTCTCCTCCGACCCGCACAGCGGTCACCATCTTCCGGATCTGACCGCGACCGCCATCTTCGCCAAGTTCAACAGCGTCTCCGGACAGATGGCCGCCCTCACAGTCGATACCGGGACGATCCATCTCAGAGTGACCTCAGGAGGGCGTCGCAGGCTCACCAGATTCGGCGACACTCCAGGGCAGAACGTCGACCTCAACGCCGGGGTCTCGCTCACCGAGTCGAGCAACCCCACCGACTGGGCGGCACTCCTCAACAACCGAGTCGCGGGCCTCTAGGAACAAAGGAGGTCTCATCATGTCCCCAACACTCAGCCACAAACAGGAACGAATGCTGCTCAAGTTCTTCGTCCCGTCGATCAAGGACCACCCCGACTTGGCCCGTCATCATCAGCGAGGGTGACTCCTGGTTCTCCTTCCCGATCCACGCCAACACGATCGATCATCTCGACAAGATGGCCAACTTCAAGATCTCTCTGCTGCGGCTGGAGAAGAACGGCGACGAGCTGCTGGAGATCTTCGGCAGCAAACAGAGGACGAAGCTCCGACGCTACCTGACCCGCTACCCCGTCGAGGCTCTGCTGTTCAGTGGTGGTGGCAACGACATCGTCGGATCTGATCTGGAGCCCCTTCTGAAGACAAAGCTGCCAGGAATGACCTGGGAAGACTGCATCGACAAACCCAGGGCCCTGCGACGGATCGAGCAACTGAGATTCGCCTATCTCGATCTGATCGACATTCGTGACGACTGCCGCCCGACCTGCATCATCTATGTGCACGGATACGACTACGCCGTTCCGAACGGCAAACCGGCCAAGATTCTCGGCTTCAAGGTCGGCCCGTGGATGAAACCCCAATTCGACGCCAAGGGCATCACCGATCTCACAGACGCCCGGCGCATCGTCCGCTGGCTGATCAACCACTTCAACGAGATGCTCGCCGACCTGGCCCAGAACAACCTGAATTTCGTCCACATCAAGACGCGCAACACGCTGAACGAGAATGAATGGAATGACGAGCTGCACCCGTCGCGGGACGGCTTCGAGCAGATCGCGGAGAAGTTTCGCAGTAAGCTCGAGAAGCAGTTCCCGGGAACGTTTTGAGGTGACCCATGCCTGACGGAGACCGAACTCGCAAGTTGACCGTGGTGGCGCAGGACCCCACCGTCCAGGACCCGACCGGCCCGCGGCACAAGAAGATCGTGCGGGCCCAGATCGAGATCCCCGCCGAAGAGCTCTCGGGCGGGCCGCGAGGCTATCGAGTTCACGTGGTGGACTACGATGCCTCTCGCGACATCTTCTACAAGGAGTACAAACTCAGGCCCCGGCAGGATGATTTCGCCGGTGCCACGGACAAACAGCTTCTCGAAGATCCCGGCTTTCACTGCCAGAACGTCTACGCCCTGGTGATGCGCACTCTCGCCCGATTCGAGCAGGCACTGGGCCGGCGAGTGGCTTGGGGTTTCTACGGCCATCACCTGAACGTCGTGCCGCACGCCTTCGCGGACGCCAACGCCTTCTACTCACCCGATGACCATGCCCTTCTCTTCGGCTACTTCCCGTCGCGGGAAGGCAAAATGGTCTACACCTGCCTGTCGCACGACGTCGTGGTGCATGAAACGACCCACGCCCTGCTCGACGGACTCCGCGAGCGCTTCACGGACCCATCGTCGGCCGATCAAGCCGCCTTCCACGAGGGCTTCGCCGACGTAGTGGCGCTGCTGTCAGTGTTCTCTCTCGAGGGCGTGGCCAGCCGCATCATCGACCACGCGCAGGGCAAGAAGAAGAACCCGAAGTTGATCTCCAAAAAGGCGATCACCAAGGACAAGCTGCGCCGGTCCGGTCTTCTTGGGCTTGCCGAAGAGTTGGGCAAAGAGATCACCGCCATCCGGGGCAGCGCCCTGCGACGCTCCGTGGAGCTCGAACCCGACCCCCATCACTACCAGGAAGACGAAGACTTTCTGCAACCGCATCGACGTGGGGAAATTCTAGCTGCCGCCGTGCTGAACGCTTTCCTCGATGCCTGGGTACGGCGGCTCGAAGGGCTGGGCCAGATCAAGACGGGATTCTTGAGCCGCGAACGGGTCGTCGAAGAGGGCGCCACTATCGCCGACACCCTGCTGACGATGGCCATTCGCGCCTTGGACTACACGCCACCTGTCCACCTGGAGTTTTCAGATTTTCTGAGCGCGGTGCTCACCAGCGATGCCGAGGTGCGGCCCAATGACTCCCGGTACAGACTGCGCGATCTCCTCCTCGCGAGCTTTGGGTCCTATGGCATCAAGCCCGCTTCGATAGGCGAGGGTGCAGCGGGCGAGGGACATTGGGTACCCCCGCCAGACGCCCTCGAATACGGCCGTACCCATTTCGAGGCCATGCGGAGCAACCCTGACGAGGTCTTCCGTTTCCTCTGGGAGAACCGCAAGAAGCTGAAGCTGACCGAAGACGCCTACGGCCGGATGATCTCGGTGCGGCCGAGTGTGCGGGTCGGACCCGACGGTTTCGTCTTGAACGAAGTCGTGGCCGAATACATCCAGACCCTGACCATCAGCGCTCGCGAGCTGAACTTCTTCGACATCCGACGTCCTGACGGAATGCCCATGGACACGCAAGTCTCCCTGCACGGTGGAGGCACCCTGATCTTCGACGAATACGGGCGGCTCAAGTTTCACATCCACAACAACGTTGTTCACAGGGATCGGCAGTCCGTGCGCCTGGACCACATGTGGAACTACGGGTTCTTCCGCAAGGGCTCGTCGGCTCTGCGCCGTTTCTCCAATATCCACCGACAGCGTGCCGTAGGGCACGGAGTCAGAAACCCGGAGGGATGGTAGCCATGCCGGCCCCGAAACCAAAACGCATCAGCATCCGCTCCTATCAGGTCGGCTTCGGCGACTGTTTTCTTCTCGGGTTCCACTACAAGACCTCGGACCGCTACGTGCTGATCGACTACGGCAGTACCGCGAGGCCGAAGAACTCGACCAAGGACCACATGATGAAGGTGGCCAAGTCGATCCAGGCGACCTGTGGCGATGATCTGCACGCCATCGTGGCGACGCACCGCCACAGAGACCACATCAGCGGCTTCGCCACCAAAGCGGATGGCAAGGGCACCGGCGATGTCATCGGCGCACTGAAGCCCGATCTGGTGATCCAACCCTGGACCGAGGACCCCTCGGCCCAGCGCGACGCCAACAAGCCAACCAAGGTCTCGCAGTCGGGCCGGGCGCTGATCGGCATGCTCGACGACATGCATGGCGTGGCAGAAGTGATCTACAAAGAGGTGGAGGGATGGCGACCGAGCGCACTGCGCAGCCGACTCTCCTTCATGGGCGAGAACAACATCAAGAACCTCTCGGCGGTCGAGAACCTGATGAAGATGGGCAAGAAGCGACGCTACGTCCACTTCGGAGCGAAGTCGGGGCTCATCCTGCCCGGGGTCAAAGTGCATGTCCTGGGGCCCCCGACCCTGGAACAGACCGACACCATCCGCAAGCAGCGCTCGAAGGACGAGACCGAGTTCTGGCACCTGATGGCGCTGACCGGCGAGCTGTCGATGAGCGCGCGCGAGCTGCTCTTTCCCCAAGAAGTTCAAGGCGCTACGGCGCCCCCGGTCGAGTCGTTGGCTGCAAGAGCGGATGAAGGAACTGCGACGCGAGCAAGTTCGCGAAATCGTCCGAATCCTCGACACAGCGCTCAACAACACCAGCGTCATTCTGCTCTTCCAGGTCGGCGATCAGAGTCTGCTGTTCCCGGGGGACGCCCAACTAGAGAACTGGAAGTACGCCCTGAGCCAGCCGGCGATTCTGCAGCTCCTGAAAGACGTGACGGTCTACAAGGTCGGGCACCACGGCAGCCTCAACGCCACACCCAAGACCCTGTGGAGCAACTTCGACAAGAAGTCCTCTGCCCAGGCGGCAGACCGACTGCAGACCCTTGTCTCGACGATGAAGGGCAAGCACGGATCCGAATCGAGGGAGACTGAAGTGCCGCGCAAGCCGCTCGTCGAGGCGTTGGAGAAGAACAGCGACTACCACACCACCGAGGACGTGGAACCGAAGGATCTGTTTCACGAGCAGACCATCCAGGTGAGCTAGGTCACTCCGATGTCGGGCGAGAACCCCAGGCCACGGTATGGCTGGAAGAAGTGCTTCGAGGAGAAACGAGAGCTGCCTCTTTGGAAGCGTCTCTTTGCCTGTGCTCCCAGCGTCCTGGACTACAGATGGAGGATGTGGGATTTCCGCAACCACCGCAGCTACGGTGGCTTGTCCAAGCGCCTGCTGAAGGTCGACGGCCACTCGCCTCTGGCTTTCATCCTCCCCGCGGCGCTGCTGCTGTTTCTCATCTACGGTCCGACGCTGGGTTGGCGCGGGGTCGGTGCGCTGGTTCTCTTCCTACTCTCTCTTGTCGTGTCCTACCTGGCTGCACGCTGGGTCGGCGTCAAGTACCTGATGGAAGTCCAGCTCCTGGTGATGACCCTTGTCGTCGGAGCCGTCTGGTTCTGGCCGGGAGCCCGGGAGGCGCTCGAATGGGGCCAGGGAATCTACCGTCACGCCCTGGTGCCTTTCTTCCTGGTCCTCGTGGGGGTCTTGCTACTGGTAGCGAAATCCCTGAGTCGCGGCATCTTCAAGGGCCTCAAAGTCGGATCCGGCTTTGCAGCTCTCTTGCCGCACGCCAACCTGTTCGTGCCTCCGCCACAAGCGCCCGAGGTCACCGGTGGGAGCATCTTGCGATCCATCGTCCGAGCACCGCTCGAGAATCCACTGGCCCTCCTGTTCTTTCCTTCGCTAGTGCTGCTGTTCTTGCCCTACTACCTGGCTCTGGATTGGTGGGCGCTGGGGTTGCTCTTGGTGACGTGGCTGTTGTTGAGCTTTCCCGGTTTCCACGGCCGCTTCAACTCGATGCTGCCGCTGGTGCGCCGAGCCTTCTTCATCGGTGGCCAACTCGTGGTCTCGCTGGTGATCATCGTGCTCGCCGTAGGACGAGTGGCAGGGATCTCCTACATCCAGACCGTCGTCGAGTCCAGCTCCTGGCACACGATGCTGAGCTACATTCTCGCGGCCTATCTCCTCTTCTGGTTCACCGAGTACTGGCTCAACCGACGTCTGCTCGAGGAGTTGATCGGCCTCCTGCAGCGGTCGAATGATCTGGTTGGACAGGCGACCTACGACACCGACCCAGAGGAGCCATTCGCCCAGAACACCAAGATCGCCCTCGTCGGGCGCAGAGTCCAGATTCACGGGGGCGGCCGGATGATCTCGATCGGCGATCTGGCGAACTCTGCAGAAGCCTTCGAGCTCTACGAGAAGAAGGACCTTTTCGACAGGCTGATCGAGTCAGCATCGTGGAGTCAGCTGAAGGGTAGCACAGCACGCCGGTCGACAGCACGCGAAGAACTGAGCAAGCTCAAGCGCCGAGTTGATTTCTATTTCGGCTTCGTGAACCTCATGCTCTTCGGCCTGGCCACGATTCTCGGCCTGGTTCTCTCGCGAATGCCGCAACAGCCGATCGCGATCGTGACGACCCCGCCAGGGTCTGCGGTGGCGGAAGGACCGTCGGGTCTCGATCTGGCCGAGCTCATCTGGACCGAGGAGCCCAGGGAAGACGTCGTGCTGCTTGCCGCTTCTGGCGGCGGAACTCGCGCGGCGCTCTACACCGAGTCTGTCTTGCGCGGACTGCACTCCATCGGCGCTCTCGATCAGGTGGTGCTGGCCAGCGGGGTGTCGGGAGGCGGGGCCGCTCTGGCCTACTACTCCACCAGGATCGAGGATCTCCAGAGTGACTCTGACGGCACCGCCTGGGACGAGTTTCGCTGCGACATGAGCCGGCCCTTCATCTGGGACGTGCTGGAGGGGGTGTCCGAGTGGCGAATCGTCGCAGGTACCCGGTCGGGCCAACTCCTGGCCGAGAGCCTGTGCCGCGCGTTCTTCGAGGAGTGCCCGAAGCTCGACGGCAACATGAACCGGCCCGACTTCGCCGAACGCGCGAAGGAAAGCAGACCCTCGGCGAGCTCGATTCCATGGGCCTGATTCTCAACACCTCTCTGGCCGGCCACCTCGAGTGCGACGACTGTGCTAAGGAACCGGACTTCGCCCGGGCAGTGGCCAAGAGCGATCGTCGCAAGCAGACCGACGGCTCGGTGGCTGGGGGCCGGTTGATCTTCACCAACCTCGACGCTTCGGACGCCTTTCCCCAAGGTGAGTCCAGTACGGCATTCGAGTACGTCGTGGTGCGAGACCCGAAGGTGCTCTTCCCCGTGGGAGCCGCGCTCAATGCCAACTTCCCGCCGGTCTTTTCGAACGCGCCGGTCGACAGCGACAGGACGGATCGCTACTGGGTGACCGACGGCGGCGCCACCGACAACCGGGGCCTCATCTCGCTGCTCTACGCCCTGCGTGAAGCTCTGGGGAGGATGCCCGAAGAGCCGGCCGCGCTGCCCGACATCCACATCGTCATGGCCGAAGCCTCCGCCGGCTCCACCGACTACTCCCAGGACCGCGGCATCGGCACCAAGTTCGGCGCCCCCGGCAAGATCGCCAGCGGCCTCATCGGTGAGCTCCTCCAGGAAGTCACCGACCTCTACGCCACCGCCGGAGGCCGAGTCCACTTCCACGACCTCGCCATGCCCGAATTCATGCGCATCGACGGCGGCCTCGGCACCCACTGGATGCTGCCCCGCTATGTCCACCTCACCGACCCCGACCCGGCCTCCAACGAAACTGTCACACTGGACAGCTTCGCCCTGCGGCAGGTGATCGAAGACCTGCATCAGTCCGGCCCGAGTGCGGCGGTTGGACTATGCGAGGGGGAGAAGGAGGGCTGGGGCATTCGGCGTACTCGGCACAATCTGCCGGTGGTGCAAGAGTGGGCGGAGGATCCGGAGAGCGAGCATCAGAAAGCCTGGCAAGATCTCATGAGCGAGCTCGAATCAGGGTCCTAGACTGCTCCTGGCCGGCGGCCCAACCGCGTACAACACTTGCATTTCCTGTCTCAGGAAGGTTTACTGAGACAACACTAGTTATAGAAGATACCGATGCAAGCTACCCTCGCTTGCAGTGCTCTCGCTGTAGGCCGGAGTAACATCAACAGAGGACACTGCATGCCGATATGGGGCTACAGGGGTGGATAAGCCGGTAGATAGGCGCCGGAGGAGGCGAATGATGAAGATACAAGTGTCAACCTTTCCCAAGAGTCTTGGCGATCTGCGAGGGAGCTTCGCAGTCTCAGTTGCTTGCGCTCTCTTGGTCGTCGCATGCACCGATCCGCAGAACGGAGATTCCGCCTCAGAAGAATCCGCTGGTGAGGAATCCCAGGTCCTCGAAGTCACGGAAATCTTGGCCCACTTTGTCGTTCAGACGCGCGCGACATCGGATCCAGTGGTGCTCGAAGAGCGAGTTCGGGCCCGATACGGGACGCAGGCGACAGTGGAACGACTGTTCGAGGATATCGATCCAGCTGACGATCCCGACGGCATGGCTCGCATGTTCCGGGTGTCTGTGCCGCAGACGACCCTGCAGTCCCAGAACCTGTGGGACTCCGCCTATGCCCTCGAGGAGGAGCTCGATCTCACGGAAGCCGAGCCCGATCTCGAACCGATGCAAGACGAGGCGCTCGAGACTGGCCAACTCTGTTTCGTGGAAGAGGAAGCGCCGATCGACAAGGAGTGGTCGGTCAAATCAGTGGCGGCCGTCGAGGCTTGGGGTCTGACGCCGCCGGGGGCCGGCCAGCGTTTCGGCGAGGGCATCTCGATCTGCCATCCGGACACGGGGTGGTCCGAGCACGTCGAGCTCGATGCCTCACGACTGGATCTGACGCGCGCTAAGAACTTGCTTGCGGAGGGTCCAGCAGACGCCCGTGATCCTCTCGACTACAGCGGCGGGATGCTGAACCCGGGACACGGCACAGGAACCGGTACCGTGATCGTCAGTGAGCACGAGCAGGGGGAGATCAAGGGGATGGCACCCAAGGCTACGCTCGTTCCGATCCGCACAGCGAAAAGCGTCATCCAGGTGTTCGACTCGGATCTGGCGCGGGCCGTCAATCATGCTGTCGATGCAGGTTGCGACGTCATCTCGATGAGCCTCGGAGGCCGTGCGTTCTTCGGTCTCAAAGCGGCGATCAAGCGCGCGGTTCGCAACGATGTCATCGTCGCCGCGGCCGCGGGCAATTGTGTGAGGTTTGTGGTGGCGCCGGCAGCCTACGACCAGTGCCTGGCAATCGCCGCCACCAACATCGCGAACAAGCCCTGGATCGGGTCCTCCCGAGGGGGAGCCGTGGACGTCTCGGCTCCGGGTGAGCACGTCTGGACGGCGAAGCGCCGAGAAGCCTCGGCGCCGACCGACGAGCTGACACCTGGACAAGGGACGTCATATGCCGTCGCCAACGTGGCAGGGGCGGCGGCCTTGTGGCTGGCGTACCGCGATCTTGCCGACCCAGTCCCCGGAACCCTGGGGGCTCCGCTGCAAGAGGTCTTTCGCGAAGTCCTTCGTAGGACGGCCCAGGCGCCGGCTGAGTGGAATCCGGACCGCTACGGGGCCGGCATCCTGAACGTCAAGGCCCTGCTCGAGGCCGACCTTGCGCCGCCCGAGTCCTTCCCCGAGCCTACCGAATCCGCTGCCGAGGACTTGAAGCTCCTGGCAGCCATTGTCGACCGAACTCCGCAGGAGCTCGGGCCCCTGGTCGCGAACCTTTTCGATGTGCCCCTGGCGGCGGTAGAGGACGAGCTGCGGCAATGGGGTCCTGAGCTGATCCAGCAGGCTCTTGCCGATCCGAGGGCGTTCGAGAGGTTGCTTGGAACGCTGGGCGGTGAGGAGACGGGAGCGACGCCTGTAGACCTCTTACCCGGGGCCTCCAACCTTCTCCAAAGAGAGATTGAATAGCAGTTTGCTGAGAGCGAGCCTCAAGGAGCGCACCATGCGAAGCCTGACAAGCAAAACTATCGCAGAGATGGCCGTACTCCTGATGATTGCCGGACTCGGAGGCAGAGCCGGGGCCCAGGAGAAAATCACGCAGTGGCCAGAGGGGGCCAAGATCCCCGAAAGGTTGGAGCCCATCGAGGTCGTGGAGCACGAGTTGTCCTCGTACATCGTCACGATCGCGGCGGGTGTCTCGGTTTCGGGATGGTCCGAGAGAGAGCAGAGGACGGCGGATCGGGGACCTCACTCCGGTCTCTTCGTTGCCGACCGGCGAGGAAACGTCCAGTTTCTCTCCTCCGCGGCTGTCGGCGCCGGGAGCTCCTCACTCGGCGAGCGTCGTTTCATTCATCGCTTCCCCAAGCCGAGCGGATTGGCCTTTGTCGACCCCCTTCTCTACATCTACGATCAGGAGACTCACCGACTCCTGACCTTGGACGTCCGGGCAGAAGGGGACAGGCCTCGGGCACCAGATTTCAACTATCGCTTCGGGCAACCGACCAACCTGGCTGTGTCGCCCCATGGCCTCATCGCGATGACGGATCGGGAAGGTCTCTTCATCCTTCAGGAGGGCCACGAGCCGGTCCGATACGACCGTAGCCCTTTTCCGGCGCCCATCGGTCTGGCGTTCTCCTCGTGGGACACCCTGCAAGTGCTGGACAAGATCCGGGGATCCCTCGTCACTATCAAGTTCAACCGGCTGAAGGGCGGGGGTATCGAATTCCATTCAGAAGCCGAGCTCGAGCTCCAGGAAGAAGCAGAGTGGCAGGCGATGACGGTCTTCGAAGGCATCGTCTACCTGGCAGACGAATCCCAGGTCTTCGCCTACATCACGTCTGACAATCTCCTTATCCCAGTGCTTCTGGTGCACCCTGAGCACCATCGGATCTCCCAGATTGCCGTCACCCACGAGAGTCTGTTCACACTGGACGACGACCACCTGGACCGCGTGCCGCGGCCGCAGCCGATCGATCTCGCCCTCGAAGGCAGCGTAGAGTCGAGTCAGAAAGCGCTTCTCGGCTTCTACTCGTACCTGGGCGACCGCGAGATGCTTCCAGTACGGCCCCTCTTGGCGCGAGTCGATTACGAGCACCTCGAAGACCTGCTTCTCGAGGCAGGCGTTCTCCTTGCTCCGAGCTTTGATGAGCCGGAGAAAAAGATCCGTGTCTACTACGAGAGCCAGAAGCAGCAGGTCTTCCGGCAGGAGGCTTTCAGGCCGCGGATCGAGCCCGCTCCCGGCAGCTGGGAACAACTGATCTGCTGGCTCAATCCTGACTTTTGCGAGGGAGCATCTGCGCCAGTGCTGCAGACGAGAGTGGAGCAAGGTCAGGAGCTGCGAGTCCCGGATCTCCAGATCAATCGCCGATTGAGTAGAGAGAGAATTCTCCTGGAAGGCGAGCCTCTCGAGTGGTATCTGAACCGGCTGGTCTTCGCGCCCGAGTTCCGTGAGCGGTCTATGAGACCGGAGATGATCCGGCAACTCAATCCGGGCCTCGAGGAGGTCCCTGAAGAGGAAATCTTCGGAATTTCCCACGGCTCGGTCGTCGTCCCGGTCGAAAAGTGGGCGGTGACAGCAGCGGTTCCGGCCCTCGAATACGCCGATCACGGCTCTCCCCTCTGGGCGCTCGTGGACGAGTTCGAAGGGGCATCAATGTATTCGCGAGGTGGCTTCGTCGAGCAGTCAGCACGAGCGATGCAGCCGCCGGATGATCCACCCGACACCGACAGTGACCTGCCGAGCACACCTGGCGACGACGAGCCGGATCCGGCGGCCCTGGCGACAGCTCGAGCGGCCGCCTGCGACTCCTTGAAGCAGAATCGCGCCGAGTGGCTCCAGAAGATCAAGTACCCGCTCGGCACGGACGCGGACGATCTCATGTGGCCGGCGATCCGCGAAGTCGACGTCCCGGTCGGCGTCTTGGAGCATGCATCGACGGTGGTGAAATCTCACCAGATCTTCTGTCTGGATCCAGACAGTCCGACCTGGTACACCGCCCGAAATCTGATGTTCTCCGCCCAGCCGGATCCAGCGACCTTCGAAACCGCCAACCAGGTCGTCGACGATATCGATACATTCTCCGCCGAGGCCCATCACGGGACCCACGTGGCAGCGTTGATCGCCGGACGCGACGGCGAGTGTTGGTCGGGTCTGGTGCCCAGCGCCAAACTGGTCTTGATCGACCTGACGGACGCGGCCGCCGTGCGCCGCTCCATCATCGATGCCATCGACGTCAACACCAAGGTCTTCAATATCAGTCAAGAATTCGATGGCCCGCAGGACGACCTGCATCGGACAGTCAAGGAATTCCAACGAACGCTGTTTGTCGCGGCTGCGGGCAACTCGTCCAAGAACCTGGACGCAGCAGCCGCCGTCCCGGCGCCGGCGCGTTGGGGGTCCGCCCCCAACGTCGTGGTCGTCGCTGCGTCTGATTGGGATGGGACCATTCTGCCGCAGATCGATACAGGAGCCGGGATTCGCCAGGGTTCGAACCATGGCAAGAAATTCGTCGATTTGGTTGCGCCGGGTGAAGGTGTCTTCAGTGCCTCGGGGCAGAGGAAGTACGGTCCCGCGACGGGCACTTCACAGGCAACGCCCCAGGTGGCAGCGGCGGCCGCCCTCCTGGTCGGGCGCTGGGAGGTGGTGGTAGACGGTATCGAGTACAAGAGTCCCAAGCTCGATCCCGGGGACGCCAAGGCGCGGCTGATCGCCACTGCCGACTGGAAACCCGAGTACGAGGGCAAGGTCTGGGGAGGGAGGCTCAATTTCGGCTCCGCCGTCATGTATCCGGACAGAAACCACCTTCGCACGACGACCGGCGCCCAGCTGGGCCAGTTCCATACGTTCACACCGGGCAACGATCCGAATGTCGCGATCACCAATGCACCGAGGTACTACGAGCGCAGCGGCCAGGGAGCAATCGCGCCCGAAAAGATCCCCTTCCGGCGGATCCTGTCGCTCAAGCGACAGCCTGACGGACGGTACCGGATGGTCCTGAAGGAACCCCGCACCGACCACTTGAAGATCCTGCTCGACGCGGTGATCGAGGACGATCGGACAGCCGTTCTCAACCGGCCCGTCAGAATCGAATGCGCGAGCTTCAAGGTCTTCAATGAGACCACCAGGCTCTTCGAGCCCGACGCCACCGGCTGCGCCAACGGACTTTCAGTGACACAGATTCAGGAATACGTTCAGGGAGAGGACTACCAGATCGATTGGGAGGAGCCGTTATGAAGAAGTACACGAGAAATGCTATGCGCATGGTCGCTGCCTCGGTAGCAGCCGGTGCCATGATGATCACTGTCTTGCCCCAGGCGACCGCGCAAGACCTAGCGGCTGAACGCTCCAAGGTCCTACGCGTTCTCGGACAAACAAAGGCCGTGAACCTGCCGCTTTTTCCGATCGCCGACACTGTCGGCCTCGTGTTTCAGCAGGAGATCATCGAGCCGGGCGCGGAAGGCCTCAGGATCCACTTCGCAATCACGCGATCTGGAGAGGCGTGGGGCGTGCAGGTCAAGGACGCAGCGGGGGAGGTGGCATGGTCGACGTGGGACAGCGGGGTTGCGGGCGACGATTTCTGGTCGGACGAGATCGATGGCGACAAGCTGACCGTCGAGGTCCACAGCTCACGTCCGTCCAACCTGCTCCAGCTGACGATAGACAAGATCGCAGTGGTCAAGCCGGAAGTCACGCCGGTGTCGATCACTGGCGTCAATCAGCTCACATCCATCATCGGCCAAGACGACTGGATCGTGGATCTAGGCGGGTCGGTGGCGAGGCTGCGATTCGTCGGGGACGACGGTCGGGTCTACGTCTGCACGGCATTTCTTGGTGACCTCCGACCTCATGCTGACCAACCAACACTGCATCGCTAGCCAGAGCGAGATGGAGTCGGCTCTCGTCGACTTCGACTACCTCGAGGAAGGTGTCATCGGGCGTACTTTGCGGCTCAGCGAGCTACTCGAGACCGACCACACTCTCGACTACTCAGTCGTACGGCTGTCGCAATGCGTCGGCCGAACGCCGCTCGAGCTCGAGACCACTCACCCGGCGGATGACGAGCAACTCCTGATCATCCAGCACCCTGCCGGCGAGCCCAAGCAAGTGTCTATCGCGGATTGCACCGTCGACGGTCCACTCGTGGAAGGCCGTGGCGGAACGGATACCGATATGGGGCATCAGTGCGATACCAAGGGCGGAAGCTCCGGCTCGCCCGTCTTCCAGTTCAGCTCGCAGCGAGTCGTCGCCCTGCATCATCTCGGGATCAATCCGGCGAGCGGAAACCTCTTCAACCGCGCCGCGCACATCGATCTCATTCTGGACGATATGGACCCAGCGGTGCGGGCGGAGATCGAGGAGGGGCAGTGGTAGGAACTGACTCTTCTGGATGGCTCGAGAAACGGGCCAAAACTCAAGCTCTAATTGCGCGGAAACGGGGGCAGGTAACTCGGCCTCCACTTGTGCCTCTTCGAGAAGTCGCACACTCTCGGCCTTGGCTTCACCATTGAGACGTGTGCTCTCGGCCTTGACGGCTGCGATCAATCGAGCCTCATCGGCATCGCCCTGGCCGGGCTGTTCGACGGCTTCACGATCCAGATGCAGTTCGCCATTCCGATGGTCCCGGTCGGCAGGGCCGTCTACTACCTGGCCTGGAAGCACCTTGTGAGCCGCCTCAACGCGGAGCTCGGGATTGCCGACGCATGACATCCCGGGCCTGAACCGGGAGGGCGTCGACACACACCGGACAGATCCGTCCGCTGCGATACCCTGTCTTCGACCATGGAGATGCCACACGCAGAGACCCTGGCACCTGGGGTCCTGGAAGGCGATGAGGAGGCCCTGGCACGCGGTGAGTGTAAGGCGGTGGACGGGCGGGAGATTACCGTTGCGGGGCTCGACGATCTCAGGGAGCTTAAATACCTCTGGACCTCTCGGTTGACCATACCCGGGGCCGAGGCTGTTGGGCAGTTGATGCAGCTCGTCGACGCCCCTCCCGACGAAAGAACAACCACGGCGTCAGCGCCATCAGCGTGAACCCGACAGGCAAGACCCAGAAGCACCGCGGCGGCCCGAGCATGCCCATGCCGCGCACGGCCGACGCCAGTATGGCCAGCAACACCGCCAGCCGGAAGGCGTCTCCAAATACAGAAATCCACGTGTTCCGCAGCAGCGGTGGGCTCGCCGTGGCAGGTATGTCGACCGGATCCATAAATCGCTCGTGACTTCGAAGGCTGAGCCGAGTCTACAGAACCTTGGGGAGACGATCTTCGAAGGCGCTCTTGAAGTGTTCGAGCACCCGAGTGGCGGTTTCGATGTCCTCGAGCGATAGACCGCGCGAGAGCTCCGGCAGGATCTCGGCCTCGCGACGGTGGGTGGCGTTCGGCGACGATCTGGCCTGCGGTCGTGATCCGCACCAGCTTCGATTTCTTGTGGGCCGGGTTGTCGATCAGCTCGACCAAACCGATCGTCCAGGAGTCCGTTGACCAACTTCTGGATGTGCTGTCGCGAGACAGCTCGCAACCCTCGCCATCTGTGGCACCGTCTGCGGCGCGGCCTTCCCCAGACTCTTGAGAATACTGCGCCGGCCGCTGGACTGGGCGCCCTCACCAGTGATTTCCTCGGCCGCTCTACGCATACGAAAGTAGAGCAAGGCCGCCGTCATGGTGAGCTTGTCGACGGCCGCATGGCGCTCGGCCTTGTCCGCTTCTTGTCGACGACTCCGTGATGTTGCTGCCAATCTCAGCTCCTCTTGCGCAATGCGGTGACGGTCTCGGTTTCCTCGCCTCTCCCGACTAGTACAGTGGTGTCGGGATGTCTCCCCAGACGACACTCGCTGGGGGACTCTCGATCGCGGTCAACTCCCCGCGGCCCAGATCCACGCGCGCCCGGAGCACCGGCTCCCGACCGTAAGCGGTCTTGACGATATCCCGGCCGCTCGCTCTCCGGGTGGTGGGTGCGGGCCTTGGTGAGCAGGACCTTGTACAGGCCCGGTTCAAAGTTACGCGGCGTCGTATGACCCCCTTGATGCTCTGCTGGGATCTCGTCCCAGCTATCCATCGGTAGGTCAGGCAAATACCAGTTCACCGGCACCACATAGACAAGCCAACCTCGCTCAAGATCGGCTTGAGACCCCGTGGCCGCGAGCTGCGCGCGCACACCCTCATCGTCACGGACCAGCTCGTAGGCTTGCTGCAACTCTTCCTCGCCGAGGATTGCCGGCGACAAGACCGCCGCCGCCTCGGTGTAGTAAGAAGAGACGTGCGACAAGGAGTAGTCGCGCAGGCCCCGGCCCACGGCCACTGCAACCACCACCGCGAGCACGTAGAACGCCACAACCGCGACCGGTCGGCGGGCCCAGGCGGGAGGCGAGGGAATCCAGGACGTCAGCCACGCGGGGCCGAAGAATCCCACCTTGTTCATGTACTCACGATAGCTGTCGCCATACTTCTCGAGACACTGCTGTTCTTCCCAGCGTGCCAGGATGTAGTAAAGGAAGAGCATCGTCACGAAGGCGATCAGGACCAGAAAACGCGGCCAGATCAGGAGGACGCCGAAGCCCAGAATGGACAGCGCCAGGTACTGCGGGTGGCGGCTGATCCTGTAGAGCCCACCGGTAACCTCCGGGCGGCGTAGGAGCTTCGCGCCATAGATCTGGACGATCCCTGCCAGGAAGATCAGCAGACCCAGACCGGCGAGGCGGAAGCCCCAGGGCTTGAGCGAATCGAGGAATGGGCTGGTCGTCATCGACACGTGGGGCAAGAAGAAACCGGTCAACCAGGCGGTCGCGGGCCAGCGATGAAAGAAGTTCAGCACGCCGCCGTAGGACGAGTAGAAGTAGAGGGCGAACGGGCTGATCATGAACAGGAATTCGAGGCCGATGATGATGTAGAAGCCCCAGACAGCCGGTTTCAGAACCTTGCGGTAGGTAGGCATGATGGCGGGTCCTCCATGATTCATTCGTATGACAACTTACTTGTCAATACGACCCACAGTTGTCATATGTTTCACGGTGGAATCGGCTGGCACCTATTTGGTCAAGATCGCTTGACAGACTTCGAGCCCTCGCCCAGTGGAGTAGGCAAGATCGCTTGATAATTTCGAGGGCCGCTCCAGGAATCGGCTGGCACCTCTGCAGCTCGGACTGAAGACGGACTGTCGTCAGCCTCGGCTCAGGAAGCTCGGCAGGCGCTGTTGGATGAAGTACTCCCAGCCCGCCTGGCCACTCTCCCGGGTGAACTCGGGAATGTCCTGGGAGAAGGACTCGATTCCGGTACTGGTCAAGACCAGCTTCGTACCTTCGTCGGTCTTTGACAGCCTCCATTCGGTCGAGCCCAGACCGGAAAAACCATGGTAACGCCAGGTGTATGTGATGCTCTCGCCCGGAATCACCTCGGTCACCTTCCACTGGTGCCGGAAGAGCCGACCATTGACCTCGATGTCGAACTGGGTCTCGAACCCCACCTCGGGCCGAAAATCATCGATCTCCTCGAAGTACCATTGGCGCATCAGGTCCGGCTTGGTCACCGCCTGCCACACGGCATCCGGCTGCACGGGGAACAGCTCTTCTACGATAATCGGCTCAAAGCTCACGACCCAACCTCCTGATTGATCTCGCTCGATCATAGAACAGACAGTGGTTCGGGCCGGCGGATCCTCTCCCCCACCGCTCATGCGCTTGACCTGTCGGGCTTCAAGGTCGACAGCGAGGTCTCCGAGTTGGAGAATTTTGCGCTTCTTCACCAAAACTTCAGGCTCATTTCATGCAGAAAGCGGCCGGGCCGCAGGCGATGTCCTATCGGGATCCCGACGCCCGGTAAATGACTGAAAAGGTGGGACTTCCCCACCCGGGAAGGTGGGGAGCCGCAGCGAGACTCCGACCGGGTGCCTAGAAGCCGTATTCCAGCCAGACCCGCAGAGAGCGGCTCTCCATCGGGTGAAGATGGATGTCCTCGACGCCCTGGATCGGCTCGGGCCCATCGGTCGGACTGAACTCGGCCGGCAGCCTCGACGCATAGAAGTACTGAATATCCGGGTCTTGCCGATCGAGCAGGTTGAAGCCCTCGACGATCAGCCGGAGCCCGTTGTTGAATCCGTACCCCAGCCTGCCATTGACCAGAGATGAAGATCGACCTCGAACCGAACCGTCCTCGGTCAACGGTATGTCGCCGAAGTAGCGCCATCGCATCGTGCCGAACCATCCCGTAGCTCGTCCCAGGTCAATCCCGAGCTGCAGGGTCCGGCCGACCGAGCCGGCGATCTCTTGCTGATCCGTCGGCACATCGGTGAATTCGGAATCGGTCAGAGTGAGGTCCAGATCGAGAGCGATCCAGGGGCGGAGGCGATAGAAGTTGGTCAGCTCGAGACCGATCCGCCGACTGGGCGGTCCCGGCTCTGTCGTCGCAGCATCCCCGAGATAGACCAACTCGGAATCGAGCTCGAGTTGAAACGCGGTCAGAGTCGATTGCAGACCGCTCAAGATCGTGGTGCGGACACCCACATCGGCACCCCGGGCTCGCACGAGCGGGTCGGCGGGCGCGATCGGCTCCAAGGTCACCGGATCGAGCGTCGCCACCCAGCCGCGGGCGTCGTTGCTGTGAAAGCCCATTCCCCAATTGAGATAGACCTCAGTGCGACTCCAGGGGCCGAGAACCCAGCTGAGCTTGGGGCTGACGATCGAATCATCGCGCTGTCCGGTGTTCTCCACCAGCTCGGTTCGCACGTCGGCGTCGTAGTAGTCGGCACGAATTCCAGCCATCATCCGCACCTTCTCAGTCCACTGCACCTCGACATCACCGAAGACCCCCAGCATCAGCTCGCTCACCGCGTAGGTCGCGATGACGCCACCCGGCCGAACATCGCCACCCGCCGCTCGCGCCAGCCCATTGTCGATATCGTGAAACTGCGCGTCGGCGCCATAGCGCCAGAACAGAGTCCGATCCGCCCAGTTCGATTGTCTGGACTGATCGAGCTCCAGGCCGTAAATCAGGCGTTCGTCGTACTGCTTGAAGGCGTCGTCGTCGACCGCACAGTCACCCGCGGTACCGTAGTCGAGGCAGTAGGTGAAGTTGGAGACCAGATTCAAGTCGTAGCTGATGAGATAGGCAGCGAGGCTCGTCAGCGTCGAGGCACCGTGTCGGTGAACCTGCCCGGACAGGCTGTAGCGGCTCGAATCACCGTTCGGGAACGGATCGACAAAACCAAACAGCGGCACCGTTCTTCCTACCGTTCGCAGTGGAATCTGATCGGAGGCCTGCCAGTCTCCTTCGTAACCCATGGCCATGATCGACCAATGGCTGCCTGCGGTCGTCCCGGAGTACCGCAGCATTCCATTGAGCTTGGTGAAATCGTCCGGCTTGTCCCATGGACCGTCATAGTGGAAGTAATCGAACGCTCCCAGCAACTCTCCTCCCGCAGCCGAGGTCGAGCCCATCAACAGGGCCTTCTGAAAGTCGTTGCCCCCCAGGCCCGCCCGCACCTCGGCCTTGGGCAGTATCGACCTGAGGAGCACATCGGTCGAGCCGGCGGCCGAGAAATCACCCACGTTGGCAAAGTAGGTTCCCTTGCGAAACTGCACCGAATCGATGAGCTCTGGAATCAGGAAATTGAGGTCGGCATAGCCCTGACCGTGGCCATGGGTCGGCATATTGACCGGCATTCCGTCCACCTTCAGACTGAGGTCGGTACCGTGATCGAGGTTGAAACCTCTCAGAAAATACTGGTTGGCCTTGCCACCGCCGCTGTGCTGGGTGGCAATCACGCCGGGAACGGTCTCGACGATCTCTCCGGTGCGCAGTATCGGCCGCTTCTCCAGGTCTTCGTAGCCGGTCGCGCCCTCGGATGCGGAGGTCGCGATGCCGGTCAGATCGTCGGCGCGCGCCGTGACCGTCAAGTGCTCCTCGATGGTCTGCTCCTTCTCCTCTTCCGTGCTCTTTACTTCATCGTGGGTGTGCGCTTCCCAGGCGGACGGGTGGTCCACACCTGCAACCTCGGCAGCATGGCCGATCGGCACGGCGACCCACAGATATCCCCCTGCAAGGACTGAAGCTGCTGACAGCGTCCTGCGTACAACGTTCAGCGAATACATCCTGATCTCCTGACCCTGCCCTCTCGTTGGAACCATCCACCTGGGACACGAGCGCGAGACCCAACCCCGGGTGGCTCGGATTTCACACTCCTGCTGTCACTAAGAGCTAGCTGAGAACAAGCCGGACAGTGGGAGGTCCTCGGGGAGGAAGGGAATAGGACTCTCCCGCGAGTGGAGCGGGTTCGCGGGCGGGGGCTGCGGTCTGCCTCGGAGAGGTCGGATGCGAGATCTGCAGTCCGCCACCAGAGTCGTCGAGCCATGAGAGGGGTGCGCAGCCCAGATAGCGGTCCTCATCTTCGGGGTCGGGCGAGGGCGGAGTCTCGGGAGACCCGACAGGAGTCCGCTCCTCGTGATGATGTGCCCCGGTGTGGAGGTGACCGTGAGCGCGAACCAACCCTTCGACAGCGTGCCAATGGAGATGATGACTGGCCTCGAAGCTGAGAAAGCCCAGGCATCCCAGCGCCAGGAGAAAGATCCTGGTGAGCCAGGTTGGCAGAGCCGACCTCAAATAACGGTCACGGCCAGACACGGGCGCAATCGTATCAGCGAAGCGACGCGGTCGACGATCTCCATGACTTCGCCGGTCGGCCTCTACTCTCGCCGTCCCTTCAGCTCTGCGGTATGGGCCTTAGAGGCTGTTCGCGTAGGCGACAAAGAGGGACAGCAGCAACAACGTGAACGAAGGCAGAGACTTCATAGGAGGATCGCCCACTTTCAAATGGGCTCCGACGGCCACGGCCATGAAAAGCGCCATGGCGAGACCGGCGACCACGGCCAGAGGTGGATACCAGATGCCGAGTATGAGCATCACGGCGACGACCAGCTTCGCCGCACCAGCGAAGGTTCGCATCCAGTCGGGAAACCCGTAGCGGCGGAACTCGTCGGCCATGTTGCCCGCACCTTCCGGCCGCCAACGACTCGGCTTGCCGGATCTCAGCAACCAGACGTTGCCGACGCCTAGCGCAATCACGACTTGACAGATGACAGCAAAAATCCGCATCACACCTCCTTGATCGGTCTCAGCCTCATCATACAGTCCGCGGCCGCGCATCCCGACAAGAAAAGCCCCCTCGACCCGCGGCCCACCACACCAGTCGCCACATGCCGCCAGGCGCAGCCGGGCATCGAAGAGGCAGGACTCGGGCAGCGGTTCCGTCGGCAGCGCGAAGCGCCATCGATGCGCGTCGAGATGAGCCGCCACCGGGTCGAATCCACCGAGCGCGTCGCGAAAGGCCTCGAACAACAGCTGTGCCACGGCCGGCTGCTCGAGCTCGAGGTTCGCCTGCGACCAATCGGGTGAAGCGTGCAGCACCCAGGCTTCGCCGCCGAGTCGGCCGGGTTTGGAGGTGTTGCGAGCCACCCAGCTCAGCGGTGATCCCTGCACAAAGGCGCCGTCGAAACCGACACCGAGGGGGACATCCAACGAAACCATGGCCGCCCAGCAGGGTGCCATCTGCGCTTCCGCGGCTCGAGCGGCCATCGCCGGTGCAGCGCGCCTGAGAAGATCCGCGGCTTGCGGCGAGGGCGCCGAGACGACGACGGCATCGTAGCGCCCGAGGCCCACGCCTTCCACTGAAACCAGATCCCACGGATCGTCGCCGAGCTCCAGCGCACCCACCTGCGTCTCGAGACTCACCTCGACTCCGGCGGCAAGGTGTCGGCAGATCGCACTCATGCTTGGAACACCCACGAAACGTTCCGTGGCGCCCTGGCTTGCCTCGATCTCACCGCCGTCGAGAACCACAATCTCGCCATGCCAGGCGGCGACGAGGCTGTCTTGTCGCCACGACTCGACCGCGCGCGCGAATCGTGGGTCACGAACCGTGAAGTACTGAGCGCCATGGTCGAAATTCCAGCCGTTCGTCCGGCGAGTCGCCATCCGGCCCCCGACTCCGCGCCCTTTGTCGAAGACCCTCACCTTGTGGCCTTGCTGCTGCAGCGTGACCGCACAGGCGAGACCGGAAAGACCCGCGCCCACCACCGCGACCGACAGAGGTTCGGCGACCGCTCCGTTCTTCAAGAGGCCGACCCTTTCGCGCTGCGATTCCCGTTGGCACCTGGCTGGCAGGAAGGACACCAGAAGCACTTCCGCCCACCGATCGGCTGCACTTCGACCTCCTGCTCGCAGACTCGGCAGGGATTCCCTGCGCGACCGTAAACCCAGAAGCGGTAGGCAGAGCGCGGAGCCCCTGAGGCCTTGAGCGCGGCGACCCGGGAAGGGCCGCAGCGTGATGCCACGGGTCCGGTAGGTTCGCTTGGTCAGGCGATGATCCGGTCGGCCAGCCGCGTGCGTTCCGACTCGGCAGCAGTCGGCAGCTGCGCCGCCGTGGGTGGATGCGGGCTTCGAAGAGGATCTCGGCGCGCAGATAGTTACCAAGCCCCGCCACAAAGCCCTGGTCGAGAAGCAACGCCGCGAGCTGGCGGCCGCGAAACCGAGGCTCATCCAGACGAGCAGCGAGCTCGGCCGCATTCGGCGCTTCGGAAAGGACGTCGGGGCCGAGCCGACTGAGATACGGGTGAGCGCGCTCGTCCTGAGCGTCGAGGACTTCGATCTCGTGATGCCGAGTAGAGCAGGGCCCGGCGGTCTCCGGCTCCCACCGAAAAGCGTAGTTGGCGGCCCGTCTTCGGCAGGCGCCCCTCTCGCATCACGTACCAACGGCCATAGAGCTGGTTGTGGGTGTAGACGCTCAACCCGCCCTCGAAGCGCGTCAGCATCCCCTTGCCGCGAGTGGTCACTTCGCTGACCCTCTGCCCGGTGAGCTCACCCTCGAAGGGCTTCAGCCGGTCGAAAGCGAAGAAGACCTCGTGCGCGATCTTCCCTTCAATCGCCGCGGCGACCCTGTCGGCGGCTCTTCGAATTTCTGGACCCTCGGGCATCGCGGCCTATGCTAGTGCAAGGAACATGGTGCTGTCGTGGCTCCAGCGTGCATATCAGGACCGATGAAGCTAGCCAATAGCAGGCACACGAGGCGAGCACAGAGGCAAAAAGCAGGGCGGTCAGAATCGTCTGCCGGCGGTAGGTGCGGTGTCTTGGCCTCTGGTCTGAAGTGAGCGGCCCTACGCACCCTCGCCCGGGCTCTCGCCGCGGAGCGCCTCCCCCTCGGCTGCCGCCGCTTCTGCCTTGGCCCGAAGTCTCGCGGCCCGGCGCCGGTTTTTCTCGGCTCGTTCCTCCGTCGCTGAAGCCGCTTGCTCGAGCTCGGCGAGCTTCTCGGGCTCGACCCCGGATTCCAGGCCCGAGTCCACAAGCTGCCGAGCCTGGGATGCCTCGGCAGCTGCTTTCTCCGCCTCGGTATCGGCCTTGTTGGCCAGCTTGACCGCTTTCTCGGCTGCGTCGGCAGCGCCGGCGATCTCGGCATGGCGTCCCGCCTCCGGCTCGGAGTCGAGCGCGATGTCCTGGCTGGCGAGAACCATAACCGTGCAACCGAGGCCCTTGACCACGTCATCCACCGGACCTCCAAAGACGTTCCGCGGCTCTGTGCCCTCCAGGCGAAAGGCCTGGAAGACGACCGCTGCTCCCTGTGAATGGGCGATCACGGTGTCGGCACCGGGTGTGGAGACCACTTCGGGCCGCGCCTCGATGCGGACCTCTTCCAGCATCTGTGACACACGCTCTGCCGCCTCATCGACGGTCTCGCCGCCCTCCGCCGTCGCCAAGAGCCGGATCGGCGCCTGCTTGAAGCGCTCACTGCGGGTCATGAGGTACGCCAGGAGCAGCATCAACCGGCCGCTGGCATCGTCTCGGTACCAGACGTCTATCCGGCGGTCGGGGCCGCATCGACTCGATCGCCTCGAAATCCGCTTTCCGGACCGCGAGCAGGAGCACGTTGCAGTCGAAGCGCAGCGCCATACGCAGATACGCGCTGTAGGCCGTCAGACCAGAGCTCTCCTCGGTGTCGCCGCGGTCGTACCAGTTGAGCAGGACCGTGTTGGGACGGACCTGGCCCAGCCCGTAGGACTGGAGCAGAACCGGTACGGCGCGCTCCACGTCGTCGGCCAACACGACCTTGGCGAACGCATCCAGACCAAGCCTGCGGATCTCGCTCGCCAGCTCCTCCTCGACCGCCTTGCGCTGCCGGCGCCCGACCGCTCCCTCACCCTCTTGAAGGCGCACCAGGGTGGTAAAGCCAGCTCCTCCCTCGAGCCAGGACGCGAAGAAAAGCAGCCGTTCTCGGCGACCCGGATCGTTCGAAAACGCCAGCAGCATCGGCCGCCAGTCCCGCGGGTGCTCGAGCTCGGCCCGAACCGCGTGCAGGTCGTCCCGCACGCGCTGCAGGCGGTGAGACCGCGAGCTGTCGGCCCAGCGCTCGACCCGCACCGTGCGCGAGACGTACTGGAAGAGCATGAACAAGGCCACCGAGGCGATCGCCCCGGCCATCGGACTGATCGCGAGCATCACCGCCAGACAGGCAGCGGCTCCAACCAGGCTCAGCCGGGCGTCAAAGAAACGGAAGCGCGGCCGGAAAGAGGGACTATTGGCCTGGGCCTCGAAGAACGTCGCGTAGTTGAGCAGCCCGTAGGAGATCAAGAAGAACATCGAGACGATCGTGGCGACGGCGTTGAGGTTGCCGAGCGCTATGGTCGTGTAAGCGATAAGGCCTGCGAAAAGGACACCCCGGCGCGGGTTGTTGGTCGGTCCGTGACCGGTGGCGAAGAAACCGAGCAATGGAAAGACCTTGTCGGCGGCGAGCGACTGCAAGATGCGGGGCGCGCCCAGGAACGAGGCCATCGCCGACGACAGCGTTGCCGCGATAACGCCCGCGTCGATCAGCCAGGCCACCGCCGAGACCTTGCGCATCGCGGCGTAGTCGGAGATCAGCTCGCTTCCGGGCAGAACCGCCGCAAACACCACCGCCGCGACGATGTACACCCCAAAAGACACAAAGACTGCAGCGAACGTTCCACGCGGCAAGCTCTTGCCCGGGTCGCGCAAGTCGCCGGACATGCTCACCCCCTGGGTAAAGCCCGTGACTGCCGGAAAGAAGATCGCGAACAGGGCCCAGAATGGGATTTCGGAAGCCGGCGCCAGGTTGGCCCGGAGCTGCTCGCCGCTGGCCGACCCGAAACCGCCGACGAAAAAGGACGCCAAAGCCGCGACCAGCACTACCATCACGACATACTGAAACTTGGTCGCCCAATCGGCACCGAGCCAGGCGAGAACAAAAAGCAGTGTGACCGCCGCCGCCGCGACCATCTGGGGCACCAGCGGATTCGTTGTCCCGGCGATGCCGGCAATCGCTTCGCCGAATCCAATGGCATAGAACGCGATCGAGACCGCTTGCGCCAGAAAGAGCACCAACCCGATCGCGCCGCCGTACTCGACCCCCAGCGTGCGGGAGATCAGGTAGTAGTCGCCGCCTCCCTTGACTCGCAGATTGGTCGCGATCGCCGAGAGCGACAGACTGGTCAGGATCGAGATGGCGTTGGCCATCAGCACCATGATCAGAGCGCGGGTGAGGCCGGCCGCTCCGACCACGTAGCCCATCCGCAAGAAGAGGATGATGCCCAGGATGGTCAGTACGCTGGGGGTGAACACCCCGGCGAACGTGCCGAGCTTGCCCTGGGTCGAGTCGACTGACCCAGACCCGGCTGCGTTGGATGGTGATTCTGCCGTCATCTTCGAAACTGTAGGCCCGGTCCTCAAGAATCGAGAATCTCTCGAATCGTCTGGGCAAACGCATCAAGTCGGTACGGCTTCTGAATAAAACCGGCGAGGCCGCTAGTGACGAACCTTCCTGTTACGTCCTGTTCGTGGAAGCCACTCGAGAGCAGGACCTTCGCATCGCTCTTGATTCGCAGAATTTCCTGGCACGCGTCGTCGCCGTTCATTTCCGGCATCGTCATATCGAGGAGAACCAGAACGATCTCGTCTGCGTGCTGGCGAAATACCTCGACTCCCTGACGGCCATCCGTCGCCACCAGTACTTCGAACCCCAGCCGGCCCAGCATCGCCTCGGCGACGGTGCGCACCATTTCCTCGTCATCGACCAGGAGGACGACTCCGCTACCCTGCCAGTCGTCGCCTGACTCTTCCGGTCTTCTAGGTCGATTGATCGCCGCCTCTTCGCTGGCCGGCAAGAGGACGGTCATCGTCGTGCCGAGGCCCGGCTGACTCTCCACCCTGAAGGCGCCTTGATGGCCACGGACGATGCCTAGTGCAGCTGCCAGTCCAAGCCCGCGACCGGTGGTCTTGGTGGTGAAGAAGGGGTCGAAGATTCTTTGCACGGTCTCGCTGTCCATGCCGGCTCCGCTGTCCATCACCTCCAGGTAGACGTAGCGACCCTCCTCGGCTTCGTCGCCCGGGTACGCCTTGGCAAGATACTCCCGATCACACTGCAAGGAACCCGTTGTGAGCGAGACCGTGCCAGCACCCTGTCCAATCGCTTCTGCTGCATTAATCACCAGATTGAGCGCTATCTGGCGGATCTGGGTCGCATCGACCTCGGTAGCCGGAAGATCGTCGTCCAGTTCGTAGGCAATGCGGATCTTCTTCGCAACGGAAGTTTCAATCAGTTGGAACATCTCCTTGACCAGCACCGAAAGATCGGTAGGCTCGACGATGAATCGCCCTTTGCCCGAATAGGCAAGCAACTGGTTGGCTAGATCAGCTGCCCGGTTGGCAACCTTCGTCACGTCCTCCAGAAGTTCTCTGGCGGGTGAAGTCGGAGTGACATGTTGCAACGCCAGATCCGTACCCCCTAGAACCCCCACCAGTAGATTGTTGAAATCGTGTGCGATGCCCCCTGCCAGGACGCCCAGGCTTTCGAGCTTCTGGGCGTGCTGCATCTGTCGCTCGAGATCCAGGCGCTCTTCCTCCGCCCGCTTGCGATCACTGATGTCGGTGGCGATGATCCCAAGATCGTCGCCAACCTTGAAAGCTTGCACGGTCATGTGCACGGTTCCGTGAACAGGATGTTCGGCGGCGGCGTCGAATTTCATGGACTTCCCGGTCTCGACGACGTTCCTGAAATAGAATTCTCCGCCTTCCCCTTGCATGAACGGATAGACATCGAGCAACGTTCTGCCGACAACGTCCTCTTTGGTCTCAATCTCCGGCGCGACTCCTTTGAGGGCTTGCATGGCTCTTTCATTGATCTCGATGATTCCGAGATGGGAGTCCACGAGGTGAAAACTCTCTGACGCGGAATCCATGAAGCCCGCCATCCGCTCCCGGTGCATTCGCACGTCCTCCTCGGCTCGTTTCCGTTCCGATATATCCCTGCCGACGGAGATTAGGTATCTTGGCGCGCCCTCCTTGTCCCGAACCACGGAAACGTTGTACTCGGTGGGAACCTTGCGACGATCCTTACAGATCAGATCCAGCTCTATTCTGCCGCACTTCGCCTCGAAGACCTGTTGGAGAAAATCGCTGATCTTCTCGAGATCCGCCGGGCCGTAATATGAGGTCGGAGCCGGCAGCTCGGCGATTTCCTCATCTGTATATCCTGTGATCTCCCGGAACGCCCGGTTCCACCGCACGGCTCTTCCTGTGTCGGGTTCAAAGAGGAAGAAAGTGTCCCGCTGGGCATCCCACGCAGCCTCGGTCAGTTCCTTCTCGTTTCGCAGCGTTTCTTCGGCTTGTTTGCGTTCGGTCACGTCCGTGACAATGCCTTCGATAGCTACCGGCCGGCCGTGATCGTCGCGAAGCAGCAGATTGCGCTGCCTCACCCAGCGGGTTTCGCCGGACCTTCCGTGGATGATCTGGTACTCGTAGAAGGGTGGCATGTCCCCGGCAAGCAGCGCTTCCCACTCCGCATCGAGGTATTCGATCCATTCGGGATGGATGAACTCGCGAACGAGCCGCGGACAACTGAAGAACTGCCCCGGCGTATATCCGAAGATCTCAGTCGCTGCGCGGCCGACGTATTCATACCTGCCATCTGGCAGAGACATGCGGTAGACCATGTCCGGCCAGTGCTCCGCCAGTTGACCAAACTGTTCTCCGATTTCCGGCAGTCTCGTAGAACCATCCATCCGTCGAACCTCCCGAATCCGATACCCGCCGGATCTAGGATCCTGGAACTCGCTTATGTGGCTTGGGCGAGGATCGAAGCCAACGCGCGGAATTGTACGACAGAACAGGTGGCCGAGCTGTGTACGAATCCTCGCTGAAAGCGCTAGCCTTTCCGGCTCACTCAATCCTCATGATCGGGGTACGCGGACGGTCCGGCTCCGCGGAGGTAATGGACTAGAAGCACCATGTCGCCACCCTCATCCGGCTGGACGTCGTGGTCGGCACCCGCTCGTAGCGGCAAAAGCTCCCCTTCGGCCACTCGAATCGGTTTCCCGTCGACGTGGATGACTCCCGCCCCCTGCAGCACCTGAATCGTCGTCGGCACGGGCGCGCTGTGCGGGGGAAGAACCGTTCCTTGGCGCAGGGTCAAGACAGCCAACTTCAAGTGACTCTCGTCCAGGAGAACCGTCACTTCCTGGCCCGGCCCATCGCCCGCCTCCCGTTGCAGCTCGATCACCGGACTGGGGAGCGTGTCCTGGCGCTCGGTGGCCTCGTCTTCCTGGGCCACGGCCGGCTCCAATGGGGCGAGCACAGCGGCAAGAAAGAGGGCGGTCAGAACGGATTTCCGGCGGTAGGTGTGGTCTCTCTGCATCGGGGGCTCCTTTCATCCCGAGTTTACAGGAGCATCTTTCACAGACGGCAGCTAACCCGGCTCGGGAGAGATCTTGCGCGAGCGGCCTTTGGTTTGCACGAGGTAGCCCGCGATCAGGGCGCCGAGCAGCAGCGTGGCGCTGCCTCCGAGATCGAACCACAACGGATCGGATGCCGGACCTCTCGAAGCGATGATGCTGGCAGTGTCGAGTCCGATGGGTACCGCGAGGCCGGCCGCGTGCCACAGTGGATGCCGTCCGGCCAGCCGGGCCGCCACGAGGCCGCCGGCGAGACCGGAGGCGAGAGCACCGATCGTCGCGATCACCAACTCGGTGGGACTGGACTTGTAGAAGCCGATTCCTCCTAGCACGACCTCGAAAGTCAAGATCGTCCCCACAGCAATGACCACAAAGCCGGCCAAAACAGCGGCCACACTGCGGAGGCCTCGGAGGATCTTCGATTTCATAAGCGGTCCTATGGTAGTACGCCCCCTGGGGCGACAGGTTGCCGCTACCCCTCTCCCCAGGGATTCGTCGCAAAGATCGAGAACTCCGGCCAGAGCGCCCGCCGGTTCGCGGAAAGCGTCGACAGGATGGCGTCGGCGATGTCGGAGGCGTAGAGCTTGTGGGGGTTGTTGCGGCCGGTCTTGCCGCCCCAGGCGGTCTGGACCTCGGAGGGGCAAACGCAGACGACCCGGATGTCGTGGGGGCGCAGCTCCGCTTGCCAGCACTGACTGATGCCGCGGACTGCCCATTTGCTGGCCGAGTAGGCCGTGCCGTTGGCGTGCCCCTTGATCCCGGAGGTCGAGGCGATGTTGACGATGTCGCCCTGGCCTTGGGTCTTCATCAGCGGCACGACGCGGTTCGTCAGATCCACGAGGCCGAAGACGTTCGTGTCGAACATGTTCTTCATGGCATCCATGTCGACTTCGCCGATCGGGGCCATGTAGCCGTAGCCGGCGTTGTTCACCAGCACATCGATGCCGCCCATCTTCTCCTGGCATGCCTCGATCGTGCGGGCGTTGTCTCCGGCGATCGAAACATCGGCCTTGATGCCTTGGGTACCGGTCTCGGCAGCGACCTGAGCGATGAGCTCCTCATTGCGGCCTGTAAAGACGACTTCATTACCGGCCTCTTTGGCCGCCTGAACGACGGCTGCACCGATTCCCTGGCTGCCACCGGTAATCAGAAAGCGTTTGCTTTCCATGTTGTACCTCCTTCAATGATGAAGAGTGATCTTACAGTGCTGGCGAGGAAGGCTCTGCGTACCTCATAAGCTCATCCAGATTCGGAGTCTCCATCCCCGCTCGGGCTTTGAGCTCCTCGAACTCCTCTGCCATCTGCTGGACTTCCTCGCCTACTTCACCAGCGTGGAGGCCCATCTGGATCTCGACCTTGCGGGAAGTAAAAAAACTGCGGAAGACCTTGACGCCCAGCCATTCCGGTTGCCAGTAGTAGAGATTGAAGATGGGTGGCTGACGTTTCTTGTAACCCACGGCGCGCAGGACATTGCCTGCCTCCCGGCAGGCCCGGATGTACTGCCGCAGCGACTCCTTGTCCGCTGCAACCGCGCGCACGTCGCCACCATGCTTGAGCACCACGCCGGCGGTGGGTCCCATGAAGGCGAAATGGTACTTGAGCCAGCCATCGATATTAACCTCGAGGCTTACCGGAATCCCCGCTCCTTCGAGGAGCTCCCGGATTCGCTCGGTGCGATCACGGGTCTTGCCATCGAGCTCGCCAATGTAGAGCGGTGCGTCCGTCTTGTTCGGTTTGTCGCCATCGATGAAGACGAGATCGTCGCCATCCCAGCCACCTCCCGCACCGGGGAACCCGAGCAGGACCTGCTCATGACTCAGGTGATCGAAATAGTGCTGAAACCCAGAGACGTCGTTGCCGACGAAAAGGATGTTCTCGAGCGTGTCGTTCGCCGCCAGGATGGGACAGACCGCCACCCGACTGGCCTTGCGCATTGCGACAACGACCAAGTCGTAGCGGTCGTTCGGAGCCAGCGCCTCGACCAGATGGACGTGCGCGACTCGCCGCTTGCCGGTGAAACCGTCCACCAGGACCACGCCATCCCTCTGCAACGACTCGAACGTCTTGCCCCTGGCGAGCAGGGTGACGTCCTTGCCTCTCTGGTGAAGTCGCAAGGCCAGCCAGCGACCGATGGGCCCGGCACCAAAAACCAGCGTCTTCATAGCGAGTGATCCTCCTGCTGGACCACTCTACGTCCGCCGGCGGGCTCCGACACCATCCATTTGGGTGGGACTCAGAAGGCCGCCGGTTCAGAATCGGTGGGAATCCATCACGGCGGAACTCTGTGACTACTGGTCGTAGAAGATGCGAAACCCGCACAGCTGCATTTCAAGACCGGTCACGTTGGGTCGCCAGTTGACCACGTACGAGTACAACGAGTAATCCACTACGTGGTCGATAGCAGCAGTGTCGTTAAAGAAGTTGCCTGAGGAGCCGGTCGAGCTGACGGCCCACTCCTGGACGATGCCGCCATACAGATCATAAATGGTGAACCAGCCTGTCGAGTCGGACGCCGAGGTGTCATCAAAGTACATTCGCACGAAGTTCACGGTCACACCCTGCGGCGGGTACACATAGGTGTTCCAGACAGTACTTGTACTACCACCCGTGTGATACGTACAGCCACCACCGCCCGAGGCGGTGAAAGAGACTGTGTTGCTGCGCGGTCTGAGAACCGACCCCGGGACGCGCAGCCATCTAGAAAGAGCCTCGATCTCCTCGGTCATCCATTGGTTGTCCTCGAGCGGCACCATGAATTCGGAGCTCGATGCAGGAGCCGACGCCTCGGAGCCCTCTGCTGCGCCGAGAGCGCCGCAGACCATCAGTCCGAGACTGCCGCAGATCAACATGGTTCTGATCATGATCGCCGCCCTTTCCCTAGGGGGTTACCGAGCTCCAGGCATCCGTGTCGCCTGACTCGAGACCGTCACTAAAAAGGTTGGGATCGAAGTAGAAGATCCGAAACCCGCACAATTGCATTACAGAACCGGTGACGTTGGGTCGCCAGTTGACCGTGTAGGAGTACCGTGAGTAGTCCACTACGTGGTCGATAAGAGCAGAGTCGTTGTAGCTGTTGCCGGACGAACCGCTCGAGCTGACGCCCCACTCCTGGACGATATCGCCGTACAGATCGTAGACCGTGAACCAGGCTCCCGAATCGGTCGCGGAGGTGTCGTCATAGTACATCCGCAGGTAGTTCACGGTGGCGCCTTGCGGCAGATACACAGGCGCGTTCCACACCATGAAGACGCTTCCACCTGTGTGATACGTACAGCCACCACCACCCGACGCCACGAACGATATGGAGCTGCTGCGCGGTCTCACCACAGAGCCGGTCACGCGCAGCCAATCGGTGGTAATGGCGGTAATCTGCTCAGGTGCCGTTTCGGGGACCACCTCGGAAATACCGACCACCGGCTGCAGTCCGTCCGGCGCCGAACTTTCGTACACTTCTCCCTCTCCAATCTGCGCGCCAATCGAAACCGGCCCCGCGACGAAAATCATCAGGGCCGCGATCCAGACAAGCAACCTGGACGAGGAGGCTAACCACAACGTTGGGAACATCGGAATAGCCTTTTGTGTGTCTATTTCGACACCACCTTCCGAATTGAGAATTGTACAAATAGATCCTAGCACCGCCTCGAGAATCTCGAAACACCGAACACGAACGAGACCACGATCGGCATTCGAGTCCATCTCGAGATCGACCGGAAACGGGGCCTTCCTGCCAGGCAAACGCAGGCAACTCGGGCCTCTTCGTCCAGCAACGTGTGCTCAGAGATTCGTCGGATCGACCGCAGAGACTCATTGACATTTACGTATTCGTAGACCCCAGAGACCCGAAAAGATTTCGGCTGGCACCTATGTCGGAGGGGTTAACGAGCCTCGAACGCGCCGATACTCGGAGGGCTCGCGTAACAAGCGCCCTGGAAGTCGCCCCAGGTCCAGACGGTGTCCTGGCCGGCGCCGGCAGCGGGGCTGGTGGGCCCAATGCGAAGCTCGCTGTCGAGTCCGGGGTCGAGCATGTAGATGCCGTCGGTCTCCACGGCCGGCAGGATGGGCTCGGACTGTGTAGGGTTGTCCCACGCGTACCAGAGGTTGTTGGCAAAGGTGAAGGTTTCCGGTGCGGTATTGGGACCGATATTGACGTAGGTGGAGAGATCTGACCGATCGAAGTAGACCAGGTTGTTGACAAAGACGCCGTCGCGACAGGCCTCGAATTCGTAGTCCGGCGTGGAGGTGGTCTCCTGGAGAATGCGCAGGATCCAGTTGTGGGGATCGACGATCGTATTGTGTGCCACCACGCAACCCACACAGCCCACATACGCTGCTGCGGCATCGGAGCCCTCGATCAGGTTGGCGATGAGGCGGATGTTCCGTGCCTCGGCGTTGGGCGAGCTCATCGAGAGGGGAGGCCGAAAGTACTCGAATCCGGTGCTGCCGCCCAAGTTGAGGCTCCGTGCGCCCGATTCCAGAAACCGATTCCAGCGGATCTCGATGTCCTCGCTGCCGCCTTTGGACTGCACAGCATTTCCCGAGAGATTCCGGAATTCGTTGCGCGCTATGAGACCGTGATGGCAGCCCACATGATCAATACCGCTCCCCGAGAAACCACCACCGCAGTTCTCGAACTTCGAGTCCATGACCCAATAGTCGTTAAGACCCGAGAGTTTGAGACAGTCCTGGTTGCCGCCCGAGCCAATGTCGTGGATGTCCAGCCAGCGAAAGACCACGTGGTGGGCGGCGAGAGGATCGTTGTAGTCGCCACCGTCATCGGCGTTGATGCCGTTGGCGCTGGCACTGGCCACTTCCAGATCATGAACGACAACGTACTTCGCCCTCACCAGGTGAATCGCCTGGGAGCTTCCACTGATGAGAGGCCGCGGCTCACCCGGTGCGCCACCAATCCAGATCGGTGCCGAAGGCGTGCCGGCCACATCCGCCAAATAGGTGCCACCCGAATAGGTGCCCGCGTGAACCCGCACAGCCGTCCCGGGCGTGGCATCCTGAACCGCGCGACCGATCGTCGCAAACGGGTCACCGATTGATCCGTCTCCACTGCCATCGTTACCCCAGGTGGCCACATGCAGCTCCGTTGTTGGAACCAGGCCTCGATCGAACGTCTCGATGACGTCACAACGGGGCGGCACGGTCTGCGACCAGTCGCCGGTGTCTCCCCACTCGAAACCACCGAAATGGATCCCCTGGGCGATTGCAGGAAGAGGCAGAACAAGCAGCGCGAGGGCTGAAACCGTCAAGGATCTGTGACAAAAGGCCATAAGAACTCCTCATTTCAGGCTAGCACCCGGTCTCGGGCCGCTCTGTGAAGAACCTCTCACAAGGTGCCAGCCGATTCTTGGAAATGCGGGTCCCGCCTCAAAATGGGGGCTCGGTTTGTCCCAGCAATGGCCCCTAGCCGGCGAAACCGGGAGTAAACTGAAACCCATGCAATACAAACTCGGGATGGTCCTTTCGGGGGGTGGCGCTCGCGGCCTCGTTCATGCCGGCGTGCTCCAGGCCATGGCCGAACAGGGCATCGAACCGCAGGTGCTGGCCGGCAGCAGCTCGGGCGCCATCGTCGCGGCCCTCCACGCCGCCGGCTACTCGGGCGAGGAAATCCTCGAGTTCTTCGTGGAGAAGAATCCGCTGCGGCTGTCCAAACTATCCCTGGTCAAGCCGGGCATCTTCGATACCGACAAGGCCGTGGGCGATTTCCTCGAGTATTTCCCTGAGAACACCTTCGAAGCCTTGAAGAAGAGGATCTTTCTCGCCGCCACCGACATCGTCGAGGCCAAGCCGGAGATCTTCGCCTCGGGACCCCTTATACCGGCGATCCTGGCATCGGCCTCGACGCCTCTCCTCTTCACACCCACGGAGATCGACGGTCACTGGTACTCCGACGGCGGCATCGTCAACAACTTCCCCGTCGAGCCCCTGCTCGGACACTGCGATCTCCTCTTTGGCGTCTATGCCACCCCTCTACGCCGCATTGTCGAGCCCGATCTCCGAAACTCGCTGTCGGTCTCCCAGCGCGCCTTCGAGATCGGCATGTACTACAGCTCCAAACGCAAGTTTCACCAATGCGATCTCCTACTCTGCCCCACCGAGTTGAGCCGCTTCGGCACCTTTGACACCAAGCACTTTCAGGAGATCATGCAGATCGGCTACCG
>CAVRAU010000019.1:0-100871 GCA_963719055.1 uncultured Acidobacteriota bacterium | reverse complement strand
TCCAAGACTTCGATCCCGAGGTCCGAGGTCCGCTGTTGACCCGCGGTCAGGACCTCTGCACGGATGGCCTCCCGCCCGGTCTGGATCTCGCCCAAGTCGCCGGCGAGATCGAGCACCGACTCATCCCGCTCCGGCGTCCGATTGGTGCTCCGGATCACCTCGATCAAGTTGTGATTGGCGATGGCTTTGCGGGTCTCACCATCGAGAATATCGTCGAGGCGGGTTTGGGCCACCGACTCATTTCGCAGGCGCTGGAAATACAGCAGCGGATCGCTGATCCGCCAGCGAGCGTAGGTGTCGACCTTGATAAACACCTTGTCCTTGGTGGGCAGCTCGGCGACATCTCCGTCCCACTCCAGAAACCGCTTGTCGAAGCGGTGAATCTTCTGGATAAACGGCACTTTGAACTTCAGACCCGGGGCGGTGATGGGATCTCCCACGGGTTCGCCAAACTGGGTGATGATGACCTGATCATACTCGTTGACAATGAACAGCGTGCTGCGCAGGCCGATGACCACGGCGATCACCAAGACGAGAGAGATGACCCGATTCATGGGTTCCCTCCCTTGCCAGTCTGATCTTGCAGATTGAGCAGCGGTAGCACGCCTTCGAGCTCCTCATCCATGACGATCTTCTTGCCGGCCTGATTCAAGATCTGACCCATGGTCTCCAGATAGATGCGAGTTCGCGTGACTTCCGGAGCCTTGCGGTACTCGCCATAGAGGGCGGTGAAGCGTGCTGCGTCCCCCTGCGCGCGATTGACGCGATCCAGCGCGTAGCCTTCAGCCTGCTGAACCGTCTGGCGAGCCTCACCCTCGGCTCGAGGCACCGACCGGTTGTACTCGGACTGCGCCTCGTTGATCAGACGCTCCCGCTCCTGCTCCGCCTGGTTGACTTCGTTGAACGAAGGTTTGACCGGATCGGGCGGATTGACATCCTGCAGGACCACCTGTTCGACCCGAATGCCAGTGTCATACTGGTCGCTGAGCACCTGCAGCTGCTGCATCACCAGGTCTTCGATCTCCTGGCGGCCAACCGTCAGGACCTCGTTGACCGTCCTGTCTCCCACCACCTTGCGCATCACCGCTTCGCTCATATCGCGAAAGGTGTCGGTGACGTTGCGCACTTTGAACAGGAACTTGTAGGCGTCGATCACACGGAACTGGACTACCCACTCCACGACCACCGCATTCAGATCGCCGGTCAGCATGTTGGACTCGTCTTCGAGACCACTGGTGGTGAACTGGCTGCGGGTGCCAGCCGTGAGGGTCCGAAAACCGAATTCCTGCTTGAGCTGCCTCTGTACGGGCACCTTGTCGACGATGTCGATTCCAAGAGGCAGCTTGAAATGGAGACCCGGATCGGTCACGCCGATGAACTTGCCCAGACGTCGAACCACGCCCACTTCTTCCGGGTCCACCGTGTAGAAGGCACTGACCGCTACGATCAGGACCAAAACCGCCAACAAAGCCGCCCGGATTCCAGCCACGGGCAGCTTGGGCATCTTGGGGAGCTTGGGAAACTCGACTACTGTGCGGCCATCGCCGCTACCACTTTCCATCTCATGCGCAGCGTACCCCAGCGCCACTGGGAAGGCAACCGTCTCGGTCCCGCTTATACTCGGCCGATCATGGCGCCGCGTTTCGATGCCGAGAATCTGTCCGTCGAGCTCTCAGTTGGCGATCTCGTGGACGCCACCTTGTCCCGGCATCTGGGGTTTGCCAACCGCGGTGGCTACGAAAGGCGATGGCTCGGCCAGGCCATACACAGTCGCTATCAGGAGGAGGCCCTGGCGACCGATCCTGCCTACGAGAAGGAAGTATTCCTGGCGGTCACTTTCGAGCATCGCGGGTGGCAGGTCACCGTCCATGGCAGGATCGACGGCTTGCGCCGCTCGGGCGACGGGGTGCTTCTGGAGGAGATCAAGTCGATTCGCCGGGGAGCTCCCCCTGCCGGTCCCTTGAGGGAGATCTACACTCGCCAGGCATTGCTGTATGCCTGGATGCTTCATCAACAAGGCGAAGAGAGTATCGAGGTCGAGCTCGTCTGGATCGAGATCGGCAGCGAAGAGATCGAGCGAGAAGCGCTCGAATTCCGCTTCACCGCGATCGATAGTGCTGTCCGCAAGCGTCTCAACTCTCTGTTGCACGACTATGAGCAATCGGATCGCGAGCGCACTGCTCGACATGCGGCCGCCTCGCGTCTCGAGTTTCCTCACGAGGACGTGCGCCCGGGTCAGGAGGGCATTCTCGAAGCCCTCGACCGCACCCTCGAGCAGGGAGACCATCTGCTGGTGGAGGCGCCCACGGGAATTGGCAAGACGGTCGCCGCTCTGTTCCCGGCATTGCGCTACGCGCTGACCCACAACAAGAGGGTCTTCGTCCTCACCGCCAAGACCCTACAGCAGGAGATGGCGATGCGGGTCTTGAAGCTGCTGAATTCCGAGGAGACCTTTCACTCGCTACAGCTGCGAGCCAAGGCCAAGATGTGCGCCAATGATCAACTCATCTGTCACGAGGAGTACTGTCCGTATGCCAGGGAGTACTACTCCAAGCTCCACTCCTCCGGCATCTTCTCCAAACTCTGGGAGGCCTGGAGCACCCTGCAACCCGATCACATCTTCGGAGCCGCCCGCGAAAGCGAGGTTTGTCCATTCGAGGTCAGTCTCGAGCTCAGCCGGCAGGGGCAGGTCGTGGTCTGCGATTACAACTACGCTTTCGATCCCTATGTGGCCCTGAGCGATTTTCACGAGGACAACGATCTGCGCGACGTCATCCTGGTGATCGACGAGATCCACAACCTGGTCAATCGGGGCCGTGGCTACTACAGCCCCACCTTGCCAAGGCGACAAGCTCTCGAGGCCGCCGAGTTCATGGCTCTCGGTCGCGAACCGGTGCACCGGGCGGCAGGCGACCTCTGTCGAAAGTTGGCCGAACTGATCAAGCGCACCGTGGAATACGCTTTGCTCGATAGCGGCCCGGATACCAAGGCGATCGAGGCAGTGCTGCCCGAAGACAGCCTCTGGACCCTGCGGCCGGCCTTCGACGAAGTCTTCATCGACTACCTCGAGTACCGCCGCGAAACCTCCACCTTCCAGGCCGACGATCCCTTCGTGGATCTCTACTTCACGCTGTTGCGCTTCCTCGATGGCCTGTTGCTCTCCTCTAGCCACGGCGAGGCCTTCAGCCACTGCGTGCAGATCGAACGCGACGACCCCCGCCTGCGCATCCTCTGTATGGATCCCAGTCGATTCCTCGGCAGGGTCATCAATCGCACCCACAGTGTCATCGGGTTGTCGGCTACTCTTTCTCCGCCAGATTTCTACCGGGATCTGCTGGGCCTCGATGCGGAAAGGCTGGCGACCCTGTCTGTCCCCAGCCCGTTTCCCGCCGAGAACCGGAGCATCGTCATCGACGCCACGGTCTCGACCCTCTACCGACTGCGACCCCAGAACTACCCTCGCATTGCCGAGCGCCTCACCGCCTTCGCCGGTCGTGTGCCAGGCAATCTGCTGGCTCTCTTTCCCAGCTACAAATTTCTCGACGAAGTGGCCTCCCGTCTCGAGGTGCCGCTCAAGCGAATCCTCATACAGACACCCTCAGGAACCGACCAGCAGCGGGAAGAGATCCTCGCGAACCTGCGTTCCGCTCTATCCGGCGATGTCCTTCTTCTGGCCGTGGCAGGAGGCGTGTTCGCCGAAGGCGTGGACTATCCCGGCGACATGCTGAAGGCGGTGGCCGTGATTGGCCCCTGCCTGCCGGCGGTCAGTCTCGAGCAGGACCTTTTGCGTCGCTACTACGAGGAGCGATTCGAAAGGGGCTTCGAGTACTCGTTTGTCGTCCCCGGCATGACCCGTGTCGTCCAGGCGGCGGGTCGACTGATTCGATCCGCTGACGACAAGGGAGTCATCGCCCTCCTCGACAAGCGATTCTTGAACTCCCCCTATCGCGATCACCTGCCTCAGGACTGGCTTATGGGAGACAGCCCCGAGAGTCTGGTCGGGGACCCGGAGACCACGGCCGGCGAGTTCTTCAGCCGACAGACCTGAAGCGTCATCTGTAACGAATTCGCAGGTCGATAGACCAATCCAACAGACATCTCCCTAGGGAGCGTTTCCCTCCGGGCCCTGCGAGAGCAGGGCCCACCTCTTTCTCTTACGGTCGATCGGGGGGTGGAGGGCGTCGTCCAGGACGATTGGGGATTCGATCGCCTCGCGATCCAAACCGTCTTTGAGCCTCCCGCATCCGGTCCAAGACCTCGAGGTAGCGCTTCTGCTGCTCCGGTGTCAGGATCTTCCTGGTACTCAGAACACTCTCCACCATCGCCCGGTCGAGATCCATATGACGGGCGCCTACCTCGGACAGAAGCTGATCCACCCTGGCGGCATCGGGGCTGTCACTCATCACTTCGCGGCGCAGCTCGGTGCGGAGATCCTGCAAAACCTCCTGGTGTTGGCGGGTCGTTCGAAAGAGTCTCTGTTGGATCTCCATGAAGTGCTCGCGCGCTTCACCTTCGAGGTCGAGGTGGTTGGCCAGACGCTCGAAGGGCGGCTTGCGTTCAGCTTCCCGCGGCCGCTCCCAGCGTGCCTTGGTGCGCGCACGCGAGACGCCTATCGTTGCCAGGACTCCGATGTTGATCCCCACCGAGAGTAGCAGCGCCACCCAAACCCATCCCCGCTTCATGAGCCGTTCTCCTGCCAGGAATCTTCCACTGGCTGTTCCATTGCCACCCAGTAACTCTCGGCCATGGTGGGCTCCTCGGCAAGGTAGTCATGCCAGTCCTCCGCCTCGCTGGGTGAGGCCAGGACGGCACCAAAGGCGATTCCACCGGCCAACAGCATCGCTGTAGCGACTCTCCCCGCCAGCGTATGGCTCCACCAAGCAGGCGCCAGACGTTGATCTGTTGTCTGCCTGGCCCTGGCCAACACCCGCATGGCAAAACCCGGGGGTGCTGGCTGCGGATCTGGGAGCTCGAGGCTCTGCCACTGCTGCATCAGAGTCTCGAACTGCCGCTGCAACTCCGGCTCGCGTTGCAGTCGATCCCGCAGCTCACGAGCCACGGAATCCGGCAACTCACCATGGAGAAGTCGCATCAATTCGTTTGTGGTCTGGCGATCCATCACAGTCCCTCTCCTTGAGAAACCCTTGGTCGGGTCGATTCCTGCGCCCTGGAAAGATTCCTCATCGCTCTGAACAAGCGGCTTTCCACGGCGCCTTCCGTGATTTGCAGGGTCTCGGCGATCTGGCGGTAGGACAGGCCTTCGAATTTCGCCAGGACGAGCACCGCCCGCTGGCTTTCCGGCAGACGCGAGATGGCGTCTCTGGTGGCCCGCCACCGCTCTCTGGCGGCCAGCTGCCGGTCGGGTGCTGGCGCCTGATCGGACGGCTCCCGCCCCAGCGGTTCTTCCTCGAGCGAGTTGCCGATGGGCAGAAACCGGACGATGCGACGCCGCCGCAGCTTGTTGAAGCAATGGTTGGTCGCCACTCGATAGAGCCAGGTATAGAGCTCTCCTTTTGGCTTCAGCTTGCCGGCTTTCCCATAGGCCTTGATAAAGACCTCCTGCGCCGCGTCCAGAGCTTCCTCTCGATCGTGGAGCAGACGCTGACAGAGACGCACCAGGCGATCCTGGTGACGCTCCACGATGCGACGAAAGGCGTCCTCATCGCCTTCGCCCGCCAAGGCCAGCAGCTGCCAGTCGTCTACCGTCTGCTGCTGGCGCAGTCTCTCCGACATCTCCACATACCTTGAAACACCTACCGCCGGCGTTGCTTGCGGCACCGATCGATGCTTCTTCCTACGATGTCGAGGTTACCGCGAGTCCTGACGCTGCTGGTACTTGCGCAGGTGCTCCTGCACCAGGCGGTGCACACCCAGGCGCTGCAACTCGGAGCTCAGAACGAGAATCTGATTGGGGCTCAGGGGGTGGTCCTTGTAGATGATCTGCAGGACCTTCTTGAGGACCTTGTCGAGCTCCGGATCGAAGCCCGAGAGGGATTGCGGGGTAGAGTCAGTCACGACCTTCCGCCGACTCGTGCATCTCTTCCGGGTCGTAATCGTAGAGGATCGAGCGGATCGTCTTTTCCGGAGCCAGCGCCACACCGTCTTCCCAGGACCACATATCGATGGTCTCCCAGGGGCAGTAGCGAGCGCAGAGCTGACAACCGATACAGCGCTCCAGGTCCACCTCGACCAGCTTCATGAAGTCCGGGTGCTCAGGGCCCGGAACAATCTCGATGCAATCCACCGGACAAAAGGAGATGCAGGCCTCGCAACCGGTGCACCCGGTCTGATCGATGACCGCCGTCTGTTTGGGCGGCTTGGGTCGTGGTGGCTTGTCCACCTCGATCTTGTACCGATACGGAAAGTCTTCGCTCATCTATGCGACTCGTCAAGAGTTGCTGGACTCTACCAGAAGCCTCACTCCGGCGTGAATTCAAAGGCGGTCCTGGGGACTCTGCAGTGAAGCGGCCGTGCCTCTGCGCCGGCCGTTGATTGCCGACTCCAAGGCGAAGGACCATGCGAGCGGTGCGAGTCGCTTTCCGCGCGCTGCTGGCCGTGCGATCCATCATGGCGCTGTCGAGGGGCACCTGTCGGCGACCGCATAGGATCGGTCCGCGCCCTTCAATCCTCTGCAGCGGAGACTCGGACCGACATACGGTCTGATCTCCTCCAGGCACCCCTCGACAACACCTATGGATACCTCGCCCGTCCACATCGTCTGCTCCAATCGACTCGACACCGCCGGGGAGGTCCTCTCTAGGGGGACGGGAGGGGGAATGACCTACGAGCTTCTCGAAGGGATAGAACAAGGCTATCTTGGGTACTCGGACATGTGGCCTCTGGAGGAGCCGCTGCTTGATCCTCAGAGGATCCATTTCGATCCGAGGCGAGGGAAGCGGAAGCGAGTGCCACCCTCTGCACTCCTTCCAGCACGAGCTGTTCACTGGCAGAGTACCCAAGATGGCCTTGGGCACCGTTCCAGAGCGATTCAGATGTCGATGCCGCCCATGAGCCAGAGCATGATGGCCTTCTGGACGTGGAGGCGATTCTCGGCCTGGTCGAAGATGCGGCTCTGCGGACCGTCCGCGACCGCGGTGCTCACTTCCTCTTCTCGGTGGCAAGGCAGACAATGCAGAAAGACCGCCTCGGGGAGCGCCTTGGACATGATCTCGCCATCGACCATGAAACCCTGGAACAAGGCAAGCCGCCTTTCTGCATCCTCCTCCTGGCCCATGGAGGCCCACACATCGGTGTACACGGCCGAGGCGTCGATGGCGGCAGCGGCTGGATCGTTGGTGACCTCGATCTTGATGCCCGCTCCCAAGCCTCGCTCTGGGCCATATCCACGATTGCCGAGTCGGGTTCGAACCCGGATGGCGTGGCCACGGTGATATCCATGCCGACCCTTGGCGCCGCCAGCAACAGGGAATGGGCGACATTGTTGCCGTCTCCCAGGTAGACCAGCTTGCGACCTCGCAGATCTCCAAAGACCTCCCGCAGCGTGAAGTAGTCGGCCATGGCTTGGCATGGGTGCAGCAGATCCGTCAGACCGTTGATCACGGGAACCGATCCATGTCGAGCCAGTTGCACGACGTCATCGTGCGCATAGGTGCGGGCCATGATGCCGTGGACATAGCGCGAGAGGACCTGCGCGGTGTCGGCGATGGTCTCGCCCCGGCCGAGCTGAATGTCGCCACTCGACAAGAAGAGACCTTGGCCGCCGAGCTGGAACATCCCCACCTCGAAGCTCACACGAGTCCGAGTCGAGGACTTCTGGAAGATCATCGCCAGGCTCTTGCCCTCGAGAGCACTCGAATGGCTCTTCGGATCTGCTTTGACTCTGGCGGTGAGATCGAACAGACCTGCAGTCTGGTCGGCGGTGAGATCGTGGGTCGACAAGAAGCTCTGTACACTCACTCTCAAGCCCTCCCTTCCGTTCCATTCCGGCCGCAGATGCTAGCAGAACCTGGAGCCTTGGTTTTGTTAGACTTTCAGCCCCGATGGTTCCGTCGCCACCGCAGAATCCCTTGTACGAACGCTACGCCTCTCCCGAGATGGCGCGATTGTTTTCGTCCCAACACCGCTACGGCGTGTGGCGACAGCTCTGGATTGCTCTGGCCGATTGCCAGCGACAGCTGGGCCTGCCGATCACCGAGGAACAGATTTCCCGGCTGCGGGAGGTGGCTCCAGACCTGGATTTCGAGCGGGTAGCGGAGATCGAACGTGAGACTCGGCACGACGTGGTCTCCCATCTCAGGCATTTCGCCGAGCAGGCGGGTGAAGCCGGCAGCATCCTTCATCTGGGTGCGACGTCGGCCTTCATCACGGACAACACCGATCTGATGCTGATGCGCGACGCTCTCGATCTACTGCGCCAACGCACCGCCGCGGTGGTCGGAGAGCTGGCCACCTTTGCCCGCGATACGAGGGCGATTCCCGACTCTGGCCTTCACCCACCTGCAGCCCGCGCAGCTGACCACGGTGGGCAAGAGAGCCTGCATCTGGCTGCAGGACTTTCTCCTGGACCTGGAATCCCAGGGACGGTTTCTGGATGTCATGCGAGCTCGTGGCGTCAAGGGAACCACCGGTACCCAGGCCAGCTACCTGACACTGTTCGACGGCGATGGTGCCAAGGTTCGAGAACTGGATCGTCTCTTTGCCCGCCATATCGGCTTCTGCCGAGAGTTTTGCCGTCACCGGGCAGACCTATCCCCGGAAACAGGACTCACAGATCCTGGCGCTCCTGGCGGGCATCGGAGAGTCCTGCCACAAGCTCGGCACCGATATCCGACTTCTCCAGGGCATGGGCGAGATCTCGGAACCGTTCGGCTCTCATCAAGTGGGCTCCTCGGCGATGGCCTACAAGCGCAACCCCATTCGCTCCGAGCGGATGTGCGCGCTATCGCGGCGATTGATCACCGACTCGATCAACGGTCCCCTCACCGCCGCAACGCAGTGGCTCGAGCGCAGCTTGGACGATTCCGCCAACCGGCGATTGGTTCTGCCGGATTCCTTTCTTGCTCGCCGATGCGATCCTCGGGCTTGCAGCCGGCATCGTCCACGGCTTGACAGTCAACGAATCTCGGATCCGCTTCCACGTCAGCCGAGAGCTACCCTTCATGGCCACAGAATCCTTGTTGATGAAGGCCACGGTCAAAGGTGGCGACCGCCAACAACTGCACGAAATCATCCGGCAGCACAGCATGACGTCTCACGAGGCGGTCTCCAGCGGGGAAGAGAATCCACTCATCGAACTACTCAAGCAAGATTCCGAGTTCCCCCTCGAGGGACAAGAAGTCGACGAGACCCTCGACCCCGTCCAGTTCACCGGCCGTGCCGCTCAGCAGGTCCTCGATTTTCTCGAAGAGGTCGTCGCTCCAGCCCTGACGGACCTCCCGGTGGCCGCGGTCGAAGAGCCCAGGGTCTGAGAGAGTGGTCCCACGCACCGGCTCGACGCGACCCTCGACCGGCGCAGCTCTCGCCCTGGCGGCCGTCCTGCTGAGCACCGCCTGCGCCACAACAGGCAGCGCCTACAAAGAGAAACCCGGCTACACGGAGCGCGGCCTTGCGTCCTGGTACGGCCCCGGCTTTCACGGCAAGCGCGCGGCCAATGGCGAGGTCTACGACCAGACTCAGCTCACGGCCGCCCACCGCACACTGCCCTTCGAAACGATCGTCCAGGTGCGCAATCGTGACAACGGGCGCCGGGTCGAAGTGCGCATCACGGACCGGGGTCCCTTTGTCAAAGGTCGCATCATCGACCTCTCCTACGAAGCTGCCCGGCAATTGGAGATGCTGGGGCCCGGCGTGGTGCCGGTGGAGATCCGGGTCATCGCGGGCGGGCCCGCCCATGGACGATCAAGCGATTTCTGGGTGCAGGCCGGAGCCTTTCGCGACGCGGACGAGGCGAAGGCCTTCTACCGCCAGCTACGCCAAGAGTTCCCTGACGCCAAGCTGTCATCGGACGGCGACTGGCACCGCGTGCGGTTGGGGCCCTTTGACAAGCGCAAGAATGCCGAGCGCACCCGGCGACAGCTCGAGCGCCGCGGAATCGACGCCTTTCTGACCCAACTCTGATTCTCAGGAACCGACTTCCGCCAGCCACCTCTTGATGCCGCGATCGAGTTGGCGACGTCTCTCGTGGCGAGCGACACCGATCTCCACCAGCCGGTGAACGAGATCGGGCAACGGCAATCCAGAAAGGCCCCAAAGCTTGGGATACATGGAGATGCGGGTGAAGCCCGGCAGGGTGTTGATTTCATTCACGTACAACGCTTCCTCGTCCGCCAGGAAATCGACCCTTGCCATGCCGCCCCCGCCGACAGCCGCAAAGGCTCGAATCGCCGTCGCCCTCACCTCTGCGGCCAACGCCTCCGGCAGATCCGCCGGCAACTTGAGATCGGCTTCGTCCTGCAGGTACTTGTCCTCGTAGTCGTAGAAATCGTTGCCCGGTACGACCTCGCCTACCGCCGAGGCTTCGAGGGTTTCGTCGCCGAGAACCGAGCACTCCAGCTCGCGTCCTCGAATCTCCTTCTCCACGACGACCGCGTCGTCGAACTGCAGCGCGAACTCGAGGGCCTGGCCGAGGTCTTCGCGGCGATCGACTCGTCTTCACACCGACACTCGAGCCGCCACAGCTGGGCTTGACGAACAACGGCATCGGTAGGCGCTCGCAGACGGGCCAGGCACTCTGCAGCCGACTCTCGCATCTCGGCCGCCGTCACCGACTCGAAGTCCACCACCGGAATCCCGCAGCTGAGGAGGACTCGCTTGCACTGCAGCTTGTCCATGGAGATGGCGCTGGCCGACACATCGGCCCCCACGTAGGGCAGGTCCAACATCTCGCAGAGGCCTTGCAGGGTGCCATCTTCGCCCCAGGTGCCGTGCACGACCGGAAACAAGACTTCAATGTTCGCATCGAGCAGATGATGCAGACTGTCCTGGATCCGACCATCCACTGCTCGTAGGGCATCGATCTCGCCGTTCAGGGCGGCTTCCCCATCTGACGACTCGACCCAACAACCATCCGGCGCGATTCCCAAAGCCACCACTTCGTGTCCAGCTGCAACCAAAGCGGCGGCGATGGTCCTGGCCGAGCTCACCGAGACGCGATGCTCGACGCTACGTCCCCCGAAAACCAATCCAACTCTCACGTCGGCTCCTTCCCGCTGTACTCGCCTATCCCAGACCGCCGAGATCGATCATCGTCACCTGGGTGATCTCGGGTATTTGCACCAGCGCCTCCTGGACCTGTGGCTGGAGAGCGGCATCCAATCTGACGACGGCCATGGCCTCTTCTCCCTCGGGATTTCGTGCCAGATGGATCTCCGCGATGTTGACACTCGCTTCTCCCAGCAGGGTTCCTATCTTGCCGACCACACCCGGCACATCCCGATTTCGCAGCACCAGCAGAAACCCCTTGGGTCGAAACTCGAGACGGTAGTCCTCGACCCGCACCACGCGGGGATCTTGTTCGCCAAACACCGTCCCTGCCACCGACACCTCTCCGGCTTCGCCCTTGAGAGTGACCGCCACCAGGTGTGGATACTCCCCACTTTGGTGATGGGTCGACCGCACCACTTCGATGCCTCGTTCCGCCGCCACCTTCTCCGCATTGACGAAGTTCACGGCCTCTCCCAGGAACGGGGTCAGCGATCCTTTCACCGCGGCGACGGTAGCGGGAATCCGCACCTCCTCGTCGACGCCCCACAGGTCCACCTGGATCTCCAACAAGCTCCCTCCCAGCAGCGTGCTGGCGAGCAGGCCCAGCTGCTCTCCCAGCGCCAGGAACGGCTCACCCATGCCACCGATCGACCTGAATGGAAGATTGACGGCGGTTACGGCCAGGGACCCGTCCAGGGCGGCGAGAACCATCCTCGCGGTCTCGGTGGCCACCCGCTCCTGAGCTTCTCGCGTCTGGGCCCCGATGTGAGGTGTCGTCACCACCCTGGGATGGTTCACGAGACGCAGATCCGTTGGCGGCTCCTCGGCAAAGACGTCCAGGGCGGCGCCTCCCAACCGCCCCTCTTCCAGGGCGGCCAGGAGCGCCTTCTCATCCACCACTCCACCTCGCGCACAGTTGACCAGGAGGGCGTTCGGTTTCATCTTGGCGAGACGCTCGTCGTCGATCAGATTTCGCGTCTGATCCGTCAGTGGCGTGTGCAGGGTGACGACATCCGCGACCGCGATCACCTCGTCCAGATCGGCCAACTCGATATCCAACCGGCGCGCGGCCGAGGCATCCAGAAACGGATCGTAGGCCACCACGCTCATGCCAAACGCTCGGCCCCGCGCTGCCACCCCCTGGCCAATTCGACCGAGGCCCACCACACCCAGAGTCTTGCCGTGCAGCTCGCTGCCGAGAAATTGTTTGCGATTCCATTCACCGGCGCTCATGGAAGCCTGTGCCGCAGGTACGTTCCGGGCAAGAGCCAACAACAGAGCGAAAGTGTGCTCTGTAGCCGACACCAGATTGGCAGTCGGCGCGTTGACCACCAGGATTCCCCGGTCGGTGGCCGCGACGACATCGACATTGTCGACGCCGATACCCGCCCGGCCCACCACCCTCAGCTGACGACCCGCGTCGAGCAGGTCGGCATCCACCTGGGTCATGCTGCGGACAACCAGGGCATCGAACTCGGCCACCAAAGCCGCCAACCGGGGGCGTTCCTCGGGCTCGAGCAGGTGGATATCCATCCCGGCCTGCCGCAAAATCTCCAGACCGGCTTCGGCAATCGGATCGGCGATGAGAATTCGATACATTTCTCGACCTGCCTTCATCCGACGTCGAGGATCCCCGAGATCGTCCCAAACAGGTGCTCGAGATCGCGACCCCGGACCTCTCCCATGTGCCCGATACGAAATGTCTCCGGCTTCCAAGCCCCGTAACCACCGCCCACCACCAGCCCTCGTTCGGCAAGCCCCGTCACCAGATCGGCTGGCTTCACGGTGGCCGGTGGTCGAAGACAACTGACCGTCGGAGACCTGAACCCCTTCTGGGACGCAAATTCGAAACCCTGGGCGGTGCTCCACTTGGCCGTCATCGCCTGGAGAGCCGCGTGTCGTTCCCAGCGAGTCTCCAGCCCCTCCTCCAGGATGACATCGAGTTGTCGATCGAGAGCATAGAAGACGGAGACCGCCGGAGTCGTTACCGTGCTGGACTTGAGATGGTTGTCCCGATATCTGAGAAAGTCGGTATAGAAACCCCGCTTGGCGATGCCTGCCGCTCGCTTGGCGGCCCGTTCAGACAGGCTGAACAGCGTCAATCCGGGTGGTACGGCCATGGCCTTCTGAGTGCTCGCCAACACCACATCCAGACCCCAATCATCCGCTTCCACACGGGCACCCGCCAACGACGAGACCGTGTCGACCAGAACCAGGGCGTCGCTTTCTTCCCGAATGACCTCGGCGAGCTCCCGAATGGGATTGAGAACGCCGGTAGAGGTCTCACTATGAGCCATGGTGACCGCTTCGTACCGTTTGCGCCGCAACGCCTGGCGAACGAGCTCCGGATCCACGGCACGTCCCCAGGGCACCTCGATACGATCCGCGTCTTTCCCGAGGTTGCGACAGATCGTGTGCCAACGTTCCGAGAAGGCACCGCAAGTGAGATTGAGAACATCCGCCGCCACTGTCGAGACAATGGCGCTCTCCATGACCAGAGTGGCGCTACCGGTGGCGACAAGCACATCTCCCTCGGTGCGAAATACCTCCTGCAGACGGGGCACCAGGGAGGCGTAGAGGTCCTTGAATCCCGCCGACCGATGCCCCATCATCGGGCCCGTCATCGCCTGCAGGACATCTTCCCGCACCCATGTGGGTCCGGGAAGAAAGAACTCAATCCGTGTCGGGGTCATCTTCGACTCATTTCATGGGTGTCCAAGTTTGCTTGCCGCGCGGCGGCATTCTGGCACCGCCCCCGATAACGGTCAACCGATCGACGGGCTGTCTGGATACAACAAAACTTCGCTGCATTCCCGGCGGAACGCCCCTTCATCGTCTGCCCACGAAGAGATCCAGGACGTGAGATCGCCGCCGGCCTCCAGCGTCTCCCGCAAGGAGGATTCGCCGGCCAGCAGGTCGATGGCGGGTCGATCGGCAACGAACTCGTAGGCCTCCCGCCGCCAGACGAGGGCTTCTGGTGCCACCTTGCGGACAGCCACCAGAACCTCGACACCACAACGGTAGGGACGCAGATCGACGTAGTCGGTGACCCTGATCTCCACCCCACCGCAGACCTTGCCCTCGTGCTTGTGGAATTGAGGCCGGAAAAACGTCGGTACGAATTCGACCCCCGGCAGACCGCGGGCGTTGAGCTCGTCGGCCAGGTCCACGGCATCGATATCAGGCGCACCCACCAGCTGAAAAGGTCGGGTGGTTCCCCTGCCCTCGGAGAGCTCGGTACCCTCCACCAGGCACAGACCCGGATAGAGGAAGGCGATCTCGGCGCTCGGGATGTTGGGGGACGGCGCGATCCAGGGTCGGCCCACCTGCGGCCAGAGCATTCCACGGTGCCAACCTTCGACTTCCCAGATCCTGCACTGGCCGGCAAAACGTCCACGGCTCTCTTCGAGTCGTGCCAACTCGCCCAGCGTCAGTCCATGCCGGGGAGGCAACCGCAAGGCGCCGACGAACGATTCGAGCTCGTCTGATCGCAGATTCCCCTCGACCTCCCGGCCTCCCAGAGGATTGGGACGATCGAGAATCCACACTTCCATACCCTGATCCAACGCCACCTCCGCCGCCCAGATCGCAGTCGCCGCGTAGGTGTAATACCGCGAACCGACGTCCTGCAAATCGATGACCAGTAGATCGAGACCCGCGAGCGTCTCCGGATCTGGCCGCAACGAAGCGTCCGAATCCCCGTAGAGGGACAGGGTCGTCAGACCGGTCCACGGATCGACCTCGTCAATCGACGGAATCATGTCCTGCTCGACGCCATAGAAGCCGTGCTCGGGACCAAAAAGCAGGGTCGGTCCCGGGGCTCCGCTGACGCAGCAGGGCGAGGTGGATCGGCCAGAGGTCCGACGCTCCGCGCCGCCGAGTGAGACAGCAAGCCGTACTGTCGTCCAGCCAAGGCTTCGGGGCTCTCGAGGAGTCGGTCGAGTCCGGTACGGATCATCTCTGGCGGTGAAACTCCCCGCTGCGACCCCCCGTTTTGTGCTCGAGTCGCAAATCCGTGATCACGGCCCGACGCTCCACAGCCTTGACCATGTCGTAGAGGGCGAGCGCCGCTGTCGAACAGGCGACCAGAGCCTCCATCTCGGCACCGGTCCGGGCGGTGACGACCACCTTGCTACGGATTTCCACTCCCTGATCGTCGGCAACCACCTCCACCTCCACCTGCTCCAGACCCAATGGATGCGCCAGAGGAATGAGCTCTGAGGTGCGTTTGGCGCCCTGGACACCTGCCAGACGCGCCACGGCGATGGCATCGCCTTTGGGTAGCCCACTCAGAGCACTGACCGTTTCAGCCTCCAGAATCACGCGGCACGAGGCTTCGGCGACGCGGCGCGTGACAGGCTTTTCGGACACGTCCACCATATGGGCACGACCGCTTGCATCGAGATGGCTGAAGGGATTGTCAGAGGTCATGGAGGGCTGACGTCTATGCTAGCATTCCGCCACTTTGCCGGCCATCTCCGTCGCCGTCGTCATCCCCACTCTGAACGAAGAAGAGAACCTCCGCCGCTGCCTGCCGGATGTGGCCCGGCAAGCCGATGAGATCGTCATCAGCGATGGCGGCAGCACCGACGCCACAACGGCCGTGGCCGAACAGTTTGGAGCCCGGGTGGTCACCGGAGCCCATGGGCGTGGGCCGCAGATGAACCTGGGGGCCAGAGCCGCCCGGTCCCCTGTGTTGTTGTTCCTGCACGCGGACACCCGGCTGCCGGAAGGTGGCCTCGAGAGGGTGAAGAGAGAGGTGCAGAGCGGCAGGATAGGGGGCGGATTTCTGGCGACCTTCGACAACCGCCGACCCTTGATGCGTCTGGGGTCGCTGCTGGTCAATCTTCGTACCCGCCTGAGCCGCTTGCCGCTGGGTGATCAAGCGCAATTCGCCACCCAGCAAGCGTTTCGAGACCTGGGGGGCTTCCGCGACTGGCCCATCCTCGAAGATCTCGACTTCATGCGTCGACTCAAGCGTTGCGGCCCCACCGCCGTCATTCACCAGCCGGTCATCACCTCTGCGCGACGATACATCCAGAACGGTATCTTCCCGACCATTGCCAACAACTGGTGGATCTGGCTTCTCTACTTTCTGGGTGTGCCGCCCGCCAAGTTGGCGCGCCGATATCGGGATGTTCGTTAGTGGCGAAGCTCAACGCCGGCGCCGCAGAGCGTGCACGGTGAAGCCGTCGTGAACCCCCGCCGGCAGGACCTGCCAGCCACCGGTATTCATCACCCATTTTTCCAGGGCTGTCGGCAGCTCTGACTGCAGAGGCATGAGCTCGAAGTCGTGATTCGTCTCGAGGAATCTGGACACCACCTCAGCGTTCTCCTCGGGCTCGAGGGAACATGTCACCATCGTCAGGACTCCACCGCGTCGGACCTGCCGCGATCCTGCCTCGAGCATGGCCAACCCTTGATTGGCGAGCCGTTCGATCTCCTCGGCACTGATCCGCCACTTGAGCTCCGGGTTCTTTCGCAGGGTGCCGGTACCGGTGCAAGGCACGTCCAGAACCACTCGATCGAAGGAGGCGCGGAAAGGCGGACAGAGGGCATCGGCCTGGACCAACTCGATCTGCAGACCCAACCGATTCCGGTTCTCTCGCAACGGTCCCATTCTCCGCCAGCTTCTGTCGGCCGCGATCACCCGTAGATCCGGCTCCCAGGACAGCAGACTGAAGGATCTTGCCGCCGGGCGCCGCTGCCAGATCGACGACTCGCTCACCCGTTTTCGGCGGCGGGACCAGTGCCGCGGCCTGACTGGCGACATCCTGTAGATAGATGGATCCCCCCTGAAACGAATTCGTCTCCAGGGGATTGCCCTCCGTCACCACCAACCCCATTGGCGCCACCTCGGAAGGCTGGGTCTCGACCCCCTCGGCGGCGAGAGAAGCCGCCGTCCGATCACGTCCACCCCGGCCTCGAAAGGTCAGCAGCTGCAACGGCTTGACATGATTGTTGGCGCTCAGGAGTTCGCGGGTCCGGGACTCGCCAAAGACCTTGAGCCACCGTTCGACCAGCAGATCAGGATGGCTGAGCTCAATGGCCAGACGACGGGTCGAGTTCGCCTCCTCCACCGGCCAAGACTCGAGTTGTGGGGCTCTGGCCACTCGGCGCAGCACCGCGTTGACAAAGCCGGCTCCTCCCCGATGGGTTCGCAGTCGCGCCTCCGACACCGCCTCGTGCACCGCCGCATGCGCCGGCACCCGGTCGAGGAAAAGGAGCTGGTAGACCGCGATGCGGAGCGGCGTGCGGAGTGCGGGGTCGATGGCCTGGAGTCGCCGCGAGCTGGCAGCTTCGATCACCGCATCCAGACGACGCAGCCAGCGGAGGGTCCCCAAAACCAACTCCCGCAACAGACCGCGATCGAGCGGCCTCAGATCTGCCTCGACTCGTTGGAGGAGGTGATCCGCAGGGCCTCTTGTGGTCAGGGTCCGATCGACGACCCCGGCCGCCAACGACCGGACATTTCCCGCCCTGGGATTCAACCGAAGCGTTCTCCCACCTCGAGCCGCTCGCCGTTGACGAAGGCCTTGGCAGTGACCGCCTTGACGCCCGGCCTTCTGTAGTCGCTCGACACCGAACACAGTGTCTTCTCCACAGGACACCAGCAGAGACTCTCCCCGAACACCCAGAAAGCTGCCCGACTCCCCGCCGGCGACGCTTTCTCCGGAAAGAGGACGGCCCCAGAGGATCTTCACCGGCTGCCCACGAAGAGTCGTCGAGACACCCGGCCACGGGGTCAAGCCCCGAAGTCGATTGAAGATCGTCCGGGACGACGCCGTCCAGTCGATAATGCCGTCGCTGCGCCGCAGCCGTCGGGCCAGGCTCATTCCAGAATCAGGCTGTGAGCGGGGCTGCAGGCGACCCCGATCGCGCTCTTCCAGGGTCTCGATCAGGAGCTTGGCACCCGCCGAAGAGAGTCTCTCCGCCAACTCACCGGCCGTCTCCTCGGAGCCGATCTCCAGCTCGTCCTGTAACAGGATGGGCCCCGTGTCCAATCCTTCATCCATGCGCATGGTGGTGACACCGGTCACCCGATCCCCGGCAATGATGGCGGCCTGAATCGGTGCCGCACCTCGATACCGCGGCAACAGAGAAGCATGGACGTTGATACATCCGTGGACCGGTAGCTCCAGCAGCGCTTTGGGAAAGATCTGCCCGAAGGCCACCACGACCGCCGTGCCGGGCCGCAGTCCGCGCAGGCGATCGAGGAATCCGGGGTCCCTGACATCCGGGGGCTGGATCACGTCCAGCCGCTGACTCATCGCCCACTCGGCGACCGGGGGCTGCCGCAGCCGACGACCACGACCCCGCGGACGGGCCGGCTGGGTGACGACCAGCACCGGACGCCGCCCGTGCTCGCAAAGAGATTGCAGCGTCGGCACCGCAAACTCAGGAGTGCCAAAAAAGATCAATCGTTCCAGTTCTCAGACCTCGTCTCGCGAGTCGTCGATTTCGCTGAAGTAGTCGGTCTTGACCAGCACCTCTCGGGGCTTGCTCCCCTGGGGCGGTCCCACAAGCCCGTCCTGTTCCATCATGTCGATGAGTCTTGCCGCCCGTGAAAAGCCGATGCGCATCCGCCGTTGTAGAAAGCTTGCCGAGGCTTGTTGCTGCGCCACCACCAAACGTGCGGCCTCGTCGAACAGTTCGTCGTCGGCGCCACCACCGCCAGCGCTCCCCTTCTCTTCCTCGGGTGGCGGGGCCAGAACTGCAGGGTCCAGCTCCTGTTTGCCCCTCTTCTTCAGCCATCTCACCAGAGCAGCGGTCTCCTGCTCCGCCACATAGCCTCCATGCAACCGGATGATCCGAGAGGTCCCCGGCGGCATGAAGAGCATGTCCCCTTTGCCCACCAGCTTCTCCGCGCCAATCTGATCGAGAATCGTCCGCGAGTCGTGTCGACTCGCTGTCGCAGTAGGAGAGCCGGCACGGGAAGTTGGCCTTGATCGTGCCGGTCAGCACATCGACCGAGGGCCGCTGGGTCGCGATGATCAGATGGATACCCACGGCTCTCGCCATCTGGGCGATGCGGGCGATGGAAGACTCGACCTCCGAGGCCGCCACCAGCATCAGATCGGCAAGCTCGTCGATAACGATCACATAGTAGGGCAGCGATTTGAGATCGGTGTCGAGCCTATCCGTTTCACCCTCGGACAAGGCGAGTCTTTTTCGGACGGCTGGGTCCTTGATCGCCCGGTTGTAGAAATCGATCGACCGCACGTGGGCCTCAGCCAAGAGTCGATAGCGCCTCTCCATCTCACTCACCGCCCAGCGCAGGGCATTGGCAGCTTTCTTGGGCTCGGTCACCACCTCGGCCTTGAGGTGTGGAATATGAGAGTAGACGCCCAGCTCGATTCGTTTCGGATCGATGAAGATGAACTGCACCTCGTCGCGCGTCGCCTTGTAGAGGATCGAGGTGATCATGCTCTGGAGACCGACGCTCTTGCCGGCGCCCGTGGCTCCAGCCACCAGCAGATGGGGAGCCGTCGCCAGATCGGTGTAAGTAGGGTTCTCCGTGGATGGTGGTACCCAAAGCCACGGTGAGCCTCGAGGGGGCTTTGCGAAACTCGTCGCGCGACAACAGATACCCGAGGTGAATGAGACTACGCTCCTTGTTGGGGACCTCGATACCCAGAGTGGAACGACCCGCCAGGCGCTCGATGCGCACCGACTCCGCCTTCAACGCCAACGCCAGATCGTCCTGGAGATTGACGATCTGGCTGACCTTGACACCGGGCGCCGGCTGAAACTCGTAGACCGTGATGACAGGTCCGGGGCTGATCCCGACCACGGATCCCTCGACGCCGAATTCCGCGCAGCGGCTACGAATGACCTCGCCCAGGCGAACCAGCTCGTTCTCGTTGACATGGGATTCGACGGGGTCCAGCTGCAGCAGGTTCAGTGGCGGTATCGGCACCCCCTGGTCTGCGGGTTCGGCAAACGGAATCTCGCGGCTGTGGCTCCGCCTCTGCCTCGGCCTTTGCCTTTCTTTTCAGCCGCTTTCTTCGGTGGCGCCGCTACCTTCGGGGGTACCCGCACGCGACGCATTCCGAAGCTGCCCTCACCCGGTCTTCTCCGTTACCCGCATCGGAGGACTCGGAGCCGGAGCCTCGGCTTTGACGTCCGCCTGCACGACAGGAACCGCCTCTGCCTCCTGGACCCTCTCCCTGGCGGCTTCTCTCTCCAAGTGCTTGGCCATTACCCGACGACGCGCCTTCTCCTTGCTCTTCTTCTCATGGTGCCGCAGCCAAGAGAGTCGGGAGCTCTGCCAGCCTTCGCGAATTCTCGTCCACCACCGAGTGAGAAAATCGCCCAGTGTGGACTGCAAAAGCAGGGCGACACCGATCATGCCAGCGCCCCCGAGGAACACAAAGGCGCCCGTCCTGTTCAGATACCTGGCCAGAAACTCGGCGATGAGCTTGCCCACCAGGCCGCCCGCTGGGATGGGCGTGCCGCGCCATGAAACGGTACCGACAATCACCTGCAGGATCGCGGGCAGGCTCAGCAGGAGCACCACGGCCCCGATACCGCGACCGACGATCTTGGCCTCCTCTCGACCCTTGAGACGTCTCCAGGCCGCGCCAGCCATCAACAGCGGAATCAGCAGAGCCGGAACCCCGAAAGTCTCGAAGGTCACCGCGGCGGTGTTGGCGCCGACTGGCCCCACGAGATTGGCGACATCTCCGTCACCGGAGATCTGATGAAGGAGGCTGGGATCGGCCGGCTGGTAGGTCACCAGGCTGGCTCCCAGAAGCAGGGCGACAACCAGGAGCAGAATCCCGACGAGCTCGGTCCGCTTCTCGGCGGCGAGACGGGATCCGCTCGTTTTCTTCTTTGATCCTTTAGCGGTCTTGGACAGGGTTTCCAACCTCCCGATCAACACTCCCAACGGAGTCTGAGTCTGCATTATCTCACCCTGCCGCGATCGCGGTACGGGAGATCGACGACGCCCGATCTCATCACCCGGTATCAACATCGACATAGGCCTGGTGCAGCCTCAAAAACTGATCGAGAGACAGCTCTTCGGCTCGGTGGCGAGGATCGATGCCGGCTGCAGCGAGGACCGCCAGGGCGATCTCGCGGCCCCATCCTGTGGCCAGCACATTGCGCAACTGCTTGCGCCTCTGGGAGAACGACAGCCGCACGGTGGCGACAAAGCTCGGCATCTGAGGTTCTGCGAGTACCGGCTCGACCAGCTGGAGTCCGATGAAGACTCCATCCACTTTGGGTGGCGGCCGAAAACTCCCGCGACTGACCCTGCCCAACCTCGACACCCTCGCACGAGCCGCGGTGAGCACGCTCAAGGCTCCGTAAGCACCCTCACCGGGCCCGGCTACCAGCCGGTCCCCTACCTCCTTCTGCACCAGGAAAGCCGCTCGTGGAATCTGCCGCCAATGGGGTAGCAACTGTTCAATCAAGACCGTGCTGACGTTGAAGGGTAGATTCCCTGTAACCAGAGTCGCCTGTCGGTAGGCGCTGCCATGCGATCTCCGTGGCATCTGCGATGAGCACGCTCACAGAACCCGGGTCCAGCTGCCTGGAGAGCGCCACGCCCCAGGCGATATCGATCTCCGCCGCGATCACCCGGGCTCCTGCCGCCGTGAGGATTCGCGTCAGCACGCCCCCACCGGGTCCGATCTCCACCACCAGATGATCGGCCGGCTCGAGGTAGTCGACCAACGGTGCACAAATCGAACCTCGAACCAGATGGTGCTGCCCGAACTTCTTCTGCAGAGGAATCGCCCGCTGCCGCCCGTCTGATCCTGATAGTTCTGTCATCGAGAAGGAATCTTCGCACAACCGCCGGGGCGGCCGCGCGTCTGCCAGTCCACAGGATCGAGCCGGGAAGACGACAGAATGGACCTCCAGAACGGTGATTCATCCGACACAGATGTTGAGGGTTCACAGCCTGAAGCATGGCGCTTGCGTTAGAGTGTCCGCTGTCCAGTCTCTAATTGGACCAGAACGGGAAACTACCCTTACTGATGACCGACTTCCACTGTCTCCTGCCTCCCGAGTTGGTGAACTTTCTCGAAAGACGTCGAGCAGGGCACGCTTTCCCGGTGGAGATGAATCTATCCGAGAACCTGGTGGCCATTCTCAGGAAAGCCAACGAATTCGTGCCCTCCGAGGCGGGCTCGATTCTTCTCGACAACCCCGTCGACAAGCAACGGGAGCGCGACCGCAACGATCTGACTTTTATCGCCGCTTTCGGGGAAAAGGCGGAGACCCTGGTGGGTCAGCGGGTCCCGGCCGACAAAGGAATCGGTGGTCATGTGTACATCACCGGCAAATCCTACCGAGCGGTGAGACTGAGCGATGAGCAGCTCTTCAATCCGATCATCGACGAAGCCCTCGACTATCAAACCCGATCCCTGGTCGCCATTCCCATCCGCATCGAGCAAGAGGTCTGTGGCGTCCTCGAACTGGTGAACCGACGGCAGGCGGAAGAGTACAGTCAGCAGGACCTGAATCTGCTGGAGATCTTCGCAGGCTATATCTCCATCTCCATTCAGAATGTGCTCGATGGTCGTCTGGCGCAGGAGATTGCCAAGAAGGACAATCTCACCGGCCTCTTCAACGATCGCTATCTTCACATCGCCCTGAGCCAGATCATCGAGGAATGCCAGAAGTCGGACGAGGACCTCGCCCTGCTGTTCCTCGATCTCGACTATTTCAAACGCGTCAACGACACCTATGGCCACCTGGCGGGAAGCCAGGTCTTGCGGGAGGTCGGTCAACTGCTCGACGGCATTGGCCAGGAGCACGCCGCCGTCGCCGCCCGATATGGTGGTGACGAGTTCGTCATTGCCGCACCTGGCATGCACCTCGAGGAAGCCATCGATCTGGCGGAGGAAATGCGCGAGGCCGTCGTTACCTCGACGTTCTGCGCCCAACCGGGATCGGTGCAACCCGACGTCCTCGATCTCACGGGGATCACATGCTCGATCGGTGTCGCTTCGCTCCAGCGTCATGCCACCATCGAGAGCGGTGCCGAGCAGCGCAAGAGCACCCTGCTGCGTCTCTCCGACGCCGCTATGTACGTGGCCAAGGAGACGGGCAGAAACCGGACCGTGGTCGCGGGTCAGCCCGTCCAACCCCGCGTCTCCCAGCCGCAGCGTATCGATTGACCCTCCCGAATCGCCGGTGCTAGCATGACTCGCGCCCGGGAGCCCTGCTCATCCTGATCTGCTCCCGCCGGGCGGTCTCGGACGCCCTCGAAACCCCATCTTTCCAGGGAGGATTCTCATGATCTCCAGCAGCGAAACGTCTGTCCGCATCTCTCCCACCGATGTCCACGAGCATCTCCGGGGCCACATGCTGGTGGACGGGTTTCCCCTGGTCATGGATCTTGAAAAGAGCCAGGGAGCCTATCTCTACGACAGCCTTCGAGGCCGATCCCTACTGGATCTCTTCACCTGCTTTTCAACCTGTCCTCTGGGGTACAACCACCCCCTGCTGGATACCCCCGACTTTCGGCAGAGAATCCTGCCAGCAGCCCTGAACAAGCCTGCCAACTCGGATCTCTATACCACCCAGATGGCAGAGTTCGTCGAGACCTTCGCCCGCACGGTCCCTGAGAGCCTGAACCAGCACATGTTCTTCATCTCCGGAGGCGCCCTGGCCGTCGAGAACACGCTCAAAGCGGCCTTCGACTGGAAGGTGCGCAAGAACATGGCTGCGGGCAAAGGCGAGAAGGGCTTGCAGGCGATGCATTTTCGCCAGGCATTTCACGGCCGGAGCGGCTACACGCTGTCGCTGACCAACACCGCGGATCCGAGGAAGTACCAGTACTTCCCCCGATTCGATTGGCCCAGAATCAGCAACCCAAAACTGCGTTTCCCCGATAACGCCGGAGGTTCTGGAAGAAGTCGAGGTGGCGGAGGGTCGAGCCATCGCCGAAATCAAGCAAGCCCTCACCACCCGCCCCGATGACATTGCTGCTCTGATCATCGAGCCGATTCAGGGTGAAGGCGGTGACAACCACTTCCGCCAGGAGTTCCTTCAGCAACTCCGCGACCTGGCCGACGAGGCAGAGTTTCTGCTGATCTTCGACGAAGTCCAAACGGGATTCGGCACGACCGGCAAGTGGTGGGCTTTCGAGCACTTCGATCGTCCAACCCGATCTGTTTGCTTTTGGCAAGAAGACACAGGTGTGCGGCATTTGCGCGTCGAGCCGCCTCGACGAGGTCGACTCGGTCTTCAAGGTATCCAGCCGGATCAATTCCACCTGGGGTGGCAACCTCGTCGATATGGTGAGGTGTCAGCGCTATGTGGAGATCATCGAAGAACAGGATCTGTTGGACAACGCCGAGAGGGTCGGCGCACACATTCTCGCCGGCTTTCACCATCTCGAAGAGACCTACCCAGGCAAGGTGACCAACGCCCGAGGCAAGGGGTTGTTCGTGGCCTTCGACCTGCCCGATGGAGAGACCCGTGACTCGACCCTCAAGGCCATGCTCGAGACGGACGTTCTCGGTCTGGCTTCAGGCGACCGGGCCATCCGATTTCGGCCCAATCTCGCGCTCACTGAGAAGGAAGCGGACGAAGGGATTGAGCGGTTGGACAGAGCTCTGGCGAAGGTGCTTTGAGGGCCTAGAACCGGACAGTGTCCCTAACCTGCGGAAAATCAACAAGATACGGACCGCGCACCGATTCTGGGCACTTCCGAGCCCAATCACGGAAGTTATTGAAAAAAAAGAAGTTACGAATTTTGCACAAGAATCTGTGCAAATTGTGCCAAAGTGCCGAAAAATGATGGTTTGACTCATTCGCAGGCCCGCTTTTCAACAGGGTTTTCCGCAACTCCTGTGGAGAAGCTGCCAACCACTCAAAGGAGAACCCCATGACCCGCGTCGCGACCTCTTCCCAACTGCAGGAAATCCTCGACTCCCTGGGTATCGAAGACAGCAACCCAGGAGCCTTCTGCGGTCGCTGGCTCGATACACAGGGTCCGATCATCGAATCCATCGACCCCAATACCGGTGAGGCGATCGCCAGCGTGCGCTCCGCCACCGCCGCCGATTACGGGGAGGTCGCCGCCACCGCCATGGAGGCCTTCAAGGAATGGCGAACCTGGCCCGCCCCAAGGCGAGGAGAGGTGGTACGTCAACTGGGTGACGAGTTGCGCCGACACAAAGAGGCCCTGGGTCGGCTGGTCACCCTCGAGATGGGCAAGATTCTCAGCGAAGGGCTGGGTGAGGTTCAGGAGATGATCGACATGGTCGACCTGGCAGTGGGCATGTCCCGTCAGCTCTATGGTCTCTCCATGCACTCCGAAAGGCCGGAGCACCGGATGTACGAGCAATGGCACCCCCTCGGTCCTGTTGGCATCATCACCGCTTTCAACTTCCCCGTGGCGGTTTGGGCCTGGAACTCCACGGTGGCGGCGATCTGCGGTGATTCGATGATCTGGAAGCCATCCTCGAAGACCCCGCTGTGCTCCATAGCGCTCACACATATCGCCCAGCGCGTCCTGGAAGCCAACGGCGCCCCGCCCATTTTCTGCCTGGCGGTCGGCGACCGACACCAGGTGGGTGACCCCCTGGTCAACGACTCCAGAGTCCCGTTGATCTCGGCCACCGGCTCGGTGGCCATGGGACGCAAGATCGGTGAGAACGTGGCCAGACGGCTGGGCCGAAGCCTGCTCGAGCTGGGTGGCAACAACGGCATCATCGCCATGGACGATGCCGATCTCGACATGGTATTGCGCGCCGTTCTGTTCGCGGCGGTGGGTACGGCTGGTCAGCGATGCACGACCACACGACGCTTGATCCTGCAGAAAGGCATTGCCGACGAGATGAAGCAACGATTGGTACAAGCCTACAAGTCCATCCGCATCGGAGACCCGATGGATCCCAACACCCTCATGGGTCCGTTGGTCGATGGTCGCGCGGTCCAGGACATGCAGGAGGCCTTGACCAAGGCCCAAGAGCAGGGAGGCCGCATCCTCTACGGCGGCGGCGTTGTCGAAGGGCCCGGATACTTCGTCGAGCCCACCCTCGTGGAGGCTACAGGCAATATGCCCATCACCTGCGACGAGACCTTCGCTCCCATCCTTTACCTTTTCGAGGTCGAGGATCTGGCCGCGGCCATCGAGCTCCACAACAGCGTGCCCCAGGGCTTGTCCTCCGCCATCTTCACCACCAACGTGCTGTCGGCGGAGCGATTCCTGTCTCCAGGAGGGTCCGACTGTGGCATCGCCAACGTCAATATCGGAACCTCCGGAGCCGAGATCGGTGGAGCGTTCGGTGGCGAGAAAGAGACCGGCGGCGGTCGGGAAGCCGGCTCCGACTCTTGGAAGATCTACATGCGACGGCAGACGTGCACCATCAACTACGGCACCGAGCTGCCGTTGGCTCAGGGTGTCGAGTTCGACGTCGACTAAGCCTGCCGAAGAGGGTCTTCAACGAGAATCCACAGCGACGACCTGCAAGGCACCGGCTTCGATCGACACCTGGAGCCTGCCGCCCTCGAGCCGGCCCACCAGCTCGCCGTCACAAGCGATGGCCAGGGAACGATCGACCTCGATGGTGGCGCTCGGAGTGCGAGTGATCTCGACGGCCGGATGGTTCACATGCTCGCCGGTGTAGACCTTGGGGAAGACGCGCAGAATCTCGATCTTGCCCAGCTCTTTGGCGATCACCAGATCCAGGGCGCCGTCATCGAAAAGGGCAGCGGGTGCGATCCTCATACCACCTCCGAACCGCGAGATATTGCAGGCCACGGCAAACATGGCCCGGCCGTGAAACTCCCCACTCCTGTGCTGAACCGTCATCACCGGCGGTCGGAATGAGAACAACGTACGCAGGACGCTGTAGACATAAGCGAGCGAGCCACTGAAGATCGCTGGGGCTTCGTTGGCATAGTGAGCCGCCTCACTGTCGAAACCGACACCGCAGTAGCCGGTGAAGTAGCGATCGTTGACACGTCCCACGTCGATCCTTCGGATCGGTCCATTCTGGGCCAGATGGAACGCTTCTTCCAGATCACTCGGCACGGCGAGAGCCCCTGCGAAGTCGTTGCCTCGGCCTAGAGGAATCACACCCAAGGCACAATCCGATCCCACCAGACTTTGAACCGCGTGGTGACAGGTGCCGTCCCCTCCGGCCACCAGCAACCTCTCTACTCCGTCTCGGACCGCACTCTGGGCCTCGACGACCAGGTCCTGGGCATCTTGGCTCACCCGCAACTCGCACCCGGCCTCGTCCGCGAGACGTCGCAGCGCACTCAATGCTCGTCGGGACTTGCCTCTACCGGCCGCTGGATTGACCAGGATCCGCTTCACGATTCAATGTTCCATGACGGCCAGGACGTCGGGTGCAATGTCATCTCCATCATCACGGCCGGTCAGCCAACTGACAACCATCAACACGCTCAGAGACGCCATCAGCGCCACCGCTGCCGGCAACGCACCCGCCGCCAGACCGACCTCGACCAACGAGCCAGACGGCGACAGACGTCTCGCCAGCTCAAGCGACAAGCTGACCCCCAAACCGGTGGCAATCGCTGCTGAAGCCGCGGTGGCGGTCACCCGCTTCCAGTTCAAGCCCAGCGCCAATACCGGCGCCAGAGCTGCCCCCAGTGTACCGAACGCAAAGGTCCCGAGGAGCGCCACGAGATCATCGTAGGCCAGAGCCAGGCCGGCCGCGGCAATGGCGACACCGAGGGTCGCCCACCGAGCAGGGGCCAGCCGCTGGCTGACGGGCCAGCCCAACAAGCGGGGCACGTCCCTGACCAGGGCGGCGGATCCGATGTTCAGAAACGAGTCCGCGGTCGACATGATCGCGGCCAGAACCGCGGTGACCACGAGGCCCGAGAGTGCGGGTGAGGCGAACTGGATCAAGAACTCGGGCGCGGCGGCGTCAGCCATCACCAGAGGCGCCATCCGGCCCTGTGCCACCAGCGCCGGAACCGCCAATCCGAGCCCCACCCAGATCAGCAAACAGAGTGCCTGGCTGGCACCCAGAATCATGGGCATCCAACGCAGCTGCCGGGGATCCCGCATCATGTAGAACTTGTGCAACATGTGGGGTTGACCCAACACCCCGACGCCAAAGACGAGAAAGAAGCCCAGGGTCGTCAGGGCGACACCTTCCGCCAACGGATCGAAGAAGCCGCTGAACTCCGCGCTCCCGGCAAGGCTGGCGATCATCTGTCCGGCCCCTCCCCCCACCCACAAGGCCCGCCCGAAGGTCAGCAAGGCCGCCGCCACCATCAAGATTCCCTGCACGACATCGGTGTAGACCCCGGCCACCATTCCCCCCAGAACACTGTAGAGAATGACGATGGTCCAACCCAACAGCAGGGCTGCCGGCAGGCTCCAGGACCCCAGAGCCTCGGGCAAAGAGAACAAAGACTCCAGGAGGATGGCCAGAGCCAGAAACTGAGCTCCCAGATAGCCCACAACACCCACGACCACGGCCAGGATGGCCAGGGCGGTCGTCAACGAATGGTCGAAGCGGCAGGCGACGGCGTCGGCAATCGTAAAAACCTCTCTGACTTCGGCCAACAGCCTGAGACGTCTCGCCAGCGTCCAGCAGAGTAGGCCCGCGGTGAACCCGACGGGCAAGACGATCGCCAGCGAGGCGATCCCCAAGCGGTAGGTCAGCCCGGGCCCACCGAGGAAGACGAAACCACTGAACGCCGCCGCCATGGTCGCCAGAGCCGTCGCCAACAATCCCACATTCTGACCGGCGATGAAGAAGTCCCGTGGCGTGCGCGTGCGACGATAGGACCAGAAACCAATCGACATCATCGCGGCCAGGAAAAGCAGGGTCAGGATCGCGGCGCTCACGAGTCGCCTCCGCCGTGGAGACGCTGCAGATCGCTCGGTGAGAGCCCCTCGGTACGGAACGAGCGCGCGAAGACCCAACCCACCAGGATCAGCGGGACCAGACCCAGACCAAACAGCATCAGGACGATCACCGCGGCTGCCTCGCCCACGGACGGCTGAGCGAGATCCGTGGACATCGACAACCACCCGATGCCCAGCCAGCTACCGCTGAGCACCATCCAGAGAGCCAGCAGGCCCCACAACGGAGGGCGTCGACCCTGGGTACCCAAGACAATCAACAGAACGGGCAGACCGCAGATCATCGGAACCCCGAGCCACACCGAGCCGGTGCCGCCAAACATCAAGGCCACCAACAGCCAAGGGGAGATGAACGTCAGCAGGATCAGAGCAGCTTTGGGTAGCATCCTCGATCTGCCGTCACGAGACGACCGGGAGCACCGAGGGGGCCAGGTCCAGGTTCTGCGGCGTCAAAGCGTGACGGTACTTTGCCGCCGCCACGGCGGTGTCTTCCCGGGTCACGAATCGCTCATAGAGATTGGTGCGCTGGCGAGGCTGGAACCCCGCGGCGAGGATGAGATGCTCCATCTCGTCTTGACTCATGCGAAAGGCTGTACCGGCAGCCGAGACGACGTTCTCCTCGATCATGATGGAGCCCATGTCATCGGCACCGAAGGACAGCCCCAGCTGTCCGATCTTCTTGCCTTGGGTCACCCAACTGGTCTGGAAGTGCTCGATGTTGTCGATGAAAAGACGCGATACCGCCAGCGTCTTCAGGTATTCGTGGGCAAAGGTCTCGGGGACATGTTCCATCTCCGTGTGATCGTGCTGAAATGTCCAGGAGATGAAGGCCGTGAAGCCCCCGGTCTCATCCTGTAGATCCCGTACCCGTTGTAGATGCTCGACTCGTGCTGCCAACGTCTCCCCCATCCCATACATCATTGTCGCCGAAGTCCGCAGACCATTCGCATGCGCCTGACGCATGATGTCGAGCCACTCGTCCGCCGAGGCTTTGGGGTAGGCAGCGACCTCCTGGCGGATGCCATCGGACAGCAGCTCTGCCCCGCCCCCGGGGATCGACATGAGACCTGCAGCCTCGAGCCTCTTGATCACCTCGAAGAAACTCAAGCGCTCCTTCTTGGCGATGAATTTGATCTCCGGTGGCGAGAAAGCGTGCAGGTGAATCTCAGGGTAGCTGTCACGGATAAACTCCAGCAGACCCTCGTAGTAGGAGATCGGCAGCTCCGGGTGGACTCCACCCTGCAGCAACACACCGGTGCCGTTGAGGGCCAGCGTCTCCTCGATCTTGCGCCCGATCTCATCAAAGGCCAGGAGATAGCCCTCCGCGTCTCCGGGCGGACGATAGAAGGCGCAGAATCGGCACTTGTAGACGCAGACGTTCGTGTAGTTGATGTTGCGATCGATGTTGTAGCTGGCACACTCCGACCCGTGGAGCCGATTGCGGACCTCATGGGCCGCTACTCCTAGCTCGAGCAGATCGCCTTCGCGAATCAGGGTATGGGCGTCGCCCGCCGATATCCTGGATCCAGCGATAGCGTCGTCCAGGATGTCCCGGACCGGGCGGCCAGAGGGTTCGAGGTCCATGGTGTCGGCTACTCTACGGAATCGGTGCCGAGGTCGCAAGAACTCGAGAGCTCGAGAGCACGAGGTCTGTCGATGAAGCCGTGAGCGTGGGCACGTCGATAGAACTCCTCCAAGCCTTGGTGCTCGGCCTGACCAAGCTCGAACGATAGACACCGGGTCAGATACTCACGGATCGCCTCATCGCTCAGCGCCATCTCCACGGACGCCTCTTGGACGAGCACTTCCATCTGCGCCTTCCCCTGCGCCAGACTGCGATGAAAGACCTCCTGCCAAGGGCCGATATCGACCCCTTCTCGAACCGCCCAGACGGCAAAAACGAACGGGCGACCGGTCAGTTCGTACCAGGCAGCTGCCAGATCGAGAACATGGAAACCTCGACGGTCGACGGCCAGCGCCGGATCACCGATCACCAGAGCCGCATCGGCCTCTGACAGCATGACTGCCAACTCAGGGGCGGCGGTCAGGCACTCGGGTTCGATCCCAAAGCTCTCTCGGAGCAGGATGCGCACCAAGGTGGCGGAGGTGCGGCTGTTCTCGTCTAGAGCCAGGCGCTGGATCTGGTGAACCGGGCAGCGGCTGAGCAACAGGACGCTGCGAACTTCACGCGTCGCAGCCACACACAGACCGGGAAGAACCTTCAATCCCGGGATGCGTTGGACCTCGATGGAAGGGATCAATCCCACCTCGAGATCTCCCGTCGCCAGCAAATCGGCCACCTGAGCCGGCGGCAGAAAGCGGGCGTGGATGTCGGTTCCGACCTCGCCGCGGAGAAACGACCAGGCCAGCGGCCGACTGTTCAGATAGTTGACGATCCCGACGCGCAGAGACGGCGTCACTTCGACATGGCGTTCAGAAAGTCTTGATTGGCTTTGGTCTTGGACAGCTTGTCCAGGAGCAACTCCATGCTCTCGACGGTGGACAGGGGATTGAGTACCTTGCGCAACACCCAGACCCGACGCAGCTCGTCTTCACCCATCAGCAATTCTTCTTTGCGCGTGCCAGACTTGTTGATATCGATGGAGGGGAAGACGCGCTTGTCGACCAACTTGCGATCCAGGTGGATCTCACTGTTGCCGGTACCCTTGAACTCCTCGAAGATGACGTCGTCCATGCGGCTGCCGGTATCCACCAGAGCGGTAGAGATAATGGTCAGTGAGCCCCCCTCTTCAACGTTGCGGGCCGCGCCGAAGAATCGCTTGGGGCGATGCAGGGCGTTGGCGTCGATACCCCCCGATAGAACCTTCCCAGAAGGTGGCTGCACCGTGTTGTAGGCTCGCGCCAGGCGAGTAATGGAATCGAGGAGAATCACCACGTCCTTGCCGTGCTCGACCAGGCGCTTGGCCTTCTCGATTACCATCTCGGCCACCTGCACGTGGCGGGTCGCCGGCTCATCGAAAGTCGAAGAGACGACCTCTCCGTGGACCGAGCGTTGCATGTCGGTGACCTCCTCGGGGCGCTCGTCGATGAGCAGCACGATGAGGACGACGTCCGGGCTGTTGGCCGCTACCGAATGAGCCATCGATTGCAGCAGCATCGTCTTACCCGTCCGGGGTGGAGCGACAATCAAGGCTCTCTGCCCCTTGCCCATCGGCGTCACCAGATCGAGCACCCGGGAAGACATGTCTCCCTTGTTCTCCAGAACCAGTCGCTCCAGCGGATACAGGGGGGTCAAGTTGTCGAAGAAGATCTTGTTCCGCGCCACTTCCGGGTGCTCGAAGTTCACCGCCTCGACTTTGATCAGGGCGAAGTAACGCTCTCCTTCCTTGGGTTGGCGAACCTGGCCGGAAACCGTATCCCCTGTGCGTAGATCGAAGCGGCGGATCTGACTCGGCGACACGTAGATGTCGTCAGGGCCGGGCAGGTAGTTGTACTCCGGAGCCCGCAAGAAGCCGAAACCATCCGGCAGGCACTCGAGGACACCCTCGGCAAAAATGAGGCCGCTCTTCTCGGTCTGGGCCTGCAGGATCTTGAAAATGAGCTCCTGCTTGCGCAAACTCGACACTCCCTCCACTCCGAAGCCTTGGGCCACCTCGCTCATCTCGCCGATGGTCATCTCCTTGAGCGCCCGGATATCGAGGGCGTCGTTGTCTCCCTCTCCCCGGTGTTTTCCCCGGTGATCCTGATTCGGTTTCTTGGCTGGCTTGTCGGACATATCTTCCCTCACTCAGTTGACCATTTCTGTCGACGTTCGCAGAAAGGCATCTATGACTCTCCGGAGCTCCTTGACACCCTCACCCGTCCGCGATGAACAGGATGTCGGCGGATGCTCATCGCTCAGCGCTAGCGCTTGTCGAATCGCGGCTAGCTGGCGATATCGCTGGTTCTTCGATATTCGGTCGATCTTGGTAGCGACCACCGCGGGCTCGCAGCCCTGATCACGTAGATACTCGATCGCCTGGACATCCAGGGGTGTGGCGCCCACCTTGGCATCCACCAACTGGATGACCTGCGGTCGCGGGTGTGTCGTCTGGAAATATAGGTCCATCAGCCTCGCCCAGGCCTGGCGATCGGTCTTCGAAGCCTTTGCATAGCCGAAGCCAGGCAGATCGACAAAGTAATAGCTCGCGTCGATGAGAAAATAGTTCACGGCTCGGGTCTTGCCTGGATTGGAGCTGATCTTGGCCAGGGCCTTTCTTCCCACCAGTTGATTCAACAGACTCGACTTGCCCACATTGGACCGCCCCACGAACGTGATCTGTGGGCGTCCGTCGGTCACCAGGTCTTGCTGGCGTACCGCCGAGAGAACGAATTTTGCTTGCTTGGTCTTCACGCCTCAATCCCCTGCCGACGCGCCTTTCTTCAACTCTGTTGGACGGCTGCTGCCGACGCAATCACGCCGAAACCTCCAACCAGTGTCCTTCGATCTATCTGCGGAACGTCGCCGCCCGTCGACCGACTCAGTGGGCAACCGAGTCCGGCTGAGCGGGTGGCTCAGGGGTACTTTCGTCGAACTTGGAACTCCCCTTGCCCAGGGGACTCACCTTGCCATCGAGGGCCAGACTCAACACCTCGTCCATGGACTCCACGAGGTGGAACTCCAGGCTCTCGCGAACCTCGGGCGGGATCTCGTCCAGATCCTTCTCGTTCCGCTTGGGAACGATCAGCTCCGTGATATCCGCCCTATACGCTGCCAACAGCTTGTGCTTGATTCCACCCACGGGCAAGACCTTGCCTCGGAGCGTAATCTCGCCGGTCATCGCCACATCCTTGCGTACCGGTACGCCGGTCGCAGCCGAGACCAGGGCCGTCGCCATCGTGATGCCTGCCGAGGGCCCGTCCTTCGGGATGGCGCCCTCCGGTACATGGAGGTGGAGATCGTGCTTGTCGTTGAACTCCGGATCGACACCGAACAACTCTGACCGACTGCGCAGATAGGACACCGCGGCGCGGGCCGACTCCTGCATCACCTCGCCCAGCTTGCCGGTCAGGATCAACTTGCCCTTGCCCGGCATCAAACCCACCTCGGTCTCTAGCAGCTCACCACCGGCCTCGGTCCAAGCCAGACCCGTGGCGACTCCCACCTCGGACTCTTCGTTCTTGCGGCGGGGGAAGAACTTGATCTTGCCCAGATACTCGGACACCGTTTCTGGAGTTACCTCGATGGCAAGCTTCTTCCCCTTGCCTTCCTCGACGATGCGACGGGCCACCTTGCGGCAGATCTTGGCGATTTCCCTCTCCAGATTCCGCACGCCGGCCTCGCGGGTGTAACTCTCAATCACCGTCTGCAATGCGGCTTCACCGAGACTGACCCGCGTCGTCTTCAGTCCGTGCGCTTCCATCTGCTTGGGCACCAGAAAGCTCTTGGCGATCTCGAGCTTTTCGTTGAGGGTGTATCCGGTCAGATGAATGACCTCCATCCGATCGAGCAGGGCCGGCGGAATGGTGTGGCTGATGTTCGCCGTGGCGATGAACATGACGTTGGACAGGTCATACTCGACATCGAGATAGTGGTCGAGAAAGGCATCATTCTGCTCGGGGTCGAGGACCTCCAACAGAGCCGCCGAGGGATCCCCTCGAAAATCCATGGACATCTTCTCGATTTCGTCGAGCAGGAACACGGGGTTGATCGTCCCCGCCTTCTTCATCATCTGGATGATCTGACCTGGGAAAGCACCGATATAGGTGCGCCGATGACCGCGAATCTCCGCTTCGTCGCGGACCCCGCCGAGAGACAGACGGACGAATTTACGTCCCGTGGCCCTAGCGATGGATTTGGCCAGCGACGACTTGCCCACTCCCGGAGGCCCCACAAAACAGATGATCGAGCTCTGCGTCTTCTTGGTCAGCTGCCGGACAGCGAGGAACTCTAGAATGCGCTCTTTGATCTTCTCCAGACCGTAGTGGTCCTCGTCCAGGATCTTCTGAGCGCGGAGCAGATCCTTGATCTCCCGGCTCTTCTTCTCCCAGGGAACGCTGACCAACCAATCGATGTAGTTGCGTGACACCGTGGCCTCGGCAGAGACGGGCGGCATGGCCTCGAGACGCTTCATCTCTTGTTCCACCTTCTCGCGGGCTTCCTTGGGCAGCCCGGCCTCCTCGATGCGCTCTTTGAGCTCGGCCAGCTCATCGCTGCGATCGTCCTTCCGCCCCAGCTCCTGGTGGATGGCCTTGATCTTCTCGTTGAGGTAGTACTCTTTCTGCGCTCGCTCCATCTGCTTCTTGACGCTGACATTGATGCGCTTGTCGATATTGAACTTCTCGAGCTCCATATCGAGAACATCGTGCAGCTTCTGCAGACGCTCGTAGGGGTTGAGAATCTCCAGGAGCGTCTGTTTCTCAGCGGTTGAAATCATCAGATGGGCCGCCAACTGATCGGTAAACTGATCGACCTCGTCCAACTGGATTGTGGAGACCAGCCCCTCGAAAGCCAGATGGTGGGACATCTTGGCGTATTGCTCGAAGATCCCCAGAACCTTGTTGATGTAGACCTGGAGACTCTCATCTGTCGCGTAGTCGATGGTGAACACCTCGACATCCGCGAAGAGCGTGCCATCGGTCTCCTCCAGGTCTGTCACACGCGCCCTTTCCAAACCCTCGACCATGACCTTGACGTTGCCGTTGGGAAGCTTCAGGTTCTGCACGACCCGGGCCACCACACCCAAGTCGTAGATGTCCTGACGCTTGGGGTCGTCGACCTTGGGATCCTTCTGGGCAACCAGAAAGATCGTCTTGTTCGACTGGGTCAGACTGTGCTCGAGAGCGGCCACGGACGGCTCACGACCGATGATGAAAGGCGCCATCATGTGGGGGAAGACCACCATGTCACGCAAGGGCACGACGGGCAGCCGGCGGCGATCTGTTTCCATAAAGCTAGAGCTCATGCTCGCAATCTCGTCGTCAATGTCGGTCGGGAAGCCGTTTGAGACGGAGAGTATCCGCTCACTCAGCCGATAAGGCTAGACGGCCTTCTTCAGAGGAGTCCGCTGATTTCGATTCAGCACGTTCTCCTCGGTGATTATGCACTCTTTGACATCCCTTTGCGAAGGGATGTTGTACATGAGCTCGAGCATCAGCTCTTCCAGAATGATCCGCAGACCCCTGGCACCCACGTTGCGCTTGGTGGCATCCAGCGCGATCTTCTTCAGCGCCCCATCAGTAAACTTCAATTCGACGTCTTCGAGCTCGAACATGGTCTGGTACTGCCGAACGAGACTGTTCTTCGGCTCTTTGAGGATTCGCACCAGCGCATCTTCATCCAGATCGTTGAGCGTCGCGACGACCGGTAGACGGCCGACAAACTCAGGAATGAGACCGTACTTGATGAGATCCTCGGGTGTCACACTCTCCAGGATCTCGCCGGCGCGCTTTTCCTTGCGACTCTTGATCTCCGCTCCGAACCCCAGAGTCTTCTCGTTGAGACGCTGCTCGATGATCTCCTCGAGACCCACGAAGGCGCCGCCGCAGATAAACAGGATATTGGTCGTGTCGATCTGCAAGAACTCCTGGTGGGGATGCTTGCGGCCCCCCTGTGGCGGCACGTTGCACAAGGTTCCCTCGAGAATCTTCAATAGAGCCTGCTGGACTCCCTCACCCGAGACATCCCGGGTGATCGATGGGTTGTCGCTCTTGCGGGCGATCTTGTCCGCCTCGTCGATGTAGACAATGCCTCTCTGGGTCTTCTCTTTGTCGTTGCCCGATGCTTGATAGAGCTTGAGAATGATGTTCTCGACATCCTCTCCTACATACCCCGCCTCGGTCAGCGTCGTGGCATCGGCGATGGTAAAGGGCACCGACAGGAGCCGGGCCATGGTCTGGGCCAAAAGGGTCTTACCTGTGCCGGTCGGACCGATGAGCAGGATGTTGCTCTTCTGCAGCTCGACCTCGCTGCGGGTCTTCTCCGCGAAATCGATCCGTTTGTAGTGGTTATACACCGCCACTGCCAGCTTCTTCTTCGCCATATCCTGATCGATGACGTATTGGTCCAGAAAATCGTCGATCTCGATGGGTTTGGGAAGCTGGGTCTCCTGCTGCTGCTCCAGCATCCGGTCCTCGGCGATGATGTCGAGACAGATATCGACACATTCATCACAGATGAACACGGTCGGGCCGGCGATGAGCTTCTTCACCTCGCGCTGGCTCTTGTTGCAAAAAGAGCAGCGTAGGGTCTCGTCGCCAGTATCTTTCTTGGGCATCGCTTCAAAAACCTGTGGAGTCGCGTATCGTTCGCTTCCGCTTTGCTTGTCGCCAGCGCCGCTTCCATGTAGCCAGAACAGCTCCGAGGCCGCCGACTATTCCGGAAGAAGCCGATTCGAAAAACCTGCACTTCGCGGCTTTCTTCCTGGCAATAGTACCAGATCGCAAATGTCTCCAGTGTTAAACGTGTCGCCGATTCATCACCTGATCGGCCAGACCGTACTTCACCGCGTCTTTGGCCGACAGGATCTTGTCCCTCTCGGTGTCGTTGTGGATCACTTCCTTCGACTTGCCACTGTGATGAGCGAGGATGTCCTCTATCCTGTCTCTCATACGCAGCAAGTCCTTGGCGTGGATGTCGATGTCGGTCTGTTGACCCTGCAAACCGTAAAGCAGGGGTTGATGAATCAGCACTCTGCTGTTTGGCAGGACTGCCCGCTTGCCCTCGGTTCCGGCCGCCAAAAGCACGGCGGCCATGGAGGCTGCCTGGCCCACGCAGAGAGTCGCCACGTCGGGCTTTATGTACTGCATCGTGTCGTAGATGGCCAGCCCAGCCGTGATGGATCCACCCGGGGAATTGACATATAGAGCAATGTCTTTCTCTGGATTCTCTGCCTCGAGAAAGAGCATCTGGGCGATCACCAGATTGGAGACATCGTCGTCGATGGGTCGACCGAGAAAGATGATGTTGTCTTTCAGCAGACGAGAATAGATGTCGTAGGCACGCTCGCCCCGATTGGTCTGCTCTACCACCATTGGGATCAACATTCTTCTTACGCTCCTTCGCTCTTCGAGTTCGGCTCTTCTTGTCCGTTGTCCGGTTTCTCGCCCAAGAGCGACTTCAAGGCCTTTTCGCGCCGCATCTGTTCGCGCAGACCGGCCAGTCTTCCGGTTCGATCGAGCTCCTGCCGGATGCTCGTCGTGCTGGTCTTCTGGGCACGCGCAATCACAGCCAGGGTGCGCTCGAATTCATCCTCGTCCACGTCGGCCCCCGTCTGCTTCGCCACCGCATCGAGAAGCAACCGCGCGTGGACCCGGCGTTCGGCTTGCGGTCGCACCTGGTCGGCAAGGGCCTGCCAATCCATTCCGGCGGTCTCGAGATCGACACCCGAGCCGGACAGGCTCTGGGCATACTCGCGCAGCATCCCCTCGATCTCCTGATCGACTACCCCAGTCGGCAGCTCGAGGGGGTGGCGCTCACTGAGCTGATCCAACAGCGCCCGTTCCCGTTTCTGATCCCGATCCATCTTCTTGGCACGCTGCAGCCGCAAACGAACATCTTCTTCAAGCTCTGCCACCGTCTCGAACTTACCCACTTTGGCCGCCAACTCGTCGTTCATCTCGGGCAAATCACGTTCCTTGACCGCCTCGAGGGTGATCTTGAACCGCTGGGTCTCGGCTTCGTCACCTTCGCCCTGGCGACGCTCGAACTCGCCGGACTGCCCCGCGGCCTTCCCTGTCACCTCGAGGGACAGCTCTGCCCACACTTGCTGGTCTCCGACCTCGAAGCGGACCTCCTGGGGTTCGGGAGCTGTCTCTTCGTCCTTTTCGCCATCGGCGAGGTGCACCAACTTGCCGACCACGAGGTCACCCTGGGCGGCAGCTCGATCGGTGTCCACCCACTCCGCCACAGCTCGACGCATGTCCTCGATCGCCCGTTCCAGATCCTCTGGCGTCGGTTCTACCTCCATGTCCGGCAGGTCGAACGTCTCGATATCTCCCAGCTCGATCTCGGGGCGGACCTCCACCGAAGCCAGAAAGGTCAAGGCCTCTCCAGCCTGGAAATTCACCTCGTCGACGTTCGGCGGCAGCAGGGGATCGAGCTCCTTCTCGGCTTCCGCTTGACGCCAGAACCTGGGCAGCAGTCTCTCGACCACCTCGCGCTCGATGTCTTCTTGATACTTGCTCTTGATCAGTCCGGAGGGAACTTTTCCCTTCCGAAAGCCGGGTAGACGGGCGCTTCGTTGGAACTCTTCCACGACCCGTTGGGTCTCGGCTTTGACTACCGGCGCCGGCACCTCGACCTTGAGCTGTTTCCTGCAAGGACCCGCATCTTCGATGGAAAGGACGACACTCACGGCTTGAGATCTTTCTTGGCAGAGGATGATCGGCTAGGACTGACGGCGTGAATCTCGTGTGGTGCGAAAGGGGGGACTCGAACCCCCACCCCGATAACGGGACTAGATCCTAAGTCTAGCGCGTCTACCAGTTCCGCCACTTTCGCATCGAGAATTCAACCGATCGGAACGGGAAGCCGCGGGAGAAGCAAGGAGACTGGTGAGCCGCCAGGGAATCGAACCCCGAACCCGCAGATTAAGAGTCTGCTGCTCTGCCAATTGAGCTAGCGGCCCTTGCGGCGACGAATTATACACACTTTGTCGTTCCGAGGTGTGCGGAGTCGCTCATCAAAGCAGATGTTTGATCTCGGCGGTGCCGATATCGCTGGAGGCCGTGACGATCAGCGCGCTGCTGCCCCGCTGCAAATCAGGGACATCCAGCTCCAGCCTCAGCTCACCCTGGGCATCTGTTTCTCCGTATGCCAACGTCGCGGGCTCGGTCACGGTGGAGATCATCTTCACCGATATCCGGGTCTCGGGCACCGGGGCGCCACTGAGGCTGGCCTTGGTACGGAAATCGAGAGCCGCCGGCTGGCCCAGAGCGAACTCGCGATCCACTTCCATCATCAAAATCAGGTGCTCTTCTTCCGCCTTGGAGTCGAGGTACTCGAGAATGATCTCGTCGAGGGTATTGCCCTCTCCTCCAGCCACCGCCGTTCCGGCTGTCCCGACCACGGCAGCCGAGTCCGCAGTGGCTTCGAGCTCCGGCTGACGGTCTTCGGCAACGACAACGAGTCCCAACTCCACGAGTTGATCGTCGTAGTGGCCGTCGCGAATCTCGGCGATCATCAGACGGTGCTGCCGATCCATGATCTCGACAATGGCGGCCTTCCCGGCTCCCGAATCCACTACTTCTCGATAACCCGACCGCCGCTTGCCGATGATCTGACCGCCGACATACACCAGGCTCTCGATGGTGGCGGCATCGAGTCCCTTGTCCTCGGTCTGGACGTGCATCACCAGATCGTGATGGCTGACGTCTGTGTTGTAGCCGGTGATCATGGAATCAAAGGATACGCGAGCACGATCGATCGTGCTGTGGCGATTCTAGGGAGCGCCATAACAAAGTTCAACTGTTGATATTGTTGCGGGGTCGCTAAATCGCGTGCAAGAATACCCGCCGAGACAGACACCGGCGGTAGAAACCGCTGCCAACCGCCAACCCAGAAGCAATCGGAGGAAAACATGGCTGAGCCCACAGCTGGACAGCCCGCTCCCGAGCGGACCCTGGTCACCTATGAAGTCAAAGACGGCGTGGCGTATCTGACGCTCAACGACCCGCCGGCCAACACCTATACCCACGAGATGATGCGTCAACTGGACGGCGCCATCCTCGAGGCTCGATTCGACGAGAGCGTTCATGTCATCGTCCTCACCGGTTTGGGAGAGAAGTTCTTCTGCGCCGGTGCGAACATCAAGATGCTCGAACAGTCGGATCCCTACTTCAAGTACTTCTTCTGCTTGCACGCCAACGAGACACTCAACCGTCTCGAGCAGACCCCGAAGCTGGTCATCGCAGCCCTCAATGGCCACACCGTCGGCGGCGGGCTGGAAATCGCCATGGCCGCGGATCTCCGTATCGCCAAGAAGGATGCGGGCAAGGTCGGGCTGCCGGAAGTCAACCTGGGAGTGCTACCCGGAACGGGTGGAACCCAAAGACTCTGCCGTCTGGTCGGCAAGACCCGAGCCATCGAGTTGATGGTCACTGGGCAACTTCTATCCTTCGAGGATGGCAAGGAAATGGGAGTCGTCAATCAGATCTGGGACGGCGATGATTTCATGGACCAGATCCATCAGTACGCCACCCAGTTCTGCCCGCCAAACATGGCCTCCAAGGCGGTCGGCAGAATCAAGCGCTCCGTCCAATCGGGGGCCGAGGTGCCCTTCGAGAGCGGTCTGGCGATCGAACGAGAAATGCAGCAGCAGTTGTTCCAGAGCAAGGACGCTCGAGAAGGGCTGACTGCCTACATCGAAAAACGCAAAGCGGACTTCAGCGGCGACTGGTAGGCGGCCGCCCACCACAGATCGCCAGGAGATGACGAACATTGACGGATGCAAAGGACAAGACTCCGATCGTCCTGGCGGCTCCGGTGCGCACACCGATCGGCAAGTTCGGCGGTGGGCTGGCATCGCTGGGCGCAGCCGATCTCGGTACGGCAGCCGGCAAGGCCTGCTTGGATCGCGCGGGACTCGATCCCGCCGCCATCGACCAGGTGATATTCGGACACGCTCGGCAAGCGGGAGGCGGCCCCAACACGGCCCGACAGATCGCGTATCGATGTGAGATTCCAGTCGATCGACCCTCTTTCACGGTCAATCAAGCCTGCGGTTCGGGGCTGCAGGCGGTCTTCTGCGCTGCCCGGGCCATTCGGTCTGGGGGAAGCCAGGATCGTTCTGGCAGGTGGCACCGAGAGCATGTCCAATACTCCGTACATGCTGCCGCGGGCCCGTTGGGGGTACCGTCTCGGTCACGATGAAGTTGTGGACGGCATGTACCGCGATGGCTTCAACGATCCGCTGTCCAAGCTCGTCATGGGCGAAACCGCCGAAGAGCTGGCGGACGAGGCGGGGATTGACCGACAGGCCGCCGACGCGTATGCACTGCGCAGCCAGCAGCGCTGCGAGCGGGCCCGCGAAACGGACCGATTCCAGTCCGAGATCGAACCCATCACGGTCTCTTCCAGGCGCGGCGACACGGTAGTCGAATTGGATGAGCACCCCAGGGCCGGCGTCAAACTGGAATCACTGGCCAAGCTGCCCACGGTTTTTCGGGAAGGCGGCACGGTAACACCTGGCAACGCCTCCGGAATCACCGACGGAGCCGCTGCGATGGTGGTGGCGAGCGAGGCAGCTGCCCACGATTCGGGTCTCGACATCATGGCGCGTTTGATCGACTGGCAGGTAGTGGGCGTCGAGCCCCGAATCATGGGAATCGGACCCGTACCGGCCACTCGTCAACTGCTCGAGCGCCAGGGTCTCGCCTTCGGCGACATCGATCTCGTGGAACTCAACGAGGCTTTTGCAAGCCAGGCCTTGGCTTGTCTTGCCGAGCTGCCTTTCGACCAGGGAATTGTCAATCCGGATGGCGGCGCCATCGCCCTGGGGCATCCAATCGGTTGCACCGCCGCGAGGATTCTCGTCACCTTGCTGCATGGGCTGAAATACCGCAACGCCAATCGCGGCTTGGCGACTCTGTGCGTCTCAGGAGGGCTTGGGATCGCCGCTCTCGTGGAGATGGAGAGCGCTTGAGAGACCGGCTGGTCGTCTGCTGCGAAAGCCAACGCAAGGCGGAGCCCTATTTGGAGGCCCTGCTTCTGATGGGCATCGACGCGGAGAAAATACACCTGGCTACGCCCGAAGAGCCGAGCAGAATCTGTCATCTCTGGGCGCCGAAGCCGCCGGGGTCGTCCTCTGCGGTGGACCCGATCTGGATCCCCGAGTGGTACGGAGAGCTGCCCCGATCGGACGCCAAGCTCTCGATCCTGCCCGAGCTGGACCTGATGGACTGGACCCTACTCGAGGGAGCCGAGGAGGGCCGCACTCCCGTGTGGGCCATATGCCGGGGTATGCAGACTTTCAACGTCTTTCAGGGCGGCACTCTCTGGCAGGATCTACCGTCGCAGGTCCAGGGTGTGCTCGAGCATCAACCCGACGGACCCGATGATTCCATGGCCCACCCCATCCGCTTGCTGGCACGACAGGAGACCTTCGCAGAGATCCTTGGCGTCGAGACCACCGAGGTCAACAGCCGGCATCACCAGGCGGTGCGGAACCTCGGTCGTCAGATCATCCGAGTGGCCGAATCTCCTGACGGAGTCCTGGAGGTGCTGGCACTCGATCGGCAGGACTGGTGGGTCAAGGGTGTGCAGTGGCATCCCGAGAACCTCATGCACCTGCAGGTGCAACGTCGACTTTGGTCCGAGTTTCTCGACGCGGCCGACGCCAAAGCTCACAGGTCCGGTACCGGCCCACTTCGAAACTAGCGGAGGCTCGAATTGACCTCATCGATTGTCATGGAAAGGCACGGACGCCTGGCGTCGATCTCGATACGGCGACCCCCTCTGAACATCCTCGATCTAGCTGCGATCCAGGATCTCCGACACCACCTGGGCGAACTCATGGTGGACAAAGATCTGCAACTCCTGGTTCTTCGCGGCAGCGGCCAGAGAGCCTTCTCAGCCGGCGTCGCCGTGGAAGATCACTCCCCTGAGAAGGTCCCCGACATGCTGGGGGAATTCCATAGAGCGATCTCGATCCTGCGCGACCTACCAGCCATCACAGTCGCCGTCGTGCAAGGTCACTGCCTGGGTGGCGGTATGGAGCTCGCCGCGGGCTGTGATCTGATCGTCGCCAGCCAAGACAGCCGCTTTGGACAGCCGGAGATCAAGCTGGGTTGCTTTCCACCGCTGGCCGCAGCCCTCTACCCATCCCTGCTCGGTCCTAAGCGCACCTTTGATCTGTTGCTCACGGGTCGCACCGTGACCTGTGAAGAGGCCGTGGAAATGGGGCTTGTCAATCGCTGCGTGCCCGACCCGGAGTTGGACTCGACTGTGGACGAGCTTGTCCAGACGATTCTCGGCCACAGCCTGATCGTCACCCGGCTCACCAAACGAGCCATTCGCGCTGGCCAAAACCAGCCTTTCGCAGAGGCCTTGGCGCTGAGCGAGCACATCTACCTGGACGAGCTGACCGAGACCGCGGATATGCCCGAAGGACTCGCCGCTTTCATGGAAAAGCGGCGCCCCGAATGGAACCATCGTTGAGGGAACATCCATCCCCGCTATCAGGAGGATCGACATCATGTCCGAAGTGATTCTGAGAGAGCAAGAGGGTCGCGTCATTGTTCTGACCATCAATCGCCCAGAGAAGCTCAATGCCCTCAACCAGCAGGTCCGGGACGAAGTTCTGCAGCACCTCGAGCAGATCGAAACCGATGACTCGGTCGGTGTTGTGGTGCTGACCGGGGCCGGTGAGAAGTCCTTCATCGCCGGCGCGGACATTGGTGAGTTCGAAGGCCGCTCGCCGTTCGACCAGCGACAGGCCATGCGTCAGCCGCGCATCTTCGACGTCATGAGCAGCTATCCCAAACCGGTGATCGCCATGATCAACGGTTTCTGCCTGGGCGGAGGCAGTGAGCTTGCAGCTTCCTGCGATATCCGGATCGCTTCGGACAAGGCCCGATTCGGACAGCCCGAGATCAATCTCGGGCTGATCCCCGGAGGCGGCGGCACCCAGCGCCTGCCGCGCCTCATCGGACCCGGACAAACGATGTACATGGTCCTGACCGGCGACATGATCTCGGCCTTCGATGCCAAGGACATCGGACTGGTGGAGATGATCGTGCCCCATGACGAGCTGCGAGAAAAGACCCTCGAGCTCGCCGCGAAGATCGCCTCCAAGAGCCCCCTGACCCTGAAGGTAGCCAAAGAGGCCGTCCGCGCCAGTCAGCGACTACCCGTCGAAGAAGGCATTCTCTACGAGCGCGATCTCTTCTGCCTCTGCTTCGCCTCCGAAGACAAGGAAGAAGGCGTAGCCGCTTTCCTCGAAAAGCGTCCAGCCCAGTGGAAGGGTCGCTGAGACAGCCAGCCTGAGGATCCTGTGAGCCGTTCGTGGCCGGCGCAGAGGCCGGCCGCTTCAAGGGCGGGGACAAGCCCCGCCCCTGGGCCGAAGAGCAGACCCCAGTATGGAGGCCGGACCTTACAAAGCAGAGGGTGCCGGTGACGAGTCCAATTGCCAGGCGCAGAAGGTGGCCAGGGTCAGCATGACCATGGTGGCGGGAAGCAGGGCGGCGCGCTCGATGACAAACCAGCCGGCGATCTGACCGACAGTCAGCCAGCCTGTGAAAACCAGGGTCGGCAGCGCTGCCAGAAGGCAGAGAAGCTGCTGGATCGCGGGTCGTTTCGCCTTCCCTGGTAGCGCCAGCATGCCCACCGGATACAGGAGAATCGTGGCAAAGGTGGGGATGAGGAACACGTTGACGAGGAAGAGCATTCGAAAGGCGAATCCTGGCAGATAGGAGCGACCCATCCGACGACGATGACCGGAGTCACGCTGGCGCCACGAGCCCGGCAGGCCTCGCCAAACCAGCAGGATCCAGAGCAAGAAACCCGCCCAGACGAGGTCGCGTCGTATCCAGACTCGACCAGCCAGAACCAGGTATTCCGTCTCCCAGGCTGGCCGTCCTTCCAGAGCGTCCAGGCGTCTGGATACAGCGGCAATGACTCGAGTCCAAGCGCGGAGACGCTTCTCTTCCACAGTGCCCGCCTGGCCCCCGAAGCCAGAGTGCCATCCCCTGGGAGCGGTCATGGGAAGATCGGAGACCGTCACACTCGGGATCCCCGATTCGAGGAACCGTCGGCCATCGGACAGCAACGCCGGCACCGCACAACGCACGGCGAGCTGTGCGAACAACGACCAACGCGGATCGAGGACCGCGACAGGAAACCCAGCTGTCTCGGCACCCCGCAACACCGTGTGGACCAGCCAGGCTGGAGACACAACCCTCTGATCCCCTTGCCAGCCGGCGAGGATGTGCACAACACCAGGGCCAGGATGGAGGCCACTGCCGACCATATCCACATTCAGATTCGCCACCATTCTTCGGCGGGCCTCTGGTGATAGTTCAGAGAGCCAGGCGCGACTTCCACCGGCCTGCTCCTCTTCTCCGTCGGTGAAGACCAGCCGCAGCGTGTTGCGCAGCGGCACCCTGGACAGCTCGGCCACGACTCCCATGGTCGCGGCACATCCGGCAGCGTTGTCCAGGTCTCCCCGGCTACCAGCGACTGTGTCGTAATGGGCCGTGAGTACAATCTCGTTCACCGACTCTCCCTGCAGGGTCCCCTGCAGATGTAACCACCCCCCGGAGCCAGTCGGTGGCATCCGCTGCACGTCTTGCATACCCGCCGATTCCATGGCCTCCAACAGCAGAGTCTGGCTCGAGCGAGCCTCGTCCTCACCTTGGCTTGTGGACTCGTCACGGGCGAGCTTCGATAGCAGGTCACCGGGATCCTGAGCCTCCGTGGCCGCAGCAAGAACCGTCGCCAGAAGAAGGACTCCCGCCAGTCGAGAGAGAGACCGCACCCTGTCCATCATGATCTAGGGAATATCGTACCGGCGGCGCTTTTCCCAGAGTGTCTTGCGACTGATACCCAGTACTTTGGCGGCTCTCCCCTGATGCCCTCGTGTGTAGGCGAGGGCCAGCAGAATCTGCCTCCGTTCCATCTCCTGCAGCGGCTCGGGACGACCGCCGCGACGATCAGGGCAGGAGGGGTCCAGCGGCCCTTCACCCTGAGTGATGAGGGAACGCTCCAGAACATTGCGCAGCTCGCGCAGGTTCCCTGGCCAGGAGTACTCGTGCATCCAAGCCTGGGCCGACGGGGTCACCTCGAGGCGATTCTTGCCAAACCGTTGTTCGAGATCGGACAGGAAGAAACTCATCAGGGGCTCGAGATCTCCCCGCCTGTCGCGCAGTGGTGGCAAACTCAAGGTGACGACTTCGAGACGATAGAAGAGGTCCTGGCGAAAGCTCCCGTTCGCGACTCGTTCAGGCAAGTCCTCGGATCCGATCCCGAGAAACCGCACATCTGCTGATCTCTCTTGGCCGCCGAGCGGCGCAAATCGCCTCTCGGCGATCACCCGCAACAGCTTCGGCTGCGCGTCCTGGGGAATATCCTCCACGTGGTCCAGAAGAAGAGATCCGCCCTGGGCACGCTCCACTCGACCGTCGACCGAGAGCTCGGCCCCGGTAAAAGCTCCAGCCCGATACCCGAACAGCTCACTTTCAAAGAGAGTGCAGGGAATGGCGCTGATATCGACCTCCACCAACGGTCCCTGGGCCCGTCCGCTGATCGCGTGCAGGCCACGAGCCAGGGTCGAGCGGCCGGTGCCCGGCTCACCCAGGACGAGAATGGGCGCCTCGCTCAGCGCTGCCCTCTGGGCGCTGCCCAGAAACGACTCCAGCGATGGCGTGTATCGGAAGAGATCGGAAAAAGCGCCGGCGGAGGTGGGAGGTGTCACTGGACGAACTCGGCGGTAACGTCCGGCGCATCCGCCCACAGCTTCTCGAGCGCATAGAACGCCCGGGTGCTGTCATCGAAGACGTGCACCACGAAATCACCGTAGTCGAGGAGAACCCAACGGCCAGGCTGGTAGCCCTCGATATGGTGGGGTCTGACCTTGTCGGCCCGCAGCCTCTCCACGACCGCATCGGCGATCGCTTGCACCTGGCGCTCGCTGTTGCCGCTGCAGATCAGAAAATAGTCCGCCAAGGAACTGATCTCGCTCAACTCCAGAACTCGCAGATCCTGGCCCTTGCGGTCCTCCACCGCTACCACTGCGTTGCGGCATCTGGCCGCGATGTCGGGTTGGCTTTGGACCTTGCCGCTCATTGATATAGGGAGTACTTGTCGATGTACTTTAGCACCAATTCCGGCACCGCATCGCCGGGAATCTCCCGGCCTTCCGCCAACCAATGCCGAATCTCGGTGGCCGAAACCGCCACCGGGTCGTTGGCGATGAATCGGACTCGCTCGGTCTCCGCCAGCTCCGCCAGCTCAGCGGGCACGCGATGCCGAAACTCCGTCCAGTGCCAATCCGGACGGGTCAAGACGACCAGGTGGGCCAATCGGATAATCTCCTGCCACTCCTTCCAGGTATGGAGCTCCGCAAACCCATCACCACCGATGAGGAGATGGAGCTCCGCATCGCTTTGATGTTGCCGAAAATAGCGCAGCGAGTCGACGGTGTAGAAGGGTCTCTCCGGAGTCAACTCGAGGGGGCTGACGACGAGACCCGGCTCCTCCAGAAGGGCAAGCTCGACCATGGCGAACCTGGCATGGGGAGGCGCGAATTGACGACCCGGCTTGTGGGGCGGAACGGCCGTGGGCAGAAACACCACTCGATCCAGCTCCAGCTTCGACCTGGCCTCTTGCACGGGGCGGATGTGCCCATAGTGGATCGGGTCGAAACAGCCGCCAAACAGCCCCAGTCTCACTGGTTGTCTTCTCCATACAGCAGCTCTCGCAGAGCAGCTCAACAAAGAGCCGATACCCACTCCAGCCACAGAGCTGATTTCCATGTAGCGTAACCCACGAACATCGGCCGCCGCACTGAGCTCTCGGCGCCGGTCTTCGTCCACTGCATCGACTTTGGTACCGACCAGAATGCGGGGACGCTGCAAGAGAGCCGGGTCGAAAGCGCCCAGCTCGTTTTCGACAGTCGACAGATCCTCTTCAGCGCTTCCCGATTCCTGGGAGAGATCCACCAGATGGAGCAAAATCCGGCAACGCTCCACATGGCGCAGGAACTGGTGTCCAAGACCCGCCCCTCCGGCAGCTCCGTGGATCAGCCCAGGAAGGTCCGCAACGACGAAGGGCTCCGTGTCCGGTCCTTCGGCGACCACTCCGAGACAGGGCTGCAAGGTAGTGAACGGATAGTCGGCGATCTTGGGCCGGGCCGCCGAGATGACGCTGATCAAAGTGGACTTGCCGGCGTTGGGAAGCCCAACGATACCCACGTCCGCCAGCAGCTTCAGCTCTAGTCGCAGCTGCCTTTCCTGGCCCAGCTGCCCGCGCTCGGCCTCCCGGGGAGCCCGCCGGACCGCCGAAGCGAATCGCGCGTTTCCTCTGCCGCCACGCCCCCCCTGCGCCACCTTCAGGATTTCGCCGTCAGCCAGAATCTCTCCGAGCAGATCGGAGCTCTCTTCATCGTAGACCTGGGTTCCCAATGGCACCTTGATCTCGAAACCCGTGGCCGATCTGCCAGTGCGATTCGATCCTTCTCCGTGACGCCCGCGGTCGGCGGTGTAGAGGGATCGAAAACGAAGATGGTAGAGAGTGTTCAAGCTCTCATCCCCGACTAGAGAGACCGAGCCTCCATGCCCACCATCTCCCCCCGAGGGGCCGCCGCGGGGGACGAACTTCTCGCGGCGAAAAGCAACGCAGCCGTCTCCTCCACGTCCTGCCTGGACATGAATGACGGCTTCATCGATAAAGGTCAATTTTCAGGGAGCTTGAACCGTGGGCTGACGACAGCATACGACCCACGAAGTGTCGCTACTCGGCTGGCACGACGTGGACGAATTTGCCCCGTCTTCCCCGGTCCTGGAACTGCACCACCCCAGGCGCCATGGCGAACAAGGTGTCGTCCTTACCTCGCCCCACATTGAGCCCTGGATTGAACTTCGTGCCTCGTTGCCGAACCAGAATGGTCCCACCACTGACGATCTGGCCACCGTATCGTTTCACGCCCAGAAACTGCGGATTCGAATCCCGACCATTGCGGCTCGACCCCTGTCCCTTTTTATGCGCCATAACTACGCCTCGGCTTCCTTGTCGGTCTCTACCTGCTTCTTCGTCTGGGCGGCGCTCGCGCGTCCCGCTTTGATGTTCTCGATCTTCACACGCAGAAGATCCTGTCGGTGTCCTCGTGTCCGGCGGTATCCCTTGCGTCGCTTCATCTTGAAGACGCGGATCTTCGGTCCCCGGACCTCGTCGACGAGCACCCCCGTGACCTCGGCACCGCTGACAACTGGAGCGCCCACCTTGACACCCTTCTCGCCGCCGACCAGCAGGACTCGATCGAACGTGACTTTTGGGGTCTTCTTGCCGGAAACTGGCGTCAGTTCCACATCGATGACGTCTCCGGGCTCGACCCGAAACTGCTTGCCTCCGGTCTCAATCACAGCATACATAGCTACAAACCTCCACCAGCACCGTTTCACCGGCGCGGACGGGCGAGGGTAGCACGAAATTTCGACCAGGGTCAATCCGACCTCCTGCGAGTTTCCTGGCATAAACTTCCACCAACGGAAAGGAGGGGTTCGTGGCCAGACCCGAATACCTGATCTGCCTGAATTGTGAAGCGCCCACCTATGTCTTCGAGTGGCAGGAGGACGAAGCCAAGGAGGCCTTTTGCGAAGTCTGCGGCAGCGAGGAGGTGGATCAGTTCCTGACCCAGGAGGACTTCGACACTCTGGTGGATGTCCCTTAGCTCGCGCCGGGAATCCTACACCTCGCCGCCGGCCGCGGAGCGGGGCGGATCCGCAAGATCCGACTGCGCTGCCGACGCCTGGGAATCTGCCCGCGGCAAGATCACTCGCACTCGGGTGCCGCGGTTTGGAGAGCTGACGACATCCAGTCTGGCGCCGTGTGCCCTGGCAATCCGTTCCACGACTGCCAGACCCAACCCTGTGCCGCCCCTGCGGGTCGAGTAGAACAGATCGAACATCTTGTCCACCTGCTCGGCGGACATTCCCACTCCCATGTCCTCGACTTCGAGAACGACCTGGTCTCCTTCTCGCAGGGCCCGGAGATAGACCTGGACCGCAACGCCCTTCTCCTTTGCCGCCGCGAGAGCGTTCTGAACCAGATTGAGGAGCAGCTGGGTCATCTGGCCCAGATCCACCTCCACCTGGGCGCCCTCGCTGTGATCCTCGACGACCAAATTGGCCTGCAGCGCCTCCGCCTCGCCTGCCAGGATCTGACGGCACCGGAAGAGGAGACCCGCGGCGGAGAAGACGTCCAGATCGAGGGGAGGCGGCTTGGCGTAGAGGAGGAATTCCGTCACCAGACCTTCCAGCCGATGGATCTCGTCCCGGGTGATGGCCATCAACCGATTCCCCGAACCGGTCGCCGGCCGCTGGACCATCTCTTCCTCCAACAGCTGCATATTGAGGTTCAGGGAGTTCAAGGGGTTGCGAATCTCATGGGCCAGGCCGGACGCCAGGGTGCCAATGTAGGCGAGACGCTCGCTCTCACGGGCTTGCTCTTCCAGCTTCTGGCCGCGGGCCCAAAGCCGCCAGATGATCAGGTAGGCCAACAACAGGACCACCAGGGTCAACCCCGCGATGAGACCGGTGGTTTGGATCAGATCCGCTCGCAGGGTGTCGATGCTCCTTTGTAGCTCCCCCTGGCTGATACCGATATGCAGAAACCCCAACTCGCCGATGGGCAGGTTGAGATCGTGCAGCGACTCCACCGCTTCATCGACCGGGAACGTGGACTGGCGCTCGAATGGCCGGACTTCGACCCGGGACGTGACCTCTCCTGTCTCGATCGTCGAGAAATCCACCGGCTCGAGCTCGAAGGTCGCCTCACCGGTGCCGCGAAATACCACCCGACCCTCGCTGTCTACGACCTCGACGGTTTGCACGAACTTGCGCTGCTTGAGAATCGAGTCGATATAGGTTTGCAGTTCCCGCTCGGTCGTGGTGACCGAATAGAGATCTTCACCCTTCCTCCAACGCCCGTCCCGCCAGTTGCTGCGCCAGGCCCTCGGCTTCCTGGCGGGTCTCCAGCAGCACCCTCTGCACCTCGCGCTGGGACAACGATCGAAAGATCAACCAGCCAAAGAGCGCCAGATCCATGAGAATGAAAATCCCCAGGAAGACCGACGCCACGACCAGGCGTCTCGACACGGGTGGGGTATTCAACTTCATCTTCGATCAAGAATACCAGTGCGCGACGCACCCCTGTGATGCTTTCGCTTGCAGTCCCTTCCGCGTGGCGACACAATCCAGTCGTGATGAATGGTTGGCTGCAGAGTCCCAAAGTGGGCCGCTATATCCTCTCGCTCTGCTGCGCGGGCCTTCTGGGAATGGCCTGCGGACCCGAGGCGCCCATCGCGGACTCATCACCCTCTACCGATGAGCCCCGACCTGGAGGAACCATGGTGGTGGCTTCTGGGGCAGACCTGGGAGGAGTCAACGAGCTTCTATCGGCCACGAGTAGCTTCACCCAATCGGTTCTGCACCTGATGTTTTTGCATCTCTTCCAGGAGCAGCCAGACTTCGACCAGCATCCGCCGACCTTCAAACCCCAGCTGGCCAGATCCTGGGATTGGTCCGAAGACGGCAGAGTCCTGACGCTCTTCCTGCGCACCGATGTGATGTGGAGCAACGGCGAGCCGGTGACCGCGGCCGACGTCGAATGGAGTTGGCGAGCTCAGACCCATCCTGATGTGGCCTGGAAGTCGGCCGACTCCAAGGAGAACATTGCCTCTGTGGAGGCAATAGACGACCACACAGTCCGCGTCACCTACCACCGCCGCAACGTCACCCAGCTGGCCGATCTCAACTATGGCGTCATCCTACCCAGTTCGGTCTGGTCCCAGCTCCCCTTTTCCGAATGGCGACAGAACGCCGACTGGTTTCTCGAAAATCTGGTCACCAACGGACCGTTCCGTTTGGCGGACTGGGATCGTCAGCAACAGATCGTCCTGCACCGAAATGATGGCTATCATGTCCCGGCAAGACCCCTTCTCGAGGCTGTGGTGTTTCGCATCGTGCCGCAGAAGGTCAACCAGGTGGGTCATCTGCTGGCGGGCGACGTGCACTTCGTCGATCACGTTCCGGCGGCCGAAGCCGAAAGGGTCTCGAGCTCGCCAGATCTCCAGGTCTTGACCTATTGGGCGCGGCAATACAACTTCATCTGCTGGAACACGGCCAAGCCGCTTTTTGAGAACGTCGAGACCCGCCGCGCCCTCACTATGGCCATCGACCGACAAGCCCTGGTCGAGGCGCTATGGTTTGGCCACGCACGAGTCGCTTCCTCCCCCATCATCTCCTCCGTTTGGGCTCACAACTCGGAGATCGAGCCCTGGCCCTACGATCCCGAGGCCGCGCGGGGAATCCTGCAAGGGCTGGGCTGGGAAGACGGCGACGAAGACGGCTTTCTGGATCGAAACGGGGTAGCCGTTCTCCTTCGAGTTGATGACCAATTCCAGCTCCAGCGTACGGATCGACGCCGCCGTCATGATCCAGGAGCAGCTGCGCCGTATCGGCATCCGAGCGGAGGTTCGTCAGCTGGAGTTCAACACCTTGATCGAACGCAGCCTGGCGCACGACTTCGATGCCATGCTAGGTGGCTGGACGATCGACACCTCATTGGATCTGGACTACGCGTTTCACAGTGATTCCATAGAAGAGGGCTACAATTTCGGCAGTTTCACCAACCAAGAGGTCGATCGCCTTCTAGAAAGGGTACGCGATCAGACGGATGCAGCCGAGAAAGCGCAGCTGCTCGCCGAGGTTCAGGAGATCCTCCATCAACTGCAGCCCTACACGCTCCTCTGGGAGTCGCAAGGCTCACCGGCACCTCCGTTCGCCTGCGAGAGGCGCAACCCAATGCCCTGGATCCCTTCTTCAATCTCGAAAACTGGTGGCTAGAACCCACCCGATAGAGCTACGCTACGGGCCATGCAGGCGAACATGGCCGGCTACACCTCAAACGACTCGCGTCAGCCGCGTTGCTGCTGGTGCTGGTGCTGAGCTTCACCTTCTTCTTCGTTCATCTGGCTCCAGGTGATCCAACGTTTATCATCGACGATCCCCGGCTGGGGACTGAAGACCGGGAGGCGCTGCGCCGTATCTACGGTCTCGACCGGCCGTTGGCCGAGCAGTACCTGATCTGGATGCGGGCGGTAGTTCTCGAGGGTGACTGGGGAGTTTCCTATGTTCACCTCAGACCCGTGCAGAAGGTGATCGCCGAGCGCGTGCCGGCGACGCTCCTCTTGACCGGTGTGGCGCTGGGATTGCAGTTCGCCCTCGGTCTGATCCTGGGCGTGGCGACCGCCCGCCGCGTGGACACGACCACCGATCATCTGATCCGCATGGCATCGCTGTTGTTCTACTCCTTGCCCATATTCTGGACCGGGCTCATGGCCCTCATGCTTTTCAGCCATCGTTGGTCCCTTTTCCCAGCCGGACATATGACCTCCGTGAACGCGGCGACGCTGCCCCCCGTTGCCCGTTTGGCCGACCTCCTCTACCACCTCACCCTGCCTGTCTTGGTCCTCGTCTTGGGGGGCGCCGGGGTCGTGGCCCGCTTCACCCGCAACAGCCTGCTGGAGGTTCTGCAGCAGGACTACATTCGCACCGCTAGAGCCAAGGGTCTGAGCGAGCGCCGGGTGATCTGGATCCACGCCATGAAGAATGCCGCCACGCCGTTGGTGCAGCTGATGGGACTGTCCCTGCCCTTCCTGCTCAGCGGCTCGCTGGTCGTGGAGGTCGTTTTCTCCTGGCCGGGTCTGGGCCGGCTGACCTACGACTCGATCCAGGCCCGCGACTATCCGGTCATCCTGGCCACGACGGCGCTGGCAGGAGCAATGGTCATCGCCGGCAATTTCCTGGCCGACATGGTTCACGCCGCCATCGACCCGCGGGTGCGCCAATGAGCGGCCCGAGGCCGCGGGCCGCGCAGCTGAGTCGCTCGGGTCGTTGGGGCCTGGCGATCGTCCTCCTGCTGGTGGCTCTATCGCTGGCGGCTCCGCTGCTGACACCCCACTCGCCCGAGACGCAGTTCGATCCAGCCGTCGGTCGCTATCTTCCTCCACTGAGCTCCCACCCAGCGGTTCAGCTACGGGACGGCCGTTGGCTGCTGGCGCAATCCGTGCAGTCCGTCAACGGGGATCTCGAGCTCGAGAGGCTCGGCAGGACCCAGATCGTGGCGCGGTCTGCCGTGGCCGAATCCAACGACGACCCGAGCGGTCGAGAGATCTTCTTCCCGCTGGGCACCGACAGGCTGGGGAGGGATCTCTGGTCTCGAATCGTCTTCGGAGCCCGGATCTCTTTGGCCATCGGTCTCCTGGCCACCGCCATCTCTCTGGTCGTGGGCATCCTCGTGGGAGCGGTCGCGGCGCTGGGCGGCCGCTGGCTCGACGCTATCCTCATGCGACTGGTAGACGCCCTGCTGATGTTTCCCCGGCTCTTTCTGGTCCTCGCTTTGGCCGCCCTGACCGGTGTGCACTTCTGGGTGGTGATTCTGGTGCTGGGATTGACAGGCTGGATGTCTGTGAGCCGCCTGATTCGCGCCGAGCTCTTGAGCTTGCAGGAGACGGACTATGTTCTGGCCGCCCGCGGCCTGGGGCAACATCCCTGGCGAATCTTTACCCGACACATGCTGCCGGCCGCCCTGTCGCCAGTTCTGGTCGATGTGTCGCTGCGAGTCGGTGCGGTGATCCTCATCGAAGCGGCCCTGTCCTTTCTCGGATTCGGCGTGCAGCCTCCTACACCCAGCTGGGGCAACATCATCGCGGATGGAGTGGATTCCCTGACCTCCGCCTGGTGGGTGACGACATTCCCCGGTCTCGCCATCTCGGTGACCGTCATCGCCTTCAACCTGCTGGGCGATGGTATGCGCGACTTTCTCGATCCCCGCAAACTCTCGAGTTCCTGATGTTGACCTCCGACTTCGAGTATTCGCTCCCTGAGGAGTGCATCGCCCAAGCACCCGCTCCTCGGGGAGAGAGTCGCCTCTTGCACTTGAGATCATGAGGGTCGTTGCCACCACCGGCAGATCTCCAGCCTGCCATCTCTGTTGAAGAAGGGTGACCTCCTGGTCGTCAACGACACCAAAGTCATCCCTGCCCGTCTCTTCGCGCGGCGGCCAGACACCGGCGGACGTCTGGAGCTTCTCCTGATCGAAAAGATCTCTTCCACGCGCTGGCGGTCCCTGGCCCGACCTGGCAAGCGTGCACGTCCCGGAATGAGCTTCGAGCTCGATCAGAAGCTGGAGGTCGAAGTCGTCAAGAAACTCGACGAGGGCCGCATCGAGATCGATTTCAGTGAGCCTGTCGAACCCCATCTCGACCGCCTGGGGCACATGCCACTACCTCCCTATATCCGACGCGATGACCGGCAAGCGGATCAAACCGACTATCAGACCGTCTATGCGGAGCAACCCGGAGCGATCGCCGCTCCCACGGCTGGGCTCCACTTTACCCACGCGCTGCTCGACGAGATCCAGAGCGCCGGCATCGGATTGGCGAGGATCACCCTACACGTGGGCATAGGTACCTTCAGACCGGTGACGGCCGAGAGGGTCGACCATCACCGCATGGACTTCGAGCGCTTCGAGATCTCCGAGGAGGCAGCGTCGGCAATCCGGGGGACGAGGTCTGAGGGAGGACGGATCGTTGCCGTGGGCACGACCGTGGTGCGCACACTCGAATCAGTCATGGCCGCGCAAGGAGACATCAAGGCGACGAACGGCAAGACCGATCTGTTCATTCGTCCGGGCTTCCCTTTCCAGGCGGTGGATCTCTTGCTCACCAACTTCCACCTGCCCCGCTCCACCCTGCTGATGCTGGTCTGCGCCTTCGCTGGGCGTCAAAGCGTCCTCGATGCCTACAACGAGGCCGTGCGGGCTGGATACCGGTTCTACTCCTACGGCGACTGTATGTTGGTGGAAAGGCCTCGAGTGCAACCGCAGGCCAGCCGCTAGCGCAGCCTGCTCGTCGGCGCGCTACCCTTGAGCGTCACGGGAACCAGGAAGAGCACGAAGAACACACCGCAGGCGTAGATCGCAGCGAAGGGAGCTTGCGCCTGTACCGCCAGTGGTGCCAGGGATCGAACGAGGTAGAGGGCTCCCGGCGGGCCGAGCAGATAGACCAGGAGAAGGCGACGCCGCAACGGTTTGGGTACCGAGCGGGCGCGGCTGATGTAGACGTTGCCGGACAGCCAACCCAGAGCCGCCGCCACACCATAGAGTTGATAGAGACTCAGGTCGAGCAGGCCGGCAGTTGGCAGGAGTCCCACCAGAGACGCCAGGGCCACGGTCCAGACTGCCAGGAAGACGCCGAGGAGGCTGAGCTCCCAGAACTGACTATTCGCCACTGTCGAGGAATTGTCTGTAGGCCTCGATATCCATGAGCTCGCCCAGCTCGTCGCTCGAGGAGAAGCGGATCTTGACCATCCAGCCCTCTCCATGGGGATCCTTGTTGACCGTCTCCGGCGCGTCTTCCAACACCTCGTTGACCTCGACGATCTCACCCGTGACCGGAGTGTAGACCTCGGCGACGGCCTTTACGGACTCGATGGAACCGATCTCGTCATGGGCATCGAAGGCTTGGCCGGGCTCGGGCATTTCGACAAAAACCACCTCGCCCAGCTCGTCCTGGGCGTAGTCCGTGATGCCCACCACGCAGATATCATCCTCGATGCGAATCCACTCGTGATCCTTGGAGTATTTGTAGTCTTCCGGATACATACGCTCTCTCCTCCGCCTGTCGAACGTTCAACCAAACTCTATCCCAGTTACTTCTCCCTCTTGTAGAACGGAATGGGGACGACCCTCGCAGGGACTGCGTTCTTGCGAACCTGGATCTCGATCTCGGTTCCCGCCTCTGCGAGGCGCGGGGGCACATAAGCCATCCCGATGGCTTTCTCTAGGGTTGGGCTGAAGGAACCGCTGGTGACTCGGCCCACCACCTCTCCGTTCGAGAGGACCTCATAGCCCTGCCGCCCGATGCCCCGACCGACCATCTCGAATCCCACGAGCTTCTTGTCCAGGCCCTGTTCCTTCTGTGCCACCAGAACGTCACGACCGAGGAAGTCGCCCTTGGCCAACTTGACCACCCAACTCAAGCCCGCATCGAGGGGGGTCGTGGTGTCATCGATCTCGTGACCATAGAGAGCCATGGCGGCTTCGAGTCGCAAGGTGTCCCGCGCTCCGAGACCCGCCGGAATCAGCCCGTGCGGCCCGTCCGGCTTCCAGAAGCCGATCCCAGACCGCCGGCGCGCTGGCGGGAGAGAGATACAGCTCGAAGCCATCTTCACCGGTGTAACCCGTTCGCGACACGATGGCCTGGTGACCTGCGATGTCGGCGAGTTCGAATCGATAGTAGCGAATCTGTGACAGATCGATCTCGGTCACCTGGGCCAGGATCTCTTCGGCCAGCTGGACCCTGGAGGGCCAGAAGGGCGTAGTCATCGGAGACATCTTCGAGGCTCACGTCTGCCGGCAACCTGTCTTCGAGCCAGGCAAAGTCCTTGTCCGAGTTGGCGGCATTGACCACCAACATGAACTCTTCTTCCGCCGACCCGATAGACCAGCAAATCATCCACGTAGGTGCCGGATTCGGTCAACAGACCGCTGTAGTGAATCCTTCCCTGGCGTCAACTTCGACACATCGTTGGGGGTCAACTGCTGGAGAAAGGACTCAGCACCGGGGCCACTGCACCCTGAACTCCCCCATGTGGGAGACATCGAAGAGGCCCGCCGCGGTGCGCACCGCGCGATGCTCTTCCATCACGCCGGTGTATTGGACAGGCAGCTGCCAACCGGCAAAGTCCACGATCTTGCCACCGGCCCTGACGTGGCAATCGAAGAGCGGAGTTCTTTGCGACTTGGTTTCCGATGTCATGGGCACTCCCCGGTCTTGGACCCGTCAAGGCAACCTGTTGGAGGGCAGACTATACCAGTCTCCCCAAGTGTTCTTGGGCCTGGGCAGCAGTCATCGTCGCCAGGCTCTCCGGGGTCCTCCAGCACCGCTCGAAAGCCGAGTTTCCTTGCTAAGCTCTTGCCGCTATGCAACCAGCCCGAATTCTCGTCGTCGAAGACGAGCAGAGCATCGCCGAGGTGCTCGAGTACAACCTGAACAGGGAGGGGTTCACCGTCGAGGTGGACCTCCGCGGTGACACGGCTCTCGACTCGATACGCACGAACCCACCCGACCTCATACTGCTCGACTTGATGCTCCCGGGTCTCAACGGACTCGAGATCTGTCGTCTTCTCAAGAGAGACCCTCGGACCGCCTCCGTTCCCCTGGTGATCTTGACGGCGAAGAGCGAGGAGGTCGACAGAATCGTCGGGCTGGAGCTTGGCGCTGACGACTACATCTCCAAGCCCTTCAGTCCCCGCGAAGTGGTCCTACGAATCAACGCGGTCCTGCGCCGCTCGGAGATCAAGGAGACAGACCCAACCGAGATTCTGGAAGTGGGAGATCTGCATTTGGATGTACCGGGTCATCGCCTGCTGGTAGAAAGCGAGGAGATCCCTCTAACCGCCACCGAGTTTCGACTCCTGAGAATCCTGATGGAGCGTCGAAACCGTGTGCAGACTCGCGAGAGGCTGCTCTCCGACGTCTGGAAGTATGCGGAGGAAACCGACAGCCGCACCGTCGACACCCATATCCGTCGGCTGCGTCGCAAGCTCGGAGCCGAGGCGAATCGAATCGAGACCGTCATCGGAGTCGGTTACCGCATGCGAAGCTGATCCGCCGTGGCAAACCTCCTGTTCTCGCCGAAGATTCGACTGGCTCTCATCCTCCCCGCGGTGGCGGTGCTTGGCGGTGGCCGTCCCGTTGACCTGGATCGTGTTCAGCAGCCTCCTGCAAGCGGCAGTCGCCACTCAACTGCAGAACACACTTCCCCTGGTCTCCAGCCTGCTCGCGGAAGACCTGTCGCGAGAATCGGAGACAATGCACGCCAAAATAGCCGGCCTCTCCCGCGACGAGCAGCTCCGCATCACCATCATTGACGACTCGGGTCAGGTACTGGCCGACAGCGCTCGCACCTGGTCGCAGGTTCAGAGCACGGAGAATCATTCCCAACGCGCCGAAGTCGTCAGCGGCACGCGAAGAGGGAGAAGGGTCCTCGGTGCGCCGGAGTGCCACGACTGGGTTGGTGTACGTATACGCAGCCAAGACCGTGGTCGACTCCGAGGGGCGTCTACTAGTCGTTCGACTCGCCCAGCCGGTACAGGGCCTCAAGAGCTCTGCGTCGGGACTCGACCATGGTGATCCTGGCGGCCATGATCTCGGCCATGGTGGCCATCGGTGCCTGGCTCTGGTGGCTGCAACGCCAGATCTCTCGAGCCGTCCCGGAGCTGCTCGAATCCGCCGCAGCACCTGGAGAGCGGTGATTTCTCCTATCGTATCGAGGTCTCGAGCCGTACCGAGTTCGGTCGGCTGGGTGGTTTTCTGAACAGAATTGCGGCCCAAGCGGAAGATCAGATCCAGGAGTTGACGACGCGAAGCGAGCACCTCCTGGCCGTAGTATTGAGCATGCGCGAGGGAGTCCTGGTGACCGACGGCGAAGGATTCACTCGTCTCGCCAACCCTGCGTTTCGACGGCTTTTCGGCATCAGCGGAGAGACGATGGGCTCACCCCTCTGGAAATCACTCGCCAGACACAATTGGAGGATCTCATCGTCAACACACTCTCTACCGGTGAGCCGCAGCTAGCCGACATCGAGATCGAGACCCCGACGACCCGCACGATCGCGATCGCCACCACCAGCCTGGATCAGAAGGCAGGAGTGGTCCTTGTAGCCCGAGACACTACCGAACTGGTGCTTCTCGGTCAGATGCGCCGCGACTTCGTGGCCAACGTCTCTCACGAGCTCAAGACACCCCTGACCGCTATACGCGGGTACGCCGAGACACTGCGCTATGGCGATATCGACGAACCGGAAACCGGATTCCGGTTCTTGGATCGGATTCTGCAGCAGTGCACCCGACTCCAGGCCCTTCTTGAGGACCTTCTGACGCTTTCCAGGTTGGAGAGTCTCGACGACAGGAGCGAACGCACCGTGGTGCACCTCGACAAGTTGCTGGAGGACTGCCTCGACTCCATCACGCCCCAGGCCACCGAGAAAGAGATTACGCTCGACGTCGAATCTCAGTCGATGTCCTCCCTCGACGGTGATCGCAACTCCTTGGAGCGTCTGGTGATCAATCTCTTGGACAACGCTGTCAAGTACAACCGCTTGGGGGGCTCGGTAAAGGCCCGCTTGCTGCAGCATGACGGAGAGATGACGTTCGAAGTTACCGATACCGGCATCGGCATCCCGAGCCACTGTCTCAACCGCGTCTTCGAGCGCTTCTACCGGGTGGACAAGGGTCGCAGCCGTGATGAGGGGGGAACCGGGCTGGGTCTGGCCATCGTCAAACACGTCGCCCAGCTCCACGGCGGCCGCGTCGAGGTGGAGAGCCGTCTGGGAGAGGGCTCGGTCTTTCGGGTTCATCTTCCGACCCATCCAGACTGAGACGCGACCTGGAACGGGTCGCCGATCGCTCTAACGAACCGGTGGCTCGAAGTCGTCCCTGGCCAGAACTGTCAAGATCTCCGAGCGGTCCGTCGACTGCCCCGCTCCGGTCCACAGCTCCGACCACCTGACACACCGGCTCATGGAGTTGCGGAACCGCTTGGGCACGATCTCCTCGCCGACAAAGTTCGCTTCCACATCCTCGCAGACCGGTTGCCAGCGATCGGGGTCGCCGCCAGTACCGTCATGTTCTGCAAGGATCTCATTTGCCTGCCGTATGACATAGGAAAGCGGCCCACCATCCTTGCGTTGGCGCCACAGGTCCCAGATCCGAGTCATCTCGACATCAATCTCGGCTGGAATACCAGCCATGACCTCGAAGCCAATCAGAATCGGGACCGACAGGGATTCATGAAGCCACCCGCCACGAAGCTCTTCGTAACGTTGCAGAACCACGCGCAGCTCTCGCTGACCTGGCATCAGTACCCGCCGCACCTCGACTGGCTCTCCCTTCAGGGTAGGCCTCGCCCACGCGACGAGGTCGCCATCCAGATATAGAAACACGTTCCAAGGCGGATCTCGAGGCCGATCCGGTTCGTCCTCGTCGACCCAGACCCGCTTGACTCGCAATCGGATTGACGCGTCAGCGGAGCCTAGGGCTCCAGATTGGTCAGCCAGAGAGATCGGTTCGACACTGTGGGGGGTGGCCGGTGGCGGCGGTGCCGCCAGATCCGGCGGGTCTGCTCCCTGGTTCTCGACCCGCGTCAACAAGGTCTTGACGAACTCTTCCGAAGCCTCGGCCTCGGCCAGCGCGATGAGACCTAGGCTGCCGACATCGGCTGGCCGCCGATCGGTCGACTCCAGCCACTGCAGAATCACACCTTCGTCGACGCCAGCGTCGAGCATGGCAAGGATCTCAGCGACGACAGGGTCCAGATCCGCGGTTCGAGACTCCTCCGCCACCGCCGGATCCATTGCCGAGAGCACGACTCCCAGCACAAGAAGCATGACTGCCACGACAGCCGAGCGCCAAGCTCCGACGACATGGGTTCGGTGCCAGTTCATGATCTCATCGTCTCATGGAATACAGATCGAGGCCGGCGTCGTGAATGGCCGACCTCTACCCGACGGTCTTGCCAAGGAATTCGCTCCCTAGAAGACGAACTGCCACTGCATGATGAACTGATTGCGGTCGTCGCCGTTCGCACCGTTGACGTTCGACTCCATCCGATAGAGGAACTGCACCTTGGCTTTGTGCTTGTTGAAGAAGTAGTTGACGCCGAGATCGTTGGCGTACCACTCCTTTTCGTAGCCATCGGTGTCCATGCTGTCACGCTTGTAGACGAATTCGAGAGGCATGCTGGCCAGCATGTAGCCGCCCTCGAGCTGCCACTTCTTGATGGTCGTCTCACCATTGACGTACATGCCGCTGTCGAGCGGTATCAGGTTGCCTTCATCATCGACGAAGTTCTTGGCCACCATCTCGCCAAAAACCTGGTTGTACTCCAGATCGACCGACAGACCGCGGCCGCGGATACCGCCGCTCAGCTCCCATCCGTTGGCGCTGTCCAGATCGCACTTACTCGTGCTGTTGCAGACCTGTACGCCACCGACCACGTCGGTGTAGCTCAGATCCTCCTCGTTGCTGGTCCAGGTGAAGGCCGCCGCTTCCACCGCGTAGTTGAAAGAGCCACGCTTGAAATCACCCTGGTCTCGTTTGATCGGCTCCTTCGGATAGAAGGTCAGCCGACCCGCGCCGACCCAGCCCAGATTGAAATCACCGGCGTCGTTGACGGGGGTATCGAAGTCCATCCGCCGATTGTCCGGGTCGAAGCTCTCACCGCCCACATTTACCTTGTATTCGAACTTCTTGCTGTCGGTGTTGCCATCGAGGCGGAAGCCGAGCATCCGGTCGGGACTGCCGAAGTTGTGCTGACCCACAAACCACCTTTCGACCGTCTGCTGGCGCTTCGAAGAGGCAAGGTACTCCCTGGAGAAAACGGTCTTCGAATTACCGATGAATATCTTGTGATTCTTCAAGCCCAAGTACTGCATGTAGGCATCTTTGACCGCCAATTCGTCCTGGTCGATTGACTTGCCCATGTCGAACTGGATCTTGCCGATCCAGTTCTTGGTCACCGATCCGGAGATATACGGGCGCAGGCGTCTGAAGAAGATGGTGTCGCCGCTTTCACCGTCGCCATCGGCGGGGCTTTCACTGAAATAGAGATACTGGATCTGCATGCGGCCACCGATCTCGATGAACTTGTCGCCGTCCTCGTAGACCTTGATGCCCGCATTGACCGCGGGTGCCAGGAAGATGGCTGCGATCATCACGGCCATGAGTACAAGAGTTGAGCGTTGGATCATGATTGCGTCTCCTTCTCTGGTGGTTCTCTGAATCCGACAGGGCTCAGGCAGATGCTGACCGGCAGTGTTCCCGTGCGACAACCTGACCCAGTGTAGGAAGAGCATGCTTCAGGCATGCGGCAAGGCTGTGGCATTTCTGCGACAGGACGCCATAAAGCCGTCTTGATCCATCTCCGTTGCGAAGGGTCCACTAGCAGGCCGATTCTCAGAAAAACTCCACCCCACCGGCCCTGCAGGAGGACTCGAGGAGAGTGCTACCATCGCGCTCGATGTCATGAGACGTTCCATTCTAGGAGCCCTTTCCATATGTCTGGCGGCCGTTCTCTGGGGCCTGGATGGGGTTGTTTTGACTCCCCGGCTGTTCAACCTGAGCGTGCCGTTTGTGGTCTTTCTCCTGCATCTGGTTCCCTTCACGCTGATGCAGCCATTCTTGTTCGCCACCTACGGCGTCGTGCGGCGGCTGAAGATCGAAGACTGGGTCACCCTGACCTTGGTGGCTCTCTGCGGCGGCATCCTGGGGACCTTCGCCATCGTCAAGGCTCTCTTCCTGGTCGATTTCAACCAGCTCAGTGTGGTGGTACTGCTGCAGAAACTTCAACCGGTCTTTGCCATCGTGCTCGCGGGTGTCCTGCTGGGCGAGAGGATCACCAGCCGATTTCTACTTTGGGCCACGTTGGCCCTTTTCGGCGCCTATCTCCTGACCTTTGGCTGGCGGGTACCCGAGATCGGCTACGGCTCGTCGACCACGATCGCGGCCGCCTGGGCGGCGATGGCGGCAGCAGCCTTCGGCTCCGCCACCGTGTTCGGCAAGCGGCTGCTGGAGAGTCTCGATTTCCGCCAGGCGACATTCGCGCGCTATGGGCTGACCACCCTTCTGGCACTGATCTACCTCCTGATCGGCGGCGAGGGTCTACCTTTCGACACAGTGACCCCGACAAATTGGCTCTTGATCCTGGTCATTGGCCTGACGACGGGTAGCGGCGCGATTTTTCTCTACTATTTTGGGCTCAGCCGAGTCAAAGCGAGTGTGTCGGCCATCTGCGAGCTCTGCCTTCCCTTGAGCGCCATCGTCTTCGACTATCTCGTCAACGGATCGGTCCTGGGGCCTTGGCAGTGGGTGGGTGCCGCCACCTTGATCCTGGCCATCTTCAAGGTTTCTGTGCGACCCAGAGCCCCCCGGACCCCTGAGATTCCCGCGTAGGAGCCTATGAACAAAGTCTTTGTCCTCGACACTTCGGTCGTTCTCTACGACGCCACCGCCTTGAGCAATTTCGAGGAGCACGATGTGGTCGTGCCCATTACCGTTCTCGAAGAGCTCGACAATTTCAAGAAGGGCAGCGGCGTCATCAACCTGCAGGCCCGGGGCTTCATGCGGGAGCTGGATCGGCTCTCGGAGGCCACCGATATTCGCCACTGGACTGCCCATCGACGGCGAAGGCAAAGGCCGATTCCGGATCGTCACGGACGAGGCGACGAACTCCGAGGTCTTCACCACTCTGGGTGGCAAGAAGAACGACCACAGAATCCTCAACGCCGCCATGCAGATGGCGCATACCGAGCCCGATCGGCGGGTCGTCCTGGTCAGCAAGGACATCAATCTGAGAGTCAAAGCACGCGGGCTGGGGCTGGTAGCAGAGGACTATGAGACGGTTCGGATTCGCGACATCCAGCAGCTCTACAAAGGAGTCGCGGAAGTCGATCTGGCGGATCAGGTCATCGATGAGCTCTTCGCCACCGGTAGCCTGCAGGTGAGCCAGGTCCTCGATTTCACACCCACCGCCAACCAGTACATGATCCTGCGAGGCGCCACCAAGTCCGCGCTGGGGTACTTCAACCCCAGGCAGGACACCATCGATCGGCTTTCGAAGACATCCGCCTACGGCATCTCGCCGCGCAATGCCGAGCAGACCTTCGCCCTGCACGCCATGATGAATCCGCAGGTCTCGCTAGTGACCTTGACAGGCCCAGCGGGTACGGGCAAGACCCTGATCACCCTGGCCGGAGCTCTCGAGCAACGGCGACAGTTCCGCCAGATCTACCTGACGCGGCCCATCGTGCCGTTGGCCAACAAGGACATCGGCTACCTACCCGGCGACATTCAATCCAAGATCGGCCCCTACATGCAGCCCCTGTGGGACAACCTGGCAATGATCAAGAATCGCTTCAACTCAAGTCAGACCGAATACCGGCGCATCGACGACATGGTGGAGAACGAGAAGCTCCACGTTCTTCCCCTGGCCTACATCCGTGGCCGCAGCTTGACCAATATCATCTTCATCGTCGATGAGGCGCAGAACCTCACCCCTCACGAGATCAAGACCGTCATCACTCGGGCCGGCGAAGGCACCAAGATCCTCTTCACCGGTGACATCTTCCAGATCGACACCCCCTATCTGGACGCGCACAGCAACGGGCTGTCCTATCTCATCGATCGTCTCAAGGACAACTCGCTGTACGCCCATGTCAACCTGGAGAAGGGCGAGCGATCGGAGCTGGCCAACCTGGCCAGTCGACTCCTCTAGGATTCGGATCGCGAGACCAGCGCTACATGTCCTCGTCGCCGTGACGAATCCGGTCATAGGGCTGCACCACCGTCGAGGCGATATTGCTGAGGTGGGCGCTGATGCGACGCAAGATGCGGGCGCCTGTGGCGTAGACGATGGCCATATCTGCGCCGAGGTCACTGGCCGCGACTTCCTTGGTGTACTCGACCAGAGCCGGCTTGAGCTCGCCATGTCTGGCAATCACGATGGACGCCTTCTCTGAGTCGTCTTGACGGAAGGCCTCTTCGCAGACCTCGAACATGGGCCGCAGGCGACTGGCCAATGACCTCAATTGATCGGCGTATCTTGCCTTCTCGCGGACTCTTGGCCAGATCGATCAACTCGGCCATCCCCCTGGAGAAATCACCGATGCGCTCGGCATCCTGGACCATGCTCACCAGGATCAGGCTGGCCACCAGATCTTGCTTGCGGATTGACGGTCAGGTGCTGCAGGATCGTCCGGCGGACCATGCGCTCCCCGTCGTCGACGACATCGTCCATATCCTCCAGATCCACCTGCAACTTCCTCGTTGTCCAAAAGAGCCGCAGAGAAAGGTCCAGCATCTTGGCCGACTGCCTGAGCATGGTGGACACATCTTCGAAAGCTGCCTCCACCAAGCTGGATCCCTTACCCGAACCGAAGAGTTGCTCGAACATAGAAAACCTCCAAGCTAAAGATTACTGATCTAAAGGGCCCCGGTGATAAACAACATCAGCAGCGGCAGCCCGAAGAACGCCAAGACAATATAGATACCGGCGAGTACCCGATGCTGACTACCGAGCCGACCCAGCGCGCGGGCAAGATATAGGGGAATCGCGCGCATGAACGGCGGCACGTAGATCAACAGCGCCGCGCTGATATTGAACATCAGATGCGCGAAGGCAACGGTAACCGCGGCCGGGTTGCCGGTCGATAGCGCCGCCAACATGGCCGTGATGGTCGTACCCACATTCGCGCCGATCGTAAAGGGAAAGACCTGCTCGAGGGTCACCACGCCGGCTCCTACCAACGGAATCATGAGCGAAGTGGTGATGGAGCTACTCTGGACCATGACGGTGACGACCAGACCTGCCAGGATCGCCGAGACGGCAGAGCGAAAAAGCGTCTTGTGAAGCGTCTTCTCGGCGCGCCCGGTCATCAGGGCCTTGAGCAGATCCACCAGGAACTTGAGGCTGGCGATCAGCAGGACGATGCCGACGATCAAGACTAGAACGCCGGATTCTCCCAACCAGGACACCACCGTATTCGACACGGGCCGGACGACTTCTTTTAGGGGATTGAGCAGCTTGATTCCACCAACACCTTCGAGAAGCGACTCGAGGAAACCCGCCGATTTGGCCAGGTAGCCGGTCGCCAACTCCAACGGCAGCAAGATCAACACCGCCATCCAGTTGAAGAAGTCGTGAATCGTGGCCCCTGCAAAGGCTCGCTGGAATTCCTCGCGGCGCGTCACATGGGCCAGAGACACCAGGGTGTTGGTCACCGAGGTGCCGATGTTGGCACCCATGACGATCGGGATAGCGCCCTCGATCGTCAGGGCACCCGCCGCTACCAGGGCCACCACCATCGAGGTGGTCGTCGAAGAGCTCTGGACCAAGGTCGTGGCCAGAATCCCTATGAACAGGCCGACAAATGGATTGGAGGTGCGCTCGATCAGAGTCTCCGCAAAGCCCTTGCCAAAGAGCTTGAACGACAGGCCCATCAGGTCGAGGCCGACAAAGAACGCGAAGAGAAGGACCAGCAAGAATCCGATCCGAGTCCACAATCTTGCTCCAAGACTCCTGGTTCACTTCGGTCGCAACCGACCGAGCTGCCACTACTCCCGGGCCCTGTCCAAAACCATTGTCAGACTCCCTCCGAGGACCTGGCTCTGATCATCGCCTGGTGTCTGACCTGATGCACCGGCAGGCTCTCAAGAGCCTGAGTCTAACCGAACGACTCTGCCAAGTGCAGCCCATCCTGTGACATGCAATTCGAGTCCTTGTCACACCATCGTCACAGCCAGAGGTTAGCCTCTGGGCTCGAAGCTGCACCGAATCGCCTTCGACAATCGATGAAGTAGTCCCTCGCTCGGCACGATTCGGACTCGAGCTCCGGCTCCGAAAGACACGCCCGTTCTCGCAGGAGGGTCATCACAATGAAGAAGTACTGGCCGATCATGGTCCTGATAGCCGTCGCCGCATGCTCACGTCCCACGGAAGAAGGGGGTGGACGAACGGTGATCCAGAACAAGGGCTCCGATACCCTGGTCAACGTCGCCCAGGCCTGGGCCGAGAACTACAAGGAGATCAATCCCGAACGTCGCCATTGCGGTCACCGGCGGAGGCTCGGGCACCGGAATCTCCTCCATGATCAACGGCACCGTGGACATCGCCAACGCCAGCCGCAAGATGAAGGACAAGGAGATCGAGATGGCGCGCGCAACGGTATCGACCCGATCGAATGGGTCGTCGGCTACGATGCCCTGGCCGTCTATGTTCACCTGGACAATCCGGCGGAAGGATTTACCCTGGGTCAGTTGGCGGAGATCTATGGCGAAGACGGTGAGACCGACACCTGGGATCAGATCGACGTCGAGATCCCGGGCTGCGACAGCAACGAGATTGTCCGGGTCAGCCGCCAGAACAACTCCGGGACCTATGTCTACTTCAAGGAAGCGGTGCTCGGGAAAGAGCGCGACTACAAGCTGGGATCGCGGGACATGCACGGCTCGAAAGACGTGGTCGATCTGGTGCTCAACACTCCCTGTGCCATCGGCTACAGCGGTCTGGCCTATGCCACTCCGGAGGTCAGAACGCCCTGCGTAGCTGCCGAAGAGGGGGGCGACTGCATCGCACCTTCGGTGGCAACCGCCATCGATCGCTCCTACCCCATTGCCCGCCCTCTGTTCATGTATACGGCCGGACAGCCCGAAGGAGCCATCAAGGAGTATCTGGACTGGATCCTCAGCGACGAAGGGCAGTGCATCATCCAGAACAAAGGCTACGCCCCGGTGCGCGAAGTCGCGTGCGGTTGAGCTAGAACAACAGAAAGGGGTCGCCGAGAATGACCCACTACGAAAAGCGATTGGCAAGACGATCTCTCCTTGATCCGCCAGCGGGTCAAGGAAGTGGCGGAGCAGGTCGAGCTGCGGGCTCAAGAACGCGATCCATGCGACGCTGGCTGGCGATCGCCAGCTGGCCAACGAGGTCGTCCTCGGTGACAAGCCGATCAACCGTGAGATCCGTGCCATCGACAAGAAGTGCTACGGATTCGTAGCGCGACACCTGCCGAGCGCCGGGCCACCTGCGATTCGTCTCCTCGGTCCTGCGGCTCAATGTGGAGCTCGAGAGAATCGGCGACTACGCCGTCGCCATCGCTCGTGAGGCCGTGCAACTTTCGACCGTACCCAGCGGTTCTGTCGCGGGCGACATCCAGCTGATCGCCGACCAGGCACAGCAGATGTTTCGGCAGGCCATGGAGTCGTTCAACGACCAGAACCCGGAGCTCGCCCGTGGCACCAAGGGAATGGCAAGCCAGGTAGAAAGCACCTACCAGAAGGTGTTCGACGATCTGCTGCGAGAGGGTGAAAAGGGCTCGCGGCCCATAAAGGACCTCTTCGCCCTGCTCGTCATCTTCAACCGGCTGGGACGCGTCGGCGATCAAGCCAAGAACATCTGCGAGGAGACCGTCTTCGCAGTGACGGGCGAGACCAAGAGCGAGAAGGTCTACCGAATCCTCTTTCTGGACGAACGCAACAACTCCCTCGGCCCGCTGGCCAAGGCCTACGCCGACAAGGCGTTTCCCGAGAGCGGCGAGTACACGACCGCCGGGTGGAGCCCAGCGGACCGGGTCCTCCCGGCTCTCGAGGTCTTCATGGATGCCAAGGGCCTGCGAGGGTGCTGAAATGGTGCCGCAAAAGGCGTCCTACACCCTCGAGGAGCTGGCCGACTTCCATGTCCTTGCTGCTCTCGGTCCTGGTGTGGCCGAGCAGATCGAACAGGTGCCGTTTCACACTGTGCTGCTGGAGTGGGATGTGGAATCCATCCCGGCCGATCTCGACCCTGAACGCACAACCGCTCTGCTGGAGAGTGCCTTCACGGAGCTGAAGAGCCATATCCGAGAGCTGATGGAAACATTGCGCGGGGAGGAAGCACCCTGAGCCACCCACCCGGAGTCGCGCTCGACCAGCGCAATCTCGCCTGGTACATCGACAAGGCCGTGCAGGTACTCGTCTTCATCGGCGGTGTGTCGGCCATCATCTTTATCATCGGTATCTTCGTCTTCATCACCAAAGAGGGGCTGCCGTTCATTCTTGGCCGCTTGGACGTGGTGGAGTTCTTCACCTCACCTCGATGGCGCCCCACGTCCGGGCACAACCCGACCTACGGAGCGCTCGCCCTGATTGCCGGCACAGCCAGTGTAACGGGATTGGCGATGCTCGTCGCCGTGCCTTTCTCGCTTGGGGCGGCAATCTACATCGGTGAGTTCGCTACCGGCAAGACACGAGAGATCCTGAAGGTACTGGTGGAGCTGTTGGCGGCCATTCCCTCGGTGGTCTGGGGATTCATCGGTCTGAGCATCATGAATCCGCTGATCATCAAGCTCTTCAACGTACCGGTGGGTCTCAATGTCCTGAACGCCGGTTTCATCCTGGGTCTGATGGCCGCTCCGATCATGACGACGATCGCCGAGGACGCCCTCAAGGCGGTCCCCGATACCTACCGAGAAGCGGCCGAGGCCATGGGCGCAACCCGTTGGCAGGTGATTCTCAAAGTGGTGATTCCGGCTGCCAAGAACGGTCTCGTAGCCGCCGTGCTGCTGGGTGTGGGCAGAGGATTTGGCGAAACCATGGCCGTTCTCATGGCCAGCGGACATTCCATCAATCTACCCACCAGTCTCTTTGATTCGGTGCGGGCGCTGACCGCTACAATTGCCGCCGAGCTTGGCGAGACCGCGGTCGGATCGGATCACTATCGAGCGCTTTTCACGCTGGGAATCTTCCTGTTTCTGATCACCTTCATCATCAACCTGACGGCCGATCTGGTCGTGCGCGGCATTCGCAAGAAGTAGTCCAGTATGTTTGAAGCCACCGATCTCAACAACCGCAATCGCAAGGTGGAACGCCTTTGGGGTCTGTTGTTCCTGATGATGACCATTTTGCTGATTCTGCCCGTCCTGGTGATCCTGGGTGTGCTCATCCACGAGGGCGGTCCTATCCTTTCTATCGATTTCCTGTTCACTGAACCCAAGGATGGCATGACCGCCGGCGGCATCTTTCCGGCTCTGGTGGGAACGGTATGGTTGGTCACTGTGGCGCTATTGGCCTCGGTACCGGTTGGTGTCGCCGCTGCACTGTACTTGAGTGAGTACGCCCCGGACAATTGGCTGACGCGCGTCATCAATCTGGCCATTATCAATCTGGCAGGGGTCCCTTCCATCGTCCACGCACTCTTCGGAGTGGGAGCCTTCGTGCTTTTCTTCAAGTTTGGCACCAGCATTCTGGCGGCCAGTCTGACCCTGGCTGTCATGACCCTTCCCGTCGTCATCGTGGCCACTCGGGAGTCCCTACAGGCGGTGCCCCACGCCTTTCGAGAAGCCTGCTGGAACATGGGTGCCACTCGCTGGCAGACCATCCGACACGTGGTTCTGCCGAACTCGGTCAGCGGCATTCTCACGGGTGTCATCCTCGAGGTCTCGAGGACCGCTGGCGAGACCGCACCGATCATGTTCACCGGCGCAGCGTTCTTCCTCCCCTTCCTGCCGCAAAGCGTCTTCGATCAGACGATGGCCATGTCGCTGCATCTGTTCGTCATCTCGACCCAGGTCCCCGGGGTACCCGAGGCCCTGCCGTTTGGCGTCGCCCTGGTCCTGATCTGCATGGTCCTGGCGATGAACGCCATCTCCATCGCCTTTCGGACCTACCTGCGAGGCAAGAAGAAGTGGTAGCCACCACCGCCAGCGAGAAGGCGACGAACCCGACCAAGGTGGAGGTCAGAGACCTGACCATCCGGTATGGCCAGAAGGTCGCCCTCGAAGGCGTCAGTCTGGACATCCGAGAAAACGAGATCTTCGGCATCATCGGACCGGCCAACAGCGGCAAGACCTCGTTTCTGCGAGCCCTGAACCGCATGGATCTGTTCACTCCCGGCATGCAGGTCGACGGGACCGTTCGATTCAACGGTCGTGAGGTGCGCAAGTGGCGCAACGTTTTTGCGCTGCGTCAGCGCATCGGAGTCGTGTTTCCGCTGCCAGTCGGTTTACCCATGACGATCTATGACAACGTCTCACTGGCCCCCCGGCTGGCGGGAGTCAAAGGAAAAGCGGCTCTCGACGAAATCGTGGAGAGGTGTCTGCAACGAGCCGCCCTCTGGGACGAGGTCAAGGATCGCCTCGGCTCTCTGGGTAGCCTCCTTTCCGGCGGCCAGCAACAGCGCCTCACCATTGCGCGAGCGCTGTCGCAAGATCCCGATCTATTGCTGCTCGATGAGTTCTCCATTGCTGTCGACCCGGTGACCACCATGCGAATCGAGGACGTACTCAAGGTTCTAAAGGACGAGATTACGATCGTTCTGGTCACCAATCTGGTGCAGCAGGCCCGACGGCTTGCCGACCGCACGGCCTTCTTCTTGATGGGTGAGATGGTCGAACTGGCGGACACCGAGGCGCTGTTCACCCGCCAAACCACCGACGAGCGCACCCAGGCCTATGTGGAGGGTCGCTTTGGATAAGCCTGATGCAGGGTGCAGATCTCGCCATCGACACCGAGAAGCTGAATCTCTGGTACGGCACCTTTCAGGCGCTCTACGACATCGATCTGCAGATCAAGCAGGGGATGATCACTTCCATGATCGGCCCCTCGGGTTGCGGCAAGACGACGTTTCTACGCAGCGTCAACCGCATCAACGAGCGTCTCGGCTATGTTCGTACGACCGGCAGTATCCGGGTCCTCGGATACGACATCTACCGCCCGGAAGTGGAAATCGCCCAGGTCCGCAAGCAGATCGGCATGGTATTCCAAAGACCCAATCCCCTACCGTTGTCCATTCGCGACAACGTCATTTTCGGGTACCGACTGGCACAGGGAAATCAAAAGGTAGGTCGACAAGAGCGCGACAACATCGTCGAGAAGGCGCTGCGCGAGGTCCTTCTCTGGGACACGGTCAAGGACCGATTGGACTCGAAAGCCATCGGGCTGTCGCTGGAAGAACAACAGAAGCTCTGCATCGCTCGACTCTTGCCGGTCAAACCCACCGTTCTGTTGATGGATGAACCCTGCTCCGCCCTCGACCCCAAGGGCACCGAGGCCGTGGAAGAGCTCATCTGGGAGCTGCGCGGCGAGTACACCATCCTCATCGTCACCCACAATATGGCCCAAGCCCGCCGCGCCAGCGAAGAGTGCATCTTCATGCTCCTGGGCAAGGTGATCGAACACGGTCTGACCGATGACATCTTCGTGACCCCCGAGCACCAGGAGACCGCCGACTACATCGAAGGCCGCTATGGTTGAGGCTTCAGACGTGGTCAGGGTGAGATGGGTGACGGCGGCGGCGGCGGGCTGCGCTATACTCTGGTCCCTTTGACGCCCGTGCAGATGCCAGAGGAGACAAGCATGTCTGATCCACAGCTCACCAAGATCCCAGGAATTGGACCCTCCACCGCACGCCTTCTGACCGAGAATGGCTTTGCCAGCGTCGAAGCGATCGCCAACGCTGGCTACAGGGACCTGGCCAAAGTCCAGGGGTTTGGCGAGGTCCGGGCAGCCGTCGTGATCACCGCGGCTCAAGCCCTGGTCTCAGCGGACGCGACACCCCCTGCCGCCGCGGCCTCTCGCAAGATCAAGAAAGACAAGAAGGGCAAGAAGGACAAGAAGGGCAAGAAAAAGAAGAAGCTGAAGAAAGACAAAAAGGGCAAGGGCAAGGGCAAGAAAAAGGACGGCAAGAAGAAGCGCAAGAAGTAGTTCAGCTCATGCGCCCTGTCCCAGTCAGCTACCGCCTCGACAATCCCACTGCGGGTCGCCAGGTTCTCGAGAGCACGGCCCAGCAGTTTGCCCACCATCGCCTGACAGGCGGCACCCGCACCACCCTCTACTACGACACTTTCGATTGGCGAGCGTTTCGCCGCGACACCTTTCTGCGAGCCCATTTCGAGCACCCATCCAAAGTCCTCACCTGGGTCCGCACCGACGGCCAGGAGATTCAACGAGTGCCGATCACGGAGAGGCCAGGATTCGTATGGGATCTACCGGCCGGAGCTCTGCGCGAGGGCCTCGAGCCTGTCCTGGAGATGCGCCGTCTGCTGCCGCTGTTTTCCGTCGAGGCTCAAACAGAGACGCTGCACGTGCTGGACAGTCGCCGCAAGACGGTCGCTCGGGCCCGATTGGAGACCATCACAGCCCATCCGGCGCAGGGTGACGGAGGCACAGCCAACCTGCCTGTTGTCATTCGAGCGATACCCATTCGCGGCTATGACAAGGACTTCGCGACCCTCTGCCGACTCCTGGACGAGAAGGGCCTCGAGCCCCTCGTCGAGGACGAATTCACCCTGGCCACGACAGCCATTGGGCTGCAGCCGGCGGGCTACACCCGAAAACTGGACCTGCGATTGGATCCTGCGGAGCGCTCGGATGAGGCCCTCAGGACCATCCTCAAGAGGCTCCTGCAAGTCATTCAGCAAAACGAGCCCGGGGTCCGAAGCAATCTCGACTCCGAGTTCGTGCACGACTTTCGGGTCGCGGTCCGCCGAACCCGATCCGCTCTTTCACAGCTCAAAGGTGTTTTGCCCCCCGAGGCGGTCGCGCATTTCAAGACCGAGTTCTCCTGGCTCGGAAAGATCACCGGCCCCACCCGTGACCTGGACGTCTACCTGCTCAAGATGCCCTTGTACCGGGCGAGCCTGCCAGCGCATCTCGGTGCCGATCTCGATCCGTTGAACGAGTTTCTGCTCCGTCATCAGCAGATCGAACACCGTGATCTGGTCGAGCTCCTCAATACTCAGCGGTACCAATCGCTGCTCGCAAATTGGCGTTCCTTCCTCGAGCAGCCCTTCTCCGAGGACTCCGAACGCCCCGAGGCGGCCACGCCAATCCTCGCTCTCGCCTCGAGACGCATCTGGCACAGCTGGCGCAGGGTCTTGAAGAAGGGCACGGCGATCGACTCGGACTCACCCGCGGCGGCTCTGCATCGCCTCCGTATCGAGTGCAAGAAGCTACGATATCTGCTCGAGTTCTTCCGCTCTCTCTACCCGGACAAACAGATGCAGCCCCTCATCGATGCACTCAAACGACTGCAGGACAATCTGGGCGATTTCAATGATCTGGAGATCCAGCAGGAGACGCTCAAACAGTTCGCCCAGACCATGCTGGCAGAGAAGATCGGCACGGGATCTTCGCTGATGGCCATGGGCCGCCTGGTGGAGCGACTGGAGCACCGACAGACCGAGGAGAGACAGATCTTTCACAAACGGTTCGCACGATTCGCAAACCGCCAGAACCGTCAGAGATTCAAGACGCTCTTCAAGCCGTCGGAGACGCAGCAGGCGTGAGGGTCTTCGCCACCTACAACATCAAAGGGGGCGTGGGCAAGACCGCCACCGCCGTCAACCTCGCCTATCTCTCGGCGCGAGAAGGAGCTCGAACCCTGGTCTGGGATCTCGACCCACAGGGGCTGCCACCTTCTATTTTCGCATCAAGCCGAAGGTCAAAGGAGGCAGCAAAAAGCTCGTCAAGGGCAAAGCGCAGCATCGACCTGACCATTCGGGGCACCGACTTCGAGGGCCTCGACCTGCTGCCGGCAGATTTCTCCTACCGTCACATGGACCTCGATCTCGAGCGCACCAAGAGACCCAAGCAACAGTTGGCCCGACTTCTTCTGCCCCTGGCTCTCCAGTACGACCATCTCTTCCTCGACTGTCCGCCGAGCATCTCCCTGGTCTCCGAAGGTGTCTTCGTGGCCACCGACACCCTGATCGTGCCCACCATTCCCACCACCCTGTCTTTGCGAACCCTGAGACAGCTGCATCGTCACCTCGAAGACCGCACTCCCAGGAAGCCGCAGATGCTGCCGTTCTTCTGCATGGTCGATCGTCGCAAGGCCCTGCACCGACAGGTCACCGAATCCGCGGCCGAGCTCGGCATGCCCATGATGGAGACCGAGATCCCCTACTCCAGCGTCGTCGAGCAGATGGGGATTCGGCGGGCACCGCTCGCCACCTTCGCGGCCGGGTTCCGAAGCGGCCAGGGCCTACCAGACTCTCTGGGCCGAGATTCGAAGGCGCTCGATTCTATGACAGAATCCCGGCCACGACCCCCTGTGCCCACACACCATGCTTGAAGCCCTCGACCTCACCCTGAAGACGCCGAAAGCCGAATACAAGGCGCGGCTGCCGAAGCTGCAGCGCCGCCTGCACCGACTCCAACGCGCCTGCTGGGAAGCGGAGCTTGGCACGATCATCGTCTTCGAGGGTTGGGATGCCGCCGGCAAGGGCACGACTGTCCGCAAGCTCACCCAGCGATTGGAGCCCCGCAACTTCAGCCTTTACGCCATCCGCGAGCCGCGCACCTTCGAGAGGCACCTGCCCTGGCTGTGGCGCTACTGGCTCAAGGTTCCCAATTGGGGGGAGATCGCCATCTTCGATCGCAGCTGGTACGGCAGGGTCCTGGTCCAGAGGGTCGAGGGCCTGGTCACGGAGGACCAGTGGCGTCGTGGCTATCGGGACATCGTCTCCTTCGAGCGCACGCTGGCAGACGATCGGTACCTGATCGTCAAGTTCTTCCTCCATATCTCCAAAGAGGAACAGAAGGCCAGATTCGACTCGATCTCGGAGGACCCCATGACCGCGTGGCAGGTCGAGCCGGAGGACTGGAAGCACCACGAGGAGTACGACGAGTACCTGTTGGCGGTGGAAGAGGTCCTCGAGAGGACGGAAACCGAGTTCGGCCCATGGACCCTCGTTGAAGCCACCGACAAGTACTGGACGAGGATCAAGATCTTCACCACCCTCGTCTCCAGGATGGAAGAGCATCTGGCGACGCATGGCTTCGAGGTCCCTGAAGCTTGGGAAGACGACGATGATGACGACGACGAGGACGAAGATCTCGTCACTGGGGATTGAGCTGGAATAGACCATGCTGCGAACCATCGACCTGACCAAGCGCCTCGAACGAGACGACTACAAGCAGCAGCTCCTCGACTGCCAGCTGCGCTTGCGGGATCTGACTCGCAAGCTCTATCAGCAGCAGCGCTCGCCTGATCATCGTTGTCGAAGGCTGGGATGCCGCCGGCAAGGGCGGCGCCATTCGCCGCGTTACCGAGAAGGTCGATCCCCGTGGCTACGAGGTCTACGCCATCGGCCCGCCCGAAGGGGAAGACAAGACCCACCACTATCTCTGGCGGTTCTGGAGACGCATCACGGCTCCCGAGGACAAGCAGATCCTGATCTTCGATCGGTCCTGGTACGGCCGCGTGCTCGTCGAAAGAGTCGAAGGGTTCGCCACCGAGGCCGAGTGGCGGCGAGCCTACAGGGAGATCAACGACTTCGAGCGTCAGCTCACCAACCACGGGATCATCCTGGTGAAGCTCTGGTTCCACATCAGCCCAGAAGAACAGCTCATGCGATTCGAGGCCCGCAAGGAGACCCCACACAAGCGCTGGAAACTCACCGAGGAGGACTGGCGCAACCGCGAGAAGTGGGAACAGTACGAGCAAGCCGTGGAAGACATGCTACAGAAGACCAGCACGGTCACGGCCCCGTGGACCATCATCGAGGGCAACGACAAGTACTGGGAGCGCGTCAAGACGCAGCGGACTGTCATCGAAGCGCTGGCACCAGAGCTGGAGAAGTCAGTGGATGACAAGACCTCGCACCCGCCAGAGAGCAAGAACAAGGAAGAAAAAGAAGAAGGCCTAGCGCGTCGAGTCCGGTCAGTCGCCGCGCGGATCCTCCGGGTGCCAGCGACCGGGATTCTGGATCAACTGTTCCTGGGAGCTCACGCGGAGCTACGCCCTCGGGAGCGGTGATCCGAATATAGTTCCCATTCTCCAGCAGCTGATGCGATTGCACGGTATCCGCCAGGTGGACCGCCAGGATCTCGTCTCGGATGGCCGCTTTGAGGGGCTCGTCTTCCACGGGGAATAGGGTCTCCACCCGCCCGTCGAGGTTTCGCGGCATCAAGTCGGCACTGCCCAGGAGGATTTCCTCCTGACCTCCGTTATGGAAGTAGTACATCCTGGGATGCTCCAGGAACCGGCCGACAACCGAGGTCACTCGGATATTGTCGCTGACGCCTTTGACCCCCGGTCGCAGACAGCAGATCCCGCGAATCTGTAGATCGATCTTGACCCCTGCTATCGAGGCCTGATAGAGAGCCTTGATGCACGCCTTGTCCACCAGCGAGTTCATCTTGAAGACGATACGGCCGTCGCCCGAGCTCTGGTGACACTCGATCTCTCGATGGATACGGCTCAGGATCTGCTGCCGCATTTCCCCAGGGGCCACAAGCAGTCTTCCGATACTCGTCGGTGCTCGAGTAACCGGTGAGGGCGTTGAAGAGGTAGGTCACGTCGGCGACGATGTCCGGGATCGCAGGTCAGGTACCCCAGGTCCGAGTAGATGCGGGCCGTGACCGGGTTGTAGTTCCCCGTGCCCATGTGAACATAGCGACGCAACCCTTCGGGCTCCCGCCGCACCACGAGACACATCTTGGCGTGCGTCTTGAGACCGACGAGGCCATAGACGACATGCACGCCGGCCTGCTCGAGGGAGCGGGCCCAGACGATGTTGTTCTCCTCATCGAACCGGGCCTTGAGCTCTACCAGCACCGACACCTGCTTGCCGTTTTCCCGAGCCTCTCGCAGGGCTCGCACGATGGGCGAATTCGGGCCGACACGGTACAAAGTCTGTTTGATCGCCAGCACATCTGGATCTTCGGCCGCTTCCCTAACGAAGTCCACCACGGGCTTGAAACTGTCGTAGGGGTGGTACAACAAGATGTTGCGTCGTCGAAGCACGGAGAAAATGCTCTCTTCGCGCCTCGAAAGAGCCTTGACGACATTCGGCTTGAAGGGTGGATCCTTCAGCTCGGGTCGATCCATCTTCGTCAATTCCATCAGGTCGGATTCACCCAAAGGACCCTCGACGGAATAGACCTGGTAGGGCGCCAGCCCGACGTTCTGGATCAAGATGTCGCGGATCCGCTCCGGCATCCGGGAGTCGACCTCGAGGCGGACAGCCGACCCGAAATGCCGCTGGCCTACCACCACCTCCATCGTCGTGATCAGATCCGACGCCTCATCCTCCTCGATCTCGACGTCGGCATCCCGAGTCACCCGGAACGGATGAGCCGACACCACTTCGAGACCCGGGAAGAGCAGATCCAGGTTGGCGGCGACGACCTCCTCGAGCCAGACGAAGTTGGAGTATGTCGTCCCTTCCAGACCCAACCTCTGCTGATCATCCGCCTTCTCCTCGCTGGGGATCCGGACAAAGCGCGGGAACATGTGAGGGACCTTGACGCGGGCGAATTTCTCACCGTGGCCGATCTCGTTGATCACCACCGCCAGATTGATGCTCAGGTTGGAGATGTGCGGAAAGGGATGCCCCGGATCGAAGGCCAGGGGAGTCAGTACGGGAAAGATCTCACGCTTGAAGAGCCGTCGCAGGAGCTTGCGCTGCTTTCCCTTGAGCTCATCGTAGGCCAGAACCTGAATTCCCGCTTCGGAGAGCCTGGGCCGCAGATCGTTCATCCAACAGGTCACCGCCTGGTCCAGGACAGGATCGAGTCGGTCCCGGATTGCGGTCAGTTGCTGGGCTGGGGACATGCCGTCCGGCGGTGCATGCAGGGCACCCGCCTCCAGCTGCCGCCGCAGCCCCGATACCCGGATCATGAAGAATTCGTCGAGATTACTCGAGAAGATCGACAGGAACTTGACCCGTTCGAGTAGAGGGTTGGTCTCTGCCAGGGCTTGATCCAGAACTCGCTCGTTGAACTGCAACCAGCTGAGCTCACGGTTGAAGTAGTAGGTGGAGTGGTTGAGATTGGGACCTCCGCGGCGCTTCTTGGTCACCGTCGATTGTGCCGCTTCGCCGTTGCTGTCGGTCATGTTCTGCTTTCCGGAATCCACGCTGGATGCCTTTTGTTGGCGGAAACCAGGATTCTACCAGCAAGGTGCTGGTGATTCAGTGCAGTACCGCACGGCTCTCCTCGATCTGAAGTACAGTTCCCCCATGAAGACTGTCCTCGTCTTACGCCATGGCAAGTCCGATTGGCAGGCCGGCTACGGCTCCGACCACGACCGTCCTCTGGCCGAACGTGGGATCGTGGCTGCGGAGCTCATGGGTAGGTTTCTGACTCGAAACGGTCAAGAGCCTGCGAGGATTCTCAGCTCCACCGCGGTGCGAGCCCGTAGTACCGCCGAGCTGGCGATGATGGCTGGCCACTGGGGGTGTTCCGTGCAGTACACAGAGGCCCTTTACGGCGCCTCGGTGCCGGGGGTCATCGATCTCCTGAGGATGGAGGATGATGCCCTTGCCAGCCTTCTTCTGGTGGGCCATCAGCCAACCTGGTCGGAGCTCATCCAGGACCTGACCGGGGGGGCGTCGGTCCGTTTCCCCACCGCGGCGCTGGCTCGAATCGACTTCGAGATCGACCGGTGGAGGGATGTAGGGTCGGGGGCGGGAACCCTCAAGTGGCTCGTCACGCCCAAGATCCTCAACCGGTTGGGATCCGAGGATGGAGAGCCGAGGCCTGCTAGATGACTTCACGAAGATCCTCCGAGGGGACGACCAGCCTCGCCATCCTCTTGGCAAAGTAGTAGATCCGTTTCAGGTTCTGCAAAATGTCCATCTCGACCGTGTAGGCAGGCAGTCGATTGGGCTCCTCTGCTACCAAGCGTCGTGCCTGATGGATCGCCGCCGAATCTGCCAGCCGGTTGATCTCGCCCTTCATGTCGATAACCACCTGGGCGGCTTCCTCGCTCTTTTGCGTCGCCGCCTGCATCGCTGCCGCCAAGGCCCGAGTGACCACCCCATGGAACTCGCGAATGACCTCCTGCGTGGGCTCGCTGATCAACACCTGCTCATCGATCCGGTCGTTGCCGAGCATGACGAGATTGGTCTCGATGATGTCCCCGATATTCTCGAGATCGTTGGTCGTCTCCATCAGTTTGAGGAACTCCGCGGTCTGGCCTTCTGTCAACGAGTGCCGGCTGATCTTGCCGAGGTAGATGACAATCTGGCCGTGCAGCAGATCAACCCCATCATCCATCTCGGCAATCTGGTCGAGGTCCTCCCTTTCCCCTGACAACATGGCAGGCAAGATCTGGTGCATCATCTCCATCACCAGATCCCCGAGGTGCAGGATCTCCAGCCGGGCCCTGTCCAGGGCCAGGGATGGCGTGCTCAGAAGCTCCTCATCGAGATACTTGGCGCGCACCAACCTCTCCTCCTCCATAGATCGGTCGGGAACCAGCTTCTCTACCAGGCGAGCAAACTGCCCTGCAAAGGGAAGAAACACCAGGGTATTGGCGATGTTGAAGACCGTATGGGCGTTGGCGATCTGGCGCGGGCTCTCGGCGGCGAGCTTGGCAGTGCCGGACAAGTCTTGCGCCACCGGCGAGAAGCCGGCCACCAAATTGGCGAGCTGATCGATGAAGGGTAGCCAGATGACCACCCCCGCGACATTGAACAGGACATGAACCATAGAAGCGCGCAGCGCCTCACGAGGTTTGCCGATGGAGGCCAGGAGCGCTGTGATGCAAGTGCCGATGTTGGCTCCAAAGATGACCGCGATGCCAGCCGTCAGGGCGATCAGGCCTTGACTGGCCATGACGATGACAATACCCGTTGTGGCTGACGACGACTGGATCAAGGCGGTGAATAACGCCCCCACCAGAATCCCGACGGCCGGCGTCTCCATCTGGATCATCCAGTCGAGAAACGGCTGATAGGACCGCAGAGGCTTCATCGCCTCCCCCATCACCGACATGCCAAAGAACACGAGCCCAAGACCCATCAAGCCGGTCCCGTACTGACGGATTCGTTCTCGCTTGCCGAAGAACAGCATGCCAAACCCCACGGCAACCATCAGCAGCGCGAATTTGGTGATCTTGAAAGCGATGATCTGGGCCGTGATGGTCGTGCCGACATTCGCTCCCATGATGATGCCAATGGACTGGGACAGCGACATCAGGCCAGCGGTAATGAATCCGACCACGAGTACCGTGGTCACGGAGGAAGACTGGATAACCGCCGTCACAAAGGCACCGGTCATAGCACCCATGAGACGATTGCTGGTAAGCCGCGAGAGGATCGACTTCATGCGCTCGCCTGCCACCGCCTTGAGCGATTCGGACATCTGCTCCATACCGAACAGAAACAGAGCCAGCCCACCGAACAACCCCATCAGCAACATGGAGACATTCAGCGTGCCCGACGATTCGCCGGTCTCTGCTGCCAGCACGAAGAAAATCGGAATCTGGTCGATCAACATGACAATGCCATCACTCACTCCCTGGGGGTTGCCCGCGGCTCCGAATTGGATCCGCCGTTATGAGTTGGCCTCCCCGCTGGCGCTCCAAGATCGCCGAAGCATACCGCGGTTGTGCAGGATAGAGGAATGGCCATACACTTTCACCATCTCATCACCCGACCCCCATCCTCGCGGTGGGCAAGTACTGCCAACTATGACCAACACCCCATCTTCAGGATCCGGACCTAGCGGTAAGGGTCGACGCAAGACCCTCCTGGTGGTCTCTTCCGATGGCCGGCGACGACGTTTCCTGCGCGGCATGGTGACCCATGACCTGGTGCTGCGCGGTTTGGGATTCGAGGCGGCCTACGCGATGGCCCAGACGGTGCGAGACCAGCTCGCGGACCGGGACGAGGTCTCCACAGTCGAATTGCGGGAGCTGATTCGTGAGGAGCTCGACGAGGCTGTTCGACGGCGATGTCCCCTCTCAGCTACTGGAGCCGGTCAAGAGAGTCTCCGATCTCCAGGTTATGGTCGAGGGGCAGGCGCAGCCCTTCTCCAGGGGCCTCTTGGCCAGGAGCATCCAAGCTTCGGGTGTGGGCCTCGATCGTGCCTACCTACTGGTCACCGAGCTCGAGTCCGAGCTCAGCGCCATGGGCTCTACTGCTCTGACCAGCGGCGATCTGGCGCGGCAAGTCGGAGATCTGCTCGAGCGCTCCGAAAGCTCTGGCACCGCGCTGCGGTATCGCACCATTCGACGGATTCACAAGCTTCCCCGACCCCTGGTCATCTACATCGCGGGCGCGAGCGGCACGGGAAAATCGACCCTGGCTCTCGAGTTGGCTCCCCTGCTGCGGATCTACCGACTCAACGCCACGGACACCATTCGCCAGGTGATGCGAATGGTGTTCACGCCATCCATCCTGCCGGCTCTCCACAGCTCGAGCTTCGAGGCAGCACCCGTGCATAGGCCGTCTGGGTCTGCCAGCGACTCCGATGGCGAGCCCTGGCTCATCGGCTCCTACGAAGAGCAGGCACGCCGCGTGTGTGTGGGCGTCCGGGCCGTGGTGGAAAGAGCCATCGCCGAGAATATGAGCATCGTGGTCGAGGGTGTGCACCTGCTCCCTGGGCTCGTGCCGTTTCCGGATCTAGAGGGCTCGGCCCATCAGATTCCTCTGGTCCTGGGAACGCTCGACGAGGAAGCTCACAGAGCCAGGTTCATCGCCCGCTCGCGCGCTGGCCGCCGGCACGCCGGTCGCTACCTCGAGAACTTCACCGCCATTCGGTCGATTCAAGAGCATGTCTTGCAGCAGGCTGAACAGCAAGGCTGGCCACTCCTGGACACGTCCGACGGCGAGCCCCCAGTGCTGGAAACCCTGCGTGTGGTGACTGGATGGTTGGAGAAAAGCGTTCCTGATATCGATCACGAGGCCTGGAGCAGGCAAGAGCGCTCAGGCCCGACGCTTCTGTTGATCATCGATGGCCTGCCGGACCGACCCATTCGAGCTCTCGGCAATCGCACCCCGATGCAGGCCGCCAGCACACCGACCTTGGATCGGCTGGCTCGGGAAGGGCAGTCGGGCCTGGCCGACCCGGTGGCGCCAGGCGTCGTGCGCAGACACGGCAGCCGGAACCCTGGCGATTCTGGGCCAGACGCCTCTCGCCTTGAAAAGGGGCCCCGTGGAAGCCCTGGGAGCCGAAATCCCTTTGTCCCCTGGCGACATAGCCCTGCGAGCCAACTTGGCGACTCTCGACGGCACAGGTCAAGTGATCGATCGGCGCGCTGGGCGAATCAGGGAAGGCGCCAAGAAGCTGGCCGCGGCCATCGATCGGCTCAGCCTGCCTGGGGATCTGGCAGGCCGGGTCGATATTCGTGTGCAGGCCGGTACCGAGCATCGGTTGGCCGTGGTGTTGCGCGGCGAGGGGTTGTCTTCGGCGATCCAGGGCAGCGACCCGGGTGAAAGCGCCATCCCCGGCCCGCCTCTGACCCCCTCTCCGAACGATCCCGAGAACGAGGCCGCGGTTCACACCGCTGCCGCCCTGGCGCTTTTCGAACAAGAGGCTCGCCGCATCTTGCGCCGGCACCCGGTGAATCGACGACGCCAGAAGGAGGGGCTGCCAGCGGCCAACACCATCCTCACGCGGGGGGCCGGCCGCATTCATCGACTGGTGCCTCTGGAGGAATTCGGGCTGCCGCTGAGAATCACCTGCATCAGTGGCGACCGAACCATTCTGGGTCTCACCCGCTGGCTGGGTGGCCGTATCCTGACCGATGAGACCATGACGGCCAATCTCGACACCGATCTACACCACAAGTTCGAGGCTGCCAGGAAGGCGCTCGAGGGCAATGATCTTGTGGTCTTGCACCTCAAGGGTGCCGACATCGCAGCTCACGACCAGCGGCCAGATTTGAAGACGCAGTATCTGGAGCGAGTCGACGAGGAGCTGGGCCAACTGCTGGAGAAGCTGGACGCCCCGACACAGATCGCCATCACCTCCGATCACGCTACCCTCTCGGAGAGTGGTCAGCACGCGGCCGACCCGACTCCTGTCCTTGTCTGGGGTCCCGGCTGGGAGCCCGACGATGTGCCAACCTACGACGAACATGCCGCGGGCGCCGGAGCCTTGCAGAGATTTCCTCTGCAGATGCTGCTCGGGCGTCTTTTCAAACTTTCCTGATCTTGGGTGGTTGACCTGATTTGAGCCTTCTTGTTACCTACGTCGCATTGGCTATCGGAGTCTCTTTCGTGTGCTCCCTGTTGGAGGCAGTCTTGCTCTCTTCGCGGAATTCAACTCTCAACGAGCAGATGCAACGGGGCAACTCGGGTGCCAGGCTGCTTCTCGAGATCAGAACCCAGCGGGTCGACGACGCCATCAGTGCCATCCTGACGCTGAACACGGTGGCCAACACCCTGGGAGCCACTCTGGCCGGCGCGCAGGCCGCCAGAGTCTTCGGCAACGTCTGGGTAGGCGCGTTCTCGGGCTTGCTCGCTTTCCTGATCCTGGTCATCTCCGAGATCATTCCCAAGACTCTGGGGGCGGTCTACTGGCGGCAGCTCTCCGGGGTTGTAGGTTGGGTGCTCCAGCTTCTCACCAAGGCGATGACGCCAGCGCTGCTCGTTTCCCGACTCCTGACTCGGTTCCTGACCCGCGGATCGAAGCACCAGCTTCTCTCGCAGCGAACTGGCAGCCACCGTCGCCACCGCCTCCCTTCACGGTGTGATCAGCCCCGGCGAATCGCGGATTTTCGAGAATCTCCTGCAATTCGACGAAGTTAGAGTCGAAGATGTCATGACACCCAGAACCGTGACGCTCATGCTGCAAGCAGAGTCCACCATCCGCGATCTCCTGGACAACCGTGAAGCCGAGGCCTTCAGTCGCATCCCTCTCTACCGCGACCATCAGGACAATATTGTTGGATACGTTCTGCAACGACAGGTGCTGAAAGCGGTGGCGGACGGCACGAGTCAGGAGACGGCACTCGCTGAGCTGATGCATCCGATTCCCTTCATTCCGGAGATGGCTACGGTCGGCGCGGCATTGCGTCAGATCCTCGAACGGCGTGAGCCCATCGCGATGGCCATCGACGAACACGGTGGTGTTTCCGGACTGGTGACCCTCGAAGATCTCACCGAGACCGTTCTCGGCGTCGAGATCATCGACGAATCCGATCGCATCGTCGATCAACGGCTAGCCGCCGCGGCCTTGCGCGACCAGCGGATGGAGAGACTGACCCGTCGGCGACAGATGCGCCTGGACAAAAGCGAAGAAGCCACAGAACGCTGAGCTGCCGCTGCTACAATTCGCGCACCATGGGAAAACGATTCAAGATCTTGTACGACTGCGACCATTGTCCGGCGTACTGCTGCTCCTATCCTCGTATCATCGTCGACAGCAAGGACATTCGCCGGCTCGGCAGACATTTCGGGCTGGGCGCCAAACAGACGCGCAAGAAGTTCACCAAGAAAGGCGAGGAGCCCGGCGAGCGCATTCTGCGACATCGTAAAGACGAAACCTACGGCACCGCTTGCCGGTTTCTCGATCAGGAGAGCAGAATGTGCACGATCTACCACGCCCGACCCGAGATCTGTCGGGACTACCCGGGCACCCGCAAGTGCGGGTACTACGAGTTCCTGATATTCGAGCGTATGCTGCAGGAAGACGACGAGTTTGTTCCCACCGCCTACAACCCTTGAGTTGACGGGGAGGTACGCATGCCGCCAAAAAAGAGCCTCGAAGGCCAGACCCATTCTCGTCGCCGTGGATTTCTCGGAGTATTCGGCCCAGGCATTGATCTGGGCGGCCGGCATGTCGAAGTGTATGAAAGCGCCTCTCCTGGTACTCCACGTGGTCCACGATCCCGAATCCGCCCCGGGGTACTACAAGCACTCGAAGAAGTGGAAGAAGCATCTGGTTCGAATGGAGGATGCTGCGGCCGAGATGATGGACGAGTTCGTCGATCGACTTCGTCGAGCTCATCCAGAGACGCCCGGACTCCAATCCCCAGACATCAAGCTCGTGATCGGGCTTCCCGTGACCCGCATCCTCGAAGTCGCCGAGAAGACCCATGCCCAGATGATCGTCATGGGTAGCCAGGGACGCACCGGATTCTCCCACCTGCTCCTGGGCTCCAAAGCGGAGAAGGTGGCGCAACTCGCCTCGATCCCCGTCACCATCGTCAAGAACCCGAAGCCTGCCACGATCCGGATTGATTCAAGTCGGTGTCTTCTTGATGACGACCAAGCTGATGTCGTCCTCGGCTGGGGCGTAGGTCAGGGCATCCTCGGTCACAGCCTGACAGATCTCGAGGGCCGGACGGTCCTGGATCGCCGCCAACCGACTCTCCAGGATTCCCGGAAAGTACCTCCCACCTGCGTGCTCGGACAGGCCATCGGTGTAGAGGAGAAGGATGTCCCCCTCAGCCAGCAGCTCGATCTCGTTGACCGTGTAGGGCATCTTGTAGCCCAATGTTCCCGGTCCCACCTGCTCGTTCACGGCGGTATCCGAAGGAAACATCCCGACAGGCGGGTAGGAGACCAGACGCTTCTCACTGATCTCGACAAAACGACCGAACTCTCGCGAGTAAACCATGGGCCGAGGATGACCCGCCGAAATAAAACGGAAACGACCATCGTCCCAGATCTCTCCGTAGACCATTGTCAGGAACTTGTTGACACTCGTCGTCCTGTAGAAGCGCTGGTTGATGTTCTCGAACAGCTTGGTGGTGATCTCGCCGAACCAATCGAGCTCGTAGTAGACACCGAGCAAGAATGCCTGATGCAGCATTGCGGCGACAAGTGCGTCGGTGATGCGGTGTCCGGAGACGTCCGCGAGCAGAATACCCGCACGGTGATGGCAAGTCCGGAGGGTTACCGCCAGGTCAAGCTCGCCCTCAGCCTCGGCCTCCTCGATTCGACGGGTCAGGTCGTAGCGCCGATTGAAGTCGATGTAGATGATGTGGTCCCCGCCGACCGGTTCCTTGAAAGGAATCGAGATCCCGCCGATATCCACCCCGGCCAATCTGGGGATTTCGCCAGGACTGGGTTTGAGGGTTGTGGCGATCTCCTGGAAGTTCCGGAGCTCGTCGAGCAGACTCTCGCGGTGGTCAACCACGTTCACCATCCGCCCCTTCAGACCTCGACCTGCAACCCTTCCAGGTTGTATGTCTGACGGTTGTGTCGTGGATACCAGTGGCGGCTATGCTCTGCGAATCTGCTGAGCGTCGGCTCCCATCGATAGTGGGAGACCAGCAGCGACTTCTCATCGATTCGAATCCAGTTACAGGTGTTCTTGTCGCGCTCCCCAGCGCGGCCGCGATTGGAGGTAGTCGTCCCGGAGTGCAGAATCACCACCGGCGGACGGCCCTTGGGATAGAACTCCTCCGAGTTGCCGATGAACGACTGGTGCAGGTGCCCGGAGAGAACCAGATCCACTCCGTGGCGAGTGAAGATGTCCATGGCCTCCCAGGCATTGGTGGCCACGGGCTGTCTGTCGAACCAGGGAGGCTGGATCACATGGTGGTGAGCCACCACCACCTTGAAGACCCCGGCGGGCGCAGCATCCAGCAGATCCGTCACTTCGGAGAGGCGCTGAGGTGTGAAGCGGCCGTTCTTGAAAGTGCGGCCATGAGCGGTGTTGATGCCGACAACCAAGAGTTCCTCGTCCTCGAAAACTGGCTCGAGCTCATCGGCGAAGTGCCTGCGATAGGTGCCAAAAGGTCGGCCGAAGCGCTCCCAGAATCTGTACAACGGCACATCGTGGTTGCCGGGGACTACCAGCGAGGGCACGGGTAGGCTATCGATGAATGCCCTGGCCTGCCGGAACTGGTGAGGCTTGGCCCGTTGTGTCAGATCGCCCGAAAGGACGAGAAGATCAGGACGCCGGGTCTCGACAAAGCCGAGCAGCCCGCTAGACAACTCCTCTAGATGAGGAGGCCCGAAGTGGACATCGGAGATGTGGCAGATCTGGCGCACGCTTTCCATCCAGGGTCCTGGTAGCCCCGCGGGTCCAACCCGTCAAGAGCCTGCGGACCTCTAGAGGACTTCTTTTCCCAGCAGAGTGTTGACCTGCTCCGAGACCGAATCCGCGGCGAACAACGAGAACGCTTCGAGGATTTCCCGGCCGCGGTGTCGCCCGAGCACATACCCGCCGAGGGTCGCCAGTCCAAGCGCCGCCAACGGATACCGCCGAACCAGATGCTGCCAATCGAGCTGCGATGGCATCAACTCGTCGACCACGTCGTCCGCCGCGAAGGAATCTTCCCCGTAGGGGGACCGGATCTCATCCATGGAAGTTGGCTCCTGCCGTTGACCTGTTCACCAACGCGCCGCAACCTCAATCGTGTCGGCGAGGCCGGATCAGCATACCCAACACGAAACCGACGCCGGCGGCAATCAGTACCGCTTTGCCTGGATTGTCGCGGGTGTACTCGTTGACATCCTCCACCAGGGTATCCATATCCTTGCGGGCCTTCTCATACCCGACAGTGACCTTCTCCTTGGCGACGCTGTATTTCTCCTTGGCCACCGCGGAGGCCTTCTCAGCGGACTCCTTGACCTGCTTGGAAGCCTTGCCGGCGCTGCCGCCGATGGCTTTGGCCTTCTTCTCTACCTCACCTGCCACCTCGGTGAATTTCTCTCTGGCCTTGTCCAACTGCTCGCCGACCTTGACCTTGGCGCCCTGCGCATCCTCAGCCTGTTTGTCTTTGCCTGCGTCGAAATCCTTCACGTTATCCGTCATCTCTACCTCCTGGCGAGAACCTACGCCAATCTCAAGTATAAACGGTATACCATCACTTCACGGACTGAAAGGGGAAAGGACGAAATCGATATGGGAAAAGTGACGTTCTGTGGAGCCTGCGGATCGGTGACGGGAAGCTGTTCGTACCTCGAATGGGGCGACACCGGGATTCTCGTCGATTGCGGTCTCTATCAGGGAGACGAGGAGCTCAAGCAGCGCAATTGGCGCTGGTTCCTCTTCGAGCCCCACGATCTCAAGGCCGTCGTGATGACCCACGCCCATCTGGACCACACGGGCCTGCTGCCGCGCTTGGTTGTCAAGGGATTCGAAGGACCCATCTACTGCACTCGTCCCAGTCGTGGATTGATCTCGCTGATTCTTCAGGACGCCGGTCACCTGCAGGAGGAGCAGGCTCGTTTCGCCCGCAAGAAGGGCTACAGCCACCACGAGGACCCGGAGCCGCTGTACACAGCCAAAGATTCTCGCAAAGCGATCAAGATGCTAAAACCCCTGAACTTCGACGACAGACACGAGATCGTGCCGGGAATCCACGTGCGATTCCGTCGTGCCGGACATCTGTTGGGAGCCGCCACACTCGAGATCAGAGCGAAGGGCAGCGACGGTGAGAGGAGAACCTGGGTCTTCTCGGGTGATGTGGGCCGCTACGACGTGCCCATCATCAAGGACCCGGAGCCGCCCATCGAGACGCCTCACACCTTGGTTCTCGAATCCACCTACGGCGATCGTCGCCACAAGGAGACCGATCCCGAAGCCGAGTTCCGCCGCGTCATTCAGCGTACCTTCGACCGGGGCGGCACGGTCATCATCCCGGCCTTCGCCCTGGGCCGCACCCAGGAGGTGCTTTACCATCTCTCGCAATTGGTCAACGAGGGTGTGCTCGACCCCAGAGATGTCTTTCTGGACAGTCCCATGGCGATCAAGGCCACCGACCTCTATCGGCAGGCCGAAGCGGAACACGACGACGATCTCAAAGAGCTGGTGGAGCAACACCTCAATCCCCTGGATCCGGATCGGTTCGAGCGTTGTCGCAGCGCCGAGCAATCCAAGGCCCTCAACGACCGGCGAGAGCCGGCGGTCATCGTCGCGGCCAGTGGCATGGCCACAGGCGGACGCGTCGTCCACCACCTCAAACACCGCCTCGGTGACGAGCGAACGTCGGTGGTCTTCGTCGGCTACCAGGCGGCGGGAACCCGCGGACGTGCCCTGGTAGGCGGAGCTCGAATGGTGGCCATTCACGGTGACCCGGTGCCCGTACGGGCGGAGATCAGCCAGTTGCACGGTCTTTCAGCCCATGCTGATCAGGAAGAGCTCCTGCGTTGGGTCGCCGCGCTGCCGGGCCAACCCCAACGTGTTTTTCTCAATCACGGCGAGGACCCGCCGCGCAAAACGCTATCCGCGACACTGCATCAGACCGGTCTGAAGCGGCCTTTTCTACCCGTCACCGGCGAGTCCGTGCCCTGGTAGGCATTTCGCGCTACAATGCGCTGCCTGAGTTTCAGGTGTGGGGCAGTAGCTCAGTTGGGAGAGCACCACGTTCGCAACGTGGGGGTCGGGGGTTCGAATCCCCTCTGCTCCACCAGCCCACCCTCCAAGACCACCCTCCAGACCCCTGACAGTGGCTGACAGAGTCCGGTAGTAGTATGGCCTTCTTCGGAGGAGAACTGGTGACAGTCGAACTATTGGTCGTCTTCTTTGTCGGGCTTGCTGTGGGATCGCTGGTGGGATTTGCAATCGCCTCTGTGGTGCGTTCCCGCCGCTCGCAGACGGAGCTCCTCGAGACGACAGGACGCCTCTCTGCTGCCGAGGCTGAGGCTCGTCTCGAAGAGGAGCGACGTCAGGAGCTGGAGAGTGAGCTCGACGAGGTTCGTGTCGAGCTCGCCCGCGTCGATCGAGAATCCGCGGTGGCCCAGGAAAAGGCGGAGCAGGCTGAAGCCCTGATCAACGAACTCAAGGATTTCAGGGAGCGCTCGAGGAAAGAGCTCGAGGACAACTTCAAGGCCCTGGCCGCAGAAGCCCTTGCCGGCAGCAGCAAGCAGTTTCTCAATCTCGCGGAGCAGCAGATTCGCCACCAGCGAAGAGCGATCCAAAGCGGAGCTCGAAGAGCGCAAGAAAGGCGGTCGAGACTCTTCTCGAACCCCTGCAGATCACCTTGAAGTCGCTGGATGAGAAATCCCATGAGATCGAGAAGAGCCCGTGTCGATGCCTACTCCCGTATCGATCAGCAGGTACAGCTGCTGGCGCAGGCCACCCAGGGTCTGCAAGAGAAGACCGCATCCCTGACCACCGCCCTGAAGAGCTCTCAGGTCCGCGGGCGCTGGGGTGAGATCGCCCTGCGCAACGTGGCCGAGCTCGCCGGCATGACCGAGCACTGTGACTTCGACGAACAAACCGCCATTGCCGACGGCAAGACGACCCGACATGACGGTCCGCCTTCCGGGGCAGCGCCAGATCGCGGTCGACGCCAAAGCGCCGCTGACCGACTTTCTGGCGGCGGCCGAGGCCACGGATGAGACCCTGCGCAAGGCAGCGCTCGACCGCCACGTCAAGGCCTTGCGAGGGCACATCAAGACCTTGGCCGGCCGCGACTATGCCGAGACCTTGAACTCGGATCTGGATCTGGTCGTGATGTTCCTGCCCGGGGAGCAGTTCCTGAGCGCCGCCTTCGCCCAGGATCCCGACCTCCAGGTCGACGCCCTGCGTTCCAAGGTGCTCATCGCCACCCCGACGACCCTGGTCGCTCTACTGCGGACCGTGGCCATCTACTGGCAACAGCGATCACTGGCAGAAAACGCCGAGGCGATCGCCGCGATCGCCCGCGACCTCTATCAACGGGCAGCGAAGTTCAGCGACGATCTGGAACGGCTGGGCAAGGGGCTGGGGGTGGCCCTCAAGGCCTACAACGACGCCGTGGGCTCCTTCGATCGCCGCCTGCTCCCCATGGGACGCCGCCTCGAGGAGCTGAAGGTCTCCGAGCAGACCAAGCGTGATCTGGTGGCACCCCAGCCGATCGACGAGGAACCCCGCAAGCTCTCGTCCTAGCGTCGTCGCTTCTGTTCTTCGACCTCACCGATCATCGGTACAAAGCGCACCGGGATGATTTCCCGTCGTTCCACACCATCGGGAGTCTTGGTGAGAACCAGCAGATCCTGGAAGAAGTCGCCCACCGGGATGACGAGCTTGCCACCCTCTTTGAGCTGATCGATGAGGGGCTGAGGGACGGTGTCGGGAGCCGCGGTGACCATGATGCCGTCGAAGGGTGCCTCCTCGGGCCAGCCCTGATAGCCGTCGCCGATGCGCAGGAAGACATTGTCGTACCCCAGTTCCGCCAGCCGCTCCTCGGCCTGCTGCCCCAACTCCTCTCGAATCTCGACGGTGTAGACCTCGCGGGCGACTCGCGCCAGCACAGCGGCTTGATATCCCGAGCCCGTGCCAATTTCCAAGACCTTCTCGTCGCCATCCAGTTCGAGCAGCTCGGTCATCAAGGCCACGATATAGGGCTGGGAGATCGTCTGCCCCGAGCCGATCGCCAGAGGTTCATCGATATACGCCTGCTCCTGCAGGTGCGGCGGCACGAAGGCGTGGCGTGGAACTTCACCCATGGCCCGGACGACGCTCGGGTTGTCGACACCGCGGCGGACAATCTGGTCTTCCACCATCGACTGACGAGGAAAACTGAATCGATCGTTCTGCGCCTGGAGGATCACGGCCTGCCCAATCCCTGTGACAACCAAAACCAATGCCAACGACCAACGCCAAACCGGGCGACCGAGATGTGTCATGGCCCTACCTCCGGAGCGGGGATGAGTTTGCCATTGGCCAGCGTCATATCGATCTTCGTCCCGCAAGGCGCGCTCTCGGGTATGTCCATGATACCGCGCATCCCGAGGTCAGTGGTGTCCTCGGAATACGACAACTCGAGTCCTCTGCCGTTGTCCGTCCTCATGTCGCAGGTTTCTTCTGCAAGTGCCGGGCCACATCAGAGCTACAATAGGCGCTCCATGAAGGTCTTCTTGAGCAATCTGGGCTGCAAGCTCAACCAGGCGGAGCTCGAACAGATCAGTCGGCGATTTCTCGCCGCGGGTCATCAAGTGGTGGGTTCGCTGGTGGAGGCCGATCTGCACGTGCTGAACTCGTGCACCGTGACGCACATGGCGGCCCGGGACTCGCGCAAGCTGGCACGGCGGGGCCAGCGATTGAACCCTGGCATGCGCACCGTTCTGACTGGCTGCTACGTGGAAAGCGACCCGGAAGAGGCGGCGAGCCTCGTCGGGGTCGATCTGGTGGTCCCCAACCGTGAGAAGGATCGGCTCCTGGAAAGGATCCAAGAGCAGTTTCCCATGGACTTCACCGTGCCGGGTGCCATGGACCCCATACCCGTCCCGTTCGTGCCCTTGGAGTTCGGCAACAGCCGCGCCCTGGTGAAGGTCGAGGACGGCTGCAACATGCGCTGTAGCTTTTGCGTGATCCCTCTGACGCGTGGACCCCAACGAAGCCGACCGATTCCAGAGATCCTGGAGGAGGTGCAAGCGCTGGCCACGGGCGGCTATCAGGAGGTGGTGGTCACCGGCGTACAAATCTCCTCGTACCGCTGGCAGGAAGATGGACTCTTCGAGCTCATCCAAGCGCTTGTCGAGCAAACGGAGATTGCCAGACTGCGGCTGACCTCCATTGCCCCCTGGCAGTTCGATCTCAGACTCGTGGATCTGTTCTCGTCACAGCGTCTCTGTCGCCACATTCATCTGTCGCTGCAGAGCGGCTCCACCGAGACGCTGCGCCGCATGCGGCGCCCGTACACCGCCGGCGAATTCGCCGACCTCGTGCGGTACCTCAGGCAGCGGATTCCCTCCCTCGCCATCACCACCGATGTCATTGTCGGGTTTCCGGGGGAATCGGATGCCGAATTCGGAGAGGGTCTGGAGTTCGCCCGACAGATCGGCTTTGCCCGCCTGCATGCTTTTCCTTATTCGACCAGGACAGGGACCGCGGCGGCGGATCTGCCGGGCCAGATCGCCCCCGCGGTCAAGCGTCAGCGTATGGAGCAGATGCTTGCCGTGGCCCGGGAGAGTCAGCGGCGCTTCGAGACCAGCCATGTCCACTCGCCCGCCCAGGTACTCTGGGAGTACCAACGCCATGGAGCCTGGTACGGGATGACCGACAACTATCTGCGAGTCGTCGTCGAAAGCGATGAGGATCTCGGTCATCGGATCACTCCAGTGCAGATCACCGGGCCCAACGGCTCTGGACTGACCTGTGAGCTCCTGTCGCCACCCCCAACCTGAGTCCAAGGAGACTGTCATCAACCCAGCCAGTAGCTCCAACCTCTTCCTGAGTCTCGACGAGATCGCCGATCGCATCGAGACGGTGCTCCAGCGGTCCACCGCCGATGAAACCGAAATCGTCTGGCTGGAGACCCAAGGTGGATCGGCTGAGAATCACAATCGACAGGTCGAAACGCGCGGCCACCGCGAGAGGACCATCCTCGTTCGGGTCATCGATCATCGCCGGGTCGGTAGTCACCGCACCGGCTCCGCCACCGTCGGCGAGCTCGATGTCGCCGTGCGGTCGGCAGTCGCCCAGTCCAGAAGTCGCGAACCCTTGCCCGGGATGCTCCACCTACCGGTCGACGACTCACCCTTGGCACCGCTGGAGAATCTCTGGGACCCGCGAATCGCCGAGTTGGATGCCGACCGGGTGAGATCGATCTACGAGCCGTGGCTGGGACAGCGTGGAGTCATTCACCTCGAGTGGAAGACCTGCCGGATCTGCGTCTTCAACAGTCGCGGCGTTCGGCGTCGGACTCAGGTGACCGCGGCGAGCGTCCAGGCTCGAGTCGGCCGACGACCCGGCGGCGGGCGAGCCGTCGGCGCAGCTCGCACACTGGCGGCTCTGCAGCCGCAAGCCGTCGTCGAAAGAGCTCGCCAACGCCATGCCACCGGCCCGGTCGGCGAGCTCCCAGACGGCCCGCGCCAGGTGGTCTTTTCTCCCGAAGCCACCGGCCAAATCTGCGACATCCTGAACCGTGTCGCCCTCTCCGCCATCGCCTACTACCACGGTAGCTCTTTCCTGCGTGAGCATCTGGATGATCAGGTCTTCGACCGGGGTTTCAATCTACGTGATGACGGCACCGACACGACTGGACTCGCCTTCCCATTCGACCTCGAGGGTACTGCCAAGCGTCCGGTGGACATGATCAGCAAGGGCACACCCAAGACTCCTGCCGTGGATCAAAGGCAGGCTGCCCAGCTGGGTCTGAGCGCCACGGCTCATGCCATCGGCGGCAACGACGCACGGGCGATGAACCTCTTCATGCTGCCCGGTGAATCCGACGACCGGCAGATGTTGCAGACAGCGGACGACGGTATCTGGATCGGCTGGCTCGATCAGGTCGAGTGCTATGAGCCCGGGCGAGTCCAGATCCGGGGTCGAGCTCTCGGCGTCCGACGAATCACCGATGGCAGGTTGGGCGAGGGGCTACCCGATTTGATCTGGGAAGACAGTCTCCTGCGGGCCCTGTCGAATCTCACCGCTGTCGGCTCCGCGACGGTGGTTCGAGTCAGCCACGACGGCTTTCTCGGTGGTATCTCCGCACCTTCGGTGGCCATCGATGGTGCCGGCAGCTTGCGTCTCGCCGACACCTAGACTCAGGCGGTGCGTCGCAGGAGAACCAGGGTCTGATCATCAACCTGGTCGAGGCCGTCCTCGAAATCGATCACCGCCGAATCCACGGCGCTGACGATCTCGGAGAGCGGTTCGTCCCGAGCTGATTCGCAGGAGATCCACAAGACGCTCCACCCCGAATTCCTCGTCTCGACGTGAGGCGCTCTCCGTGATTCCATCGCTGTAAATGCAAACCAGATCGCCAACACCGACATCGACTCGCCCTGCACGGTAGGAGCTGTTGTCGAAGAGGCCGAGCGGCAACCCCCCCGATTCCAGCTCCTTGACCTCCCCGCTTGGCCCGATAAGCAGGGCCGGATTGTGTCCGGCATTGACATACCGCATCTCGGCGTGGCTCGGATCGAGCTCGGCCACCAGCAGGGTAATGAACTTGTTGGGCGCACTGGACTCGGCAATGTGATGGTTGAGTCGGCGGACCAGCTCCGGACCCACATCGGCCTGATCGATCAGCAATCTGAGAGCCGAGTGGACGGTGGATACCATCAAGGCCGCGGGTAGGCCCTTGCCCGACACGTCAGCCAGAACGGCAGCCACACGATCGTCCCTGACCCGCAGGAAGTCGTAGTAGTCCCCGCCCACATGCCGCGCCGATCGGCTCCAGCCTGTGACTTCGAATCCGTCCATACGGGGAAAGACCGTCGGCAACAGCCGACGCTGGATATCGGCCGCGAGATCCAGCTCCCTTTCCAGCCGCTCCTTTTCCAGGGCCTGTTGATGGAGGTAGGCCGTCTCCAGAGCGATGGCGGCCTGATTGGCGAAGAGCGAGAGCGTGCGACAGTCTGCCATCGGAAATGGCCCTACCCCTTGACGGCTCTCTTTGTCCGCGACGATAAGCAGCCCCTGGGGCCTGCCATCAGTGCCGATCGGTAGCCCCATCAGGTGTCGAGCCCCCGGGAGCAGATCCTGATCCGCCCGTAGCTGTCCCGCGAGCAAGGCCTCGACCTGAGGATCCTCGAACGGCAGGTCCGGTCGAGCATCTCCCCCGAAGGTGTGATCCAAGAGAAACCGATCGCCGGAACGCAGATAGAGTGCGCCCCGCCGGGCATCGAGAAGAGACACCGCACGCAACAAGATCTCTTCTCCCAATTGCCCCAGGTTGAGCATCGAAGCGATGGCCAGTCCGACGTCATAAAGAGCCTCCAGCTCAACACCGCGATAGTTGATCGCAAAGCTCTGCTGCTTGAGTCGACCGCGCAGCACGGCCGCCCTCAAGGCGGAAGACAGGGCCAGGATCAGCGGTCCTTCCAGCTCTTTGTGACCGTTCTCACCCGCCTTGTACAGGAGCAGACCATCAGGCAACAGGAGCGAGTCGTATTCGAGATCCTCGTCCTCTTCCAGAGAGGTCGGGAAAGCTTCCGAGCCGGCGCTGACCAAACGGTCAAAGCCACCCTCGGTCTTGGAATAGAGGGCGGCGGCCTGCAGGCCGTGCTGTTGGCAGATGTACAGGACGAGTCGCAGTAGAAACGACCGCTCACCTTCGCGGCGCGATGCGGCGTCCAGCACATCCTCCCAACTCAATCGGGTCTCGAGGGAGGCGGCGGCCTTATTCATGATTCCGCCTAGACAGTCAACTCGCCCAGGGCGACCTCTTCATCGGCAAAGATCTGGGCGTATTGAGCCAGTCCCATGATGTGAAATGTCTTCTCGATCGTAGGCGTCAGATTGCAGAAGGCCAGCCGGCCGTCGATCTCGAGCATCTTCTCGATGATCTCGATGAGAATCGAAATGCCGATCGAGTTGACGATCTTCGTGCCCTTGAGATTCAAGAGCAGGGTCGTGTGATCACCCTCGATCAGGTCATAGGCGACCCGAGCGATTTCCTCTCCCCCCTGGTTGTTGATGTAACCCTCGGTGTATATCACCGCCAGGGGCGGGCGACGATCGACGGTCACTTTCAACATCTCGGTCATGGTTCGCTCTCCGCTTTCATCGCAGCTTGCTCATCACCACGGTCGTTCCATCGGCACCGGAGTGAATCTCGACCTCGTCCATGAGGCCCTTGATAATTGTAAGCCCCCAACCCCTCTTGTTGGCAGCAATCAACTTCTCCTCGATCTTGGGTCGTTCTACGGTGTCCGGCGCAAATCCCACACCGCTATCCTTGATGGTGATCTGCAACCTCTCGGGATCATCGTTTCCCAGGACCACAAAGCGAATCTCGACTTTGCGATCATCGGCTTTGCTGTGCTCGAAACTGTTGATGCAAGCCTCGACCACCGCCATCCGGACCTCGTCTATCTTATCGGAGCTCATCTCCATGAACTCCGCCAGAGCCGTTGCGGTCTTGCTCGCCGCAATCTCCATGTCCGGCAACATCGGGAGAGTCAGAGTGACTTCCCTCATGACGGTGCTATCGACCATAGCTCCACTTCAACTCCCCAGTTCTCCCCAACCTAGAAAAAGAACCCTAGAAGGCCAGGTAGAGCTGAAGCAAATACACCGCAATGGGCTGAATGGTATCGCTAATCAGTAGCCAACCGAAAGCCAAGATGGAAACGGTACCGAGAAACGGCAAGGCTGGCACCCGCAGGACGGGGACGGACTTCAGTATCGACTGCAGCATGATTGTTCTCCCTGGTTCGCTCTAACACAAGGAGCAAGGCTGCTGCCAACTCGGCAGAATCGCTGATAGAGGTGTGCAAACCCTTTCTTTTCAACATTTAGACAGAGGCACCGAGATCGATTCGCGTTCTGTCGCAGTCGCAGATGCGGCAGAATGACGCATCTCTGTCCCGGAACTGCATCGGCCTTCAGCGACTAAGTCAAGCCTACCGCACCTACGGGCCGAATATGCCATATTGTCGCATGCGCGACAATTCGCCCCGATCGTCAAAAGCCCTTGCGCTGCAGGGTCCTTCGATCGACTCCGAGCAGTTTTGCGGCACGGCTCTTGTTGCCGCCTGTCAAGCGCAAGATACGGGCGATGTGTCGATTCTCTGCGGTTTGCAGATCGAGGGGCTCGGGGCCTCTGACCTCGTCCGGCTCGCCCATGAGCGAGTGCACGAGATCCGACTCGACACTCCCCTCGGCCAGGGAAAGGGCCGCTTCCACGAGATTTTGTAGCTCTCGAACATTGCCGGGAAAATCATGCGCGATGATCTCGGCCAGCGCGTCGGCGGCAAACCTGGGAACCGGGATGCCTTCGCGGCTGCTGAAGGCGTCGGCGAAGTAGCGCACCAGATGGGGAATATCCTCCCGCCGCTCGCGCAGGGGTGGTAGATGAATCTCGACGCCTTTCAACCGATAGTAGAGATCCTCGCGGAATCGACGCTCGGCAACCAGCGCTTCGAGATCACGGTGGGTCGCGGCGATCAGCCGCGCGTCCACGGCGATGGAATGTTGCCCACCGACGCGTACGACTTCGCGCTCTTGCAGGGCCCGTAGCAGCTTGATCTGCAGGGCCAGATCCATATCCCCGATCTCATCCAGAAACAAAGTGCCGCCGTCCGCCAATTCGAATTTGCCACGTCGGGCTTCGACCCCGGTCGCCACACCCCCCTCGATCCCGAACAGCTCGCTCTCCAGAAGCGATTCAGGCAGGGCACCGCAGTTGACCACCACCAGAGCGCCTTCGCGCCCTGACAGGAAATGCAGGAGCTTGGCGATCAGCTCCTTGCCCGTGCCGCTCTCGCCGCGAATGACGACACTGACACTGCGGGGTGCAACGCGCTCGACCCTTTCCAGTACCTGGCGCATCACCGGCGCATGAGCCACAATCCTATTGCCGGCAACCTCGTCTGCCAGATGTCCCCGAAGGGCTTTGTTCTCCTCTTCCAGTCGTTCTCGCTGCGCCTCCAGGTGCGCCACTTGACGGGCGCTCTCCAGGGCCACACCAGCGAGGGCCGCGACCGACTCGAGGAACCGTCGGTCCTCACTACTGAACCCGACCGGTTGTCCTCCCCTTTTCTCTTTGTCCAGCACCGCGATGAACCCCAGATACACTCCCCGGCTCGCCAGAGGCGTGGCCAGGCACTCTTGATAGGCTCGCTGAGCCAACTCCCCCTGGCGCTGCGACAGTGACTGTCCACTGGCAAGAAGCTCTTTCCACAGCGGAGCCGTCAAGAGGATCTGTGCCTCCGGCGGTGACTCCAACCATCCGACACTGGTGACCGCCCGTGGGGCACCAAAGGCATCTCGAGTCACGGCGACGGCAGCCCCGGGATCCAGAACAGCGCAGACTCTCTGCAACAGCTCGTCGATGAGCTCCTGCTCGGGCCGATGCGCATGCAGCGCCACAGCCAGGTCATACAGCGTTTCAAGCTGCAGGATCCGCCGTTTTTCGGCAAAGCTGGCACGACTCTCATTCATCGCTAAGACCTGATTCTACAAGACTTGCGAGAGCAAGGCCGTGAAGCACTGGGGCGAAGGCCGGCCGGCCTCGCTGCGGAGCGATACCAGAGACCATCCTGGGTACTCCGACATGAAGCGGCCGGTCTCCGTGCCGGCCGTTGATCGCAGCTCCATGGCGGCGGACCTCGGCAGACGGTGTCGAGTCG
>CAVRAU010000018.1:0-100443 GCA_963719055.1 uncultured Acidobacteriota bacterium | reverse complement strand
CGGCCGCTATTTCTTGGCGTGCTTCTTCGCGGCTCGAAGGGAACGGGCAAGGTACTGGCCGGTGCAGCTCTTCTTGGTGCGAGCGACTTTTTCCGGGGGACCGGCGGCGATCAGGCGACCCCCGGCGGCGCCGCCTTCGGGCCCCAGATCGATCACCCAGTCAGCGGTCTTGATGACCTCGAGGTTGTGCTCGATGACGATCACCGTGTTGCCCAGATCCACCAGTCGGTGCAAGAGGCTCAACAGCTTGCCAACGTCATCGAAGTGGAGACCGGTTGTCGGCTCGTCCAACAGATAGAGGGTTCGTCCCGTCGACCGCTTACAGAGCTCACGGGCCAGCTTGACGCGCTGCGCCTCACCTCCCGACAGGGTGGTGGCGGGTTGCCCCAGGTGGATATACCCCAACCCCACCTCATCGAGGGTCGACAGGATGCGCTCGACAGGTGGGATGTTGCGAAAGGCCTGCCGCGCCTGCTCGACTGTCAGATCGAGAATGTCGGCGATATTCAGCCCTTTGTACCGCACGGCCAGAGTCTCGCGATCGTACCGGCGCCCACCGCACACCTCGCAGGTGACATAGATATCGGGCAGGAAGTGCATCTCTATCTTGATCTGTCCATCGCCCTTGCAAGCTTCGCAACGCCCACCCTTGACGTTGAAGCTGAATCTGCCGGGCTTGTATCCACGCTTTCGCGCTTCCGGGGTCTTTGCCATCAGGCTGCGGAGATGTCCGAAGACATTGGTGTAGGTCGCCGGGTTCGACCTGGGAGTGCGGCCGATGGGGCTCTGGTCGATGGCGATGACCTTGTCCAGATGATCCAGACCCTCGATCCTCTGGTGGGTACCCGCCCGTTCGGCCGCGCGATAGAAGTGGGTGGCCAGAGCCTTGTAGAGGATGTCGTTGACGAGGCTGCTCTTGCCGGAGCCGGACACGCCCGAGACCACCGTGAACAGCCCCAGCGGCACCTCCACCTTCAGATCCTGGAGGTTGTTGTGCTGGGCCCCGTGAATCACCAAGGTCTTGTCGTTGGGTTGGCGCCGTTGCGTCTGGCACGGGGATCGCGAGCTCACCCCGCATGTATTTGCCGGTCAGGGATCTGGCGTCCGCCTCCACGGTCTCGGGAGCCCCTGCCGCGATCACTTCACCACCATGCAGTCCGGCACCCGGCCCCAGATCGATCACCCAGTCGGCCGACCGTATGGTCTCCTCGTCGTGCTCCACCACCAGGACCGTGTTGCCCAGATCCCGCATTCCCTGCAGGGTGGCAATCAGCCGGGCGTTGTCCCGCTGGTGCAGGCCGATGGAAGGCTCGTCCAGGACATAGAGGACTCCCATGAGCTTGCTGCCGATCTGGGTCGCCAGCCGGATGCGTTGGCTTTCGCCGCCCGACAGCGTTGCCGAGGCCCGATCGAGACTCAAATAGCCCACCCCGACGTCGTCGAGAAACTGCAACCGATCGCCAATCTCCTGCACGACCTTCTGAGCAATCGGCTGCTGACGCTTGCTGAGCTGCAGGTCGGTCAGCAACTCCCGAATCTCAGAGACGGTCATACCTGACAACTCATCGATCGAGCGCCCGACCACCGTCACGGCGAGGGCTTCGGGACGCAGTCTTCTGCCGTGGCAGGCAGTGCACGTATGCACCGACATGTACTTCTCGATCTCCTGACGAACCGCAGCCGAGTCTGTTTCCCGATGTCGCCTCTCCAGCACCGGAATCACCCCCTCGTAGCTGCCCTGCCACTTGTAGCTCGAGCGACGCCCTTTCATCTCGAAGGTCATCTCTCGGTCACCGCTACCCATGAGAACGACCTGCCGTACCCGAGCCGGTAGCTTGTTCCACGGGGTATCCAGAGAGAAGCCCAGCTCGCTCGCCAAGGTGTTGAGCATCCGCATCCGCCACGAGGATTTGGAGCTTCCGGTCCAAGGAGCCAGAGCCCCGGCCGAGATGGCCCGCTCCGGATCGGCGATCACCCGGTCCGGATCCACACCCATGTGGGTACCCAAGCCCGAGCACGACGAGCAGGCTCCATAGGGACTGTTGAAGGAGAAGAGGCGAGGTGTGATCTCCGCCAGACTGGTGCCACAATCCATACAAGCGTAGCTCTGTGAAAGTGTCTCCTCTTCCATCCCCAGCGGTGCCAAGACGATCAAGCCGCCGCTGACCTTCAGAGCGGTCTCTATGGAGCTGGACAGGCGTTCTTCGATGCCATCCTTGACCACCAACCGATCCACGACGATGTCGATGTCGTGCTTCTTGCGTTTGTCGAGAGCGGGAATTCCCTCCTGCAGCTCGACGGTTTCGCCGTCGATGCGGGCGCGGACAAAGCCCTCCCGCACCATCTGTTCCAGCTGCTTGCGATACTCGCCCTTCTTGCCCCGCACGAAAGGTGCGTGGAGCGCCAACCGGGATCTGGCTGGCAGATCCATGACGCGGTCCACCATCTGCTGCACCGTCTGCGGCCGAATCTCCTTGCCACAGCTGGCACAGTGGGGAACCCCGATGGAGGCGAACAGCAGACGCAGGTAGTCGTGGATCTCGGTTACCGTGCCGACGGTCGAGCGGGGATTCTTGGAGACCGACTTCTGCTCGATGGAGATCGCGGGGGAGAGCCCCTCGATGGCGTCCACATCGGGCTTCTCCATCTGCTGAAGAAACTGACGGGCGTAGGCGGAGAGGGACTCCACATAGCGACGTTGGCCTTCGGCATAGAGGGTGTCGAAAGCCAGAGACGACTTTCCCGAGCCCGACACGCCGGTGATGACCACCAGACGATCCCGAGGGATCTCCAGATCGACGCTCTTGAGATTGTGCTCGCGGGCGCCGCGAATGCGGATGGTGTCCATGGCAGCGAAGTCTCGACAAAAAAAGTGGGCTGGAGTCTACCAGCCCACTTGGCAAAGCGCGGTCCCCGGTCGCTCTCGGGCGGCCGGGAAGGGTCGAATGGCCTAGAAACCGAACGAAGCAGCGATCAACCAGGCGTCCTGGCTGTAGGTACCGAAATAGGAGACTTCGGATTCGGTAACGGTTCGGTCATCGAACTTCACGTACATCAACGCCAGATCGAGATTGAATTTGGCACCCGTGTACCCGTAACCGAACGTAAAGTCGTTACGGTTGGAATCAGGAAGCACCGGGCTCACGGTCCTCTCCGGCTGTGGAGTCTCGTCATAGATGTAACCGATGCGCCACTGCGATTTCTCACTCGAGTTCCAGCGGAACCCGACGCGATACTGGAAGACGTCATCCCAGTCCTGTTGCAGCTCGAGGTCATCGAGGACGGGATTGTCGATCTCGACCACCAACGTGTCGAAGGTGCTCCATCCGGTCCAGTTGATGTCGAGCTCCAACCACGAGCTGGCCGAGGTGGCGAATCCCAATCCGAGGCTGGCAATGTCAGGGAACTCGATGCTGGTCGCCCCCGGAATAGGCTGACCGAAGGGCAGGACGCCAGCGAGGGCGTCATCGATCTGCTGAATCCCCGTTGGGATCTGATCGAGAATCAACTCGCCGTCGTAGTCGATCTCCATCTTGCTGCGATACTGGAATCCCCAGTGGAAGCTGTTGTTGTAACGGTGCAGCAAGCCGATGTTGAAGCCGTATCCCTGGTTCATGCCACCGGTCAGATCCGACTTGGCGATCTCCAGGGGAAACGGCACGAGAGGCGGCTCGGCAAGCTGATTTCTAGCCAACTCCACCTCCGAGAAACGAGCGACGACTCCGATGCCGATGCCGAAGTTGTCAGAGGCCTTCCAGCCAAGCGTCGGATTCAGATCGATGGCCGTCAAAGACGACAGGGTGCTCACGAACCGACCCGTGAAGTTGTCCTTGTCCTTCCACTCCACCGACAAGCCGAAGGGTGCATTGATACCCAAACCGAAGGTCAGCCGATCACTGATCGGTTCGACCCAATAGAAGTGAGGTATCAGTTCTTGCAGCTTTTCTGTTTGCTCTGTGACACCGGACCCCGGAAAGGGAGGCGCCCCTGAAAAGTCAGCCTCACCGGTCACTAGAGTGCCACCCAACAAGAAATCGCGCTTGTTCTGAAAGGCGATGCCTCCGGCGTTGTGAAACATTGCCGAAGGATCGTCTGCCTGAGCCGTGAAGGCTCCGGCCATACCCATGGCCTTCGCTCCCTGCTCGAAGATCAAGAAACCGGCACTCCTGGGCCGGAATCGCCGCTGCCAGCAGCAGCGCCACGAGACCCAAGGTCCGCAGCATCGTAGATTCAACTCTAAACATGATTCAAACCTCCATGGTTATCGGCTGGTACAAGAGATCCTGGCCCGAGCCTCGCAGTCGCCTCCCGGGATCCAGCGCTCTGTCGCTCACCTTAGTCGTCACATCACACACTTTGTACCCTCGACGGGGTAGTGACTCTTTCACTGTCGGGTAGTCGCACCACCACCCCAAGGGGCAGGATGAACTCTACCTTTTCCGCTGTCGAGACCGGGAAAGTGGGACTCGAGAAGTCTGTGTGAGCTCCACTCTGACCCTGATAAGGTACCTCCAAAGGGGACAAGAATGCAATTCGAACACGAGCACCACAAAGCGACTCACGACACGGTTTGGAAGTACCTGGCTGAGCTCTTCGAGGACCCCTACCACGATGATGAGAACGGCCACTTCTATGTCGGATACGGGAGCACCGTTCTGGAGCTCTTCGTGGAGCCCTATGGACCAGAAGAGACCATCGTTCTGGTCACTGCCTATTGCGCTCAAGGTATCGAACCCGAGGAGGACCTCCTCCTGGGTCTCCTGGAGTTGAATCACGAGCTCCCGGTAGGTGCCTTTTCTCTCGTGGGCCGCGATGTGTTCTACTCGCACGCCCTGTTCGGCAAGACCCTGGACCGAAAGAATCTTCTAGGTGCGATCGCTGCGGTGGCCACGATCTCCGACGACTACGATGATCGAATCGTCGCCAAGTACGGAGGGGAGACGGCGCTGGATCGAATCCAGCATACCGGCGGTCGCCGGCGACGCAGCGGATTGCTGGATAAGGACCCGACGAGCTAGCGTCAGTTCCCCTGCAGGGCTTCCCGCGCCTCCTTGTCCATCAGCTTGGCCTTCTCGGCCTGGCGCTTGTCATAGAGTTTCTTCCCCTTCGCCAGCGCGATCTCCACCTTGATCCGGTTGCCTTTCAGATAGACCGCGAGCGGGATGCAGGTCTGACCCTGGATGGTGATCCTGCCCATGAGGCGCTCGATCTCCCGCCGCTTGAGTAGCAGCTTGCGGCGTCTCTCCGGGTCATGGTTGTTGCGATTGCCGTGAGTGTAGTGGCTGATATGAGCGCCGACCAGGTAGGCCTCGCCCTCGACAATCTCGATGTAGCTGTCCTTGAGCTGGATCCTGCCGGCGCGGGCCGATTTGACCTCGGTACCCAGCAAAGCGATGCCCGCTTCCAGGGTCTCCAGGATCGAATAGTCGTGACGCGCCTTCCGGTTGGAGGCCAGACGTCGGCTCGATGGTCTCTCCCGGCTCATGGAGCGCGCCAGTCTATCTCGTTTCGCGCCTGAGGACCCGCGGCGAGGTGCTAGAGTTCTGGGTTGATGAATGTGTCGGCAGCCCTGACGCTGTCCGCTTTCCTGTTTTTTGGCTCGTCGGCGGACAAACCCCATCTCTCGGAGTTGCAGGTAGCTCTGGAGGGCCGGCGAATCGAAGCGAGCTTCGAGCTCATCAACGGATTTAGCGACCGGCTCTTCGAGCGTATTCAAACCGGTCTCGCTTCCGGGTTCACCTATCAGTTTGCTCTGACTCGCGACCAGAAACGCTGGTTCGACAACAAGCTCGACACCAGTACCCTGGAAGTCACCGCCATGTACAACGCCGTGACCCGAGAGTATCTGGTCAACTTCAAGCACGATGGCAAGCTCATCGATAGCCGGATCGCCCTGGACAGGGAGGAGCTGGAAAGAGCCATGACCCAATTCAACGGGCTCACCATCTTCCATTTGGATGATATCGGCCCGAACAAGCGCATCTCGGTGCGAGCTCGCGCCGAGCTGGGCTCCAAGACAACCCTGCTGATCATACCCACCCGAGTCAAGACCGACTGGGTCCGATCGCGAAAGCTCCGGTTGCCGGCGGAGTAGCCCGGACCCATGACCCTCCGCGAACAGGTACAGAAGCGACGGAAGGATACTCGCTGGATCGTCGGCGGTCTGGCGATGCTGCTGGCAGCGCTGACCGTCATGTACTACCTCTCGCAGCGCAGTCAAGATCTGCCTTCGGATCTGGTCAACAACCGCGTCCTACTGTTCGTGCTCTGGTATATCAACCTGACTCTGATTCTGGCCATCCTCTTCGTCCTGCTGCGCAATCTGTTCAAGCTGATCATCGAACGCCACAATCGGATCCTGGGATCCAAGTTCAAGACCAAGTTGGTGGCTACCTACATCGGGCTGTCCTTGATCCCGGTACTGCTCCTTTTCGGCTACGGCAGCCGCATGATGCGAGGCTGGATCAACCGCTGGTTCGACGAGCCCGTCATGCAACAGGTGGCGGCTCAAGGCCACTCCGTGGCCCAGGAGCTGTTTCGTCAGATCGAAGAGGCCCGCACCAGAGATGCTCGATACGTTCTGCGACAAGTCGGGCAGATGGACTTTCTCGAGACTCAGCAGCGACCTCAGCTGCAGCGCCGCATGAGCGAGTGGCTCGAGGAACTGGAGTTGGACTCCATCGCCGTCTATGACCGCACCTCGTTCGTCCATGCCGTGGTCGATCCCCGATCCGGTCTGGCGGATCTGCCGGAACCGGGAGAGCGCCTTCTCATCGATGCCATGCGCAACGAGCGCGCCATGCGGATGTTGGGTGCCGGAGGTGGCGAGGATCGGTTGATGCTCACCGCAGTGGCGGGTGAAGAGCAGCCTGACAAACCCTTGCCAGTGGTCATCGCCGGCTCTCTGCTCGATCCCGAGATTGCTTCCGCCAGCCGGCAGCTGATCCAGGCCTATCAAGGGTTTCGCCAGCTCGAAGTCAGCAAGGATCGCATCGAGGCCGGGTACATCCTCAATTTTCTCATGGTGGCTTTGCTCATCTTGCTGGCCTCTTCCTGGGCCGGTCTCTATCTGGCTAGGCGCATCACCGTGCCGGTGCAGGCCCTGGCCGAGGCCACGAAGAGGATCTCCGAGGGTGATCTGGACGTACAGGTCGATGTCGACGCGGATGACGAGCTCGGTGTGCTCGTGCACTCCTTCAACAGCATGACCGCCGAGCTCCAACGCAACAAGGAGTTGCTCGAAGAGAGCAACCTGGAGCTCGTCTCTTCCAACCAACGCCTGGCGGAAGAGCGAGCGGTCATCGGGGCCGTTCTGCAAAACGTGGCCGCGGGTGTGATCTCGGTGGACGAGGATGGGTTCGTCCTCACCTGCAACGGCGCGGCTCAACAGATGCTCCAACAGAAGGGAGCCGATGTGGTGGGTAAGCCCGTGGACGAGGCCTGGCCCGATCCGGAGCGGCAGAAGCTGGCACAGCTCTTTCACCAAGAGCCCGGGAGCAGTGGCCGCATCACCCAGCCTTTGCGCATGCTGCTCCGGGGAGATTGGAAGATCTTCGAGGCCAAGGTCACGACCATGCGCGACCCCCACGGGCGGGTCAGTGGTCGGGTCATGGTTCTCGAAGAGCTCACCGAGCTGGTCAAGGCCCAGCAGATGGCCGCCTGGAGCGATGCCGCTCGGCGCATCGCCCATGAAATCAAGAACCCTCTGACACCGATCCGGCTCTCGGCCGAGCGTTTGCTCAAGAAGCATCAACAGCAGGATGCCGACCTCGGGGAAGCGCTCGAGGAGGGTGTCGAGATCATCACCCGCGAGGTCGAGTCCATGAAGAGCATGGTCGACGAGTTCTCCCGCTTCGCGAGAATGCCTCAACCCAGACCCGTGGAGATCGAGCTGGGCTCTCTCATCGACGAGACTCTCAACCTGTACCAGGACATCAAACCAGGCATCGAGGTGTCGGCAGCGGTCGATGAGGGAGCCACGAGTGCCCGCCTGGACGCCGAGCAGATCAAACGCGTGCTGATCAATCTTCTCGACAACGCTCTCGAGGCCACCGAGCCGCCGGGCTCCGTGGCAGTCATCGCCAGCAAGAGCAATGGCAGCCTGCAGATTCTGGTCGAAGACAGTGGTCGAGGGATCCCCCCCGATGAGAAGGACAAGCTCTTCCTCCCCCACTTCTCGACCAAGAGGCGCGGCACCGGTCTGGGGCTGGCCATCGTCCACCGCATTGTCAGCGACCACCACGGCAGTATTCGCGCCGACGACAACCACCCCAGGGGCACGGTCTTCACCATCACCTTGCCGCAGGAGTAGGAAGTGGCTGCGGACCGTATAATCCCGCTCATGAGCACACCCCAGGAACGCATAGAGACCGAGGTCAAGGAAGCCCTCAAGGCCCGTCAAAAGGAGCGGCTGTCGACGTTGCGTATGCTGCTCAACGTCATCAAGAACGAGCGCATCCGCACCGGGGAGGAAGTGGACGAGGCCACGTTTTTGAAACTGGTCCGCAAGGGCATCAAACAGCGCCAGGAGTCCAGCCAGCTATACCGTCAGGGCGGACGTCAGGAGTTGGCTGAGCAAGAAGATCGCGAAGCCGAGATTCTGTCGGTCTACCTGCCCCCCGCAGTCGACGAGGACGAGTTGGCCGCTGCCATCCGCGAGTACGTCGTCACCGCAGAGCTTGCCGGGCCGCAGGCGATGGGAGCGGTGATGAAGGAGATGCTCGATCGCTTCAGCGGCCGCACCGACGGTGGCACGATCAACCGCCTGGCCCGCGAAATTCTGACCGAGTCCACCTGAGGAGCCAACCCCAATTGCGCCGCGTCATCGTCGGCACAGCCGGCCATATCGATCATGGTAAGACCAAGCTGGTCGAAGCCCTCACGGGCATCGACTGCGACCGGTGGATCGAGGAGAAGCAACGAGGCATCACCATCGATCTGGGATTCGCCTTTCTCAGGGAAGACGATTTCCAGATCGGCTTCATCGATGTTCCCGGGCACGAGCGATTCGTCCACAACGCGTTGGCCGGCCTGGGAGGGATTCGGCTCGTGCTGCTGGTGGTAGCGGCTGACGAAGGCATCAAGCCCCAGACCCGAGAGCATCTGGACATCTGTCGACTGTTGGAGATTCCCAGCTGCCTGGTAGCCCTCACCAAGACCGACATGGTGGACGAAGATGTCGTGGAACTGGCCCGAATGGAGGTCGAGGAGCTTCTCGCCACCACCGCCTTCGCCAACTCCAGAATTCTCGCGGTGTCGAGCAAAACGGGGAGTGGCGTCGAGACTCTACGCCGCGAGCTCTTCGACCTCGCCCGCCAGCACGAGACCCCCAGCGATCCGCAGCTGCCAGTGCGGATCCCCATTGACCGGGCTTTCCATCTCAAGGGTCTCGGTGTCGTCGTCACCGGCACTCTCGTCTCCGGACAGGTACACCCGGGAGATACCCTTCATCTTCTCCCTGGAGAGAAGAAAGCGAGAATTCGCAGCGTCCAGGTCCACGGCACCCAACGTCAAGAAGCCGAGGCCGGCGAGCGCACCGCCTTGCAGTTGTCCGGTGTGACCCTGGAAGAGGTTCGCCGTGGGCTGCAGTTGGTCTCAGCGGGCCAGTTCCAGTCCACCCATCGTCTGATCGGTCGTCTGACTCTTCTGGAAGGGGCCCCGAAACCCCTGCGGGGCTCCACCATGGTGCGCTTCCATCTCTACTCCAGCGAGATGCTGGGCCGGGTGCGCCCGCTGCAGGGCCCGCTGCTGCCAGGCAGCTCCGGGGAGGTCGAGATTCGCCTCTCGCAACCGGTGGTGGCCGTTCGAGGCGACCGATTCATCCTCCGACGCCCCTCGCCGCCTACCACCCTCGGAGGCGGTGAGATCCTCGATCCGCAGTGGCACCGACATCGCGCCAGCGAACTGGCCCAGAGCCTGGAGGCCTTCTCGGCTGGCTTGCCGGAGGCCTTGACCCAGTGGATCCGCGAGGCCCAGGAGGCCGGCATCGATACTGCCACCTTGACGCAGCGTACCGGGGAGAGGCGATCCGTCATCGAGGAAGCCCTCGCAAAACTGGAAAGTGAACAGGAGGTTCTGGGCGCTGTTCCGGCAGCCGGGCAGGAGACCCGCTGGTTGACACCCGATGTCGTGCGTCGGGTGAAAGACCGTGCACAAGCCGTTCTCCGGTCCTACTTCAAACGGCAGCGCCTGGCCGAAGGCATGCCCAAGGCCGAGGCCATCGAGCGCTTCCTCCCGAAACGAGCCGCCGACATGGCACCCGTCTACCTGGAGTGGCTCCAGGCCGAGAAGGTCCTGGTCGTCAGCGGCGGCCAAGTCAGACTACCCGGACGCTCGGCAGAGCTGACCGGCGAGGAATCGAGCCTGGCACAGCAGATCGTGCAGAAATTCGACAGTGGTGGCCTGCAGCCGCCGGCACCCGGTGAGGTGTGTGAGTTGCTGGCGGCCAAGCCCCAGATCTTCGATGGCGTCGTTCAGTACCTGCTCAAGAAGGGCGACCTTCTGCGACTCCCCGGAGGTCTCTTGATCTCCGCCAAGACCGTGGGCGGAGTTGTCGACGATCTGCGGCAGGGGGACCAAGAGAAGATCTCTGTCGGGGACTTCAAGAGCCGTTTCGGTCTGACGCGAAAGTGGGCCATCCCCATTCTCGAGTATCTCGATTCGGCCGGCGTCACCAAACGGATTGGCGACCAGCGACTCATCATGGGGAGGCCCTCGTGAACGGGCCCAGTATCGCCGTGATCGGCGCCTCGCAAAATCGCGCCAAATTCGGCAACAAGTGCGTTCGGGCGTTTCTGCACCGGGGATATCGCGTCTACCCCATCAATCCGCACGGCGGTGAGATCGAGGGTCTGCCCGCCTCGACGACCCTCGCTGATTTGCCCATTGCACCCGATCGAATCAGTATCTACCTGCCGCCCCACAAGACCCGAGCCCTCTTGCCTGACCTCGCGCGCTACCCGGAGGCCCAGATCTGGTTCAATCCGGGATCGGCGAATCCGGCCATCCTGGAGGAGGCTCGAGCGGCCGGAATCGACGTGCGGGACGGGTGTAGCATCGTGGATATCGGACTGTCTCCCAGTCAGTTCCCTTGAACTCATGAATCTGGTCGTCAAACCGCTGACACTCGACACTTGGCCGGACTTCCTCCGGCTTTTTGGCGAGCACGGCGCGTGTGGGGGCTGCTGGTGCATGTGGTTTCGGCTGACCAAGGCGCAGTTCGAACGTCAGAAAGGCGCCGGCAATCGACAAGCGGTCCACGACTTGGTCGACGCTGGAGTCGTGCCCGGGCTGCTCGCGTATGACAAGTCTCGACCGGTAGCCTGGTGCTCCGTGGCCCCGCGAGAGGAGTTCCCACGTCTCGAGCGCTCTCGCATTCTCAAGCCAATCGACGAGACGCCGGTTTGGTCGGTGGTCTGCTTCTTCGTCGACAAGGAGTATCGCGACCGGGGTGTCAGCCGACAGCTCCTCGGTGCCGCCAAACGCTGGGCACGGGATCAAGGGGGGCAGGTGCTGGAGGGATACCCAGTCGAGCCCACCAAGGATCGGGTACCTCCCCTGTTCGTCTACCACGGACTGGCGGCGGCGTTCGCGCGCCAAGGGTTCGAGGAATGCGCCCGGCGGTCACCCACCCGACCGATCATGCGCTGCCGGCTCTAGGGTGGACGTTCTAGCTCTTGGCCTCGTACCAGGACTCGCCAACACCCAGATCCACCGCCAGCGGCACGGCCAGACTGGCCACTCCCTCCATCTCCCTCCGGACGATCTCGGAGACCGAATCCACCTCTCCCTCGGGCACCTCCAGAACCAATTCATCATGGACCGTCAGCAGGAGTCTGGAGCTCAAGGCCTGCTTTCGGAGAGTCTGATGAACCGCGATCATGGCCTTCTTCATCAGATCTGCAGCCGTGCCCTGGATGCGGGCATTGATCGCCATGCGCCGGGCATTCTCGCGCAGGTTGTGGTTGGAGCTGCGAATCTCCGGCAGCCAGCGAACCCGACCATAGAGTGTTTCGACTCGGCCATCCTCCTGCACTGCGGCCAAGGTCTCGTCGATGTACCTCTGCACGCCGGCATAGCGCTGCAGATACGCGCGGATGAAGATCTCGGCCTCGGCTGGGCGGATCCCCAGATTCTTCCCGAGACCGAAGGCACTGATGCCATAGACGATGCCGAAGTTGATGGTTTTGGCGGCTCGCCTTTGATCGACGGTGACCAACTCGGCCGCCACACCGAACACCGCGGCCGCGGTCGTGCGATGGATGTCTTCTCCGGACTGAAACGCCTCGGTCAGAACCTCGTCCCGGGAGATGTGGGCCAGTACACGAAGCTCGATTTGATTGTAGTCAGCCACCAACAGAGTGGACCCACGCGGGGCGACGAAGGCACGCCGGATTCTCTGCCCGAGCTCGGTCCGCACCGGGATGTTCTGTAGATTCGGATTGGCCGACGAGAGCCGGCCCGTGGCGGCCACCGCCTGATGGAATCGGGTGTGGATCCGACCGTCGTCACCCACCATCATCGGCAGAGCATCGACATAAGTGGACTTGAGCTTGGTCAGCTCGCGGAATCTCAAGAGCAACCCGGGTAGCGGGTATCCCTGATCGGTCAGCTGCTGGAGAATCTCGGCGCTGGTGGAGTAGCTCTTCGTCTTGCGAGTCTTCTTCAAGACCGGCAACCCGAGCTTCTCGAAAAGGATCACCCCCAGCTGCTGCGGCGAGTTGATGTTGAACTCCTCGCCCGCCAGTTCGTAGATCTCCGCCTGCAAGGTCTCGAGATCGGCCTCGAGCTCCGCCGACATGCCCGCCAAGAACTGCCGATCGAGCCGCACACCGGCCTCTTCCATTTGCACGAGGACCGGTATCAGCGGGGCCTCGATCTCGAAGTAGACGTCCGCCAGCGCTCCCTCGCCGAGCTCCGCCAGCATCTCTGATGCGAGACGGCCGGTCAGCTCCACTCTTTCTCCAGCCCAAGCGAGCAGACTCTCGTCTCCCGGCAGGGGCACCTGGTCCTTTGCCCACCCCAGGTCCTGGACGTTCATCGCCTTGAGCCCGAGTCGCTCGAGCGCCTGCTCCTCCAGTCCATGCCCACGAGCCGAGGGCCGCAAGACGTAGGAGAGCAGCATGACGTCCAGCAGCCGGGCCCGCGGTTCCTCTCCGGGAAGCGCCAGGCGCAGGACCTCCTTCAAGTCGTGACCTTCGAGAGTCCGACTCGAGTCCTGCAACCATTCGCCCAGCGTCGACACCACCGCACGCCGAAGATCCTGACGCCGAAAATCCGCGTACCACGGTGAATCCTCGTCGCCCGCTACCGCCACTCCCAGAGGTTCCCCGCTACCGATCAAAGCCACTGTGACTGGATCCGCCAATCCAGCCGTCTCTTCTTGCCACTGCTCCACCGAGTCGATTTCCCGGGCCGGTCGGAGCTCCTCGGCGGGCATCGATTGCTCGACCTCCTCCAGCAGACGACGGAACCCCATTTCGCGATACAGCTCCCGCAGGCCTTCCAGATCGGCCTCCTCGTGCCGCAGCTTGTCGGGCTCGAACTCGATGGGCAGATCCGTATGAATCGTCACCAGTTCCTTGGAAAGCAAGGCCAGATCGCGGTGGCGCTCGAGACCTTCCCGATAGCTCTTGCGGGACACCTCCGAGGCCCGTCCCAGAAGCTCCTCTACCGAGCCGAACTCTCGAACCAGCTGCACCGCCCCCTTCTCGCCGATACCGGGGACTCCCGGGACGTTGTCCACGGCGTCGCCCTTCAAGGCCAGGACCTCCGTGACCAGGTGGGGGGCGACTCCGAAGTCCTCCTCGACACCCGCCGGGTCGTATACCTTGTCGCGACCGGTGTGGAAAAGCGAGATCTTCTCGTCCACCAGCTGCATGAGGTCCTTGTCGGAGCTCACCAGCATCACCTCGAAGCCCGCCGCTGCGGCCTTCTTCGCCAGGGTGCCCAGGACATCGTCGGCCTCGTAGCGCTCCATCTCGAGAATCGGGATGTTGTGGGCCTCGATGGCCTGTCGTATCCACGGAATCTGCGGACGCAGATCCTCCGGCATGGGGGCCCGATTGGCCTTGTATTCCTCATACTTCTCGTCGCGTACCGTCGGACCACTCACATCCAGAGCGACCCCGACGAGATCCGGGTCTTCATCCCGCAACAGCTTGCGGAGCATCTGGACGAAACCGTAGACGGCGTTGGTGGGCTCACCCCTGGCGTTGGAGAGATTGCGGATGGCGTAGAACGCCCGAAAGATGTTCGAGTAACCGTCGATCAGGACGAGTCGTTGGCGATTCTTCACGGTAGGGCCATTCTAACGGCGGACCTGTCCCAGAAGATGCCCGGTCTCGGGGAGAATCAGCTCCGCCATGGCCAGCTCCACAGCTTTGGGAGATCCGGGCAGCACGAAGACCACGCTCCTGCCCACGACCCCGGCGATGGCTCGACTCAACATGGCGGCGGCGCCTACCTGCTCGAACGACAGCGCCCTGAAAAGCTCGCCAAAACCCTCGATCACGCGATCCAGTAGCGGCTCGACCGCCTCCACGCTCACATCACGACTGGCGAAGCCGGTGCCACCGTTGAGGATCACGGCATCGGCGCCTGCCTCCAGCGCCGCTTCAACCGCCGAGCGGATAGCGGCTACTTCGTCGACGACAACCCGCGACCCGACCACTTGATGACCTGCCTCGATCGCCATCTGTGCGATTTTCCTGCCACTTTCGTCTTCTTGCTCCCGACGACTATCACTGGCGGTCAGAACCGCGATGGCAAGTCGGCCCGGTGCGTAGGCGTGGTGTTCCTCGACGCTGCTCATTCTCGAGACCAGACTAACACCCGCTCCACCGTCAATCCGAGCTAAAATACGCGGCCGTGAGATATCTAGGGTTCACCGTGTCACTCTTTCTGGTCGGAATCCCTTCGCTGTGGGCTTCTGTCAGCGAGGATGCCTTGCGCTTGCGCAACCTGGGTTTGGCCGAGCTGGAGAACGAGCAGCCCGCCAAAGCCGAGGAGCTCTTTCGTCAACTGGTCGATCAGACTCCGGACGATCCACTGCCGCTGGCCAATCTGGCGATCGCATCCCTGCGTCAGCAGCGATTCGACGAAGGTTTCGAGTGGATCGAAAAGGCCTTGGAAAAGTCCCCTGGGCAACCCGAGTTGCTGACCATCAAAGCGGAGATTCTGCAGTGGAGCGGTCGGCCCGAAGAGGCGCTGCCCATTTTCCAGGAAGCCGCGAACCGCGCTCCCGACAATGTGGAGATCCAATATGCCCTGGCGCGCCAGGCCTCGACGCTACCCGGCACCGAGGCGGAAAGCGCGAGGCGCGACGCCCTGGAACGCCTGCGAGCTCTGCGGCCAGAGAATCTGGTGGTGCTGATGCAGTCGGGTCAGCAGCTGCTGGCCGCTGGTGACCGCGGCGGTGCCACAGGTGTCTTCCTGCGCGTCAAAGAAGTCATCTGGCAGGCTCCCCCAGCCGCCTCTACCCTCCTCGAGCAGATCTTCGCGGCTCTCGAAACCGGTGACTTTGAAGCCGCCCGGGTGCCCTCCCTGAGACTGGAGAACGTGGTCAAGATCACCCCCATGTTCAAGGAAGGCCTGCGTGAGCTGTCCCCCGGAATCCAGGGTGTGCCCCTGACGCACTTTCGCGACGAGCCAGCCACCGACGCCTTTGGTGAACCCATTGCCGTGCGCTTCTCGACCACTGCGATCTCCGAGACCGGCACCACTCCAGGTGGCCTGGCTCTCGGTGACTTCGACGGCGACCAGCAGACCGACTGGGCCCGCTTGGCGAGCACCGATCCCGTGACTCTCGAGATCTGGCTCAGCGCCGATCGCTCGCAGCCCAAGGAATCGATGCCAGCACCGGGTCTGCAGCGCCTGCTGGCCGCAGACCTCGACAACGATGGTCAGCTGGATCTGATCGGCTATGCCGGTGAGACCATGCGCGTCTTTCGTGGCTTGGGAGAAGGCTCCTTCGAAGAAGCGACCGAGAGCTTCGGTCTGGCGGACGCTGACGCCACAGCCGCGGCGATTCTGGACTTCGACATCGAGGGTGACCTGGACCTGGTCACCGCCGCCGGCACCAGCGGCTCGGCACAGCTGTTCCTCAACTCGCTCAGAGGCCCGCTCGAGCCCGTCGGCGACAAGACGTTTGGCGAGCTGAAGATGGGCTACGTCAGCGATCTGATCGCCAGCGATCTCGACCGCGATGGTGATGTGGATCTGCTGTTTGCCCACCAGGACGGTCTCACCTGGCTCGACAATCTGCGTCAGGGACAGTTTGCCGACCGTACCGAGGCCGGCGGGCTGAACCAGATCACCTCGGTGGATCGCGTCGTCAGTGTCGATATGGACAACGATGGGTTCCCCGATCTGGTCACCGCCGGCCAGGGGATAGGTTTCTTGCACAATCAAGGAGGTCGGTTCGCACCCTGGCAGATCGGCGGCAAGTTGCGCACCAACGCCAAGTTCACGACGTTGAGTGCTTTCGATGCGGACAACGACGGTCGTACCGATCTGGCGGTAGGTGGCGATTCAGGGTTGGCCGTGGTGGGTCAAAAGGCTGGGCTCGACTTCGAGTTTCTCAAGATCGATCAGCCGCCGGCCAGGATCAACGCCCTGGGGTCGTTGGATCTCGATCAGGACTGTGACCTGGATCTCATCGCCGGTGGAGCCGACGGTCTCTGGCAGCTGGAGAACGTGGGTGGGGACAAGAACCACTGCCTGACCGTGCAACTACGCGGCCTGGACAAAGGCAACAGCAAGAACAACTTCTTCGGCTTCGGCAGCACCCTGGAGGTGCGATCGGGTCGGGCCTACCAGTTCCGGGAGGTCTTTACCGATGCCTATCATCTGGGGCTCGGTCGACTCGCCAAGGCCGATCTCCTGCGAGTGGTATGGCCCAACGGCGTGCCGCAGAATCGATTTCAGACCGCCACCAGCCAGCGCATCGTCGAAGAGCAGGTTCTCAAAGGTAGCTGCCCATTTCTCTACGCCCAACAAGAAGACGGTGTCGAGTTCGTCACCGATCTGCTGTGGGGCGCACCTGTGGGTCTGCCGGTGGCTCCTGGCATCTGGGCCAGCTCCGATCCACAGGAATTGGTGAAGCTGCCGGGGATCACAGACCTGGACGGCCAATTCGATCTGCGGATTACGGAGGAGCTCTGGGAGGCCGCGTTCTTCGACTACGTCCGACTCTGGGTTGTCGACCACCCCGCCGAGGTCGAGGTGGCAAGCAGCTTGCGCATCGTACCGGGCGAGACCCTGCCGGAGAAAGTGCTAGGCACCCGGACGTTGAGACCCGTAGGCGCCTGGGACTCCCACGGTGATGTCAGCGAGAGAATCGCCACTCGCGACGAGGTCTACGCCAGCCCCTGGCGGGAGAGCCCCTACCAGGGTGTGGCCGCCGAACCGTGGAGTCTGACCCTGGATCTAGGGGAAGCGCCGGCCACACCGATCAGGCTGCATCTGGATGGTTGGATCTTTCCCACCGATGCCAGCCTCAATCTGGCCTTGGCGCAACAGAGCGCGCTCGAGACCTGGCCACCGCGCCTCGAGGTCGAGACCGACAACGGCTGGCAGGCCCTGATGCCGGCGATGGGATTCCCCGCCGGCAAAACCAAGACCATGGTCCTCGACACCCCGAAGCTGCCTCCCGGTAGCCACAAACTTCGTATCGTCGGCACCCAGTGGCTGTCCTTCGACCGCATCGTCTGGTCCGCGGATCCGGCGGACGAGGAACCGCAGGTAAGGGCACGCTTGGAGCCCCAGGTCGCCGATCTCCGCTTTCGTGGGTTCTCCCGCATGTACCGCCCAGCGCCGAATGGGCCTCACTACTTCGACTACTCCATCGTTCAGGAGCAGTCGCCCTGGTTGCCTTTCCCAGGCCGCTACACACGCTTTGGTGATGTGCGAGAGCTCTTGGCCACGGCTGACGACAGATCGGTCATCCTCGCCCCGGGCGACGAGATCCGCCTGCTCTTCGACGCCAGTCACCTGCCTGATCCACCGGCGGGCTGGCACCGAACCGTGTTTCTGGAAAGCCATGGCTGGGACAAGGACGCCGATCGCAACACCGGCGAGGGCCAGCAAGTCGAGCCACTGCCGTTCCGGGCCATGACCACCTACCCTTACGGCCCGGACGAGGAATTCCCCGATTCCGAGCTGCACCGCGACTACCTCCAGAACTGGTTGACGCGGGTCGTATCACCGACCCCAGGAGCCCTACCCCGGATCTCTCCGTGAGCCTCAGCCCAGCCGCTCGCGGACGAACTGCTGCATGATCTGCAGGGTCTCCTCGGCCACCCAGGCCTGACGAGCCTCCTGCTCGTGACGGTCCCCGAGGCCCGCCAGTCTCATTCGCAAGGGGACCATCATCTGACGCTTGGTGAGCTCGAAAGCAGGTCTGGGTACAGCTCCGAGACGCGCGGCTATTTCGACAGCCCTGTCCAACAGGATCTCCGGGGCTGCGAGCTCATCCACCAGTCCGAGCTGCTCTGCCGCCGTGGCGGCGAACAACTCTCCATGCAGGACCATTCGCCTGGCGGACCGATCGCCCACCGCCGTCCGGACAATCTCCAGCGCCAAGGGCGGCACGGGAACCCCCAGCAGAAGCTCGGTCAATCCGACCTTGCCTCGGTTCATGGCCATGAGACGAACGTCACAGGCAGCCGCCAGGATGAACCCGCCAGCGATCGCGTGACCGTTGATGGCCGCCACCGAGGGAATCGACAAGTCGATGAACTTCTCCAATAAATCGTTCAGGGCGTCGATCAACTCGAAGATGGAGTCGGGCCCACCTTCGACGAGAGTGGGTAGATCGAGCCCCGCTGAAAACATCTGCTCGCGGCCCGTCAGTACCAGCGCTCGAGTCTCGGCCGGCAGACCGTCCATCTCGGCCGCGAGAGCCCGCAGAAGCTCCGGATCCAGCGCATTGGCTTTGCCGTAACCGATCTGCAGCACGGACACCACATCACGATCCTCACGAGTAATCATCTATGAGCTCCTTTGTGTGCAGAATGTAACGCCACTGGGCACTGGCCGCACAATTGTTGTTTACGGGCGATCGAGAAATTGACACAAATTGACACATCTCGATTCGACCCAGCCCGGAAACCCTATATTGCCACCCTTTCGGAAGCTGGCACGGTTCCTGCTCTGATCAAGGACAGTGAAACGGTGATCACAATGCGGAAACAAGGCACGGAGATGAGGAAAGACACCCCCAACCGTTGCGCCGACTGCGGAGCTCCCACCAGGAGCTTTCTGTGCGATCGCTGTGCCGAGATCTGTGACCAGCTGACCCAACGCGGCGAATACTGGTTTCGTCGGATTCGGCCGGCTCACGAACCCGAGATGGCTCAGGTGTCGCAACGCGGGACTCGATCCTCCAGAATGCGCTAGGAGAGTGGCCATGCATACCCCGAATTCCTTGAACGTCCAGACGCTGGTGGAGACTCCCCCTCCTTCTCTCGACGCTGTTGCCGATGCTCTTCTACAGCTGGCCGTGCGCGACAACGCCATCGATCAAGAGGAAGCTACCGAGCTTCTCAACTGGGATCTCAGTACGATCGCCGAGTTTCTCGCTTTGCGACTCCAGGAAAGCGGATTCCTCTCGCCGCAAGAAGTCACCGACATCCTGCAAACACACACCTCGTCCCTCTACCACTAAGACAACCAGATAGACCCAGATGGGTAGTGGTAGACTGCCGCGCCAAAGCTCGGTAGTCACGGGGGAATCCATGTCCAAGAGTCGCGTCGCAGTTCTCAAAACCTCGCCAGACACAGTGCTGCGGGACTACCACGAGCTCATGAACCTGGCGGGCTACAGGGAAGTCATCGACGCCCAGGTCGACACCGCTCTCAAGATCAACATCTCCTGGCATTTCTTCTATCCGGCCTCCTCCACCACTCCGTGGCAGTTGGAGGGTGTCATCCGAGCCATGCTCCAAGACGGCTACGACCCGGATCTGATTCATGGCTGTCACAACCGGACCGTCGTCATCGACGCCCACCTGGGCGAGCGTGAAAACAAACAACTCGATGTCATCGAAGCCCACGGCCTGCGCAATGTCCATCTCTATGAAGGCGAGGAGTGGATCCATATCCAGGATGCCGTCGGCGACCTGACCAAGAAATTTCTCTGTCTCAACGAGGTCTACCCGCAGGGCTTTCACATTCCCAAACGATTTCTGGGTGAGAACATCATCCACCTGCCGACCGTCAAAACCCACGTCTTCACCACCACCACAGGTGCCATGAAGAATGCTTTCGGTGGGCTTCTCAACGAGCGGCGCCACTGGACGCATCCTGTCATCCACGAGACCCTGGTCGATCTGTTGATGATCCAGAAGAAGATCCATCCAGGCGTCTTCGCGGTCATGGACGGTACGTTCGCCGGCGACGGTCCGGGGCCCCGCTGCATGATTCCCTACGTCAAGGATGTCATCCTGGCCAGTGACGACCAGGTTGCCATCGACGCCATCGCCGCCAGCATGATGGGATTCGACCCCATGGAGATCAAATTCATCCGACTGGCCCACGAAATGGGTCTGGGATGCGGCGACCCGCGCGAGATCGAGATCGTCGGTGACCAGGAGGCCGGTCGCGAGCAGTGGGACTTCGTCGGTCCGTTCAAGAATATGACCTTTGCTTCCCGGATGCAGCACAAGATCTACTGGGGGCCGCTCAAGAAACCCATCGAGTGGACCCTGAAAACCGTCATGGCGCCGTGGGCCTACATCGCCAGCGTGATCTATCACGACAGCTTCTGGTATCCCTTCAAGGCCAAGAAACAGATGGCATCGGTGCTCGAGAGCCGCTGGGGCCGTCTCTTCCGGGATTGGGAGAACCTACAATCCGACGAGCAGGGATTCTCGGCTGTCGGCGATCAGCCCGCAGAGCTCAAGCGTACGGGTCTGGCGGCGTTTGGGACATCGCTCAAGATCCTCTGGACCTGTTTCAAGGAAGCCCCTGAGATCGCTCAACGTCGGCGGATGTCGGCTTCGGCCAAGAAGTAGACCGCGCATGCTCAATCGACTGTTCACCTTGGCCATCGTCCTGGTCGTCGCCTACTGGATCCTGACCAAGGCGGTGCCCTATTTGCGAGATCAGTCTGCCAGCAGTCCAGCGAGCCTCGAGTCGAGCGTCGATTCGGCGGCTGGCAGGTGTGTCGATCGAGCACTCCAGGCCAACAGCCGTCTGATCGACGCGGCCCGCAGCTACGGTCAGCCCCCCGTCGATGTGGATGGGTGGTCGGGCGCCGTCTGGGAGATCGAGAGTGAGATGCAAGCGGCCCGCTCGGTCTGCAACTGTTCTGCCGACGCCTGTCAGGCCGCGACGAGCGCCCTCGATGAGATGAGCTCGCTGCTCTCGAACCTTGACGGCATGGTGCGGGGAGACAGCCCCGGGTTCGCCAACCCCGGCAACCAGCAAGAGCGCATCAACCGGTTGCTCGATCAGGCTCGCTCCGCAGCCGGTTTTTGACCCACTTACGCCTTGGCAGTGGAGCACCTCACTGCAGCAATACATCTTCCAGGCGAAGATAGGTACCGTCAAGAATCCCTGGAGGTATCAACCGACGTGACTGTTCCCAACTCGAACCCCGGACTTGTCGATCATGAGAACCAGACCCCTCTGGACTCGGTGGCGGAAGCTCTCCTGCAGCGGGCCATCCAACACCAGGCCCTGACCCCCGCCGAAGCGCGCGATCTGGCGACTTGGGATCTGACCACGATTACCGAGTATCTGGCGCTGCGATTGCAGAACGAAGGTCTGTTGACCGCCAGGGAGTGCCGGGCGATGCTTGGCGCCACCACCCCGGCCCACTGATCTTCACTCCAGTCGATCGCCGAAGCTCGCCGGCGGCCATCAGGCCGCCGGTTTCCCGTCTGGCCTACTCGGCGACGGTCCGCAGAAACTCGTCCAACGGCAAGCAATTGACGATTTCGCCCGCTTCCAGCCAGGCCCGTCGGGCCTGCTCGACACCATAGTGCATGAGATCCAGGTGTCTGACGCTGTGGGCATCGGTGCTGATGGCCACTTTCAGGCCCAGATCGCGCGCCAGCATGAGATGGCTGTCCTTGAGATCCAGACGCTCGGGATGAGCGTTGAGCTCCACAATGACTCCGTTTTCCTTGGCACAATGCAGAATTTCGTCGATATCCACGGCGAAGGGAGGCCTTCTGTTGATCAAACGACCGGTTGGGTGGGCCAATATGTCCACCTGGGGATGCTCCAGAGCCCGGATGATGCGACGCGTCTGATCGGCCGCCGACAGATCGAACAGCGAGTGCACAGAGATCACGACGAGATCCAACTCCTCCAGGATCTCGTCCTCCTGATCGAGAGCGCCATCGGCGAGAATATCGATCTCCTGACTGCGCAGGATCCTGATCTCGGGATGGCGAGACTGGATCTCCTCGATCTCCTGCCATTGCTGCCGAATCCGGTGTGCGTCCAGACCCCCCGTCATGGCCAGGGCCTTGCTGTGGTCTGTCAGAGCGAAATACTCGTATCCCTTGGCCGAGCATCCCATCAGCATTTCCTCGATCGTGTTCTTGCCGTCCGACCAGGTGGAGTGCATCTGCAGATCGCCGCGAATCTGGTCCAGCTCTACGAGCTCCGGCAGAGCCTGGCGGGCCGCAGCTTCGATCTCACCGCGATCTTCTCGCAGCTCCGGCGGAATCCAGGGCAGCTCGACCTGCTCGTAGACATCGGCCTCGTCCTTTCCCGCCACCATCTCTCCGGCCCAGGGATCTCGTTCGTCGTCACCGTCCACCTCTTCGGTCTGGACGAAGACCCCATACTCCGATAGCCGCAGACCGCGTTCGATCGCTCGCTTGCGGAGCCGGATGTTGTGTTCCTTGGAACCGGTGAAGTAGACCAGAGCGGCGCCATAGCTCCTCTCGGGAAGAACCCTCAAATCGACCTCCAGGCCCGACTTCAGTGCGATGCGTCCCCGAGTGTCCCCGGACATCTCCACCCTGGCCATTTGCGGATAGGAAATGAACCGCTCCATCACCCCCTGCGGATCGGCGGTGATGACCAGGAGATCGATATCCCCCACCGTCTCGCGCCGACGACGATAGCTCCCCGCCACCTCGAGCCGCTCCACCGCCGGCAGCTCTTCCAGGTATTCGAGCAATGGCTGGATGATCTGGTCGGCCTCCGAGATCTTGAAACGGCTGCGGTGAAGTCGAAAGAGCTCGATGCCTGTCAGGATTTTCTGCTCACTCTTGGCACCAAAGCCCGACAGAAGGGCGACCTCTCCTGCCTTGGCCGCCTTTTCCAGGGCATCAACGGTCTCGACCCCGAGCTCCTGCCACAGCTTCCGTGCTTTCTTGGGTCCCACCCCCGGCAGCTCCATGACATCGATCAGCGTCCCGGGAATCTTGGCGGTCAACTCCTCGAGGGCCGGCAGCTGACCCGTGGTCACCAGATTCCTGATGTGGGAGGCCATGTCTTTGCCGATACCTGGCAGCGACGTCAGATCAGACTCCTCCTTCACCAGCTTTCGCATCGGTGTCGCGTGGCCATCCACGAATCGGGCAGCGTTGCGATAGGCCCGGACACGAAACGGATTGGCGTCTTGAATCTCCAACAGATCCGCCATCTGCGACAGGACCTTGGCAATTTCCAGGTTTTCCATCACGATCCTCCGGCCATCATTCTATGTTCGCCTTGGTAGGATGCTCGCTTCTACCGTGAAGTCGGAATCTCACACCCACTCGCATCTGACAGCCTGGACGGCGATTGTATTCGCCGTGGGGCTCGCTTTCACCTGCATCTACTGGTCGCGCAGCCAGGTGGCCGGTGATCAGCTCAACATGCTCGCCAGGGGTTGGTTGCTGATGGCCGAAGGTGAGTGGATACCCTTCGGGCTTGGCACTTCAGCTGGCGGTAAAGCCCCGGGCAGCTTGACCAGCCTCATCGTCGGTTTGCCGTTGATGGTCTGGCAGAATCATCGCGCCCCCACCCTGGTGATCGTCCTGTTGAATCTCGTCGGATACTTCCTCCTCGATCGACTGGTGGCGCGGGAGCTCGGACCCCAGGCCCGACTGTTGTTCGCCATCGTCTATTGGTTGAATCCCTGGCGCCTTTATCACTCCGGGTTCCTTTGGAATTCCAGCTACCTCTTGCCGCTGGGAGCCCTGCATTTCTGGACCGTCTACCGCCAGCGGGAGCGACCCCGGTTCGGGGAGAGCTTCTTGCAGGTCCTTGTTGTCGGATTAGCCGCGCAACTCCACCCTGCCGCGGCGACGCTGGTCATCCTCTCTGTGCTGCTCTGGTGGCGAGGATACTTCCGGTTCCACTGGCCGGCGGTAGCCCTGGCCTCGATCCTGATAGCGGCATCTTTGATCCCTTGGGCGCTGGCTGTCATCGAAGATGGGCACCTGCTGCCTTCGAGCACCAGCCAGCACGGGCGGATCGCCCAATCCCTGCTCTCCACGGCTCGGGGTCTGGGCTACTGGATTCGGTACTCGGCACTGATTGGCAGCAGCACCATTCTCTGTCTCGACTTCGGCTTGCCTTCCAGAGTCTTCGTGGGCGACACCCTGCGACAAGGGATTCAGGTAAGTGTCGGGCTTTTGACCCTGCCCGTGGTGATCTGGGGCAATCTGCGTCTTTGGCGTGGCTCGAAAGGCTGGTGGCGTCGAGTCGCGGGACCGATCGACTTCAGAACCTGGCTACTCGGGGTTGTCCGATGGTCGTTTGTCGGTGTCCTCGCCGCGTGCGTCATCACACCGACGGCCGTGATGAGTTGGCAGTTGCTCTCGGTCCTGCACCTGGCTGTCCTGCCGCTGGTCCTACTGGGTCTGGATTTGATCGACAGGGGGCGCTGGACGGCGGTTCGTCTGGGCGCCACCGCCTATGCCGCGATCGGGACCGTGCTGATCGCAGCCATCGGCTGGGGCAGCCCCATGTTCCGGTGCGGCGGCGAGACCTGCGACGCTATGAATGCCACACCGCCACCGCTGCGAGCCAATCATGAGATGTTGGACGAACTCGGAATCAACGACACCTGCCCCTACGAAGTCGACGTGCCGGGAGGATGGTGGCCCGACGTGCTGCCCGAACACTGAGAGCAGGCTAGGGCAGCTCAACACCCTGGGCAGCAAGCAGCTCGATCAGACCCTCTTCGTCGAGGATCCGCACGCCCAGATCCTGGGCCTTGGCGAGCTTCGATCCGGGGTCCATGCCGGCCACGACATAGTCGGTCCTGGAAGAGACGGAGCCGGTGACTTTGGCCCCGAGCGACTCGAGAAGATTTTTCGCCTGCTCTCGAGTGAGTCTCTGCAACCCGCCGGTCAAGACGAACCTGATCCCCGCCAGCTCCTCGCTACCCGCCTCGGTCTCCATTCTCGAAAGCTCGATCCGGCCCTCCAGTAGGCGGTCCAGAATCTCGGCATTGCGGGGTTCACGAAAGAAAGCGACGATCTGTTCCGACATGCGGGGGCCGACGCCGTCGACCTCTTCGAGCTGAGCTTCATCGGCCTCCCGCAGAGCAGCCAGCGAGCCGAAATGTCGAGCCAGGGCTCTGGCAACGGTGACCCCGACCTCCGGTACCCCCAGCCCGAAGAGAAACCGATCCAGCTCGGCTCTGGACGCCTGTCGAATCGACCGCACCAGACCGCTGGCCGATTTCTCGGCGAACCCGTCCAGCTCGAGGAGCTGCTCGGCTTCGAGATCGAAGAGATCGGGCAGATGCTTCACGAGCCCCTCGTCCACCAGCAGCTTCGCCGTTTCATCTCCCAGACCCTCGATGTCCAGGGCGTTGCGCGAGCCCAGATGGAAGATCCTGCCCACCAACTGGGCCGGACAGTCGAAGCTGTTCGGGCAGACGGAGAAGGGACCCCGTTCGACGAGCGGCGTGTCGCAGGAAGGGCAGGTCTCGGGAAGACGAAACGGCTTCGACCTCTTGCGGCCCGGCTCCGGGACCCGCTCCACGACCTGCGGTATGACATCACCGGCTCGTTGGACCCGAATCTTGTCTCCCTCCCGAATGTCCTTCCGCGCCACCTCCTCGCGATTGTGCAGGGTCGCCCGGCTCACGGTCACGCCGCCAATCTCCACCGGTCGCATCAACGCGACCGGGGTCACCACACCGGTGCGACCGACACTGGAGATGATCTTGTCGAGACGGGTGATCTCTTTGCGCGGCGGAAACTTGAAAGCGAAAGCCCAACGCGGATGATGAGAGGTGGCCCCCAGCTGCTGCCGGGCGGCCAGATCGTCGAGCTTGATCACCACACCATCGATCTCGTAGCCGATGTCGTCGCGACCCTCGACCAGGCTCCGGTGATACTCGAGGATCTCGTCCACGCCGTTCACCCGTCGCGGTAGATCGTTGACCCGTAGCCCCCAATCGCGCAAAGCGTCCAAGACCTCCCACTGTGTCGATACCCCGAGGTCTCCTCCAGCCAGGATGTCGTAGACATAGATGTCCAGCGGCCGAGAAGCGGTGATGCGGGAATCGAGCTGCCGCAGGGCCCCGGCCGACGCATTGCGGGGATTGGCAAAGGGATCCCTGCCCTCCGGATCAGGCGTTCGTTCAGACGATCGAACGCCTCGGCTTGCATCAGGACCTCTCCTCGAGAGATAGAAACGGGGGGACAGCCCGGCGGTCGCCGCGCAGGACCAACGGCACGGCCGTGATGGTGCGGACATTGGCCAGGATCCCCTCACCACGATCACCATCGCCACGGGTCGCGGCGCGCGTCAGGTGTCCCGCCTCATACACCAGCTCCACCGAGGCACCATCGAGCTTGGGCTCGACGACATAACGGATCTCGGCGTCCTCCCCCACCGCCTTGCGAAGGCGATCGTCGAAGCGACGCACCGCCTCCGGGTCAGCATCGGAGTCCAGGCTGAGCATGGGTGCGGCATGCTCCACCGTCTCGAAACCCGGCAGAGGCTCGCCCCCCACCCGCTGCGTCGGCGAGTCTCCCGTGACCAGGTCCGGATACTTGTCTTCGAGCCGCTTCAGCTCACGGAAGAGCTCGTCATAGGCCTGATCCGAGATCGCGGGAGCGTCTCGAACATAGTAGAGATGGTCGTGTCGCCGAATCTCTTCCCGCAGCCAATCGATCCGACGAGAGTCGTCTTGGTGTGTCATCTCGTTGCGGTTCCCAAGCCCATGATTCTAGCCGGTCTCGAGGTCGTCTCGCCTCTCCCCCTCTGGCGTTTCTATCGCCTGGCCGACGGCGATACGGCACCTGCAATCCGGCAATCTCTCGAATGGGCGCGCTCCTCCCTGCGGGAGAACGCCGTCATGGCCAAAGATCAAAAGGCACTACGGACAGTCTGCAAGAAGAATCTGGAGGTCCTGTCCGCGTGCTACAAAACCTGAAGGGACCGCCATGTCTCAGGGCGTCGCCACAAGATTGGCACGGACTACAGCAAGCAGGACAGAGCTCTAGCTCCGTGACTCCAGCTATCTCAGGCGGCCAGCTTCTCCCACTCGGAGTCGGGCGCGTCCATGGCCAGAGCCAGACCGCCGTCGGAGCCGACGTGGAGAGGGTCGGCGACCACCCGGACCTTGCCGCTCCCGACGTCCTCCAGAGCATCCTGCAGCGCCAATCCCAGACCGCGAATAAGGCCGCTGCCGCCGGAGAGGATGACATTGTTCCGCACGCTCTCTTGATACTCGGGCTCGACGCGTGAGATGAGGTCCAGCATGGTCTCCACCACCGCCGGCACGATGCTCTCGCAAGCGGCGCGCATCGGATCGGTGATGTCGAAACGGGTAGGTCTGCCCTGGACCGGGGCCATGATCTCGATGTCCTCCGGCGGCTCACCGACGAAGCTGAACGTCTCCTTCCACTGCCGGGCCATGTTCCGCGAGATATTGGCCTCCGGGTAGAGCGACGAGATCTGCAGATGAAGTTGCTCGTCGATGTAGTCGCCCGCCAGCGTCAGGGTACGCTGATCTTCTTCTGCAGGGTAGCGTCCGTGCATGACACAGAAATCACAGGTGCCGGCACCGATGTCGATGATGAGAGAATTGACCAGGGCCTCCAAACCGTAGGCCACTGCGAAGGGCTCGGAAACGATCATCAATCGATCGACGATCCCCCGCAGTGCATTGCGCAGCTGCTGCTTGTTCACCCGCAACGCGGCGGCCGGCACACCCACCACTGCCCGCACCCGTAGATCTCGACGATCCGGCCCCAACCCCACCAACGACACGAGATGCTGCAGAAGCTCGTGCACCGCCATGCCGTCCTTTTCCGAGCCTTCCTTGATCAAGCCGCGCTCCAGAGGCCGCCGGATGTCCAGCATCTGCCGGTTCTCCAGGGCCTCGCGACCCACCAGGACTTCCTTGTTGAGGACTTTGCGAGCCACCAGATCGGTGGGCCACCCGACATAGCTCTCGATCGCTTGCCGGACGCCATTGGACGACGAGATCGAACTGCGGGAGGTGCCCAGATCGACGCCCAGATTGACGATGGGTTCGCTCTCATGTTCTCATCCGCCGACTTCGTAGGCCTGACTCAGGCTGTGGGAATAGGATTCTATGCCGCGGAAGAGTGATTCCGCGAGATACTGACGGTAGATCGGCGTCATCAGCAGCCGGGCTTCGATCTCGTTCGAGACACTGGAGACCTCGGCCAGAATCGCCGGCATATCCGTCCGGGTCAGAACCCCGAAGGGCGCGCTCTTGACACCGCGATCGCGCACACTGTCATCGACCTGACGCAGGGACTCGTATAGCGATCGCTGGACGGACTCGGCCAATCTCCGCGATTCCTCCTGTCGAAACCCGGCATAGACCTGCTGCAGGATATCCCTCAGATCGGCCAGGGAGTAACCCGACTGCTGGTTCTCGCGAGCCGCCAGAGCCTCCAGATAGGGATCGTCCGTGGGGCCGAGATAGAACGTCTCGAGCCCTCGCAGCTCACGATTCTCCAACCAGTTGACATGGATGGAGACGAAGATATCTCCGCGGCGATTGTTGGCCAGATCAGCCCGATCTCGCAGAGACATATCGACGTCTTTCTCACGGGTCAGGACCACCTCGTAGCCGCTGGCCGTCAGCAGGTCGCCGAGCCGCCGCGCGATATCGAGGGTCACCTCCTTCTCCACCAGTCCAACCGGAGCCTGGGTACCTTCGTTCTCTCCACCATGACCCGGATCCAGAATCACGGTCCGCAGTGTCAGAGGAAAGACGGCAGAGTTGATGGGCTCGGGGATCGCAAACTCGACCTCGGTGCGACCCGCCGCCGACCGACTCGACCTGTTCGGTCGGCAGTTGCCGCGGCGTCGCTACAGTCCTGGGAAGAGAACCGGCATCCGTCGATCGTCGCCACTCATCCGTGGCGCTGGACAGCACATAGGTCGAGGCAAAGAGCGCCGCCGGCAGGGACACGAAGAAGAGAACCCGGACAGATACCAGCAACAGATGTCCGAATCTTCCTCGCCGCCGCCGTCGATTCCCTGCCATCGTGTCCAGGTTCTCCTGGACCGCTTGACGAATGATGCGACGCTTGAACCGCTGCTGTCTGGTCATTTCCTTACGCAGTCTAGAACCGGCTGAAACCGGTCGGTGTGGACTTCTTCACAACCCTCGGAGAGTCGCAGCAGAGACCGTGAGCAGTATATCTGACCGATTTCGGCCGCCCTCCGACCCGCTGGTAAGCTTGACCGAAGTGTGCCCTCGCCAACCAGCCGGATCCTCTTCGAGCCCCATGCCCGTCGAGCGCGTCAGCGATGCCCGTCCCGGCGATGATTCATGGCGGGCCAACGCCCTGGTCGGCAGTCGCCACAGCCGCTGGGTCGATGAGCTGCGAAAGCCCCTGGATCTGCATGACAGGGAACGGGCCCAGGAGATCTGCGGCCAGGTCTCCCGTCTGGTCCTCCGAGACTTCGCCCCTGCCCTTCTGCTCCTTCCCCGTGCGGATCGTCATCGCTTGCAGGCGATGACGGCCTACGCCCTGACACTCTTCGACTTCGCCCGTCAGACCGGATTGGCAGGCGAGAGTCTGACCGCCATCAACCGATGGGAATTCGATCTGGAGGCCACCCTGGACGGTCAGCCGCCAGGGCAACCCGTATACGTCCTGATTCACGCCCTCGACCAGCAAAGGCCATGGGCCAGGGAAGGGTTCGACCACCTCCACGCCTGCGCCCGGCACCGGTGCATGCGGACAAGACCTCCTGACCGGCGAGCCGCTGAACGGGAAGCCTTGCATCTCGGCAAGAGCCTGGCATGGCTGGCGCTGGATGAAGAGCCCACCGAACCGGTCGCCGGTTTCGCCTCGGCGTTGGTCCGGCTGCACGGCCTGCTGGATCTCGGAGACGACCTGCGCCGGCACCGTGCTCGCCTACCGCTCAGTGAGCTTCCCGACTCCTGGATCGCCGGTGAAGAGGAGGACCCACAAACCCTGGCCGCGGTGATCCAGAGCGAGTGCAGGCGACTCGAATCGTTGTTGGAGCCTCGGAAGCCAGGCGCTCAAATGCCGCGGGATCTGCGAGCCGCGGCTCGCTATTCCCGGCGAACCGCGAGGGCGCTCCTCAAACAGGTCCAATCCGCAGGTGTCCGTGTCGTCGAGACACCACCCCAGATGGGTCTCCTGTCTCGACTGGGGCTCCTGATGGGCTCGCGCTGGCTCTGACTCCTTCTGCGGACCGTGTCGCAACGCGTCTATTTGACAGGGCTGACCAGGATCTTCGAGGCGGCTCCGAAACCGAGACTCAAAAGCCCCCGATCGCGGCGATCGAGCAGCACGCTCTCCGCAGCCTCGTCGCGCTCTCGGACCTCCAGCGGGCGCCCGGGCTTCAACCCTTCGCGTTCCACCAGCTGCAGAAACTCCATGCTCTGATCCCCGACGCGGACCACTCTCATCGGCACATCCAGGTCACACTGCAGAAGGCTGACCGCCGCGGACTGCTGGACCTTGCCACCGGCTGTGGGGATGGGGTCGCCATGGGGATCCACCTCCGGGAACCCCAGCATCTCGTCCATCCTCTGGATCAGATTCTCCGATACCGAATGCTCGAGCAGCTCGGCCTCCTCGTGGACCTCCGACCAGTCCATTCCCATGACCCGAACCAAGAACAGCTCCACCAATCGATGCCGGCGCAGAACGTGCAGCGCCAGCTCCCTGCCCGCCGGTGTCAAGCTGACACCGGAGTAGGGCTCGTAGCTCACCAGCCCGCTGGCGGCCAGTGTCTTCAACATCGAGGTCACCGTCGCCGGAGCTACGCTCAGAGCCGCTGCGATCCGTCCTGTGCTGACCCGGATTGCCGGCGCATCCTGCTCCGCGAGCAGGATGCATTTGAGATAGTCCTCGACAGTGCTGGTGGGCATTCTCTGCGCTCAGTAGACGTCGCCGGGTTGCATGATCAGCAGTTCACAATCGACACCCAGGTCGGCCAACTGCCGAGCAAAGGCATCCGGGGTCCCGGTGAGAATCGGAAAAGTACCCCAATGGATGGGAACGACCTTGTCCGCGTTCAGGAGTCGGCATGCATGGGCAGCTCTCTTCGGACCCATCGTGTAGTTGTCCCCAATAGGCATGAAGACCAGATCGGGCTGGTGAAGCTCACCGATCAGCTGCAAATCGGAGAAGAGATCGGTATCTCCAACATGGTAGAAGGTGAAGCCTCCGGGCAGCTCGACGATGAATCCACCGGGGTTGCCACCATAGACCATCTGGTCTCCATCGACGATACCGGAGGAGTGGAGCGTCCAGGTCATGGTGACCTTGCATCCCAGCACCTCGATCTCGCCGCCAATGTTCATCTCGCGGAGGTTTTCGACGCCCTTGGAATCCAGCCAGTGGCAGATCTCCGGGTTGGCCACCACCACACCCGGATGGTGGCGTTGGGCCAGCTCCACCGCGTCACTGATGTGATCGAAATGACCATGGGTGATCAGCATGGCATCGATGCGGTCGAGCTGTTTCAGCCCTTCCGGGCAGCTGGGGTTGTTGACCCACGGATCGATCAACATGACGTCGCCGCCAGGCAGATCGCAGCGCAAAGTAGAGTGTCCCAGATAGGTGAATCGGGGTCGCTTCGATTCGTTCATCACATCCTCCATCGGTTTCGAAGGCATGGCTTCATCCCGAATACTACCGCCAGCGGCTGCCGGCGAGAATTATCCGTCGGCCGGCGAGCTGGCGGACTCGAGGGGCTGGTCTGCGGGCTCCGCCTGCACACAGACCGGCACGGCCAACAGGAACAGCACCCACCGTTGGATCTCGGTATCCCGCCAGTTGGCCTCGAAGACGCCGGCGATATTGACGGCAATCAGCGACAGCAGCACTCCCAGGTAGAGATCGGCCCGCTCGCCTCGCAGACCACCGTCGTCCCGATAGCCTCTGTAGGCCAACAGAAAGGCTGCCACCATCAGCCAGATATAGGCCACGACACTCAGCAGTCCGCGCTCTGCGGCCAGGTGGAGCAGCGTGTTGTGTAGGTGCTTCACATCGGTTCGATGAGCTGTCGGGTGCTTGTAGATGGGGTAGTACTCCTGCACCATCCCGGGGCCGATCCCGAACAGCGGCCGGTCCGAGATCATATGCAGGCCGGCCTCGGCCATACAGATCCGATCGTAGTTGGAAACATCTTCCAGACTGACCATCGAGGTGATGCGCGACCAGTGCTGAGGGGCCAGGCTCGCGGTCAGAGCGAGCACCAGGACCACCGCTGTCGCATAGGCCCACAGCCAGCGGCGAAAGCGCACGAAAAAGGCGATGGTCAGAACCACGAAGGCCGCCAACCACGCATTTCTTGTCAAGGTCAGGCCCAGGGCCACCAGAATGACGAGCAGGATCAGCCAGTCGAGAATCCGGCGCTGCCTGGAACCCGTCATCAGACGGCCGGTAGCCAGGCAAGCACCCAGCAGCAAGACGCCCGAGTAGGTCATGTAGTGGCCAAAGGGACCTGGAATCCGCTGCTGCAATCCGCCGAAGTCCGTGAAGAAGTATTGGGCGATTCCATAGAGTGCCATGCCGCCCGTGGTCCATATCAGCAGGTCGTATATCAACCGTACCTGCCGCTCACTTCGAACCAGGATGATCGCCAAAGGCAAGGTGGTGAGTCCGACGAGCGCGCGCAGATCCCAGAGGCTCTGACGAACGTTGTACGAGGTGATGACCGAAGCGACAAAGACCAGAAGGTAAAGAGCAAACGGCTTCAGAATCCGGTCCGCTTCCACCGCCTTCAGGTTCTCGCCATCAGGTCGGACCCGACGCCAACGAATCGCTGTCCAGAGGATCGTGAGTCCTTGCAAGGCATTCGAGAGTGCGAGTCCCCACACGGTAACCAGATGGAGGGCATACAGCCAGAATCCCACACTGGCCCACCGGGTCGAGGACGCAGACTGAAGCGGAGCTGATTCGCGGTGAGTCATGGTGGGATCACGACACGCAGAACGGACAGGCTAGTCTATCTCGTCGGGCTTCCGTCATCGTCGGATTCGAAGAGTGGTGTGCGGCGCAAACCCATGCCTCGCCAGATGAAATAGATGGCCGGAAACACGATGAGCTCTCCCACGAATGAGGTGAATAGGCCACCGACCATTGGTGCCGCGATGCGCCTCATCACGTCGGCGCCAGTTCCCGTCGACCACAGAATCGGCACCAGGGCGACAAAGGTCGTCACGACCGCCATGGTCTTGGGCCGAATCCTCTGGACGGCGCCATGATCCACAGCCGCGCGGAGATCGGAGAAGGTGGCCATTTCTCCCCTGCTCTTCCAGTTCTCATAGGCGATGTCAAGATACAGAAGCATCACGACTCCCGTTTCCGCGGCCAGACCTGCCAGGGCGATCACACCAACCCAAACGGCGACCGACCAGTTGTAGCCCAGCCAGTCCATCAACCAGATCGACCCCACCAGGGCGAACGGGACTGCTGACAGCACGATGGCGGTCTTGGTCAGCGACTTGGTGTGGAAGTAGAGAATCAAGAAGATCAAAGAGAGCGTGATGGGCACGATCATCAGCAAGCGAGCCTTCGCTCGCTGCATGTACTCGTACTGTCCTGACCAGAAGATGCTGTAGCCCGGCGGCAGGTCGATCTGTTGGGCCACTTCGAGCTTGGCCTTCTCAACCCATGATCCGACATCGATGCCGCTGAGATCTACATAGACCCAGGCATTGGGCCGGGCGCCCTCGGTCTTGATGCCGGGAGGCCCGGTGTGGATCTCGAGCTCGGCCAACTGTCCCAGAGGCACCTGGGCACCGGACGGCGCAGCCACTAGGACTTCTTTCAATGTCGCTGGATCATTGCGAAGTTCTCTCGGATAGCGAACATTGATCGGGTATCTCTCGAGTCCCTCGACGGTCCAGGAGACGTTCATCCCACCGATAGCGGATTGAATGACGTCCTGGATGTCTCCGACCTTGATTCCATACCGTGCCGCGGCCTCTCGATCGATGTGGAAATCGATATAGGACCCACCCATCACCCGTTCAGCGTAGGCAGACAGCGTCCCCGGAAGCGGCTTGACCACCGCCTCAACCTGCTTGGCGATCTCTTCCGAGTCGTCAGATCCGGACCCGCGACCTTGATCCCCACTGGGGTCTTGATACCCGTCGACAACATGTCGATCCTGGTCTTGATCGGCATGGTCCAGGCGTTGGTCACGCCCGGAAGCTGGACGGCGCGATCGAGCTCGGCGATCAGATCGTCCTTGGTGATCCCCGGTCGCCACTCCGACGGGTCCTTCAGCACGATGGTCGTCTCGATCATCGACAACGGCGCCGGATCGGTGGCGGTCTCCGCCCTACCCACCTTGCCAAAGACCGTCTCGACCTCGGGAAAGGTCCGGATGATCTTGTCGGTCTGCTGCAGGATCTCCTTCGCCTTGGTGATGGAGATTCCGGGAAAGGTCGTGGGCATATAGAGGAGGTCTCCCTCCCATAGCGGCGGCATGAACTCCGAGCCGATCCGTTGGAGCGGAACAACTGTCACCGCGAGAATCGCGATCATGGCGATGATCACCCACCACCGCCACCGCAAGGACCAGTTGAGTACCGGTGTGTAGAGAAAGCGAAGCAAGCGTGATACCGGGTGGCGGTCTTCACTGCGGATCTTGCCGCGCACGAACCAGTACATGAGCACAGGAACCGCCGTCACGGCGAGAATCGAAGCCATCGCCATGGAGTAGGTCTTGGTAAAGGCCAGAGGCTTGAAGAGACGTCCCTCTTGTGCCTCGAGGGTGAAGACCGGCATGAAGGAGACGGTAATCACCAGCAGGGTGAAGAACAGTGTCGGACCCACCTCCTGGGCCGCTTTTGTGATGATTTCCAGATGAGAACGCTTGCCCTGCCACTCTTCATAGTGCTTGTGAGCGTTCTCGACCATGATGATGGCCGCGTCCACCAGGACACCGATAGAGATGGCAATGCCTCCCAGGGACATGATGTTGGCCCCGAGTCCCTGCAGCTTCATGACGATGAAGGCCATGAGAATCGAGACCGGGATGGAGATAATCGCCACCAGCGCCGAGCGGAAGTGAAAGAGGAACACCAAGCAAACCAGTGCGACAACGATCGACTCCTCGATCAAGGTGTGGGTGAGCGTCTCTACTGCCCGATCGATCAAGTTCGTGCGGTCGTAGGCGATAGAGATCTCCACGTCTTCTGGAAGACCTGCCTTGAGCTCCTCCAAGCGTTCCTTCACACTCTCGATCACAGTGCGGGTATCGGCACCCCAACGAACGACAACGATGCCGCCCACCGTCTCCCCTTCACCGTTCCACTCGGCCAGACCACGCGAATCTCGGGACCGATGGAGACCCGCGCCACATCTCTGAGCAGCACCGGCACGCCACCAGGTCCAGCAGTGAGAACGATGGTCTCGAGGTCACCCACATTCTTGACATAGCCAAGCCCCCGGACCATGAACTCCTTCTCGGCCAACTCCACGACCCGACCCCCGACATCGATATTGGAGCGTTGAATCGCTGTCTTCACCTGATCGATCGGAATTCCGTAAGCCCGCAGACGCACTGGATCCACCTCGACCTGGTACTGGCGGACAAAGCCGCCGATAGATGCCACTTCGGCCACGCCATCCACCGAAGTGAGTCCGTACCGCAGGTACCAGTCCTGATAACTCCGTAGATCTGCGAGAGACCGCTCCGGGGAGTTCAGGACGTACATGAAGGCCCAACCCACTCCCGTTGCATCGGGGCCCAGCTGCGGAGCCACACCAGCGGGTAACTGTTTCGACAACCCGGATAGATACTCCAGGACTCTGGAACGGGCCCAGTAGAGATCCGTCCCATCCTCGAAGATCACGTACACGAACGAGAACCCGAAGAAGGAATACCCCCTCACGACCTTGGCAAAGGGAACCGCCAACATGGTCGAAGTGATGGGATAGGTCACCTGGTCTTCCACCACCTGTGGGGCCTGGCCCGAATACTCGGTGAAAATGATCACCTGAACATCGGACAGATCCGGTATGGCATCAACCGTTGTCTCGTTGATGGCCCAAATGCCACCCAGGATCGCCAGCACCAGGCCGACGATCACCACGAGCTGATTCTTCAGAGACCACTCGATCAATCGATCCAACATAGCAATCTCTCCTAGTGGTCTTCCTCAGCTGAGCGCTGGGCAATCATCTTCTGTACCGCTTCCTGCAGGTTCGACTCCGAGTCGATGAGAAATTGCGACGACGTCACAATCCGATCGTGCTCGTTCAGACCCTCGAGAATCTCGACATATCCACCACCCTCGTGCCCCGTCAGAGACCTCCCGTGGTTCGAAGCTTCCGCCGCCAAGATCGACAATCACGACGTTCCGCTGGCCGGTTCGCAGGATGGCTTGAGTAGGTACAACCAAGGCCTGCTGAGCAGCCGTCGGCTGAAACCTGACAGTGCCGAACATGCCAGATCTGAGGCGTCCATCAGCGTTGGGGACTTCGATCTTCATCTGCAGGGTTCTCGTAGCTTCAGAGAACTCCGGCTCGATGTATCGCACCGTCCCGCGAAAGACCTCGCCAGGGAAGTAGGTCAGCTCGATCTCGGCCACGCTGCCAATATCGATCTTCGCCATCTGATGTTCGAAGATTTCCACCGACAGCCACAGCGATCGCAGGTCAGCGATGTGGTACACCTCCATCCCCGGCCGTACCGCCATGCCTTCGAGTCCTGCCATCCTCTTCATCACCAGACCACTCGCCGGCGCCACCACTCGAAGCGTCCGAAAGACTTCTCCGGTGTTCTCCAGATTGTCGATCTGATCGGTAGAGATGTCCCAATACCTGAGGCGCTCACGTGCAGAATCGACCAACGCACTCGCCCGCCGACCGGCTTCCGTGCTCGAAGCATCGAATTTCCCGGCGTACTCGATGGCGGAGAGGAGCTCCTGTTCGGTCTGGACAAGCTCGGGAGAGTAGATCTCGAACAGAGGTTGCCCCTTCGTGACCGGTTCACCGACGTAGTTGACGTAGACCTTTTCGACCCAGCCCGAGTACTTCGTGGTCACAGTGACCATGCGCTCCTGGTCGTACTCGAGGTACCCGACCGTCCGGATCTCCTGGTTGAGGTCCCGGCGCTCGACCATGGCGGTCTGTACGTTCATGTTCTGCACGACGGCCGGGTTGATGTTGACGGTAGATCCCTGGCCGATGGCCTGGTTGACCTCGTCTGCATAGACCGGCGACGTAGTCCATTCCCATCTCGTCCTTCGCCGGGACCGGCGAGGTGATCGTCGGTGTCATCGGATTGCGGTAGAAGAGAATCTCGCGCTCACCGCTCATCGCTGGGCCTGCCTTGGCCTGTGCAGCGGATGCGCCACCGGCCACCGGTACGAGATTCATCCCACAGATGGGGCACTCGCCAGGCTCGTCCTCGAGGATGTGAGGGTGCATGGAGCACGTCCAGAGCTGGCCTTCTGCCTCTCCAGAGCTCATGTCCATTTCGCCGGTGTGATAGTCGAGACGGGCCTGCAGCCACCCATCGACCGGGTGAAGACCCAAAGGGTCGAAAAACAGCAAATAGAAGAACACGAAGCTGCTAGCAACCAGTACCACTGCCCGCAGCACGCGCTTTCCACTTGAAGAGTCAGTCTTGATTTGTGGGTTCATTACTTCAATCACTCCGTAGTTGGGTGCTGCGCCAATAGGACCACCTACCTCGCCCTCGAGTTGAGCCAGACGAATGGCATAGTCGGCCTGAGCCCGTGCTATCGCAGTGTCTGCCTTGAATAGAACGTGTTCCGCGTCGAGCAGATCCAAAGCGTTGAGGGTTCCTGACACATAGCCGGATTGAGCCGACTGAACCGATTCCTCGGCCTGCAGGATCAGGATGTCCTCCAGTAGTCGAAGTTGCTGCCAGGTGAGGGGAATCCGCTGCACCAGGTCACCCAGGGCCAGACTCGATCCCGGCCAGGACGTCCCGCTTCGCTTCCCGGGCAGAGAGCTCTAACTCGCTCGCCTCCTGCGCTCCGGACTTCAGTCTCTTGCGCCAAATAGGAACACTGACTCCACCCTGAATGCCAAAGATGTCGTCTCCATTGCCTTCAGGCGGATTGAGCATCCCTGCCTGGTCCTCACGAGGATTCACGAAGGTGTAGGTGAGCCCGACCTTGAAATTGGGTCGGTACTCCTTGTCTGCCAGTTTGATTCGCGCCTCGGCGGCAGCGATCCGCGCATCGGCAGCGGTCACCTCTGGACGGGACTCCTCCGCGAACTCACCGGAGTACCTGGACGTCGGAACGGATTTCGACTCCCGCAGGAAGCACCGCAGGAAGGATGGCACTAGAGGCTGTTCGATCTCTCAGATCGTTGATCTGCGCCTCCAGATCGATCCGGCGTTGATCGATATCGAGCAGGAGATTGTCAGCCAGGGTTATCTCCGCCTGGATCTTGATGACGTCCTGGCTGGCGCCCGTACCTGTGGCATATCGTGACTGCGAGATCTCCTCGTGCTGCCGCAGATGATCGAGATAGTCCTGTGTGATCTCTTTGTACTGCGCCAGAAATGCCAACTCGTAGTAGAGACGTCGAACGGAAGTCACCAGCGCCAGTCGAGAAGCCTCCACATCGAAATGCAAGGCGCTGGACTCGAAAAGCGCCGCTTGCTCCTTCAGGTCGAACTTGCTGAGCCACGGCAAAGCCTGAACCCAACTCAGGGTCAGCACCTGGGGTCCCGTACGTGTCTCCGCGCCTCTTGAGCCATGCCGTCACTCCTGCCACTGGATCCGGAAGGGCTCGCACCTGCGGCGCCCGAAGATCCGCAGCCCGAGCCTGCGCTTGCGCTCTTGCCACTCCCGGGGTTTCTCTCCAGCGTCTCTGAGATCAGAGCACGCAGCTCTGTATTCGAAAGCGACTGGAGGATTCGATCCGCAGGGGCTACCACTTCAGTAGCCGAGCCATCAGCCCCTGCAGCCTCAATTCCTTCTGTTTCATTTGGTTGCCCGAGTACCGGCGCTGCTGTGATCAGCGCAGCCGTCAGGCCAATTCTGAGATCTTCTGTACACGATTCGCCTCCAAAGAGATCTGTGTTCGAGGATTCGCCACCACGACGGTGGCGAGTCTTCACAGCTCGCTCTAGAGGAGAATCAAAGGAGAAACGAAGATAGAAGAGTGAACCGGCCCAGCTCGTGTTGCTGGGACGAGATCGCCTGAGAGATCGAATCTGGTGGTCGGGATGGAGGGTGCAACTCGACGCTTTCCGGCAGCAGGAGCAACGGAGTCGAGCCATGTTTCAGGAACGTTGCGGCGGCGACCTGTGCCTGTTCCTGATCCACTGGTGCGTCACAGCAGGCGATCAAGACCTGGTGACCGCTTTCGCAACTGAAGGACTGGGTCGACGAGGCTTTTGGTTCGTGGCATCCGTCGACTTCTTGCATGTCGGACATGGGGCAGTCCGACATGCTGCAGCTCTTCATGTCGGCCCCCTCGCATCCCCACGCAATCGGGGAGACGATGAGGATTCCCAAGGCGACGATTGCCGCCAGTGTTCGTTGTCGCTGCATCACAGGCTAGACTCTCTCTTCTCCAAAATAGGGACCTGGATGTCGGCTGTCAAGTCCAGCTGCCATGAAATCCGCTCTCGGAGCTCGTCTTCAATACAGATTTCCGTCCAATCGGTATCCGTCCCGATGCGACACCAAAGGCAAAGGGAGCAGAGGCACGCCTCTGCTCCCGAAGCAAAAAAGGGTTCTTACGAGTCGATCCCAGCAGTCCGCCTCACCAGGCGAGCGAGATGCCGAGATTGACCTGGGGACCGTTGAGGTTCACACCCACATCCACGGGACCACCAAAGCCCAGGTCATCCCCCTTGATCGTCATCTTGGCGTCCCGCCACATGCCTTCGAGGTAGAGGTCCCAGCGCTTGGCGATGGGAAATTCGAGGCCCGCTACCCCATACCATCCGTACTCGTCTCCGACCCGAGCATTGGAGTCGGGGGTGGAATCGAGAAGATAGTAGGTGCCACCTAGACCCACGTAGGGAGTCAGCTTGCGACCCTCCTTGATGAAGTTGTAGTTGAACCCCAGATCGACAAGAGTGGCCTGGAAATCGAAGTCGCTTGCCAGTCCAGAGCCACCCTGCGAGCCGCTGACCGTCATTTCACGAAAGTCGGTACCGCGAAGCTGAATGTCGACATGTGGGCTGAGACCAAACTTCACCATCAGACCCCAGCCCGCATCGTTGTCCGCATCGGACATATCGACCCATCCGGCGTGCAGACCGAAACCTCCACCCGCGCTGACGGGAACGGCCAGCAAAGCAAGCAGACCCAACGCTAAGAACGCCTTTTTCATAACCTACCTCCGTTTGTCATCCTACCCGAACTGCACAGGCACTTCAGAGCAGTTTTTCCGTGTTCTTGCGAACTTACGTGCTGATTCTTAGACGAAAACTTGAAGAAACGCAAGTTCATCTTCCACACCCCGAACCTACTCGGCCTTGAAACTGGAGCTCAACCAGGTACCGAGCTCGGGACACTCGGACAGAAGACCGGCGGCCTGGATGAGTCCACCGTTCTTGCGAGCCTGTTTGAAGATGGCCTTCGCCGGCACTTTGCAGCTGGAACTCGACAGCAGAGCCGCCCCGGCAAAGAATTGGCTCTCAAGCCATAGGCGGGCGGCGAGAGAGGGCGGCGAAAGCGCCGAGCTCAGGGGGTGGGCCCGGGCGCCACCCCCTTGTTTCGCCAGATCCCCGAACGCCATTCGGACGTCGGGTAGCCGCGCTTCATGATGGCTGCGAATGTGGTTCAAGACCACGACGTGGACGATCACGCCATCGACCCAGGGCTGATCGCCTCGGGTGCCGCTGCCGCGCAGGAGAATTCGCGCTGCGTCGATCGAGCCGATCAAGTCGGCGACGGCCAGGCTGGCCGTCTGCTCGGGAGTTCCCCGCATCGGCTGATCGGGCTGCGTCGGCAGCCGGGTTCCGAGAAGGTTGCGCCACAACTCGACCGTGCCATCGTCGCCCCACGAGGGCAACGCCAGCCCCCGGCCACCCGACGCCTCCGACATCCCGTAGGGGTAGACCAGGCCGGACTCCGCCCATTCCTCTCGCGACAACAGAAGAATGACCAGGTTTACCTTCGCTCGGGTCCAACTGCGAAAATCCTCGACCAGCAAATCGAACGAGTCCTGCACCTGCACAGCCCGATCCAGGGACCCGTGCGAGTACCTGACGCCAACCTTGTCGCCAGGCAGATCGAGCAAGAACATGGACGAGCCTTGCGCCACGGCCGGGGAACCCGCCAGAATGGCCCCGATGAAGATCGCGCCCACCAGCAGCAAACCAGCAAGTTGTCTGCTCATTACGTAGAACCGTCTCTGAATATCGGCACCGTCTGGGGTGATGCATCGAACACGCGGTAGTGTAGCTCATCCCTCCTCGGGCGGCTGTCAAATTCGCCACCCTCGAGTTGGGGTCGATGAGGTCCGGCGCTGCTAGAATTCCCGCTGTCCTACGCTACCGAGGAGACCATGCCCGAGAAACCGCACCGAATCGCCGTCCTGGGAGCTGGCACCATGGGTCGCGGTATCGCCCACGTGGCCGCCGCCGCCGGATTCGAGACCCATCTCTTCGATATCGATCCGCAGTCCCTGACCCAGGCCAAGGTCACGATCCATCGCAATCTCGACAAAGGGGTGAGCCTGGGCAAGGTCGACGCACTGGAGGCAGTCGGGGCCAAAGAAAGCCTGCATCTTCACCAAGAGCTGGAAACGGCAGTTGGACGGGCCGATGTGGTCATCGAGGCGGTCCCCGAAGCCATGCAGCTCAAAGTACAGATCTTCGCGCAAGTGGCACGGTTCGCACCGGCAGCAGCGATTCTCGCCTCCAACACCTCCGGGCTGTCCATCACCGAAATGGCCACTGCCAGCGGCCGCCCTGAGCGCTTCGGCGGCATGCACTTCTTCAACCCCGTTCATCTGATGAAGCTGGTGGAGCTGGTTCGCGGTCTCGAGACCTCTGACGAGACCGTTCATACCCTCCGCCGGGTCGCGGAAGCCATGGGGAAGGAGGTGGTCTTGGTCAACGAGTCGCCCGGATTTGTCACCTCCCGGATCAATGCGCTGATCGGCAACGAGGCGTTTCGTATGCTCGAGCAGGGAGTCGCTTGCGCCCGTGACATCGACAAGGCGCTCAGATTGGGTCTGAATCACCCCATGGGTCCGTTCGAGATGGTCGATCTGGTGGGGTTGGACATCAGGTTGTCGATCCTTCGTCACCTGCAGCAAACCCTGGGAGAGACCTACCGTCCCAGCAACCTTCTCGTGCAGTATGTCCAGGCCGGACGATTGGGTCGCAAGGTCGGCCGCGGTGTCTACGATTACGATGGCGACGGGAATGTCATCGAGGAGGATTGAGCCATGTCAGATCTGAACGATCGAGTCGCGCTGGTGACCGGGTCGAGCTCAGGTCTGGGTCTGGCCGCTGCCCGGGCCCTGGCCGCGCGGGGCGCCCGCCTGGCGATCAACAGTCGTGGCGGGGACAAGTTGGACACTGCACTTCAAGCGCTGAACGACGAAGGATTCGAAGTCGTGGCCATCCCCGCGGATGTCCGCCAGGTCCACGAGTTGGAAGATCTGGTCTCCGAGGTCGAAGAACAGCTGGGACCCATCGATATCCTGGTGGCCAATGGCGGCGGTCCACGGGTCAAACCGGCGGCCGAGCTGGATGACACCGACTGGGCAGAGGCGATTCCTCTCGCCCTGCTGTTCGTTCCCCGGCTGTGCAATTTCGTGCTACCCGGAATGCGTCGCCGAGGTTGGGGCCGCATCATCGCCATCAACTCGGTCTCCGCCCGGCAGCCCATCCCCCGATTGGCCCTGTCCAACGCTCTGCGGCCGGCGGTGCTCGGCTACCTCAAGACCCTCGCCCTGGAAGTGGCGCCCGATGGAGTGACCGTCAATGCCGTGCTACCCGGCTATACCCGCACCGAGCGCCAGGTGGAGCTGGCGACCGCCGTGGCCCAGCAGACCGGCAAATCAGTGGACGAGATCCTGGGATCTCAAGCCAAAGGCATACCCATGCAACGCTTGGCAGAGCCGGCTGAGATCGGCGCCATGATCGGTTTCTTGAGCTCGCCGGCTGCGGCCTACGTGACTGGCCAATTCCTCGCCATCGACGGCGGCTACATCCTCGGCAGTTGAGCCGGCGCTCGCCTTCAATCCAGGTAGCCCAGGGCGCGCATGTCCTCGATGTCCTGCCGCTCCAGTGGCACGGTGGCGGTCTGGAGGGTCTGCCGTGCAGATGCCATCGCGGCCGAGAAATCTGCCAGGCGCGTCTCCAACTGCGTGCAGGGCGCTCCGCAGGTCTCGACCAGGGGTCGTAGCTCCAGCGGATCGCGACCCAGATCGAAATGCTGCTGGCGTCCATCGGCGAATCGGATCAGTTTGCGATTGCCACCCCGCACGGCCACGGCCGACTCTGTCTCCACGAACACCAGGCGGCTGCGGAGGTCCTGGCCGCGGATCAGGGGGGCGAAGCTGCGTCCCTGGGCACCTGACTCTTGCTCGAGCCCCGCCAGATCGAGAAGTGTCGGCATCAGATCGATCAGCCCGACCGGGACTGCCATCGATCTCACCCGACCCCGTAGCCTGGCCGGTAGCCGAATGACGAGAGGTATCCGGATCATCTCCTCGTATGGGGCATGACCGTGCAGCAATTCGCCATGTTCCAAGAAAGCCTCGCCGTGATCGGCGGTGACCACGATGATGGTGTCCTCGTACAGACCCAGATCCTTCAGGCCGTGGACCAATTCTCCGATCGCGCGGTCGGTGTAGGCAACCTCATGGTCGTAGCGAGTCTCGAGAGCCTCTAGATCGCCGGGAAGCTCGAGCCGCGCCGCCCAGTCCCGAATGCTCTCCTGCCAGAGTCCGGCGGCTCGCGGCTCAGCGTCACTGAGCCAAAAGAAGGGGATCTCTTCCAGTCCCGATGCGTATACGGCCAATGGGCATCGAGGTAGTGAATGTAGGCGAAGAAAGGCCTGCCTGGCGTATCTCGAGCTTTCTGCCACCTGAGAAACTTCCGGTTGAGGCGTGGTCCTCCCATACCCCGCCATTCATCGAAAAACTCGAAGCCCTGATCGAATCCGAAGCGCGCGGTGATGTGAACCTGATTGACGACGGCTGCCGTCCTGTAGCCTGCCGCCTGGAATCTCTCGGCGAGTGTCGTCAGATCCGCAGCAAGGATCTCGCTTCCCATACCGTCCTGCCCGGCCAAGGCGACCTGATCCAGACCGTGTTGACTCGGGTAGACCGACGTAAACAGCGTGGCGATGGAAGGCTTGGTCCAGGTCGAGTGGGCGAAGGCCCGACGGAAATTGATGCCCTCGGACGCCAGTTCGTCGATATGGGGAGTCGTCGGCAGAGGGTAACCGTTGACACCCAGCCGATCCGCCCGCAGGGCATCGACCATGAGAATCAGAACATTCGGCTTCGCCGCCGGAGCCTCAGACGGGTTCGGGCGCTCTGGCATCCCCACGACATCGAGAGACCGAAGACGATCAAACCAGACCAGCGCATCATGGCGGAAGAATATCAGCGGATCGAGAGATTCGATCTTCACCATCGCTAGAATCCAGGGATAAGAAAAGGAGGCCACATGAGGTTGGAAAAGACGACGCTCGAACGCCACACCTCCGCGGGCACTGATATCCACGATCTCAGTCCCGAGTTGGAGGCATTCGTCGCCGACAGCGGAATCTCAGAGGGCTGGGTCCTGCTGTTTGTCCCGGGCTCCACGGCGGCACTGACGACGATCGAATTCGAGACCGGTGCGGTCAACGATTTCAAGAGGGCCATCGAGCGGCTCGCCCCCGAGGCCGCCGAATACGAGCACAACCTGCGCTGGGGTGACGGCAACGGCTACTCCCACGTCCGTGCAGCCCTGATGGGGCCCAGTCTCGCGCTACCGCTGACGGCAGGGCGGATCCAAACCGGGACCTGGCAGCAGGTGATCCTCTGCGACTTCGACAATCGGCCACGCCAGAGACGGATCCTCCTGCAGGTAATGGGTACCTGAGACCGTTACCAGACTCGCCAGTCGTCTTCCCTCGCAGGCGGCCGAACCACGGATCCGAGACCCCTCACAACCGCGGATGGGGCCGCCGGCCGGCGCGCGGACCGTCCGCGACCTCCGTTGAATCCCGCCAACCACGCCCTCAAGAGGTCCAGGGGACCGGCTTCCAGTGAGTAGAGCCGCTGGCGACCCGCAGGCGTCTCCAGCACCAGCCCAGCCTCCTTGAGGATTCTCAGATGCTTCGAGATGGCAGGCCGGCTCATCGGGAACTCCTCGGCAATCTCCAGGACCGAGAGTTGACGGCCTTTGAGAAGACCCAGGATTCCCCGACGCGTCGTGTCGGAAATAGCTTTGAGCCCTGTGTCGATGGCGCTTTCTTGTGAAACCATTAGGTTACCTTTAAGTATACGTAACTTTCTAGTTACGTAATTTATCTGCCAAAGCTACCTGCTTGTCAACCGCGATTCTCCCCGACAGGCCTCACCTATCTCTCGTCAGCTCGACGAAGAACCAAACGGTTACCTAAAACTTCGTTTCCGACTCGCGGCCCGGACATCGCAGGGTGCCAAGATAGGCCTCCAGCTCTCGACGACAGAACCGCAGGGTTTCAGGAGCCTGGCGGGACTTTCGCGAGCCCAATGGAACCCTCCCAGGCCGCGATGATGAACGTCGCCACCCCACGAACGTCCACGTCGGATCGCACCACGCCGCTGGCCTGGGCTGCGGCCAACAAGCGGCTCAACCCCCTCTCCCATTCCTCGTAGATCGCTTCCAAGCGCAGACGGAATCCCTCATCGGCGCCACAAAGCTCCTGGGAAAGGTTGTTCAGGGGACATCCCAGAGAAAGCCCCTCAGGTGCTGCGACCCGCTCACCCCATCGCGCCAGCTTGGCCACGCCATCGAGGAGATCCACCGATGACTCCAGCGGTTTCAACCACCGATCGACGATCCACTGGGACAGAATCTCCTCGATGACCGCGTATCCCAGTGCCCTCTTGCCACGGAAATGGTAGTACAGGGCCCCTTTGGTCACCCCAGCCTGGGTGAGGATCCGCTCGATGTCGGCGCCTCGATAGCCCACTCGATGAAATTCTCGAAAGGCTGCCCAAAGCAAGCGCTGTCGAGTCGCCTTTGCATCATACTGACGAGCCATCAGTCACAGAGTCTACCTCATTTATCGATCAAATTACATACAAACTAGTATGTATGTAAAGAGTATCACAGAAACTGATTCTATTGAGGTCCCGTAAGGCATCAAGACGTCGGGGAGTCTTTGAGGCGAGTACCAATAAAGGATCTGAGCTGCGAAATCCGACCGGGGTCCAGCTTGCAGAACTCCAGACCCACCTGCGTCAGGACGCCGGCAGACTTCCTGCCAGCCCGCGGGATGCTCGCGACGCGAGCTCGAGTCCTCCAACGTCGCGGCCCCAGCCGGATCTGCAGATCGAAACTGGCATTCAAATCGGGTTCGTAGTCGGTTTCAATGAGAAGACCCGATAGACTCAACTTTGCGGACGGCAAAGTCGTAGCTACTTCCCATCTGGGCATCGGCGGGCAGATCCACCCTGAATCTCCCCAGAACGCTGTCTTCGATCTCGACCAGGGCGTGACTTCGAATCAGATCCCAGAGATCGCGAGAACGCTCGCTGCTCAAGGTTTCGAATCTCAGGCCCGCTCGATACACGGGCAGAAACTCGCCATCCGGGCTCCTCGTGGTCTTGCGCAGAGAACACCAGGCGACGGTACCCGTCAGGCGCAGGCTCTGCTCGCCCCCTTCCAGCTTGAGAGTATAGGCACGGCCAAATTGCAGATAGCTATTGGTTTCCAGTGCCATCCCACCGAGGCCCACATTGATCACACGAATGTGAATGGGAACCACCAGATGCCCCCCCAGACCCGCTACTTCGTAGCGTGGGTATTTCCGTTGCTCGGTTTCAGATTGACTCATGGTTCGTCTCGATCATCACTGCCGTCGCCAAGTCCCTGGCGAATCCCCCATGGCTGGGGTAGGCGTTGGGACGACACCCAGACGACATCGACGCTCCAGTTGGTCGGTATCCACCAACAAGCCCAGTACCCTTCCTTCCCAAGCTCGACTTATCGCCCCTCGTCTAGAACCTTGTCAGGGCTCGATTCAACCGGCTCCAGAGTCTGGCCTTCAAAGAACGCCACAAAGCTCGGCGAGAAGACGGCGACCGGGGGGAATCGCTCTCGATCCGCACGGCGACAAGCCAGCACCTCTTCGCCAGCCTGTTCGAGCAGAGCCTCGTCTCCAGCACCCGTCGAATAGTAGAGAGAAAAGAGAGCCGCCGCCCGCAGCAAGTGGGAATGCGAAGAGGCCCTGGTGCTGACGAATTCCCTGCCGCTGAGTATTGTCAGCACTTCGTTGTAGTCCCTGGACAGGTAGGCCTCAGCGGCATCTCTCAGCTCGGCGGGAGGGGGTGAGACCGAGCGTCGCAAATCTCGAGTGACCTTGACCAGCTCCGCCTGCACCGCCTGCAGCTCCCCGGCGCTCAGCGAATCATCGAAGGCGGCCTGCGCATGCTTCAGGGCCAGCTCCACCGACGCTCTGTTTCTTGCCACGGTGGCAGGGTAGGGCTGCAGATATTCGCAAGATTTCAGCTCCTTTCTGGCCCTGCCCATGAGGCTCTGGATCTGCACCACGACTTCCTCTTGCTGCGCCGTGAGTTGCAGGGTTCTCAGCTCGACAGCTTGCTGCCGGAGGATCTCGAACTCGGCTTTGGCGATCGCCGCGACGGTCGCGGCCTCCTCGACCTCGTCCATCGCGATGTCGTCCGACCCGAGCCGCTGCCGCGCCCGGCCCAGGCTCTCTTCGGCCGCCGTTTGGCGGTCCAGCAGCACAGGTACCGTGGCCACCGTGCTCGGCACCTCCGACAAACGTCGGCGAGCCTCGGTTGCCGACTTCTCCGCGCTCTCGACAGATTTCAGCGCTCTGTCGAGAGCACCCTCCAGATCTACCATTTGGCCACAGGCCAGCCGTCCTTCGAGAATCTGTTGATACTCGGGGAAACGTCGAACGACATCTTGTTTCTCGGATTCCTGCCAGGCTGTCAGGGCAGCGGCGCAATCGCCCGTCTCATAGAGGGCTTTGCCGAGATAGAAATGAGGTAGATAGCGGCGAAAATACAGAGCCCTCTTGATCTTCGTCTTGGCGTTGGGCTGCTCCTCGATGGCCTTGCGCATCATCTCCGCGGCCAAGGTCCAGTGCTGCGATGCCGCCGCTGCCACACCGTTCTTGTAGAACTCCACGAATTCGGCAGCTGATACCAGGCCGGGTGCCCCACCGGCGAGTGCAATCGTCAGGAGGAGTCGACTTCGGAGTCGCCGTGTCCCGGGTATCACTTCCACCAGCCCACCTCCTTGAAGAAGGCCGACGTTTCCACGGCGGCAAGCTGCAACTCGCAATGGACTGCCTCCTCGGACTCCACGACAACCTTGCATGTCTCCTCCCTCTCGAGGTCGGGACGTGAGATGTCGACCCTGTATGGACCCGGCGACAGCTCGAGTGGTAACGGCGTATAGCGATTCTCCGGTAGCTCGACCTCGTTCCCCTCGGCATCCAACACACGGATGACCTCGCCCCATGGTTGCGAGTCGATCAGCAGCAGGCCATTCTCCGGCTCGAGAGTGGCCACAGGTAGCGCGGGGGCAACGATAGGCAGAGGGCTGAGGTCGCGGTCCGGGACCCGGACCACGCTCCAGCCGACAACCCCGAACAGCAGAAGCGCTCCGACTACGATGGCTGTCGTCCTTAGGCGCGTCCGATGGAAGCCGACTCCGGGTGCGGCCTTGAACACCGATCCGGCCTTGCCCACTACCTGAACGGTTTGCGAGGCACCGGCGCTCAACGCCAGCCCTGTACGCCGTCCCCAGCTCCGAATTCGCGCACCTGCCGCCGTCCAGTCAACTCTCGGCTCACGGGCCGGAGCAGACGGGCTTTGCATCGACACCGTCTCCGCCGGGTCTTCCAGCGGTCTTTGCTTCTCTTGTTCCAGATCTGCCAGATAGATGGTCTGGGCATCTTCGATCACGACCGTCTTCTCCTCCTCGAAGACATCCGCAGGCTCCGAGACGGGCACGATCTGACCCAACTCCTCTACCAATTCGTTCATGGAACCGAATCTCTGTCCCGGATCGCGCGCCAGGCAGCGCAGCACCAGACGATCCAGCTCGGGAGGACACTCGGGCCAATGCACGCCGAGCGGGCGGGGATCGGTCTCCAGTATCTGCGGCACCAGGCCCGCAAGAGTCTCTGAGACGAAGGGTGCATGCCCCGTCAGCAACTCGAACGCCAAGGCGCCGAAGCCATAGATATCGCTGCGCTCTGTCCAACTCGAGACCCAGCAGTAGCTCGGGCAGCAGCCAACCGACCGCCGGCCAGCGGTGGGCACCATTGCCGAGCTGAGCAAAGGCACTGGCGATGCGGGCCGTGCCGAAGTCGGCGATCTTGGCATCACCAGAGCGATTCACAAGGATCGATGCCGGACGCAGCTCGCGATGCAAGACACCTTCTCGGTGAGCGTACTGGAGACCCCGCGCCACCTGCACCAGATAGTAGAGCTTCAGTACATCATCGACGGGCTCGGCCCGAGCCAGCAGGTCACTGAGGTTCTCCTCCGAGAATGCCTCCTGGACAAGGTAGGGTTTGCCATCCCCGGAGCCAAACTCGAAAACCGTGGCGATGTTGGGATGACGAAGCCCAGCCGCCCGTTCGGCGGCCTTCAAGAAACCATGGCGAATGGTCTCATCGGTGGCGACACAAAATTGGATCTGTACCCGTCGGCCATCGAAGGGATCCCGTCCTCGATAGACGATGGCGAACGAATTGGCCCGGAGCCGCTCCTGGACTTCGAATCTGCCGATTCTCTCCACTTGATTCATGGCACCTCCGCAAGACCTTCGGCTCAGCCGGAACCTTGAGGATCCCGGCGTTCGGTGGCCAGCAAAACCAACCGCCGGGTTGGCGGGGTTCCGCACAGACACTCCTGAGTTTGATGTTACGGGGTGCGGTCTGCCAACACTGTGCAGCGCTTCATAGCGTCTCGAGATTCAGGACCCAGTCTGCGGCCCTGCCGGCCTTCCGGGCAGGGCAAGAGCCTCCTAGAGCCCGGCTTCCCTGGCCAGGATGTCGGCCTTGTCGGTCTTCTCCCAGGAGAACTCCTCGCGTCCGAAATGACCATAGGCAGAGGTCTGCCGATAGATTGGCTGTTTCAAATCGAGGTCTTCGATGATGCTCTTGGGTGTGAGATCGAAATGCTTGTCGACCAACTCGACAATCCTCGCTTCGGGCACCGCGTGGGTCCCTTCGGTGTCGACATTGATGCTCACCGGCTCGGGCACGCCGATGGCGTACGAGAGCTGTACCTCACAACGCTTGGCCAGACCGGCGGCCACGACATTCTTGGCGACATACCGGGCGGCATAGGCGCCCGACCGATCCACCTTCGAAGGATCCTTGCCCGAGAAAGCGCCCCCTCCGTGCCGGCCGACGCCACCGTAGGTGTCGACAATGATCTTGCGCCCCGTCAGACCGGTATCTCCTTGCGGACCGCCGATGACGAATTTGCCGGTGGGATTGATGTGCAGCGTCGTCGCCTCATCCATGTATCCCTTACAGACAGGGCGAATGACCTTGTCGCCGACCTCGCCACGCAGGCTCTCGATCTCGGTGGTGTCCAGGTGCTGAGTGCTGATGACGACCGCATCGAGCCGTGCGGGTACGCCATCGTGATACTCGACGGTTACCTGACTCTTGCCATCAGGGCCGATGCCCTGAATCTCTCCCGATTTCCTGACCTCGGCCAGCCGCGCCGTCAGTCGGTGCGCCAACATAATGGGCAGAGGCATCAATTCTGGGGTCTCGTCACAGGCGAACCCGTACATCATCCCTTGATCGCCGGCGCCCTGTTCCTTGCCCTCGCCCTCGTCCACACCCATGGCAATATCGGCGCTCTGCTCATGAATGCTGACCAGCACGCCGGCGTCTTCATTGTCGATGCCGAACTCGGGATTCGTGTAGCCGATCTCCTCCAGGGTGTCGCGGACGATCCGCTGCACATCGGCATAGCCCCCGGTACTCACTTCCCCAGCGACAATGACCGTGCCGGTGGTGACGAGACACTCGACAGCGACGCGGCTGTTGGGGTCCTGGTTCAACAGCCCATCCAGCACCGCATCCGAGATCCGATCGCAGATCTTGTCGGGATGGCCCTCCGTAACCGACTCGCTGGTGACAAAAGTGACAGCTGACATAAGCGTTGTTCCTTTCCTTGATTCCCGAGCTAATCGACTGGACCGAAGAGATTATTCACACTTTCACGGATCTTTCCAGCGGGCTCGACTGGTAGCATCTGGCAAACAAGCTGGAGGCCACGTGCGGGATACCGACCCTATCACTTCCGAATTGGCGCAGATCAGACCCGGCGACCTCGTGGTCCTGGGTGCACCATGGGAGAATGGATCCTCCTATCTCCGCGGTACCGCACAGGGCCCCGCCAGGATTCGCGAAGCGTTGCTTTCGCCGGCCCGCAGCCTGGTGACGGAAGCAGGCGACGATCTGGGCCGGGATGACCGCTTTCAGATTCTGGGTGATCTCACCTTGACGGATCAGGTGCAGTGCTCGAGAGCTCTGGAAGAGGCAGCCGAGCAAATCCTTGGCCGGGGCGGCAGACTCCTGACGCTGGGTGGCGATCACTCCATCACGGTCGGCCTGGTCCGTGCCCATGCCCGACATTTTCCCGACCTTACAGTCGTGCAGATCGATGCCCACCCCGACCTCTACGACGAATACCAGGGCGACCGTTGGTCACACGCCTGTCCCATGGCCCGCATCCTGGAAGAGGGCTTGATCAAGAAGCTCGTCCAGGTCGGGATCCGCGCCATGACCCCCGAGCAAAAGATCCTGGCCGATCGCCATGAGGTCGAAGTCGTGGACATGCGAGCCTGGCAGACCCGCGGCCTTCAGAGCACCGAATGGAGCGCACCGTTCTACATCTCACTCGACCTGGACGGGCTCGACCCCGCCTTTGCCCCGGGGGTTTCCCACCCCGAGCCGGGGGGGCTGAGCACGCGTCAGACCCTCGAGCTCCTGCAGAATCTACCGGGTCCTATCGTCGGTGCCGATCTGGTGGAGCTCAATCCGCTGCGTGATCCACAGGGACTGACTGCGGTGACGGCCGGCAAGTTGGTCAAGGAGCTGGCCGCGTGCCTACTCGAGGAGCAACGAGACTTGAGTGCCTCGGCCTACCCGCCAGTCTTGGCCTCACTCGTGGTCGCCCTACTCGGGGCCTCGGCGCCCGCCCCTGCCGAAGATCCACAGGACCAGGCCAAGATCCCTGCCAGGACACCCTTTATAAGGGTCTTGGGTACTGCACAGGATGGTGGTCTACCCCATGCTGCCTGCTCCTGCGATCGGTGCAGCCTGGCCCGCAAGGATCCCGAATCCAGGCGCCGGATCGCCAGTCTGGCGCTGGTCCTACCGAGCTCTGACCAGATCTATCTCATCGATGCCACACCGGATCTACGCCCGCAGCTAGCGGCCCTGCGGGATCTTCGTCAGCCGCCTGATGACCGGGTCGACCGTCACCCAGTCGACGGTGTCTTTCTGACCCACGCCCACATCGGCCACTACCTGGGACTCGCTTTCTTTGGGTACGAGGCCATCCACACGAGGGGTCTCCCGGTCCTGGCGACCCCGAAAATGGCCACCTTTCTGCGAGCCAACGGGCCCTGGAGCCAGCTGGTCGGGATGCAGAATATTCGACTCCACGAGCTGGCTCCGAACCAGACCTACTCACCCGGCGACCAGGTCGTGGTCACCGCGATCCAGGCCCCCCACCGCGACGAATACGCCGACACCTTGGGGTTCTTGATGGCCGGACCCGAACGAACGATTTTCTATCTTCCCGATACCGACTCCTGGGTGGCCTGGGCCACACCCGTCACCGAGCTTCTCGAGAAGGTCGACATCGCCCTACTCGACGGCACCTTCTACTCGGCCGACGAGTTGCCTGGGCGCCAGGTCGAGGAAATCGGCCACCCGTTGATCGAGCAGAGCATGGATCTCCTCCAAAGGCTGGTGGACGACCAGGGCCTCCAAGTCTACTTTACCCACCTGAATCACTCCAACCCGGCCCTCGATCCACACGGGGGGCAACGCCAGAGAATCGAATCCCGAGGGTTTCACATCCTCGAAGAGGGGCAGGAGTTCTCATTCTAGAGGAGGTATGCCAATGGCCGATTCAGAGATCTATTTTCGCCAGCTTCTGGCAGGCCGGCAGGTTGCCAAAGTCCACCCCGTCGCCGGACAGATGGCGAACTTCATGTATCTGCTGGGGGACCCCGAGAGCCGACAGGCCCTGATCGTCGATCCGGCCTGGGATGTCGAGTCGCTGCTGGCGGTGGCGCGCCAGGACGATTACAAGATTGTCGGGGCTCTCGTGACCCACTATCACCCCGACCATGTGGGCGGCGATCTGTGGGGAGTCCAGGTGGAAGGAGTCACTCGTCTGCTGGAAACCGAGGCTGTACCTCTCTATGTCAACAAGAACGAGGCCGAAGGTCTCAAACAGGTGACCGGGGTGGCCGACAACGATCTGAAGAAAGTGGATGATGGCGACTCGCTCGAGCTGGGCGCTCTGTCCATCGGCTTCCTCCACACGCCAGGTCACACCCCCGGCAGCCAGTGCTTTCTCGTCGGTGACCGGCTGGTGGCCGGCGACACGCTCTTCGTGCAAGGGTGCGGACGAGTCGATCTCCCCGGCGGCGACCCCGAGCAGATGTACTACAGCCTGACCCAGAAGCTGGCCAAGTTACCGCCCGAGACGATTCTCTATCCGGGTCATCACTACGGACCGACCGAGACCTCGACCATCGGCGACGAGCTCGAGCAGAATGTCTATATGAGAGTCGGTTCGTTGGACGATTGGCGGCACCTGATGGGCCGCTGAGTGGATCGTCTAGTAGTCGATGTAGCCTTCTCGGACCCGTACCGCTACTCCCGAGCGCTCGACGCGGACCTTGACGTCGTGCCATTTGCCGTCGCCGTGGTCGGCGCTGGGGTAGTAGCCCACGACATACTGTTCTCGCAGCTCCGCCAGGATGCCGGCAAAAGCGTCGTTCAATTCCGCGAGGTCTTCGACGACTTCGATGCGACCACCGCTCTCGCGAATGGCCCGACGCAGCATCTTGGCCTCCTGCAGATTGGCATCGGCATCCCGCCAAGAGGTCGTGTAGGTGCGCACTTCGTCGTCCTGCCCCGGCTCCCGCAGGAAGATCCAGTAGATCAGCGCCTGGCTCGAACGGGCCTTTTGAATGACATCGCTCATGGAGAGCACGCTGTGGACGTCTTCTCCGTCGGAGAACAGCACCACCACTCGCCGGCCCTGCTCCATCTCTAGACGGGACAGCGCCAGAAAGAGGTGATCGTTGATGGCTGTGCCGCCCACTGCTTCGACCTTCTCCAGAGCCTGGGCCAGCTCTGCTTGGGTCTCCCCAAACTCCGTCATTCGTAGGACCCGATCGGAGAACAGCATCACCATGGCGCGATCCAAAGGGTGCATTCCCGACAAGAACACCTCGGCCCCTTGCAGGGCTGCTGCCAGACGCTCACCCTTCTCCATACTGAGGCTGGAGTCGAGGATCAGGCTGGCGGTGATCGGCACATCGCCGCGTTCGAAGGTGACGATCTCTTGACGTTTACCGTTGTCGGTGATGCGGAAATCGCCCTGATCCAGATCCAGGACTCGTTGTCCACCTGCCGTGACCGTGACGTAGAGCTGTTGCAGATCCACCTCCACGACCTCGTCGACCTGCAACGCGGACGTCACCATGACCGAGGACGCCGTCTCCCCATTGATATCCCGCGCCACGACCCGAAACTCGTGCTCCTGGTTGTCGAAACCCACATCGACCAAGAGACGGTAGGGCGGGTTGATGAATTCGGCCACCTTCCTGCCATCCAGATAGAACTCCACCCCCGCCACCGATGCGGCCGAGTCGACAGCGGCCTCGAAGTCCACATCGCCGAACACGAACTTGGTCGAACGGGGCTTTTCGATCCACACCTCGATGGGCTCGGCCATCGCCGGTACCGCCAGCAAGGCGCACAAGATCAGGATTCGCCAGCTGCTCATGAGCCGCCACCGCCGGCCGCCACAGCTTTCAGACTCGACGCCAGGGTCGCCAGGCCGCCCTCCATCTCTTGGCGAAGCTCGGACCGCACCCCGGCAAGATCAGGGGGCTCCCAGAAATCATAGGTCTGTCTGGCCGACTCACTCTCCCATCCGAGAATCTCGATGGCGTCGAGGACCGCCAACGCTTCACTGCGCCGCCGCTGGGCGTCGAGGACGGCCGCCAACTGCAGAGAGAGTTGCTGGTCTCCAGGGAGGTCCTGCAAAGCTTGGCGCAGGATCGTCTCGGCATTGGCTCGCTCCATCGCTGGCCAACCGCGCTCGGGCAAGCTCCTGGTAGGCCACCGAACGAATCCACCCGGGAGCCTCTGCCCTGGTCAGGGAGGAGAGTTGCGCCAAAGCCTGCTCGTGCGCACCCTTTGGATCGCGCAGACTGCACAACGCCAGCCGCAGCAACAGCTCGGGATCGGCCCCCCGTAGCCGCAGCGCTTTCTTCAGGGTCTCGATGGCTTTCTCGTACCCGCCGCTTCGTTCCCAGGCTGCCGCGAGACCCGCCAATGCCAGCTCGTTGCCCGGGTCGAGCAGATGGGCTCGGTAGAAGAGGTCGGCGCTCAAACCGATATTCGAAGGTGACCAGAGATAGGCGGCAAAGCTGACCAACGTCCACCCCGCGAAGGACTTGGCCGCCGGGGTACCGCTGCGCCCGGCAAGAATATCGGCCAGTTCCACGGACATCGTACGGGAGTGCTGCGCCAGGTGCCGCCGGCCCATTTCGGAGTACCGGAAGTAGGCGTCATGATGCAGCACGATGATGGGCATCAACAAATCGACGTCGTGGCCGGCCAACAGGTCACGAATGACGTGCAGCTTGGATTTCCACAGCGTGTCGACATAGCGCCAAGGCTGCTGATCCCCGACCGCCGCCTGCTCGAACTTGACCAGGTCGGTCACCGCCCGATCGAAATCTCCGGCCGCCAGGATACCCAGCACTTGCGTATATCGCTGCTTGATCTCCAGCGGTCTCATCTCCTTGGCCGCCAGTGCCGGAGATGCCGTGAGGCTGGAGAAGATCAGGTACACCCACTGCCCAGCCAAGATCAGGCAGGCTTTGGTAAGGCGGCTTTTGTCGTCCATGGGCAAGTGCCGTCCCTCCCGAGAGAAGAGAATCCTACACCAGGAAGCGCCGAAAAGAACCTCTGGCTTGGATTCGTTTTCGGCGGCTCGTCCCAGGTCTCGCAGACGCGGTTGACAGAAGGGCAAGCCGCGATTAGAATTCAAACGTTTGTTTCAATCAAACGGTCGATTATCATGACTCCACGACACTCTCCCGACCCCTCCACCGACACCAAGACTGCTCTCCTGGATGCCGCAGAGAGGCTGTTTGCCAGAGATGGCATTGCAGAGTCCTCCCTGCGAGCCATCACATCCAAAGCGGGCGCCAATCTGGCCTCCGTCAACTACCACTTCGGTTCCAAGGAGGGCCTGGTGCGGGCGGTTTTCGCACGACGTCTCGAACCGCTCAATCGGCAGCGCCTCGGATTCCTGGAGAAGTGTCTGGAGCAGGGCCAGGGGGTGACCGATTTGCACTGCCTTCTCCAGGCGTTCGTACAACCCGCCATGACCATGATGAGAAGCCAGGACGCCGGCGACAGGGAGTTCGTCAAACTCCTGGGTCAGACCCTTTTCGGACCCTCCGTCGAGCTCCGATCGACCCTGTTCGAGGAGTTCCGCGAGGTCGGAGAGCGCTTCACGTCCGAGCTTGCCCGTGCCTTGCCCGGGGTCCCGCGAGAGGAGATTGTCTGGCGATTTCACTTCATGGTCGGCGCCTTGGCCCATACCGTGGCGGCCCGAACCACTGTGAGCCACCAGTTGGAGTGCCTGAACCTGAAAGAAGACGACGACACCGAGGTCATCACCAACCGGCTCGTGAGCTTTCTCCTCTCGGGCTGGGAAGGTCTGGCGCCGGCGCCGACCTCGACCAAGGAACCCGAGGAATGAATCTCACCAAGAAGGCCCCACGGTATCTGGCCCACGTCGGCATCCCGTTGCTGCTGCTCACCACTCTGGCGTGTGTCTCTGCGCCATCCGGGGACCCGGAACTGGGTGTCACTGTCCCTGAAGAGTGGACTGCGGCCAACCCGGAGGCGCCCGATCGAGGTCCGCGACCCCGAGGCGGCTCCCTGGTGGACACAATTCGATGACACGAACCTGGATTGGGTGGTTCGGGATGCTCTCGAGCGCAACCGCGACCTCCAAGCGGCGGCAGCCAGGTTGGACGCCGCTACCGCCCAGGCGCGGATCGCCGGCGCCGATCTCTATCCCCAGATAGGCGCCGGGATCAACGCCACCCGCGGCAAGAACAACTTCATCGGCCTGCCGATCCCGGGCAGCGAGGGCAAGGTCCTCAGCGTCACCAGCTCCACCTTCGGAGCCAGCCTCAACCTCTCCTGGGAAGTCGACCTGTGGGGCCGACTCCGAGCCCAGAAGAGCTCCGCGACATCACAGGTCTCCGCCTCGCGTGCCGACTACGACGGGGCCCGCCTGTCGCTGGCCGGCCAGACCGCCAAAGCCTGGTTCGCGGTCCTCGAAGCTCACGCGCAGACCGAGCTGGCTCGCTCGACTGTCGAGAGCCGCAAGATCAGCCGTGAACGCATTCGACGTCGCTATCTACTCGGCACTCGTCCAGCTCTCGAACTGCGGTTCGCCATCACTCAGGAGGCTGCGGCCGAAGCATCCCTCGCCTTTCGCCGGCGGCAGCTCGACCTGGCCCTACGACAACTCGACCTGCTGATGTCTCGCTATCCAGATGGCGAGCTGGAATTCGCCATCTCCGATAGCACCCTGCCGCCTCCACCCACGGCGATCCCCGCCGGTCTGCCTGCCGACCTGGTCACTCGACGCCCAGATCTCGTGGCCGCCGACCACCGCCTCGCCGCCGCCGGCTTCGACGTCAAGAGGGCCCGCGCCAGTCTCTACCCGCAGCTCAGGCTGACCGGCTCCACGGGCACCTTGAGCGCCGAGATCGAGGATCTGCTCGACGATGATCTGTCGGTCTGGAGTCTGGCAGGCGGCCTCCTGCAGCCGCTGTTCCAGGGCGGCCGACTGCGCGGCGGCGTCGAGCTGTCCGAGGCCAGATACCGCGAGATCGCCGAGCGGTACGTCCAGCAGGTCCTGCGCGCTTTCGGTGACGTCGAGCTCGCCCTGGCGGCCGACCGCTTTCTGGTGGATCAGGAGCGAGCGCTGACCGAGGCCGCGCGTCAGTCCATCGCCTCGGAAAAGCTGGCGCAGGATCGCTACGACTCCGGATTGCAGGACTACCTTTCGTACCTGGAAGCCCAACGAAACTCATTTCTCGCCCAGAGCGAGCTTCTCAGCACCCGGCGCCAGCGCCTCGAAGCCCGGGTCGATCTGTATCTCGCTCTGGGCGGTGACTATCTGGCCGCGGAGAAAGCCGCCGAATCGCGTCAGGGAGAAACCGACTCATGACCAGAAAGGCCAAGATCTTCCTACCCATCGCCGTCCTGCTGATCGGCGTCGCCGCTGGCCGTGGCCATCGTCAAGGCCAGACCTACGGTGGACCGCCAGGAAGCGGCGGCCCTGCCACCCCTGGTGCGGGTCATGGAAGCCCAGCCCCAAGATCTCGATCTGGTCGTGCGCTCGCAAGGGACCGTCCGACCCCTGGTGGAGTCGACGGCCGTCGCCCAGGTCGCCGGGCGGATCGACTGGGTCTCCCCATCCTTCGCCGAAGGTGGGTTCTTCAGCAAGGGTGACAAGCTCGTCCAGATCGATCGCTCGAGACTACGAACTGGCGGTCTCCCAGGCCGAAGCCCAGGTGGCGCAGGCCCAGGTTCGGCTGCAGCTCGAAGAGGCCGAGGCCGCGCTGGCACGCGAGGAATGGCTGGAGCTCGGATCTGGGCGACGGCAGCCCTCTGGCCCTGCGCGAGCCCCAGCTGGCCGAAGCCAGGGCCACGATACAGGCCGCCGAAGCCGCTCTCGAGAAGGCTCGACTCGATCTCGAGCGCACCGCCATCCGAGCTCAGTTCGATGGCCGCATCCGCGCCAAGTTGGTCGATCTGGGACAGTTCATCAATCGGGGGACGCCGATCGCCAACGTCCACTCCACCGACGTCGCGGAGATTCGACTCCCCGTTGGCAAGGACGAGCTGATCTTTGTCGGCCTCGATCCGAGCCTGCGACTCCACAGCAGCGACGACCAGGGACCGGAGGTCGTCCTGCGCGCGCAGATCGGGCGCTCCGACTTCGTCTGGCGCGGCGCGATCGTGCGTACCGGCAGCGAGTTCGACGCCAACACTCGAATGTTGCCCCTGTTTGCCCGGGTCGAGGACCCGCTGCGGCGGCAACCTGGAGCGGCCGGAGCGCCGCTGCCGATGGGTCTGTTCGTCGACGCCGAGATCGGTGGTATCGAGCTCGAAAACGTCTTCATCCTGCCACGCTCGGCAGTCCGCGAAGGATCCCAGGTGCTGGTCGTCGACGAGGAAAGTCGTCTGCGCATTCGGGACGTAGAGATCGTCCGCGCCGAGCGCGACCGAGTTCTGATCCAGAGCGGTTTGGCGGCCGACGATCTGGTGTGTGTCTCCCAGATCGAAACCGTCGTCGAGGGCATGCAAGTGCGAACCCTGCTGGAGACTCCCGTCATCAGCACCGACGCCGACGAGGAGGCGAGCCTGTGAAGAAGATCATCGCCTGGTTCGCCGACAACGGGGTCGCCGCCAACCTGTTGATGTGGGTCATCGTCGCCGGCGGCATCACGACACTGTTCGGGATCAAGCAGGAGGTCTTTCCCGAGTTCTCCCCGGGCATCATCATCGTGCGGGTCCCCTATCCGGGAGCTGCCCCCGAAGAGGTAGAAGAGGGGGTGGTCATTCGCGTCGAGGAGAAGATCCAGGACCTGGACGGCATCAAGAAGATCAACTCCACGGCTTCGGAAAACATGGCCACGGTATTGGTCGAAGCCATCGAAGGCGCCAACGTCCAGAAGCTCGCCAACGAGGTCAAATCGCGGGTCGACGCGATCGACACCTTTCCGGACGAAGCGGAGAAACCGATCGTCGAGGAAGCCATCATCCGCAACCAGGTCCTGGAGGTCGCGATCTCGGGGGACGCCGACGAACGCACTCTCAAACGGCTGGGAGAACGCGTGCGTGACGACCTCTCGGCCCTCCCGGAGATCACACAGGTCGAGCTGGTTTCGGTGCGACCCTATGAAGTCTCCATCGAAGTCTCTGAAGAGGCCCTGCGGCGCTGGGGATTGACCTTCAACCAGGTCGCCCAGGCCGTGCGTCGCACCTCGCTCGACCTGCCCGGTGGCAAGGTGTCCACCGCCGGCGGCGAGATTCTGCTGCGCACCAAAGGACAGGCCTACATCGGTCGCGAGTTCGAGACCCTGCCTCTGCTCACCCTCGCCGACGGAACGCGGCTCGATATCGGTGATGTCGCCACGGTCGTGGACGGTTTTGCCGACACCGATCTCTGGTCCCGCTTCGACGGCAAGCCCGCCGTCCTGGTCCAGGTGTTTCGTGTCGGCCAGCAGGGAGCCCTGGAGATCGCGGCGGTAGTTCAAGACTACCTGCAGAGAGCCGGCGCCGAGATGCCCGACGGTATCGATCTGACCGTCTGGCAAGACCAGACCAAAGTCCTCCAGAGTCGACTGGATCTCCTCCTCAAGAACGGCCTTGCGGGCTTTGTCCTGGTCGTTCTGGTCCTGGCGATCTTCCTGAAGCTCCGTTTGGCTGGTTGGGTTTCGCTGGGGATTCCCATCTCGTTCCTGGGGGCCATCGCACTGATGCCAACCCTGGATGTGTCGATCAACCTGATCTCGCTCTTTGCCTTCATCGTCGTGCTGGGAATCGTGGTGGACGATGCCATCATCGTCGGTGAGAACATCTACACTCATTTTCAAAGCGGCAAGGAGAAGCTGCAGGCAGCGGTCGATGGGACCGCAGAGGTCATCACGCCTGTGATCTTCGCCGTGCTGACCGGAGTGGCAGCGTTCGCCCCGCTGCTGGGCATCACCGGCAACATCGGCAAGATCATGCGGGTCATCCCCCTGATCGTGATCCCGACCCTGCTGTTCTCTCTCATCGAATCGCTTCTGATTCTGCCCAATCACCTATCCCATCTCAGACACGAGGCGGCTCCTGAATCCAAGAAGGGGATCTCCGGCGTCTGGGCCAGGTTTCAGGCCAAGGTCTCTCAGGGGCTCACCTTCGTTATCGAGCGCAGCTACCGACCCACTCTCGAGCTCGCCGTCAAGTGGCGCTACCTGACAGTGGCGATGATGACCGCTTTCTTGATCGTGACTTTCAGTCTGGTGGCGGGTGGTTGGCTCAAGTTCAACTTCATGCCCAAGGTCGAGGCCGACAACGCCGCCTCGTTCCTGACTCTCCCCCAGGGAACTCCCGCCGTGCGCACCGCAGAGGCCCTGGCCCACATCGAGGCCGCCGCCCTGGAGCTCGAAGAGGAGTTGGCCCAGGAGTTCGGCGGTCGGCCCATTCGCCACGTCATGACGACCATCGGTGCGCAGCCGTTTCGCTCGGCAGCCGGGCCAGCGGCGTTGAACGTCAGTGCCGACTCCTCGGCATCCAATATCGGCGAGGTCAATCTGGAGCTCGCGCCGGCCGAAGACCGGACCGTCAACAGCACAGAGATCGCCACGCGTTGGCGAGACAAGGTCGGGTCGATCCCAGACACGGTGGAGTTGACGTTCTCGTCTTCCCTGTTCTCGAGCGGTGAGGCGATCAACTTCGAGATCTCCGGCCCAGATGTCGATCGTCTGCGCCAATTCGCCTTTCGCCTGCGCGAGGAGTTGGCCACCTATCCAGCCACACAGGACATCGCCGACAGCTTTCGCGCCGGTAAGCGCGAGCTACGTCTGACGGTCAAGCCCGAAGCGGAAGCCGCGGGTCTGACACAGGCCGATCTGGCTCGCCAGGTCCGCCAGGCCTTCTATGGAGAAGAAGCCCAACGGATTCAGCGAGGACGCGACGAGGTCAAGGTCATGGTGAGATACCCCTCGGAGCACCGACGCTCCCTCGGTGATCTGGAAAACCTGCGCCTGCGGACACCCGCCGGCGGTGAGATCCCATTCTCGACAGCGGCGGCCTTCGAGTCCACGCAAGGGCCCGCAAGCATCAAACGTACGGACCGCAATCGCGTCGTCAACGTGACAGCCGACGTCGACCACCAGAGCGGCAATGCCAATGAGATCATCGCCGATCTCGAAGCGACCGTCCTGCCCGCTCTGTTGGTCGACTTCCCCGAGATTCGCTACACCCTGGCCGGCGAGCAGGAAGAACAGCGGGAGACCATGATGGGGCTGGCCAGGGGCTTCGCACTCGCGTTGCTGGTCATCTTTGTCGCTGCTGGCGATTCCGTTCAAGTCCTATCTGCAACCTCTGATCGTCATGAGCGCCATCCCGTTTGGCCTCATTGGGGCGATCTGGGGGCATCTGGTGATGGGTATGGATCTGGCCATCCTCTCCATGTTCGGTATCGTGGCGCTGACCGGTGTCGTGGTCAATGACAGCCTGGTCATGGTGGATTTCATCAACCGGGCCTTCCGTCGGGGAGTGCCGCTCGCATGAGTCCATACGCACCGCGGGCGCCTCACGCTTCCGCCCCATCCTGCTGACCTCGCTGACCACCTTTGCCGGGCTGACACCGCTACTGCTGGAAAAGAGCATGCAGGCTCGTTTCTTGATTCCCATGGCGATCTCCCTGGCGTTCGGCGTCCTCTTCGCCACCTTCATCACGCTCATCCTGGTGCCCTCGCTCTACGCCATTCTCGAGGATTTCAAGAAGGCCCTGGGCCGCCTCCTCGGCCGCCAGGAAGCCGCGCCGCGAATGGAACCCGAAGGCTCCGCCGAGGTCCCCGGAATCTCCTGATAAGCTGCTCGCGCTGGGACTTTTCCCTGTAGGCTCGTATCGATGGAGGATCCCGTCATGCAATCGAAAGGCCGGTACTGTTCGAGGTGTTTGTCAACACCCACTCTCACCCGCGGCGCCATGCTCCTGCTCCTGGGGCTCGCGACTCTGGTGATGCCGGCGGGCTCGCCTGCGGCGGATCCTCCTGGCGACCTCTTCCTCCAACCCATCGCCAGCGGTCTGGTAAGCCCGGTCGACATTCAAAGTCCCCGTGACGGATCCGGGCGAGTCTTCATCGTCGAGCAACGTGGAACGATTCGAGTGATTCAGAACGACATCCTGCAACCGGGTTTCTTTCTCGATATTCAGAACAAAGTGGACGATTTTGGGTTCGAGCAGGGTCTCCTGGGCTTGGCCTTTCACCCCGATTTCGCCAACAACGGTAGGTTCCTTGTCAACTACATTCGGGACCCCGGAGCCGGTCTCGACCGCACGGTGATCGAGGGGTACACGGTAGTGGTGATCAACGGAATCGAGGAGGTTCAAGGTTCCTCGATCACCCTCCTCGAGATCGAGCAGACCGCGAGCAACCACAATGGTGGGGGCATTGCTTTCGGCCCTGACGGCTTTCTCTATATCGGTATGGGCGATGGTGGCAGCGGCAACGATCCCATCTTGTAACGCGCAGACGATGAGCACGCTTCTCGGGAAGATGTTGCGCATCTCCGTGGACGGCGGAGGCTTCGCCCCTGACTGTGGTCTCGTGCGCAACTACACCATCCCCGCCGACAATCCCTTCCGCAATGGGGGTGGGGGCGATTGCGATGAGATCTGGTCCCTCGGGTTGCGAAACCCTTGGCGCTGGAGCTTCGATCGACTGACCGGAGATCTGTACATCGGAGACGTCGGTCAGCTCGCCCGCGAAGAGGTCTCCTTCGAGCCCTGGGACAGCTCCGGCGGCCTCAACTTCGGCTGGAAGGTCATGGAGGGCACGATTTGTGGCACCGATTTTCCAGACCCTGAAGGCGACTGTCCGTTAGGCACGCCACCGTGCTTCGATCCCTCCTATACCGATCCCATCATCGACTACGGACGCACCGAAGGCAACACGATCAGCGGTGGCTACGTCTATCGGGGCCCGACGATCGGTGGCCTCCAGGGTCGATACCTCTACGCCGACCATGGCAGTGGCCGGATCTGGATCGCGACGCCAGACGGTCTGGGTGGTTGGGATACGGCGCAATGGGACACTACCGCTTTCAGTATTTCTGCTTTCGGCGAAGACGAGGCCGGGGAGCTGTATCTGGCAGATCGTTTCGGAGGCACCATCTACCGCTTCGAAAGTCCCAGCTCCGTTTTCGCGGACGGCTTCGACTTCGGCGACACATCGATCTGGTCGGCTGTAGTACCCTGACCCTGATATGTTCGAGACCACCCCAACAGCCCCATCCGACCCCATCTTCGGCCTGACCGCTGCCTTTCGTCGCGACGAGAACCCCGCCAAGATCAACCTCGGTGCCGGTGTCTTTCGGGATGATCAGGGCCGCACCCCGATCCTCGCAGTCGTCAAGGAGGCGGAACGCCGCTTGTGGCAGGAAGAACACAGCAAGACCTATCTGCCCATCGAAGGAAACCGGACGTATGCGGCCCATGTGCAGAGACTCATTTTGGGCAAGAACCACCCCCTCGCCACCGCTGAGGGTCTGGTCACCGTCCACACCCCGGGCGGCACCGGAGCCTTGCGGCTGGCCCTCGATCTGCTGAAGAAACTGAATCCCGACTGCACCGTGTGGATCCCCGAGCCGACCTGGGTCAATCACAATCAGATCTGCCAGGCCGCGGGTCTCGAAACCCGCACCTTCCCCTACCTTGACCCGACAAGAAGACGACTCGCCCTGGAGCGGTTGATCCTGTCGCTGTCCTCCGCTGCGGCCGGAGACGTGGTGATTCTTCACGGCTGCTGCCACAACCCCAGTGGCATCGATCCCTCGCCTGACCAGTGGCGACAACTCACCGACCTGCTGCGAGAGCGCGGCATCCTTCCTCTTCTCGACTTTGCCTACCTCGGCCTCGGTCGAGGATTGACGGAGGACCGGGCAGGAATCCTCGCCCTCGCAGACGGCCTGGACGAGATGATGGTCTGCACCAGCTTCTCCAAGAACTTCGCTCTCTACAACGAGCGGGTCGGTGCTTTGACGATCATGACCTCGTCGGGGACGACGGCCTCGGCAGTTCTCAGCCAGATCAAGACGCTGGCGCGCGTCTCCTACTCCAACCCACCCGCCCACGGTGCGGCCCTCGTGACGGCTGTCCTGGAGAGTGGCGAGATGTATACCCAGTGGCGTCAGGAACTCGAAGCCATGCGGATGCGGATCGTCGAAATGCGACGTCGGTTCGTACAGGGACTGGACGACCGGGGTGTGGCCTTGAGCCCCGACGGCAACGATTTCCTTCTCGAGCAACAAGGCATGTTCTCGTTTCTGGGCTTGAGCACCGAGCAAGTCGACCGCCTGCGCACCGAGTTCTCGATCTACATCGTTGGCTCCAGCCGGGTGAATTTCGCCAGTATGACCCCGGCATCCATGAGCTATTTGTGTGAAGCCATTGCCCAGGTCGTGTAGATGTCTCTGCCTTGCCAGCGGCAACATTTCGATATCCCCTCCTCCATCACCTACTTGAATTGCGCCTACATGGGCCCCCTGTCCCACCGCGTCTTGGCGGCGGGTGTGGAGGGTCTGGGCCGCAAGGCTCTCCCCTGGAAGATCGGCCCGGAGGACTTCTTCGACGACGTGGAAGTGGCGCGTGGACTCTTCGCTCGAATGATCGGCGGCGACAGCGACGGTGTGGCAATGCTGCCTTCCGTCAGCTATGGCATCGCCTGTGCCGCCCGCAATCTACCCGTTCCCAAGGGTTCCGAGATCGTGGTTCTCGCCGAGCAGTTTCCCTCCAACGTGTACATATGGCAGGACTTGGCACGACGCTGCCAGGCGACTCTGAAAACGGTGGACCGACCAGAGGACGGAGACTGGACACGCGAGGTCATCGCCACGCTCAACCCCAAGACGGCCCTGGCGGCACTTCCCCACTGTCACTGGACCGATGGGACCCTGGTCGACCTCGAGAAGGTCGGCGCCGAGCTGCGTCGACTTGGAGCCTCCTTGGTTGTCGACGGTTGTCAGTCGGTAGGGGCGCTGCCCTTCGACGTCCAGACCCTGCAGCCCGACTTCCTGGTCACCGGATCCTACAAGTGGCTGCTGGGACCGTATAGCCAGGGCTTCCTATGGGTGGCCCCGCGGTGGCGACAAGGGGAGCCCTTAGAGCAGAACTGGATCGCTCGCGCCAACAGCCGAGACTTTGCCGCGGTGGCCAACTACACGGATCAATTCGCCCCGGGAGCGCGCCGCTTCGATGTCGGCGAGGTCAGCAACTTCGCTCTTCTGCCAGCCACCATCGCGGCACTCGAGCAGTGTCTGGAATGGGGTGTCGAGACCGTCCATCAGACTCTGCGACAACATACCGACACCATCAGCGATCAGGCCGAGAGGCTGGGTCTGGAGGTCTCGCCCCGTCAAAACCGTAGTGGTCATCTGATCGGACTTCGACTCGGCGGGCGCGATCCGCGGGCCCTGGCCGCCGCCCTGGCAGAGGCGCAGGTCTTCGTCAGCGTTCGCGGCGACTCCGTCCGTGTCTCCCCCCACGTCTACAACGACTCCAATGACATCGAGCGCTTCATCGACGTGCTCGCCAGGGCCTTGGCGAGTGGCCCAGATCCGCAACCTGCCATGGCTGCTCCTTAGCCGCGACTCCCCTGAGGCGAAGAACATGCTCAAATCGAGACCTCTGCGAACCGTGAGCCTCTTTTCCGCCCTGCTGGTCGGCACCTTGGAGACGTCTAGCGTTGCCGGCGAACCCGCCACGAACCCAATGGATGCCCTCTCCGCGGTCAGGGCCTACCGCGAGGCCAACGGTGCCGAGATTCTGAGCTCCTACGCGACGCTCCTATCCATCCCCAACGTGGCGTCGGACCTCGTCAACATCGAGCGCAACGCCGAGTACCTGCGCGGCCAGCTGGCACAGCGCGGTGTGGAGACCGAGCTCTGGCACCTGCCCGAGATTCCTCCCATTGTCTTCGGCCGCCTCGACGTCGGGGCCCCCAGGACCCTGGGAATCTACGTCCACTACGACGGTCAACCCGTCGATGAGTCTCAATGGAGCTCGCCGCCCTGGGAGCCCACCCTGTACACAGCTGCTATCGAGGGCGGTGGCCAACCCAGGCCCTTTCCAGGGCCGGGAGAGGCCATCGATCCGGAATGGAGAATCTATGGGCGCGCCTCAGGAGACGACAAAGCCCCGTTTCCCGGCATCTTCACCGCTCTCGATGCCTTGCAAGAGGAGGGCATCCCCCTGACTTCCAATCTGGTCTTTCTCTTCGAAGGTGAGGAGGAGGCGGGTTCCGATCATCTGGGCGAATACTTCCGCCAGCATCGAGAGGCGTTGAACGTCGATCTTTGGCTGATCTGCGACGGCCCCGTTCACCAGAGCCGTCGCCCCCAACTGGTGTTCGGCGTGCGAGGCTACACAGGGCTCGATATCACCGTCTATGGTGCCAGCCGCTACCTCCACAGTGGTCACTATGGCAACTGGTCCCCGAATCCGGCTTTGCGGCTCGCCCATCTGCTCGCCAGTATGAGGACCGAGACCGGCGAGGTTCTGATCGAAGGATTCAACGACAGCACGGCACCCATTTCGGATCGCGAGCGGCGAGCCATGGCTGCCCTGCCCGAGATCGACGAGGAGCTTCGCCAGGAACTGGGTCTCGCCGCCACCGAGGCCGACAACGCCTCCCTCGCAGAACGTCTGCTCATCCCGAGCCTCAATGTTCGCGGCATGCAAAGCGCAGCGGTAGGCGACACCGCCCGCAACATCATCCCGACCGAGGCGACAGCCAGCCTCGACATCCGGCTGGCGAAAGGCAACGATCCGGAGGAGATGCTCGACCTCGTCGAAGCCCATATCGCTGAGCAGGGCTATCACATCGTGCGGCAGGCGCCGGACCTCGAGACCCGGCTCCAGCACGACAAGATTGCCAAGATCGAACGGCGCAGCGGCTATCGTGCGGCCCGTACCCCGATGGATCTGCCCGTCGTCGCCGATGTCGTCAACGCGGCGAAGCTGGCCTCGGGAGAAACCCTGATCCTGCTACCGACACTCGGCGGCTCGTTGCCGCTCTATCTCTTCACCGACATTCTCGAAGCCCCCGTGGTGATCACACCCGTCGCCAACCACGATGACAACCAGCACGCCCCCAACGAGAATCTGCGCCTCGCCAATCTCTGGTACGGCATCGACCTGATGGCTTCCCTCTTCACCATGCCTTCAGGTATCGCCATCGATGAGGAACTGCAGAAGGTGGCGCACTGGATGACCGGCTCCTTCTCGAGCCAGGCCCAGGCGGACGCCAACCCAGATCACTTCTACGACATCCGCCTCTTCATGCAACCGATCTGGCAAGATCGTGCCGATGGACCCTGGCTCTATGTCGAGCAGGCCGCGGCCGAGACCCTCGATCGCCCCTATCGTCAACGCGTCTATCGCCTCAGTCGCATCGACGAAAAGACCGTGCGCAGCGAGGTCTTCACGTTACCAGGCGACCCTCTGAATCACGCCGGAGCTTGGCAGGACCGGGCGCCCCTGCAAGACCTTTCACCCGATGACCTGGAGCTCCGCCAAGGTTGTGCCATTGCCTTGCGCCACATCAATGCCGATACCTACGCCGGCAGCACCCAGGAGAAACACTGTCAAAGCAGCCTGCGAGGCGCTGCATACGCCACCTCCGACGTGGTGGTGACCCCAGCCCAGCTGCTGAGCTGGGATCGTGGCTTCGACAGCTCAGACGCACAGGTCTGGGGCGCAGAAGTCGGCCCTTACGCTTTTATCAAGGATCTTCCGTAGACCATGCCAACCCGCCGGTTCATCGCCAGCGCAGGCGCCCATGCGAAGAATGTCGGAGGACGCTTGATGTCGACGCCTTCCTACGACGTCGTCGTGATCGGTGGCGGCATCGTGGGTGTGGCCACGGCTCGCGCTTTATCCCTTCGCGGCCGTCATCGGGTTCTGATCATGGAGGCGGAGCCTCGCCTCGCTCGACATCAAACCGGACGCAACAGCGGGGTCATTCATGCCGGGCTCTACTACCGCCCGGGATCTGACAAGGCGCGGCTCTGCGCCACGGGCCGCGAGGCTCTCTACCGCTTCTGTGAAGACCATCACATCCCGTTCCGGCGATGCGGCAAACTGGTGGTCGCCACCGACCAGGAGCAGATCCCTGCCCTCGACGAGTTGGAGAGGCGCGCCCACGCCAATGGACTCACCGGAGTCCAGCGTCTGCATCGATCGGGCATCCGAGAGCGCGAGCCCGCCGCCAACGGAGTGGCGGGACTCTGGATTCCACAGACCGGAATCGTCGACTTCGCCGCGGTCACAGACGCTCTGGCCATCGATGTGAAGGATCGGGATGGCGAGCTCGTTCTCGACTCGCGTGTGCGGAAAATCCATCGCGAAGGCGATTGGATTCGCGTCGAGAGTCCGAACCTGGAAGTTCGCGGCCGACTGCTGATCAACTGCGCCGGACTCCACGGTGATCGCGTCGCCCGCCTGGCGGGTGTCGACCCGCAGATCCGCCTGATCCCCTTTCGCGGCGAATACTACGAGGTGGAGGGCCCGGCGACGGAGCTCGTCCGCGGACTGATCTACCCGGTTCCCGATCCCCGCTTCCCGTTTCTCGGGGTTCATTGGACCCGGACGATCGACGATCGGGTCCTGGCCGGCCCCAACGCCGTGCCGGCTTTGAAGCGCGAGGGATACCGACGATCCGACATCTCGCTCAGGGATGTCGGGGACATTCTCGCCTTCCCCGGCTTCTGGCGGCTGGCCGGGGGTTTCTGGCGCACCGGTCTGGCCGAGATGCGACGCTCACTCAACAAGCGGGCCTTCGTCCAAGAAGCCCAGCGCCTGGTCGCGCAGATCTCCGGAGGCGATCTGCGCCCCGCTCCCAGTGGCGTCCGTGCCCAGGCCGTAGACCGCTCGGGCAAGCTGCTGGATGATTTCTTCATTCTGCAGGAGGAGAGGATGATCCACGTCCTCAATGCCCCGTCCCCGGCGGCAACCGCCTCGTTGGCCATCGGCGAACACATTGCCAAGCTCGCCAAAACGGCTCTCTGACCTGCAATCGGGGAAAACTTCCCTGCTTTGGGGATCACAATCGTCCCAACGAACCTTGCCGCCCTTGCTGTGGATTAGGGTATCGCGAGTCTTTCTAGCTGGCACTATTGTTGCTCTATAACCCCCTGCGACAACAACAATCTGGCTTTGGAGGTGTGGAAATGCGGACAACAGGATTGACTCTCTCGATCGTTACCTTTCTTGCAGCCATCGTCTTGCTGGCGGTCCACGCCGAGCCGGTCGATGCCTACGATCGATGGAGCATCAATGACGATGCGACGAACTGTGGCGAGTGTCATGGTGACTTTCGCAGCAACACCTACATCTCTCCCGTTGACGGGATGTTGTGGGGCAACCTTCACAACATCCACCGCACGACCATGCTGAACGGCGACTGCGAAACCTGTCATCTGGCGAGCGATGAGTTTCCCGTGCTGCTGAATGAATCCGAGGGTGGCACCGGCTTCGATCCGATCTCCTGCACGGGATGTCACAACGGCCCGGGACTGCGACTGCATCACATCGAACTGCCGGCGTGCCCGCTGACTCCAACGGCGACACCTGTGCGAGTGCGGGCTGCCACACCAGCGATCCGACTCCCCCGTCTGAGAGCGTCATCCCTCCCTACTACTTCACTCCCGACGCCGCCCATCCCAACAAGCCCACGGATCCCTGCAATCCGTCGCCCGATTTTCCAGAGAATTTCGCTGGACTGACCATCGCCGTGGACAATGACGGCGACCTGATGCTACGACGAAGCCGATACAGACTGTGGAGGTACCGGGCCTGTCTTCTCGGACGGATTCGAATCCGGAGACACCTCGGCCTGGGGAGTCGTGGTGCCCTAGGGCATCTGCTGGTTCTGTGCGGACTGGTTGTCGGTGAATTCGTACGCACCCACGTCGGGCTGCGAGTCCCGTGGACACGCCAAGGATATCGTGGGTCGTGGCTTCATCCGGATTGCCGTCATCGATGGCCGGTGAGCCGGACGTCAGAGTCAGATCCAGACCCAGCCAGTTGGTGAAATAGACGTCGACATCGGCCGGCAGGATCTCGTGGTTGTGATCTCCACCGGACAGGTTGCGGGTCGTGATGTTGTTGCGCACGATGTTGCCGGTGCCTTCGATGCTGATCCAGGTACGCGTTGGCCAGGAATCCGAGCCTTCGGGTAGCCCCGGATAGTCCGATCCGCCCACTACCGTGTTGTTGACCACCACCGAGTCGTTGGTGTCGTACCAGGTGATGCCATGCCAGTGGTCTGCCTTACAGACGTTGTTGGTGATGCGCAATCGGACTTTGGGACCGTCCTCGAAACCGCTCAAACACTGGGTCGGCCCGAAGGTGCCGGGTGTCTGCTCGCTCGGGTATCGGTTCATGAACAGATTGCCGGTGATCTCCACATCCGCGGAAGTGTCGGGGCCAGCACCCATGTGGCTCTGAAAGAAGTCGTCGTGATGCCCATCCCCCAGGGCCACCGAGTCGAAGATTCGATTGCCAACGAAACGGTTGAAATGGCCACCGGTGGCGATGCCGTCGCGCGAGAAGAACTCGACCCTGTTGCCGATCAAGTCGATATGGCTGCCGCTCGCGACGAAGCCCATGGCCACCCGAGTCATCTCATTGCAGCGCGCGACCACGGGTCCGTCGTCGCTGTAGAGACGCATACCGTCCGAGACATGGTCGAGCCAGTCCTGGATCTCGGGTAGATCACCCGATGTGAAGTGGCTGTTGACGATCTGGATGTTGCGGGCCGGACCCTGGGTACCATGATCCTCCAGTCGCACCATATTCCCCGCACCGTCGTGAAAGAAATCGAGGCTGTCGAGTCGCCAGAACCCACTGCCCCGAAAGTGGACCGAGCGCAGTTGAGCCTGGTGGGGAATCTCTGATCTCAGGGTGACCCAGGCCGAGTTGTAGCACCCCGTGATCTCGAGATCGAGATCGTGACCTGCGGCACCGCGCAGCACGATGGCGTCGCCCCCTTGAATGGGCGCCCCGGGGTTGCGGGGATTGCCGAACTGATCGGTACAGTCGACCTGGTCTGTCGATCACCGACTGGATCGACGCCCAGGGGTTTTGCGAGCTCCCGTCACCGGTGCGTGTCGTCGCCGGAGATCGGATCTACAAAATACTCCGTGCCCGCAGATAGATATTCACTCGGGCAAGCCCCAACCGCGGGTGTGCCGCCCGTGAACCGGCTCCAGCTCCAGAGGTCGCCCGTGCCAAACCCATCTTCGAACACGAGATCCGCGCTCTGGGCATCCAACGACCCTGGAGAGCCCACCACCAGAGCCCATGTCGAAATGATTGCGAGTCCCACCCTCGTCGATCGTCTCACCGCAGTTCACAGGGTAGTTCTCGGCGGCAGGATTTTCGGTGCAATAGATCACAGCGCCAGCAACCGACCTGGGGTCGGGCCCAAACTGCGAATCCGCAGTCTGCGAACCGGCAGGTCTAGCGACGACGATCGACCAACCGATAGACGGCCGGGATGATCAGCAGGGTCAGGGCGGTGGAGGTGAGGAGGCCGCCGACGACCGTGAGAGCCATGGGTCGACGAAGCTCGCTGCCCTCACCCAGACCGATCGCCATGGGCAGGAGACCCAGAACGGTCGTCGCCGTGGTCATGAGGATGGGTCGCAGACGAACCTCGCCAGCCCTTTGCAGGGCTTCGATCTTGGACATGCCCCGGCGCCGCAGCTGGTTGGTGTAGTCCACCAGGATGATGGCGTTGTTGACCACGATACCGGCCAGCAGAATCCCGCCGATGAGCACCACGATCGAGATCGCGGTATTCGACAGGAAGAGCGTCGCCGAGCAGACCGATGAGCGCGAAGGGCACGCTGAAGAGGATCACCAGCGGGTGAAGCAGGGATTCGAACTGCGAGGCCATCACCAGATAGACCATGAAGATGGCCAGCAAGATGGCCAACCTCATGCTTGCAAACGAGGTCTCCATCTCCTGGCGCTGGCCGCCGATGCGCCAGTCGTAGCCGGTCGGCAAGTTCATGGCTTCGAGCTCGCTGACGATCTGCTCCGAGACCGTCCCCAGATCGCTACCGACCAAGTTGGCAGTCACCACTGCCACCCTTTCTCCCTCCGACCGCCGAATCTCCGCCGGACCCTCGACCTCCTCGACCATCGCCACGGCGCTCAAGGGAATCGCCGTCTTGCCCTGCTGGTGCACGGTCAGATTCCGCAGATCCTGGGAGCTGCTCCGGAACTCTTCATCCGACCGCAAGCGGATATCGATCTTCCGATCCTCGCGTTGGATGTCCGAAGCGATCGTTCCCTGAACCTTGGCGCGCACCACACCGGCCACATCGGCCAGATTCAATCCAAAGTTGGCCAGCCGATCGCGGTCGAAACGAATCTGTAGCTCGGGATTGCCGCCTTCGGTGGAGGACTTGATGTCCGCCAAACCATCGATCTGCTCCATGCGCCGCACCAGATCGTCACCCAGGCGATCAAGGAGATTCAGATTGTAACCGCGGATCTCCACCTCGATAGGGGTACGAAAGCTGAAATACGAAGGCCGTCCAAAACGATAGGTCATCTCTTCCTGCTGATCCAACTCGCTCCGGAGCGCCAGCATCAGACCCTCTTCCTTCTCACGCGAGATCGGTGGCGCCACGGTCAGTGTCAGCTGACCGATATTCTCTCGCTTCTCCCCAGCGGTTCCACCCTGTTCGTTCGACGCACCGGTGATCGCATAGACCGCGGTGACATCTTCGAGATCCATGCTGAATCTCTCCAAGCCCGCCATTCTGCGCTGCGTGACATCGAGATGCGTCCCGGGAGGCAACTCGGTATTGACGAAGAACTCACCCTGGATGAGCTCGGGGATCAGCTCTCGGCCGAGTCCCGGAATCAACGTCAAGCTTCCTGCCAGAAGCGCAAAGGCGATGCCCACGGTGATCCAGGCATGCCGCAAGACCCAACCCAGAGTGTTCGAGTACAGCCTGGCGAGCGCGTCGTATCCCATCTCGAAGAGCTTCAGGGGCCCAGCGAGGATCCAGCCAAGGACCTTGGCCACCGCCATCGCCACGGCCTTCGGACCGCGAGCGATCCAGACGATGACCTCGAAGACCCTGCCCCCTTCGTATTCCTCGTCCCCAGAATCCCGGGCTCCCCTGGACGCCAACATGGGAATGATCGTCAGCGCGACCAAGAGGGAGACCATCAAGGAGAAAGTCACAGTCATGGCCTGATCGCCAAAGAGCTGACCGGCTACACCTTCCACAAAGACAATGGGCACGAAGACACAAATCGTGGTCAACGTACTGGCGATGACGGCCCTGGCCACGGCGCTGGTGCCGGCCTGCGCGGCTTCGATCTCGTCCAAGCCTTTGTCGCGCTGGCGCTGAATCGACTCCAAGACGACGATGGCGTTGTCCACCAGTAGCCCGATCCCCAGCGTCAGACCGCCCAGGGACATGATGTTCAGGGAGATCCCGGAGACAAACATCAGAAAGAATGTCGACACGACGGAGATCGGGATCGCCAGCCCGATGATCAGGGTCGTCTTCCAGCTCCGCAGAAAGAAGAACAGCACCATGATCGCCAGCGCTCCTCCATAGAGAGCTGTTCGCAAAACCTCCGTCACCGATTGCCGGATATAGCGCGCCTGATCGGTGACCACCTCCAGTTCCAGAGCCGGATCGACCTTCTTCAGCCTGGCGCCCAGATCGTCCAGATTCGCCTGCACGGCGTCCGAAACCTTGACGGTATTGGTGCCTCCCTCTTTGTAGACCGCGACCTCTACGCTCTCCTGACGGTTGATGCGGGTGATGACCTCACGCTCTTTGTGCCCCTTGTAGACCCTGGCCAGGTCCTCGACTCGCACCACCGCACCGCCAGAGCTGTCGATCACGACTTGTTCCAGGTCCTCGGGCCGCAGGAACTCGTTGACCGTGCGGACGAGAAACTCGCTCTGGCCCTCGCGCAGCCGGCCACCGGTCAGATTGATGTTCTCCTGGGCCAATCGATCCACCACCCGATCGACGCTGATCCCCAGGTTGGCCAGCTTGCGCTCGTCGATCTCGACCTGGATCTCCTCCTCGAGACCGCCACTGACCACCACCGCCGCCACTCCCTCGATCCGCTCGAGACTCCTCTGGACCTGCTCCTCGGCGATGAGCCGCAGACGGATCAGGTCCTCTTCGCCAAAAAGGCCCAGTCTCAGAATCGGATCCAGCGACGGGTCGAAGCGCAGAAGGATCGGTCGATCGGCCTCCACCGGCAGCTGTAGGACATCCAGCCTCTCGCGGACATCGAGAGCTGCCATATCCATGTTGGTGTCCCAACTGAATTCCAGGGTCACTTCACTGACATCCGTGCGCGAACTGGAGATGACCCTCACCACGTTGTTCACGACACCCACTGCGTTCTCCACCGGCCGCGTGATCAGGCTCTCCACTTCGATGGGAGCCGTGCCCTCGTAGGTTGTCTGTACGGTCAGGGAAGGATAGTTGATATCGGGCAGCAGATCCGTGGCCAGCTGGCTGAAGGCGACCAGTCCGAACACCACCGCAGCGACGGCGAAGATGGTCACCGAGACCGGGCGACGGGTGGAGAAATCGATGAGCTTCACGACGGGAAATCCGGCAAGATCTACTGGCTTTCGGCCGGTTGACCCGCGCCAACCCGCTGCAGACGCTCTTCGATCTGCTCATCGGTCATGCCGCGCGCCCGCATGGATTCCTTGGCCCGCTCGAGCTGCTCGGGGGTCATCTGGGAGAAATCGGGCCGGCCGTCGGTTCCACGCGGCATCTCGCCCGGGCCTCCGGACCCCGTCGGTGGACCTGAGCTCCCAGCCTCGACTGGGGCCCGCGCCATCTGGACGCCGTCCGCCGCCAACACGTTGATGGGGGTGCCTTCGCTCAGCCCATCCTGCCCGACGACGATGACTTGCTCGCCCTCGATAACCCCATCGAGAACTTCGACATGGTCTCCCTCGCGAAAGCCGAGCGTTACGCTGCGACGAGCGGCCACATCGCCGGCGGCAATGTACACGGTGTCGCCAATGCTCTCCAGAGAAAGAGCGGCCTTGGGAATGACCAATGTGTTGTCGCGGGTCTCCGTCTCCACGTATACACGGGCGAACATCCCGGGACGCAGACGCCCCTGCGCGTCCACATCGAGAGTGACGCGCACTGTCCCGGTTGCCGCGTCGACTACAGGTCGAATGCGCAGCACTTCAGCGGTGAAGCGTTCATCCGGCCAGGCTTCAAAGGTCAAGTACGCCCGCTGGCCAAGGCGCAGCTTTGGCAGATCGCGCTCGGGAATCTGGATCGGACACAGGAGGGGTTCGAAGTCCGAGATGCGAAACAACGGATTGCCGGGATTGACCTGCTGTGCCTGATCAATGTACCTCGAGATGATCAGGCCGGCGAAAGGAGCCCGAATCTCTGTGTAGCTGAGCTGGATCCGATCCGACTCATACTGGGCCCGCGCCGTCTCCAGGCGGGTTTGCGCCTGCTCGAACTCCTCGGGGCTGACGAGCTGACTGTCGCGCAGCTTCTTGGCGCGCTCGGAGGAGAGCTCGGCCTCCTTGAGATTGACTCGGGAGATCTCGGCTTGTGACTTGATCTCGCTATCATCGAGCCTGGCCAGAATCTGCCCCTGGCGGACCTCCATCCCCTCTTCCACTTGGAGATCGATGACCGGTGCGGCGACCCGTGCCACGATGTCGACCTCGTTCTCGGCCTCCAAGCCGCCATTGGTCTCGATAAAGGAAGAGATCGAGCGACGCTGCACCGAGGAGACCTCTACAGGGACCGCCGCTGCGGGACCGCCGCCGCCAAACCCACCCGGACCACCGCCCTGGCCTCCCGCACCGCTTGGGGCCTTGTCTGCCCCGCATGCGAACACCAGGCTGCTGAGAATCACTACAGTCAATAGCTGGGTCAGCAATCGGCTTCCTGTCTTCATCATTGTCACCCTTGGCCCAGCGCGATTAGACCGCCGCGGCAAGTCTGCGGAAAAATCGTGAAATATCGTCGATCAGGGAATAGATCGTCGGAATGATCATCAGGGTCAGGAACGTCGAGGTGGTCAATCCGCCGACGATGACCAGCCCGATCGGCGCCCAGGTCGCCGCCCTGCCCTCGACCGCGCCGAACCATTGCGGCAACAGAAACGGAGCCACCATGGGAAGCAGACCGAGGATGGTGGTGACCGCGGTAATGAGAATGGGCCGCAGCCGGTGCTGGCCTCCTTTGATGATGGCCTCCTCGCGACTCAGACCCGACTTTCGCAAGAAATTGATGTGGTCGATCAAAACGATGGCGTTGTTGACCACCACTCCCATGAGCACCACCATGCCGATCATGGTCATGGTATCCCATGGCTGGTTGGCCAGTTTCATGATGACGCCAACGCCCAACAGGGCGAAGGGCACCGAGAACATGATGGTCAAGGGTTGGGCGTAGCTCTCGAACAGCGCCGCCATCAACATGTAGACCAAAGGCAGGGCGAAGAGCAGCGCAAAGCGGCCGGTCTCCTGGTCCCGTTGCATATGCTGGTTCCAGCGCCCGAAGCTCCATTCGTACCCGGGCGGCATCGGTATCTCCGCCATTACCTGACCGATCATCCGCATGGCGGCGAAGGAGGCGGAGCTGTCCGTGGCGTTGGCGGTCACGCTGACTTTGGCCAGATGATTCTCGCGCTCGATGCTCCGTGGGCCTTCGACGAACTCGAATTCCGCCATGGCATCCAGGGGAAGAGGCGCATTGTTGGCGAAGACCGGCACATTCTTCAGCTGATCGAGGGTCTCCCTGTCCTTCTCCTGGTACTGCATCACCAGGTCGACCTCCCGCTCCCCGGTCTTGAAATGGCTGACCGGCCGGCTCGAGAGAGCGTTGGAAACCGTGAAGGCCACGGCCCGGCTGGACATCCCCCTCTGCATCGCCCGGTCCTGATTGACCCGCACGTGGATCTCTTCATCACCGCTTTCGAGCGACGTATCGACGTCCTTGATCATCGGCAGCTCAGCCATCCTCGCCGCGATCTGGTGGCTCAACAACTCCAGAACCACAGCGTCGTACCCCATCAACTGGATCTCGACACCGGAAGAACCGTGCCGGCCCTGACTCGGTCGCGATGCGCAGATCCACGCCCGCCTTGACGGGCAAAATCGCCCGCAATCGATTGCGCACCTCGGATGTCGACAGCTCGCTGTCCTCCTCGTCCTCGAGATAGATGTTGAACTGGCGATTGCGACGCCAGCTGCTCCGGGAGCGTCCTGTGCCGCGGTCGTAGGAGAATCCGATATCCGAGATGTCCAGCTCGTCCCGCCGAACGTCCAGAAGCCCGTAGATCTCGTCATAGAGTGACTCGATCTGCGCCAGGGAGTACTGCCTGGGTGTGTCGACCTTGATGATGACCTCGCGCTCGAGAGAGCGACTGGAGAAAGAACTTCTCAATCGTGGAAAACAGGTAGACCACGCCCGCGAACATTCCCAGAATCGACAACACGAAGAGGAATCGATGTCTGAGGGTAAAGGCGAGGAGACGACCGTAGGAACCGGTGACGGCATCGATGAACCGCGACGGACGGGCCTCCTGATCCTTGAGCATGAAGACCGCCACCATGGGGATCACGGTCAAGGCCACGAGCAGGGAGGCCACCATGACGATGCAGATCGTCCAGCCGATATTCTCCATGTAGAGCTTGAAGCGACCCCCTGAGGAAAGAAAGATCAAGGGCAGAAATACACACAAAGTGGTAGCCGTCGAAGCCAGAACGGGCAAGGCCACCTCGCTGGCGCCGCGCAGCGCGGCTGTCTTCGAATCTTCGCCCAGCTCGTTGCGGTGACGGAAGATGGACTCGATGACCACGACCGAGTTGTCCACCAACATACCCAACGCCAGCATCAGACCCGCCAGGCTCACCACATTCAGCGTCAGATCCTGAATGCCGGCCTGGCGCATCAGGTAGATCAGCACGAATGTGGCAACGACCGACAGGGGGATGGCGACCGCCACCAGCGCTGTGGTGCGAAACCGGCGCAGGAACAGGTACATCGCCCCGATCGCGAGCAGGCCGCCGAGTAGACCCGCATTGCGCAACTGCCCGAGCCCTTTGCGCACATCTCGGGAAGCATCGGAGAAGACTCGGAATCGGACCCCAGCGGCCTCGGGCAGTTTCTCGATCGCCGCCAACTCTTCCTTGACGCGGTCCGCTACTTCCAGAACATTGGCGCTCGACGTCTTGTTGACGTAGGCCGTCAGCGCTTCGACGCCGTTGAGGAAGTTGAAGTCTTCCTGCTCGGGAAAGTCGTAGGTGACCTTGGCGACATCTCCCAACCGAATCCCCTGGCTCATTCAAGGGCAGCTGTCGGATCTCCTCCGGTGTGCCGAACTCGCCAACCGAGCGGACCAGGAGCTTCCGGCTACCCTCTTTCACGTCTCCCGCTGAAACGTTGAGATTACTGTCGCGCAGCAAGGTCGTCAGCTGCCGGGCATCGATGCCGTGAGCCCGCATGCGGGCCGGAATCGAGGTGGACCTGCAGTTCCGGCAAGCGCAGCCCACCGATGTCGACCTGTGCCACTCCATCCAGCCTCTCCAGACGACGAAGTAGGATGTTCTCGGCAAAGTCGTAGAGCTCCACTTGCGACCAGGGGGCACTGAGGTCGAAACGAATCACCGGAATATCGGACGTCTGGAACCGGCGGATCCAGATGCGATCCAGATCGTCGGGCAGCAGATGACGGACCCGGTCGACGCGGTCACGCACATCCACGGCCGCCATCTCCATATCGGTCCCGTCCAGAAAGGTGATCCGGACCTGCGCCCGGTCCGCCGAGGCTGTGGCCGACATCGTGTCGATCCGGTTGATGGTCCCCAGCGAGTCTTCGAGAGGCCGCACGACCAACCTCTCCACCTCCTCGGGCGAGGACGAAGGATAGGGAGCGATGACGGTGATGTTCGAGGATGAAAAACTGGGCAGAAACTCCAACGGCAGCCTATTCAACGACAACCATCCCATCACCAGGACACCGATGATCACCATGGTCATGGTGACTTTGCGCTCGACGGCGAAACGGACGATGGGATGAATATCCTTGGACATGGATTGCAACAACCGGCAGGATTCTGCCAAAAGCACGACCACTGCGGTGATCGAGCCCCAGATCCTATACCGTGAGACCCAGAAGCCGGGCCTCCCCTGCGGGCGGATGCCTGATTTCTCTACTCAGGCGCCTCCCCCTTCCCCATTGCCGGGAAGACTTCGCGAGTCACCGGCGGCAGGCATCGGCGATCGTCGCAGGCTTGAAACGTCAGTCGGAGCCTTGGATCCGGCATCGAAATCTCACCCCCGATCTCCACTCGACCGCTGTACACTCGAAGCTCTTCGTCCGCGAACGCCGGTCGCAATGACATGCCCTGGGGGTACTCGACGGCTCGCAGATCGCCATCGATACGGGTCGGAATCAACAGCTCCAGCGACGCCGGGTTGGCGTTGATGTGCCAGCCATCTCGAATCATGAGACTGAGCTCGAATCGGCGCCAGCCCTCCTCCATTGGGGCCGGGACGAGACGCAGCTCGGCAGCCACCAGGGTCTCGGCGGAAGGGAGCCCAACGTCGGCGACCGGGATCGAGTCACGGGTACCCGCAGCCGCTCCGCTGACCATCAGCACTGCGCGGGCCACGGTGGGCATTGCCACGGGAAGGCTCTCGAGCTCTGCCGAGAAGGACTGGATCGCGCTCAGGGCCCGAGCCCGATAGATCGGACGACCGGTCACTCTGGCCAATTCCAGAAGATTGACGATCGCCACACCGTTGCCCGCGGGAATGGCGCCACCACTGGCCGCGCTCGAGCGCACCAGAAGCGCAGGATCCGCCGGGCTGGTGAAATAGCGACCGCTGGGCTCGCGGAGCTGACGCTCCATCTCTACCGTCAGCCGCTCCGCTTCTGCCAACCAACGAGCTGTCTCGGTAGCCCGGTAGAGGTTCAGGAGTCCGTGAATCAAGAACGCGTAGTCATCCAGGAACGCCGACTGTTTGGCTCGACCCTGGCTCCAGACGTGCAGCAGGCGACCTTGGTCATCCCGCAATCCCAGGACGAAGTCGGCTGCCCGCACCGCGGCCGTCGTATAGCGATCCTCCCCGAACAAACGACCTGCCTCGGCGAATGCGGCGATCGCCATGCCATTCCAGTCGGTCAGGACCTTGTCATCCACGAGAGGGAAGGGACGCCTGGATCTTTCCTCGGCGAGCGCTGCCAACAGAGGGTCGACCCGATCGAGCAGCGCCCCCCGGCTCATCCCCAGCCTGTCCGCGTGCTGCTCGAACGAGTCGGTCAGGTACAGGGTATAGGCGTGTTCCTCGAAATTCGGCGGCGAAGCATAGCCCAATATCGGAGCCAGAAAGAGGGATTCCTGGTCACCCAGCACTGCGTCGAGCGACCGACGGTCCCAAACGTAGAAGGCTCCTTCGACGCTCTCCGTCTCCGCGTCGATGGCCGACTTGAACGCCCCACTGGGCAGTCGCATGACCCGCAGCAGGAACTCGAGGGTTCCCCTGGCCAGACGCTCCAGATCGGCATCGTCGGCGGCGACGGAGGTCATCGTCAGGATCTCCGCCAGCAGTGCGTTGTCGTACAGCATCTTCTCGAAATGGGGAATCCGCCAGGCACGGTCCAGGGTATAGCGGTGAAACCCGCCGTCGAGCTGGTCGTAAATGGCGCCTCGCCCCATGGCGGCCAGGGTGTCCAGAACCATTGCGCGAGCTGTCGCGTCGCCCGCTACGGCCTGTTCCCAGAGAAGGAAGAGATTCGCCGGGGAGGGGAACTTCGGAGCTCCTCCGAACCCACCCCATTCTGAATCGAAACGCTTCTTCAGCTCAGCCACCGCTCGGCGCGAGCTGGCCGCTGGCAGGCTGGTTCCTGCCGTTGTGGGCCGAGGCGACAACGTCTCCTGTACGGCCTTGGAGAGCTTCGTGGCCTGCGCCTCGATCTGATCCCGTCTCTCGTTCCAGGTCCGAGCGATCGTGGTCAGAATCGTCGGGAATCCCGGCCGACCCTGCTGATCCTGCGGCGGGAAGTAGGTACCGGCAAAGAAGGGCTCCAGCTGCGGAGTCAGGAAGACCGAGTTGGGCCAGCCACCACGGCCGGTGAGCAGCTGTGTGGTGGTCATGTAGATCTCGTCGATATCGGGTCGCTCTTCGCGGTCGACCTTGATACTGACAAACCAACGATTCATGAGGTCGGCGATCGCGGGGTCCGAGAAGACCAGCCTCTCCATCACGTGGCACCAGTAGCAGGTCGAATACCCCACCGAGAGGAAGATCGGTTTGTCCTCCTGCCGGGCGCGCTCGAAGGCCTCGTCTCCCCAGGGATACCAGTCCACCGGGTTGTGCGCATGCAGTCTCAGGTAGGGACTGCTTTCGCGGGCCAGCCGATTCGGTCCCTGGCGCACCGTGTCGCCTCCACGAGCGGTTGCGCCCAGCAGGAGAACCGATGCCACCCAGAAGCCGAGAACCTTCATCTTCGACCTTCTCATACGGCCAAGGCTACCTCACCGGTTGGGTATCTGACGGCCGGGTTAAGATGCCCGCGGAGGGCCGAATCATGGAGAGAGTCACTGCGTTCCTGTCGCTGATTGCCACGCTCGTCACCCTCGGGAGCTCGCAGGTTGGCGCCGAAGCCAGCCAGGGGTCTCTCTCCCTCGAAGCCATTTTCAGCCCGGACAAGGAGATCCGGGTCGAGTTTGGCGGCTCCCCAGTCAAGGATCTCGACTGGTCTCCGGATGGGAAGCGATACCTGAAGCCCCAGGACGGCGGCTCGACCTACCTGCCCCCTCAACAGATCGATGCCGAGAGTGGCAAAACCAGTCTCTTGTTCGATCCTCAAAGGATGGTGAGCTCCTTGACAAGACTCTCCGACTTCTCCGAGCAGGATGCCAAGAGACTCCTCGCAGACGACGTTCGGCTCAGCCCGCTCCAGAACGCTCTGCTCATCGAGCGGGCTGACGATCTGTTCCATTACTCCTTGTCCACCGGCGGATCGACACGTCTCACCCGGACAGCCGGAGGTCGAAGAGATCGCCAGATTCAGTCCCGACGGCAGCCATGTGTCCTTCGTCCGCGATCACGATCTGCATGTGGTGAGAATCAGAGATGGTCAGGAAACTGTGCTGACCCGCGATGGCGGATCCGCATCTGTTCAACGGCAAGCTGGACTGGGTGTACCAGGAGGAGATCTACGGTCGGGGTGACTTCCAAGCCTACTGGTGGAGTCCCGACTCCAAATCCCTCGCCTTTCTGCAACTCGACGAATCCCCGGTGAACCAGTTCACGCTGGTCGATCATCTGCTCACCCGAGCGCCGACCGAGGTCGTCCACTATCCCAAGGCCGGCGATCCCAACCCGAAAGTCCGTTTGGGCGTGGTCTCGGCGTCGGGCGGCGAGGTCCTCTGGGTCGACACCTCCGACTACGAATCCGCCGATCCTCTCATCGTCCGGGTGGGCTGGACGCCCGACAGCAGCAAGATCGTCTTCCTGATGCAGGATCGGGAGCAGACCTGGCTGGACATCAATCTCGCCGACCGCCAGACCGGCTCCACGACGATCCTGGTCCACGAAACCAGTCCGGCTTTTGTCGACAGAGATCTCACTGGCAAACCGTTCTGGCTGCAGGACGGATCGTTTCTCTGGCTCTCCGCTCGCAACGGCTATCACCACCTCTATCACTTCGAGTCGACCGGGGCGGTGCGACGCCAGCTCACCGACGGGCACTGGGAGGTGCGAGAGATCCATGGCGTCGACGAGGGCTCGGACTGGGTCTATTTCTCTGCCAGCGAGCACAGTCCCATCGAAGTTCACGTCTATCGCGTGCGCCTGGATGGCTCCGAATTCGAACGCCTCTCCAAGACCCCAGGCACTCATCGGGCCCAGCTTCGCCCCGGGCTTCTCCCACTTTCTGGACACCTGGAGCGACATCGACACTCCGCCTCGAGTGTTTCTCCACCGCGCCGACGGCCAGAAGATCAGGACCGTTGACGAGAACCGAGTCCCCGCCCTGGAGCAGCTCGCGTTGGCCGAGGTGGAGTTCTTGCAGGTCCCGGCTCCGGATGGCTTCGTCTTCGAGGCCGCCGTGATCAAGCCGCCCGATTTCGATCCTGCCAAGTCCTATCCGGTCCTGCAGCACAACTACGGCGGACCGCATGCCCAAACCGTCAGGAACGCCTGGGGCGGCTCTCGAAACATGTGGTTTCGCTACCTGGCGCAAGAAGGCTTCGTCGTCTGGATGTGCGACAACCGATCGGCTTCGGCCAAGGGAATCTGGCCCACCTGGGAGGCGTACGGGCAGATGGGTGTTCTGGAGCTGGAAGACATGGAGGCCTGTCTGTCCTGGCTCAAGCGTCAGCCCTGGGTCGATGGGCAGCGGATCGCCATCCACGGCGGCAGCTACGGGGGCTTCATGGCATCGTTTGCCTTGACCCATAGCCAGAGTTTCAAGGCGGGCATCGCTTTCGCGCCGGTCACCGATTGGCGGCTCTACGACACCATCTACACGGAACGTTACATGCGGCGGCCCGAGGACAATCCGGAAGGGTACGCGGCGACTTCGGTGATCGAGGCCGCTGGTCAGCTGCAAGGGGAGCTGCTGCTCATCCACGGCACCATGGATGACAATGTCCATTTCCAGAACACCGTCCAGCTGGCCAACGCTCTCCAGCAAGCAGGAAAGAGCTTTCAGCTCATGCTCTATCCCAACTCCCGTCATGGAGTCCGGGACAAAGCACAGATCTTCCACTTGTATGGCCTCAAGACACGGTTCCTCCGGGAGAATCTGTGACCTGTCGATCTAAACTCAACCACACCTGCCGGTATCTAATAGGTTGTGAGTGGATGCTGCGCCATGACCGACACGCTACCGAGTGCCCCGCTGGGGGCGCGAATCGTCCTGTTTGAAACCATGTCGGAATCGGATCTCGTCTCCAGGGCGCAGGCGGGCGACATCGCGGCTTTCGAGAGCCTCTACCGTTCTCACTCCGCCCGGGTCTACGCGATCTGCCTGCGCATGGTGGCCGATCCCGCGCGCGCCGAGGATCTGACTCAGGACGCCTTTGTCCGAGCCTGGGAGAAGCTGCGTTCTTTCCGCGGCAAGAGTGCTTTTGCGACCTGGCTGCACCGGTTGACCGTCAATATCGTGCTGGGAGAGATTCGGTCACGCAGCCGACGCAAGGACCAAGGTGTGGCCAGCGACGAGCTCCGAGCCGTGCCCGATCCACGACCGGCTGGACACCCGGGATCGAGAATCGATCTCGACAGAGCCATCGCGACACTGCCTTCACAAGCCCGAATGGTCTTTGTGCTGCACGATGTCGAGGGATTTCACCACGACGAGATCGGTCAGCTCATGGGTATCGCAACTGGCACTTCCAAGGCCCATCTGCACCGGGCGCGCCGCATCCTCCGGGAGGTACTGAAATCATGAGCTGCCCCGAGATTCGAGAGCAACTGAACGAGTACCTTGACGGCGAATTGGCGCCGGAGGCACAAGATCAGATCGACCGGCACCTGGGTCAGTGCCTCGCCTGCCGCGCAGAGCTCGAGAGCCTCCGCTCCCTGAAGGCCAGGGCCGGTGAGCTCGATTCCGAGATTCAGCCGGGTCGGGACCTCTGGCCGGGTATCGAGACCCGAATCGAAGCCAGCCGTGCACAGACACCCCCGTGGTGGCTCCAGTTGGCAGCTGCCGGAATCGCTCTGGCGGTCCTTTCCGTACCGCTGTCCGTGTGGTGGGTGGGACGCCAAGATGGGGAGCTCACGACCACCGCCCAGATCGAGGTGGAAGCCGATTTCGTGGCCACACAAGCCGAGCTGGCGCGCTCTGAAGACGGTGTTCTGCTGGCCAGAACGGATCTGGTCACCGCCATCGAACGACACCGCGACGTCGTCGAAGAAGACTCCCTGCGGATCTGGGAAGACAACATGCTAATCCTGGACCAGGCCATCGGCGAGCTGCGAGTGGCCTTGAACGAGGATCCGCAGAATCTTCGCTTACGCATGCTTTTGGCAGCACGTTACCAGCAGGAGAGAAAACTCCTGCAAAAGGTGAGCCGGGTGTAAGAGACCCGGAGGAGGAAAGACCATGAAGAAGATCAGTCTCGCGCTCTTGACCATCGCCTTGTCCACCCCCATCGTCTGGGCGAGTCAGCAGGTGGATGAAACTCGCGACGCCGATGCCGATGCGAGGATCAATGTAGAAATCATCTCGGGCTCGATCCGCGTGACCGGTTGGGACCGCAACCAGGTACAAGTGACGGGCACCATAGGCGACGACGTAGAGGCTCTCGAGGTCTCGGGTAGTGGCCGCACTATATCCATCGAGCTGGATGTCCCGGACAGCTGGGGCCGACGCCGTCGCGAGGTCGACGCGCAACTCGAGATCTCGCTCCCTGCCGGCGCCAGATTGACTGTCGAGACGGTCAGCGCCGACATCACGGTCACCGAGGTGAGCGGCGCCGTCGAGCTCGGTTCTGTGAGCGGCAGCGTCGAGTTGTCGGGGAGCCCCTCACGGGCTGATGTGGAGACGGTGAGCGGGCACATCCGTGTCGACGGAGATCAGACCGCCATCGCGGCTGAATCGGTGAGCGGAGACCTCGAGCTGACTGGCGCAGCCGAAACCGTTGAAGCTGCCAGCGTCAGTGGCGATATTGAGGTCTCGGCCACTGAAATCGAGCGCGCAACCTTCGAATCGGTCTCCGGAGATCTCGAATTCTCCGGTGGTCTGACGGCCAAAGCGCGGCTGCATGCCGAAGCCCATAGCGGCAACGTCACCTTCTGGCTGCCGGCCGATACTTCCGCGACCTGGGAGGTCGAAACCTTCAGCGGCAATGTCACCAATGAATTTGGACCCGGTCCCAAGAAGGCCAGTGAGCACAGCCCGGGCAAGTGGCTCAAATTCACCACCGGCTCGGGAGATGCCCGCATCACGGTGGACAGTTTTAGCGGCAACGTCAAGTTCAGAAAGCGCTAATCCCCGCTGCAACGGTCCAACAGTTGGACAAGCACTCGAACGCGTGAGGGTCTCGGCTCTCACGCGTTTTCTTTAGCCCGGAGCACCAGGAAGGTCATGTCGTCTGCGGGAGATTCGTCACCGGACCAGTCCGCCGCGGCCCGTGCCAGCGATGAAGTGATGTCCTCGGGCACCTCACCGGCGGTGGCCTCGAAGAGCTCCCGCACCCGCGGATAGCCCAGGGGCTCGCCCTCGGCGTCGAGCAGCTCGGGGAAGCCATCGGTCATCAACAGCACGGTATCGCCGGGCTCCAGCCCGGAGCTCCAGTGGTCATAGGTGGCACCCGCCATGCTTCCCAAGGGAGTCCCCACGAGAACTACTTCCTCTACCTCGGAGGTCTGATGACGGAAGATCAGTGCGGGCGGCATGCCGGCGGCAGAGAGGTAGAGGCGCCGATGCTCGAACCGCGCCAGAGTCAGGGCCATGTTCATGCGCCCCAGATTCATCTGCTTGATGGCCCGGGTGGCCGTCCCCAGCAACTCAGCCAGGTGGGACTCCGACGCTTCGGTGGTCAGCAGTCCCTTGACCACCGTCACCATGGTCCCGGCACGCAGCCCATGGCCCGCCGCATCGCCGATCACCGCGGTCAACGAGCCGCCGGCTCCCGGAAAAAAATCATAGTAGTCGCCGCCCACCTCGGCTGCCGTCTTCATGAACACCGCGATCTCCAGATCGGGATGCCTGGGCAAATGCTTCGGGAGCAGGGAGAGTTGGAACTGCCGAGCCTCCTCCAGCTCGCGGCTCTTGCGCTCGTTTTCGGCCTCCAACAGGCGCTGTTGGATCTCTTGATCCCGGCGCCGCCGCTCCTCCACCAGCAACCGCTGCTGATTGTCGCGTAACTCGATCGCCAGGCGATTGAACGTCCGAGCCAAACGACCAAACTCGTCGCGGGAGCGCAGCGGCACGCGCGCTTCGAGATTGCCGGCGGCCAGATGCTCCGCACCCTCTGTCAGCAGACTCAGGTTTCTGGTCATTCGACCCGACAGCCACAGCACACCCAACATGGCCAGAACGACCATCACCAACCCATACGCAAGATTCTCGACAGCCGTCCGGCCGATCTCCTGCAAGGGCAGGGCCACGGGCCGCGCGATCCCGAACGAGAGTCCCGAAGCGGGATCCGGTGTCTCGACGATCATCCACTCCCGTTGAGGGAGCAGCTCGGTCGTCGGCTCCACACCCGCTCCGACGACTCCCATCTCGGCCAGGATTTCCCGATCCTCGGGGGTCTCGATATACAGATCGCCCGCGGCATCCCGAGCAAAGGGAATCTCACCTCCCGCCCGCGGCGTTCGCGCCAGGACCTGGCGCAGAATCTGGGACGCCGGCACCATGGCCTTGAGATGACCCACCACCTCCTTGCCCCGCCGCACAGGACTGGTGAATTCACTACCCAGCAGACGCTCCATCTGTGCCCCGCGCGCCTCGAGAGCCGCGATCTCGGATTCCTCCAGTAGCTCGCGACTGGTTATCGCCTGCTGGACCATGGACTCCAGATACTCTTGGGTGATCCCGGAGTCACCCAAGTCAGCGGATCGTTTCCCGAGTCTCTCCAAGGCTTTGGTCAGGGTCAGTGACGGATACATCAAGAAGGGTTCGGGAGACTCTCCCGTCTCGGTCCCCACTCCGGACTCGGGGATGAATTCGAACCAGTCCACCAGATCGACCACGTCGCCCATCCGAGCCATCAGATCTGTGTAAATCTTGATCGCCTCGTCGGCGGTGGCCCCCTCCAACAAGGAGCGGGCCGGCAGACTCGCCAGTCGGTTCAGGCGTCTCCGAACGTCTTCCCGCACCTCGTTGAGACGCTCGCCCATCTCTTCGCCGAGAACTGTCGACTCGGCTGCTACGGCCTGGCGAAACGCCCGCAGAGAGGTCGAATAGGAAAAGAACACAATGACTGCCAGGGGCAACACAGCCAAGAGAAGAAAGGCCAGGACGAGTTGGTTTCTGACTTTCACGCCGGTCTCGCGAAGCGCTCAATATGCTGACCACCAGGGCCATCGTGAACAACTTTACAGCTTTGGATCTCCATCTCACCTATGCTAAGCGAGTCTGATCGCGGGCACTCTCGAGGTGTCGCCACCATGAACGGGAACTTACAGCAACTGATACGAGTCGGAAATCAGCAGGTTGCCCTGCCGAAGGGCATCACTCTGTCGCAGTGGAGCCTGGAGAAGTACCGCTGGCAAAACCCCCGAATCCGATCGCTTCTGGGCAGCGTCAAGCTTCTCGAAGGCGTCCTCGAGAGCAACTACGCCATTCTGAACTGCTCCCCGGCCCGTCTCCACGAAATCTGGAGACAGGTCCTCCAGGTCGCCGAGCTCATTCGATCCGACCTCGCTTCGCTCCTCACCTACCCCTCCGTCGTCCCACAGCTGGAGGAGGCGCGACAGAACATCCAAGCGTCGCTCCAGATGCTGGAAGTCAACCTCTTCGAGGACCTGGTGCGGTTCCCTGCCGAGGACGCCGTCGGCAGTCTGACAGAAGAGCGTAAGCTCCTTTGTGTCTCCATCGGCAAGCTCAACGGGTTTCTCCAGGACACCCTCGGCGAGCTGGTGGCCGCCGATCCTCGGAGCCTGCATGATGCGGACTACTTTCTGTCGCGCAAGTTTCCGCGCGATATCGAGGAGGCCGAGTGGCTCTATGCCTCCGTGCAGGATCTGCGAAGCTATCTGCGTGACATCGAGCATGTGCGCTACCGACGGCTCACCGAGGTCATCTCGGTCATTCGACGGGATCTCACCCTGCCGGTCGCCGAAGCCTGGAGATCGCTGGAAGACTTTCTGAAGCACCTGATGGAAGGTCTGACGGTCCGGCTGAACGAGATGCTGGCGCTGCGAGGGATCCGGTTCGACGAGATGGAGATCCTCGATCAGTACGCCGAGAAGATTCCCACCAAGGCCAACCTGATCCTGGAATTGGGCAGCACTGGCCGCAAGGCGATCGAATTCATCAAAGAGGGTCTTGGCGACTCGGACGCGGAGAAGGCCCAGAATCTGCGGGACCTTATCGAGCTTCACGCCGTGCTGAGCCGACGGATCGTGGGCCTGTTGGGTGAGGTCGACCGTTCCCTACAGGACCTCTGGCTGTTCATCCCGATCTGGCTGCAGAATATCGAGAAACGTCGCGCCCTGCTGCTGCGCAGCGACCTCGAAGACGACCCCGTCGAAGTCACGGCGATGCAGTAGAGGAGCTCGCCTTGGGCGGGATCCTCTAGTTGGGCTCGCAGAAGCAGTAGGCGTAGAAGCCGTTGGGGTCGCCAAACTCCTCCAAAGAGTCGAGAGCCTCGAGTACATCTTCGACACCCTCTGTTCGAAGGCTCAGTAGAGGCTGCAGGCTCGGCAAGGGACCGAGGTGCGAAATCACCGCATGGATGAACCAGTCCAGCGCTCGCGATCTCCAATCCCGCTCCTGTTGCAGATAGGTGACTCTGTAGTCCTCGCCCAGCTCGGCGCGGATGGCTGCCGCCGAGATGGCTTCTTCGAGCCCACCCAGGTGATCGACAAGTCCCAACTCGAGGGCATCGGCTCCGGCCCAGACCCGCCCGCGGGCCACCTCGTCCACTTCCTCTGGAGTCTTGTTGCGGCCGGCGGCGACACCCTCGACAAAGTCTGCGTAGCCCTGTCCGATCATCGACTCCATGGCCCGGGCAGCTTCCTCGGGCAGGCGACGGTCCGGTCTCAGGGTGCCAGCAAAGGGCCCCGTGCCCACCCCGTCGTTGTGAACCCCAAGCTTCTCCAGCGTCCGCGGGTAGGTCGGGAACATGGCGTAGATACCGATGGAACCGGTGATGGTGGTCGGCTGGGCCCAGATCTCGTCCGCGGACATGGAGATCCAGTACCCGCCCGAGGCTGCGACACTGCTCATGGAGGCCACCACGGGCTTGCCGGCCTCCTGGGTCAGCTCCACCTCTCGTCGGATGATCTCTGACGCGAAGGCACTGCCGCCCGGACTGTCGACCCTGAGCACCATAGCCTTGACGCTGTCATTCTCCCGCGCCTGACGGATGACCCGGGCCGTGGTGTCTCCACCCACTCTTCCCGGTGCTCGGCTACCGTCGTAGATGGCGCCGCTGGCCACAACCACTGCAATCTCGTTATCGCTCTTCTCGCGCGGCTTCTTGACCGCCTTCAGATAGCTGCCGTGGCTGATCCGGTTGAACGACTTGCCGTCGTCATCTTCCCCCACCAACTCGATCAGCCGTTGCCGCACCTCGTCCCGATGGGCCAGGTGATCGACAAGACCTACCGACCGTGCCACCGCGGCGGCATCCCCCTCGTGCTCGGACAGGAGGTCCGCGAACGACGACGAGTAGTGATCCAGAGTCCCGGAATCCAGAGACCGGGCCTTTTCCACATCTTTGCTGTAGGCCTGCCAGAGAACGGACAGCCATCGCGACCTTGACTCCCTGGCGGCGGGTGACATGTCACTCCGCAGATAGGGCTCCACGGCCGATTTATACTCCCCGACTCGAAAGACATGCCAGTCGATCTCCAGCTTGTCGAGCGCCTCCTTGTAGTAGCTTCGGTAGCTGCCATACCCGGTCAGCAAGACGAGTCCCATGGGGTGCATGTAGATCTCGTCGGCAGCTGAAGCCAGGTAGTACTGAGTTTGTGAGTAGTAGTCGGCCGTCGCGATGACCGTCTTGCCACTTTCCTTGAAGCTGTCGATGGCGGCTCGCAGGGTCTGGAGCTTGCTCAATCCGGCCCGGCCCAGTCGATCCGTATCCAGGACCAGGACCTGCACTCGATCATCGTCCTTGGCTGTTTCAATGGCCTCCAGCAGCGGCCGCAGGAGTGTTTCGGGTCGTTCCTCGCCCAAGAGCGCCAACAAGGCATTCTCATTGGTTTCCCCCGACAGCTCTTCGACCAGACTGCCGTATGGCGCCACGACCAGCGCGGTGGTCTCTGGGACCTCGGGCGTCTCGTCGGCAATCAGCCAACCGATCAACGCCACGAGCAGAGCCAGGAAGAGCACATTGACGGCGATACGCCGCGCCAGGTCCAAGCCCTGCCAGAAGAATCGAAAGAAATCCAGGAGCGTCTTCATGAAATGCCGCATCGTTGATTCCTCATCCGCAGGTTATACCCGATCTTGGCACGAGTTGGCCCTGTGCCCACCCCTTGAAGTACGTAGCCGCGGTCGCCGGGTTGACCCTGCCCACCGATCTCGTCGGCCCCACCCCCTTGAGTGGTCACCAAGTCCGCCCTTTTGCGTGGTGCGCAACTCTCCGCTTGCGCCTACAGTGGTATCTGCAGACCTGGAGGGAGACGGCCAAAGCCGAATCCATTTAATCCCAAACGATTCACGAGGAGGTGGCTGATGGGCCAGAGCCTGAGCCACGATGTACTGATTCTGGGAGCCGGACTGGCGGGACTGCGAGCGGCAGTCGAGATCGCCCGCCGCAGCCACGGAGAGATCGATATTGGAATTGTCTCGAAGGTCCAACTCATGCGAGCTCATTCGGTCTGTGCCGAGGGTGGGACCGCCGCCATGCTGCGGACCGATGAAGGTGATTCCTTCGAGCTCCACGCCTGGGACACCGTCAAGGGGGCTGACTTCCTGGCGGACCAGGATGTCGTCGAGCGCTTTGTCCATGCTTCACCCGAAGAGATCATGCTTCTGGATCACTGGGGAATCCCCTGGACCCGGGACCAAGATGGTCGTATCGACCAGCGGCCGTTTGGAGGACATTCCTATCCCCGAGCGACCCTGGCCGCCGACAAGACCGGCTTCTTCGAGATGCAGACTCTGTACGACACCTTGCTCCAGTACAAGAATTTCTCCCGCTACGACGAGTTCTTCGTCACCGACCTGCTCGTCGAAGAGGATCAATTCGCCGGCTTGGTGGGCATCGATGCCGCCAACGGCGAGCTCGTCACGCTGCAGGGAAAGGCCCTACTCATTGCCTCCGGTGGCGCGGGAACCCTGTATGGATTTACGACCTATTCGCAAAGTGTCACCGGTGATGGACTGGCCATGGCCTATCGGGCGGGTTTGCCGTTGGAGGACATGGAGTTCATCCAGTTTCACCCGACAGGTCTGGTGCCGTCCGGGATCTTGATGACGGAAGGCTGTCGCGGCGAAGGCGGCTACCTCCGCAACGCGGAAGGAGAGAGATTCCTGGAAAGATACGCGCCCGAAAAGATGGAGCTCGGGCCCAGGGATGTGATTTCCCGGGCGGAGATGACGGAGATCCTGGAGGGTCGCGGATTCAAAGGGTCGGATGGCATGGACTATCTGCATCTCGACCTGACCCACCTGGGCGCCGACAAGATCAATACCCGCCTGCCACTGATCCGCGAGGTCAGCATGAAATTCGTCGGCATCGACCCGATCGAACAACCCATTCCGATTCGCCCGGTAGCCCACTATTCCATGGGCGGCATCGAGACCGACATCGACGGGGCCACCCGGACCGCCGGCATCTGGGCAGCCGGCGAGGCCGCCTGTGTATCCCTGCACGGCGCCAATCGCCTGGGCTCGAACTCCACGGCAGAATGTCTCGTGTGGGGCGGTATTGCCGGCGCTGAGATTGCCGAGCAACTGGGACAGCTACCGGCGCCCCCGAATCTGGACAATGGACGACTCGTGGCCGCCCAAAGTCACGTCGACGAAGTCCTGGCCCGCAAAGGCGACCAGGATCTGTATGCCCTGCGCCAGGAGCTGCGAACCACTATGGACCGGCATGTGGGTGTATACCGATCCGGGGACGGCCTGGCTGAAGCCCTGGAGACCATTCGGGACATCAAACAAAGAGCGGGCAGGGCACCGGTAGAGGACAAGAGCCGCGTCTACAACTCCAATCTCTTTCACGCTCTGGAACTGGAGAACCTCCTGGATCTGGCCGAGGCCACGGTGTTCGGTGCCCTGACTCGGGAAGAGTCGCGAGGAGCCCACTCCCGTCGAGATTTCACCCAAAGAGACGACGACAACTGGCTCAAGCACACGCTGGCCTGGCGGACCGAGGATGGGCCCGCGACTCGACTACAAACCCGTAACCATCACCACCTGGAAACCGGTGGAACGCAAATATTGAGAGGAGACGGATCCATGCCCGAAATCAGGGAGCATCCAAATCGTCTCGGTATCCGCGGCTGGCTCGGCGGCGGCCGTTGGGGACCCGATCGATATCTCTATTCTCTGCACCGCCTGACAGGACTGGGGCTCTTGATCTATTTTGTTCTCCATATCCTGATCACGTCATCACGGGCTCTGGGTCAGCAGGCCTGGGAGCAGTCCATGGCCAGGGTCAGCGGTCCCGTCTTCCTCGTCGGTGAGTACCTGGTCTTCGTGGCCTTCGCCTTCCACGCCGTCAACGGTGTCCGCCTGGCGCTGGCCGAGCTCGGATTCGGAGTCGGCAAACCCATCGAGCCCATCTACCCCTATAAGACCGTCATCGACGTCCAACGACCCTGGGTCGCCACTGTGCTGGTGCTGACCGGGATCCTGATTCTGGTCGGTGCGCTGGACTTCTTCGTCTGGCACTGAGGGAGAGGAGAACCGTCATGATCCGTGATCACAAACTCTGGACCTGGCACATCGCTGCCGGCCTCCTGATCCTGTGTCTGCTCGGCCTCCACATGGCCATCATGCATCTGGACGCGCTTCTCGGCATCTTCAATCCGGCCGGCGGGCACCCCATCGATTGGCAGAACGTGGCGGCACGGAGCGAGAGTCTCTTCTTCCTGGTCTCCTATGTTGCGCTTCTGGGAGCCGCCCTGTTTCACGGCCTCTACGGGCTGCGCAATATCCTGTTCGAGCTCGATCCGGCGGCACCCATGAAGCGGTCCATCAGCTGGGTGCTCATCTTGATCGGGCTGGGCCTTTTCATCGTTGGCGGCTGGGCTGCCTGGACGAGCTTTCAAACCGCGGTCGTTGCTTGAGGGTTGACCTGATGAGTGAAAACAAACTTCCCGATACCATCATCTTCCGCATCCGCCGGTTGGCTCCTCGACGGGCTGAGAAACCCAGTTGGGGGGAGTACCCGGTAGCCTATTCACCAGGGATGACCGTTCTCGACGGGCTTTGGCAGATCAAGGAACGAGTAGACTCGACCCTGGCCTGGCGCGCCTCCTGCCGGATGGGGGTCTGTGGCTCGTGCGGCATGTTCATCAATGGCCGGTCCCGATTGGGGTGCAACACCCAGATCGCCGAGCTCGGCACCACCGTGGTGACCGTGGCACCGCTTCCCAACTTCCCCATCATCCGCGATCTCGTGCCGGATCTCAGACCCATGTTCGACCACCACACAGCTCTCTCCCCGTACATCATCCGTGGGGACACGGCAGAGATGGCAGAGCCTACCGGCGAGTTCTATCAATCGGCCGACGAGATGGAGCGGTACCTCCAATTCTCCTATTGCATCAAATGCGGCTGCTGTGTCGCAGCCTGCCCGACCTGTGCCACCGACAGCAGCTACTCGGGCCCCATGGCCCTGACCCAGGCACATCGGTACAACACCGACACTCGTGACGATGGCTTCGCGACACGCCGAGAAGTTCTGACCGGCGAGGCCGGGCCGTGGCGCTGCCATTTCGCCGGCGAGTGCTCGCGGGTCTGCCCCAAGGGGGTCGATCCGGGCAAGGCCATCCAACTGATGAAACGGCAACTGGTCGCCGACTATCTGGGTCTGAGAAAGAAGGGTCCGGTGGCCGAGATCAACGTCAAACCAGAAGGCATCAAACGACGCGAAGGCATACCCGAGGCGCCCGAGCCGACCGTCAACACTTGAGCTCTCGGTCTGTGGACCGATGGACGGGGGACCCCATAGAGGGGGTCCCCGTTTGCTATATTGAGCTGGATTCCGAAAGCGATCGAAGATGGCCGGAGGTAGGAGATTCGCCACCACGCGTTGGTCGCTCGTGCTCGACGCACGAGACGGAGGGTCCCACCATTCGGACGAGGCCCTGGCGGAATTGTGCGAATCGTATTGGTTCCCCCTCTATGCCTTCGTCCGTAGACAGGGCCACAGTCCCGAGGATGCGGCCGATCTCACCCAGGCCTACTTCGCCAAGCTGCTGGAGAAGGAGTATCTGCAGGACGTGCGACCGGAAGCCGGTCGTTTCCGCTCTTTCCTTCTCGCCTCCCTCAAGCACTTTCTCTGCAACGAGTGGGATCGCCGCCAGGCGCAGAAGAGAGGCGGTCATGTCCAGAAGGTTTCCCTGGATGCCCAGCTCGCCGAAAACCGCTACTCCGTCGAACCTGTGGAGCGCCTGACGCCAGAGGATCTTTACGAACAGCACTGGGCTCTGACCGTCCTTGAAAGAGCCCTGCGTCAGCTGGCGAAAGAGACTCCAGAGAGCAAGCGCTTCAGGTTCGAGAAGCTACGCCCCTTTCTCATCGGGACGGAGACCGACGTCACCTATCAACAGATCGCCGAGGAGCTCGGTATGAGCGAGAGCGGTGTCAAGGTCGCGGTCCACCGTCTCCGACGCCGTTTCGGAGTGGTTCTGCGCCAGGAGATCGAGCACACGGTCACGGAACCACAGGAGGTGGACGACGAGATACACCACCTACTGGAGTGTCTCAGTTAACCAACGACTCCTCGCTGTGACGCACAAGGCCGATCCAAGCCTCCATGCGGGGGTCCGAGAGGTAATCGCGGCCGAGAGGCTCCACTGCCAGGTATGGGACCAGACTCGACCTCTCCTCCACCGCCTGACTCAGCTGTCGAAACATCTCTTCCGTGTCATCGAGACCTGAATAAGCGATCACGAAGGTGTGCGCAGGTACGTAGCGCACCTTGGCCATATCGAGCATCTCCTGCAGGACCTGTCGCGCCTCGTCCTCATCGCCGGCGCGAGCCAAGGAGAAGACCTTGAAAGCCTTGACCAGAGGATCCTGGCTACCGGGTCGATCCGCCAGATGCATCTCACGTACCGCCGCCGCCGGGCGACCCGTCTCCAAATACAGCCGCGACAGAAACATGTGGGTCAGGTAAAAGTCGGGATTCAAGTCCTGAGCGGCCAGGTAATAGTGCTCCGCCAGGTCGTAGATCCCGGCGTGAAAGTAGCGGGTGCCCAGATTCAGGACGATGACGATGGAAAGAGGATCGAGCTGGCGCGCGATCTCGGCGTGCTCGATGGCCTTCTCGGCCCTGCCATCCAGGCTCAGGAGAATGCTGTACCAGTGACGAGCTGTGGCGTAGTTCGGATTGAGCTCGATCGATTGCAGGAACTGTTGCTCCGCCTTCCAGCTGTCCCACTCATAGAACAATTGATAGTGGCCCAGGGATGCATGGGCCTCGGCCAAGCGACCGTCGAGCTCCAGGGCCCTCAAGGAAGCTTCTCTGGCCTTGGGCATGACCTCTCGCGGCGGCATCACCCCATAGAGAACGGATCCCAGCAAGCCATAGCAGTCCGCCAAGGCAGCGTGTGACGGTGCAAACTCGGGTTCCAGCTCGATCGCCAACTCCAACTGTTCGATCGCCTTGATCAGGTCATCGGGACTGCGCCGATTCCAGAAATATCGTCCCTTCAGGTAGGCCTCATGGGCCCTCGGATCCAACTGCCGGTCGGGCTCAGAACTCATCTCCGGCAGGACCTGCTTCTGGATCTCCCCGGCGATGGCGGCGGCTAGATCTCGTTGCAGGGTCAGCACCTCACCCGCCGACCGCTCGAAGCTCTCGGCCCAGAAAAGATCACCCGTGGAGACCGCCATCAACTGCGCCGAGACCCGCACAGCACTGTCACTACGAATCACCGAACCCTGGACCAGGGCATCCACTGCCAAACGTCGCGCGATCTCCGCTGGAGCCAATTCGCTGCCTTTGAGCGGCAGCACCGAGCTCGCCGCAATCACTTTCAGACCCGGGGTCTTGGCCAGGTCTGTGATCAGGGCCTCGGTCATGCCGTCGGCGAAGTACTCCTCACCACCGCCCTCTGACAGGTCTCGCAGCGGCAACACCGCCAGCGCCTCGATCTCCTCGCCAAGGGCCGGTGGCCGCGAGCGTCGCTCGAGATCAAAGATCACGAAAATCAGAATCGCCGCGACCACGGCCACCACAGACCAACGAGGCCAGCTCGATCTGGAGACCCCCGACGGTTGCGTCTCGAGCGGTTCCGCCGCGCTCGAGGCCCTGCCTGTCAACTGCTCCACCTCCAGATCCGCCAGCTCGTTGCGAACATCCCGGCTGGTTTGAAACCGCTTCTTGGGGTCCTTCTCCAGACAATGTCGGATGATCCGCGCCAGCTGAGTCGGTAGCTCGGGATAGAACCAGGTCACCGGCGGCGGATCATCCTTGAGAATCGCAGACAGGACCTCTACCGGCTGATGGCCGGAAAATGGCCTGCGACCACAAGCCATCTCATACATCATCACGCCCAGCGAAAAGATATCGGAACGCGGATCCAGATCCTCGCCCTTGACCTGCTCGGGCGACATGTACAGAAATGTCCCGACAATGGTTCCCTTCTGGGTCAAGCCCTCGGAGCCAATCGGTTCCCCATTCTCCCCAGCCACCGCTGTTCCCGATTTGGCCAGACCGAAGTCGAGGATCTTCACCAGGCCTTCCTCGTTGATCATCACGTTGTCGGGCTTGAGATCCCGGTGGATGATCTGGCGTTCATGCGCTGCGCACAGGCCATCGGCCAGCGCGATCGAAATCCGCAGGAACTGAGCCAGCGCCAAGGGACCGCGAGCCAACCTCTGGGTCAGCGATTCCCCAGCGACCAGCTCCATGGTGAAGAAGTGGAGGTCGTCGACTTCATCGACCGCATGCACCGTCACGATATTCGGATGACTGAGACTGGCCAGGATCTTGATCTCGCGCTGGAAGCGGACCAGGCGGTCCGGATCGCTGGCCAGATCGGGTGGCAGGATCTTCAAAGCCACCGAGCGCTCGAGCTTCGGGTCCTCGGCCAGATACACCTCACCCATTCCTCCTTTGCCGAGGCGCTCCAGGATGGAATAGTCGCCGAGTCTCTGGCCCGCCAGCAGCACACCCGCCTCGCCACTGTCCAGACCCACCTGCAACAAGCAGCGTGGGCAGAGCCCGCCTGGCAGGACCCGCCCACCGAGTTCAGCCCCACAGGTGTGACAACGGGGTGTCTCTGTCACTTTGCTGCCGCCGCAATCCTGACCACGCCTCGTTTGGACTGCCGGCCTAGAGCGGGGTGAACGAGAACTTCTGACCGCCAACCGAGGCTTCGTACATCAACCCACCTTTGCCCAAGGTGAAGATCGCCACGCCGTGTCTGTACTTGGCGTTCGCAGCGACTCCTGCCGCGGCGGCGATGGCTGAAGCCTGAGCGCTGAGCTCGAAATTGCCACCGGTGAAATCATTGTAGGCCCGGTCGTTCTCGAAGAAGATCACCTGCTGGTAGACCTGGCCGCCAAACTGAAATCCCACCGTAAACTGAGTCAAAGAGGTTCGACCGACGATCTCACCATTCCGGTAGACCAGACCCTTGCCGTGAGCACCACCCAAACCCATGCCACCTTTACCGACGTTGGGAAAGATCGCATAGCCATAGGACGAGTCGAAAAAGTCCTCCAGGCTGTCATCCGTTTCCATGAACAGGACCATGGCATCCGCACAATTCTGCTCCAACTCGCTCGCCTGCACATCGGCGCCGGGCGACCACGCGAACAGGCCTACAAGAGCAGCAAACAAGATCAATCTCTTCACTCGGATTCCTCCTCCCAAAGTCGGCTGATGACGCAGGCATTGACACCGCCCACGCCCATGTTCAGCTTACCAGCAACC